>NZ_JAEKEU010000039.1:0-1165108 GCF_016650935.1 Bacillus sp. TH25 | reverse complement strand
GGATTACCCATGATAATGTTTTCAATTTGATTTCTTATAGTAATAAAAAATTTTCTCCATGTAAGGTTTTCTTCTACTTCTACAATTTGCTCTAACTTTTCTAAAAAACCTTTTTTCTTAAAATACTCTTCATAGTGCCTTCTAGCTAGAGGATGCAAATTGTCACGCTTTATTTTTATCACCTTTCCATCTCTCCAATTCTTCCAAACGTGCCTTTAAATCTTTAATTTCACGTTCAACACTCATCATTCTAATAGACAATTTATCACTCAGCATCTGTGACAGTTTATTACGAATTAATGGTTCTCCAATCAAGTTTATCGTCTTTTCGATTTTCTTTTCATTTTGTAAAATTGTATTAATATCTTTATTTACAAGTAAATCTATAATTTCATTTATCTTTCTCTTAGCAAAAGTGCCGGTCACACCATCCTCCATAAAGAAAGAATGCGATAATAATGAATGGATATTTGCAGCAAAAGTTTGATGATAATCTTCTAATCCATCTACTACTACTGTTTTATCCCCTTCCTTTTTCAAAAAAATAATGTTCATACTTGGTAAATCTGATACCACAAATGGGGAATTTGAAGTAAGTATTATTTGGATATTCCTTTGCTTTAATCCAGCTTTATTTTTAAAAATTATAGAAAAATAATCTATTAAACTATTAATAATTTGACTTTGCCAATGAGGATGCAGATAAACCTCTCCCTCATCAATCAGAATTATTAGGTCATTTTCAGGATTTTCTTGTATATCTTTTAAGCTAAGCAAAAAATAAAAACGTGCATATATATTTAATAAAGCCATTTCTCCGCTACTCATACTTCTCCATGAAAATTTAAGGAATTCATGATTGATACATGCTTTTTCATAATTATATATAAATCTTTTAAGACTTTCTTTGTCTATTCCATTTGTATTATAGGTTAAATCAAGAATCATTCTACCATAATAAGGAGATACTTTATTAAAATCATATTTGTAGTATTGTATCATTAGCGAAGCCAACGCCTTTAACATATCAGAAAAGACAATCAACTCTTCATCCTTCTCACTAATTATTCTCGCAAGCTCTAAAATCCCTCTAATTAATTCAAAATATTTATTTCTATAATTGTTATTTAATTTATTATCATTAAAATCAAAGTGAATATCTATAAGCTTATGTCGGAATTCACTTCTTTCTATCTCATAAAGTATATGCCCAATTATTACCCCCGCAAACCGATTTACCTTGTATTCACCTCTTCCCTTAATATTAAACATCTTAAAATCCTTATTTCTCTTAAAGTTACCTAATTGTGAATAGAGATAACCATGTAATTCTGAGTGTTGTGACATATCCTCCAAAGGAACTATAGCTCCTCTAGTTGTGAATATATCCACTTGATTAGGTAAAATAAACGGTAACGGCAATTGATTATATGTGCCGGTCATCCCATAAACAAACTGAATTTGCCTTTTCATTTCCCCAAACTTATAATTAGTGCCTTCAGCCACTATACTTTGAACTTTTTTATAAGGAGTAGCAGCTAAATAATTTGTAGAAATATTTAACAATTTATTACTTGAATATTCATCTTTACAATCAAAAACATTAGAAAAATAAATTAGATTTGTATTAGTTAGATTTTCTCGAAATTCTTTCTGAGGTGTATATTCAAAATTAAAATTAATATTATCATCTAAAATAATATTAACTTTAAACTTTGCTGAATGAGATATATAATATTTTTTTCATCATCTATACATTCTCTAAAAATGCATATATACTCTTCTGCATTTTCCATATCTCTATTTCCAACTATTTTATCAGAGGCAGTCTCTTTTTCTCTAATCTTATCCTTAATAAACTCCAGTATACTAGATTTCCCAGCACCATTTTGACCAACAATAGCTGTAACATTTTGGATGTTAGCATTCGGCTCCTTAGATTCTAATACCCTATTAAAAAAGTCTTCGATATAATTCAAATTTTCTTTCACATAAATTCCATATTCATTTTCGTTCCTTATTTTACACTGATATCTATATTGATTATCAAAATTAAATCCCTGTTCATTTATTAAACCTTCTCTAAAATCTTTAATCCATATGTACGCTAATTCCAAATTAATCCCCTTCCTGTCAGTTCTATCACTATAATTATATAAGTAAATAAAAATAATAGATATTTTTTATTTGCTTATATAAAAAAGCCTCATCCGCAATTGCAGAAGAGGCTCTCATTTATCTGTCTTGCTATCTTCTTTTCAGCACGATCTATCATAGATTGTACTGTACTACATGTAATGCTTAGGTATCTAGCAATCTCTCTGTATGTTAAACAATATCCTCTAGACATTAAATATACTTCTTTCTCCCGTTCCGTTAACAATGATAAAGCATCCTCTAATCTAATCTTATCCCACTCACCAATTGCATGTTCTTGCTGATGATTGTCCCACTCATATAAATTATCATCCATGCTACGAAAATATCTTTGCATCAGTAATGGATCACACGCTCTTTCCCTCTGATATGCAGCTAACCTTTCAACCCCTCTGCGATTTCCCGGTCTTCTCGCTTTTTTCATCCATTCTAAGGAATAAGTAATGTCACTTATCATATCAGTGAGAATCTTTACATCTTCCTCTTTAGCATCCTTCTGTGCTTCCCTCAATTGTCTTAAAGTCGTGTTATATTGCTTAATCAAATCCTGCATAACCTATCCCCTCCTTATAAACAAAAAAGAACACCGTATATAGACTGTACTTCTCTACATAACAGTGTTCTTTTATTACTTTCATATTTAATTTCTACGCTTCTCTCACTACACAAGTGAATTCCACTTATACAGTCAGAGAAACGGAAAACCGTTCCTCATAGACACAAATCTGTAAGTGTAGCTGATGCTTCTAATTAGTTTGGTAAAGTTCAAGAGAGAAATAAAGTGTTGAGGTGCCCCACGCCTCTTTGAACCGAGGAAAGTATGATTAGCAATTGGACATTCGGAAGGAACATCCTCGGCTCAAAGAGAGGTGTAACCCTCTCCCCCGTTGGTCGGACCCTTACTTACGTTTATTCGTGAGTAAACTATAATTAATTGCCCTAGCCCGAGAAATTTAGATAAATCAAGAAACAACATACAGTACCATTTCCGTGGCAGTTCTTATGACACTTTTATATTACAATGATAATTATAAGGTTTCTTATCATATTTTTATCAGTTTATTGTTTAAAATTCAGCAAGATTTCATCGCATAAATAACATATTTCATGAAAGTTTTTCAGTGTTGTTAGTTATACTCTGACACGAGATAACTCTTCCATCTTATCAAACCACCTTTTGATTTCTTCATATACATTTAAGTCTTTTAGCTTATCGACTGTCATACGTGTAGCTATCGTACCATTTAACCAGCCTTTTATTGTCTCCTCTCTTGGAGCATTTGCAGATCCTAGCAAATGCTCATTACCCTTTAAAAACTCTTGAATTATTTTAGGAACATTTGTCTCCTGCCTTATATTCAATTCAAAAGAAACTTCTTCTGCAAATCTATATTTATCAAAAACAAACCTTTTTATTAGCTCAGGACATAAATAATTCTCCATTTCCCTTCTTTCAGTAACAAATAGCTCAGAATTATTATTCAAACCCGAGAGTTTTTCGCGAATTTGCCTAAAATCTTTATGATCTGCTTCTTTATCATCTTTATCCATTATATATATATACGGTAAATTAAATTCTTTTAAATAATGCTCAAAAACAAACTGTTTTAGACTTGAACACCCTCCTACTGGAAAAATAACAATCTCACTGTTTTCATCTAGTTGAAAACCTATTTCTCCTTCAGAATATAGTACCCTACTTATATGTTTTAAAAATGAAACGTCATTTTTACCCTCTACACACAAAAATACACTTGCTCTTTTATCTGGCAATATACCAAGTTGCTCAGCTATTTGTAAGTAAACTTCATCATTAGAATTTGTAATTCGTTTACTTTCTTTATTTTCTTCCGTTATATATCTTAATGAATCCACAGGAAGCATCTCTGCAATTGCAGGAACATGCGTTGTAATTAACACTTGATAATTTTGTTCGCCTGATAATGACATTAAAGTTTCTACTAACTTCCTTTGATTATTTGGATGTTGAGCGGTTTCTGGTTCTTCCACAGCTAATATAATATCTTTTTCTTGGGAATCACGTTCAGCTTGAGCACGAAAGAAATTCAATAGTATCAACCGTCTAACGCCACTTCCTCTTTTATTAATTGGAATTTCATTATCCCCATCTAACGTAAAGTTAAATATCTTATGCCATTCCGGTTCTTTTTTAGGTTGAGGAATTAATTGTTGAGCTAATTTCGGGTCCATTTCCTCCAATTTCCTTAAGGTATGATTTGCAACGTCCAATACTTCATCTTGGACTTTTTCTCTAATTCGTTCTAATTCAGGAGCAACTTGGTCTATAGCACTTTTAATTGCAAGCTTTAAGGGATTTTGAACCTCACTGTCTTCATCCCTACTTGGACGATCAGCTTGAAAAAGTGCATAGTGCGGTAAGAGTTTCCCAATCTTCGTATGTATTTCTTTTAAATTTTTGTTAGTACCACTTATCTCTAATAAATATTCCCTATCTCCAACATCAGGATTTTTATCACGCAAATGCATTCGAATAGCGTCTCTTAAAGAGACATTCGATGTTTTCGTATAAAGACTTTCATTAATATCTTGTTTTCTAGCTATCGCTTTTAAAGATAAATTATTAAAAGTAACCAATTCATGCATTTCCTGAATATCAGGAACTACTGTATTTAAAAATACTTTAGGTATAATTCTTACAGCTGAGCAATTATATACTTTTTTAATTTCTAACTCTCCATTACTATTCAATAGATATTCTCTGTTAAATGATGTGGGAACTGAATCATCAATTATAATACTTGATGGTAAATCACTAAAACAACATGTGATTGAAAAGCTAGTTCCCCCAGAAAATTTACAAACATCATTCGTATCTGGTTTTACAATTTCAGCATTAAAAAAATTTCTAAAGCTTCTAAAATTGTAGATTTGCCTGCATCATTTCTACCAATTAAAGTTGTAAAATTACTAATATCAATAACAACTTCCCCATGATAGGAACGAAAGTTTTCTAACTTAATAGTAGTTAATTTCATTTCCTTCCACCCCACTCAAAAATATGGATGATAATTCCAACGAAATTGTAACATATACTTTAAATATTTAGTAGAATCCCTTATTACGGAAATATGTTTTTAACTTCAAACATTTATCGTATAATTATTTAGAATTTATATTTTTTACGGAAGGAGATAAACAATTTGGATTTTGATTTTGATGAATTAAGCACTGGCGCATTAGAAATCATCAGTAAACATAAGAGGACAAACAATGAAGTAATTTATATTATAAGCATTAGAAAATATGATCTTTCCTGGCGCTTTCTTTCTGATGGTCAACCTACTTCAGATATTAATCATTTATCATATAATAATGGTGCACCTTGCCCAGTTTGTTGTAGTTCTAGCGCCCCTGCAATCTGCTCAGCAAATGACCTTATTAGAATAGCTTTTTATGAAAGTGTACGATTACAGGGACTTTTTATTTAATATGAAAAATAACCCTCCTTTTATACAGAGGGTTACTCTTCATGTCCTTAAAATATTTTTTCGTATCATTTACTATCCTTTCCCTCTACCTCAATTCCCAACTTATAAGCCAGCTCACACAATGCCTTATTCCTCTTCCTATAATAATCTGGTTGAGACATATTCAATATCCTACACATCTTTACCCAGCTAGGTTTCTCTTTCCCTAGATAAGCTAATTCAATTAGCTGCTTATCCCATGCATTCAATTTCTCTACGCCTTTTCTTATTTCTTGAATATAGTTGATTCGTTCTAAAGCTGTTTTACTCATGCTGATCACCTTATTATTTTGAACACAATTTATATCACTTTCATCTACACTTGATAAAAATAGATGATACTTTTTCAAAGCTTGAAGCACATTCTTCTTTGTCTGCTCTTTGTTAAGAACAGGTAGGGCAATATCCAACATACTCTCACTCCTTCACCATTTTCAAAAATGTATTCAACGGCATAACTACCAACCACGGTTTTCTATCCGCTTTTATCGCTAATGCATCTGGCTGTTCACGTTCATCCTCTAACCAGTTGTATAACGTCTTGAACCCTTCTTTCCTCGCTTTTACTTCCCACTCAAGACCTAAACCTTTCACATCATTTGAATACCCGTCCATCGCTCCTGAGAGCGGTACACGAGCACCGCCTATCAAACTAGCAAATTCTCTTTCACGTCTCATTCCTTTATCTCTTTGACTTTTTCCCATTTATAAATCTCCATTTCTTTAAAAGGATTATTTTATTAAAATCTTCATAAGCCATAACTTCGAATTCTTAGATCCAAATGAACCTCTAGACAAATACACCATATGCTAATTTAAATACTTTCTAGGAAAGCAGGTGAATACTATGCCATCAGTTGTAGCAAACCTTGTCGTACAAAATAGTGCTGGTTCTTTCAACTTAGGCGATTTTTATAACGTTTCTCCAAAAGAGAATACAAAATCTTATAATGGTTCAGGGGCATCAAATGTTGGTTTTGTTGTCAATACCTTTAGCGGTGTTAGTGCAACAAACACATTTGATGCTGATGTTGCAGACCAAAATCAAGTTGGGACAGCTTAAATTTATTCACTTCCTTCTCCCCCCTGAATAAAACTCAATATCCCGTCCATACTATAGATAACCCATCTTTAATGTACTGTAACCATTTAAATCTTCTTCAAGACTGAGCAGTTAGCTTTTGCTAGCTGCTCTTATTCTGTAAGTACATCTTTTTCAATTAGTTCTTCATCCTCCACAAGACCATTACGTACTTTATCAATTGCTTTATCTAGATCAGGTGCTTCCACAAATGCTTCATAAGATTTAGTTTCAGTAAATTCAACGCGATATCTTTTCAAATCCATTCCTCCTGAATAAAATTTAATAATTCGCAAATACTATACACAGGCGATAAGCCAGAACTCATTTAACTGTCCCTGTAGTTCTTCTCTTCTCTTCTCTGTATTAAGCAGGTAGCTTTTGCTAGCTGCTCTTTTTCTACATTTGGTTAAATTTACCTGATGTTTTCAACGTAATATTACGTTACGATATAAAAGAATAAAATATATTGAGCTGTTATACCATTACCCTAGGAAACTAGGGTTTTTGTTTCTACAAAATGAAATTTTTATAATAAACCTTCAATCTTTGCTATCGATTCAAATATTGGATAGATTTGTTGAGGTACTACTGCATTGCCTAAGAATCTCAATCTATCTTCGTCCAATCTTGTGGCAGTCCCATCATCCATTCCACAAACTGTGGGTTTATTTTCTTCCCAATATGTTCTGGAAAGTGTTCCCCGATTGATCCCGGTAATGTTTTTCCGTGGCTGCCGTTTGCTTCTGAAGGGCACAACTCTCGGATCGGCTTGTAATTTTGACTGGTCGTTGGAGTGGCCAACAATAAATGTCCGGTATCTTTGATGTGGCGCGCCGACACTGACAGCCGGTAATACGAATGTCCTTGTCGAGTAGTTTTCTCCTTCCAAGTCGGAGAAAACGGTGTCCAAGCCCATTGTGACGTGTCCAGCAACATTTTCTCCAATAAACCAAGTGGGTCTGAGTTCTCTAATGAGTCGGAAGACTTCTGGCCATAACCATCTTTCGTCTTCTGCACCCCTTCGCTTACCAACAAGACTTTCTCCCTGACAGGGATATCCTGCGGAAATAACTCCAATTGAATCAACGTCAACACCTCCCTCTATTAATGATTGTTTCGTAAGTTTATATAAATCCGGGAAAATAGGAATGTTAGGATAGTTCTTTCTAAGTACCTTCTGATTGAACCCTTCTATTTCACAAAAGGCTGCTGTTTCAATCCCAGCCCAATCCGCAGCCATGCTTATTCCTGCAATTCCCGAACATAGATCTAACATTTTCATTTCCCGGTCTCCTTTTGTTTACTCTTCTACAATTTCGTAATCATAAGAAATTTGTTCTCTAACGTACTGTTCAACTTCTCTATCTACCTTTTCCGGATCGTTTATTTCAATTTCTTCTGACGTAGTAACACCAAACGAATTCATTGTTACAACAACTTTCATTTCTCCGACCGCCTTTTCTATTAAAATAGCGTTTTTGTTCAAATCCTTCACGCCTCATGAAAAAATTACATATGGTATCACGTACTCTTTTACATTAAGAGTTTTGGTCCGAAGAGCACTTATATATGGTGCTCTTTTTGGTATGGAATGTGAAATAGAGGCTTGCTCTTAAAACCTTTTATGTAATTTTTATAGGTTTTTTCCTTACACCCGTGTGTCTGTTTACTCATAAGTTGTTAAAGTATAAATATAAATTGGTAGTTAATTTATAAGGGAGGTGTAAAAATGAGTAAATTTAAAAATAATTGTCACATACCCTTTCCATGTGCCTTTCCTTTGCCTCAAATAGGGCCTACTGGAATAACTGGAGCGACAGGATTTACTGGGCCAACCGGAATAACCGGAGCAACAGGACCTTCTGGTGGACCTCCAGGACCTACTGGACCAACCGGAATAACCGGAGCAACAGGACCTTCTGGTGGACCTCCAGGACCTACTGGACCTACCGGAATAACTGGAGCTACTGGACCTTCTGGTGGACCTCCAGGGCCTACTGGGCCTACTGGACCTACCGGAATAACTGGAGCAACAGGACCTTCTGGTGGACCTCCAGGGCCTACTGGACCTACCGGAATAACTGGAGCAACAGGACCTTCTGGTGGACCTCCAGGGCCTACTGGACCTACTGGAATAACTGGAGCTACTGGACCTTCTGGTGGACCTCCAGGGCCTACTGGACCTACTGGACCTACTGGAATAACTGGAGCTACTGGACCTTCTGGTGGACCTCCAGGGCCTACTGGACCTACTGGATTATCAGGAATTATTGGAGCTACTGGACCTCCAGGACCTACTGGACCTTCTGGAATAACTGGAGCAACCGGACCTTCTGGTGGACCTCCAGGGCCTACTGGACCTACTGGATTATCAGGAATTATTGGAGCTACTGGGCCTACTGGGCCTACTGGACCTACCGGATTATCAGGAATTGTTGGAGCTACTGGACCTACCGGACTTACAGTATCTGGGTTATCTCATTATGCTTATGTTTTCAATACAGCAGCTCAAGTTGTTGCCTTAGAAGCACCTATTCTTTTTAATTCACATGGTAGAATGACATCTGGTTTTACTCATACGCTGGGAACTTCTCAATTAATGGTTCTTAATGCAGGAGATTATAAAATTTCTTTTTCTGTATCAGGAGTTGAGCCTAATCAATTTGCCCTCTTTTTAAATGGGGCTCCCGTTACCAACTCCGTTTATGGATCAGGTGCAGGTACTCAACAAAACAATGGGCAAACAGTTCTCACTTTAGCCGCAGGTGATATTCTCACCCTTAATAATCATACTTCCGCTGCTGCAGTTACTTTGCAGACTTTAGCAGGTGGAACACAAACAAATATAAATGCTTCGATTGTAATTGAAAAATTAGATTAATTTTAAATAAAACTATTCTCAAAAATAGTTAATAATTCACTTTTGGAAGCTTCTTCAATAAATAATTTGAAGGGGCTTCTTGTTCATTAAATATATACATTAGTTTTGATAAGTGTTTCTACGATAAATTGAAGTTTTTATTCACACATTTCACCTTTTGTATAAGACAAACATAGACTAAATGTACAAGACATAATTTTTAATGGATCGTGTACAAAAAGTATTGATACACGATTTTTTTATTTATGAAAGTTGTTTACCAAATAACGCTTTGGTTAAAATTTTTGATTCTGCCATTCAGTAATACAAGCTGATTCAATTCCCTCAAATTCTTGTGTTTCTTCATCAAGATCAATGACAGAATAGCTAGGTACTACTAAAAATTCTTTTCCGCAAACGTTACAAGTAGGATTATCAAGTGCATAAACTCCTTTAATTGTGTCGGGATTTTGTAAATCAAAATCAGCATTTTCGAAAACTACAAGACCATTACACCCTTTAACGTTACATTTATGTGCTTCAATAGCCATTTCTCATTCCCCATTTCTTAATAAAATTCAAATTTGATTAATATCCGCTATCCTGTCTCTCAAAGTTTTCCGCATTCTTCTCCTTATATGAATCAATAACATCCTCATAAGTAAATCCATACAAATAGCAAATACGAAAGAAAATGCCAAACGCTCTTCTCAAATGCCCCATCGTTGTAGTTAAATCTCTGTACTGACACCATGCCCTTTTTGCAGTCAACACATCTTGCATATACCATTCGAACAGCATATTTACATTGCTCGTATCTTTTCTCATAATTGATTGCATACTGAACGTTGAAATGAGTTCATGTCTCCATGTACATTTATCTAATTCAATCACAATATTCATGAGAAAATGAAGACCATCAATTAACTCTTCTAATAGACCATTCTTAGGAACTCCAAATCCTGTACTCCACATCTTAAATGCTCGAGTTTCATTCCATGCTTCACTGATCTCCACCAGTAATGCACGAAACAACATATCCATTTTGTCATTTCCTTTATATCCAATTCGTTTATCCAATTCTTTTTGCATTTCAAATAGTTCCGTAATATCAAAGTTTTGTTTCTTCTCTTCGGGTGTAATTGTGTGTAACTGAATCATTATAAGTTCACTCCAAGTTTGTATTTTAGTAAGAATATAGTCACACTGATTAAAATCCAGCTGACTAAAATGATTGCCATTTCCTTTTTAAAGCTCACCCTTCTCCCTCCAACATTTCCACTAACTCCTCAAACGAGCATTCGAACAAATCTCGAAGCCCGTCCTTGGATTTATAAATACCTCTATCAATCAGTTGATCTATGATGTGTTGATGCAAAATTACCCCACCATGTCCTCGACACAAAATTGTAATTCCATACCTTTTACTGGAAAGTATTTTACTGGAGTATCTTTTTCATTAATTGCTACACACCCTAAAACACCCTCAAATTTGTTATCCTCAGTCTGAACAACTACTTTATATAGGACATCTTCTCGTTCACAAATGTCACCTAATTTAAACTCGTCCATTTTACGATCCTTCTTATAAAACATCATGAAACGCTCAAATTCTTCTAACTCTTCATCAGTTGCTTTTCGAAATGTGCTCTCTTGATGTTTTTTGAAGAAACATCCATTTTCATAAAAATGATAGTCACCGACTTTTAACCCTATTATTAAATAATACTTTTCTTGTGTTTCTTCTTTTAAAATCCCATACCATTTATCACTTAAACTTTCTATAACAAACATTTCACCGCACTCTAAATTCAATGGCTTTTCATAATCTACAAACTCGTTTTCAAAAAAGAAATTCATACCGATTGCAGATGGTACAATACGCTGACTGCTAATTC
The DNA here is from genome assembly GCF_016650935.1 of Bacillus sp. TH25. Classification (NCBI taxonomy): domain Bacteria; kingdom Bacillati; phylum Bacillota; class Bacilli; order Caryophanales; family Bacillaceae; genus Bacillus; species Bacillus sp. TH25. Next base: position 1,153,600 of record NZ_JAEKEU010000039.1, on the reverse strand, counting down.
CCAAAACCTCATGCTTACCTTTTTTTAATGTGTGTGCAAAAAAATCATTCTTTTCTTTAATCCAATTCGTTTTCATTCTTTCAATTGCTTCAAACCCTGTATATGTTTTCATTCTTTCCCCTTCGCTTTCTTTAACATTTCTTCAATCCGTTTTCCCGTTGTATTTTTATAGTCCTCACATGTCCATTCAGCGTTGTTTGTCGGAGATGGTGTAAATACCATTCCCCAACTACTAACGCTTGAAATATGGACATTAGGACGAATTACAGTAATAGTCATATCAGTTGGTCCCCCTTTTAAAAAGGTAACTTTCTTTTTCGTTTATCCCTTGTATACTTAAACTCAATATGCCTGTATGTGTTGAACATACGAGATGTAATGCGCTCATCGTAAGCTTTCATAACAGCTTCACCTGTTAGGTTTGTTGTAACGATTGTTTTTTTCCCTTGTCTTCCATCAAATACTTTGAACAGTACACGATTCACGAATGCAGTCGCCTTTGGATCAGCAGCATCCATGTCACCTAGTTCCGCACCTAAGTCATCAATAACTAATAAATCTGCACTAATTAGTAAATTAACAATGCTATGCTCAGACTCCTCAGATTGACCATTGAACGTAGAACGTATATAGTCAAATAGTTCTGATACAGAAACATAAAGAACCGTTCCTGCGCTATTCTCATTCATTTCATGAGCAATCGCATAGGCAAGATGACTTTTACCAGCACCTACTTTTCCAACTAGAATTAAATTAAACCTCACATCATTTAAATAATCCTCAAGTGCTCGTTTTGCTAAGGTGTAATTCTTTTCATCCTCTTCACAATCAGATTTAAAAGTTGAGAATCTAGCAAGTTTAATTGTTTCATCTTTAATCAAACTCTTATCGTAAAACATACTTTTACGTTTTCTCTGTTCCTTCTCATCTCGGAATACATTCATTTCAGCTTCTAGCTTTTGATTGTCTTCTGCCAACTTACATACTGGGCAAACTACTTCACCATTTATCTTCATGAATCTAACAGTACGTTTACGTTCTTTTTTACAAACCTCACATGTATCAGAAAGGAAGATCATCTTCTTCGAAAGGGTCTTTGCTATATCTGTTACCTTTATTAGAGCCATGTTTTCCTTCCACCTTTCCTTGTTGTAAATAGCTTTCAAACTTTGTGCCGAACAACGTTTCTGGTCTTAGATACTTTGCTTGTTCCGTCCTTAGCCATTCTCTAGCCTTTATATCAATCACTGCTTTGAAGTTATCCACAGTGAATCCTTCTATTAATCTAGTTTTAATTAATGACTGTGTTTTCTTAGATGTTGAGCGATAACTACTACCACAAACGTCGTTGAGATAGTTTACTATCTCGACTATATATTCTTTTGCTGTAGTCTCTGTTGTTACTCTCTGTGTATTCTCTGGTATTGGTCGGTTCAAATTGACCTCTTCCATCGGGTCAACTTGACCTGTTCGTGGGGTCAAATTGACCTCATCGTCGGTCGATTCTAACTGACGGAGAAATGTATAATCTATTGAGTACCATTTCGTTTTATCAAACTTTTTCTTGTTATAGTTCCCGATAACCAATACATTGATATTTTCAAGGTTTTTAATGGTCCTTTTAATGGTTGATTCTCCCCAAAAGGGAAACTGTTCTTGCCATTTTGGAATACTGTTATAAATCCACGGTCTTCCATCATAAGAATGCTTGGAACGCCTTAGCCAATAGTGTATCTGTTGTAAAAATATAGCTTCATTCAATCCAATTTTCGTTGCCAGTCCTGGAAGAACAAGTAATGGTTCTTCATGAATTAATAAATTACTCATCCCTTCACCTTCCTCATAACAACCTCATAGTAGAATCCACGGTCACGATCCATCACAACGCAACCTCTAAATAGATGAGGATTTTCATCATTTCTATGTTTAATTGTTTCTAACACCCTTCGAATAGGAAATAGATAATCAAATCCTTCATTCTCTAAACGACGACAACGTTTGAGTAATTCAGATAACCTTTTATCACGTAAATATCGAGTGCCTAAACTTCTATTCAAAGCTAGTGGCATTGATCCATCTCTTACTACCGTTTTCATTTCAGTCACCCACCTATTGTGCTTGCTGTTGCTTTTCTTTCGCTTCGTTTAACCACGATGTTATTGTTTTTTGTAACTGGGATGCTTGTTGTACTGTCATTCCTTTGAAAGATTGAATTCCTAACGACTGTTTTACAGTGTTTTTGGTTTCTTCAAATGGCATGTTATACACTTCTGATAACTCTCTAATTTGCACATGAATAGCTTTTATTCTTTGCTCATTTGCAACTTCTGCTTGTCTAGCTTGCTCCTGTTCTGGAACGTTATCTAGCTGCTTAGCTGCTTGTTTTGGTTCATCATCTTGTGGAATATCTTCACCCGAGTAGATATATAAACCTAAGCCATGTAGTGCTATAGCTTTTGCTAGACACCTTTGAATCGACGTGTTTATTTGAAATGACGTAGGTTTTGCAATTGGCTTATTATAGTTATCCAATACCGGATGAATTTGTGAACGTGTGATGTTATTTACCGTTACTTCAACTTCAACAAAGTACCCTACTTCTGTCTTCATATAAGGTAATCCATCGAACCTAACAATTTGCCATGTAGCATCAGGATGTTTTTTCAAGAGTTGGTCTACAGCCCATGACCAACTCAGATAACTGAAACGCCCCTTCTTCTCTACATGCTTACTAACGTCAATAGATGCTAATTCCGCAAAGTAATTTTTAGTTTCACTCATCGTATTCTCACACTCTCACCTTGTTTTAATGAAATACCATCCCACTTCATGCCATTCTTAATCGCCACTAACAATGCTTTTTTATCTACTTTTGGATTTTGTGGAATCATATATTCCGGTGGAATAACTGCATCCTCTGCAATATCTAAACTTGCTGGATTCTTTTGAATACCTACTGTTATCAATGCACCTTTAATACGTCTTTTATCCACAGCAACCATCTGATGATATAAATAATCCTTAATATTTTTACAGCTGTTCTCTAAAGACCTACGACGCTCAGCCAAGCGATTCTCTTCTCCCTTAATCACTTCAACTTGCGCTTCAATATTACGAATCAATAACGCTGCACCTTGTACCTTATCTTCAATTGCTTCACTAATTGATTGAAGTGTATCGTTAATTACTTCTGGATCTGCCCCGTCTTCAATTATTTGCTGTAATTGATTGAAATTACTTGTTAGTTCATACAGTTTCATATTTTTATAGCCTCCTAGAACGGCATACTGCCATACGGTTTATTAGTTAATATGGTAATCACATAATCTATATCTAACTTTCTACAGTTATCTACTTCCTGTGCAGATATAAGTTTCAAGCTACTTACAGCCGTTTCAACCTGCTTTTTTAATAATTGATTTTCTGTTGACTCTTCCATGTAATCACCCCACGTGATATACTGATTTCGATTTTGTTTTTTAATGGAACCCACTGCAATGGGTTTCTTTTTATTTGCATAAAGCCTTTTGAATAACATCCTCTTTAATTCCAATCTCTCGCATACGCTCTACAACAAGCTGAACTCTATCATTTTCTTTCTTTTTAAATATCAATTCCTTTAATTGCTTATCACACTCTTTGGCCTTTTCTCCACATACCTCATACTCTTTACAAGTCTCATAGAATTCTTTGGTTTTACCCTCTACATTTTTCTTAGTTGCAATGCGAGATAACAAAAATTGATTCTTTATGTAGTTCTCCTTCTTATTACGTAATGATTTCGCTAACTCAGCATCTTCGGGTAACACTAAATTTTCAATTCCCACTAGATTCACCAGCCTTTTTAAAAAGAGCATTTAGACATACAAACCTATTCTCAATTAACCGACGTTGCTTTTTATTTGGTAATTTATAATGGACTAGTAGTCTAAGATAATCAGATACTTTTACATTGTTGTAATCAATTGTAAACATCATTAATCCATCCTTTCTTCTGCCCATTCAACTAAAAATGCTTGCACTTGTTTTGCTGGAAAATACCATTTCTTACCCACTTTGAATTTCGGGAACCGCGGGTCAAAGAAGAACTGATCCTGAATTGTATTCCACGACATACATACACGTTTTTTAAGCTCCTTAGTATCCCAAAACGCTAACTCAGCGTCGTACTCTTTAACCTTCTTTTGAATTTCTTCCACGCATAATTCCTTCACAACATTTTCGTCTATTTGAACATTGAACATGGTTATTCCCTCCTTATTTTTAAACCATTGGTCTCCAGCCGTTTATAAAGTTCAAAGCTTCCTCAAAATCCTTCTTCAAAATGTCCCGATAACTATTCACATTGAATGCATCTTTCAAATTACGTCCCAGTAACCCGAATAGTTTGCGAGTAGAATCATGTACTTCTCTATCTACATGTCCGTTCTCCCATAAGAAGTAGATTCTTTTGGCTTTACTTTTTTCCAGAATACGTTGCTGACCGTAATCAATAGTTAATTGCGTTTCAATTTTTTCTTCTAAGGATGTAACTCTGTTATTTAAATCAAGTGTTCCTGTTGCTAGCAGTTTGATTTGACTGTACGTGTTCCCTAGCATTTCTTGCTCCCCTTGTATCCGCTTCTCCATTTCTTCAAATTGCATAACATATGTAGCAGTAAAAAGTATTCCCTTTTCACCGGTTAATTTATTTGCTACCAAGTCACACCCTTTACGAGTTAAGAGGTATTTTTTGTAAGACTTGTTATTACCTTCAGTTGTATAATTGTCCTCAACAAAAAAATTCTGAGAACGCATTTTTGCGTTTTCTAAAATTTTTATATAATTTTCAATACTTCTTAATAAATCCGTGTGACGTTTACCTATCATATTTGCGACTTCTCTACTATCAACTAACAATTTGCCACTCTGATTTATAACTCTTAATGAAAGCTTCTCGTCTACTACAGCTAGCTGATCGTACATTCCGATTCCTCCTCATGATGTTTAACTTGTATTTCCGTCATTCGTGTCAATAAATTAAGGTCTAGCTCCAAAACAGAAGCTAACCTTATAAAAGTTTTCAAACTAGGGGTATACCTGTCATTCTCGATATCGGAAAGGTAATTCCTAGATATAGAAGCTGATTTTGATACTTCAATTTGTCGCAACTTTTTATTTTGACGACTTTTTTTGACTATCATCCCCAGTGTTTCATGATGTTCCATCAATTAATCACCGCCTTACAAAACTAATTGTACGGTATTTCCGTCATATTGTAAATAGGTTTTTCATTGTTTTTCCGTCATTTTTGCATTAAACTCTTTATAAAGGTCGATAATACCGACATTTTAGGAGGGAACCATGCCTTATGAACGTATCAATAAACATAAAAAAATACAGAAAAGAAAAAAAAATGACGCAAAAAGCATTAGCAGAAAAAGCTAATATTTCACGCTCGTATTTAGGTGATCTCGAAAGTGGAAGATACAATCCTAGTTTAGACACATTAAGAACAATCGCTTCCGCTTTAGATATTGATATTAATTTATTACTCACTGAAGATGGAGCTACTCAAACAAGTAACCTTACTTCAAAAGATGAAAAAGACATAGCAAAAAGAATGGAAGAAATAAAAAGAGATCTTCAAGGTGAGGACGGATTAATGTTCTCTGGTGAGCCTATGAGCGAAGAAGCCGTTGAGTCCTTATTAGATGCAATGGATTACATCGTGAAACAAACTAAAGTAATCAATAAAAAATACGTGCCTAAGAAATATCGTAATACCGACGATAACTGATGCGAGCTTAGGAGGGAAAACATTGAAATTCGTCATAAGAGATCTAGTCCAACAACTTTGCACAAAATACAACACGAATAACCCCTATGAGCTTGCAGATTGTTTAAAGATAAATGTACTAACCTGGGATTTACATGAAGAAATAAACGGATTTTATAAATATGAAAAAAGAAATCGTTTCATTGTTATTAATAATCATTTGTCTCCATCCATGCAAAGAACTGTTTGTGCGCATGAATTAGGACATGCAATCCTACATACTCATGCAAACACACCTTTTCTGCGTAAGAACACATTCTTTTCAGTTGATAAATTAGAGATAGAAGCAAACACGTTTGCTGCGCTTTTGTTAATTGATAAAAAGACCATTCAACCTGGTGATACAAAAGCATGTATAGCATACAAAAATAATATTCCGGTTGAACTGTTAGAATTTTATAAGCCTTACTAAAAGGAGGTGAGACATTTTGATTATTGATTTAACCGCTGAACGAGAAAAACGAAAAAAATCCATCGTTAAATCAGAAGAAATCACAAAGATACCTATAGTTGAAAAAATTTATACAGTTGATGGTGAAATAAAATTTGAAGTTTCGGGTTATAAAGAGACTCCCGTAAAGTGGTTAGATGATTAATCTAGCCACTTTAAAATTATAAGGAAAGAGGGAATAATATAATGGCTAGCTTCAGAAAATTCGGAGATGTTTGGGAATTCCGAGTAAGATTTAAAGACCCTTATACTCAAAAATACAAAGAAAAATCAAAACGTGGATTCAAGACGAAAAAAGAAGCACAGCTTGCGGCTGCTGAAGAAGAGAAAAAATTATTAAACGGTTTAGAAGTTGAGATTATTCCTACTTCGTTAAAACATTACCTTAGAGACTGGTTAAAATTATTTAAGCAAGACAATGTAAGGAAAAACACTTTTATCTTGCATGAACGTAACATCGAAAAGCATCTCATCCCCTACTTTCAAAACATGAACCTAAAAGAACTAAAACCAATGATGTATCAAAAATTTATTAACTCCCTAACTGATCAGGGGTACAGTAAACGAACAGTCCAAATTATTCACGGTACAATGAACAATGCTATGAAAAAAGCTGTTAGCTTAAAAAAAATCGAGAGCAACCCTTGTGAAGAAGTAGTTATTTCAAATAAGAACAATAAAGAAAGAGAAGGGCTAAAATATATGCGAAGTGAAGACATCCCCCTTTTCTTAAAGACTTCTTATCAATACAACTATATTTATTACATCTTTTTCAAAGCGCTTCTGAATACTGGTATGCGTAAAGGTGAAGCTGCTGCATTACAATGGAAAGATATAAATTTAAAAGAGCATACCATAACTATTTCTAAAACATTAGATTTTACAGCTAAAACAAAAGAAGAATTATTCGGAGATACAAAAACATTTACTTCTAAACGTAATATCATGATTCCTAAATCATTAGTTGATGAGCTACTCGAACATAAAAAGTGGCAAAATGCTAATAAGCTTGTTTTACAAGATGCATATGAACATGAATTAGATTTGGTCTTTTCAAGAGTCGATGGAAAGTTCTTACCGAAATCAACATTGTTCAATGCATTCTCACGCATACTAAAGAAAGCGAATTTACCTAGACTAGAAATACATTCATTACGACACACCCACGCGGTTCTTTTATTAGAGTCTGGTGCAAGTATGAAATACATTCAAGATCGATTAGGACATAAGAGTATTGAAATCACTGCTAACGTTTACTCTCATATCAGCGATAAAATTAATAAAGATTCCATTTCGGGGTTTGAAGCTTATATGAATAATGTATTGGGGTAAGTTTGATTTTTTTGTGGGTGTTTTGTGGGTGAATTACTCTTCTTTCAAATAAAAGTGTTTTACCCACAAAATAAAAAAACCCTCAACACGTTGTGTGTCAAGGGTTTGAGTCTCTTAGTATAGAGACATATATTGATCGCGTTCCCATTGGTGAACTTGTGTGCGGAAAATATCCCACTCAATTTCTTTTGCTTCAATGAAGTGCTCAAGTAAATGATCACCTAATGCGCCACATACGATTTCATTAGATTGTAAAGTAACTAACGCTTGCGCTAATGTTGCTGGTAAGTCAACGATACCTGCTTCTTCACGCTCTTCTTTTGTCATTACGTAGATGTTACGGTCTACTGCAGCTGGTGGAGTTAATTTGTTTTTAATTCCATCAAGACCTGCTGCTAATAATGTAGCCATTACTAAATACGGGTTTGCAGCTGGGTCAACACTACGTACTTCTACGCGTGTGCTAATACCACGAGATGCAGGGATACGCACTAATGGACTACGGTTTTGTGCAGACCATGCTACGTAACATGGAGCTTCATATCCAGGTACTAAACGCTTGTAAGAGTTTACAGTTGGGTTTGCTACCGCTGTAAATGCTGGCGCATGTTTTAAAATACCTGCGATGAAGTGACGAGCATCATCACTTAATTGTAAATCACCGTTTTGATCGAAGAATACGTTCTCACCATTTTTAAATAGTGATAAGTTACAGTGCATACCTGAACCGTTCACACCGTATAATGGTTTCGGCATAAATGTTGCGTGTAAACCATGTTTACGAGCAATCGTTCTTACAACAAGCTTGAATGTTTGAATGTCATCACATGAGCGAATTGCATTTGCATATTTAAAGTCAATTTCATGTTGACCTGGCGCAACCTCATGGTGAGATGCTTCAATTTCAAAGCCCATTTCTTCAAGTTCAAGAACGATATCACGACGACAGTTTTCCCCTAGATCCATCGGCGCAAGGTCGAAGTATCCACCGTTATCGTTTAATTCTAATGTTGGATTTCCTTTTTCATCAACTTTAAATAGGAAGAATTCTGGCTCTGGTCCAAGATTGAAATCTGAGAATCCTAATGCTTCCATTTCTTTTAACACACGCTTTAAGTTGTTACGTGGGTCGCCATCAAATGGAGTACCATCAGCATTGTAAATATCACAGATTAAACGAGCTACTTTACCTTTTTCAGCTGTCCAAGGGAAAATTACCCAAGTATCTAAATCCGGATATAAATACATATCAGATTCTTCAATACGTACGAAACCTTCAATAGAAGATCCATCAAACATCATTTTGTTATCAAGAGCTTTTGTTAATTGGCTCACTGGAATTTCTACGTTTTTAATTACCCCTAAAAGGTCCGTAAATTGCAGACGGATATACTTTACATTCTCTTCTTTCGCCAAACGGAAAATATCTTCTTTTGTGTACCTAGCCATTATAAATTCCTCCTTAGTCCCTCTAAACACCTTCAGAATCAGTTATCTTTAGTGAAAAAACCTTGAAATGTCACCTTGTCGCAATGAGGTCCGATTAAATCTACCTGTATGTTGTAGTTCATCTCGAAGAATTTTGCGAAGCTCGGATTTTGAAATTTCTTTCGTTTCTTCTTTTACTTTCACTGCTTCTGTTTGATTTTCTTTCATTTGCAATACTTGTTTAATTCCGGCCATATTTAAGCCTTGATCTAACAAATCTTTAATTTCCAACAATTTATCTACATCGTTAAATGAAAATAATCTACGATTCCCTTTTGTACGGGTTGGAAAAATAAGATTATGCTCTTCATAGTAGCGAATTTGACGTGCAGATAATTGTGTTAAATCCATTACAATACCAATTGGAAACAGCGGAGCAGAACGTCTATCTTCTTTCATTGTTTCAGTTCCTCCTTCGCCTTAACTGTTTCTCATTTTATACCATGTTATGTTTAGTGTCAATAGATGTTAGCTTTTCTTACATGATTTTTTTTGTAAATTTTTTCATTTTTTTCTAATGGCACAAATCATTACTTTCACACGAAAAAAGCTGCCGAAATCGACAGCTTTCCTTTAAGAAATTGTTAATAGTTCTTTTTCAATTAACGCATCAATCGCAGAACAAATCGCAATCTTTACATGCGAATAAGTTAACCCACCTTGCACGTAAGCAACATAAGGCGGACGAATCGGACCATCAGCCGACAGCTCAATACTTGCACCTTGAATAAACGTCCCCGCAGCCATAATTACATCATCTTCATAACCCGGCATATAGTTTGCATATGGAGTGAAATGAGAATTAATTGGAGATGCATATTGAATCGCTTGACAGAACGCAATCATACGATCTTTATCATCAAATTGAACAGACTGAATTAAATCTGTTCTTGGTGCATTCCAAGCTGGTGATGTATTCATCCCTAACTTTTCTAAAAATGCAGCTGTAAAAATCGCACCTTTTAGCGCTTGTCCCGCTACATGCGGCGCTAAGAAGAAACCTTGATACATTTCTTGCAAACTGTATAAAGATGCCCCTGCTTCCGCACCGATTCCTGGAGATGTTAGACGATATGCACACGCTTCAACATACTGCTCTTTACCAACAATGTAACCACCAGTTTTAACAATTCCACCGCCAGGATTCTTAATAAGAGAGCCTGCCATTAAGTCCGCACCAACATGACATGGCTCTTCTTCTTCAATAAATTCACCATAGCAGTTATCTACAAATACAACAACATCAGGTTTAATCTCTTTCACAAACGCAATCATCTCTTTAATTTGTGAAACAGTAAACGACGGACGAGTAGCATATCCTTTTGAACGCTGAATACCAATCATCTTCGTATTACTATGGATCGCAGCTGCAACAGCTTCAAAGTCCACAAATCCCTCTTCAGTTAACGGAACTGCGTTATAACCAATATTATATTCTTTAAATGAGCCTACACCTTTTCCGCGTACACCAACGATTTCTTCTAACGTATCATATGGTTTTCCTGTTATGTATAGCAGTTCATCTCCTGGACGTAAAATACCGAATAGAGCTGTCGAAATTGCGTGAGTACCTGAAATAATTTGCGGACGAACAAGACCCGCTTCTGCCCCAAATACATCAGCATACACTTTTTCTAACGTGTCACGACCAATATCATCATAACCATAACCTGTCGTCGGAATAAAATGCGAATCGCTAATTTTATGTTTACGAAAACTTTCTAATACACGAAATTGGTTGCTCTCAATCACTTCATCCACATGTTTATGTATTTCTGTAATTTGACTTTCTACTTCTTTTACAATTGGAGCAATTTTTTCTCCATTTTTCAAACGATCAAACATTATTTTCTCCTTCTTCCACTAAAAATCTCTTTAATTGCCCCTTAAGCGATGAATGAGCAAATATATACCCTGTACAATCATATACAAATTTATCTTCTAGAAACTCCATTTTAGTTAATATTGTTTCTGTCTTTAAAAGCGTTAATAACCTACCTTCACTCGGAGGGATTTCCACTTGATAATCATCCATTTCTTCCTTCATCTTCGTTTCTAGCGCTTCTTTTATACGCAATAAATCACTTTCTTCAAAAGCACTAGTCATTAAGAAATCACTTTTCGGAAATGGAATGAAGTTTTGATGCAATTTATCTTTTTTATTATATAACGTAATAATAGGAATACGATTAATTTCAAGGTCCGACAATAATTGTTTTACTGTCTGCTCATGCCCTACATAATTAGGATCTGCTGAATCAACAACATGTAAAATAACATCCGCTTCCCCAGCTTCTTCTAACGTAGATCGAAAAGCAGCAATTAGTGACGTAGGTAAATCTTGTATAAAACCAACCGTATCAGTCAAAAGCACTGTATAACCAGAAGGTAACGGCATCTTTCTTGTCGTCGGATCTAGCGTTGCAAACAATAAGTTTTCTTCAAACGTATCAGCTTCCGTTAACCTATTAAACAACGTAGATTTCCCTGCATTTGTATACCCAATTAACGCAACTTGAAACACTTTATTATCTTTTCTTCTTTCACGATATCTTTTTCGATGCTCCACAACAACCGCAAGTTGTCTCTTTATTTCATCAATACGAGATCGAATATGACGACGATCTGTCTCAAGCTTCGTCTCTCCCGGTCCCCTTGTACCAATTCCACCACCAAGACGTGATAAAGCAAGACCTTGTCCCATAAGGCGCGGCATTGTATATTGCAATTGAGCTAATTCTACTTGAAGCTTACCCTCTCTCGATTTCGCACGTTGCGCAAAAATATCTAGTATTAACTGCGTTCGGTCAATCACTCTCGCATCTAATACTGAAGATAAATTCCGAATTTGACTTGGTGTTAACTCATTATTAAAAACAATAACAGCTGGTTCTAATTCTTCCGTCAACGCTGCAAGCTCTTCTAGTTTACCTTTTCCTATATAAGTCGCCGGATGAAACTTCGGGCGCTTTTGCGTCGTTGATACTAACACTTCCGCTCGCGCAGTTTTCGCTAGCGATGCAAGCTCTTTCATGGAATGCATAAATTTTTCATCATCATCTTGTGGCAATTGACAGCCAACTAATATGATTTTTTCTTTTTCTTCCATCAAATATGTTCACTCATCCTTTTCGAAATTTAAACCTTCTAATATAATAGCAGAGGAAGCACATTTCATCTAGTTAGCGGGGGAGAAAATTCATGGCATGGGAGATTTTTAGCATCATAGGCACAATCGCTTTCGCACTAAGCGGAGCCATTGTTGCAATGGAAGAGGATTATGATATTTTCGGGGTATATATTTTAGGAATGGCAACCGCATTTGGGGGAGGTGCCCTTCGTAATTTATTAATCGGTTATCCAATCGTCGCGTTTTGGCAACAAGACATGTTATTCCAAATCGCACTATTATCAATGACGATCATTTTTCTTTTTCCTAATAAATTAATTAAGCATTGGAAAAAGTGGGAAAACATCACAGATGCCATCGGCTTATCAGCATTCGCCGTACAAGGAGCTCTATACGCCCAAAAATTAAATTTACCAATTAGCGCTACAATTGTAGCTGCTGTTTTAACTGGCATTGGCGGCGGTATTATTCGTGATCTTTTAGCACGTAGAAAACCTCTCGTCCTTCGAGCTGATGTATATGCGTTTTGGACGATTTTAGCCGGTTTTTTGATTGGCGCTAAAGTCATCGTTAGCGATTGGGCTCTATACACCTTATTCATTTTAATTGTTTGCTTCCGCATGGTTTCTATTCATTACAAATGGCATTTACCGCATAGACGCATCGATACAAAGGAGCGCTCAATGCATAAATAGCAATCTAACCTCTTTACATATCGTAAAGAGGTTTTTCTTTTCTAACGAGTTTTTCTTTACATAATGTTTATACTAATTTTTAAAGCGAGGTGAATGCAAATGACAAACCATGTTAATAAAGGAGCTCAAAAAAGCTCCGTAAACCAATTTGGACATGATCCAAATTCAGCGCACGAAAAGAGCGCTAAAATGGAACGTCTTCATAAAACTCACCAAGAAAAAGCAAAAAAAGAGTAAACGAACTTATGCATAAAAACAGACGCACAGTTTACGTACTGTGCGTCTCCTCTTCAAGCATTAAATCCATACTTGATATCCCAATTAAATCATATTTATCATACGTATCCTCTTGTAACAATCGCATAGCTTGTGTACGAATCGATTTTTCAACAATATTCCGTACGTATCGCCCATTACTAAACGATGTAATTTGCGACGAATACTTTACCGCATGTAAATGATCTCGAAATTTCCACTCCGCTTCTTTAGATAACTGATATTCGCGCTCCTCATACATTCTCTTTCCAATTTCCAACAGCTGATTTACCGAGTAATCCGCAAATTCAATAATAAACGGAAAACGAGATTGTAACCCTGGATTTAATGAAAGAAAATGATTCATCTCTCTTGAATATCCAGCTAAAATTAATACAAAACCGTGCTGCTTATCTTCCATATGCTTCACAAGTGTATCAATAGCTTCCTTCCCAAAATCCTTCTCTCCCCCCCGCGCTAAAGAATACGCCTCATCAATAAACAAAATACCTCCCATGGCCTTTTTTATTAAATCTCTCGTCTTTTGCGCTGTATGACCGATATACTCCCCCACAAGATCAGCACGTTCTGCTTCAACTAAATGCCCCTTCGATAAAATATTCATCTCAAACAACAATTTCCCTATCATTCTAGCAACGGTTGTCTTCCCAGTACCGGGATTCCCCCTAAATAACATGTGAAGCACTTGCTTCTCAGACTTCAACCCCATCTCTTGTCTTTTTTTATTTACATAAATCCAAGCATAAATTTCTTTTATTATCTTTTTTATTTCATCCATCCCAACAAGCTTTCCCATCTCTTCTTCAATTCTCTGCAACATCTCATGTTTAGTAGTGGTTTCACTTGAAATTACCGTTTTATTTTCTGATGCCGGTAACGAAATTTTCTTTCGATGGTTTAATACAATATTAATTTGATTGTTATTTTTCTTACGCATCGATTGTTCCATACAATCACCTCATTTTATCCACTCACCAAATATTATTATTCCAGTCCCTCTTGCAAATGCCTATTTTCAGAAAAGTTTGCTATAATATAAGAAATAATCAAGGTGGTGGGACTATGGAAACAACGGAATTCCATGATACAATACAAGCCTTTTCTATTTTTTTATTGAATAAAGGCCGAAAGTCTTCAACCATTAAACGTTATGTTTATGACATTGAAGATTTTGGACATTGGTTAGAAAAAAACAAAAAGCTCCCTTCCAGTAATATATGGGCAACACTTTGTACAAAAGACTATGAAGATTACTTTTCAGACTTAAAAAAGAATCGACACTACTCTGAGAAAACAATGCATCGTGTATTTATTGTATTAAATAGAATGCATCATTTTCTTAACATTCCAAATCCATTGAAGAATATGGAAATTACTATTCAACCAAACCGTGCATTGCGTAATGAAGATTTCATTTCATCCGATGAAGAAAAAAGATTAAAGCATATAGTCACTTCATTAGAAGGACTTTCAGAAAAACAACGTCCCGTTCGTCCATTATTAATGGATCGTAATATCGCAATTTTAAGTATATTAATCGACTACGGACTATCCTTACAAGAGCTTACAGCATTAACTATGCATCACGTTCATTTTGAAACTAATACACTTTCTATTCCAGCAACCGCAGGAGTAGAAAGAACAATCACATTAGCAATCGAAGACAAAAAACAACTGTACACATATTATAAAAGTATTCCAGAACCAGTTCGCCCTAAATACCATAGTAATGACCCGTTGTTTGTTGCATTCGATTTTAACCGCGGAACATACAGATGGGTATATGAAAACGACGCACCAAAAGCACTAACAGAAATCGCTATTCAAAAAATGATCCGACTTGAAGTAGCAAGAGCGAATTTACGTAAAGGCATTTCTGGACAACATTTCCGGAACACATTTATTTTACGCCTAATAAAAAAACAAACCCCAGAGCCAGAGATCATAAAATTAGTTGGCTTCAAATCAAAAATTTCACTAAAACGGTATTATCAGTATGCTGAAAATAAAAAAAACGCCCTATAATAAGGCGTTTTTTTTATTTTTTTCTCGAAAGAATCCATTTCACTATGACCATTTAACTACTCTCTGCATCTACTATGATGAGTTTCGTTCACATTCTTATTAGAAAGGAGAGATTTAATGTCTCGCTTTAATGACAATCAAAATAAATACTCCAATCCATGCTTTCCAACTAGCGCTGGACGAATTCCAACTACCCCAACGATTCCAATTACTAAAGCGCAAATTAGAACATTCCGCGCAATCATTAACGATTTAATAAAAATAATCCCTAAACTTTTCGCCAATCCATCTTCCAAAAACATAGAGGATCTAATAGATACATTGCATCTACTAAGCAAATTCATCTGTTCACTAGACACTACTTCCGCTCTGAAAGCACAAGGATTAGCCATCATTAAAAACTTAATAACTATATTAAAAAATCCAACCTTCGTAGCAAGTGCTGTATTTGTTGAACTTCAAATTTTAATTAATTATTTACTTTACATTACAAAGTTATTCCGAATTGATCCTTGTACACTCCAAGAACTCCTTAAATTAATTGCAGAGTTACAAACTACTCTAGTTAATTCAGCTTCGTTCGGCAGAGGACCTACTGGACCTACTGGACCTACTGGACCTACTGGACCTCAAGGTAACACGGGCGCTACTGGTGCGACCGGACCTAGAGGTAACACGGGCGTGACTGGTGCGACCGGACCTAGAGGTAACACGGGCGTGACTGGTGCGACCGGACCTAGAGGTAACACGGGCGTGACTGGTGCGACCGGACCTAGAGGTAACACGGGCGTGACTGGTGCGACCGGACCTAGAGGTAACACGGGCGTGACTGGTGCGACCGGACCTAGAGGTAACACGGGCGTGACTGGTGCGACCGGACCTAGAGGTAACACGGGCGTGACTGGTGCGACCGGACCTAGAGGTAACACGGGCGTGACTGGTGCGACCGGACCTAGAGGTAACACGGGCGTGACTGGTGCGACCGGACCTAGAGGTAACACGGGCGTGACTGGTGCGACCGGACCTAGAGGTAACACGGGCGTGACTGGTGCGACCGGACCTAGAGGTAACACGGGCGTGACTGGTGCGACCGGACCTAGAGGTAACACGGGTGCTACTGGACCTCAAGGTATTCAAGGTAACACGGGTGCTACTGGTTCCACTGGACCTCAAGGTGCGCACGGTAACACAGGACCTCAAGGTATTCAAGGTAACACGGGTGCTACCGGTGCTACTGGACCTCAAGGCGTTCAAGGTAACACAGGTGCTACTGGTTCCACTGGACCTCAAGGTGCGCACGGTAACACAGGACCTCAAGGTATTCAAGGTAACACGGGTGCTACCGGTGCTACTGGACCTCAAGGCGTTCAAGGTAACACAGGTGCTACTGGTTCCACTGGACCTCAAGGTGCGCACGGTAACACAGGACTTCAAGGTATTCAAGGTAACACGGGTGCTACCGGTTCCACTGGACCTCAAGGCGTTCAAGGTAACACAGGTGCTACTGGTTCCACTGGACCTCAAGGTGCGCACGGTAACACAGGACCTCAAGGTATTCAAGGTAACACGGGCGCCACTGGTTCCACTGGACCTCAAGGTGCGCACGGTAACACAGGACCTCAAGGTATTCAAGGTAACACAGGTGCTACTGGACCTCAAGGTATTCAAGGTAACACAGGTGCTACTGGACCTCAAGGTGCGCACGGTAACACAGGTGCTACTGGACCTCAAGGCGTTCAAGGTAACACGGGCGCTACTGGTTCCACTGGACCTCAAGGTATTCAAGGTAACACGGGTGCTACTGGACCCCAAGGCGCTCAAGGTAACACAGGTGCCACGGGTGCCACTGGACCTCAAGGCGTTCAAGGTAACACAGGTGCTACTGGTTCCACTGGACCTCAAGGTGCTCAAGGTAACACAGGTGCTACTGGACCTCAAGGTGCTCAAGGTAACACAGGTGCTACTGGACCTCAAGGCGCTCAAGGTAACACAGGTGCCACTGGTTCCACTGGACCCCAAGGCGTTCAAGGTAACACAGGTGCTACAGGTGCTACTGGTTCCACTGGACCTCAAGGCGTTCAAGGTAACACAGGTGCTACTGGTTCCACTGGACCTCAAGGTATTCAAGGTAATACAGGTTCCACTGGACCTCAAGGTATTCAAGGTAACACGGGTGCTACCGGACCTCAAGGTGCTCAAGGTAACACGGGTTCCACGGGTGCCACTGGACCTCAAGGTAACACAGGTGCCACTGGTTCCACTGGACCTCAAGGCGTTCAAGGTAACACAGGTGCCACTGGTTCCACTGGACCTCAAGGCGTTCAAGGTAACACAGGTGCTACTGGTTCCACTGGACCTCAAGGCGTTCAAGGTAACACAGGTGCGACCGGACCTCAAGGCGCTCAAGGTAACACGGGTGCTACCGGACCTCAAGGTGCTCAAGGTAACACGGGTTCCACGGGTGCCACTGGACCTCAAGGCGCTCAAGGTAACACAGGTGCCACTGGTTCCACTGGACCTCAAGGCGTTCAAGGTAACACAGGTGCCACTGGTTCCACTGGACCTCAAGGCGTTCAAGGTAACACGGGTGCTACTGGTTCCACTGGACCTCAAGGTATTCAAGGTATTCAAGGTAATACAGGTGCCACTGGACCTCAAGGTATTCAAGGTAACACGGGTGCTACCGGACCTCAAGGTGCTCAAGGTAACACGGGTTCCACGGGTGCCACTGGACCTCAAGGTAACACAGGTGCCACTGGTTCCACTGGACCTCAAGGCGTTCAAGGTAACACGGGTTCCACGGGTGCCACTGGACCTCAAGGCGTTCAAGGTAACACAGGTGCTACTGGTTCCACTGGACCTCAAGGCGTTCAAGGTAACACAGGTGCGACCGGACCTCAAGGCGTTCAAGGTAACACAGGTGCGACCGGACCTCAAGGCGCTCAAGGTAACACGGGTGCTACCGGACCTCAAGGTGCTCAAGGTAACACGGGTGCGACTGGTATAGGAGTTACCGGACCTCCTGGACCTTCTGGTGGGCCTCCTGGACCTACTGGACCTACTGGACCTCAAGGTAACACGGGTGCTACCGGACTTCAAGGTGCTCAAGGTAACACAGGTGCTACCGGACCTCAAGGTGCTCAAGGTAACACAGGTGCGACTGGTATAGGAGTTACCGGGCCTCCTGGACCTACTGGACCTCAAGGTAACACGGGTGCTACCGGACCTCAAGGTGCTCAAGGTAACACGGGTGCGACTGGTTCCACTGGACCTCAAGGTGTTCAAGGTAACACGGGTGCGACTGGACCTCAAGGTGCGCAAGGTAACACGGGTGCGACTGGACCTCAAGGTGCGCAAGGTAACACGGGTGCGACTGGACCTCAAGGTGCGCAAGGTAACACGGGTGCGACTGGACCTCAAGGTGCGCAAGGTAACACGGGTGCGACTGGACCTCAAGGTGTTCAAGGACCAACGGGTGCGACTGGTATAGGAGTTACCGGACCTACTGGACCTAGCTTCCCAGTAGCAACAATCGTTGTAACAAACAACATCCAACAAACAGTACTCCAATTTAATAACTTTATTTTTAGTACTGCAATTAACGTAAACAATATTATCTTTAACGGCACAAATACAGTTACTGTTATTAACGCTGGTATTTATGTAATTAGCGTATCTATTTCTACAACTGCGCCAGGATGCGCTCCACTTGGAGTAGGAATTTCAATTAATGGAGCTGTTGCTACTGACAACTTCTCTTCAAATCTAATAGGCGACTCACTTTCATTTACTACAATCGAAACATTAGCTGCTGGAGCAAACATTTCTGTCCAATCTACTCTTAACGAGATTACGATCCCTGCAACAGGAAACACTAACATTCGTCTTACTGTATTTAGAATCGCTTAAATTTCACTATTTATTGTTTATGGCAAATAAAAAAAGAGCGAGAAACTCGCTCTTTTTTATTATGTACAATAATTCATTACTACTCTAATTCAATTGAAACATTTTTTTGTGGTACAAATGTAGAAATTGCATGTTTATAAATAAGCTGTTGCTTACCTTCTGTTTCCAGCAGGACTGTAAAATTATCAAATCCTTTAATTAATCCACGAAGCTGGAAACCATTTAATAAGTACAGCGTAACGAACGTATTCTCTTTACGGAGTTGATTTAAAAACTGATCTTGAATATTGATTGATTGCTTCATGTCGAATCCTCCTCTTTTTCTCTACTTACTATTATTCGACTTTAGTTGTAGCTTTCCTTCTATGTATCGTAAAATTTCTGACGTTTTTTCACCATCAGTAACATCGAACCACGCGACATCCATCTTATTACGGAACCACGTTAATTGACGTTTTGCATAACGGCGTGAATTCGTCTTTAATTGTGATACCGCTTCTTCTAAAGATACACGATTCTCAAAATAATCATATATCTCTTTATAACCAATCGCTTGAATAGATTGACAATCTCGCACTCCTCTTTCATGTAAACCTTTTACTTCTTCTAATAAACCTTGTTCAATCATTAGGTTAACACGTAAGTTAATGCGATCGTATAGCATTTCTCGATCCATTGTCAAGCCAATTAATGAAACATCGTACAGTAACTCATTTTCTTGTTTTTCGAGCTGGTTACTCATTTTTTCACCCGTCGTGTGAAAAATTTCTAACGCCCGAATAACACGCCTTACATTATTGGCATGAATACGCTCCGCACTTTCTGGATCTACTTCTTGTAACTTTTTATGTACATATTCCACACCGTGTTCTAATGCTAACTTTTCCATCTGTTCTCGGTATGTAGCATCCCCAGCCTCATCTGTAAACTGGTAATCGAATAGAACAGATTGTATATAGAGACCGGTTCCACCAACAATAATTGGTAATTTCCCGCGCTCTGTAATTTCTCGAATGCACTTACGGACACGTTCTTGAAATTCCGCCACAGAAAATGAATCTTCCGGATCTTTTATATCAATCATATAATGCGGAATTCCGTCCATCTCATCTATCGTCACCTTTGCAGTCCCGATATCCATCGTACGATAAATTTGCATGGAATCACCACTAATAATCTCACCATTCAACGCTTTTGCAAGATCGATACTTAATTTCGTCTTTCCGACAGCAGTTGGCCCAATGATGACAGCAACTTTTTCACGTTGCACTTCTCCCATATCATTCAACTCTCTTTATGTAATATACTCCATCTATTGATTATACCCAATCTTACCAATTTTAACGGCATGATTGCAAGTTCTTTGAATCCAGTACATGAAATTACACAAAAAAAGAGCATAGCTTGTCCAATTCTGCATATACATGATAAAAAATAGCTCGGAGAGGGTGCAATGACTATGAAACAAGCGACTATCGATTTTCCATTATTAATAAAAGACCTTATTTTAGCTACTGCTACAAAAGAACAAAATTGTTCACAAGAAGAATTATACTTCGCACTAAATTGTTTACTACGTTCCTTTCATTCTACTCTTCAAGAAACAACGTTACATCCAGAAAATAAAAATACAGAGTATATGCAAACTCAATTTTGCACCGCGTATAAAATTATTACAGGTAAAACAATTTACCCTTTTCAATAATTCTTATATAAAAAAAGCGGCCGCTTAGACATTTTCAAGCAGCCGTTTTTTATTTTAATAAATTATTTTATAACTTTCACTTTAACGGATTTACGACCCCAACTATCAGCAGTGCTATCTGAACCAACTAAAACATCAATACGGTTTCCTTTAATCGCGCCACCAGTATCTCCAGCAATTGCTTCTCCATATCCTTCCACCCACACTTTTGATCCGAGAGGAATTACTTTCGGATCAACAGCAATAACTTTCATATTTGGATTCGCTGTTAAATCATGCCCCATCGCAGTTAACACACGACCACCATATGTGCCATTTTCACTCGGGTGAGCTGTGTAAGCTGTCGCTTCTACTGTTATTTCACGACCAGCAGGTTCACTTGTTTCAGTAGATTTCGCCACTGGCTTAGTTGCCGGCTTCGCTTGCGCTACTGGTTTACTTGATGCTCCACTTTTAACTGATTCCTTTCCGTTAACTGCCGTATCATTTTTAGCCGGCGCTTTCACCTTAACTGATGTATCATTTTTAACCGCCGTTTTCACCTTAGTTGGCGCTTCATCTTGAGCTGGAACTTCTTTTCTTTCAATAACAGGTGCTGTACCTGTTAAAAATGGTATGTGAACATACGCCGCTTTCCCGCCATATTCGAATTGTAACCATTCGTTTTGTACTTGATTTGTCGTTTCAATCAAGTCATCTTTTTTAAGCGTGCCAAGAATTTCTGAATCAGTATTCGCTCCAGCACGAATGTTTAATACGTTTGCTGTTACATAATAAGAACTTTTCGTAAACTCAGCACTTACAAAAGCTTCTTTACCATCTAATTTAATTTTGGACCATCCGTTTTCTGTATTTATAACATCTAATTTATTTCCACTTAACATTTTACCTACAAGTTTTGATTCTACAGTCGGGTTTTCTCTAACGTTTAATACATCTGTTGTTACAATCGTTTCCGCTTTAGCAGAACCTGCAAAAATCCCAAGACCAAAAACTGCTGCTGTTGCTATACCTAATAATTTTTTCATGAATAGCCTCCATTTGCTTTGTTTTCGTGTTCTCATTATAGCAACAGTTTTTTGTAGAATTTCGAAAATCACACAATTACAAAGCATTCGTAATAAACGATTAATGATTTGTAACATAAATTTCCATATTAAAGAATTGTATTTCTACCAAAATTAGCAATAGTTTTCATATATTTCTCACAAATTAGTATAAGAATTTTTTTCCAGAAAAAATTACAGTATTACTTTTTTGTTACAAAAAAATCACTTTTCATTACATCTTTTACCAAAATCCATCATAATCCAATTATTAAATTATTTTTTGTAACGAAAAAGGAACAACTCCTATTAGCTGTCCCTTTTTATCTTTTATTTAACTTTCTTCTTCCAAACACCTATCATAATAGCTGAAACAATCGTCCCAATTAATATAGAGAAAATGTATAGCAACGGTTTATTCACTAATGCGATAACAAACAATCCACCATGCGGTGCCGGCAATGTAATTTGGAATAACATAGATAAGGCACCCGCGATACTTGAACCAACAACACAGCTTACTATTACTCGAACCGGATCGGCAGCTGCAAATGGAATCGCACCTTCTGTAATAAACGATGCTCCCATAATATAATTTGTTAAACCAGATTTACGTTCTGCTTCTGTAAATTTTGTTTTAAAGAATGTGGTTGCGAATGCAATCGCAAGTGGCGGTACCATACCACCAGCCATAACTGCTGAGTGCACTCCAAAATTCTGTGCTTCTATTGCAGCAATACCAAATGTAAATGCCGCTTTATTAATTGGACCACCCATATCAATTGCCATCATACCGCCTAAAATAAGTCCTAATAATATAGCATTCGTACCACTCAAACCATTTAACCATCCTGTTAACATTTCATTTAATGCTACTACAGGCGGATTTACTACTTTTTGCATAACAACTCCTGTAATCAACAATCCAAAGACTGGATATAACAAAACAGGTTTAATTCCTTCTAACTGTACTGGTAATCCTGAAAATAATCTTTTCAATCCTAAAACAACATATCCAGCTAAGAAACCAGCAATTAATCCACCTAAAAATCCCGCATTCGCTTGTGCTGCTAAAAACCCACCGACAACGCCAGGCATAAAACCAGGTCGATCAGCAATAGAACTTGCAATAAATCCAGCTAAAATAGGTACAAGGAATAAAAAGGCTCCTTTTTCTCCACCGCCAATATTCATTAATATTTCAGCAATAGGACCTTCCGCCTTAATTCCACCGAACATAAATGCTAATGCAATTAAAATTCCGCCACCAACAACGAACGGAAGCATATTACTTACACCGCTCATTAAATGCTTATAAATTCCTAGCCCTTTTTCTTTCTCTACATTTTCTGCCTTCCCATTCTCTTTGACACCTTTAAAGATTGGCGCATCTTGTTTTATAGCTCGATTAAGAAGGATTTCAGTTTTTCTAATCCCATCGGCGACTGGTACTTGAATGACATGCTTCCCAGCAAAACGATTCATTTCTACTTGTTTATCTGCAGCTACAATAATAGCCGTTGCGCGTTCAATGTCCTCTTTCGTTAAATCGTTTTTAACACCTGTTGATCCATTCGTTTCAACTTTAATCGCTATTCCTAACTCTGCTGCTTTTGCTTTCAAACTATCCGCAGCCATATATGTGTGAGCGATTCCAGTTGGACAAGCTGTAACAGCTAATACGTATGGCTCATTCCCTTCCGGCTTTGCTACTTCAACTTCTTCTTCTTTTTCACTCTCTTTTTCATCAAATAAACGAAGAAGTTCCTCTTCATCCTTTGCTTCTAATAATTGTTTACGAAAACCTTCATCCATTAATAATGTAGATAGACGAGACAACGTTTCTAAATGAGTATTATTCGCCCCTTCACTTGCAGCAATCATAAAGAATAAATGTGCAGGCTGTCCGTCAAGTGATTCATAGTTGATACCGCTTACACTTCTACCAAAACAAATCGCCGGTTGCTTAACGGCATTCGTCTTCGCATGAGGTATAGCAATACCTTCACCAATGCCTGTTGTACTTTGTGACTCTCGCTTTAAAATAGCTTCTTTAAATTCAGCTTTACTATTTAAACGATTTGCCCCGTTTAATTTCTCAACTAATTCATCTATGACAGCTTCTTTATTTGAAGCTGTCAAATTCATAATGACTGTATCCCTTTTTAATAGTTCTGTAATTTTCATATGTTGCTTCCCCCTATCGCTTAGCTACAATTACTTGCGACAATAATTCTTCTACTTTTTCCTTTGTACATAAATCCGCCGAGAATGCTGTTGCACTTCCTGTTGCAACACCATATTGAAATGCTTTTTCAATATCTTTTGTCTGTTCATATTTACCTACAAATCCAGCAACGAGAGAATCTCCTGCCCCAACCGAATTAATTACAACACCTTTCGGAACAGTTGCTTCATATATACCTTCTGCCGTAAATAATAAAGCTCCATCTCCTGCCATTGATACGATAACGTGCTCTACACCTTGTTCGATTAATTTTCTTCCATACGGTAATATGTCTTCTACGGTTGAAAGCTCCACTCCGAATAACTCACCAAGTTCATGATGATTTGGCTTTATTAAAAACGGCTTATTTTTAATTACATGCTGCAGTGCACTACCGCTTGCATCTACCACTACACGAATACCTTTTTCCGCTCCAAACTCTGCGATTGATTCATAAAATGTATTTGGAATAGAAGAAGGTACACTTCCAGCTAGTACAACACAATCTCCAGATTGCATACTTTCGATTTTTTTCATCAATTGTTCAAATTGCTCATTTGTTACAATAGGACCTTGTCCATTTAATTCTGTTTCTTCTTGCCCTTTTATTTTCACATTAATTCGAGAATCTCCATCTACTTGGACGAAGTTTGTTGTTACACCTTCATCATGCAATACATCTTTAATAAATTGGCCTGTAAATCCACCCGTAAATCCAAGCGCTACATTTTCAACACTTAAACGATGAAGAACACGAGAAACATTAATCCCTTTTCCTCCAGGAAACTTCATATCTTTCTCTGCTCGGTTTACTGTTCCTAAATCGAAAGAATTAACTTGTACTACATAATCAATAGATGGGTTTAAAGTAACTGTATAGATCATTGTTTATCAGCCTCAATTACATTGGTTTGTCTTTTATATTTTTCTAAATCAATTTCTAAATGGTTTGTAATAATGCTTGCATCTTCAACATTTGCAATTTTCGCAAACGCAACTTCTGAAAACTTGCTTTCATCAATTAAGAAATATCCTTCGTTTGCTAATGTTAATGCCATTTGTTTTAAGAGTGCCTCTTCTGGATCTGGCGTTGTAAAACCAAGCTGTTCATGTACACCATTCGCTCCTAAAAAACATTTATCAAAGCGATACTTCTGCATACTTTCCTGTGCCATAGCACCAATTAAAGCTTTCGTCCTACTCTTCATCATCCCGCCCAGTAAATATGCACGAATATTATTTTCAACTAAAGCTTCAATATGCATAAGTCCATTCGTAACGACTGTAACATCTTTATTTATTAAAAATGGAATCATTTCAAATGTTGTACTTCCTGCATCTAAATAAATACAATCACCTTGTTCAACAATGTTAGCCGCATACCTCGCAATTTGGTGTTTTATTTGAATGTTTTTGGATGATTTTTCAACCATCGTTGGCTCTTGTCCTTTTCCTGTTAAAACAGCAGCACCACCGTGAACTCTTTTTAATAACCTTTGCTTTTCCAATTGTGCTAAATCACGACGAATTGTTGATTCAGAGCTTTCTGTTCTTTCCACTAATTGTTGTAATTTAACAACCTTCTGCTCTTTTACAAGTTGCAATATCATTTGATGACGTTCAGGAGTTAACATTTTATTCACCTCTTCTTTGATTACAGTATAATGAAAACGATCACAAAAATCAACCATAAACATTCACAAATAATCAAAATCAGTCACAAACGGTTATATACAACAAAAAAGAAACCTATTTGATACAATAATCAAATAGGTTTCTTTTCTCGATTCACTTATAAAGAAGCTTTATATATATTTAGAACATCATCTTTATTTAATTTTTTAAAGTTACCGAATTCACCATAAGCCATCGCTTTATCCGCCATTAAGTCAATTTCACTTTCTCTAATAGCGTAATCAGCTAATGTTACTGGAGCTTCAATTGAAGTCCAAAATTGACGTAACGCCTCAATTCCCTCTAACGCAACCTCTTTATCTGTCTTCCCATCTGTTTCTACATCGAATACACGAATAGCGAACTGTTTAAAGCGACTCACATTTTCATCTATAACGTGCTTCATCCAATTTGGGAATAGAATCGCGAGTCCGCCCCCATGCGGTATGTCATGAACAGCAGAAACTGCATGCTCAATATTATGAGTTGCCCAGTCTCCTTTTACTCCCATCGCTAAAATGCCGTTTAACGCCATAGTACCGCAATATAAAATTGTTTCCCTATGCTCATAATTTTCTAAATCACTTAAAAGCTTAGGAGCTGTTTCAATTACTGTTCTTAAAACAGATTCACAATAACGATCTTGTAATTCTGTATTCATGCCGTGATGGAAATATTGCTCTAATACGTGCGACATAATATCGACCATACCATAAATCGTTTGATCTCTCGGCACAGACGAAGTATGTAGTGGATCTAAAATTGAAAACTGTGGGAATGTAACTGGACTGCCCCAGCCGTACTTTTCATTCGTTTCCCAGTTTGTAATTACAGATCCTGCATTCATTTCAGATCCTGTTGCTGCAAGCGTAAGCACAGTACCAAATGGTAACGCCTCGCTAGCAAATGCTTTTTTCGTTACAATATCCCACACATCTCCATCATACTTACTACCAGCTGCAATCGCTTTCGTACAGTCGATTACACTTCCTCCACCAACTGCTAAAATAAATTCGACTCCATTGTCTTTACAAATTTGAATCCCTTTCTTTACAGTTGATAAACGAGGATTCGGTTCAACACCTGTCAATTCAAACACTTCCGCATTTATATCCTTTAAAATAGAAATTACATTATCATAAATACCGTTTCTTTTAATACTTCCTCCTCCATATACGAGAAGAACTTTCTTACCGAACTGTGGAATCTCAGTTTTTAACTGCTCTAATTGTCCTTTACCAAAAATAAGTTTTGTTGGATTACGAAATACAAAATTTTGCATATACCTTTACCATCCCTTCCATATGAAAAGCAACTATACTTTTGTATACCACACTTTTTTAATTTCACAAACAAATTTGCTTAACAAAAAAATCCCAGCCTTAAAGGCTGAGATTTTTTATTGATAATAAGGCGAGATCATTAAGTAAACAATAACCCCAGATAAACTTACATATAACCAAATTGGCATCGTCCAACGTACAATTTTACGATGACGTGTTAATTGATTTGTAAAACCAAATACAAGTGCAAACAATGCAAGTGGTACAATAATTGCTGCAAGGATAATATGTGTAATTAAAATGATGAAATACACATATTTAATGAATCCTTCTCCGCCAAAATGTGTTGCTGGCGCCAAGTAATGATACGATAAATATGAAACACAAAATAGTAAAGTCGTTGTAAATGCTGCAAGAATAAATCCACGATGCATTTTTACATTCTTTTTAATAATAGAGAATAATGCTGCTAATAAAAATACAAACGTAAAACTATTAAAGATTGCATTTAACATTGGTAAAATTGTTACATCAAAATGTACTTCTCCTTCATAGCCAACAGGTCCAAAGAACAAAAATAAAATAATCGCATTTACAAGTACAGAAAGCGTTATCACAATAGGAGCATAGCTTTTCTGATTAGTTGATTGATCCACCAAAATGGTCACTCCTCTTCCTTCAAATATGTATACGTAACCTCACTATTTTAACATATTATTCACAGTGTAAATGTGACAATAGTTTGACACAGTAAGACAGAGCAAAGAAAAAATCCTTCTTAATAAAACTTCTTAAGAAGGATTTTATCGCTTTATTATTTAAATAGCAATGGAATTAATTTTTGTTAAAAAACGTATTGCTATACGCTTGATATATTTCAGACACTTGATATCCCATTAATGAAATTGCTGTTAATGAAAAGAAACCAATCATAAGAAATCGAAACCACATATAAATCTCCTCCTTGTATTTAGCTTAAAAAACGTTAGCTATATTACAAGTTGAGTGGCACTCTTCATCGTCACTTTCCTTCTTCTTTACAATTGCTGTTATAAATCGAATCATAAAGAAAATCACAAAAGGAAATTGTTCGTAATTTACCTTGGCATAGTTCAGCAACGGCTCGCGCTGCACATCGAACGGAGATGAGAAGGAATAGAACATACCTTGCTCTTCCATATATACAATTACAATTTTCATACAAAATACTATTCCTAGAAACGAAACAATATCTTGCCATTCTGTCGTATATAAAAAGTTATACAGCTCCAATACGTACTCTTCCATCATCATCCCCCCTTCCTTTTTTACCATTTTGCTCGCCTTCGTATAAAAAGTCAAGAAAAAAGTTTATATTCACTATGATAATAGTAATTACTTGTTTCTATGATTATATATGATTCTTTTATAGCAATGATTGGGTGTAACTCTCTTCCAAAACAATAAATTAGAATTGAACGGGCTCTTTATCCTCACTTTTAGGATTCAAAACCGAACTATTTTTATTTCTATTAAAAATAAAATAAGAAACTATAATAAGAACAGTAACAAGCATCGTTAAAAGTGCTTGTGAACGTAAGGATTCAATTGCAACCATTGCAACTAAAACTGCTATAATAGCGGCAATTGTAACATACGTTACATACGGGAAAAGCCACATTTTCACTTTCAAATTTTGTTGTTCTACTTTCCCCATTTTTTTACGTATCTTTAAATGTGAAACTGCTATAACGAGATAAACTAGTAACGCAATCCCACCAGATGCATTCACTAAAAATAAAAAGACTTTATCTGGAGATATGTAACTAAAAACAACTCCAATATAAGCAAAGAACGTTCCAAATAAAACTGCCCCAACTGGAACACCACTACTGTTCAATTTTAAAAATGCCTTTGGAGCATCTCCTCTTTCTGCCATCGAAAAAAGCATTCTTGAGTTTGTATATAAACCTGAATTCAAGCAAGAAAGTACAGCTGTTAAAACGATAAAATTCATAATTTGTGCTGCCGCTGGTATTCCTATATGTTCAAGTACCGCTACAAACGGACTTTTTAATATGTTTGCTGAGTTCCATGGAAGAAGTGTAACAACTACAGCGATAGATCCAATAAAAAATACGAGAATACGCCAAATCACACTATTTGTTGCTGTTTTTACTGCTTTTACAGGTTCGGCAGATTCACCAGCCGCTACTGCAACAATCTCTGATCCCATAAATGAAAATATAACGACGGTGATTCCAAGCAGCACCGAACTTATACCATTTGGCATAAATCCCCCTTGCCCTACTAAATTTGAAGTGCCAGGTGCTTCCGTTCCTGGTACAAATCCTAAAATCACAGCAAGACCAAGGCATAGGAACAAAACAATACTAATTACTTTAATAAATGAAAACCAATATTCAAACTCTCCAAATGATTTCACTGAAAAAACATTCGTCAGCGTTAATAAAATTGTTAATAGTAAGCTTAATAACCAGAGCGGGATTTGTGGAATCCAGTATTGAATGATACCAGCCCCTGCTGTAGCTTCTATTGCAATAACAATTACCCAGAAGAACCAATATAGCCACCCAATTGTATAACCCGCCCAGGGGCCGATTGCTTCTCGTGCATATGTTGCAAACGAACCACTTGTCGGGTTAATAGCTGCCATTTCCCCCAGCATTCTCATAACGAAAATAACTAGAAGTCCTGCTAATGCATATGAAACGATAGAACCTGGCCCTGCTGAATGCACAACCGCACCACTTCCGACAAACAAACCAGCTCCTATTACGCCGCCAATTGAGATCATTGTAATGTGGCGTATTTTGAGGTCTTTCTTAAGATTTTTATCCAACTCTTGTACATCCCCTTCCAAACTTAATTTTGAAATTTATGTAAGAGTATTATGCGAAAAACGTTGTTCTATACTTTAGAATATATCAAAATATTCTGAATTTAAAAATTGTAATGCAAGCTCCTAATGAAATTATTACATTAGGTTTAATAATTTTCCATATACAATTGTTGAGAAAATTATAGTCGCCTTACAAAAGAATGAATTTTCAGATAATATTAAAGAAACAAGATTATACATCTAGACAACTTTTTGTATAGGAGTGTTGATATGTTAAACAAGTTCAAATTCATTTGTTGTATTTTAGTAATTTTCTTACTGCTACCACTAGCTCCCTTCCAAACAAAAGCAACAAACAATTTAGGGTCAAAATTACTCGTTGGATATTGGCATAACTTTGATAACGGTACTGGCATTATTAAATTAAAAGATGTTTCACCAAAATGGGATGTAATAAATGTATCTTTCGGTGAAACTGGTGGTGATCGTTCCACTGTTGAATTTTCCCCTGTGTATGGTACAGATACAGAGTTCAAATCTGATATTTCCTATTTAAAAAGTAAAGGAAAGAAAATAGTTCTTTCAATAGGTGGACAAAATGGGGTCGTTTTACTTCCTGACAATGCTGCTAAACAACGTTTTATTAATTCCATACAATCTCTGATCGATAAATACGGTTTTGATGGAATAGATATTGACCTTGAATCAGGTATTTACTTAAACGGTAATGACACTAATTTTAAAAACCCAACAACTCCTCAAATCGTGAATCTTATCTCAGCAATTCGAACGATTTCAGACCATTACGGTCCAGATTTCCTATTAAGCATGGCCCCTGAAACAGCTTATGTTCAAGGCGGTTATAGCGCGTATGGAAGCATATGGGGTGCATATTTACCAATTATTTACGGAGTGAAAGACAAACTAACGTATATTCACGTTCAACACTACAATTCTGGTAGCGGCATTGGGATGGACGGTAATAATTATAATCAAGGAACCGCAGACTACGAGGTCGCGATGGCAGATATGCTCTTACATGGCTTTCCTGTAGATGGTAATCCAAATAATATTTTCCCAGCTCTTCGTTCAGATCAAGTAATGATTGGACTTCCGGCGGCACCGGCAGCAGCTCCAAGTGGCGGATATATTTCTCCAACCGAAATGAAAAAAGCTTTAGATTATATCATTAAAGGCGTTCCCTTCGGAGGAAAGTATAAACTTTCTAATCAGAGTGGCTATCCTGCATTTCGCGGTTTAATGTCTTGGTCTATTAATTGGGATGCAAAAAACAACTTTGAATTCTCTAGTAACTATAGAACATATTTTGATAGTCTTTCCTTGCAAAAATAATAAAAAACAACAATAGGTTTTATATGACCTATTGTTGTTTTTTATTTATGTAAATTACTTTTTCACTTCTATATGATGAAGAAATTCTTTTCCATCTCTTAAATAACTATTCACAAGACTTAAAAGCAACTTCCCACCAACCAACATCGCACGTTCATCAAAATCAAATTGAGGATGATGATGTGGGTATGTTGCTCCTATTTCTTCATTACCCGCACCTGTGAAGAAAAATGCTCCTGGAACATGTTCTAAGTAGTATGCAAAATCTTCCCCACCCATAATAGGTGGTACTTCCATGACCCTTTCTTTGCCAAGATCATGTTCCGCAACCGTCATAAAATGACGTGTTTCATCTACATGATTTATTAATATTGGATAACCTCGTTTATATTGAATATTAACTTCAGCATGAAGAGACTGACAAATCCCCTCAACAACTCGTTTAAATTCCTTCTCCATATATCCTCTCACTTCAGGGTCTAACGTTCGAATGGTCCCTGTAAATGCAGCAGTATCCGCAATAATATTATCCGCTTGACCAGCATGGAATGTACCGACTGTTAATACCGCAGATTGAAGCGGATCTATTTTTCGACTCACTAAAAGTTGTAACTGATTAATTACTTGTGTTGCAACGATAATAGCATCAACAGTATGATGCGGCATACCGCCGTGACCGCCTCGCCCTTGAATCTTTACTTCAAAAGTATCAGCTGCCGCCATCATTGCTCCAGCTTTCGCCCCAACCATTCCTAAAGGCATTTGAGAAGATAAATGTGTTCCAAATACAACATCTACTCCTTCTAAACAACCATCCTCAATCATAGCAATTGCTCCGCCAGGCTCTTTCTCTTCTGCATGTTGATGTATCAGAACTATTTTTCCAGAGAGCTGGTCTCTATGGTCACTTAATATTTTTGCAACACCTAAAAGTGTTGCTGTATGTCCATCATGGCCACAAGCGTGCATTACGCCGGGAACCTTTGATTTATATGAAACTTGTTTTTCATCTTGAATAGGTAGTGCATCAAAATCAGCACGCAGCGCTATCGTCTTCCCAGGTATTCCACCTTCAATTACGCCGATTACCCCTCTTCCCCCGACATCTGTTGTCACATCAATATGAAAACTTTTTAAGATTTCAGCTATTTTTTTCGGTGTTTCTATTTCTTGAAACGATAGCTCTGGGTATTGATGAAAATCTCTTCGCCATGAAACCATTTGGTTATATATACTTTCCAATTCTTTATGCCATGTTTCTATCATAGAAATTCTCCTTTCTTTTTAACACTTTACATAAAAGTACATAATATTCTGCACTTAATCAATAAAAAAGATAACTTTCTTTAAAAATACTCTTAATTCTCCAAAATATGAAACGTTCTACTTTAGTTACTACTTTGCTTCAATACAAAAACTGAAAGTTCAGGTACACTCCAAAACCTGACAGGCATTCGAGTCGTTCCAATACCGCGATTTACATATAAATATAACGACTTACTCTTTCCTTCTAATTCATACATTCCTTCAACATACTTCTCTGCTAATTTTGTGGTAATTAAAGGACCTACAAAAGGAATCTGAACTTGTCCTCCATGACTATGTCCTGAGATTTGAAAATCAACTGGATAACCAGCTACTTTATCTACAACATCAGGCTCATGTACTAATAGCATATTGAAATCTTGTTGTCTTAAGTTTTTTAAAGTCGAATCTATTTGTGGTTTCCCTAATAACAAATCATCCAAACCTGATATTGTAATATACTTGCCATTTTCCACTTTAATTTTCTGCACGTCATTTACTAAAACAGAAAAACCAGCTTCCTCCATGTACCTTTTGTAAAATAAACTACCGCCCCCGCCTCTATCATGATTCCCAAACACAGCATACTTTCCGAGAGGAGCATGAATTTTCCTCAAAATTTCTTTTGCCTCTTCTCTTTCCTCATTATAAGATCCGAACTTATCTATTAAATCCCCTGTGAAAACTACTATATCTGGACATAACTCATTCATTTTCTCCACCAAATTATCTAGTTGCTTCAATGTAAACTCTGGCCCTAAATGCACATCTGAGAATTGCAATATCTTTTTATTGTTAAACTCTTTAGGAATCGTAGGAGCTTCTATTTCATTCCACGTGACCGATACTAACCTTCGTTCTATTTCTGTTGCATAGAAATAGAAGCTTATTGGAATCATTAATATACTTATTAAACTAATAATAAATTTCTTTAAGATTGATTTTTTTGCTCTTTTTTCACATGATGCGTATTCATGTTTTCACCTCTAGAAGTAGTTTAAAACCTTTTTGTTACATTGATGTGACAACATGAAATAATGTTATCTATATTCGATTTTATCCCTATTTCAATTTGACAAATTTATACATAACCCATAACATATTTTTATAATACATAGATTTCCAAAAATGTTCCTTCTATTCGTTCCATCACAATATTTATGGAGGGGTTAATCATGTCTGTATTTACACCAGAAGAAATTACGGAACTTGCTGCTAATTCCGGAAGAAAAAAAGCTCATTTATCATTACTCCCTATGCTAATTCTCGGTTTTTTTGGTGGTGCTTTCATAGCATTAGGGTATTTACTCGATATTCATGTTATTGGGACAATGCCAAAATCTTGGGGATCATTTAATAGTTTTTTAGGTGCAGCTGTATTCCCTATCGGTCTTATACTCGTTATTCTTGCGGGCGGTGAATTAGTAACTGGTAACATGATGACAGTTTCAATGGCTTGGCTTCAAAAGAAAATCACCCTATTTCACTTCATACGCAATTTAATTATTGTTACGTTTAGCAATTTCATCGGCGCTATATTCGTTGCTTATTTTTTCGGCCATATTGTTGGATTAACAGAGGGAGCTTTTTTAACGAAAACAGTTTCCATTGCACAAGCTAAACTACAAGATACACCTCTACAAGCCTTCATTTCTGCAATCGGATGCAATTGGCTTGTTTGTTTAGCTGTTTGGCTTAGTATGGGAAGTAAAGAATTTATCGGAAAGATTATCGGCATTTGGTTCCCAGTTATGACTTTTGTTGCGATCGGATTTCAACACGTTGTAGCCAATATGTTTGTTATCCCAGCTGCAATTTTTGCCGGTCATTTAACTTGGATTGAATATTTTCCAAACTTCATTTTTGTTTTCTTTGGAAACTTAGTAGGAGGTATGTTATTTGTAGCCTTACCTTATTTCATATCTTATAATAAGAAACTGCCTCTAAATAAAGAGAAGACTGAAATAAAGAACAAATCTGTATCCGCTTAAATTAAATGTCTATAAAGTGGCCCTAAAAAATATTACAAATCCCATTTTTTTTGCGAATATATGTACGTACACTTGTTCTCGAATGTTTTATACGTTATAATAACAACTTAAATAGCATTATTTACATATGAGGTGAAAAACATGAATAAAACAGAATTAATTAAAAACGTAGCACAAAATGCTGAGATTTCTCAAAAAGAAGCTACTGTAGTTTTACAAACTGTAGTAGAATCAATCACTAACTCTTTAGCTGCTGGCGAAAAAGTACAACTTATCGGATTCGGTACATTCGAAGTTCGTGAAAGAGCTGCTCGTACAGGCCGTAACCCACAAACGGGTGAAGAAATGCAAATCGCAGCTTCTAAAGTACCTGCTTTTAAAGCTGGTAAAGAACTAAAAGAAGCTGTAAAATAATGAAAAATAGCCTTCTCATTTATGAGAAGGCTATTTTTTTCATGATATAATTAATAAAAATCTGACCATTATGCTGCTTATTTTGTTCCTTTATGCAAATAAAACCTTTGCTTTCAAAGAAAGGTCTCGCTGTAATACTCGCTTCTGTAAATATATCTCTATGCTGCAAGTTCACTGCTTCTTTTTCTAACTTCTGTAGTATGTATGATGCTATCCTTTTTCCTTGATAATCTTTATGCGTAAATAAGCGATCTACGTAATGATCATCATTATAATCCCCAAATCCCACTATCACACCTTTATAATCAGCAACGTAACAAATATTCTTTTCTAAAGACTGTAGCCATCTCTCTCTATCTAGTCGCTCTGGGGCCCACACCTGTAGCTGTAACTCGTTATAATCTTTTGCATTCACCGTATGAACCGTTTCATAGAACAATTGTAATACTTGCTCTAAATCCTCTTTCTGGAATATCCTAATTTTAATATCTTTAAACATATGTAAAACTCCTTATCAAACTAACTCTTCTATTTCGGTTATCCCGATAATTATTTCGCGTTTATTTTTGAAACAGTTTCTTCTACATATGATTCACTACTTCTGCTCTTTCTAAATTATTTCGACTTTTCCTTCTAAGCGAACAATAAACAATACTTATACAAAGTATTGTTTATTGTTAAAAAAGCATATTAAATTCGATTTATAGCTGAAAGTGTTTAAGATTTCAATTTAACTCTTTGCAATCTTAATGCATTTAATACGACTGATACAGAACTAAACGCCATCGCTGCACCTGCAACCCAAGGAGCTAAGAAACCGAGCGCCGCAATTGGAATTCCTAGGCCGTTATAAGCTAACGCCCAGAATAGATTTTGCTTAATATTTCTAATCGTCATTTTACTCATGAAAATTGCATCAGCAATACTATTTAAATCACCACGGATTAACGTAATATCCGCTGCTTCCATCGCTACATCTGTTCCTGTTCCAATTGCCATTCCAATGTCCGCTGTAGCAAGAGCAGGAGCATCATTAATTCCATCTCCAACCATAGCCACTTTCTTACCACTAGCTTGAAGTTTCTTCACTTCTTCTGCTTTTCCTTCTGGTAATACTTCTGCAATTACGTGATCAATACCAACTTGCTTAGCGATTGCCTGAGCAGTTTGTGTATTATCTCCTGTAATCATAACAACGTCTAGACCCATTTTCTTAAGTCTTGCGATAGCTGCTTTTGAAGTATCTTTTACAGTATCTGCAACGGCGACTATACCAGCATATTCTTTATTGATCGCAATAAGCATTGCTGTTTTTCCTTCTCGTTCTAGCTCTTCCATCGATTTAGAAACTTCTTCAATACCAATATCGAATTTCTTCATTAATCGACGTGTACCAATTAATAATTGTTTCCCTTCTACAACTGATTCGATACCGAATCCCGGAATTGCTTCAAACGTTTCTGAACTTGGGATATCAATTTTCTTTTCTTTAATTCCTTCTACAATCGCTTCTGCAAGTGGATGTTCAGAATTTTTTTCTGCCGCACCTACTAAACGTAGTATTTCTTCTTCATGGAATCCATCTGCTACAATTACATCTGTTAACACAGGCTTCCCATTTGTCACAGTACCTGTTTTATCTAGAATAACTGTATCTAATCGGTGCGTCGCTTCTAAATGCTCTCCGCCTTTAAATAAAATACCGTATTCAGCTGATCTTCCTGATCCCGCCATAATAGATGTAGGTGTCGCAAGACCTAATGCACATGGACAAGCGATAACAAGTACTGCTATCATTTTCTCAAGTGCTCCGCCAAAATCACCAGGCGTAACAAATATCATCCACACCGCAAATGTGATAATAGCAATCACAACTACAACAGGTACGAAAATACCTGAAATTTGATCTGCTACCCTTTGAATAGGAGCTTTCGAACCTTGTGCCTCTTCTACTACTTTAATGATTTGAGCTAATGCAGTATCTCTGCCTACTTTAGTTGCTTTAACTTTTAAAAATCCATTTTTATTCATTGTAGAACCGATTACTACATCCCCAATTGTTTTATCAACTGGAATACTTTCACCTGTCAACATCGATTCGTCTATCGCTGACTTCCCTTCTACAATTTCCCCATCTACCGGGATTTTTTCCCCTGGTTTCACATAAACGATATCACCAGCTACCACTTCTTCAATCAATATTTTCATTTCTGTTCCATCTCGCACGACTGTAGCAGTTTTCGCCTGTAATCCCATTAATTTTTTAATTGCTTCTGATGAACGTCCTTTTGCTTTCGCCTCAAATAATTTACCTAAAATAATTAATGTAATAAGTACTGCACTCGTTTCAAAATACAAGTCTGTCATATGTTCCGAAGAACCAATCGACCTAATACTTAAATACACACTGTAGAAATATGCCGCAGACGTTCCAAGTGCAACGAGAACATCCATATTAGCGCTTTTATTACGTAACGCTTTATAAGCCCCAATATAAAACTGCCCACCAATGATAAACTGAACTGGAGTTGCAAGAGCCAGCTGCACCCATGGGTTCATAAGCATATCAGGTAAATAAATAAACGATGTAAATGAGAAATGGCTCACCATTGCCCACAATAACGGGAATGATAAAATAAACGAAATAATAAATTTCTTCTTTTGTCGCTCAATTTCTTGTAAGCGATGATCAGTTGATGCATCTTGCTCATCTGATTTTACTTCTAATTTATATCCTAATTTTGTAATGACGCTCTTCATTTCACTTACATTAATTTCATCCGGATTAAAATCTACCGTTGCCGATTCTAAAGCGAAGTTAACCG
Source organism: Bacillus sp. TH25 (assembly GCF_016650935.1). Taxonomy (NCBI): domain Bacteria; kingdom Bacillati; phylum Bacillota; class Bacilli; order Caryophanales; family Bacillaceae; genus Bacillus; species Bacillus sp. TH25. Next base: position 1,115,811 of record NZ_JAEKEU010000039.1, on the reverse strand, counting down.
TCGCTTTGTTCACACCATCTAACTTATTTAAACGCTTTTCCACTTTATTCGCACATGCTGCACATGTCATTCCCGAAACAGTAAACTCAGCTTTATCACTGACAATTCCATATCCTAACGATTCAACTTTTTCTTTAAATTCTTGCGGGTTTGTTTTAGTTGGATCGTACAAAATTTTCGTTTTTTCAAGTGCAAAATTTACATTTGCATCTTGCACACCTTCTACTTTTTTAAGACCTTTTTCAATTCTATTTGCACATGCCGCACATGTCATTCCTGATATTTGAAGATTGGTCTCTTTTTGTTCATTCATGTCTCTCACCTCTATATACCCTTATAAGGTATAATTATTAGCAAAATAAATCGTACTTCGTTTAAAGTACGATTTATTTCCGTATCTAAAAATAATTATTGAACATCGTATCCTTGATCTTCAATTACAGCAACGATATCTTTTAACGTTACAACTGATGAGTCGATAGTAACTTCAACAGTTCCTTCTGATAATTGAACTTTCACTTGTTCAACACCGTTTAGTTCTTTCACGCTGCCTTCGATAGAATTTACACAATGTCCACAAGACATACCTTCAACTTGTAATGTTAACTGTTCCATTTAAAATCCTCCTCTTGTTTCTTCATTGTTTGTTAATCACAACTACATCTTACCATACCCCCCTAAGGTAATCAATGGTTTTGTATCATGATTTTAATTCTTTTCTAAAATCTTTATTTTTTTGCTCCAATTATGAATTTATATATCTTCTCCTATATAAACAAAAGCCAAGCTAGTCAAATACTAGCTTGGCTTTTATGCTTTTGAAAAACGTTCAAATACTGTCATTAATTCTTCAATTGCTTCGTCACCATTACCATTTTTAATAGCTCCTGAAACACAATGACTCGTATGATTTTTTAAGACACCCATTCCTACTTTTTTCATCGCTGCATTAATCGCAGAAATTTGAACTAAAATATCCACGCAATAACGATCATTTTCAATCATGTTTTGAATACCACGGACTTGGCCTTCAATTCTCTTTAATCTATTTATAATTTGTTCTTTTTCTTTTTCTGATCTATGTGTTACTGATTCATGGTCCTTATGATCCATATTATCACCTTCTTAAAGTTTCTCTTCATCCAATAAAACAATTGCTTTTATGAGTATACCAATTATATCATCAAATATCTATGTAGGATACCCCATATGAGTATATTTTCGCTTTATGATTATTCTTAACACATCATTAGCTTCTCAGTCTCAATTAATATGATACCCTTTCTTTTTTTCAAAAAAACATTTCATCTCCCATCAAAACTCAATAAAGTGAAACTTTAATCATCCCTCACCAATCGAGCTTTTACGGGTAGCTAATGCGGGATAAAATGAAACAATAATAAGCGGGGATTGTCCATTCCCCACTTATTATTCGCCTACAAATATAAAAGCCTCAATCTTCACACATTTAAATCGAGGCTTTTTTCTTCCTATATATAATTATTGCTGGTCACATACTTTTGTATCATTCACTACTGAAGTTCCTTCAACGGTTACCGTATGAAAACAGTCATTTACACGAACTGTCACAACATTATCTTGCCGATCAATGATATGATATTCATTAAAATTTTTATTCAGAGCACTGCGAATTTGTTCTCCTTCATAAATTGGAATGCCATGTGATAAAACCCAAATAAGCCCAGCGATAGCAAGAATAGTTTTCATACGATCTACCTCCTTGAGAATATAGTGAACTTTAAATCCGCGCTTTTTCAGCTTTACTAATCATAAATTGAATTAACCAAGCCCTTTTGGAAGTAAGTTCATTTCGTCTATTTTATGTTTATGCTAATTGTGACGGAATTGTGACAACTTTTTGTCTCTTTAGACGAAAAGTTGAAACAAAACGTTCAAAAAGGACAATTCTACTTACGTGAACAAAAAGGCTATGGAGAATTTCCTCCATAGCCTTTTTGTTCAATTTTATTAAATGACCATTTCACTATGCTTAATCTTAAGCGTTTCAATTTGAATTGTAGCGTGTTCAATATGGAACTCCTGTTTTAACATAGTAATAATATTTTGAAGCACTTCTTGATCGTCCTGTTTTTTATCAATCATTACATGGACACTTAATGCATCTAATCCTGATGTAATTGTCCAAATGTGGAGATCGTGTATATCACGTACACCCTCTACTTCTTTAATAGCTTGCTTAACTTGTTCTATCTCAATTGAAACAGGTGTACCCTCCATAAGTATATGAATGGAATGTTTTGTTACTCCCCATGCACTCTTTAAAATTAATAGCGCTACAATTACTGAGATAATTGGATCTGCAATATACCATGAAAATAAAGACATAAGTGCACCAGCTACTAACGCACCAACTGAACCTAAAGCATCTCCAAGAACATGTAAATATGCGCTACGTAAATTGACGTTATTTTTCACATCACCTTGTCTCATAAGAGCCCATGCACTAATTAAATTCGCTAGTAAACCAATTGATGCGATTAACATCATTGGACCACTCGCTACAGTTGGTGGTTCAAAAAACCTTCCGATTGCTTCCCACACGATAAGTCCCGCCACAACAAATAATGTAATTCCATTAATTAATGCAGCTAAAATTTCAAAACGATAATATCCATACGTTTTTGTAGAAGTAACTGTTCTAGCTGCTAATCCAATGGCAATTAAACTTAATAATAACGAACTTGTATCACTTAACATATGTCCTGAATCAGATAATAAGGCTAAACTATTTGTAACTAGTCCTCCAAAAAATTCAAGAAACATAATAATTGCCGTAATTACTAATGCCGTAATTAAACCTTTCTTATTCCCTTCTCTACTCTCTTCAAAATGATGATGTCCGTGGGAATGCCCATGATGTTGGTGACCGTGATGATGTCCCATATAAATTCCTCCTTTTATTAATCTATTAACATTTGTTCTGAAATTCACCACTTCTATCTGTCTATTGCTTTTATTAATATAGAAACGCGGCTTTAATCCATTCTCATACCATTTTCTAATTTTTGATTTTCAAACGACTCTTTTCCTACTCGAATCGAATTTGTCGGACAACTTTCATATGCTGCCACCATTGCATTCAAAAATGTAGTTGGAATTCCAATTATTCCTTCATTGTGATCTAATGCACCAAATGCTTTACTTTTACAATCCAATTGATATATATCTGGTGCTATAGAGCGGCATAATCCACATGATTCACAAGTTTCTTTATTTACAACAGTATAATGTAACAATATTTGTTACCTCCATTAATCTCATACGATACTAAGGTAGGGTATATAGAAATGATTATTTTACACTATTTTTCTTTCTATCACTTCTCCTTTTCCCCTTAAATAATAATGACATATCGGTTTTAAATCGTTATCTAATTCATAAACTAATGGTGTTCCTGTTGGAATGTTTACATATTCTATATCTTCATCTGAAATTTGATCTAAATGTTTTACTAAAGCTCGTATTGTATTTCCATGCGCTGCAATAATCACTTTTTTTCCATCTTTTAAATTAGGGGCTATTTCTTCATCCCAATATGAAACAACTCGTTTTTCTGTATCTTCTAGATTTTCTGTAAGGGGAAACTTATTTTCTTTTAAATCTCTATACTTCGGATGTGCCGCTTCATATCTCTCATCATCTTTTGTAAGAGCTGGTGGGCGTACATTTGTTGAACGTCTCCATAAAGTTACTCTCTCATCACCATATTTTCTCGCTGTTTCTTCTTTATTTAATCCTTGAAGTGCACCGTAATGTCTCTCATTTAATTTCCAGGTTTTATGAATAGGTATCCACATCAAATCCATTTCCTCAAGAGTAATCCACAAAGTACGCATCGCTCTTTTTAAAACAGATGTATATGCTATATCGAATGAGAATCCATCGGCTTTCAAAATCTCTCCAGCTTCTCTTGCTTCTCGAAGACCAGCATTTGATAAGTCTACATCCGTCCAACCTGTAAACCGATTTTCAACATTCCATTCACTTTGTCCGTGCCGTATTAAAACTAGCTTTACCATACTTATTATCTCCTCTCCTTTTAAAGTTGCATTTTCATAAAGAAGTATCTTTATGAAAATGCATGATTACATATCAAGTTCTTTCTTGTTCATTTCACTACTATGACTAAACGCTAATTCAATTAATCCATTTACGTGAGAGTCATCTAATGAATAAAAAACAAGTTTCCCTTCTTTACGCTTTTTCGCTAATCCTATTGTTTGTAATAGTCTTAAATGATGCGATGCCGTTGCAATACTGCTATGAATAATACTTGCGACATCTCGTACGCAAAGCTCATTTTCCGTATACAGCGCATAAGCAATTTTCAAACGTGTTTCATCTGCAAGTGCCTTAAACATTTTCGCTACACTACTTATATTTTCTTTCTCCAACATGTCACTTGCATGCTTTACTTTTTGCTCATCGTGATAACAAAGTTCACAATGTTCTTCTTTCATAAGTAACACCTCTTATTCAAGTATATATTTGATTATGTATACAGCATACCTTATTAACCAAAAACATTCAAATGTTTATTTGAATGTTTTTGGTTATCCTAAAAAAATTATAAAAAAAGAATCCTAAATGACTTTGGATTCTTTTCTATTATTACTTCTCTTTAGAAAAACAAAACTTCGAAAAAACCTCCCATATAAGTTCATTTCTACTACATACCCCTACCTTTTCAAAAATGGATTTAAAATGATCTTGAACTGTATACGTAGAAATATGCAATTCTTCCGCCACGTCTTTTGTTGACATTCCTCTAACAATCCCTACTATCACTTGCTTCTCTCTTTGAGAAAGACTATAAGAATCTGCAATAAGGGGAAAAACTTCTTCCGGCCTCGCTCTTTCAAACAAAACTATATAGCCATCATTACAACTACCGTAACCTTCTAACCTACTCGCGCGAATAACTAAAAATTGTCCACAAGATAAACCAATACCTACCATTTCCCCTTCATCTGCTGCTTCCCTATTAGATTCGTTGGCTTTCACTCTTGAACAAACCGCACGTATTGGCCTTGGAACGTCATCTTCATTCAATTGTTCATATGTTCTAAGAGTGGATAGCCACGCCTTTCCATTTTGATCCCAATATAGTAGGTCAAATTTTTCATTTAATATAATCGTACCCGTTCCTACTACTTCCACTTGTTCCTCTGAACATGTTATAAATGATTTTCTTAATGTATCTCCCACAATAGAGCTTATTTTTGATAAATACTCACATTCATTTTGTTGAAAAGATACTCTTGTATTATCTCGAAACAAACTTAAGTGTCCAAAACATTTTCCTTTACTCATACAAACCACTCTTACTTCATCTATAAAACCGGCTGGTTTTAAAATATTTCGATACCTAGCGCTTTTTATCGGATTATCATTTGTGACAATACGTATCGCGCCAACATGGGGGGCCTTTCGTGCTAAATCTTTAAATTTGTTGTAATCATCCTCTAAAAATTCATTCATAAATAACTGCGAATGCAGCTGTTCAATTATTCGATCTGTATATGCCCCGGTTGATAAAAATGTGCGTGGGTCTATAGCGGTGAAGCAGGAAGCATCAAATGGAATTAACTTTTTTAATATATTTAAAAACCCTTTTTGGAATTGTCTAGTTGAGCTCTCGCTTTTCATTAACACTGTTATTTCTTTCGTTGCCTGTTCATAAATCATCTTTATTCCCCCCAGATTTATGGGATTGTTTCCTCTAACCATTTCATTTCATAATAAAGTGAAACTTTATTGTAAAAGAGGAGGTTAAAAAATGAGCTGGAATGATTGTACTGTACATACATATGAACGAACAATTCCGTTGAAAATCCCTGGATATTTTACCCTATATGAAATGATGAATCATTTCTTATTTACTACACTCCCTAAAGAAAATATGAATCCAAAGTTACTAGTTATAGGTGCTGGTGGTGGACAAGAAATCCTCTCAATAGGCAAACAAAATAGCAATTTTTATTTTACAGGTGTTGATCCATCTGAAAGCATGCTACAGTTAGCTAAAAAAAGAATTGAAAACGCAGGCATACAAAATCAAATTCACTTTGTACATGGAACTGTTCATTCATTATTAACCAATCCATTATTTGACGCTGCCACCTGTATGCTTGTTCTGCACTTCATCCCAACTATGAAGGGGAAAAAAGAGTTACTTAATGAAATTAGTAGTCGCTTAAAGCCCGGTGCTCCATTCTTTCTCTCTTCAATAAATGGTATACCCCATACAAGTATGTTTTCTGCACAATTAAATGCTTGGCGCAACCATATGATGCAAAATCAAATTCCATTAAAAGATTGGGAACGATTTGAAAATTCTTTTGAAAAAGAAATGTTTCCTATTTCTGAAACAGATTTACTAACTATCATGGAGGAATGTGGCTTTACTCAAATCACTCGTTTTTTCACTAGCTTTTTAATTGATGGGTACGTGGCAATAAAATAATAATGAAAAAAGGTAAGCAATTGCTTACCTTTTTTCATATACGTCTTCTACACTTGACTAATAAATCGCAATCCTTTACTTAAAGACGTTGGGACAACAGATGCGTGATTCTCCCCTTCCGCTTCATAAAACTTAAATTTAAGTTTATCATGTGTTACTTGGAGAAGGCGCTCTGATAATTCATTTGCACCTACAACCATATGCTCTCGTTCTAGTGACCCAACTGTAAGGAATACCCCTGTTTCAAACTTAGCATTGTTTAATTCACTTATAAGGTTCTCTTCTTTTTCAAGTACGGATTGATTATTCCACCAAATAGACGGACTACTAATAAAGTAATTTTGAAAAGCATTTACATTTGTAAATAGTATATGTAATGCAAATAATCCACCTAGAGAATGTCCAAATAACGTTTGTTTCTCTTTATCAATTTCAAAATTATTTTCAATTTGTGGTTTCAATTCTTCTTCAATAAACGTAAAGAAGTTATGTGCCCCGCCTGTTTTAGGCCACGGTTTACCATCCGGTTTTAAAGGAGCATCTTTTGAAATTACGCTAGGCGTAAAATCATAGCATCTTTCTTCACCTGAAAATGCCCCTTCAATTGGATAACCAATACCTACTATAATGGCTGGTGAAACACCTGTTTTTTCTGCTCTAACTGATTGTATTTTAACCGCTTCATGGAATGTTTGAAAAAAGGCATTGCCATCTAATACGTATATAACAGAATATCCTGACTCTGGTGCCGGCTGCCTCGGCTTTGAAATATGAATTTGATATTCCTTACCTTCTAATTTTGAATACATTTTCCACTGTTCTGTATTAGATGTAATAATCTGCTGTTTTTCAATAGTAGTATTCATCTTATATCCCCCCTTCTTAACTCGTTACATATATTTCTACTTTCTCTTCTTGAGATACAACGCTATCGTATCCAAAACAAACAGGAGACCCATTATACGGATCAATCATGACACGCGCATCAATATGAAATACTTCTTTTAATACTTCATTTGTAATAATCTCTTCTGGGCTTCCAGTTGTAACGATTTCCCCTTCCTTCATTGCAATAATTTCATCTGAAAACCTCGCTGCATGGTTAATATCATGTAATACCATAACGACCGTACAATTATGTTCTTTATTTAACTTCTCGACAATTTGTAATACATCTAATTGATGAGACATATCAAGATATGTCGTTGGTTCATCTAGTAGTAACACTTCTGTCTCTTGTGCTAATGCCATCGCTAGCCATACCTTTTGTCTTTGTCCACCTGATAAATTTGCAATTTGTCTCATGCGGAATGCTGTTGTTTTGGTAATATCTAATGCCCAATCAATCATTTCTTTATCTTTTGAAGTTAACTTATTCACGTTATTACGATGCGGATAACGTCCATAAGAAACCAACTCTTCTACTTTAATCTCTCCTGGGGCAATCGGGTTTTGCGGAAGTAAAGCTAACTGTTTCGCAATTTCTTTCGTTGAAATCTTATTTAAATCTTGTCCTTGTAAATATACTTTACCGCTTTTTTGTTTTAAAATTCGTCCCATCGTTTTTAATAATGTCGATTTTCCGCATCCATTTGGACCTATAATTGTCGTTACTTTTCCCTTTTGTATTTCCACATTTAAATCGCGAAACACTGTAAGTTTTTCATAATTTGCTTCCAAGTTTTTTGCACTTAAAATATTCACTTTTGTTTCCTCCTCTTACGCTTTCGCCTTATAAAGTAAATATAAGAAATACGGTACACCGACAATAGCAATAACAATCCCTACAGGCAATTCTGCAGGCATAAAAATTGTTTTTGCGATAAAATCTGAAGCAATTACAAGTAGCATCCCAATTACTCCGCATGTAGGAATTACATATTTATGTTGAATGCCAACAAGTCTTTTGGCTATATGTGGCGCCATTAGACCAATAAATCCAATACTTCCTGAAACAGCAACACATGCACTTACAAGTCCAATACTGCTTAATAATAGAATAGACTTCTCTCTTTCTACTGAAACACCTAGACTTGTAATACTCGTTTCTTCCAATTGAAATAAATCTAGCAAATAAGCTTTCTTTTTTATAATTGGAATTAATATAATAAGCCATGGCAACATTGCAATAATGTATTTCCAGTTTGCATTATATATGCTACCTGAAACCCAGACAGCTGCCATTTCAAAGTCAGTTGCTTTCATTTTCAATGATAAATACATAGAAAACGCTCCGAAACCTGACCCTATTGCGATCCCTGTTAGTAACAGACGCTGTGAATCTAACTTTCCATTTCGCCAAGAAAATATATAAATTAATATAGCCGCGCCTAACCCTCCAACTAAGCCAAACATCGGCATCATCATTATAGAAATCCAATCCGTACTCTTTATTTGTCCTTGGAAAAAGAACATAAAAATTACGATTGCAGTTCCTGCACCAGCATTTACTCCTAAAATACCCGGATCTGCTAAACCATTTCTCGTAATCCCTTGAATAACAGCGCCAGCTATCCCTAGACCTAATCCTACTAGGCCAGCAATTATGATTCGCGGCAGTCTAAAATCAAATATAACTAAATCATGTTCTGGGACTGGATCAATCCGAAAAATTGTTCGAAAGACGTCCATAATTGTAATATCAAATGTACCATTCGTTAAGCTAATATAAATGGTACATAAAATTAAAAGTATAATAGTACCCATAGTCATTACAAAACGCTGACTTGAGCCTTTAAGCATGTCTCTCTCCCCCTCTTGTACGAATTAAATAAAGGAAGAAAGGAATTCCAATTAGAGACGTAACAACGCCTATTGGTGTTTCAAATGGATAGTTTACAAATCTGCTTAACACATCACATAAAGCAAGAAACACACCACCAATTACTCCAGCACAAGGCACAATCCATTTATAATCTACACCGATTAAAAAGCGGGTAATATGAGGAATAATTAGTCCTACAAAACCTATTTTCCCTACTAAAGCAACTGCTGTACCAGTCAGAAATACAACAGATAAAATTGCAGTCATTTTTATAATTTTCGTACGCTGTCCTAAATTAATAGACACTTCTTCTCCCAATGAAAGGATTGTAATAGATTTTGAAATAAGAAGTGCTAAAATAATACCAACTATACCAAAAGGAATTGCTAATTTAAGTATATTGGGATCTACTTGATCTAATTTCGCATTGTACCAAAAACTAATATTTTGAGAGACTTGAAAATAAGAAGCAATTGCGGCAGAAAGACTACTTAAAAATGTCCCTATCACGGTTCCTATAATTGCTAATCTTACAGGTGACAATCCGTTTCTAAGCAGTGAACCAAATCCAAAAACAATCCCCGCGCCTAATGCTGAACCCAGCATAGAACATAAAATCATGTTGACTGAAGACATTCCCGGAAGGAATACCATACACATTGTAATAACAAAAGCAGAACCATCCGTCACACCCATAATAGAAGGGGATGCAAGATAATTCCTTGTCATCCCCTGCATAAGTGCTCCTGATATCGCTAGAAAAGCTCCAACTAAAAGAGCTCCAATTACCCTTGGTAAACGAGACGTAACAATAATATTATGATTTACATTACTCGAATCAAAATGAAACAATGCATTCCACGTCGTTTCAAAATCGATATTTTTTGTCCCATATAAGATAGATAAAATAACAGTAAGTAAAATACATATGGGTGCTAAGCATAAAATTATCATTGGAAGTGAATTTATTTTCCGCATATCATTCAACGCACCTTACTAATTTTATTATTTAGTCAAATTTTTCACTGCTTCTTTTAAAAATACTGTTTTACTCCAAGCAGTACCACCTTGTGCAATAGGATCCACAGTATTTACAAATACTTTCTTCTCTTTTACAGCATTTACACTTTGCCAAATTGGGTTACTTTCTATTTCTTCTAGCACTTTTGGTTTATTATTTTCACTTGCTTCATATTGTAAGAATACGTAATCTGGATTTATTTGAGCCAGTTGTTCTAAAGAGATTTTCTCTTGCGCTTTTACATTTTTAAGTTGTTCTGGAGCCGTTAACCCAAGGTCTTTATAAATTACAGGGTTGAAGTATACTCCTTCTGGATAAACGAATAATGTATTTGCTCTTAATCTTATTACAAGTACCTTTTTATCTTTTAACTTATCTCCAATTTTGGCTTTCGCTTTTTCAGCGTCTGCTTTATAATCCTTAATAATTTTTTCTGCTTTGTCTTTTTTACCAGATAGTTCTCCCATTAATTTTAAGTTTTCTTCCCAATCTGTAGAAACATGTGATATTGGGATTGTTGGAGCTACCTTCGTAAATTTCTCAGCCGCTTCTGCTGGGAATTTCGTACTTGATGTAATAACATCAGGTTTTAATTGAAGTAATGTTTCAAAGTTTGGTTCCATTTTCTCACCGATAGATTTCGCACCTTCTAAATCTTTCGCAACGTTCCCTGGTAATTTCCCACCAACCGTAATTGCACCTACCGGTTTAATTCCAAGTACTGCCGCATCTTCCATTGACTCTAAACTAGCTGTCGCAATTTTATCTACTTTTGCTGGTACTGTATATTCTTTACCTAAATATGTAATTTTTCGCTTTTCGTCTTTTTTCGTTTCCGTAGCCTTTGTCTGTTGTTTTTGTTCCCCAGAAGTTTTGTCTGCACTATTACATGCTGCTAAACCAACACTTAAAACTGTAACCATCCCTAATGTAAATAACTTCTTGTTCATCTTTATATATCTCCTCTCGAAATCTTCAAATATATTATTTCAACAATGAAACTTAATTATATGAAACATAATCCTCATCTATATTTCACATCATTAATAAATCTACGTAAAATGGAGAGCCATTCTCGTTCACTTCCCCTAGTATTAAATTCTTTACAACCCTCATCCCACGATAATCACTGCCGGTGATAATGATTATCGTTATTAAGTATATATTTAATATCAGATTATTTCAAGAATGATTTGAAAAATTTTAACAAACTGAACAAAAAAGAAGTATCTCCTTTTTTCAGGAAGATACTTCTTTTTTTAGAAATCTATATGTAATTCAACTGGACAATGGTCCGATCCCATCACTTCACTATTAATTTTCGCATCGATAATTTTATGTTCTAGCCTTTCAGAAATTACAAAGTAGTCTAAGCGCCATCCAATATTTTTCGCTCTTGCACCCATACGGTATGACCACCATGAGTACGCTCCTTCTTGATCAGGATAAAGATAGCGATACGCATCAATGAATCCCGCCTCTAAAACACATGTAAATTTCTCTCTTTCTTCATCCGAAAAACCAGGATTTTTCCGATTACTTTTCGGATTTTTTAAATCTACTTCTTTATGGGCAACATTTAAATCTCCACAAAAAATAACTGGTTTCTTTTCATCTAATCGCTTAATATAGGCCCTGAAATCATCTTCCCATTCCATTCTGTAATCTAAACGTTCTAATCCTCGTTTAGAATTTGGTGTATACAGCGTTATCATATAAAAATCATCAAATTCTAACGTAATAACTCGTCCTTCTTGATCATGCTCTTCAATCCCTAAACCATATGTAACAGAAATCGGTTCTTTTTTCGTGAAAATAGCCGTTCCTGAGTAGCCTTTTTTCACAGCATAATTCCAATATGTATAATATCCCTCGGGATTTAAATCAATTTGTCCACTTTGTAATTTAATTTCCTGTAAACAAAATATATCTGCATTAGATTCTTCTAGATATTCTAGAAATCCACCTTTTGCAATAACTGCTCGCAAACCATTTACATTCCATGAAATCAACTTCATCTATGTTCCTCCCCTTGATGTGCATTTTCAATTTTCATGCTAACACAAAATAGATACCCTATCATAGTTTCATCTTTGTAATCTTGCTCTTACATTCGTAAATACGTACATACGTACTTTATTCAGGTTATACTAATGCCAGAGGTGATGTTCTGTGCATAATGACGAGTTCACAGTAACAAATGAGTATTGGCAAGCAATTATTCATAATGACTCCACATATGATGACAAATTCTTTTACGCTGTAAAATCAACCGGTATTTTTTGCCGACCATCATGTAAATCGAGAATACCGAATAAAAACAATGTACGTATTTTTCTTAAGGCAGAGCAAGCATTACATGAAAATTTTCGTCCGTGTAAACGTTGTAAACCAAACGGGCTAACTTTACCTAATGAAGAATGGGTAGAGCAAATTAAAGAATATATCCAAAAACATTATTGTGACGTGTTAACCCTCGACTTACTCGCAGAAATATGCCATGGTAGCCCTTATCATCTACAACGCACTTTCAAGAAAATTGTAGGGATTAGTCCAATAGAATATATACAGCAATTCAGAATTAAAAAAGCGACAGAATACCTTTCACATACAAATCAATCCATTATGGAAATTAGTACTGATGTCGGGATAGAAAATCCGGAGTATTTCGCGACTTTATTTAAAAAGAAGACAGGATTTACCCCTACTGAATATCGAAAAAAGAACGGAATAAAAGAGGTATGAAATAATGAAACCATATGAAAATAAAACTATATATTGGACATTGCTTATTCATAAACATTGGCGTATGCATATTGCAGCTACTTCAAATGGATTATGCTTCATCGGATCGCAAAATGAAACTTTTGAAGAACTAAATACGTGGGCTAGCAAAAAACTGCCACAACATACATTCATCCAAAATCCAGATTATCTGCAAACATATACAAAAGAACTTATCGAGTATTTGGAAACCAAACTAGAAACCTTTACAATTCCTATCGATGTTTACGGAACTGCATTTCAATTAGCTGTTTGGAATACGATACGTGAAATTCCTTATGGGGAGACACATTCTTATTCAAAGATTGCGGAAAGAATTCAAAAACCTAACGCTGTACGTGCAGTTGGGACTGCCGTTGGGGCAAATCCTCTGCTTATCACTATTCCTTGTCACCGCGTTATTGGGAAAAATGGTAAACTTACCGGTTTTAGAGGTGGTTTAGAAATGAAAAAAGAATTGCTCAAATTAGAAGCGCTTCGGGAGGAGTAAATATGACAGAGGATTGTAATGAAATATTGTCTTTAGTCGTTCCAAAAGAATTTAGTTTTCAAGAAAACTTACGCTATCTATCGCGTTCTAAAAATGAATGTATGTTTCATATTGAAAACAATAAAATCTATAAAGTCATTCCTGTTCAAAACATAAATCCATTAGTTGAAATTGGTTTGAATGCCGATAGTAATATTCAAATACGTTTTTTAGGAGAATCATATGTCTCTGAAAAATGGGCACACGATGCCGTATCTAACTATGTAAAAGAGTGGTTTGATTTAACTACTGATTTAGCTCCCTTCTATAAATTAGCTAAACACGACCCACTCCTTCAAAAACCCATTAAAGAATTTTACGGTCTTCGTACTTTGGGAATTCCGGATTTATTTGAAGCACTATGCTGGGGGATTATCGGTCAACAAATTAACCTCACATACGCCTATACTTTAAAGAGAAGATTAGTCGAACAATTTGGAGACCATGTAGAATGGAAAGACCGAAAACATTGGATATTCCCATCACCTGAAGTAATAGCAAATCTACGTGTAGAAGATCTCGCAACATTAAAAATGACTACAAGAAAGTGCGAATACTTAATTGACGTCGCGCAGCTCATTACAGAAGGTAAATTTTCAAAAGAATCTCTATTACAAATACAAGATGTGAAGCAAGCTGAAAAACAATTAACTAGCATTCGCGGTATAGGGCCATGGACAGCTCACTATGTTTTGATGCGTTGTTTACGATTCCCTTCAGCTTTTCCAATTGATGATGTTGGTTTGCATAATGCAATTAAATTTATAACAGGTTCCGAAAAGAAACCGACTAAAAATGAAATAAAAGAATTTGCATCAAATTGGACAAATTGGGAGTCTTACGCGACTTTTTATTTGTGGAGGGTGCTATATTAAAATTTCCTAATAAAAAATAGATAGGGAAATAAAATGTACCCTATAGAATAGACACTGAAAAAAAGTCCATTCTATAGGGTATTTCTTGTATAATGAGAGAAAATTGGGATCGGAGAAAGTTCAAAATGACAAAAAAGCGGACACCAAACTATAGAGCAATATCACTAATGCTCTTTATAGTTCGGTGTCCGCTGGTTCTTCCAGTAGGACTAAATGTGTAATTGCTATTATTATATCATTTTCTCTAACAAAATAAATCTATCTTGCAATGCCAAGGCAGTATCTAAAAACAAAAAAGTTATTAAAAGACAACCTTTCTCAAATGTTCCAAGTTATGTTACATTAGTAAACGTGTCTTATTTATATATACGAAAAGGAATTGGTGTTTTGAATGAAAAAAATTAGTGCTCTTTTATTTTTATTATGTTTCTTTTTATTGTCTGCTTGCTCAATGGGTGATGAAAAGTATCAAAAAAAATTATCAGAAGGTCTTGCTAAATACATGCAACTTCAATATAAAGCAGACGATACGGAATTTTATAGTAAAGCAGAATGTATAAGCGCCTACGACCTCGCGATTGAAGAAGGGACGAAAATATTAAAGATTGAAAGCCCTTCAAAATATAAAGATGCTCACAAATATTTTAAAAAATATATAGAAAGTGACTTGAAATATTTAGAGCTGGAACGACAAGAGTTGAAAACTGGAAAATCAAACCCTGGAAAAGCATTAGAAATACTTAACGAGTCTCAAGCAAATCACATTTCATTTGAAGAAAAAGTAGGAAAAGAGTTTATGGATTCATTAAATGAAAAAGTTTATGATAATCAACGTATGGAAACAAGAGAATTCATAAAAGCGACTACAGGTAGAATGAAACAATTCTATACTTATTTCAACGGAGATTCTTTAACTAAAGTAGAAACAGAAGTACGTATGAAAAAAGCAGAAAATATTTTAACTAGTATTAGACGTTTAGTTCCTTCAAAGGAAGCCGAAGAGTTAGGTCAATATTCTGATAATGCAATTAAAGCATATAAAGAAGCCGTGGATTTGAGAACATCAGATCCTCACCTTGAAGCTAACGGAGCTGAAGAAAAGTTCCGTGAATACTTTAAAAAAGGTGATGACATAATTATTAATAAATTTACTGAAGAAGCAGATAAATACTTACAATAGATTTTCCAATTACATCACGCCCCAATTCCAATGTGAATTAGGGCTTTTTTATTTTATTAAATAATAGTACCTCCTCGATTAACACCCTCACCTCTAATATAAACCCCACCTCCGACTAACACTTTTGCTTTGATACTATATCCATAAACTCTCGTTATTCTTCTAAATGGCATCTATCTAAAACATTACAAAAATTTGACATTCATACATTTATAGTAATATCATAATATAGAAATTCAACAAAAACGAGCAATTGTCGCTTGAAGACAATGTATATAAATTATGCTATCAATTCATGTTTTATATACCTAGGAGGAATAGCAATGAATTTTAAAAATGTAATTACAACTGGATTGATTACTGCAACCCTATTAAGTACAACAACTACCTATGCACAAGCTACACCTTTTACAGATATACCTAGCGGACATTGGTCTGAAAACTCCATAAATTATTTAGCTGATAAGGGTATTGTTAGTGGGTATGGAAATGAAATTTTTGGCTTTGGAGATAATGTAACTCGTGGTCAAGTATGTTCCATCATTTCAAGATACCTAGGCTTGAAGAATGATGGATATGAAATCAAACATTTCTCTGATATTAAAGGGCATATGTTCGAAGACAGCATCAAAGCAATTACTCAAGCAGGAATAATGACAGGTGATAATACAGACAAATTTAGACCCGATGATACATTAACTCGATATGAAATGGCTGTTATCTTACAAAAAACCTTTCATTTACCTGTAAAAGCAAATTTCCTTTTCCATGATGTTTCAACTAAACATTGGGCAAGAGATTATGTACGTGCATTATATAGCAACGGTGTAACAAGCGGCATCGGAAAATATCAGTATGGTGGAGATATGAAAGTAACAAGGGAACAATTTGCAAAATTTATGTATGATTCTATTTTTGTAGATCCAAACTTTGTACCAAAAATAATTCCCATTGAACCTTACTTAGAAGGTGAATACTTAGAGATGAGGAACTTGGCAGTTTCATCGGGGTTCTTTCATAGAAACGAAGAATTTAAAGGAAGTTATATATTTAATCCTTATGGTAAAGAGGGAGATTTTTCATTTGATGTAATGGATTTACAAATTACACCTAACACAGAATATGGTTATAGAATGTTTGTTTATAACGGTAATTCTGCTATTAATGAACCTATTAAAAATATGTTTAACAAGTTATTGCCTACACAAGCTGATTACTTATACAATTTAGTTAATGATCCTAACGTAAAAAATCAAACATTAGAATTAGATGGGAGAGCGGTAGTTATAAAAAAAGGATGGAATCTAGCTATTCTTTTTGGGCCTATTAAAAATTGACTTTTATATAAATCAATTTATCACTTAAATAAAAAAAGGTGGAGGTCTAAAATGTACCCTATAGAATAGACACTGAAAAAAAGTCTATTCTATAGGGTATTTCTTGTATAATGAGAGAAAATTGGGATCGGAGAAAGTTCAAAATGACAAAAAAGCTATTTACAGAAAGAGACATTCAAATTCTATCAAATAACCCCTACATAAAATCTGTAAGTCAGAAAGGTATCACTTATACAGATGAATTTAAGCGTATTTTTATTGAGGAAATGAGAAAGGAAAACTACCTCGAAATATTTTTGAAGAATGTGGTTTTGATATAGATATGATTGGAATGAAACGAATTATGTCATCAGGAAGTAGATGGCGTGCTGCTTACAGAAAAAATGGTGTATTTGGTCGCACACAAAACGCGGGAAGAACTCTTGAGAGAGCGCAGAAGTATGCTCGTTTAGAAGCCGAACGGAACTTACTAAAGGCAGAAAATGAATTGTTAAAAAAAATCAAACTTATGGAAGGGAGGATGAGAAGGAAATAACTTTATCACCTAGTCAGAAATATATCCTGATTCGTTCTGTCATCATAAAATATAACTTAAGAAATATGGTGAGTTATTTGTGTAAAGTAGCTGGTGTATCCCGTTCGGGATACTATAATTATTTTTCCATTTCATCTCAAGAACAACGGAAACAAAAGAACAATCAAGATAAAATCGTGAAAGAAATCATATTAAAAGCACTTCGATTTAGAAATCGAAAGAAAGGGGCTCGTCAAATAAAAATGACATTGGTGGGTCATTTTCAAGTTGTCTACAATTCAAAGCGTATCCGTAGAATCATGAAAAAACATGAGATTGTCTGTCCGATTCGGAAAGCAAATCCTTATAAAATAATGCTGAAAGCTTCAAAAGAACATCGAGTAGTGCCGAATCAATTAAATCAAGAATTTAAACAAAACACCCCAGGAAAAACGCTTCTAATCGTTGTATCCTAGCATCTTGACTGACTTCATTTGTTTGTCTAGATCTTCCACGTTTTTCTTGTAGGCCCAGAATACCCTCATTTTCATATTTTTTAATCCATCTATCTATAACTGAATATGTAACTCCTAATTCCTTTCCAATTAATTTACTTCCAATTCCTCTATGTGAGTACAATTCAATAGCTTTCATTTTAAAATCGATTGAAAAAGTTCTTCTAATTTTCCCCATAAAAAATCCCCTCCATAATAAACAGTGAAGTAACTTTCTTTCAACTGTCTACTACAAGGGGATCATATCCGGATACAGAAATCATCTTCTTGATGTTGCCTAACTTTTTTCAAAACGTCCTTTACAAAGGGTACAGATTAAAACCTATCTATTTTTTCACATGTAAAAACTTCACACATACTGGCTCTGGAACATTTACGTCCGTCTGTACAAGCGTTAGCTCACCTGTCATTTCATCCCTAGCAAATAAAGTCAAAGTATTAGATCTTTCATTCGCTGCAATTAAAAATTTCTCATCCGGATCTAAAGAAAAATCACGTGGCCAATCCCCTTCTGTCGATACTGTTTCAATAAAAGCGAGCTCTCCATTGTGCTCATTCACTCGGAAAACCGCGATACTATTATGTCCCCTATTTGCTGCGTAAACAAACTTGCCATCAGAAGAAATGTGAATTGCACTTCCGTAACTATCTTTTCTAAAATCTTCAGGTAATGTAGAAATGTATTGTTTTTCTTTAAAACTGCCACTCTTTGCATCATATTGAAGTACAATAATCTCTGAACTGAATTCTGTCATAACATATGCATACTGCGCACTTGGATGAAATATAAGATGCCTTGGACCACTACCATGTTTTACAGATAACCGTGTAACTTCTATTAGTTCTCCATCACTTTCTTTATATGTAATCACCTTGTCTATTCCTAAATCAACTGCTACTACATATTTTTCATCAGGAGTAAAATCCATATAATGAGCATGTGCCTTTTCTTGCCTTTCCTTATTTGGTCCTGACCCTTTATGTTCTACAATTACCGTAGCAGCATTTAAACTTCCATTATCCTTTTTCACTAAATAGGACTCTACTGTTCCTTTATGATAATTAGCTGCTACTACTATACTATTCTCCCGATTCACACTTACATAGCACGGCGATGCCCCTTCTAAAACTTGCATGTTAATCGAATTTAGATTACCGGATTTATTATGAATGGAAAAACTAGCAATTCCACCTAACCCATTATCTTTCGCAACAGAATAAAGGTACTCGTTGTTATGACTAATCGTTACATACGTCGGGCTTCCTATATGAGCTGCTAATTCGACCCCTTTAATTTTTCCGATGTTCGTATCAAGTATAAATTTATAAATCCCCTTACTCTCTGCTTTTGTATATGTCCCTATATAACCATGAAACTGATTTTCACTCATACCATTTCCCCCTTTTACAAACGTCCTGTAACAAGTTTCACTTTGTATTTTTTACTATAGAAAAGAACCAAGTAGCACTTCATTACTACTTGGTTCTCTTTTTAAGCTTGTTCTTCAAATCGTCTTGCGATTTCTACAATTACTTGAACAGCTTTTTCCATAGTATCTACCGAAACATACTCAAATTTACCGTGATAGTTTTCACCACCGGTAAAAATATTTGGCGTTGGTAATCCCATATACGATAATTGTGATCCATCTGTTCCACCACGAATTGGATGGATGTTCGGTTCGATATTTAAACTTTTCATCGCTTCATATGCAATATCAACAATTTCTCGCACTGGTTCAATTTTTTCAAGCATGTTATAGTACTGATCATTCATCTCTAAAACAATCGCATCTTCACCGTACTTCTCTTGCATGTTTTTCACAATATTTTTAACGTTATTTTTACGTACCTCAAAATTTTCACGATCAAAATCTCGAATAATATAGTAAGCTTTACTTTGCTCGACATCACCATTTAAAGAGAGTAAGTGATAGAAACCTTCATACCCTTCCGTATATTCTGGTGCATCTTCTACCGGTAGATACCCATTAAACTCCATAGCAAGTTTAGTTGCGTTACGCATTTTATTTTTCGCTGTTCCAGGATGTGTATTTGTCCCTTTAAAAGTTAATTTAGCGCTTGCAGCGTTAAAACTTTCATATTCTAAACCACCTAATGGACCTCCGTCCATCGTATAAGCAAATGATGCACCAAACGCTTCTACATCAAAATGAGCTGGCCCACGACCAATCTCTTCATCTGGTGTGAATGCTACTCTTATTTTTCCATGCTTAATTTGCGGATTATGTATTAAATAATTCATTGCGACCATGATTTCTGTAAGACCAGCTTTATCATCTGCTCCAAGAAGTGTTGTGCCATCAGTTGTAATAATTGTATGTCCTTTATATGATGGTAATTCCGGGAACTGTTCAGGTGTTAACACAACATTTAATTCTTCATTTAACGTAATCGCATTACCATCAAAATTTTCATGAATTTGTGGTTTTACGTTTTCCCCTGTAAAATCTGTTGCTGTGTCTAAATGAGCTAAAAAGCCGATTACAGGAACATCCTTATCTGTATTAGCAGGCAGTGTTGCCATTACATAACCATTATCATCCATCGTCACTTCTGATAACCCAATCTCTTTTAACTCTTTCACTAATAACTTACCAAACTCAATTTGCCCTGGTGTTGTAGGCACTGTATGACTTTCTTCATTTGATTGTGTATCAATCTTCACATATCTCGTAAATCTTTCAATAAGTTCTTGTTTCAAATTCGTTCACTCCTTTTATAGTTCTCTCTCTATTATAATCCTTAA
This sequence comes from Bacillus sp. TH25, assembly GCF_016650935.1. NCBI lineage: Bacteria > Bacillati > Bacillota > Bacilli > Caryophanales > Bacillaceae > Bacillus > Bacillus sp. TH25. The sequence goes on along the minus strand of NZ_JAEKEU010000039.1, from coordinate 1,095,014 downwards.
AACGAAATATTTTAACTTTTTTGACTGTGAAAATATATATCCATTTACATTTTTAATAAATCATAAAAAGACATAATATTTGTACATTGAAATTCAAACATGTATTATACATCATTATATATTGGGAGGTTTAAAGATGAGGCTAACTCTCTTTCGCTATTTTCTTTTTTTCCTAGGATTAATTTTTTTTGGACTTGGAAATGCTCTCGCAGTCAAAGTTAAATTCCTCGGTTTACACCCTTGGGAAGTTTTAAATATGGCTCTCTACCAACGATTTGGATGGACAATTGGTACTTGGAGTGTCATATGTGGATTATGTCTCGTTCTTATCTCTTTACTAGTAGATCGAAAATATATAAACGTGGGCACATTTTTAAATGCACTACTTATCGGTCCTATTATGGACTTTTTCTTACAATCAAAAATCCTTCCAAACGCTAGTGATTATTTATGGATAAACTTACTCATTTTATTTTCTGGTATTGCAATTACAGGAATTGGGGGCGGCATGTACGTTGCGGCTGGCATTGGTGCTGGACCCCGCGATGGATTCATGCTTACCATTTCTGACAAAACTGGGTTATCTATTAGCCGTGCTCGAATCATTGTAGAATGCTTTGTACTAGTCATTGGATACATGCTAGGAGGTCCTGTTTTTATCGTAACTTTTCTATACACTTTTATTCAAAGTCCAATATTCCAGCATTCATTTAAGGTATTTCAAGCACTCTTACATATTTTACATAACAAAAACAAAGAGCAAATTAATGAAAATATATAAAACATAACTTAATACCAATTACTCTTTTCATTAACTTTCTTACAAATAATTCACCCTATTTACGATTCCCACCGCAAATAGGGTGTTTCTTTTTCATCCAATAATATATATTTAATTAAACATCAAAAGCATATACTACTCATTCACAATAAAAGTATATACATCATTATAAATACAACCATTTACTCTAATAACATACTTACCTGGTTTATTGAACTGAACTGTATAATTACTTAATTGTACCGCTTCTTTATCTCCTGAAAGAATATCAATACTTCTACCACTCAATAAATAAGATTCACTTTGATTCATCGCTACATTAATAGCATTGAACTTCTCCTCTTTCGCTTGTGGTGTTTCTGCAGTACTTACACTTGGTTCTAAAAATAGTAGTCCACTTAATCCAATTGAACCCGCTAGAGCTACTCCTGCAAATTTTTTCATTTTTTTCATCACAATGACCCCCTTATAAATTTAGTGTAAAGGCGATTTCTCCCCCCTTACACCACAAAGCCTATATGTAACGAAATGAAAAGTAAACACGTACAACAAGACAAAATTCTACATCTTTTTCTCCTATTGAATATAAATCCAGCGTTTGGAGTTTTGTCACATTTAAAGTTGTTTCCCTAAACCAATTTCTCAATAAACTATTCAAAAACTGAATAATTACTTATTGATTTAACATTCTAAAAATAGTTGATAAAGATGCTTTCTCTTCAAAAAAAAGAGTGTGTTTCACAAAGTAACTTTTAAAACACACTCCATATACTCCATTTCATTCTTCTCTCCATAATCTCTCTACATTTATTAATTGCTCGTCTTTAAATTCTAGCTTATATACGTCTGGTTTTGATGTATTCATTAAAAATTCAAGCCCATATTGGTTATCAAAATAGTTCATCATCAATGTCATTACAAGCCCATGTGTACCAACTACAATTTTATGTCCTTGAAAATCCATTAATATTTCTTTTAATATTTTCACTACTCTTCTCTGACAATCCACATACGATTCTCCTCCAGTTAGTGTGAAATCTGGATTAGAGAACATCTTCTTTACGAGTGGATACACTTCCTTATCTGATATAATCTTATCCTCACTTAAAAACCTACACTCTTTGAGATTTTCATATACTACTATTTCTTTTTCATGGTAATTAGCTGACTTTTCTATCGTTAACATAGCCCTCTTATACGGACTTGAAATGAAAGTATCAATTCCCTCTGTTTCTAATATCTCAGTTACTCTATGAGCATCTAAAATTCCCTTCTCAGTTAATCCACGTGTTCTTTCATTTCCTTCTAATTTTGGCGATTCACCATGCCTAACCATATAGATATATGTATTCATAATTCCTCCTTGAAAATATTTATAAGTTAATTACTTAATTTAATCTTTTCCGTATCAAAACTTGGACACAATCAAAATATTAATTTATTCTTCTTTTATGAACTTTGCTGAGCGGTTCGTCTAACCCACTCCGAAACTAAACTCTCAAATAATTCAGGTTGTTCAATTTGCAAATTATGTCCCGCCATATCTAATACCGCTAATGTTGCTCTTGGATAATCTTCAATGATTCCTACAATATCTTGATAACCTACCGATATATCTTGTCTTCCAGCTAAAAAAAGAACGGGTTTCTCATATTTTTTATGCTGGAAGTCCAAAGTAAGAGAGTAACTCTTTTGTAATCTTTCAATAAACCCATCATTAGCAATATCTAGCCCAGGCTTAATTTCTTCTTTGAAACGCTTATATGTATACTCATTCGCAACCACTGCTAATTCACAAAATTCTTCCCTTTCGGTTGAAGTAAGCGCGTTTAAAAATTCTTCATCTCTTACAATTACCTGTTTATCTGGAAGAAGCCTTTTTTCTCGTTGCGCTACAACAACAGGACATACTAACAATAATCCATTAACTCTATCAAACATCTTTGAAAGTATCCCGCTAGCTAAATATCCACCGTAAGACTCTCCTACTAGTAAAAAATCTTTAGTTGGGATGATTTTCTCAATAAATGCAGTTAACAGTTCTAATATACAATCTGAACTATTTATCCAATCTGGGGCATTCGATTTTCCCATTCCAGGTAAATCAATATAAATTCGTTGATATCCTTTAGACTTCTGAAACAATGTTTCCATACATTTCTTCATTAATCTATGGTCAGGAGAACACCCATGTATGATAAGTACTGGCTTTCCTTCTCCAATGATTTCATAGTATACTTCTGCATCCCTAATCCTGCATATCATAAAAAAACCTCCCTATTTTTATATTCACCTTTAAAAACAACCCTCTCAAACTCAAAAGAATACACGTTCTCATTTTATATCTTTTCAGAAGTTAATTTCAAATCTCAATTTTCAGATTACAAATATAAAAAAGCTTCCCTATGAGTGTATCTCCTCCAAGGAAACTTTTTTATATTTTCTTTTACTCTATCAAAATTCGAAACTTCTCTAGCCTCATTCTTCTATTTGCATCAATACAATTCTCCAACCATCTGGGTCCTCTATAGTAATTCCCTTTTCTTTCCAATATGGATTTTCTGGATCTACTTCATCGTATCCCATTGCGTGCAGCCTTTTACTCACTTTTTCTATTTCATTACATTCTTTAATATAAAATACAAGTAAATTATCTTTTGTTGGAGCAGGACACGGGCTTCCATCTATATGTCTTGTAAATTCTAAATGAAATTCTTCATCTGGTAGACCAAACATGACTCCATCATAGCCGTCATGGTCATTAAACTCTCCTATACGTTTTAAACCTAATCCTTCTTCATAGAATGCTATAACCGCTTCAAACTTGTCTGTTGGACGTGCTATTCTAAACTTCACCCATTTCATCGTGATTTTCCCTCCATATTAAAAATCAATTACTGTATTACATATTATTGTATATAATCAACACGTTTCTTTAATCCCTCATTAGTATGAGAATAGGTACATACAAAGGTCTTACTTAATACACTTTAATAACGAAAAATTCCCCTCATCTAGAGAGAAGTTCCCATCACTTTATATGCAATTTTGCATCTTCACTTGCAAATTACTAAAAAATCTTTTAAATTTACAGGATGACTAAATATACAAATTTTATCCACATTCCTTATAACCTAAAAATTATTAACTACAACATTTTTTCAATTTTAAGAAGTATTATACTCTTCATTTTTTTCTTATAAGCATGCTTTTTATAAGGAAATCTGATACAATCCTTAAGTAATATTATTATGTATAGATATTACGAATATAGTGCATACTTAAAGAAGGTGATTTTATTGAAATTAAATAAAAATTTACAACTATGTATATTAATCACAACATTAATATGCTATTCAATCTATTTTATGTTTTTCTTTCTGTTCCCTACTAATTTTTCAAATTTCAATGTACGCTTCGCTTCACTCATCGTTGAAGTCATTACATTTATATCGCTAATTTACTCTATATACTCTAAAAAAGTTAGTTCAAATCCTTTTTGGATATGTATTACAATTGCAATTGGTAGTTTTTTATTAGGAAAAGTAGTATATACGTATCAAGATACCTTTTTCGAACTTCCAATACATCATTTTACTATTTCTGATGTATTTTACATGTTTTTTCTATTCTTCTGCCTTATCGCTTTTTGCTATAAGATCTTAAAAGAATGCAATAAATGGGAAAAAGCTTTCTTTATTTGTGATATATGTATAGTACTTACTTCCATATTCACATTAGAATGGTATTTATTTAATCAGCCAAATTTAAATATATTCTCACTTTCACTCGGAGATATTTTCCTTTCATTTCTATATCCAATTGCAGATCTATTATTTCTTCTACTAGGTGTTAGTCTCTTTTTCCGCCCGACAATTTTTAAGTCCAAGCGGAAAATTTATATCTTTATTTTTGTATTAATTAGTTCTGCAACTTTTAACTATATTTATTTTTACTTAAATACCCATTTATCAACTGACACTATAACATTTTTACGTCTTTTATATAGAATACCTATATTGCTTATCGCAATAGCTGGGTCTATTTCAGAAGATGATAATAGCCATAAAAATTATTTCATTGTAAACCCTATACTAGGAAAGAAAGTTTTAGTCGTATTTCCCTATCTTGCTGTTGCAATACTAATCGGGTTTACGTTAAAAGAACAAACATCATCTTCAACTCTCATTACAGGGAATTGTATCGCTTTTGTTTTCGTACTTATTCGCCATTCTATTGTGCGTATGCAAAACGACAGCCTAACAAAACGTTTACAAGTATTTAATGCTCAACTAGAAGAAAAAGTTACTTTAAGAACTTCTGATTTAGTCCATAAATCAGAGGCCCTATCTCAGAAACAACAAAAATTCAAATCATTATATGAATATCATCCTGATCCCATTTTTACGATTGATTTAAATGGAATATTCTTAAATGTAAATAAAGCAGGAAGTATACTACTTGGAGCACCAACGAACGAGTTACTTGGTGAGACATGTTTTTCTATCATTTTAGATGCAGATAAACATAAACTGATATCTGCATTAGAAAAAGTTAAACAACAAGAATCAGCATCCTTACAACTTAGTTCTCAATATAAAGATGGCTTTACTTATTTTTTATACGTTACCATCGTTCCTATTATGATAGATGGACAAATTTCAGGAAGCTATATTATGGTAAAGGATATTACCGCACTAAAAAAACAACAAGAAGAAATAAAATATTTAGCATTCCACGATACTGTAACGAAAATTGGGAACCGATCCTTTTTCCATAGGAAGTTAAGAAAATTTATAAAAAATGCTCAAACAACACAAAGTGAGTTTGCATTATTATATTTAGATTTAGATCGCTTTAAAGTAATTAACGATACACTTGGACATTCGTCAGGTGATTACATATTAGAAGAAGTAGCAAAGCGATTCCAATCATGTCTTCCATCACATACTCATCTGTCAAGAATCGGTGGTGATGAGTTTACAATCTTAATTGAAAACTATACTGACGAAGATTCCTTATTCGAGTTATGTAACCAATTATTTGAAAGCATGGAAAAGCCGTTTGTCATACATGAGCATAAATTAACTTTATCACTTAGTATCGGGATCGCTATATATCCATCTGGTGGAATCGATACCGCTACACTCTTAAAAAACGCTAATGTTGCAATGTATGATGCAAAGGCAAAAGAGCTTAACTCTGTCTCTATTTATGACGATGTAATCGCTAAAAAAATCGAAAGACGATTACGATTAGAAAAAGATTTACCAAACGCAATACAAAATGAAGAATTGTTCCTTTTGTATCAACCTCAAGTTGATAGTGAATCTAATAAAATTATCGGTGCAGAAGCTTTAATCAGGTGGAATCATCCTGAATTAGGTGTTATTTCTCCATACGAGTTTATTCCGATTGCAGAAGAAACACTACAAATTATTCCAATAGGAAAATGGACATTACAGCAGGCTTGTGAGCAAATGAAACGTTGGCACGCACTCGGATATTCGCATTTAAAAATAGGGGTAAATTTATCTGCTAAAGAATTTGAACAAGAAGGCTTTGTAAAATCTATTTCTTCTACTTTAGCAACTACAGGCTTACCAGCAAGTTCCCTTGATCTAGAATTAACAGAACGAATTGCAATGATGGATGAGAGAGAAACATTGATAAAACTGCGTACACTAAAAAGTTTAGGGATTCACATTTCAATCGACGACTTTGGTACAGGCTATTCTTCCCTAGCCTACTTACCTTTATATCCCATCGATACGTTAAAAATCCCGAGAGAATTTCTTACAATGTCTGAAACGTGTGAAGATGGAATGGAAATCATTAAAACGATCATCACATTAGCACATACATTAGGAATGTCTGTCATTGCTGAAGGTGTAGAAACGAAAGAACACGTAAATTTCCTTCAAAAAAATAAATGTCAGTTTATTCAAGGTTACTATTACAGTAAACCTATTTATACTAATGCATTTACTAAGCTGTTAGAAAACGGTATTCGTCCATAGTATATAGCCCTATACAGAATATAATCGGCATAAGTAACAATGAATTTGAACAACTATAGTAAAAAGGAAAGAAGATATCTTCTTTCCTTTTATTTTTCCATTCAAATTTCTATTATTTGACGACTTCATTTATTAAATCTATTAATTGTTGAATCCCCTCATCATTTGTTTTCTTAAATCCATTCATATTTTGAATATACCTCTCCTTATTGGCATACAACTTATTTACTGCATGTGTAAATGTACTAGTGCTTACTCTATCTTGAAGTAAAACTTCCGCATATCCTTGCCTAGAAAAATGGTCAGCATTTAAAACTTGATCCCCTCTACTGGAACCATTAGTTAACGGAATAAGCAACATCGGTTTCTTCAAAAATAACAATTCAGAAATAGCAGTAGAACCCGCTCTGGAAACTACAACACTTGCCATATTCAGTATATGCGGTAACTCTTCCCCTATATATTCAAATTGCATATAACCTTCCATTCCAATAGCTGGGTCCACCTTCCCTTTACCACACATATGAACAATATTAAAATTTAATAATAATGTATCTAAACTTTTCCTTACCATATCATTTATCCACTTAGCACCTTGACTCCCACCCATTACTAACAATACCGGTTTATCTTGCTGAAATTTACAATAGCTTCTTCCTCGTAATACGTTACCTCTCTCAATTTCTCCCCTTACAATTGGTCCTACATAAACCTTCTTCTCAGTACTTACATTACCCCCTGTTTGAGGAAATGTTGTGCATAGTTTTTTAGAAAAAGGTAATGCTATTTTATTTGCCAACCCTAACGTACTATCTGGTTCACGTATTATTATAGGTACACCATTTAACCATGCCCCTATAACTACAGGAACTGAAACAAATCCTCCTGCAGAAAAGATAACGTCAGGCTTCATTTTCTTAATTATTTTATAACTTTGTAAACAACCGTGTATAATTTTGAAAGGATCTTTAAAGTTCTCCCAATCCCAATATCTCCTAAGCTTCCCGGTTGAAATACTATTATACTTAACATTTTGGACTAATAATTTTTCAATTCCATTTTGAGATCCAATATACTCAACTCTCCATCCCTTTTCTATAAATTTAGGAATCAATACAATGTTAATCATAACGTGTCCAGCTGTACCGCCCCCAGTAAAAAGAATCGTTTTGCTCATAACTTATATCCACCTTTATCATTAAAAATCTAGCTTTATATTAATCTTTCAAATGTAAATATACTTACTATTATTTATATAAATTTTTAACTCAAGTCCTATATCTTGTAAAAGATCTTTGATGAGTTCATAAAAATCATTTCCATACTCACTACATTCATACTGAGTAAAGACTTGGATTACAGGCCTAGTTCCTGTATCTATTGTTTTGGGTTTTCGATTAACCTTTTCCACATATGCTCGACATGTATTTATCGCCTCATAGATGCGCAAAACATGTTCTTCTTCATCTTTCCAATCCAGCGTATCAACAATCGAAAGCGATAGCATATTTTGATTATTTATAGTCTCATAACAATTCATATATTTCTTACATCCTTTTATATTTTTCATTAAATGCAGATGTCACTGCGCTTCGCATACTCAAGTACATCTTTTAATGATTGATGAAATTGGATTTTCGGGACCCAACCTAACTTTTTTATATCCTCTAACACTAAACTTTTATTTGAGTCACTCTCAAAATTTTCTGTTTCTTTTACAGTAAAGTTCAGCTGTGTTAATCCTTTATATTGTTCTAATACATCTAATAAAGATCGTTTTACTCCTGATCCAATATTATATTCTTTTCCATTTATACCATCACGCAATAATACATGATACGCTTTAACTGCATCACGTACATCTAGAAAGTCCCTACTATCTTTCAAACTGTTTACTTCAATAATTGGTTCACTTTTACCCGACTCTATATCTATCATTTTTTTTGCAAGAATAGAACAAATGCCATTCGATACTCCTGGACCAATTAAGTTCGAGGGCTTTGCGATGATAATATTTGAATCCATTAATCCACCCCAAGCTTCTGCGACAATTACTTGCATAGTTTTACTTAAACTATATGGATTTGAAACTTTTATGTTGTTCATACTATCTGCTTGCAATGCAGACCCTATAACTAATGTTCTACAATGCGAGGCTTCTTGCTTAATTGCTTCTAATAAATATAACGTCCCTATTACATTAATCTCCATGTATTCAAGAGCAGCTGTCCAAGACTCTATGACCGAATTCCTTCCTGCTAAATGCAATACATAGTCTGGCTTTATTTGTTTAATTACCTTCATTACTTCGCTCTTATTAGTTAAATTACAAGTAATGCCATTCCTAAATTTTTCTCTATGTGAACGATTTTGAAACATAGGAATTACATGAAAGCCCTTGTCTAAAAAATATTGGCAAGCATGGCGTCCTGTGAATCCATTTGCACCAGTTATTAAAAGGGTCGCATTTTTTTTCATAGTAAAAACCCTCCTTTTTCTAACATTTGTTTCACCTCATATTTTGCAAGTAAGTCTTGTTGAGAGCTAAAGTTCTTCACATTCACAAGCGGATAACTAGCATAATATTCTTGAAGCCCTTCTATAGGTATAGTCGGTAGTACCACAAAATAATTTTGATCAAAACTTATACTTGTTTTACTCTCCACCTCAGACAAAAGCATTTCACTTAATTTTTCACCTGGTCTTATCCCTACCTCTTTTATCTTCACATTTTCTTTTTTCGAATCTTCAATCAGCACTTCTGCTAAATCCGTTATTTTACATGCTGGCATTTTCATAACAAAAATTTCTCCTCCTCTCCCTTCAGATGCTGCTTTAAATAACAATCCAACAGCATCTTCAATGGTTAAGAAAAATCTAGTCATATTTTCATCAGTAATCCCTACCTGTGAAGACTTTTTAATTTGCTTTTTAAAAAGCGGTACCACACTTCCGCTCGTCCCTAAAACATTTCCACCACGAACACAAATGAATTTTGTTTTCTTCGTTTGTATATTCGCATGAACCATTAACTTTTCACCAATTGCTTTTGTCATCCCATACGTATTTGATGGGTCGGCCGCTTTATCAGTTGAAACATATATAACTTTCTCAACTTGCTTCTGAATTGATGCTTCAATTACATTTTGCGTACCATGTATATTTGTTTTTATAGCTTCATAAGGATAATACTCACATACTGGAACATGTTTTAAAGCTGCGAGATGGAATACATAATGTACACCTTGGCAAGCATAGACTAGTTGGTCTTTATCACGAATATCTCCAATAATAAATTTTAATCTATCGTCATTTATAAACTGTTGCTGCATTTCAAATTGAACCGTTTCATTCCTTGAAAAAATCCTAATTTCTTTCGGCGATTTTTCTAATAGTTGTTTTATAAGTTCATGTCCCCACGAACCTGTGCCACCAGTAATTAAAATTATTTTATTAAGCATTCTTTTTCCTCCTACCATACATTTCAATAAAAATTGTACTTACCAAAGCTATTGAATTATTTTCAATTGATTCAAATCATAATCGTCGTTTGTTACATTAAATTGACAAAATAAAAAAACAGAAACTATTAAACATAGTTTCTGTTTTTCATTCCACCTCTTAACAGTAAGATTTTTTCATACTGTTTGCACGATAACTATATTACTTGTAAAAAAACACCGCTCATTTATTTCATATACTCGTAATAAAATAAATAGAATGATTCATAACCAATATCATGTTTAAATTCATGAAAAGGGAGGTAATGGAATGTACCAAAGTAACTCAAATAATACATATAATGAAGCTTCCAAAGCACTTCCTCTCTCCCTATTTGATGTAAAAAATGAGTTAAAACAAAAATGCAAACTCATTCATTCTGGAACCATGTATAAATTAACGAAAGAAGAGCAACTCATCATCGACAACATAAAAGCACAAACAAAACAACTAAATAAAAATAATGTAACAAGAACACGTGCATACTACCAATTTTACATTCAATATCCAGAAATACATTGGGCGCTACTTGGGCATATGGTATCACGTAACGGTGGTTGGAATATGACCGATTTAAAGGGAGATTTATATACGAGAATTTTATCAGAGAAAGATCAAATTACATTTTTTTCTTTTTTAGAAAGGGGAAATTGGCTTATTTTCCAAGATATATATCCTCAATTTTTGCTATATGAACAAAGTGTAAAAAGATCGCAAAGGCTATTTCACCTCCTCCCTCACCTAAATGTTTCTACATTTATGGAAACGATGTGGAACGATTTTTGGAAAACAGGTAACAAAAAAACGTTAGCAATTGCAACTATTATTAATGAACAAAGCTACTTAGAAAAAAGAGTTATTCAAAATGTACACTTTAAAAAGACTGTATTAAATAGTATTGGATTTAAACTCTTTGATTTTTTTCAGTTTAATCATATCCTTTTCCCATTTTACGAAAATGATAAAAAGCAAAAAGTATTACTATTTGGTGATACAATGAAACATTTCACCTCTTTGCATGAACGAATTTCACTTGGAAAACGGTTGTATTCATTGTTATTTCGGGATACACATATTTTATCTCAAATAATAAACTGGGTCGATCACCATCCACATACAGGCTCAAGAAAAGATTACTGGCCTCATTTATTTTCTAGTGTAAATGAATCTTTTTCGCGTGAGTTTTATAAACGCCGAATAAAGAAATGCCAGTTACGTAGTGACTCGTATCGTATATACAGCCCTGCACTCATCTATGCATGGCGGGATATGAAACATGAAGAAGTTGAAAATGAAGATTGGTTTAACGATTGGCAAGTTGTAAATTATTTAGTTGATAAGGAGGAAAATATAAATGGACAAATTTCAGAAGACTACTGCAAAACACTCGAAAAAATTGAACTTGCAATTCTCGCGAAGAAAAATGTCCTCCTTCGAGAAGAAGAATAATTGTCTAGCATTATTAGTTACAGTCTTACTTTCTTCTATTATTGGAACTTGCTTAGATGCTTTCTTTGTGCATACACAAATATATTCCTTTCCAGTTAGACCTTTCTCATCTATATTTTCAGTTAACATAGGCTTTACGTTGTTCGTGCTACCGATTTTAACAATCATTTTCATACAAATTTCAAAAACATTATCTGCAGTTTCTAGAACTCTATTTATTATTTTAATAGGGATTTGTGCTAGTATTTTTGAACAAGTTGCTGAGAGGTTAGGTTTATTTGTACATAACGGGAATTGGCATCATGCTTATTCTTTATTTGGATATATTATTTTCTTTTCTCTTATTTGGAAATTATATACTTGGATGCAAAAATAAAGAGACCGTTATAATAACGGTCTCTCCTTAAGCATAATCTTCAGTTACTGCTACTGAACGACTTTGAAGGCTTTTTGATCGCAAACGATATGCAACTACTTTCTTCTTATATTGCTTTACTACATCAACGTGTTCCTCGTAGCTATATATAGAAAATCTAATCTCTCTTTTTCCTTTCTTCGTCTCAATGACTATCGGTGTACCATTCCCTTGCGGCGGAAAATAATGTTTATCTAAAAATAAAGCCTCGTTAAATTCATGAATAACTTGAAGTTTCATTTCTCCTTCTATACTTTCCCCATCTACCGTTATAGTAGTACTTTCCTCATCAAGTTTTTGGTGTAACTCAAATCTACTAATAATTGATTCTACAACAGAAGTTGGCATACTAGAAACTAGTACTTTAAGAGCACCAAAAATACATAATGTAACTATAAACCATGTTGTCATTTTCATCATCTCCATTACGCTCTAAAATGAGTAGTGTTATACTCCTTATTACGATTCATTAATTTTCAAAATAAAAATTTCATTCCATAAGGTACTAATATACTAATAAGTATCCCTGTTACAATCATCGTTACCGAACCGATAGTTGCCTCTTTCTCTCCTTCTTTCACTAGACGGCTCACACCAATAATATGTGATGCGCAGCCCATCCCCACTCCTTTTCCAATCGTACTTGTTATACGGAAAAACTTAAGTACTGTCGGTCCTATAATAGCACCTGTTATTCCTGCAACAACTACAAAACTAGAAGTCATAGATGGAATGCCACCAATTTGATCCGCTAATGAAATGGCAATAGGCATTGTCGCTAATTGTGGTAAAGTTGTTAATATAAGTGCCTTATCTATATTTAAAATTCCACCAATCACTACATTCATACTCGTTAAAGCCACTATACCTATCACTACGCCGATTAGTATCGCTAAAAAGTTTTTCATAAGTATCTTTCGCTCTTTAAATAGAGGTATGGCTAACGCTACAATTGCAGGACTCAAAAAACCTGAAAGAATGTCTCCCCCATTTTCCTTATACTCATGATGAGAAATACCAAATATCAAAAATAAGCAAATCATAATTGCCGTAACTGTTAATACCGGTAACGTAAATGGAAACGTAAATTTTTTATATAACTTTGTCGCCAATAAATAAATTACTACAGTAATAATAATTAAGACCATTTGAATCGTGCACCTTGTCTATTTTATTTTTTTGATGTTACTAATAATTGACTTACATACCCTGAAACAATCAATGTTACTACCGTACTTGCAACTACTAAAAGGAATATAACACTCCCCTTACTTAAAAGAAAAGATCCATATTCCATTAATCCTGTTGTCGAAGGAATTAGAAATAACGGTAAAAATACTATTAACTTTTCTGCCCCTACCTCAAACCACTTTAATGGCAAAATACGAGTAGAAAGGAGTAGAAACAATATTAACATCCCTATTAAACTTCCTGGCATCGATAGATGGAATACTCCTTGAATCCACGTACCAGCTAAGCTAAACACATATAGCACGCCTACTTGAAGTAAAAGCGTCACGTACTTCATTTCTTTCCCTCATTTCCATATTACGCTTCACTATTATGAAATCTCATTTAATGTTTCCGCAAACCTTGTAACTCCAAGCTGAATTTGTTCTACATTCGCTCTGCCAAAAGTAAATCGGATATATTCACTTTTTGAACCTAGGACGCTTCCTGGGACAAATGCTACACCATTTTGTATAGATTCACCTAGTAAATGATATTCATCAAACGTTCCTTGCACTTTGCACCATAAATGTATTCCGCCCTCAGGAACAAAAAATTCAATCTGGTCCCCTAATATTTCTTCAAGCTTTCTAATTAACTCATCTCTTCTTTGTTTCAGTTGTCCACGAAGCATCGTAATATGCGTATGAAAATCCTCAGATTCTAAAAATTGGTTCGCTACCCACTGTGTAAATACACTATGACCGAAATCAACTTGCTGCTTCGCATCTGCCAATCGCTCAATTACACGCGTCGGACCAATTACCCAACCAATACGTAATCCTGATGCAACAATTTTTGATAATGAGCTCACATAAAGAACATTCCCATTTTGATCCATCGATTTCAATGTTGGATTCACTTCTCCATTAAAAGAAGTCAAACTATACGGATCATCTTCTACAATCGGTATACCAAATTCAGAAGATAGTTCTAAAACCTTTTTACGTCTTGCCAATGAAAGTACCGTTCCAGTTGGATTTTGATAATCCGGATTTAAAAACACCATACGAATGCGATGCTTTTTGTGCAAATCGATTAAGTCATCTGGATTCATACCATGCTGATCAACTGGTAAACGGAATATTTTTAAGCCTGCTGATTTAAACATCGGAAGTGAATAACAATAGGAGGGATCCTCAATTGCAATCGCATCTCCAGGCTTTAACAAACATTGAACTATGAGATTAAGTGCTTGCTGAGCTCCAGATGTAATAAGAATAGAGCTTGAATCTGCTTCTATTTGTTTATATTGCTCGACATGTGCCGCAATGGTTTTTCGCAACATTTCATTTCCAAGCGGATGGTCATAACCGAGATTTCCCATAAATGTTTTCTCCGACAAAATTGTTCGAAATCTATCACTCGGAATTAAATCTGATGACAATTCACCACTCGCTAAATTGATTAAATCATCTTTTTGTGTTTCCGTTCGAATTTGTTGAACAAGTGGTACATTAGGCAAGAACGATCCATCCTCAACGTACCTACCCCAGTTCGGTATTCGTTTATGTGAAACACCCCATATGTCTGTATTCACGCGGGTGCCGCTTCCTTTTTGCCGGTCTACTACCCCAAGTGATTTTAATTCCTCATAAGCAGCTACTACTGTACTCCGGTTCACTTGTAACTTCTGTGCTAGCATACGCTCGGAAGGTAATTTTCTATCAGAAGGGAATTCACCGGTAGAAATGCCTCTTTCAATGTAATCAGCAATTTGTTTATAAACTGGTATCTTATCTTCACGATTCGGTTGCCATTCCATTTAGTTCCCTCCTCTCCAAGCTGGTGTCCTGAACTCATTAATAACAGTATTCACTGCAAAAATGGTATTAATCAAGCGCATGATTTAAAAATGCCTCTACCGTCACATTAAAGCTAGTAGGCTGTTCTAAATAAGGCAAGTGCCCACTATTTTTCAACTCAACGAAAGTCACGTTTCTCAAGTGTTTTTCAAATTCTCTCACATACTTTTCCGGAACAAAATAATCATTCTCTCCTCGTATTATTAATGCAGGACATGCAATGTTAGAGAGGTATGGTCTTTGATCGTAATCAACTAATTCAGCGAATAGCCTTTGAATATGCGTCGGATGAATCGTTTGTAGGGATTGATGAAATCCTCGGACAATTGCATCATTATCTTCTACTCCCATTGCTCTCAATAACGTATCAGCCCAAGTTTTCCCTTTATCCTGCAACCTAAGTAAATCATATACTTCAAGTCGTTCTTTACGATCTGCTGGTTCTAAATAGGGAAATGCATTTACAACAATTAAGCTAGAAACAAAACGTGGATATTGAATAGCAAAATCGATACCCACTCTAGCTCCTTTTGAAAGACCACAAATTGTTACTGATTTTAGCTTTAAATGATTACATAACTCATATAAAACATTTGAATATTCTTTAAAACTAATTTCCATCCCTTCGGATTTCCCATGCCCAGGTAAATCGAGTGAGATTACGGTCCATTTCTTATTGAAGTACTTTCTTTGATATAACCAATTATTCGAATTTCCTCCAAGACCGTGTAAAAACAATATGACAGGCCCCGATCCTTCTATATTGTAGAAAACCTTTCGATTCTTATATTCAAAATACATATTCATCACCTTCAGATGTAGCATCACATGTTCTTATCTTTAAATGGATATATCCAAAACGGCTCTCTCTCTAACCACTCAACTGTTTCTGGAACACCATCTTCATACTCTCTTTTCAGTTCCGTTACCTTAGTCGCAAATTGTGATGCATGTGCTTGCAATGCCTCGAGCTTTTTTGGAACATATTCTTTTACTTCATTTTTAAAACTTGGAGGTCCTATTTCTGCTTCATGATTATTTGAAAAAGCTACAGCATAAAAGGCCGGTCGTTTACTTTCCGAAATATTAGCTAATGCCTCTACTACCGCTTCCCCTGTTGCATCGTGATCTGGATGAACTGCATACCCAGGATAGAAAGAAATAACTATAGAAGGATTCAATTCTTCAATACAGTTTTGAATCAGACTTCTTAATTTTCCAGGCTCTTCAAATTCAAGAGTTTTATCACGATATCCCATCATACGTAAATCTTCAATCCCTAAAATATTTGTAGCTCGCTTTAGTTCTTTCTCTCTAATAGCATATAAAGACTCACGTGTTGCAAAAGGTGGATTCCCCATTGCTCTCCCCATTTCACCAAGTGTTAAGCAAACATAAGTAAGAGGGACTTTCTGCTCAGTATAAGCCAAAATTGTGCCAGCCACGCAATACGACTCATCATCTGGATGTGGGAAAACAACTAAAACGTGGCGCTCATTTTCCATCAATATATTAACTCCTTTATCATATACACATTCTATAAAATAACGACCGCATACCAAGTAACTCCTACGAGAAGCACTAAAAGAAGAATGATATAAATAGCAGATAAGTTTTTTACATTCCTCTTTGTAGACTTACCGTAATTCTCCTCCACATTTCGTGCAACTAGCACGGTCCCAAGCAGTGATACAACTACAATAATAACAACTAGTGAAATCGCAAAACTCATTGTCTTTTCACCTCTCTAAGGCCAGTCTATTTAAACAAAGAAGATACATATAAAATGTCCTTCTTAAGGTATCAATAAAATACTACCTTTCTTCTCTTATCATAATAGAAGTTTGCGAAAAACGGACCAACCACTTTTAGGTTTTTTTGCTCATCCACTTTAAAATAAAAAACAACTGATTTCCTAGAATCAGTTGCTTTTTTACGAGGCTAATTATATTCATTTTCACTTAAAATTAATCCGATTTAAAAGTTTGGTCTTTTCATAATGAAACATCGATTGAGATAACTCAAAAATGGTTCCATTTACAAGATGAACTGTATTTTCAATAAGAAGTGCCGGATCACCTTCATTTAGTTCTAAAAGCTGTGCATTTTCTTTATTTACTTTTTCACAACTAATAACTTTATCGGCAAAGCCAATATTTAATCGTAAATCTTCAATGAAATAACTGTATACAGAGCTTAATGCTATGTCTTCATTCAAATAAAGAATGATATCCTTTTTGAAATAACTTACTTCAATAGAGAATGGTTTCCCATCTACAATTCTTAAGCGCTTCAAAAAATATAACCTAGTTCCAACTTCACATTGCATCTGCTTTGCTATCTCTTCATCCGCATCTATTACTTCAAGCTCTAACACTTTCGTTTCAATATTTTGTGAAACGAGGTTTTTCGTTAATCCACGCAAACTGCCTAGATTAATGTAATCTGTTACAGAAGTTTCGCGTAAAAACATTCCACTACCTTGCACTTGAAAAATATAGCCTCTATTCACAAGCTGACTAATTACTTTACGTATCGTATTACGGCTTACTTCAAATCGGTTCATCAACGCTTCTTCTGTAGGTAGTTTTTTCGTTTCATTAAAAAGCCCATCTCGAATGTCTTGCTCTAAAACATCAGCAATTTGTTTATACTTTGCACTCATACACTTTCTCCTAAAATACTCTTTTATCTGTTATAACTCTTCTCCTCTCGTTTCGATCACATGCTTATACCAATGAAACGAAAGTTTCTTCTTACGTTTTAAGTTATCATTATGATCGACAAAAATAAAGCCATATTGCTTTTTATATCCATTTAGCCAACTTAATAAATCGATAACAGACCATGCATAATAACCTTTTAAATTAATTCCCTCTTGAATTGCACGCTTCACTACTTTTAAATGATCTTCAATAAATTTAATTCTCGGAACATCTACAATTTCTCCGTCAATGATTGGATCTTCATCACCAAGTCCATTTTCCGTTACATACATTTTTATGTCACCGTAGCGTGCTTTCAACATATGCAATCCATCTAAGAAACTTTCGGGAGATATTTCCCATCCCCATTTTGTATATGTTTTATCATCCATTTTAACTGTTCGATAAAAACCATCAAAAGAAGGACTACCTGGAGCAAGTGTTGAGTTTTCTCGAGAATGTTCCTCATTCTTTATATCCATATCGTATCTTTCCACTCGTATCGGTTGATAATAATTCAAACCAATAAAATCATTTTTTTCGGCATTTTGTTTAATAATTTCTAATTCTTCAACCGTCCAATTAGGAGTCCATCCTTTTTCCTTTAATTGTTGTACAACATAAGATGGATACTCACCTTTTAAAACTGGATCATAGTACCAATACGTTTCATATTCATTCGCATGATTTGCTGCTAGTATATTTTCTTTTTGATCATCCACACTATAAGCAGGTAAGAAAACATGCGTGATACCAATCTCTCCATATTGTTTCAACTGCTTGTACACTGCAACTGTTTTTGCATGTGCATAAAATACATAATGAGTCGCTTGAAAATACTTTGGAACATCATTTTGTATTCCTGGTGGATGTGCACCTTTTAAATAGCCTAATCCACAAAACATTACTGTTTCATTAAAAGTAATCCAATGTTTCACTCTATCACCAAATGCCTTAAAGCAAATTTCTGCATACTTTACAAAAGCCTCTGCTGTTCGTTTATTCGTCCACCCACCATCTTTTTCTAACGGTAATGGTAGATCCCAATGATATAAAGTGGCAAACGGTACAATCCCGTACTTTAAACATTCATCAATTAAGTTGTTATAAAATGCTATTCCTTTTTCATTTACCTCTCCATCTCCAGTCGGCAATATTCTCGCCCACGAAATAGAAAAACGATACGATTCTAATCCCATCTCAGCCATTAAACGAACATCTTCCTTATATCGATGATAATGATCAACAGCTACATCACCATTTGTCCCATTGTATGTTTTGCCAGGAATTTTTGAAAACTCATCCCAATTCGTAACACCTTTTCCATCTTCATTCCATGCACCTTCTACTTGATAAGAAGCTGAAGCAGCCCCGAATAAAAAATCATGTGGAAACTTCATAGTATATACCTCCGTTTCATTAGAATAAATAAAATTCATCATTACATATAAAATTTATAGGTACAAATTTTATATGTGTAATTATAGCTTAAGTTTCAATTTTTTTCTATCATGAACGTATGATATATAAAACTATATTTAATGTTAATTATTAGAAAACAAAAAAGAAGCGACGTATTTCATCGCTTCTTACTCTCATCAGCTTTACTCTTTTACAAGTGACTTATTCGCTCTTATAACTTCTTGATAAAGTAATGGTGACCATTTTTCATTTAAATAATCTTGCATTATCCAGCCCACTCTCGTAGGATTCTTTTGCTTCATATAATTTGCAATTTCAGGATTTATGTAGGACGCATAATAATATGGACTATTCCATGCTGTACCACCAGAAGACAAGCTTGTAAAATTAATATATAGATGATTAACATCTTCACTATTGTTAATCGTTTCATTTATTGTATCTTTAATAGCGTTTACTTTCTCATCATAACTCACTTTATATTGATCTTGTACTGTTACATTTACATTTTGATTTATAGTTGAGGTAAACGTCTCATTGTCTGGCCAATAGAAATTATTATATCCCCCAGATTCATTACTACCACTATATCTTTTTAGTAATACAATTTTCCCACGAGCATCTCCAAGCTTTATATTCCCTTCTGTTTTTAAAAAGATTGGATCACGAAAATAATTTTTCTCAAATGTACTACTAAATGAGTTTTCCGCCCCTTTCATATCCTCATACTCTTTTTTTAAAGACATAATAATCGTTTCACTTGGATTATCTTTTAAAAATTGTTTCGCTTCGTTTATAAATTCATGCAGTGTTACATAAAGATATAATGGCCCATGATGAAGAACTATCGTATTATCATCTGTTAAACGCCCTCTTATATCAAAAATTCTAGCTCCGTGATCCATTTGATAACGAAAATCATATTCTTGTGTCATTCCCCATACTTGCTTTATCGGATTTTGCAACTTGAACGTTCCACTGTCATGTGTTCCTGGAATTGAAATTCGTGCTAACGGTATGTCATCACGTATAGGCTGCATCCACCTAGACCAATTTTCAAGCTCATTAATAGAACTAGCTGCAACGGTTTTCTTATCATTGAAAGCAAATACAAAGGTGCTAAGTACCATACTACATATGAATAACTTCAAAATAAACTTCTTATTGTTCATTATTATTCCTCCTTTTTCTGTTTTACATCTAACTTATTGAATATAATGTAAGCTACTTAATAAATAATGTTTCATAAATATGGAATATTGCATAGAAGTAAAATTTAAAAACATCCACATATTCTCAATGCATTAGAAAAATTTAATATCCCTTTTCACTAGATAAATTATAGTAATCAACAATACGAACTTCAATGGGCTTTCATATGCAATATTTCATATTTGGGTCCTACATGATATAAATAAAAAAACTTATGATGATTATTTATTCCATACGTGCTAATATACTTATATTAAAATGTAAATACATACCTTATATACTCTGAACTACATTACTCAACAGGTAAAACTTAATTTTTTATTGGGAGGATTTACAATGAAATTATTAAAAATAAAGCATATAATTCCTTTATCTGCAGCAGCAATTACATTCGTATGTAATCAAGGTGCAGCTGAAGCTTCCACCATACATACAGTAAAAAAGAATGATACACTTTGGGGCATCAGTAAGCAATATGGAGTTTCCATACAAGCCATTAAACAAGCGAATAATAAAGGAAACGATCAAGCTTTTATTGGAGAACAGTTACATATTCCAGGATCTATGAAATCAAATGAGGTTACAGTTCATCAAAACGAAAAAACTTCGAACACTTCTGGACAAATTATTTACCAAGTACAGCCGGGAGATTCATTAGAAACGATAGCAAAGCGTTACAATGTTACCGTTCAATCTATAAAACAAATTAACAATACAGTTGGAAACAAGCTTTATACAGGACAACATGTGAAAATTAATTCAAGTATTTCAGAAAAAGAAAAAGACTTAATGGCACGCTTAGTTACTGCTGAAGCGGGTGGCGAATCATATAAAGGAAAAGTGGCAGTGGCGAAAGTTATTTTAAATCGTGTAAATGCAAAAGGTTTTCCTAATACAATAACAGGCGTTATTTATGAACCTATTAAACACGGATATGCATTTACTCCTGTTACAGATGGAAGAATTAATCAGCCTGCAAGTGCAGAAGCAAAAATGGCAGTAGAAGAGGCTATCTCCACAAATGGAATACATTCTGATTGGCTTTATTTCTACAACCCAAAAACATCAACAGACAAATGGATTACGACACGTCAAACAGTAGCAGTAATCGGTAACCATGCCTTCGCTAAATAAAACTATAATTCCCTTCTAATTTATGTACTTAACAACTTTTTCAAATGATGAACAGACCTTTTTACTGAAAAGGTCTGTTCTTTTTATATGCTTTTATGAATCATATGACAAAGTGATTATTTAAAACTATATCTCCTTTCAAATAAAAACATTTGTATTTCATCCACCACTCAGAGAAATTGAAAAAGTATAAAGTTCAAAAACTTTCTCTTTATTCATGAAAGCTATTTCTTAACTTCATAAAAGTGTTATACACTAGGAAAATGGCAAACAAACTATTCGTTAGCAGGTGAAAGAATATGTATGATGTTACAATTATCGGTGCTGGAGTGAGTAGCATTTTTATGGCTTATACATTAGCCAAAAGCAACAAAAAGGTTTTAATTCTTGATAAAGGCAAATCGTTAGAACATCGAAATTGCTCTTTAGAACAAGGGGAAATATGTAACTGTACTGTATGTGATAAATATTTCGGGTTTGGTGGTTTAGGAAAGTCTGAAGGGAAATTTAATTATACAAACGGCTTTGGAGGCGAACTTGAGCAAAAAGTAGGTAAAGAAGGTTTTATGCACCTGATGGCTGAAGTAGATGAAATTCTATGCCAGTTTGGCGGAAGTTCAGTTTCAAAATATTCTACAGAAAATCTAAATCTTACTAAGAGAGCTGAAGCGTGTGGTTTACAAATGTTAACAACGGAAGTAAGGCATCTGGGTACTAAACTTTCCAACAGCATTTTTCAGCAGCTCTATGAATTTTTACTTACGAAAATAAATATTCAATTTCATATAGATGTACAACATATTATGAAACAGAAAGATCATTTCAAAATAGAAACAAACCAAGGAATAGTTCATTCTAAACAACTAGTATTTGCAACTGGGCGCTCTGGGGCTGATTGGTTAAAAGAAATGTGTACTTCTCTAAATATTTCTCAGGAGCAAACACGTGTAGATTTAGGTATTAGAGTAGAAATGAAAGAACATCAATTACGTTCTATATTAAAAGATACTTTCGAAACGAAACTTTCTTATCAAAGCGAAAATTTCACAGCAACTACTTACTGTATGAATCCAAAAGGACGCATTATTCGGAAGTACGAAGAAGGTTTAGTTATGCCTGACGGTCAAAATTTTCGAGAACGAGGAACTGGCACTCCTAACTTAAATTTCACTTTGTTTATCCCGCGCTATTTTCCAACTCTCAAAGAAGCAAATGTATACGCAAGTTCAATTATTAAAAACATTAACCAAGGACGAGATCGGATTGTTATACAGCGCTTAGAGGACTTAATAAAGAAACAACCTACTATGGAAAAAGATATGAAACATAATCGTATACACCCTACACTACACGGAGATTATGGAGATTTGCATAAAGAAATCCCTCCATTATATATTGAAGGGCTCAAAGCATTTTTATTACGTTTAGAACAATTTACCCGAGAACCTATCGATCAAGATACTTTATTATATGGAATTGATGGAAAGTTCTATGCTCCTACGATAAAAATCAATAACCATTTTGAAACAAGTATGAATGGGCTATTTTTAATTGGAGATTGTTCAGGCGTCACTCATTCATTATCTCAAGCAGCCGCAAGCGGTCTGTATGTTGGAAAATATTTATCAGATATTTAAACTCTTTAATTAAGATGCCAGTCAAATGTTTTAAGTCTCACCACCACTTTACTTATCTAGTAATAACGTTAATGAAATCCTTATCCCTCCCCCGCTAATGATTAACCCACAAAGAATCAGGATTTTACGGGATATATGAAAAACTACATTCTATGTAGAATGTAGTTTTCTACTAATTAATATAACCGTTTACTTTAAAATAACTTTTTTAAATTCTAACTAATTTAATGTCAATAATTTAAAAAGGGTCTATTCATTTTCACTTTCATTTGTTCGATATTTTGTAACATCATCATAGTGTTTATTATGTTAGGATGTCTATAAGTCACTTTCGCTACAAATATGACTTTTTCTGCTCCGTTTCTAAAAAAATTAGATTTATGTTACTTCGCTTTAAAATTCCCTATCATATGTATATGAATACTTCAAATTATTACCTTTAGAAAAACATAATCTAAATGGTTCATTACACTCTAATAGTTATAAAAATATAATATATAACATTGGTTAAATAATCCATATAAAGAAGGTGTAAAAATGAAGAATAAAATAAATTTACAAATGCAAAATATAAGCTTTGTTATACTAATTGCTTTAGCAGTATGGTTAAAAACATACCTTATTACACGATTCAGTTTTGATTTAAAAATTGAGTCTTCTACACAAGAGCTTATTTTATTAATTAGCCCCCTAGCTGCATCATTAGCATTTGTTGGATTAGCATTATTTGCAACTGGTGAAAAGCGAAATTATATAGCGCTATGTATTAATTTCTTATTAACTATAGTTCTCGTTGGAAATGTAATGTTCTATGATTTTTATAGTGATTTCGTTACGTTACCAGTACTTGGACAAACATCAAACTTTACACAATTAGGCGGCAGTATTAAAGAAATATTAAACTACAAAATTATACTCGCATTCGTAGACATTATTTTCTTCTTTATTTTGTTAAAGAAGAAATCAATAGTCTTTAAAACAGGACGTGTAACTCATTCTGCACGCTTGTTATATTTTCTCTTAACGATTGCTGTATTTTTTGCGAATCTACATCTTGCAGAAAAAGAGCGACCTGAATTATTAACGAGATCCTTCGACCGAGTAATGCTTGTTAAAAATTTAGGACTATATACTCATCAAATATATGATTTAACACTGCAAGTAAAAGCAGGATCACAAAAAGCACTTGCTGATAGTAGTAAACTACAAGAAACAGAAAACTACGTAAAGGCAAACCAAAGTGAACCGAATCCTAATATGTTTGGTGCAGCGAAAGGAAAAAACGTAATTGTCGTTACTCTTGAATCCTTGCAAACCTTTTTAATAGGTGCATCCGTCAATGGTCAAGAAGTTACACCGTTCTTGAATGAATTCATAAATGAAAGCTATTACTTTGATAACTTTTTCCACCAAACTGGTCAAGGAAAAACATCCGATTCTGAATTTCTAATAGATACATCGTTGTATCCATTAAATCGAGGAGCTGTATTCTTCACGCACGGTAACAACGATTATACTGCGACTCCAGAAATTTTACGTCAGCAAGGCTATTTCACTACTGTATTCCATGCGAATAACGCAACATTTTGGAATCGTAATATCATGTACTCTGCTCTTGGTTATGATCGTTACTACAATGAACTTGATTACAAGGTTACGCCAGAAACAAATTTAAATTGGGGATTAAAAGATATCGAATACTTTGATCAATCAGTAGATATATTAAAAACTGTTAATCAACCATTTTACGCTCGTTTCCTTACTTTAACAAACCATTATCCATTTACGTATGATGAAGATACAAAATTCATTGAACCATACAACTCTGGTAATGGCGTATTTGATCGTTACATCGTAACAGCACGTTACTTAGACGAGTCAATTAAAAAATTTATTGAGCGTTTAAAAGCCGAGGGAATGTATGATGATTCTATTATTGTGTTATATGGTGATCATTATGGCATTTCTGAAAAACATAATCGCGCAATGGCACAGTTTTTAGAAAAAGATCAAATAACAGAATTTGATACTTTAAATTTACAACGTACACCTTTATATATTCATGTCCCTGGACAAAAAGAAGGTCAAACCATTTCAAAGCCCACAGGACAAATCGATATGAAACCTACGATTCTAAATTTATTAGGGGTTGATACTACTAACGATATCCGTTTTGGCCATGATATGTTTTCAGATGAATATACCGGATTTGTTGTTTTCCGTGATGGTAGCTTCGTTACAGACAAGTACGCCTATACAAATCATACTTTTTATAATCGAGAAACAGGTGAGGTTGTAGATCTACCAAAAAAAGAAGCTCAAGAAATGATTAACCGTGCACAAAATGAATTACGAATGTCTGACAAAATTATTGAAGGCGATTTATTACGTTTCTCAGAAAGTAATAAAATTAAAACTGGAGAAGTAAAAACTAAAATTAAAGAAACTGAAAAATAATCTATATATGCGAAGGGAGCAACTAACTACAGTTGCTCCCTTTTTACTCTCTTATAACACATGATGCAATTTAATATAAAAAAAGTCCTGACATATTATATGGACGTAAGCAAAAAACAACTCCAAAATCTACTTTCAGTGTATATTTTGGAGTTGTTTTACGTTTATTCTATGATTGTTTCTAAAGTTAAATCTGTATAGGCATTATACTCACCTATATTTAAGATTACTTCACATTGACGTAATCTCAATTCAAAGAGCGTTATAGAATCATGATAAACTTCAGGATTTGATTTC
Organism: Bacillus sp. TH25; assembly: GCF_016650935.1. Classification (NCBI taxonomy): domain Bacteria; kingdom Bacillati; phylum Bacillota; class Bacilli; order Caryophanales; family Bacillaceae; genus Bacillus; species Bacillus sp. TH25. The sequence goes on along the minus strand of NZ_JAEKEU010000039.1, from coordinate 1,068,949 downwards.
ATTTTATGTAATATCTCTTGTTTTTCTTGTATTTCTAAATGAGTATTTTCTACAGCTTGTTTCAAGGAGTTAAATGGATTCCTAAAGAACATATTAATATCCCGCTCTTGTGTGTTTTCAAACAGCTCAAATTGCAAGAAAAATTTCTTCATAATAGAAGCCGTTACCTCGGTATAATCTTCATTTTCTAAATACTGTTTGTATTTGTTATATAGCATCGCTCTATTCTTTGGAAGAACCCCAAATAATTTGCCGGCACTTTTCAGTAAAAATTTTGCTGGCGTAAATCGGCGTAAAATATTTACTTCTTCCATTTGTATTCTAGTCGTCATTCTATCAGTATCTCTGCGCCAGTCATCAAGTACTTTAAAGTCACATTCTAACTGTATTCGATTTTCTCCAAATAAAGAATTAAGTCCTTCACTGAGTTCTTCTAAGTACGATTGACTTTGAAGGAACTCATTATTAGAAGTTGCAATCCAATTTTGCATAGAACGAGCAAGATTAGGTAATACAGTTTGTTCTAAATATTTGTGTACTCTTCCGTTCATCGCTGTATTTAGTGCAATATCAATGTGCCCGAAATCGCTGTCTTCACTAATTAAATCAGAACAACTCTGTAATAGCTTCGGAATACGCTCAGTAAGATCATTAGTAATCTCAGTTTTCATTGCACGATATGATTCTGTAATTAAATGAATTTTTTCCTTTTCAAAAGCAGTAAGGTTATTAATACAACCATTTAGTTTAACTAACATATCTTCATTCCAATTAATAACATCTAATAGATTGTTTTCCTTCTCAACGCGTTTATCCAGAAGATATGTAATTGTTTTTCGAATGAAAAACAATAGCTTTTCAGTACGTTCTGCATCGATATTTTTATGGTTAAAGTTAAAACGAATAAACTCGGTTAAATCATTTAGTTGTTGACTACTTGTATATAACGAAGAGTAAGGGAAAAGTCTCGCATGCGGGAAATATGCGTTTATTCTCGCTTGCGTATCATGTAAAACTCTTTTTACTTCTGCTTCACTATAAATGTTATCGATTTTATTTAATAAGAAATGTATTTGTAGATTTGGTGTATGTTCTTGAATGCTTAATAGAATGTCACGTTCTTTGTCAGTAAAAGGTGAATCCGCATTCAATACGAACAATAATTCGTCTACAGAATTTAAATATTCGAATATTTCATCTCTAGTGTCGTTATTCCTATTAAAGCCAGGTGTAACTACAAATGTAAGTTTATTTTTACTTAAAAATCTGCATGGTAATTTAAATTCAACACATGCTCTCTCTCTATATGTTTGATGATGCACTGCCATCATATTATGGTAATCAGAGAAATTCTCAGTTGTTGTAATTGCTGAATCTGTTATAGCATTAATTTCTGTATGAGCATCATTTTTTAAAACCACTACATTTGAGATTGAGCTTTCTAATATATTTTCTCCTAATATAGAGTTAATAAATGCAGTTTTTCCGTTTCCTGAAGTTCCCGTTACTAAAATACGATTTGTTCTTAAATCTGCAAGCTCGCCAACTAACCATCTAAATCTGTGACCCATTTCTATATCATGCTTTTGTGCCCACTGTGTAATAGATTCAAAAAGATGTAAACTATACTCTAAGCCATTCACATGATTAATAGAATATGACAGTAGGTTTTCCGCATGTTTTATGTTTGCTGAATCTATTTTGGAAGGAAAAATCTCATCCCATGCCAATACAGCTGCAGATGGAAATACAGCGTGAGATGGATTGACTACCTTTAGCCAGTTTGTTAACAGATTTGGAATGATATCGTGTAATTGTCTAAGCATATATTGACCTTGAATTAATTCAAAGTACGTTTCCTCGTAAAGAGAAGAAATTTTATCCCATATATCGGACGAATGTATTTCGATATGTAAGAAAAATTCATTTATTGTGTTAAGCCATAATAAGTAATTTTGTTCATTTTTATAACTGTTCCAAAGTGATGAAACAATTTGCGTAAATTGCACTTGATCTACATTATTTAATGTAACTAATATTTCATAAAAATAATCTGGTGAAATATTTTTAGTAAATCCTTTATCGATATATCCTTTTAGAACCTCAAACCACGGATAAGATTCTGTTCGAATTAACTCATTCACAGCAAGCTCTACTGCACTATCAAAATCTTGCTGTTCCTCATAAAAGGAACGGGCAATTATTGTGACGTTTGGATAATCGGGATTTAAATTAACTGCTTCTTTAATAACATTGAAAGCTGAATCAAAATTATTTTGCTCGATGTAAAGAGAAAGTAATTGCAGTCCAATTTCGGTCATCAATATTTTGTTATCAGTAGTAATGGAAGTATAAACATCTTCAGCAACTGATAATCGGTTAAGTTCGAAGTAAGCATCAGCAATGTTTTTTTGTGCCCATGGTGCTAGTTCATTACTAACTTTCTCCCATTTAAAAATAGCTGCTTCAAAATCTTGATGGTGGTAATAAAATTCTCCCTGTGCAAAACGAATATAAGACCCATCGGAAATCTCATCTTTTTCTTCGTTTAAATAAGATTCTCCAAGTACTTGAAGAGGTGGTTGTGTTTCATTCTCTATTAGGAATGTTTCATAATACATCTTTTTTATTAATTGTTTTTCTAATCTCATCTTTTCCCCCACTATATCTTGAAAATACATTTTTCTCCAAATGTCAATATTTTTTTGTATGTATGCTTTTTATCTTAACAAAGAATTTCTTTTGGAAAATTTCATTTTCCTTTCATTTTTCAAGTAAGATTGAATTTTTATGAGAAAAGTTTCAGTTCTTTTTCAATTCCCTTTCAGTTGTGAGACAACATTAAATGTTCCTAATAACCTAATAACACTATAATATTCCACATTATTTTATTAGGAAAATTCAATGTGGATTGAATTATAAAAACAATTTATAACGAATATATATGCAACATTTGATTCGCTGACAAACAAAAAAACCTCATATAATAGTTGTTAGATGAACCTATATGGCACGTCTCTTCAGAATTTCAGATACATCACAATAACTTAAAAAACAACAATATTAGTCAACGGCTTTTCATACAATATCTTTCTCGAATTGTTTTCCTATAAAATATTTCAATAGTTATGTAATTAAATTCCATTAACCTATATAAATAACTAGTCCAAAAAAATATATATGCATATCATGTTATAGTAAAGAATTTAGGAAATCCTAAAAAGGAGGCATTTTCATGTTTGAAGATAAATCTAAAATAAATTACCCATATGAATTTACAGAAACTACAACAGTTCCTCTAAAGAACCCCATTGATAAAAAATTCAAGAACGGCACAGGTACACATAACTTCCCAATTAAAAGGCATTATAAGGAGCAAGTTTTATATACTGAAAAAATTAATAATAATAAAAATAAATAATCGTATCGATCCTTGTAACAATGTGCCAAATAAGAATCTATATTAGACCTTGCATAGTTATGTTTTTAGTAATGTATAAATCTCTCTTATACAACTCATGTACTTTTAAAAAGTGCTGATATACAGCGCTTTTTTTATACATAGATAATGGAAGAACTTGAATTATAAATATAAGGTATGGATTTTTTCCATACCTTTTTTGTTCTTTGCTATTTATAAATGGAGTACGCTCATGTTTACTTTGCATAATAGCACTTTAATGGCCCTTCTAGAAGAAATAAAAACTAGTTTAATTAAAAAATAAGTTCTTTAGCGTTTTCAGAGATAATCAGGATAATAATATTCGAATACATTAGGCGATAGAGTTCACCATCACTTCTCCTTAGCAAATGCTCCTACTAGCAGAATTTTACTGGTAGGAGTCATTGGAGAAAGGAGTAGATTTATGATGAATCACAAAGTTAAAGAAGTACCCAAGAATTATATAGGCAATTTATTTACACTGGGAGGTTCAACATTTTTTATCGATGCAGGAGTGGACTATAAACAATTAAGTAACAAAGAGCATATGGAATGAGGTACATTGATACCCTTCCTTTTTTATCATTTCTAGAAGTCGTTGTATTGAATTTATATAATACCTTGAATATTTTGCATCTATTTTTTCTTAAGGGATATTTATTCGGGTTACTTATTAGATTATCAATTATATTCCTTCCGATTCCTACTTTTTATAGGTCATTATTGCTCTATTATATATATTTTAAAATTTACTAAGCGTTGTTTCAAAGCTACTTAGTTTTCATAAAATATTTTTTGTTTTCGTTGGAACGAATAGGCTTTAATCTCATCTGTATCTAAATTTTCATGAAATAAATGAATGGCTATAATTTGTCTACAATCGTAGGTATGGTAATAATATGTTCCGGACTCCATACACATTACGCTTGTATATATGGTATTATCTAATGTACCTTCTTCTGTTATTACTCCACCTTTAGGAACCTCGCAATTTGATAAGATATGAAAAAGGGCCGATACTCCCTCTTCTTCGCTATCTATATCTTGAATATTTTGTTTGCCATATGCTGCCCGCACAAACCTTGATGGCGGGGTGAAATCCCCTGGAAGTCCCATTGAGCCTGAGCCCTGACCAAAAGCACTTAATGGTACATTACTCCACTCTGTTGGCGCGAATGGCTGCGATTTAAGGCCAATATATTGTCTTAAATTTTGTAAATGCCAACTAAACTCTGGACTATTAGTCATCACTCCTAGTGGGTTGTCATACATCTTTAATCCTTCATTTGTCGGCTCCAGTACAATGCAATCTCCCCATTTATCCGCTAAAATCCAATGGAGTGGCGGCGTAAGTCCTAAATCCGGTAATGGTATATCCAAAAAGGTTATGCTATCTACCGATTTCTTTAACTCTTTGACAGAATTGAATTGTGTGAGACTCCAAGTCACAAAATCAAATGGAGCCAGATTCGTTTTGTTATCATCTATACTTTTACTATAAGTAGCGAATCCTGGAAAATAGAGTGTTGCACATGTCATACCAGCTTCATTTACTCCGTCCGCCATAATGACCCTTCCTTGATGATTAATCCCCATTCCGACCGTAGCATGTTTCGTATTAATGATTTCACCAGTTATATTATTCCACTGGTAATGTCGAGGAATGACTATTACTTCTTGATTCAAATCTAATGTGAAGTCCATCGTTCTTGCAAAAAGATGCTGACCGTTTTTTGTCTGTAATGTCAAACTAGTACACATAAAGAACACCCCATTTTATGGTTTTATATACACTTTACATAATTCTGATAAATCTGTAAATTAAAAACCCTTTCCTTACAAAAAATGGGAAAGCACATATAAATTACAAATAGGTTATTTCTAGTTTATAAATGAATTTTAAAAAAGGAGCGACTTGTTACTATCGCTCCTTTTTATTTCTCTCTATATTTTATTAAAATAACCAGGAACCATTTTTTCTCTATGGACAGTATCCCTACATAACCCTCTTAAACATCTTCTCCAACTCATAAGTAGAATGATGCACCAGAATCGGTCTTCCATGCGGACATGTATATGGGTTTGTTGTTGTACGAAGTTCTTCGAGTAAAGCAAATATTTGATCGTTCGTTAAATATTGATTTGCTTTAATTGAAGCTTTACAGCTCATCATAATCGCTGCTTCTTCGCGTAGTTTTTTTATGTCTACTTTTTTCAGTTTGACAACTTGCTCCATCATTTCATCAATAATTTCTGTTTCTTGCCCTTTTGGGAACCACGTTGGGTGCGAACGAACGATAAAGGATTGATGGCCGAATTGCTCTAAAAATAGACCGACTTTCTTTAGTTCTTCTAACTGCTCTTCGACACGTAAAAATTCAGTAAGAGATAAATCAATGCGGTACGGTACAAGTAGTTCTTGTACTTCTTGCGTAACTCGTCCCACTTTATCACGGAAATATTCATAATTGATACGTTCCTGCGCTGCGTGCTGATCAATCATATATAACCCGTTATCATTTTGAGCGAAAATATATGTTCCATGCATTTGCCCAATTGGATAAAGCGGTGGTAAATCATTACCGTTCATTTCAATCTCTTTTATTTCCCCGACTTCTTCTTCTAATTCCTCTAATTCAAAGTCTTCTTCGTTACTGTTCCATGATTTCTCTTCCCGAATTGGTTCTTCGATTATCGTTTTAGTAGATGGCTGCCAATTTTGTTCTTCTCTTACTAGCGACTGTGGTGGTTGCCATTCTTGCTTCGGCGGTTGCCACAGTTGTGCTGGCTGTTTTACAGTCGCTGTTTCTTCTTGTTTTTCATCCATGCCAGTCGGTAAAATGATGTTTGGCACCTGTGATGCTTTCGGCTTTGTATGCTCAAACTGGAACTGTCCTTGCACACTTTCATCTTTTTCTTTTTTCTTCGTTGTTACACCTGCATCTGGAATGAGCTGTATTTTTTTGAATGCAGCTTGCAATGTTTCTTCGATAAGTTTTAGCAATTCTTGTTCTTTACTAAAACGAACTTCTAATTTCGCTGGATGTACGTTTACATCAACAAGCATTGGATCCATTTCAATTGATAAGAAGCCGATTGGGTATCGTCCGATTGGCAGTAACGTATGATATCCTTGCTGAATTGCTTTCATTAATACGAAATTTCGAACGTAACGGCCATTTACAATCGTTGACATATAGTTACGAGACGCTCTCGTTACTTCTGGCAATGTTACATAACCCTTAATGGTAAAGTCTAGAGACTCAGCTTCAATCGGAATCAGCTTCTTCGCAACTTGAATGCTGTAAATCGATGCAAGTACTTGTCTTACATCACCGTTTCCTGATGTATGAAGCAATTTCTTTTCATTATGAAACAGTTTTAACGATACTTCAGGATGTGACATTGCAATACGATACACGATATCTGTAATGTTCCCAAGCTCTGTATGAATAGTTTTCATATATTTAAGGCGCGCTGGTGTATTAAAGAATAAGTTTTGTACTGTAATATCTGTTCCTTTTCGGCTCGCCGTTTTCTCTTGTCTTATAATGTCTCCACCTTTAATAATAAGGTGTGTACCAGGCGCATCACCGGTGCTTGTGATTAATTCTAATTCACTTACAGAAGCAATACTCGGCAGGGCCTCTCCGCGGAAACCGAGCGTTCTTATACGAAATAAATCATTTTCATCTTTAATTTTGCTCGTTGCGTGGCGTTCAAATGCAACGATACAATCTTCTTCTGCAATGCCATCTCCATTATCAATGATGCGAATTTTCGATAACCCAGCTTCTTCTAAGTGGATTTCAATAGATGTACTATTCGCATCGATGGAATTTTCCACGAGTTCTTTTACAACTGAGGCAGGGCGCTCTACTACTTCCCCTGCCGCAATTAAATTAGAGAGTTGATCATCGAGTTTGCGAATTTTCCCCATCTACTTACTCATCCTTTCTTTAACTTTTTCTGTAAACGATACAGTTCGTTCATCGCTTCTAAAGGCGTCATATCGAGTAAATCAATCTTTTTAATTTGTGCAAGTACTGCCGTTTCTTTTGGATTTAGCACAGGCTTGTCTTGATTTTTCGAAGACTGTTCTCCTCCAAAGAAAGATAGTTGTGAATCTTCTTCAGTCTCTTCTTTCTTTTCTTGTATTTCTGCCGGTTCTTCTTTTACAACAACTGGTTCTGGAGCGACTTCTGGCACTTTCACTTCTACTCGTTTCGGAATAACAATTTCTTCCTGTCCTTCTAGTTGTGCTAACACTTCTTTCGCGCGAGCGATTAAGCTCTCTGGAAGCTCGGCAAGTTGAGCAACGTGAATTCCGTAGCTTTTATCAGCCGCTCCATCTTGAATTTTATGAAGGAAAACTACTTTTCCATTCTCTTCAATTGCTGAAACATGTACATTCTTTAGTTGGTCTAAACTTTCTTCTAACACTGTTAATTCATGATAATGTGTAGAGAATAATGTTTTCGCACCAATTTGGTCATGAATATGTTCAATGATTGCTTGTGCAAGTGCCATACCATCATACGTGGATGTACCGCGTCCAATTTCATCGAATAAAATTAAACTTCTCTCTGATGCATTTGCAATTGCATTTTTCGCTTCTAACATTTCAACCATAAATGTACTTTGACCTGAGATTAAATCATCCGCTGCACCAATTCTCGTAAAGATTTGATCGAAGACAGGTAATACTGCTTCTGTCGCTGGTACAAAACAACCAATTTGTGACATAACAGTAACAAGTGCTAATTGCCTCATATACGTACTTTTACCAGACATGTTCGGTCCTGTAATTAAAAAGACATCCATCTTCTCCGGCATAATACAATCATTCGGTACATACAATTTCCCGTTCAATACTTTTTCAACGACAGGATGACGACCATCTTTAATAAAGATTTCGCGCTTATTTGTTAAAACAGGTTTTACAAACTGCTCTTCTTCACTAACTGTCGCAAAGCTTTGCAGTACGTCTAGTTCACTAATTACTTTCGCTAAATGCTGTAATTTCGGAATGAATACTTTTACTTCTTCGCGAAGTGCTGTAAATAAATCGTATTCTAATTGTACAATTTTCTCTTCTGCTTCTAAGATTAATGTTTCTTTTTCTTTTAGCTCATCTGTTATGAAACGCTCTGCATTTGCAAGTGTTTGTTTACGCTCATAGCGCCCTTCTGGAAGTGCTGCAAGATTAGCCTTCGTCACTTCAATATAGTAGCCGAAAATACGGTTGTACCCAATTTTTAATGATTTAACCCCTGTAATATCACGCTCTCGTTTTTCAAGCTCAGCAATCCACGTTTTTCCGTTTTTACTAACGTAACGATATTGATCAAGCTTATCATTATAGCCATCTTTAATAATATCTCCATCTTTAATAGAAAGCGGTGGGTTTTCTTGAATACTTCTTCCTAGTAATTCAGTTAAGCTCTCACATGGATCTGCACCTTGAATTAACCTTGCTGCATAAGCATTATCTAAAAGACTAATCGCTTCTAAAATAGCTGGTACTTGCAGTAAAGAACGTCTTAATTGTAATAAGTCCCGTGCATTTACATTACCAAATGCAACTTTCCCTGCTAAACGCTCTAAATCATATACTTCTTTTAACTTTTCTTTTAAATCTTCACGTAAGAAGTAATCATTTACAAACGTTTCAACCATTTCTAAACGCTCTTCAACTTTTTCTTTCTGGATAAGCGGACGTTCCATCCACTGTTTTAACATACGCCCACCCATAGCCGTTTTTGTTTTGTCTAATAGCCATAATAATGAGCCTGTCTTTTCCTTCGTACGAAGAGTCTCTGTTAACTCTAAATTACGTTTTGAATGCACATCAATTTTCATAAATTGATTCGTGTAATAAATTTCTACTGGTTGCAAGTGATCTAACGAACGTTTTTGTGTTCTTATCACATAGTTAAATAAGCGTCCAATTGCTTTAATTAATTTTGCTTGGGAAACACTTTTCACAAGATGTTCTAATCCTTCTGGAATAGTTGTTGCATCTTCATACGAAATCGTCATTTTTAATGTTTCAGTTAACTTATTTAATTCATCTTTTGAAAATGTAGAATCTACAACAATTTCTTTTGAACCAGTCGCATACACTTCTAATAAAATATCTTCTACTGAACCAGTTAATAACGTCACTGTATTTTGTCCAGTCGTTAAGTCATTACAAGCTAGCGCATAAGATCCATCTTCGAAATGTGTTAATGCTGCTAAGAAGTTATTCTCCTTCTCGTCTATTGTACGCCCTTCCATCATCGTTCCTGGCGTAATTAGTTGTACTACTTCACGACGTACTACACCTTTAGCTGTTTTTGGGTCTTCCACTTGCTCACAAACAGCTACTTTATATCCTTTTTCAACAAGTTGTTCAATATAATTTTTAGCTGCATGATGCGGTACACCACACATCGGTATACGTTCACTACTACCACCATCTCGGCTCGTTAATGTAATTTCAAGTTCATGAGCTGCTTTAACCGCATCTTCAAAGAACATTTCATAAAAATCACCTAATCGGAAAAATAAAAAGGCATCTTGATAGTCTGCCTTAACCTTTAAGTATTGCTGTATCATAGGCGTATATTGCGTCATGTCTTTCCTCCATAATTCTTACATAATAATCTATATTCATATATGTCACACTTCACGGACATCCATATCTCCTATTCCAGGAGTCTTTCCTCATTATAGCACATTTCATAAGGAATCATGTTCATGCAGAACCACTTATGTACTGTAAAAAGCTAGGAAGAACTTCTCCCTAGCTTTCTCTTACTCTTCTTCTGCATCGACGATAAAGTTCGGATCTAATTCTTCAAACTCATCATCATCGACTTGGAAATCCTCGTCTGATTCTACGCAACCTTCAGGATTTACACTTACACAAATTTTCGTTTCCCCAACTACTTCTGTTACAAATTCACGTTCTACCGTCACAACAATTTTATTACCATTTGGCGATACAAGAGCTTCTAAACAATTTGGCGGCTGAATTACACGAGCGATAATTTCTAAATCGTCACCAGAGAAGTTTTTATCACGATACCCAATACTTACTTCATCATTGTAGTTAACACGTTCTGTTACAACTTCAGTCTTTGTGTTTCCATCAAATGAATACCAAGTGTTTACATCATAGAAACCTTCAATTTCCACATGTTTTCCATTCTTTCTCGCTTCGTACGAATGGTTAATTACCCAGCACCCTAAAATACTTGTTGGCTCATTATTCGATTCACATGTATGCGTTGACTTTGTATACTTACGTCCTTTTCCAACCACTGCTTTTGTAATAATCTCTCTAAATTCGGACATTCGTAACCCTCCTCAATCACTATTCACTTAATCATATGCGTGACAATAGCGGAATGTGTCATTCTTTTTTTTGAGAAGAATTTCCGATATAACCCACTAAAAAAAAGAGATGTCAATAAGACATCTCTTTAACAACCACAATTTCCTTTTTTACTTTCTACTGCTGCACCAGTTTCACCCTTCAACACATCGCCGCCAGTTGAAACTAATATTTCATCTGTTACATTGTTAGAAATGGTACTAGCAACTAGCTGTAGTAAGTCATTTACATACGTTTGTGAAGATTTAAACTCCTGTACAACTGGGATATTATCTAACTTATCTTGAAGTGCATCAATTTCAGCTTCTACTTTTTTCAAAGCTTCCCATTTCCCATAATGTTGCAAGTTTACTGCTTGTTTTTGCAAAGCTTTTATTTCATCAATTGCTCGCTTTACATTTTCATTTTTATGAATTTGTGCTTCTGCTCGCTTAAAGAAATCGACTTCTTCTGTTTCAGAGATCATTTTCGCTAATTCTTTCGCTTGCTCAACAATTTCATCTTTCGTATATACTTTCATCTATTATTTCACCTCAATCGGCTCCTTAACCAATTCCCCGTTAAGAGACCAAGTTTTTGCTTCCGTTATTTTTACTTTCACAAGCTGACCAATTAAAGATTTTGAAGCAACAAAGTTTACAAGTTTATTCGTACGTGTATATCCCGCAAGTACTTCAGGATTATTCTTACTTTCTCCCTCAACTAATACTTCTACAATTTGACCTATATAACGCTTATTCTTATTAACTGCATATTCATTCACTAGTGTATTTAAGCGTTGTAATCGCTCTTTCTTCACTTCCATCGGAACATTATCTTGCATTTTTGCAGCTGGTGTACCTTCACGCGGAGAATAAATAAATGTAAATGCCGTATCAAATCCTACTTCACGATATAACGACATCGTCTCTTCAAACTGCTCATCCGTTTCATTTGGGAAACCAACGATAATATCAGTCGTTAGCACTGCATTCGGAATTGTTTCTTTAATTTTTCGTACAAGCTCTAAATAGTGTTCTCGCGAATATTTACGCGCCATAATTTTAAGCATATCTGTACTACCAGATTGAACCGGTAAGTGGATATGTTCTACTAGGTTACCACCTTTTCCAAGAACATCAATTAAATGATTGTCAAAATCACGTGGATGGCTTGTTGTAAAACGAATACGCGCGATATCGATTTTACGAAGTTCATCCATTAAATCGCCAAGACCATATTGTATATCTTCAAAGTCTTTACCGTATGCGTTTACGTTTTGTCCAAGTAACGTAATTTCTTTATAACCGTTCGCAGCTAAATGGCGAATTTCTTTAATAATATCTTCTGGACGTCTGCTGCGCTCTTTTCCGCGTGTATACGGTACAATACAATATGTACAAAACTTATCACAGCCATACATAATATTTACCCAAGCTTTAATATCACCACGACGTACTTTCGGAAGGTTTTCAATTACATCCCCTTCTTTTGACCAAACTTCAACTACCGTCTCTTTTGAGAACATTGCGTCCTTTAGGATATACGGTAATCTATGAATATTGTGTGTACCAAACACCATATCTACATGCTGATTTTTTTGCATAATTTTATTTACAACAGATTCCTCTTGAGACATACAACCACATACACCAATTATAAGATCCGGATTTCTTCGCTTTAATGATTTTAAATGACCAAGTTCACCGAACACTTTATTTTCAGCATTTTCACGAATTGCACAAGTATTTAATAAAATCACATCTGCCTCTTCAGTTGAAAAGGTTGGCTCATATCCAAGTGTTGTAAAAATCCCAGCCATTACTTCTGTATCATGCTCATTCATTTGACAGCCATATGTACGAATGTAAAACTTTCTTCCTGCGCCAAAATTGCGAAACTCTTCAGGTAGGCCAAAATCTCTTTCAATTTTAACTTCTTCTTTCCCACGCTTTTTCGCCAATTTCAAGGAAGGTGGTTGGTATACACTTTCAAAGTATTTACTATAATCTTTCTCTTCTTTTTTCGTAGAGGAATTTGCTTGTCGACTTGCTAATCGTTGTTGCTCGTTCATCGGTAATCTCCTTTCACCCTTAACTATACACACACTCTGTAGTCCATTTTAATGCGCTTAGACCCATCTCAATGATGTTAGATAGCATGAGAGATAACTTGCCCTTTGAAACTTGAGTAATCGATCTAATCATCCGTAAGAATGAAGTCTTCCCCACACAAATAGACATTCCCTTTTTATTATTTCATCTTGTCCTACCCAAAAGCATATTGCTTTATCCCTATACACATTATCATAGTATAGAGCCTTTAGCCAACTTTAACGAAGAAGGCTGCTTATCCTATATTTCATTTCACAGTTAATGAACATGCTATTTTTATACAACGATTTATATATTATTTTATCATTCTGAATTTTCTAAGTAAACAAATCTATTAATTATTTTTATTCACTCAAAAAGAAGGTTACCAAGTGGCAACCTTCTCTCCGATCATTACATAAATTCAGCAACAAGCTCATCAAACATTTTCTGATCCATATTCAAATCAGCTTGCACTAAAGGTTTTTCACTATAGTCTTTTACAAGCTCTTGGTAAGAGGGCTGCTTTGTATTTTGATAAATTAAACCTGTTACTAACCCGTTCTTTTCCATTAATGTTTGCATAGCCATCATGCGGTTAGATGGATCATATCCTTCTACTGTACTTAGTTTCGTTAAATTCTCTTTAAACCAATCATAAGTATTTACTTTATTGTAAGTAACACATGGACTAAATACATTAATTAATGAAAAGCCTTTATGGTTAATACCAGCTTCAATAATTTGCGTTAATTCTTTTAAATCACTTGAAAAGCTTTGCGCCACAAATGTCGCACCAGCTGTTAAAGCCATTTCCATAACATTTAGTGATGGTTCAATTGAACCTTGTGGTGTACTTTTCGTTTTAAATCCAGCTTCACTACGTGGTGAAGTTTGACCTTTTGTTAATCCGTAAATTTGGTTATCCATTACGATGTACGTAATATCAATGTTACGACGAATAGAATGGATTGTATGTCCCATACCAATCGCAAAACCATCACCGTCACCACCGGATGCAATAACTGTTAAATCACGGTTTGCCATTTTCACACCTTGTGCAATTGGAAGAGCACGTCCGTGAATACTATGCAAACCATATGAATTAATATACCCTGAAATACGACCGGAACAGCCGATACCAGAAATAACAGCTAGCTCATCTGGATTTAAACCAACGTTAGCTGCCGCACGCTGAATTGCAGCCTGCACCGAGAAGTCTCCGCAACCTGGGCACCAGTTTGGTTTTACACTGTTACGAAAGTCCTTAAATGTTGCCATTTAATACAACCCCTTTTTTACATTCGTTGTAAATCTCTTTCGGCAAGAATGGATTTCCATCGTATTTTAAAAGACTAGAAATTTTCTCACCATTGCCAAGATTCATTTTCATAATGTTAGCAAGCTGACCAGTTGCATTGTTTTCTACTACTACAACACGCTTCGCTTTTTTCACAAGTGGATCGATTTCAGCTGTTGGGAACGGATGAATTAAACGTACATGGGCATGGTTTACTTTCATTCCTTCTTGTTCTAAACGCTGCATTGCCTCTTCGATCGCACCACGAGTTGAGTTAAAGCCTACTAACAATACGTCTGCGTCATCATGCTTAGCATTTTTGTAAATAGGGGTATTAAACTGTAAATTCGCCATTTTACGGAAACGTTTGTCCATTTGATCTTTACGATTTAATGCTGATTCAGATGGTTTACCCGTTTCATCATGTTCTACACCTGTAACATGGTGAATACCATTTTTCATACCAGGTAAAACACGTGGTGAAATTCCATCTTCTGTTACTTCATAACGCTTGAAGTATGCTTTATTTTCACGTTCTGGTAATTCTACTTCTAAATCAAGCTTACCACGACGAATTTCCACTTTATCTAACTTAAGTGGTTCTACTGTTTGCTTTCCTAAAGAAAGCTGTAAATCTGTTAAGAAAATAACAGGCACTTGATATTCTTCTGCTAAGTTAAACGCTTCTACAATATCATAGAAAGCTTCTTCAACTGTACTTGGCGCCATTACGATTTTTGGAATTTCACCATGTGTTCCGTAAATCATAGCCATTAAGTCAGACTGCTCTTGTTTTGTTGGTAAGCCCGTACTTGGACCACCGCGTTGTGTATCAATGATAACTAGCGGTGTTTCAGTAATACCTGCTAAACCAATTGCTTCCATCATTAAAGAAAGACCAGGACCAGCAGATGCTGTTAATGTACGAACACCAGCGTAGTTTGCACCGATCGCCATTGTACAAGCTGCGATTTCATCCTCAGTTTGGATTACTGTTCCGCCGACTTTCGGTAACTTTTTAATTAAATATTCCATAATTTCAGATGCAGGTGTGATTGGATATGCAGACATAAAGCGAGCGCCACCAGTTACCGCACCAAATGCGATTGCGTCGTTTCCAATCATAAACATGCGTTTCTTACCGTCAGCTTTTTCAAGCTGCATCATGTTTACTTTCTCACCAAGCAATTCTTTCATGTATTGAGAGCCGCGTTTAATTGCTTCCATATTCTTTTGAACGACTTGCTCTCCTTTACGACCAAAGATTTCTTCAACAACCTCTAAATAAGCTGTTTCGTCTAATCCTAATACCGCACTAGATGCCCCAACAGCAACCATATTTTTCATTAAAGATGTGCCTAATTCTGAAGCGATATCTGTAAACGGTATCACATATAGATTTACATCTGTATTATCAGGTATTGTCGGATTAAATTTCGCATCCGCAACTACAATTCCGCCCGGACGTAGTTCGTGGAAGTTAAAATCAATTGTTTCTTGATCAAAAGCAATTAAAATATCTAAATCATCTGAGATCGCGCGTACTTCTGTTGTACTTACACGAATTTTATTATTTGTATGGCCGCCTTTAATACGTGATGAGAAGTGGCGGTAACCGTATAGGTAATATCCTAATCGGTTTAATGCAATACAGAAGATTTCCCCTGTACTTTCAATTCCTTCACCTTGTTGGCCTCCAACTTTCCATGAAAGTTGACTAATCATCTCCTACACCCCTTTTGGCTGCATTCATTGTAGTGTATTTTTTTACAGTATTAGTTTAGCATTTTTTATGCAAATAAACTACAATGGACGCAAATTATGCCTCTTCTGTTTTCCCTGAATCTTTAGTATAATGCTATTTCGTTTACCATTCTAGTATTAGGTCTTAAAAAAATCAATAAATTCAAATGAATTTATTTTAATTATTCCGAATTATTAAAATATAATTTTCAGAACGTTATACAGTCAACAAAATTTTTATACAAAAATCGCTCTACAGTTGATTCATTATACTTTTTACACAGTTGATTAATTATATTTTCATAATCCATATATACTTCTACACCTACAACAGTTTCTAAAATCCCATCAAAATCAGAACCGAATCCTATATTTTTTTCTCCACCTAATGAACAAATATATTCCACATGCCTTAATATATCTGCTATATTCGCTTGTCTTTCATTCGTTAAAAACTGCGGTACGAAAGTAATACCAATAATGCTATTTTTCTTTATAAGGGCTCTTATTTGTTCATCGGTTAAATTGCGTGGATGCCCACAAAGTTGATAACAGTTTGAATGAGATGCAATTGGGTTTTTAGCAATTTCAATAACATCCCAAAAGCTTCTTTCATTTAAGTGAGACACATCGGTCCATAAATGTAACGTATTAAGTTCTTGTACAACTTGTCTACCAAATGTAGTTAAACCTGCTCCACGTGCCTCTAGCGCTCCATCAGCTAACAGATTGGCATAGTTCCATGTCAATCCAAAGGAACGTACACCTAAGCGATAAAACAAACGTAATTTCATCGCTTCTTTTCCAATTGCTTCGCATCCTTCTAATGTTAATAATGCTCCAATCTCGTCCTGTTTTAACATGTTAATATCGTTTTTTGTCTGAATAAACTTCATTCCTGGTAGCGATAGAATTTCATTATGAAAAATATCTATCATTTGCAGCGCAACTTCAAAACGCTTTTCATACGCTACTGTTTCTGGTATATATATAGCAAAGCATTGTATACTTCCTTTTCTTTTCATTAATTGTTCAAATGTAATATGTAATTGTGAATCGTTTTGAAAGTCTTTTTTTCCCTTTGCACTCCATAACTGAAAGAGTACATCGCAATGTGCATCAAAAATTTTCATTTTCATTCCTCCATTACAAAAACAACCTGTTTGCATACATGCAAACAGGTTGTTTCAACTTAACGAGGTTCTACAATTAATTTTATCGCTGTACGCTCTTCACCATCAATCATAATATCTGTAAACGCTGGGATACAAATCAAGTCCAAACCGCTAGGCGCTACAAATCCTCTTGCAATTGCTACTGCCTTTACCGCTTGGTTTAATGCACCTGCACCAATAGCTTGAATTTCTGCTGTTCCGCGTTCGCGAATAACACCTGCAAGTGCACCAGCTACAGAATTAGGGACCGACGTTGCTTTAACTTTTAATATTTCCATTCCGCGTTTCCTCCTCGTTTCTATAAAAAGTAATAGCAATTATTTCACTTTAACTTATATTCACGAGAAATGGCACGTATTCCTGCTAAATTTCTGTAATTTTTCTAAAAAATTAAAATATAACGAATTCTCTAACTTTTCGTTAAAAATCAGTCAAAAAATGGCTGGTCATCATTAATTAAAATGCGCTCAATTTTCTTTGCTTTCCCTGTATTAGGATCCACATCAATTAACACTGCACTTAATTGTGTTCTACCATTCGTCACTTCAAAACGCACTGGTAAGTTCGTTAAAAATTTCTTCAATACCGCTTCGCGATCCATACCTAAAATCCCATCATATGGGCCTGTCATACCAACATCTGTAATATAAGCTGTTCCGCTTGGTAAAATACGATTATCAGCTGTAGGAACGTGTGTATGTGTACCTACTACCGCTGTAGCACGACCGTCTACATACCAACCTAACGCCTGCTTCTCACTTGTTGTTTCAGCATGAAAATCAACAAAGATAATGTTTGTACGTTTTTTTGCAATACTGATTAACTCATCCACTTTACGGAATGGACAATCAATTGGAGGAAGGAAAGTACGTCCTTGTAAGTTAATAACTGCAACTTCTGTTCCATTACAATTTACAAAGATAAGCCCTTTTCCCGGCGTTCCTTCTGGGAAGTTAGCTGGTCTTGCAAGATATTTTGCATCATCGATAAATTCAAATACTTCACGGTTATCCCAAGCGTGGTTTCCAAGCGTAACCGCTTGTGCCCCGCACTCTAAAAAGTTTCGATATATTTTTTCCGTAATTCCACGTCCACCCGCAGCATTTTCTCCATTAATAATTGTTACTGTCGGTGTATATTTCTTCTTTAATGCCGGTACGTACTGTTGAATCATGTCTCTACCAGGAGATCCTACTACATCCCCAACAAATAATATTCTCATATGTCTTACCCTTTCTATGTACTACATTTTTTATTACCATACTATAACCTTAAAGCTATTTCCTTACAACAGTTACAATTTATCTATTATAAGTTTCTTTCACTTGCATACTGCTCATAAATAATTTTCTTTATTTTACCCAATTCCAACACAAAAAAATAAAGTGGTGTTTCACCACTTTATTTTGCGTATTCCACTGCACGTGTTTCACGAATAACAGTTACTTTAATATGTCCTGGATAATCCAGTTCATTTTCAATACGTTTTCGAATATCACGAGCTAAACGATGAGCTTCTAAATCATCAATTGTATCTGGTTTTACCAGAATACGAACTTCACGTCCTGCTTGAATTGCGAAAGATTTTTCTACGCCTTCATAAGACTCTGAAATTTCTTCTAACTTTTCAAGACGACGAATGTAATTCTCAAGCGTTTCACTACGAGCTCCCGGCCTTGCAGCTGATAATGCATCTGCTGCAGCAACTAGAACTGCAATGATAGAAGTTGGTTCTGTGTCACCATGGTGAGATGCGATACTGTTTATTACAACAGGATGCTCTTTATATTTCGTTGCGAGTTCAACACCAATTTCAACGTGGCTACCTTCTACTTCATGATCGATTGCTTTTCCGATATCATGTAATAGACCAGCACGTCTTGCTAGTTTTTCATCCTCACCAAGCTCCGCTGCCATAAGTCCAGTTAAGTATGCAACTTCCATAGAGTGTTTTAAGACGTTTTGTCCGTAACTTGTACGGTATTTTAAACGACCTAAAATTTTAATTAAATCTGGATGTAAGCCATGAACACCCACTTCAAACGTTGTTTGCTCTCCGACTTCACGAATATACTCGTCCACTTCACGTCTTGATTTTTCGACCATCTCTTCAATACGCGCTGGGTGAATACGTCCGTCCTGTACTAGTTTATCAAGAGCGATACGAGCTGTTTCACGACGAATCGGGTCAAATCCAGATAGAATTACAGCTTCTGGTGTATCATCGATAATAAGGTCAATACCTGTTAACGTTTCTAACGTACGAATGTTACGACCTTCACGTCCGATAATACGTCCCTTCATTTCGTCATTTGGAAGATTTACAACCGAAACGGTTGTTTCAGCAACATGATCAGCTGCACATCTTTGCATTGCAAGAGATAAAATCTCTTTTGCCTTCTTATCCGCTTCTTCTTTCGCGCGAACTTCACTTTCTTTTACCATAACGGCAATTTCATGAGAAACTTCACTTTCCACTTTACCAAGAATAATTGCTTTCGCTTGTTCGCGGGTCAGATTGGAAATGCGCTCTAATTCTGTTTGTTGCTTTTGAACTAACTCTCCCACTTTGCTTTCCAACTCTTCAATCTGTTGTTGTTTCGCTACAAGAGATTCCTCTTTCTTTTCTAACTGTCGCTCGCGGTTATCGAGCGTTTCGTCTTTACGATCAAGGTTCTCTTCTTTTTGCATTAAACGATTTTCTTGTTTTTGTAATTCGCTTCTACGGTCACGAATTTCTAATTCAGCTTCTGTACGAAGTGTATGAATTTCATCCTTTGCTTCTAAAAGCGCTTCTTTCTTAAGTGCTTCAGCATCACGATTCGCTTCGTCTAGAATACGTTTTGCTTCATTAGCTGCACCATTAATCTTCGCTTCAGCAATAGACTTTCGAACAAAAAAGCCAACAACTGCACCGACTGTTGCAAGCAAAATGGAGATGAGTATCCAAACTGTACTACTACTCATGATTTCACCTCCCCTTGCTATGAATGAAAAAAGACTGTCGGCATGTACATTGAATTACAACGTACAGCAAAGACCGTCGTCCCGCTTTTTTAAGGGACTTTCTTCATTTCACAATTAAAATGTCATATTATTATTTCGGCAAGATTTAAGTCTTACTCCGAATATTACTTCTCTTCTTGAGAAGAGTATATCGTATATAAGAAAAAATATACATTCTCATTGTATCTATCGCAATTTTCATTGTCAAGCGTTGTCTACTTTTACTTTCTTTACCTTCAGCCCTGAATCTTATATGGATTAAAAAAACAGACGGCATATTATCCTGGAAAACCTTAGAAAATCCCAATTCATTCACTTAAAATATATGAATATTCCCCTTTACACATAGCCTTTTGGATAGAATAAATATTTTATCTCCAGCTATATACAACGCTTTCATAGTGGATTAAAAAATAAAAGACACGGGACCGTGTCTTTTATTTTTTAATCTTGACGAGTTGAATCTTCCGTGTCTTCAACACCAGAGTTTTCACCAATTCCGTGATGTTCACGAACAAAGAAGGCAATTTCCTCTCTTAAATCCGTATTCTCTTTTAAGAATTGCTTCGAATTTTCACGACCTTGTCCTAAGCGTTCTTCATTATAAGAGTACCAAGCACCGCTCTTTTGAACGATATCAAGTTCAGAAGCCATATCTAAGATTTCACCTTCTCTTGAAATACCTTCTCCGTACATAATATCAACTTCAGCAACACGGAATGGCGGTGCTACTTTATTTTTAACTACTTTTATTTTCGTTTTATTACCAACAATATCGTTACCTTGCTTTAACTGCTCAGCACGACGTACTTCAAGACGGACAGTTGAATAGAATTTCAACGCACGACCACCTGGAGTTGTTTCTGGGTTCCCGAACATAACCCCAACTTTTTCACGAATTTGGTTGATAAAGATTGCGATTGTTTTTGATTTGTTGATTGCACCTGAAAGTTTACGAAGTGCTTGTGACATTAAACGTGCTTGTAAACCAACGTGAGAGTCACCCATGTCCCCTTCAATCTCAGCTTTCGGTACAAGAGCTGCTACAGAGTCAATTACGATAATATCAACCGCGCCACTTCGTACAAGTGCTTCTGCGATTTCTAGTCCTTGCTCCCCTGTATCAGGCTGTGATAATAGTAATTCATCGATGTTAACACCTAATTTTTGTGCATATACAGGATCCATCGCATGCTCCGCATCGATGAACGCCGCTTGTCCACCTTGACGCTGCACTTCCGCGATTGCGTGTAATGAAACTGTTGTTTTACCTGAACTTTCAGGTCCATAAATTTCAATAACACGGCCACGTGGGTATCCGCCTACCCCTAGTGCCACATCAAGTGCTAAAGAACCACTTGAAATTGTAGAAATTCTACGCTCCGCTTGTTCTCCTAATTTCATAATTGAACCTTTACCGAATTGCTTCTCTATTTGTTTTAACGCCATATCTAATGCCGCTTGACGATCGCTCATTCAAAATTCCTCCTTAACTAAATTGCTAATCTCATTATACCTATTTTCAATTCAATTTGCCAACAAAAATCGAACATTTATTCGATTTTTTTATTTTATATCGAATAAAACTAGATTTCCCCACAAAAAAAGCTAGAAGAAATTTATATCTCTTCTAGCTTTTTAAATAAATGATAAAATCCATATTTTGTAGAGCGTTCTCTAATTTGTTGACGACTTCCACTTAAATTAAGCGAGAAGACTACAGCTGGTTCATCTTTAATCGCCAATCCAACAAATACTGTTCCTGGCTCTTTATGCTCTGAAGCATCCGGTCCTGCCACCCCAGTGAAACTAATCCCGATATCTGCTTTTAACAGTTTCTTTACATTTTCAGCAAGATAACGAGCACACTGTTTACTAACCGCGCCGTCAGTGCGTAACACTTCTTCAGGTACATGTAAAATTTGTTGCTTCACATCATTTTGATAACAAATGACACCGCCTTTAAATACAGACGAAACACCAGCATTTTCTGTTACTTGATTTCCAAAAAGACCACCTGTTAAACTTTCTGCACATGCTAAAGTTAACCCTTTTTCCTTCAATAGCCTTATTGCCTTGTAATGAAGGAAATCTTGGTCATATCCGTAGAAAAATTCTCCTACTCTTTCTAAAATCAAATCTTCCACATGCTGAATCAGTTTCTCCGCCTCATCAGCATCATGATGTTTGGCAGTTAAACGTAATGTCACTTCTCCATCATTTGCGAGTGGTGCAATGGTTGGATTCGTTTGATCATCAATTAAATCTTGAACTTTCACCTCTAATTGAGATTCCCCAATACCAAAAAAACGAAGAACACGAGAATAAATATTTTCCCCCGTTGTAAACTTACATAAAAAAGGCTCTACGTAACTTATATACATCGGCTTCATTTCTTTTGGTGGTCCTGGTAATAAAATATAAACTTTTCCGTTCTTATTTAACCCCATACCAGGCGCCATACCGTGATCATTCGCAAATACAGTCGATCCATTTAAAACGAGCGCCTGCTTTTTATTATTCTCTGTAAATTCACGGCCTGTACGCTTAAAATAATCGCTTATCGATGTTAATGCCTTTTCATCATACACAAGCTCTTCATCTAAACTAGACGCTATTGTTTCTTTCGTTAAATCATCTTTTGTCGGTCCTAATCCACCTGTAAAAATGAGCATATCAGCTCGTTCTTCAGCCAATTCAATTGCCTTCTGTAATCGCTTGTTATTATCCCCAACAACAGTATGGTAGTACACGTTAATTCCGATTGAAGCTAACTTTTCAGATAAAAACTGGGCATTTGTATTTGCAATTTGTCCAAGTAATAATTCCGTTCCAACCGCAATAATTTCAGCATTCATCCCAATTCCCCCATAAACTTCTATTTTGAGTTTACAAAAGCATCTTTATTTTTCCAGAAATAATCCCATCCTGAAATAACGGTAAAGAATAATGCAATCCATATGAAAATATCTGCAACTGGAATATGAAGTAGATTTAACGGTACATCATGTAATAAGTATGCTGCAATCGCAATAATTTGTGTCCATGTCTTAATTTTCCCTAGCTGATTTGCTGCAACTACTTCCCCTGTCCCAGCAAGTACAAGGCGTAAACCTGTTACTGCAAACTCACGGCTTATAATTACAATAACGATCCAAGCAGGTACATATTGCATTTCTACCAATGTGATAAGTGCTGCCGAAACAAGTAATTTATCTGCTAACGGGTCAAGGAATTTCCCTAAATTCGTTACAAGATTATACTTTCTTGCATAATGCCCATCAATCCAATCTGTAGCCGAAGCAATAATAAAGATAAGTGCCCCTACTAAATGTTGAATTGGTAACTCTACATCACCAATTATAAATGAGCCCCACTCAAAGGGCGCTAACATAATTACCATAAAAATTGGAATTAAGAAGATTCTAGATATTGTAATTTTATTTGGTAAATTCACAGCTATTCCTCCATCATGTCAAAAACATTTGTTCATTGAAAAAAGTCATCGAAGCGATGACTGTTATTGCGCAGCTTGCCCTATCCCTTGGTTTTTTATCACCAATCTTTGGTGAAGTTCTTTTGCTGGATCCAATGGGAAAGCAACCACTTGACCATTCAGTTTAACTTCAACATTCGTTGCATTCCCAATATTAAGTCGCACTTCTTTTACTGTTGATAAATCACGTTTTTCTATTTGGCCACCTTGTACTGTAGTGTTTAGAATTTCGTTCCCAGCATCATCTTTAACATCTACATAACTCGCACCTTTACCCGATATTTCCAGTTCTAATGTTTTATTATTATGAATTTCCAAAGTAGATACCTTACCAGTTGTTCCAACTACTTTTATCTCTTGCTGTCCAGTTGGTTGTGCTGGTTGTTCCTCTTTCTTTGGCTCTTCTTTTTTTGGTTCTTCCGCTTTCGCTTCATCTTTCTTCGTATCTAGCGGAGAATCTTTTGCTTTTTGAACTTCAATTTTCTCACCTTGAGCATTCGGAACTTGCCTATCATCTTTTCCAGTTAACGCTTGAATAACAAACCAGACTACCACTCCAAATGCGATTACTAACAACGCAATCAAAATTTTGGGCATATGATCCGCAATTGGCCATGATGAAGATTTTTGCATTGTTTCTTGTGTTTTTTGTCCAGTTGATACTTGTGGAACTTCACGTTTTTCAGACTGTGGTATCGTACTCTGATATTCTACAAGCAGTTCCTCTCCATTTAATCCAACAGCATCTGCATATTGTTTAATGAATGCACGCGCATAAAAAGCTCCTGGCAACACATCATAATTGCCTTCTTCAATCGCTACTAAATGGCGTTTTTGAATTTTTGTAATCTCATGCAGCTGATCAATAGATAAGCCTTTCGCTTCTCTTGCTTCTGTCAGCTTTTGTCCTAATTCCGTCACTACTAACACCTCAATATTTCTTTAAAAGTCGAACATAGAGAAATTGTTTTTCGTACCTTGCTCAATTTCATCTACTAAATTATATTGAATTTCTTCATCATAATCGTTACGCAATTCGATAATATAATCAAAATCATCCAATGTGTATTCTGACTGACTCACAAACACATCCGGATGTTCCACAACTTTCGTTGCAGGCAATCTCATGATTTCACGAACGAGCTGCCAGTGTCTTTCATTTGCACGCTTTGTCGACACAATTCCATCTAGTATGAAAATATTATCGTCGCTATACTCATCTTCAATCAATTGGCTACGAACAGTTTGCTTAATGAGAGTAGATGATACGAATAACCATCTCTTATTTGCACAAACACTTGCGGCAACAATAGATTCTGTTTTTCCGACACGAGGCATTCCTCGTATCCCAATTAATTTATGACCTTCTTTTTTCATTATCTCCGCCATAAAGTCTACAAGTAATCCTAGTTCATCACGCACAAATCGAAATGTTTTCTTATCATCTGCATCTCGTTGTATGTACCTACCATGTCTAACTGCTAGCTTATCTCTAAGCTTTGGCGGACGATATTTCGTTACCGTTATATTATCCATCGTATTTAAAATTGATTCAAGTCTAGAGATTTGTTCTTGATTATCACACATAAGCAAAAGTCCACGTCGTGCATTATCTACACCATTAATTGTGACAATATTGATGCCAAGCATACCGATTAACGAAGAAACGTCACCAAGTAAGCCAGGTCGGTTTTTATGTATTTCATATTCAAAATACCATTCAATCATCCAAGATCACTCCCCTACGCTTACTTTACACCTACGTACTATATTATATGATTTCACCTTAATAGGGAAGCTAAATGTATAATCTATTCCTCCTAATTACTATACAAAAAAAGTAGAGAGGAGCTTCTCCTCTCTACTTTTACTTATGTTGTACAAACTTCACCATTAAATTTGCAATTGTATGTTGCTCTTGTTCATCAGCAACTTTCCAAAGCTCAGACAATAATTTTTCTTGATCGTTGCGCGCTTCTACTTCATTTGCTAAATAATCACCAACACGAAATGCCATATCTGATACGGCACCACCATCAAGCCCTTTTCCCCCCGCTTGTTCTAAACGTTCTCCTAAAAAGCTCTTCCACTGATCAAAATTATCTAACACTGACATGTTTAAGCACCTCACTATTTTAGTAATAGAATCATGCTTAATTTGTACAATTTCTTGTTTTTTATGTAAGAATTTTTTAGCAATGCCAACCGCCATTCACTCCGATAATTTGCCCCGTAATATAAGAAGCTCCTGGCGAAACGAGGAAGGAGACTGTTTTTGCTACTTCTTCGGGTAGTCCTATTCTACCTAATGGAATATCTTCAGCAATTTCATTTTTATCATCTTCTGAAAATACATTTAACATTTCTGTTTCGATCGCACCTGGCGCTACCGCATTAACGCGCAATCCACTTAGAGAAACTTCTTTCGCTAAAGCCTTCACATATGAATTTTGTGCACCTTTCACCATTGAGTACAGCACCTCACAAGACGCTCCTATTTGCCCCCAAATGGATGAAATAACAACAACATTACCACTTCTCCGCCCGATCATCGGTGGAAGCGCCATCGATAAAAGTCTATATACACTCTTCACTTGAAGCTCCACCATATAATCTAATTCTTCATTCGTAACATCTGTTACTAATCCAAATATACTCTTTCCAGCTGCGTATACAATAACATCAATAGGATGTTCGATTTGTCCCCACAATTTCTCTGCTCCATCAATAGAAGCTAAATTTGCTTGCACAGGAATCACTGCATCAAACTCCTTTTGTAACCCCCTTATCTTCTCTTCGCTTTTATTGTAATGAATATAGACTGTATAACCATCCTCGATTAACTGCTTCGAAATAGCAGAGCCAATCCCTCCGCTTCCTCCAGTTACTAATGCATACTTTTTCATAAATTCCCTCTCTTATCTTTTTATGTATAAATAAATAATACCCTCATCTTACCATTTGGCAATAACCAAACGTTAGATGAGGGATATAGATACTGCGTTTTTTATTCAAATATTACTTCATTTTTTTGGTAACACTTGGCAGACACTCATTTTCTCTTCAATTAATAATGTTTTTGCTGCTTGTTGTAGGTCTTGAACAGTTAATCCTTCTAACACTGTAAGAGCATCAAATAAACTAGATTCATTAAACGCATATCGTGTAAACTGATTTGCAATATATTCAGGTGAATTCAACGATCGTAAAAATCCACCAATTTTCTTTTTCTTCACCCGTTCCAGCGCAGTCTCATCTAACTGATCATAATTCGTTTGTAGTAAAATACCTTTTAATCGCTCTGCCAATTCATCAGGGTGCTTCGTATCTCCACCAACCATTGCAAAACCGAAGTTATTTTCTTCTGTATAGTCATACGAGAACGAATCATCAATAAGACCTTCATTATATAAAGATTCGTAATGAACTGACCCTTTTCCAAATAAATAATCTAAAAGTAATGTAAGCGCAATTTCTTGTTTTAACAGAGCTTGCCCTTTTTCTTTTAAATTCGTCGCCTTAATACCAACTAAGCATTTTGGAGTTTGAACAGGCATTGAAATAATCTTTTTCTTTTCATTTACTTCTTCTGGTTCCTCTTCAAAAGAGCGAACGATTTCTGGTTGATTTTCGTAATCTTTTTTCGCTTGATTTTCACGAACTAAATCCATTGTTTTTTCAGGATCAATCGCTCCAACAACAAATAATAACATGTTGCTCGGATGGTAAAAAGTCTCATAACATTCATACAGTAGGTCTTTTGTAATTTTACTAATAGACTCAATCGTCCCTGCAATATCAATTTTAATTGGATGTTTCACAAACAAACTATCGATTAACCCAAAGTATAAACGCCAGTCTGGGTTATCTTGGTACATTTGAATTTCTTGACCGATAATACCTTTTTCTTTTTCAACCGTTTTTTCAGAGAAATACGGTTCTTGTACAAAGTCTAACAACGTATTTAAATTTCTCTCTACATTTGATGTACAGGAAAAGAGATAAGCGGTTCTTGTAAAAGATGTAAAAGCGTTCGCTGAAGCACCTTGTTTACTAAACAATTGAAACGCGTCATGGTCCTCTTTTTCAAACAATTTATGCTCAAGGAAATGAGCAATTCCATCTGGTACACGAGTCATGTCTTCTTTTCCAAGCGGTACAAATGTATTATCAACAGAACCGTACTTCGTCGTAAATGTTGCAAATGTTTTGTTGAAGCCTTGTTTTGGTAAGATATATACGTCTAATCCATTCGGAAGTTTTTCATAATATAGCGTCTCTTTTAATTGCTCATACACAATTTTCTCCATTTATTCTCCCTCCGTTCCATGTAAAAAGTAAATTGTATCTAGTTCAATATTATTAGCAACTTTCACAATCTCTTCTTTCGTCACGCTTTCTATGCCCGTTAGCCATTCTTCAACTGGACGCGTACGCTCTGAAATCACCCCGTGATAAAGCATTTCAACAAAACCACGTGGTGTATCAATTGCCTCTAAGATTTGATTTTGAATTACACTTTTCGTTTGCTTAATCTCTTCCTCTGAAAAATCACCGTTTTGCATTGCTTTCATTTGTTCTTTAATAATTTCAACAGCTTTTTCAAAGTTCTTCGCTTCAATTCCAGACATAACGAAGAGCAAACCTTTATGACTTTCAAATCTCGATGCTGCATAGTACGCTAAACTATTTTTTTCACGGACATTTACAAATAACTTCGAATGAGAAAACCCTCCAAATAATCCGTTAAACAATTGTAATGCAAAATAATCTTCATCTTTATACGTAATGAATGTGCGATAGCCGATATTTAATTTACTTTGCTTTAGTTCTTGTTTTTCAACAATTTCTTTTTCTTCATTATTTCGTTTATGAAGAAGTACATTTCTCTCTTTCATAGCGCGAGGTGAAATCGAAAAATACTTATTTACAAGCTCCACAGCATCTTCTGAAATGTCACCAATGATATATAAATCCATTTCATCTTCAGCTAACACTTTTTGATAATATTGATACAAACTTTCATTTGTAATAGAAGCAACACTTTCTTTTTTTCCATTTGCACTTAAGCGATATGGTTCTACTTTGCACATTTCTGCAATTAAACGCTCGTTTGCATAACGCATTTTATCATCATAAGTAGCTTCAATTCGTTGCAAGAGTGCTCGTTTCTCACTTTCTACAATAGAAGATAGAAAACCGTCCCCTTCTGTTGCTGGATGTAAAACAATATCAGATAACATAGAAAGCGCTTTTTCAAATAACGGTGGTGCATCGCGTAAATATGTTTCATTTGCAATGTCTACATAAATAGAGATGATATGGTCTTCCCCTTTTTTACTTACATCTACCGCTAAAGAAGATCCATATAATTCTTCTAAATATTGACGAAGACGAATTACAGAAGGCAGTTTTTCTGTCGCACTTTGCAATACGTACGGCAATAGGGCACGCTCTGTCACCGTCTCCTCATTTAAAGGTGCTTTAAAACGAAATACAAAGGTATTTGTTTTAAATTTATCAGTCGGAATAATATGTACTCGCAAGCCACCTAATTCATGCAGTTGCTGTTCCATTAGTTTCATTAATAGCCCTCCTTTACGTATGTAGGAATATTCCTCTTCAATATACAGTTTTTAGAAATAAAAAATCAACTTTTCTTCCTTATTATGCTTACATTTGAGTCTTTCTAAAAACTTTAATATGTAAGGAACATAGTAAAATTCCGTATTAAATATATTCTATGTAAAAAAGCCCGCACTAATGTGCGAGCTTTTTTTATACTTTCTAAATACTCATCGTTTTCCTTTTTCATAAGGCGTTCCTAATGCTTTCGGAGCTTCAGATCGGCCTACAAAACCAACGAGTGCTAATATTGTAAATACATACGGTAATATCGTTAAGAATACACTTGGAATTTCTTTTAATATAGGAATTGTACCACCTGTTATCCCAAGTGATTGAGCAAATCCGAAGAACAGCGCTGCTCCAAGAGCACCAAGTGGATTCCATTTACCAAAGATCATAGCTGCTAATGCTAAGAAACCTTGTCCAGTAATTGTAGCACCTGAGAAGTTACCAGAAATCGACATTGCGAAGACCGCACCACCCACTCCTGCAAACATTCCAGATATACAAACTGCAATATAACGCATTTTATATACATTAATCCCCATCGTATCTGCTGCCATTGGATGTTCACCAACAGCACGAAGACGAAGACCGAACGGTGTTTTATAAATAATGTACCAAACAACAAATGCTAAAATAATGGCAATATACGATGTTAACGGTACATTTGAGAAAAAGATTTTCCCGATTACCGGAATATCCGAAAGTCCTGGAACATCGATTTTTTCAATTCGGTATTGAATAAAATCAGTCTGTCCTTTACCAAAGATTTTCTTAATCGCAAATACTGTTAAACCGAGAGCCAAAAAGTTAATCGCTACCCCGCTTACTACTTGATCCGCGCGGAATGTAATGGACGCTACTGCGTGAAGAAGTGCAAATAACCCACTACCAATAGCTGCAAATAATAGTGCAATCCAAGGAGTCATTGCTCCCCACGTATCACCCATTAATAACGTTGTAACGATACCAGTAAATGCACCAAATAACATTAAACCTTCTAATGCTATATTTACAACCCCAGAACGTTCACTGAACACTCCACCTAACGCCGTAAAAATAAGTGGCGCTGCCGTATATAACGTACCAGTCACAAGAATGGCTAAAATATCTATAAAGCTCATTTATTTCCCCTCCTTGCTCATGCGTGTAAGTGCCCAGCGTAAAACATAACTGCAAGCAACAAAGAAAATAATACATGCGATAATAACATTAATTAACTCAGAAGGTACATCTGCTTCAAAATTCATTTGCGGGGCTGCACTTTTCAAACCACCGAACAGTAAAGCCGATAATAATATACCAAACGGATTATTTCCTCCAAGAAGAGCTACCGCAATCCCATCGAATCCAATACCAGTAAACGATGTCATTGCCGTCATACTTTGGAATGTTCCTAGACCTTCCATTGCCCCACCAATTCCAGCAAAAGCGCCAGCAATTGTCATTGATAATACAACATTACGAGAGACTTTCATCCCTGCATATTGCGATGCATTTTGGTTAAAACCAACCGATTTTAACTCATATCCTAACGTAGTTCTATCTAATACGAACCACATTACAATAGCAATTAAAATAGCTACAACAATTCCCCAGTGCAAACGAGATCCATCTGTCAATGAAGATAGCCAATCAGAAGCTAATGAAGCACTCACTTGTACATCATAAGATTTCTCATTACCTTCATGTATAAAACGTTTAATAAGATCATACGTAACATAAAGTGCAATGTAGTTCATCATAATTGTGACAATTACTTCATTTACTTTAAGCTTTCCTTTTAAATATCCAGGTATAAATCCCCATAAACCACCGGCAATCGCGGCTACTAAAATAGATAACGGAATATGCAAAAATGCTGGTAACGATACTGCATATCCAAACCAGACAGCGGCAAGCCATCCAACTAATAATTGTCCTTCTACCCCAATGTTAAAGAGACCTGTACGAAACGCAAATGCAACAGACAGACCAGCTAACACGAGTGGAATCATCGTACGTAGCGTCTCACCGATAGCCTGCGGATTTCCAACCATTCCTTCCCAAAGCGCTGCATACCCAACAATTGGATCATATCCACTAACTAACATTACAATGGCACCAACAAGTAAACCAAAAATAACGGATAATACAGGAACTAAAATGTTAATTGTTCGCTCCGTTAAAAATTTTTTAGCCATTTGTATTCACCTTCTCTTTCTCCGTTCCGCCAGCCATCAACAAACCAAGCTGTTGTTCATTTGTTTCTTTCGCATCGACAATTGCTACAATTTTCCCTTCATATATAACAGCAACTCGATCACTTACATTTAAAATTTCATCCAGTTCTAACGATAGAAGTAATACCGCTTTCCCGTTATCTCTCTGCTCGATTAACTTCTTATGAATAAATTCAATCGCACCTACATCTAAACCACGTGTTGGCTGTGCTGCAATTAATAAATCTGGATTACGATCTACTTCACGTGCAATGATAGCTTTCTGCTGATTTCCACCTGATAGAGCACGCGCTAATGTTTGTTCACTAGGTGTACGTACATCAAACTGTTCAATAAGCGCCTTTGCTTTCTCTGTGATTTTGCTAAAGTTTAAAATCCCCTTCTTTGAAAATGGATTTTTATAGTATGTTTGCAAAACTATATTGTCTTTAACAGAAAAATCAAGAACTAGCCCGTGTTTATGACGGTCTTCTGGAATATGACCAATTCCTTCCTCTGTAATTCTTCGAACAGGCCAATTCGTTATTTCTTTTCCTTTAATTGCAATAGAACCTGACTCAACTTTTCGTAAACCAGTAATCGCCTCTATTAATTCACTTTGACCATTTCCATCAATCCCTGCAATACCAACGATTTCTCCTGCACGAACAGTTAAGTCAAGGCCTTTTACAGCAGGTAATTGGCGTGCATCATGAACGACAAGATTCGCAACAGACAGAACCTCATCTTTCGGTTTGGCCCCTATTTTTTCTGTTTTAAAATTCACTTGACGTCCGACCATTAATTCTGCAAGTTTATGTTCATCCATTTCCGCAACGTCAACTGTACCAATTCCTTTACCTTTACGAATAATTGTGCAACGATCGCAAACTTCCATAATTTCTTTTAATTTATGTGTAATAAGAATGATAGATTTCCCTTCTTGCACAAGCTTTTTCATAATTTGAATCAACTCATGAATTTCTTGAGGAGTTAACACTGCAGTCGGTTCATCGAATATTAAAATCTCCGCACCACGATAAAGCGTCTTTAATATTTCAACCCTTTGCTGCATCCCAACCGAAATATCTTCAATCTTTGCATTTGGATCAACAGCTAAACCGTACTGTTCAGATAATTGTTTAATTTCTTTTGCAGCCTCTTCAACAGCTATTTTCCCTTTTCTCTTCGGCTCATTTCCAAGAATGATATTCTCTGTAACTGTAAAATTATGAACAAGCATAAAGTGCTGATGGACCATCCCAATTCCAAGGTCATTTGCTATATTCGGATTTGTAATTTTCACAGGGTTTCCTTTAATTTTAATTTCGCCCTGTTCTGGTTGATACAAACCGAACAGTACATTCATCAGCGTTGATTTCCCTGCACCATTTTCTCCAAGTAAAGCATGTATTTCTCCCTGTTTTACTTGCAGCGTAATATCATCATTCGCCACAATGCCTGGGAATACTTTTGTAATATTGTTCATCTCAATTACGTATTCCATTTTGTTCCTCCTTCTAGCAGGGAACACTCCCCAATTACACTCTATTAAAAGTATTTTTATATATACAAAGGTTAGTTCCAAGAACTAACCTTTGCTATTGCTCTATCATTATTTCTTTAGAGCAGCTTCGTATGCTTTATATTCATCATCAGTCGCAGGTACTTTAATTTCACCAGCAGTGATTTTCTTCTCAAACTCTTCTACTTTTGTTAAAATTTCTGGGTTTACTTTTTTCACATTGTCAGTTGTTTTCGCAATGCCGACACCTTCATCCTTTAAGCCAAACTCTTCTACTTTACCGCCTTTTAACTTACCATCTTTCGCTTCTTGTGCCACTTTTGCAACTGCAATATCAACACGTTTTACCATTGAAGTTAAAGTTACGTTTTCAGGCATACCTTCTTGGTTTTGATCACGGTCAACACCGATTACCCAAACGTTTTCACCTTTTTTCTTGCGGTTTTTCGCTTCTGTGAATACACCGTTACCAGTTGCACCTGAAGCGTGATAAATTACGTCAACACCTTGACCGTACATTGCCGAAGCTAATACAGATCCTTTTTCTGGCTTATCAAACGCATCAGCATATTGTGATACAATTTCGATATTTGGATTTACTGCTTTTGCACCAGCTTTAAAACCTGATTCGAATTTTGTAATTAATGGACTCTTCACACCACCAACGAAACCAACTTTATTTGATTTTGTTGTCATTGCTGCTACAGCCCCAACTAGGAATGAACCTTCATGGTCTTTAAATGTAATACTTGTTACATTCGGCTTCTTTACAACTGTATCTACAATCGCAAATTGTTCTTTCGGGTACTGTTCAGAGACCTTTTCGATTGATTTTTCCATTAAGTATCCAATACCAAATGTTGTGTTATAATTATCTTTCGCAAATTTCGTTAAATTTGGAATGTAATCAGCATCTTTACTTGATTGAAGGTAACGATATCCTTCATTTTTCTTTAAATCGTTGTCTTTACCAAATTTCGTTAAACCTTCCCAAGCTGATTGGTTAAATGATTTGTCATCAACGCCCCCAACATCAGTAACCATACCAACTTTGAACTCTTTTTTGTCGCTACTCTCTTTATCCGAGTTACCACATGCACCTAACACCGCACTTGCTGCTAACGTTAACGATAATAAAAGACCTGTTTTTTTCTTCATACTAGAAACCCCTCCTGAAATGATTTGTCTATTGATTCATACGCTGCTGTCCCTACTTCTTGCTGTCACCTCCCTAAAAAGGAACTTACCTACATACGTTTTCTTAATACGTGGAAGCTAAACTTGTCAGCTCTAAAGTAATTAATAGAATATAAGATTGGCTCATCATTTTGGTCATAGTGCATTTGTTTTAAAACTAGCAATGCTGTCTCAGGTTCACATTCTAAAATCGGTGAAATTTTCGGATGATAACCTATTGGCTCAATGTGAGCAACTGCGTATGTGATTCGCTTGTGCGTATTATTATGTATTACTGTAAGCAGCGATTCCTCATTGTATCCCGATAAATCTGGTAATATCTCTTTTGCCAGTTTATCAATGCAATATACAACTGGTTCCCCATCCGCTGTACGAACACGCTCGATCATTACTGCACTAAAGCCATCTTCACAATTGAATTTCTCTTTTTCTTCTTCTGTTAAAGTTGTTGTAGATGATGATAAAAAGATTGTTTCCGGTGTTTTCCCCACACTAGAAATCATATCTGTAATACTGGAAAGCTGCTCTATTCCAGAAGAAAATAACGGTTTCGCATTTACAAATGTCCCTACACCATGTCTACGAATGACAACATTTTCTTCTTCTAAAATGCGTAGTGCTTCCCTTAAAGTTGCCCTACTTACACCAAGTTCTTTCGCTAGATCAAACTCTGAAGGTAACTTTTGTTTTTCTTTGTAAGCCCCATCTTTAATTTTTCCTTTGATGTGATCAATCACCCGCAAATATAGGTGACGACTATCGGATTTTACTGACATAAGACTCCCCCGCATTTCAATTATTCGACCTCTGATGTAAGACTTCTTTTCTCTTTTTTCAACTTACAACATAGTATAAATTACTAAATACTAAAAATAAGCGTAATTATCGAATAAATATTAATAATTTTTCAAGATGAAATTTTCACACTTTATTCCATAAAAAAAACTTTGTACCATAAACATTTCTCATATAGAGAAAAAGTTCGGCACAAAGATTCCTTACATCCTTTGTTACACACTTTTCCCCTCATAGTCTAGCAATTCATGGTTGCCAGGTAGAAACTTATGGACCTTATCTCCAAGATTATATGAGGCAGTGATTCTTTTCGAAGTAATCTTACCACTTGCTCCCATATGTGTCAACAGAATTCAACATTTTTCTACATTAAATATCGAACGTTTTGAAAATCAAAACGATAAGCATTCGTATTCTAAAGGACCCTTAAAGATGTAAGCCCTTTCTTCGTTGATGACTATAGTATATAACAAAAACAGCATATAAAAAAGCCTAATTGTAAAAACAATTAGGCTTTTTTTAAGAACTTTTTTCTTGCACATCTTTAATGAGTACTCCCCTTGGTTTACTACCTTCATAAGGACCTACTACACCATTCATTTCCATGGCATCAATTAAACGAGCTGCTCGCGTATATCCTACTCTAAATCTACGTTGTAACATAGAAACAGATGCTGTTTGCATTTCTACTACAAGCTGAACCGCTTCATCGTATAGTTCATCTTCTACTTCCTGCTTTGTTTCAGGAACATCTTGTGGAATCATATCCTCTTGATATTGCGCTTTTTGCTGTGCAATAACAGATTCTACGACTCTCTCAACTTCATCATCTGATAAAAACGCCCCTTGTACACGAACAGGTTTCGATGCACCAATTGGTATGAATAACATATCTCCACGACCTAGCAACTTTTCTGCACCACCACCGTCAAGAATCGTTCGAGAATCTATTTGGGAAGATACAGCAAATGCAATACGCGATGGAATATTCGCTTTAATAACACCTGTGATAACATCAACTGACGGGCGCTGAGTCGCAATAATTAAATGAATACCAGCAGCACGTGCCATTTGCGCTAAACGCATAATCGCATCTTCTACATCCGAAGAAGCAACCATCATTAAATCAGCTAACTCGTCCACAATTACTACAATATATGGTAATTCAGGTTGTTTCGCTTCCGATTGGCTATTATGTTCTTTAATATAATCATTATATCCTTCAATGTTACGCGTACCGCTATGCGCGAATAATTCATAACGACGCTCCATTTCACTCACAACTTTCTTCAAAGCCTGTGATGCTTTTTTCGGATCAGTTACGACTGGTGTTAATAAGTGCGGAACACCGTTATATACATTTAACTCTACCATTTTCGGATCAATCATCATTAATTTTACTTCATGCGGTTTTGCACGCATTAAAATACTTACAATAATTCCATTAATACATACACTCTTTCCACTACCAGTCGCACCAGCTACTAATAAATGGGGCATTTTATTTAAACGTGCCAATACAGCCTCTCCTGTAACATCACGTCCAAGACCGATTAATAACTTCTCTTCTGGGTGGTTATTCGCCTTTGAATCAAGAACTTCTCTCAGCGTTACCATAGAAACTTCTGAATTCGGAACCTCAATCCCTACAGCTGATTTCCCGGGAATAGGTGCTTCAATACGAATGTCTTTCGCTGCTAAAGCAAGCGCTAAATCATCACTTAAACTAACAATTTTACTTACCTTTACTCCCATATCAGGATACACTTCATATTTCGTAACTGCAGGACCTCTATGTACTTTTGTTACTTTCGCTTTCACACCAAAACTTTGGAATGTACGTTCCAATTTACGAGCATTTTCATAAATTTCCGCATTTTCATTTGTAACTTGCTTATTTTGGGGAAACTTTAATATATCAAGCGAAGGAAGCTTATAATCTTTATTTTCCACATTAGAAAATTGCATAGGAGGTGCTTTCGTTTCACCTTCTAGCGATTCAACGATTTTTTCTCCTCGTTTCTTGTGAGGTTGTTCTTCTGGCGCAGGTGGAACTGCCTCTTCAATAAACGGAGGAGTGATTAAATCATTTTCTTCTATCTGCTTTTCCGTCTCTTCACGTACTGGATAATTCTCAGTAAAATTCGAAATAATTGGTGGACCAATTTCTATTTCTTCTACTGGCTCAATAGCTTCTTCTTGTTCAGCAACACGTTCACGCCTCTTGCTTCTTGTTGTTTTTTTCTTTTCAGTTTGCTCGGCGACCCTTTGAGATTTCCAATCTTTATAATCCCCTTGCATTACTTGAAACTGACTTTTAAGAATTCTCCCTATCGGAGCAAGTACTTCTCCAATATGTTTATTTGTTATACAAAGTATTCCAAGAATAACTAAAATAATTCCAATGATATATGCCCCTACTTCGTCAAATAAGAAGTAGCACGTTGCGAACATCAGTGCACCGAACATACCACCACCTAAATGAACACTATCCGGGCCCTTTTTCATTTCAAGGAAGAAGTAATCTTTTGTACTAACAATTACAGAAGTATTTTGTACAGCTCCA
Source organism: Bacillus sp. TH25 (assembly GCF_016650935.1). Lineage (NCBI taxonomy): Bacteria > Bacillati > Bacillota > Bacilli > Caryophanales > Bacillaceae > Bacillus > Bacillus sp. TH25. The sequence continues at coordinate 1,031,416 of NZ_JAEKEU010000039.1, read as the reverse complement.
TCTTTCGTAAGCAGGTTAAATAATGTAATATGACTAAACATTAATATTGCTAGTACAATTAAATAAACACCTATTAGCCGTTTATTTAAAAGGTTGGGCCATCCCCGCTTTATTACAAACGCAACAGATAAAGCTATTACACCTAACACACCAATTATGTACCACTCACCAAAGAAGAAGCGAAAAAATAACACAAACGATTTTCCTACAACACCTAGCTGTAAAATCGTAATAATCGAAAGTGCAAAAAGAGTCAACCCGACGATTTCATAATACAAAGTTGGCTTTATCGTACGTCTTGCCTTAGCCTTCGTCCCTCTTTGCTTTTGTTTTGCCATTTCTTCACCTCGTGTTCTAAAAATTAAGTACAACTTTCTTATAAAAAAGCTCTACTTACATGTCTTTCTCTCTATTTTTCAGGTCTTTATATCTTCTATTTTTACACTTCTTGTAAAATGTTAAATAAACAGAAGAAAGCAGCCTACTCATGGCTGCTCAACCGTCTTGTTTTTTATATTATACCATAGCTCCTAAACAAAATCCTTCTTTTTGCTAAAAGGTAATTTTCTGTCCAGGCTCAAACTCTAGGTAGTGAGACGGATTCGTACTTAATACACGTACAATAGAGTAACATTGATTATCCTCCTCAGAAACCACTAATTCCACGCCATTTATATTCACAACTTTTTGGCTTTCGCATTGTGAATAATCGGCCGGATACACAAGTTGCTCTGGCATAATTGTATATAAAATCATTGTAGCATTGTCCCTTCTGTACTATTATCCTTGCGTTCATCAATTAATTCGTTTAATTTTCGAAGTGCGCTACCAATACCACCGACACCATCTATAAGACCATATTTCACTGCATCTCCACCTATTACATTCGTCCCAATATCTCGCGTCAAATTCCCTTTTGCAAACATAAGCTCTTTAAAACGATCTTCCGTTACTTTCGAATGCTTTGTCACAAATCGAATGACTCTTTCTTGCATTTTATCCAAATACTCAAATGTTTGTGGCACACCTATAACAAGACCTGTTAAACGAATCGGATGAATTGTCATCGTCGCTGTTTCGGCAATAAATGAATAATCAGTTGAGACCGCAATCGGTACACCGATTGAATGCCCTCCTCCTAAAACAAGAGATACAGTTGGTTTTGAAAGCGAAGCCACCATTTCAGAAATCGCTAATCCAGCTTCAACGTCACCCCCAACTGTATTTAATATTAACAGTAAGCCTTCAATTTTTGGATTTTGTTCAATCGCGACAATTTGCGGAATGATGTGTTCATATTTTGTTGTTTTATTTTGTGGTGGCAACTGAATATGACCTTCCACCTGCCCAACAATTGTTAAGCAATGAATACGCGATTCATTCATTTGTGGTACATTTGTCTGTCCAAGTTGCTGAATTTTCTCCACTATAGAAGCCTCTTTTGGAACTTCTTTCGGCTCAGCTTCTTTTTCTTCATTTGTATAACGATCACGTTCTGTCATATCGCATCCCCTTTCACTCGTATATAACTATTATTTCTTAAGTTATGAATTTCATTCGATAGGGTTAAAAAAGAAAAAGATCACCTGTAAAGGTGACCTTCTTTATACTTCCATAATAATCGGTAAAATCATTGGCTTTCTCTTCGTTTCTTCGTACAAGAACTGCCCTAATAATTCACGAATATTTTGTTTCAACATAGACCATTCAATTGTGTATTCTTTAATTGATTGTTCAACAATCATACGTACAATATCTGTGGATCGTTCGATTAATGCTTCTGATTCACGAACATATACAAAGCCGCGTGAAATAATTTCTGGACCAGAGATTATTTTCTTTTCATCCTTACCAAGTGTTACAACAACAACTAAAATTCCATCTTGAGATAACATCTTTCTATCTCGAAGAACGATGTTACCGACGTCACCTACACCTAATCCATCAATTAAAACATTACCAGCTTGCACTTTACCAGCTAATTTTGCTTCATCGTCACCAAAAGCAATTACATCGCCTTTTTCTACGATAAAGATATTTTCTCTCTTAATACCTACATCTTCCGCTAAATACGCATGTGCTTTTTGCATACGGAACTCACCATGTACGGGTACAAAATACTTCGGCTTCATTAAATTTATCATCAGCTTTAATTCTTCTTGGCTACCATGACCTGAAACGTGAACTTTTCTTTCACCGTAATAAATAACCTCAGCACCAGATCTAAATAACAAGTCAATAATTTTTGATACAGATATTTCATTCCCTGGAATTGGAGAAGCTGCAATAATAACAGTATCACCTTTACGAATTGAAATTTGTTTATGAGCTTGCTTCGCCATTCTAGAAAGGGCTGCCATCGGTTCCCCTTGACTACCAGTCGTTAAGATAGCTACCTTTTTTTCCGGGAAATTGTCTATTTCTTGTAATGAAATAACCATACCTTCTGGAACATCTAAATAACCAAGACGTCTTGCAATATCTACCACTTTCACCATGCTACGTCCTACTACCGCTACTTTCCTTCCAGTTTCAGCAGCTGCATCAAACACTTGTTGAATACGATGTACATTGGAGGCAAATGAAGCAACAATAATACGCCCTTCTGAACTATAGAATACTTTAGAAATCTCTATACCAACTTCTTTTTCCGAACCTGTATAACCAGGACGTTCAGCGTTTGTACTATCAGATAACAAGCAAAGTACGCCTTCATTTCCAATTTGCGCCATTTTCCCAAGATCTGCTCCACTATTTCCGATTGGAGTTTGATCAAATTTAAAGTCTCCTGTATATACTACAGCACCTTTTGATGTATGGAAACAAACACCCACAGAATCCGGAATACTATGTGTCGTTCCGAAGAATGACACATTTGTTGAATTAAACTCTACTGTTGAATTCGAGTCAATTGTTTTTAAGTCTACACGGCCTAACATTCCTGCTTCGCCAAGCTTTTCTTGTATAAGTCCTACCGTTAATTTCGTCGCATATACTGGAATAGATAATTTACGAAGCACATAAACAATTCCACCAATATGATCTTCATGACCATGGGTAATAAATAGTCCTTTTACTCGCTCTTGATTTTCTACTAAATATGTAATGTCAGGAATAACAATATCAATCCCAAACATTTCATCTCCCGGGAACATCAATCCGGCATCTACAATAAAGATTTCAGAATCAATTTCAACACAGTACATGTTTTTTCCGATTTCACCTACTCCGCCAAGAGCAAATACTTTAACAGACTCATTCTCTTTTCTCTTCATGTTGTTGCCTGGTTTAAAAATCTTGCAAACACTGATTTCACTAAAATTGCAGAGACACCAGGGGAAACTCTACAACCACCATATATTCACCGTCCAAGACGAATGTCCTTACCGTTATGCGATATCATGTCCTTGTTAATTTTTTAAACCAGGTTTCACCTCTCTTTCATTATATAAATCAAATATCTTATTCGATATGATATGAAAATTTCATTAAATCGTAATTTTTACCAATTTTGCTAAGCATACCCGTACTAAGCTACTTAGCCATATTATAACTGATACAAGAAATAGAACACAAGTTAAATTATGCGAAAGACAAGAGAAGACACTAAAATGAGATTATAATTTAAGAGGGCAAAATTCATATCAGTTTTACTATTTTCCCTACGTAATAAGAGTTTGATGGAAAAATATTCATGTAAATTCTTTACATAAACATGAAACGATATTCACTAAAAAAATCTTATCTCTGTAATCAGTTTCTTACTAATTCTCCCCCCCTGCCATCCCCTTCTTATTACAGCCTATTAACTATAGCTAATTTTCATCACTTACATATAGTTAGTCAAAATAAAAATGACCTAGTTTCACACTAGGTCATTTTTATTAACGAGGAATAGATTGCATTACGGATTGTAACGTTATTCTTTCTTCTTCCGTTAATGGAAGAAGTGGCAAACGTACAGAACCTACATCTAATCCCACCATTTGTAATGCTGTTTTTACTGGTGTTGGGCTCGGCGCCATAAATAGTGCATCCGTTACTTTTACTAGTAATTGATGTAATTTCTGCGCTTTTTTGAACTCTCCAGCTTGGAATGCAGCAATCATTTCTTGCATTTCATTCCCGATAACATGAGATGCTACAGAAACAATACCTTTTGCTCCAATTGCCATAGCTGGTAATGTTAAACCATCATCACCGCTGTATACTGCAAAGTCGTCCGCTGTTTTTTCAATGATTTCTGTCATTGTTAATACATCGCCGCCTGCATCTTTAATCGCAACAATGTTTTCTATTTCTGATAAACGAACAACTGTATCAACGGAGATTTGTACAATAGATCGTCCTGGAACATTATATAGCATTACCGGAAGCGGAGTGCTTTCAGCGATTGTTTTAAAGTGCTGGTACATCCCTTCTTGACTCGGTTTATTATAATACGGTGCCACTAGCATAACTGCATCAACACCAACTTCAGTTGCCTTTTTTGTTAAATCAACAGAAGCATGCGTATTATTGCTACCTGTTCCAGCGATGACGGGCACCCTTTTATCGACAACAGATACGACATGGCGATATAACGCTACTTTTTCTTCTGATGTTAATGTAGGAGATTCTCCAGTCGTCCCTCCTACCACGATTGCTGTTGTACCGTTATCAATTAAATAATTTACCAATTTCGTTGTCTTTGCAAAATCGATATTACCATTTTTATCAAAAGGTGTTACCATCGCGGTTGCAATTGTCCCAAAATCTATCATGATCTCACTCCTTATTGTTCCAGTTGCTTTTCTTTTGAAAGCTCAAATGCACTATGTAATGCATTCACAGCCTCCACTAAATCGGCTTCTTTTACAAGAACCCAAATTGTCGTATGACTATCTGCTGATTGCAGAATTTGAATACCTTTTTCCGCTAAAGCTGTGACGATTTTTGCTGTAACCCCTGGAATACCTGCCATTCCAGCACCAACGATAGAAACCTTCGCACAATGCTCTGTCACAACTGGATCATATCCAAGTTGCTTTAAAACCTCAACTGCACGCGCTGATACACTATCCTTTACTGTGTAAGCTACACCGGTAGGAGAAATGTTAATTAAGTCCACACTAATCCCTTCATTAGCCATTTCTTTAAACACGTGTTGTTGTAAATCATATGCAGTTTCTTTTGCAAGCACTTTAATTTGCGTTACGTTTGACACATGGGCAATCCCTGTAACAGGACGTTCTTCTACATCCTGCCCTTTTGTAGCACCATCATATGCCGCAATAAGCGTACCTTCACTATCAGAATACGTAGAACGTACACGAAGTGGTACTTTTGCATGCATTGCAATTTCAACCGCACGCGGATGAACAACTTTCGCACCCTGATAAGCCATGTTACAAATCTCGTTATATGTTACAGTTTGAAGATGACGTGCATCTTTTACGATACGAGGATCCGCAGTCATAACACCTTCAACATCTGTGAAGATATCGATATATTCAGCATGAAGCGCAACACCTAATGCTGAAGCTGAGGTATCACTACCTCCGCGTCCAAGTGTTGTCGTATCTCCATTTTTCGTTTGACCTTGGAATCCAGTCACGACGATAACATCTACATTTTGTAACTCTTCATGTATACGATCGCAATTCATTTCAATAATCTTAGCATTCGTAAAGTCATTATTCGTTACAAAACCAGCTTGTGCACCATTTAATGCTGCTGCTTTTATACCATTCTCATTCAACATGTTAGAGAAAACAATTGCTGAGATTAATTCTCCGCATGATAATAATAAATCTTGCTCACGTTTAGAAATATTAGATTCCTCTTGATTTACAAGACTTAATAACGTATCAGTTGCATACGGTTCACCTTTACGGCCCATTGCTGATACAACAGTAACTACTTTATAACCAGCAGCTAACGATTTTTTTATATGGTGAAGCGCATGCTTGCGCCCATTGTCATCACGTACTGATGTACCACCAAATTTTTGAACAATAATTTTCATATTTTGCACCTTCTCTTAGCCGTTTACACTAATTGTAATTTTACTAAGCGCTCTGCAATTTGAACAGAATTCCATGCAGCGCCTTTTAATAAGTTATCAGATACGACCCAAAGATGGAATCCTTTATCATTATTTAAATCTTTACGGATTCTTCCAACGAATACTTCATTTTTACCTACTGCAGTAGCTGGCATTGGATATAACTGCTCTGCTGGATTATCTTGCAGTACAATACCTTCTGCATTTGCAAGTAAGTTTTTCATTTCTTCTACTGTTACGCCTTCTTTATCTACTTCAATGTACACAGACTCGGAATGACCCGATACAACTGGTAAACGTACACATGTCGCAGCTACTTCTAATTCAGGCATATGCATAATTTTTTTCGTTTCATTAATCATTTTCATTTCTTCGAATGTAAATCCATTATCTTGGAATTTATCAATCTGTGGAATAGCATTAAAAGCGATTTGGAAATGCTTTTCGTCACCTGATACAGGTAAAACATTCGCCTTTACTTCTTCGCCATTTAAGATTGCTTGTGATTGTTCATGAAGTTCTTCAATAGCTGCCGCACCAGCACCTGATACAGCTTGATATGTGGAAACGATTACTCGTTTTAAACCATATTGCTGGCGAACTGGCTCAAGAGCTACTACCATTTGAATTGTAGAACAGTTTGGATTTGCAATAATACCATTATGTTCTTTTAAATCATTTTCATTTACTTCAGGTACAACAAGTGGCACGTTTTCTGTCATACGGAATGCACTTGTATTATCAACAACAATTGCACCGCGCTTTGCTGCTTCTGGCGCTAATTGTTTCGATACAGATCCACCTGCACTAAATAGCGCAATATCTACTCCTTCAAAACTTTCAGGAGTTGCCTCTTGAACTGTAAATTCTTCGCCTTTAAATACAAGTTTCTTACCTGCAGATCGTTTAGATGAAAGTAACGTTAACTTCCCAATTGGAAATTCTCGTTTCTCTAAAGTATTTAACATTTGTTCACCAACTGCGCCGGTTGCTCCAACTACAGCGACATGAAAAGTTTTTTGCTTTTCCATCACTATGCCCCTTTCTAGATACCAATCCTTCTATAACTTAGAATTAGAAGGAGCTTACAATGCCCCCTCTAATCTTAATAACGTTAATTTTATCATATTCTACAGTAAGAATGATGGTTTCAACAAAAATTGTACGTTTTTTTCGTTTTTTAATTCATATATCTGAATTTTTCTACAACAACAGGTTGTAATTGTTTTCCTTGTAGCGCTTCTAATACTGTATCTTCAAGTAACTCCATACGAGCTACCATTGAGTTCGGTTTTTTCTCTGGTGCATCTTGGCCGAATGGTACGAAGTAGATGTCTTTTGTAGCCATTAGGCGCATGAGATTTACTCCATTAAGCCCTAAAGCATCATTCGTCGAAACAGCCAATACGACAGGCTTCCCATTTCTAAGCGTCGCTTTTGCTGCCATTAATACTGGAGAGTCTGTCATTGCATTTGCAAATTTACTCATCGAATTCCCTGTTAGTGGTGCAATCACCATGCAATCTAGTGGAATTTTCGGTCCTAGTGGCTCTGCGCCAACGATTGAATTAATTGCCTTAAAACCGGTTATTTCTTCGATCTTTTTAATCCATTCTTCCCCTTCGCCAAATCTAGTATTTGTTGATTGGACAGTATAAGAAACAACGGGACGTACTTCTGCACCTTCTGCAATTAACTTCTCTAAATGTGGCATAACTTCTTCATACGTACAATGTGACCCTGTAAATCCGAAACCAATTCGTTTTCCCTTCAAACTCATTTCTCATCATCCTCCTTTGCGATTGCATCTGCTATTAATAACTGAGAAAGAACATTCGCTAATATTTGTCCTGCTGTTTTCGGTGCAACAATCCCAGGAAGACCAGGTGCTAATAGTGCCTTCACTCCACGCTTCTCCGCATAGCGAAAGTCCGTGCCACCTGGCTTAGAAGCTAAATCAATAACTAGCGTATGAGCTGGCATTTTTGAAATAACATTCGCTGTCACAACGAGATGCGGAATTGTATTAATAACAATATCGATATTACCTACTTCTTTCTCTATATCTTGCATATGAAAAGGAGAAAACATCATTTCTGTAATACGAGCAATATGTTCCGAACGTCTCGCTCCAACTTTGACATGTGCTCCTAATGATTGAAAGGCTCTTGCAACACTCATACCAGTTCTACCAAATCCTAAAACCATTACATTCGATCCATGAATTGTGTAATCAGTATGTTGAATAACCATCATTAGTGTACCTTCTACGGTCGGAATAGAGTTATAGATTGCAACATCATCACGATCAAATAATTTTACAAGTTTGCGATTTGTAGTAGCTACGAGATTTTCCAAGTAAGGTGTACCAATACCTGAATATATAGTGAAGTTTTCTGGCGTCTTTTCAATTTGTTCTTTCGTTATGGAAACTTTTTCATTTGAAAAAATAGTATCTACTTCTCCTCTGGCATTCGTCCCTGCAACCGGCAAAATAATTGCATCTAAAGAAGTGAAATTTAAATCTTGTATACTTTCCTTTGCTGCCCCTGTGAAGCCATGATCTAACTGTTCAAACCCTATTAATGAAAGTTTCGCGTCCAGTTCGACTAGCTTGCGAATTACTTCTAGCTGCCGTGCATCTCCTCCTATGACAGCAATATGCATCTCAGTCAACATTCCCTAATTCACCTTCTTTTTCTTTCATTTATAAGAAAAATGCCTACTTTTTCTTTTTCCTCCACATCATATGTAATGTACGAGTTTGAGGTGATTGAAAAACAAAAAGCACACGTGATTTATCTTCTTTATATAAAGATAAAAAAAGACAACCAAAATGGTCATCTTTCACTATGATCTTGAATGGTTCGTAAGATCGCAAAGTATCATATCATTTCCAACCTTCTTTATTTTGCTCCATTCTACTCTCACTTCTTGCTGTTCTCTTTTAAAACCTCCCCATTTCCCAGCAGGTATAATAAGCGCTTGTATTTTTCCATCTCTCTCATCAATTTCTAAATCTGCATGACCTAAAACTCCCATTTTTTCTGCTCTTTCTAAATCCACAATCTCTTTGCCACTTAATTCACTTAAACGCATTAAATCTCCCCCTATCCTACTTTTTATGAAGGTTATCCTATAATAAGTACCTATTCTGCATATATAAAAAAAATAACCGTATCTCATATAAAAGAGATACGGTTATTTCCGAAAGCGAATGAATTACAAGATCGATTAAAGTTTCATTCCTTTTGGCAGTTTTCCATCTGGACTAATAAGTGCCGCAGAGAATTCATCGGTAAACATATTGCGAATTAACTCGTCTACATTTTGCTTTGTTACAGTGTTTACACTTTCAATAATCTCATCAAGAGAACGATGTTTACGAAGAAGCAATTCGTTTTTACCATTACGGCTCATACGACTATTCGTACTTTCTAAACTTAACATTAAGTTTCCTTTTAATTGTTCTTTACTGTTAACAAGCTCTTTTTCTGTAATACCTGTATTTTTCAACGTATTTAACGTTTCTTGCATTGTTTCATACAGTGTATCTAATTGTTTACTACCTGTTCCACCGTAAAGTGTTAACATTCCTGTATCTTCATAAGAAGAGTGATAAGAGAATACTGAGTACGCCAATCCACGTTGCTCACGTACTTCTTGGAATAAACGGCTACTCATACTACCGCCTAAAACATTATTTAATACAATTAAGTTATAAATATCTTCGTGTCCCATTTGCAAGCCTTTATATCCTAAACATAAATGAGCTTGTTCTGTTTCCTTCTTACGTGCTACTTTATTGAAATGGAAAATTGGGCTATGTACTTGTTCACGATTTGTTGTCCCTTCGTAACTACCGAAATATTGCTCTACAGTTTGTAAAAATGCTTCATCAATATTCCCTGCAATTGATACAACAACATTTTCAGGTGTGTAATGATCTTTCATATATTGACGTAACGTATCACCTGTAAATGTTTCAAGCGTTTCTTCTGTTCCTAAAATAGGATATCCAAGCGGATGCGTTTCATATGTTGCTTTCGTTAACATATCATGCACAATATCATCTGGCGCATCTTCGTACATTTTTATTTCTTCACATACAACATTCTTCTCTTTTTTCAGTTCTTCCTCATCAAATGTTGAATTAAAGAACATATCTGCTAAAACATCTAATGCATATTTAGCATGCTCATCTAGCACTTTCGCATAGTAACATGTATATTCTTTTGAAGTAAAAGCATTTACTTGTCCACCAATGCTATCAAATGATTCTGCAATCTCTCTTGCACTTCGCGTTTCTGTCCCTTTAAAGAACATATGTTCCAAAAAGTGCGAAACCCCATTATTTTTTTCATTTTCATTTCTTGAACCTGCGTGGATCCATATACCAATCGCAACCGAGCGTACAGTTGGTATATTCTCCATAACAATTCTTACACCATTTTTACACGTATATTTTTTAATCAAAAACTTTCCTCCTAATGCCAGTTTCTCTAAATAATTGCTATTATTTAATGATAACAAGTTTAGAGATGAATGTCATGCAAATGTATTTAATCCACACGTTTTTCATCTAGTAATTCTGTAATATTCCCCACTTTATATCCTTGTTCCTTTAAATTTTTAATCATAGTATCTAGCGCTTCTGTTGTAGATGAAGTAGGATGCATTAACACAATAGCACCTGGATGTATTTTTCGCATTACTCTCTGCAATAGCACACCCGGTTCTGGCCGCTTCCAATCAATTGTATCTACAGTCCACATAATCGTCCCCATTTGGAAATCATCCGCTATTTTTACTACCTCATCCCGAAAGCTTCCACTTGGCGGAGCAAACCATCTCACTTTCTGATTTGTAGCTGCTTCTATCATTCGATTCGTTTTTTGTAATTGATCTCGTATTTCATCTGTAGACAGCGTTTTCATATTAGGGTGTGTGTAAGAATGATTTCCTACTTCTTGATTTGCATCGACAATCATTTTGGCAAATCGTAAGTTTTCTTTCACCCAGCGTCCTTCTAAAAAGAAAGTCGCCTTCACATCATGTTTTTTCAATATCTCTAATATACGTGGCAAATACTCATTACCCCAGGCCACATTAATTGTTAATCCCACCATCTTTTTATTTGGATGTCCTCGATAAATGGGAGCTGGTGGTAAATCTTCTAAGTGAACACTCGGTGATACTTCCTTAAATTCAAGTTGTCTTTGATCAAACTTCTTGATTTTCTTCATATTATTATAGGACGCTTCTATATCCACTTGTTTTCCATTATACCCAGGCGTCGCCTTCCAAATCTTATCAATCATCGCATTTTGCGGCATAATCTCGTACTGTTTTACATGCTTTTGAATCTCTTCATGCAAGTTATCCTGCGCAAAAACGGAATAAGAGCCACAACCCATATATAAAGAAAATATAAATATGTACGCTAATATACGAGCTTTCATATAAACCCTCCCATTAACTATAAAAAAGAAACCATTTTCTTCTTATCTTTGTTAATTTGAGCGTTATGATGAAAACTATACCTATACTCACATAAAAATCTAAATGAATCACATTTTTTACATAACAAAAAAAGCCAGCTAAACTGGCTTTCACTTATTGTTGCTCTTGTGCGTTTTCTTCTTTAGCTGCTTCTTCTTTAGCTGCTTCTTTTTCTTGCTCTTCTTTTAGCAATACTTTTCTAGATAAGTTTACACGACCTTGTTTGTCAATCTCGATAACTTTAACTGAAATCTCATCACCGATTTTCACAACGTCTTCTACCTTACCTACACGCTCAAGTGCAAGTTCAGAAATGTGAACAAGTCCATCTTTACCGCTAAATAATTCAACGAACGCACCGAATTTTTCAACGCGTTTAACTTTTCCTAAGTAGATTTCGCCTACTTGTACTTCGCGGACGATATCTTCGATAATTTTCTTCGCTTTTTCATTCATCTCTTGATTAATTGATGAAATGAATACTGTACCATCTTGCTCGATGTCAATTTTAACGCCAGTTTCTTCAATGATTTTATTGATCTGTTTACCACTTGGTCCAATAACATCACGAATTTTATCTGGGTTAATTGCCATTGTAATAATCTTCGGAGCATACGCAGATAACTCAATGCGAGGTTCAGCGATAACAGATAACATGTGATTTAGAATGTGCATACGACCAACTTTCGCTTGTTGTAATGCTTCTTCTAAAATCTCACGAGATAAACCATCGATTTTAATGTCCATTTGTAGTGCAGTTACACCTTTTGCAGTACCTGCTACTTTAAAGTCCATATCACCTAAATGGTCTTCCATTCCTTGAATATCTGTTAAAATTGTATAATGCTCACCAGATTTCACTAGACCCATTGCAATACCAGCAACTGGTGCTTTAAGTGGTACACCCGCATCCATCATCGCTAATGTACTACCGCAAATACTCGCTTGTGAAGTAGAACCATTTGACTCTAATACTTCAGATACAAGACGAACTGTATATGGGAAATCCTTTTCAGATGGAAGTACAGGTTCAAGAGCACGTTCTCCTAGTGCTCCGTGACCAATTTCACGACGACCTGGTCCACGCATTGGTCTTGTTTCACCAACACTAAATGAAGGGAAATTATAATGGTGCATAAAGCGTTTTGACTCTTCTACACCTAGACCATCTAAAATTTGCACATCGCCTAATGCACCTAATGTACAAATACTTAATGCTTGCGTTTGTCCACGTGTGAATAGACCAGAACCATGTGTACGAGATAAAATGCCCACCTCTGATGCTAAAGGACGAATTTCGTCACCTTTACGACCATCTGGGCGGATTTTTTCAACTGTAATAAGACGACGTACTTCTTCTTTTACAATTTTATATAAAATCTCACTTACTTGTCCTAATGTATCAGCATCAGCTTCCTCAGCTTCGTAATGCTCAATTACACGCTTTTTCACTACGCTAATTGCATCTTCACGTGCATGTTTTTCGTGCACTTGAATTGCAGAATGCATATCTGTCTCAGCCATTTCACGTACAGCTTGGTTCAAATCAGCATCCACTTCATAAAGTTTCACTGCTGTTTTCTCTTTACCGACAGCTTGTACAATCTCTTCTTGGAATGCAATTAGACGTTTAATTTCATCGTGTCCAAACATAATTGCTTCTAACATTGTTTCTTCAGGTACTTGATCCGCTCCTGCTTCAACCATGTTAATTGCATCTTTCGTACCAGCTACAACAAGGTGCATATCACTTTGTTCTTGCTGTTCTACTGTTGGATTAATAACGAACTCGCCATTAATACGACCAACTGTCGCACCTGCGATTGGACCTTCAAATGGAATATCTGAAATAGATAATGCTAATGAAGAACCAAGCATAGCTGCCATTTCAGAAGAACAGTCTTGATCAACACTCATTACGATGCTGACAACTTGTACTTCATTACGGAAACCATCTGCGAAAAGTGGACGGATTGGACGGTCAATTAAACGACTTGCTAAAATTGCTTTTTCACTTGGACGGCCTTCGCGCTTAATAAAACCGCCTGGAATTTTTCCAACTGCATATAAACGCTCTTCATAGTTTACTGTAAGCGGGAAGAAATCTACATTTTTTGGCTCTTTTGATGCAGTTGCTGTAGATAGAACTGCTGTGTCGCCGTATCTTACTAATACTGCTCCGTTTGCTTGTTTTGCAAGCTGACTTGTTTCAATTGTTAGCTGACGACCAGCTAAATCTATCGAGAAGACTTGCTTTTCCTGACTCATTTAAGTACCCCTCTCAATTTAAAATATTCAATTCTTCTATGTAAATGGATAGTATATCACAATATTCTTTCCTCTAGTATTGCCGAAAATTAAGTAAGCTATAAAGAGTAGAAGATATATTTTTACCTAACAAAAAAGCGGGAATATTCCCGCTTCTTTGACTATCGACGTAAGCCAAGCTTTGTGATTAATTCACGGTAACGTGTGATATCGCTATTACGAAGGTAAGTAAGTAAGTTACGACGTTTACCAACCATCTTTAATAGACCACGACGTGAATGATGATCCTTCTTGTGAGTACGTAAGTGCTCGTTTAGAGTGTTAATTTGCTCCGTTAGGACAGCAATTTGAACCTCTGGAGAACCAGTATCAGTCTCATGAGTTCTAAATTGTGCAATGATTTCATTTTTACGCTCTTGTGTTAAAGCCATCCTATTTCACCTCCTAATAATTAAACCCCCAGTTACCTAGCAAGCATCGGTGAGTCGCAATGCCAAGTAATGGTTGTCATAAAGTACATAACATAGAATACTACTTTTCATTTGAAAAAGCAAGTATATTCTTTACGCTCGCAAAATATTCTTGGGCAACCTTTTTATCTTGAGCGATTTGAGCAACTAACTCATCAATTCCATTAAACTTTTTTTCTTCTCTTATACGCATGTGCCATTCCACTGTAACACTTTGATCGTATATGTCTTTATTAAATTCAAATAGATGCACTTCAATAGATAATTGACGCTCATTCTCTTTGAAAGTTGGTTTATATCCGATATTACATACACCATCATGCCATTCATCATGAACCTTCAATCTTACCGCATATACACCTACAGGTGGCAACAAATATTCATCACTTAAACCTACATTTGCAGTTGGGAAACCAATTTGACGTCCACGCTTATCACCGTGTACAACTGTTCCTTCTACCGTGTAAGCTCTCCCTAAAATAGATGGAATTTGTTCCATTTCACCGTTTCGAATTAACTTTCGTAATGAAGTAGAACTTACTTTTTCTTCTTGATATTCAACTTTTTCGATCACGGTCTGTGTAAACTCCCCTCTTGCATGAAATGGTAAAGTCTCCATCTTCCCTTTTCCTAAACGTCCATATGAATAATCAAAGCCTGCTACTACATGCTTTACATTTAAACCAATAATATACTCATCGACAAACTGCTGTGGTAATAATCCAGCAAATGGCTCATCGAATTTCACCACATATAAGATATCAATTCCTAAACTTGCGATGATTTCTTCTTTAAGGCGCATCGGTGTAATATACTCCACATGCGCTTCTTTTTTTCCTAATACAACAGATGGGTGTGGATGGAACGTCATGACAGCACTTTTACATCCTCTTTCATCCGCTATTTTTTTCGCTGTTCGAATCACACGTTGATGTCCTAAATGAATGCCATCAAAATATCCTAATGCCATTACAGTAGGTGGTAATTCTATTTTATTTTGTTCATGTGGATGAGTTAAATGAATAAGTTTCACGCTTGAATTCACCTTTTTCTGTAATAATCCTTCCAATAATTCATTATAGCTTTAGTTCTTGATTATTCACAAGTACTTTCATTGGCTTTAGCATTCCAGGGTGTTTTGGGTGATGCTCATAAATTGCTAAGCAACGATCATTTTTATCAAATACTGTAATAAATGGTGCTGTTGTTTCTAATTCATTGTTTAAGAACATACCGTTCTTTATTTTTTCAGCTTGCTTTTCATCTACAACCATTTTTGGAAACTTACTTAGCGCCTCATCAATTGAGATGAAAATAGACTCTACTGTTCCATTTTGCACGTTTTCTTCAATTTCTTCAAATGATATGCAATCTTCTAGTAAAAATTCACCAGATGCTGTTCTTACAAGGTGAGACATATGTGATGGAAATCCAAGTTTTTCACCTATCATTACTGCTAGTGTTCTTACATATGTTCCTTTACTACACGTTACACGGAAACGAAATGAAATATTTTCCCCTTCAAAAACTTCACGTTCATCAAGTAATACAAATTCATGAATTGTAATTGTACGAACTGGACGTTCAACTTCTTGTCCTGCCCTTGCATATTCGTATAGTTTTTTTCCGTTAACTTTTACAGCTGAGAACATCGGCGGCATTTGTTCAATTGTCCCTGTTAATTCCGCTAGTACCTCTTCTACTTCTTTACGTGTAATGACACGATTTACATCTTGTTTCTCCACAACTTCACCAGAAGCATCTTCTGTTGTTGTTGAAAATCCTAATGTCACTTCACCTTCGTATGTTTTTGTTTCACTTGTTAAAAATTGCGCAATTTTTGTTGCACGCCCAACGCAAATAGGTAATACTCCTGTTACATCTGGATCCAGTGTCCCTGTATGACCAATTCGTTTCTCACGCAATATCTTTCTTAATTTGAACACACAATCATGTGATGTCATTCCCTTTGGCTTATGTAATAATACTACACCTTCCATATACTCACCTCATCATTATTCTTTTGTAGTAATTGCAATTATGCAAAACTTATTTTACATTGAAAAAATGGATAGACAAATGTCTATCCATTATTCTTCACGTTTACCGTCTTTATTAATTTCATGTAAAAGTGTATCAATTCGATGACCATATCCGATAGACTCATCAAACTCAAAGGTAATTTCTGGTGTTTTACGAAGACGAATACGTTGGCCAATTTCTGAACGAATAAAGCCTTTTGCCTTCGCTAAACCTTTTAATGTATTTTCTTTCTGTTCTTCGTCACCTAAAACAGAAATGTATACTTTAGCAATTTGTAAATCTCCACTCACTTGTACATCTGTTACTGTAACAAATCCAATACGTGGGTCTTTAATTTTACGACTGATAATGTCGCCTAATTCTTTTTTCATTTGCTCGCCCACACGGTTCGCACGTAATTTCATAACTCTTCACCTCATTCAATACCATTCCAAATGTGTTATCGTACGTTCAATTTCAGGAAATGAATCGATATACTCAAGTACACGATTCATTTCTTTTTCACAGACAACACGATTTGAGGATACGGAAACAATTGCAATTTCTGTACGTTGCCATACATCTTGATGCCCAACTTCAGAAACAGCTACATTATAGCGCTGTTTCACACGAGTTAACACACGTTGCAAAATTGCTCGTTTCTCTTTTAAAGAATGCACATCGTAAATCATACACTCGAATGAGAGTGAAGCGATAATCATCGCTTCACTTCTTCCATAACGTATGCTTCAATGATGTCCCCTTCTTTAAGATCATTATATCTCTCAATTGTAATACCACACTCATAGTTTTGTGCAACTTCTTTTACGTCGTCTTTGAAACGTTTTAACGTATCAAGTTTTCCTTCGAAGACTACTACGCCATCACGGATAATACGAACGCCACTATCACGTGTAATTTTACCGTCTATTACGTAACAACCTGCGATTGTTCCAACTTTTGTTACTTTGAATGTTTGACGAACTTCCGCTTGACCGATTACTTTTTCTTCGAATTCTGGATCCAGCATACCTTGCATTGCTGATTCAATTTCTTCGATTACTTTATAGATAATACGGTGTAAACGAACATCAACTTTCTCTAATTCAGCTGTACGCTTCGC
Source organism: Bacillus sp. TH25 (assembly GCF_016650935.1). Lineage (NCBI taxonomy): Bacteria > Bacillati > Bacillota > Bacilli > Caryophanales > Bacillaceae > Bacillus > Bacillus sp. TH25. The sequence continues at coordinate 1,013,985 of NZ_JAEKEU010000039.1, read as the reverse complement.
ATTCACATCAGGGCGTACGTTAAATCCAATTACAATTGCATTAGATGCAGAAGCTAAAATAATATCAGATTCTGTAATCGCACCTACGCCTGTATGGATAATTTTCACTTTTACGCCTTCAACATCAATTTTACGAAGTGATGCTGCCATTGCTTCTACAGAACCTTGTACGTCTGCTTTCACAATTAAGTTAATTTCTTTTACATCGCCCTCTTGGATTTGTTGGAATAAATCTTCCAGGCTGAATTTAGATTTCTCACCACGTTGTGCAACTAACGCTTCTTGTGCACGTGATTCACCGATTTGACGAGCTTTCTTCTCATCAGCGAATGCCATGAAACGATCTCCCGCTTGTGGCACTTCATTTAAACCTGTAATTTCAACAGGAGTTGATGGACCAGCAACTTTTACACGACGACCAATATCACTTACCATTGCACGAACACGACCGAATGATGTTCCAACAACAATTGGATCTCCAACTCGAAGTGTACCATTTTGAACAAGTAATGTCGCGATAGTTCCTTTACCTTTATCAAGCTGTGCTTCAATTACAGTACCAGCTGCATAGCGATTTGGATTTGCTTTATATTCTTCTACTTCACTCACAAGAAGGATCATTTCTAGTAAGTTGTCAATTCCCTCGCCTTGAATTGCAGAAATTGGTACGAAAATCGTGTCTCCGCCCCAAGCTTCTGGAACTAATTCATATTCTGTTAATTCTTGCATTACACGATCAGGATTTGCCGCTGGTTTATCCATTTTATTCACTGCAACAATAATTGGTACTCCAGCTGCTTTCGCATGGCTAATCGCTTCAACTGTTTGCGGCATAACACCGTCATCAGCTGCAACAACAAGAATTGTAATATCTGTTACTTGTGCACCACGAGCACGCATTGTTGTAAATGCCGCGTGACCAGGTGTATCTAAGAACGTAATTTTCTTATCATTTACATCAACTTGGTATGCACCGATATGCTGAGTAATTCCACCAGCTTCGCCAGCAGTTACTTTTGAATTACGGATAGAGTCAAGCAATGTTGTTTTACCATGGTCAACGTGTCCCATAATTGTAACAACAGCTGGACGTTCTTTTAAGTTTTCTTCATCATCTTGCTCATCGATGAATGTTTCAAATTCAGTTTCACTTACAACTACTTCTTCTTCTACTTCAATACCGTAATCAGTAGCAATTAACTCAATTGTATCTTTATCTAAGTCTTGGTTAATTGTCGCCATAATTCCTAGCATGAAGAGCTTTTTAATAATTTCAGATGGCTCTTTGCTTAACTTTTTAGCAAGGTCACCTACTGTAAGGCTTCCAGAGAAAGTGATTTTATCTGGTGTTTCTACTATTGGTGTTTGTTGTCTTCCAGCAAAGTTATCTTGACGTTTATCTTCATTTGCTTTGCCTTTTTTCTTATTCTTATTGCTGTTCTTTTTACTGCGAACAACTTTCTCTTCTACTTCAAACTCATCTGCAACAGAAGGTTTTTCCGCTCCAGCGCTATATTGATTATCTAATTTGTTTACTACTTCATCTTCTAACATTGTCATATGATTCGAAACCTCGATATTCATCTCTTTTAGTTTTGTCATAAGATCTTTACTTGAGATATTATTTTTTTTTGCATATTCATGTACTCGAATTTTACTCATACCTTCACCCCCGGTAATTTGTATCGAGCATGCTACGTAGCTTTTTCGCAAAGCCTTCATCTAAAACAGCTACAACGACTCGCTCGTCTCTCCCAATCGCATGCCCTAATTGTTGTCGATTTTCGACTTTTCTCATTGGTATGTTGTAGTACGTGGTTTTATCAATGATACGTTTTGTAGTGTTCGCTGACGCATCTTCAGAAAGCAATACTAGCTTTGCTTTGCCACTTCGTACTTCTTTTAAAACGAGTTCTTCACCCGAAATAATTTTTCGAGCGCGGTTTGCTAGTCCTAAAAATGATTTCCAATCAGACACTTATTTCGACTCCTTCTCAACAAGCTCAAGAAGCTCTTCGTACAGAGAACTGTCGATTTTCGCTTTTAGATGATGTTCCAAAATGTTTTTCTTTTGGGCTTGAATAATGCTTTCTTTATCTTTTGATAAATATGCACCTCGTCCTGATTTTTTTCCTGATAAATCAATAGACACTTCGCCCTCTTTGGAACGAACAATGCGAACTAGCTCTCGTTTTGATTTCATCTCTTGCGTCGCAATACATTTTCGTAACGGAACTTTTCGATTGCTCATACTCATCACCTCTATTCGATTTCGTCTTCAGCTGAATCGAATCCGAATGCGATTACGCTATCTTCTTCTGTCACAATACCAAGTTGTTTCGCATCAGACTCACTTTTAATATCAATTTTCCAGCCTGTTAATTTAGCTGCAAGACGCGCATTTTGTCCACGCTTACCAATCGCTAATGAAAGCTGGTGGTCTGGAACAACAACAGTTGTTGCTTTCTCTGCTTCATCTACAAGTACTTTAACAACCTGTGATGGACTTAAAGCATTTGCAACATATTCAACTGGGTCATTCGACCAGCGAACGATGTCAATCTTTTCACCTTTTAGTTCATCTACAACGCGTTGTACACGTTGTCCTTTCGGTCCTACACAAGAACCTACTGGATCAACATCGATATTCTCTGCATATACAGAAATTTTAGAACGGTCGCCTGCTTCACGTGCTACAGAGCGAATTTCTACAGTTCCATCATAAATTTCTGGAACTTCCATTTCGAATAAACGTTTTAAAAGACCAGGATGTGTACGTGATACGTAAATTTGTGGTCCTTTTGTTGTCTTTTCTACTTTTGTAATAAATACGCGAATACGATCATGTGGTTTATATTGCTCATTTGGCATTTGCTCACTTACAGGTAATAAAGCTTCTACTTTACCTAAGCTTACATAGATGAAACGAGCATCTTGGCGCTGTACAATACCAACCATAATGTCTTCTTCACGATCACTAAATTCTGAATAAATTACACCACGTTCCGCCTCACGAACTCGTTGTGTTACAACTTGTTTTGCAGTTTGCGCTGCAATACGACCAAAATCTTTTGGCGTTACTTCAATTTCTAGTACGTCACCATCTTGGTAGTTTGGATTAATTTGTCTTGCCTCTTCTACAGAGATTTCAAGACGTGGATCAAACACATTATCTACAACGTCCTTACGTGCTAAAACTTGAATTGTTCCCACTTCTGGGTTAAAGCTCACACGAACGTTTTGTGCTTGGTTAAAATTGCGTTTATAAGCAGAGATTAATGCTGCTTCAATCGCATCAATAATAATATCTTTGCTAATACCTTTTTCTGACTCTAATACGAGCAAAGCATCTAACAACTCAGTGCTCATGAAGATCCCCCTTCTTACTAAAACGTAACAGCAAGTCGCGCATTTGCAACTTTATCCATTGGAATTTGGATTTCTTTTTTACGTGTTTTAATTGTTAATAGTAGTGTAATTGTATTACCGTCGTAGGAAAGTAGCTTTCCTTCAAACATCTTCTCACCATCAATCGGCTTATATGTTTTAATTGCCACTTGTTTTCCTACCGCTTGCTGGAAGTCTTTCTCTTTCTTTAATGGACGTTCCGCTCCAGGAGATGATACATCCAAAAAGTAAAGATGAGGAATTGGATCCTCTTTATCTAAAGCTTCGCTTAAACGTTCACTTACCGCACCGCATTCTTCAATTTCGACTCCCTTTTCAGAATCGATGAATACGCGTAAGAACCAGTCTTGTCCTTCTTGCACATACTCTACATCTACAAGTTCAAGATTTAACTCTTCAACGATTGGCTGCGCAAATGCTTCTACAATTTCTGTGACTTTCTTATCCATAAACAGCCTCCTTCCTGCCGCCATGTACCATTTACAAGAAAAGATTCCGTTCATAAAGACGGTCTATCTTATTCTTTCTCGTTAGCTAACAAAAGCCCCTGCCGTTAAGCAGGGAATATCTGTCTTAGTATTACCAAATTTAAGAAGTAAAACTTGTAACAAAATATGTATATACGACAGAAATATCTTTACTATCTACATAAGCAAAATGTAGATAGTAACACGAAAGAGTGGGTTTCCCCACTCTCTTTTTCACAAAATATACATGACATGGTTATCTCGGTTTATAGTATACCATAGCAAATGTTGATTTGCAAAGATTTTTCCTACCTATTAGAACAGTGACAATTGGTTTTGATCCGGTAAATCTCCTAGACAACCTTGACCATCTAAATACTCAATAATCGTTTTAGAAACCTTACTGCGCTGCTGTAAGTCTTCTTTTGATAAGAAATCACCATTTTTACGAGCTTCAACAATACTGAAAGCTGCGTTTGTACCAAGACCAGGAACTGCATTAAATGGAGGAATTAAAGTATCCCCATCAATTATAAATTCGGTAGCATGCGAGCGGTATAAATCAACCTTTTGGAATGAATAACCACGCTCACACATTTCAAGTGTCATTTCTAGTACCGTTAATAAACTCTTCTCTTTCGGTGCTGCATCCAATCCTTTTTGTGCAATTTCATCAATTTTTACACGTATGGATGCTGAACCTTTCGCCATCGCCTCTACATCAAAGTCATCTGCACGAACTGTAAAATATGCCGCATAGAATAAAAGTGCGAAATGTACTTTAAAGTATGCAATACGTACAGCCATAAGTACGTAAGCAGCCGCATGGGCTTTAGGGAACATGTACTTAATCTTCTTACATGAATCAATATACCAACCTGGTACATTGTTATTTCTCATTTCCTCTTCCCATTCTTCTGGTACACCTTTACCTTTACGCACCGACTCCATGATTTTGAAGGCTAATGATGGATCCAAGCCTTGATAAATTAAATATACCATGATGTCATCACGACAACCGATAACTTCACTCAGTGTACACGTACCGTTATAAATTAATTCATTCGCATTACCTAACCATACATCTGTACCATGGGACAGTCCAGAAATTTGGACAAGCTCTGAAAACGTCGTTGGTTTCGTTTCTTCTAACATTTGTCTTACGAATTTCGTACCAAACTCTGGTATACCAAGTGTACCTGTTTTACAGTTAATTTGTTCTTCCGTTACCCCTAAAGATTCTGGACCAGAGAAAATTTTCATTACTTCTGGATCATCCGTTGGGATTGTTTTCGGGTCAATACCACTTAAATCTTGAAGCATACGAATAACAGTCGGATCATCGTGTCCTAATATATCAAGTTTCAATAAATTATCATGAATTGAGTGGAAGTCAAAGTGCGTTGTTCTCCACTCAGCACCTATTGAATCAGCCGGAAACTGAATTGGTGAAAAGTCAAAGATATCCATGTAATCTGGTACAACGATAATACCACCTGGATGCTGTCCGGTCGTACGCTTTACACCTGTACATCCCGCAACTAAGCGATCAATCTCTGCATTTCGAATTGTTAGGTTATGATCATTAGCATAACCTTTCACATACCCATAAGCGGTTTTTTCCGCAACCGTACCAATTGTTCCTGCGCGGTATACATAATCTTCACCGAACAGTAATTTCGTATAGTTATGGGCGCGTGGCTGGTATTCTCCGGAGAAATTCAAATCGATATCCGGTACCTTATCCCCTTTAAATCCAAGGAACGTTTCGAAAGGAATGTCATGCCCATCTTTCACATATGGAACATTACATGTTGGGCATTCTTTATCTGGTAAATCAAAACCAGAACCTACAGAACCGTCATTAAAGAACTCTGATTGTTTACACTTTGGACATACATAGTGCGGTGGTAATGGGTTTACTTCTGTAATTTCCATCATCGTTGCAACAAATGATGAACCTACCGATCCACGCGAACCTACTAGATAACCGTCCACTAACGATTTTTTCACAAGCTTATGTGAAATTAAATAAATAACGGCGAATCCATGTCCAATAATACTTTTCAATTCTTTTTCCAAACGAGCTTCTACAATTTCCGGTAGTTCATCTCCATAGATACTTCTTGCCATTATATAGCTCATATCACGTGTTTCATCATCAGCACCTTCAATTTTCGGTGTGTATAAATCATCTTTCACTGGACGAACATCACCAATTAATGATGCGATTTTGTGTGTATTTGTCACAACAATTTCTTTTGCTTTGTCTTCACCTAAGAATGAAAAACAATCTAGCATTTCATTTGTTGTACGGAAATGTACAGGCGGTAATGAATGACGATTTAACGGATTAGCTCCTCCCTGCGAACTGACTAAAATTTTCCGATATATCGCGTCCTCTGGATCTAAATAATGCACATTCCCAGTAGCAACAACTGGCTTATCTAACGTCTCACCTAGTTTTACTAAGTTAGAAATTATTGTTTTTAACTGTCCTTCATCTCGAACGAGTTCACGTTCCACTAAATGACGTAACACTTCTGGAGGCATAACCTCAATGTAATCGTAAAACTGTGCAATTTCTTCTACTTCTTCAGGCGCTTTTTGCATCATAGCTTCAAACACTTCACCTTTGTCACAAGCTGTTCCTACTAAAATGCCTTCACGATATTTTTTTAATAGTGATCGCGGTACACGTGGTACACGATAAAAGTAATTCAAGTGAGAATATGAAACAAGTTTATATAAGTTTTTCAACCCAACATCTGATGTGGCAAGTAACGTCATATGACTTGGACGCCCACGTTTATATGCATCCCCTTGTCCCATACTATCGTTTAGTTGATCGTGATATTCAAATCCCTTTTCAATCACATCTTTTAACATCTTCACAAGTAAATATCCCGTTGCTTCTGTATCATAAATCGCACGGTGATGTTGCGTTAATTCAATATCAAGCTTTTTACACATCGTATTTAATCGATGATTTTTCATTTCTGGGAATAAGAACCGTGCAAGTTCTAACGTATCAATAACTGGATTTTTCGTTTTTTCTATCCCAACCTTTTTAAAACCTACGTTAATAAAGCCCATATCGAAGCTTGCGTTATGAGCAACAAGTGTATGGTCACCCATCCATTCCTCAAACTTTTTAAACACTTCGTCCACTTCTGGTGCATCAGTTAACATATCATCTGTAATACCTGTTAATTCAATAATCGTCGCCGATAATGGTTGATGCGGATTTGCGAAAGATTCAAAGCGATCAATAATTTCTCCACCTTTTACCTTTACAGCAGCTAACTCAATGACTGTATCATATACAGCAGATAACCCTGTTGTCTCAACGTCAAAGACAACATATGTTTCTTCTGCAAGTAAACGATGTGCTTCGTTATATGCTATCGGCACACCATCATTAACTAAATTTGCTTCTACACCATATAGAACTTTAACTCCAGCCTTTTTACCAGCAGAATATGCTTCTGGGAACGACTGTGCAACAGCATGGTCTGTAACTGCAATAGCCTCATGCCCCCATTTTCCGGCTTGGGCAACGAGCTTAGAAACAGAAGTAACAGCATCCATTTGACTCATTGGAGTATGAAGATGAAGTTCTACTCTTTTTTCCCCTTCTTTTGCTTTATCTTTACGAGAAGGTCCCGTTATTTCATTTATATCATTTGCGATCATAACTAAATCACGCACGAATGTATCATTTTGAACTGAACCACGCGCTTTTACCCAAGTTCCTTTTTTCAAGGATTGTAACATCGGAACATCTTCTTTATCTCGTGAGAACATCTTAATCATAATAGAGTCCGTATAGTCAGTTATCTTTAAAGTTAATAATGTACGTCCACTACGAAGTTCTTTCGTCTCTACATGGAAAACATACCCTTGAACGGTTTTTCTTCTTTCTTCATCTTGAATTTCACGCAGCGGCGTAATCTCTTCATCTGGCTTAATAAGATAACCAAGCACAACTGGTCCTTCATGAACAACATCACTTTCTTCAGCTTGCCTTTTAGCCATCTCTTCCATAGCCTGTATAACTCGTTGACGATCTTCTTCCTGTGTTTGCTCACGAAACTTTTGCATTTCTTCTGCATTTTGCTTTATATGTGTGTCTAACTGAAAACGCGGGAATCCAAAAGCTTCGTATTGATCACCTACTGGTTTCGCAACGTTTTTCTTTAAAGTAGTAGATTCCAGCTCATTATTCACATTTAATAGCAACTTCACGCCATTGACCTGCGGAAGTTGCTTCTTTAAGTACGCGAACATAGGTGAAAATGTAATTCGTTCTGTACAAAGCGGCCAATATGCCTTCACTTCTTCTTCTGTAAATTGTTTATTCTCTGCTTCTAATGCAAATGTTGTTCTTGCAATATGAGAAAATGATTGCTTAAGCTTTGTTTCTAGCAACTCATATAATTCTGTCGGCAAAATACGTGGCACTTGTAAGTCAAAATGCCAACTTTTATTCGCTTTATCAATAACTAGCTTTTCAATACCACCGCCATGTAAATATTGATTTATAAGGTCTTCTGGTATTTGCAACTGTTGGAGCAAAATTTGAAATCGCTCTTGTTGTTCATTTGTTAATGACATAAGCACTCTCCTTCCATTTGCTATTATAAATTGAAACGTACTACAAAGAAAGATTTCTTCCTTCTTCTTTTACAAAATACGTTTACAAAGAAAGAGAAGGTACCTCATTACGAGGTACCTCTTCTTATTTTAAAATATTAGCAATATATGTTTGAAGTTCTTCTACTTTCACTTCTTCAGACTCGCCTGTAGCACGTACTTTCACTTCTACAATACCTTCATCTGCTTTTTTACCAACTGTAACACGAACTGGAAGGCCGAATAAATCTGCATCTGCAAATTTAACACCTGCACGTTCTGCACGATCATCTAGTAATACTTCGTATCCTTGCTCTTGTAATGAGTTATAGATATTTCCACCCATTTCACGTTGTGCATCAGATTTCATATTTACTGGAATTACATGCACATGGAACGGTGCAACAGATTTTGGCCAAACTAAACCATTCTCATCATTAAACTGCTCTGCAATTGCTGCCACTGTACGAGATACACCGATACCGTAACAACCCATAATAAGTGGTTTTGTTTTTCCGTTTTCATCTAGGAACGTTGCGTTCATTGCTTCACTATAACGAGTTCCTAATTTGAATACATGACCAACTTCAATTCCACGTGCGAAAAGAATTGTTCCATTTCCATCTGGAGATTGGTCTCCTTCTTGGATGAAGCGTAAATCTGTATATTGACTTACTTTAAAGTCACGTTCTGGATTTACATTTACATAATGGAATCCTTCTTCGTTCGCTCCTGAACATCCGTTGACAATTGATGCTACAGCATGGTCAGCGATAATTTCGATATCCCCTGTAACACCAATCGGTCCTAAAGAACCCACTTCACAGTTTAATAACTCTTTTATTTCTTCATGTGAAGCAAGCTCAACGACTGAAGCTCCGTATACATTCTTCACTTTTACATCATTGACTTCATGATCGCCACGAACAAGTACTACTACTAATTTCGCATCTACTTTAAACACCATAGATTTAATGCATTTTTCCGCTGCGATATTTAAGAATGCAGATACTTCTTCAATAGCTTTTTGATCTGGAGTTGCTACTTTTTCAAGTGCTTTTTCGGCTTCATCACTCTTCGTATACGTAGCAACAACAGGAGCCATTTCAATATTTGCCGCATAATCAGATGTATCAGAATACGCAATTGTATCTTCACCTACATCAGATAACACCATAAATTCGTGTGTATCTTTTCCACCCATTGCTCCAGAATCAGCTATAACTGCACGGAAATTCAAACTACAACGAGCAAAGATATTAGAATACGCTTTGTATAAACCGCTATATACTTCATCCAAACTTTCTTGTGTTGCATGGAAAGAATACGCATCTTTCATTAAAAATTCTCTTCCGCGTAATAAACCGAAACGTGGTCTTTGCTCATCACGGAATTTTGTTTGAATTTGATATAATGTTAATGGTAATTTTTTGTATGATTTAATTTCATCACGTACAAGATCTGTAATTACTTCCTCATGAGTTGCCCCTAGCGCAAACTCGCGAGCATTACGATCTTTCATACGCATTAATTCTGATCCGTAAGAATACCAACGGCCTGATTCTTGCCATAATTCAGAAGCTTGCATAGCTGGCATTAATAGTTCTACTGCCCCTGCGCGCTCCATTTCTTCACGAACAATACGTTCTACTTTGTGTAACACTTTTAAACCAAATGGTAGAAAACTATAAATACCAGAAGCATTTTGACGCATAAACCCTGCGCGAAGTAATAATTGATGACTCTTAATTTCAGCATCTGCTGGAACTTCACGTAATGTAGGACTGAATACCATACTTTGTTTCATTTATTCGCACCTCTTCATTTTACTCTTACACGCAATAAAACCCCTCACCTCGAGTTAGGTGAGGGATTTTATTCTATGAGCTCTATTTCATTATAAACTTCTTCTTATTTTACAAGAAAAACTTACGGATGTCATTCCATGTTACAACTAACATAAGCAACATTAATAATGCAAACCCAATAAAGTGAACCATTCCTTCTTTTTGACGATCAATTGGTTTTCCTCGTAATGCTTCAATTAAGAAGAAGAACAAACGTCCACCGTCTAAAGCTGGGACTGGTAATAAATTAAATAAACCAAGGTTAATACTTAAAACTGCCGCTAAACTTAGTACACGCGTAAATCCATAATCTACAACTTGATCTGTTAGATTATAAATTCCTACTGGACCTGACAACTCATTAATAGAAAATTGACCCGTTACTAATTTCACAAGAGAATCAAAAATTAGTTTCGTCCATTCGTATGTTTGTTCAAACCCTGATTTAATAGAACCCATCACTGTTTTCTCTACAGGAGAATAAACACCAATTCTACCAACTTCGTCTTTTCCTTCTTTATCAAGCGTTGGTGTTACTTTCACATTAAATTGCTCACTATCACGCTTTACATGTAACGTAATTTCTTTATTTGGGTTTTCACGTACAATCGTTACAACATCTTTCCATGTACTAGTGTTTTTCCCATTGATTGCTTGAATTGTATCGTTTTCTTTTAATCCAGCTTGTTCTGCAGCACTATTCTCCATTACTTTTCCGACCATTGGTTTGTCAACAGGAACTCCTTGTACAAATCCAAGAATCACAAAAATAACAAATGCTAGAATAAAGTTCATTGCAGGACCTGCAAAGATTGTTAGAGCACGTTGGCCCAATTTTTTAGAGCCAAATTGTCTATGGTACGGAGCGATTTGAATTTCTTCTCCCGCAGAAATGATACGAGCTTTTTCATTCACTCGGAATGTTTGCAGCTCTTCCTCGTACTCTTCATAACCCAAAATTGTAAGATTATGCTCTAAATCAGATTGTTCGACTTCAATGACACGAACATTTGGATATTTTTCATGTCCGTCAAAAACTAATTTCACAACTTCGTCTTTTTCATTTAATACAAGTCCAACCTTTTTTCCAGGTTTTAACTCAACTGTGTCCGCATCCTCGCCAGCCATTCTTACATAGCCACCAAGGGGCAGTAATCGAATCGTATACACCGTTTCATTCTTTTCAAATGAGAATATTTTCGGACCAAAACCAATCGCAAACTCGCGGCACAAAATACCTGCTCTTTTTGCGAAATATAGATGCCCTAGCTCATGGAAAAATACGAGTGCACCGAAAATTAATATAAAGGCAATCGCTGTATTCAATTCCATAACCACCTTTGCTAAATTTGTTCCATCACAAACCGTCTTGTGGCTGCGTCAATTTCCTGAATTTCCTCTAAGCTCGGACGTGCAATGACAGTGTGATGGTGCATTGCTTTTTCAATGAGGTCTTCCACTGTTAAGAAACCAATTCTCTTTTGTAAAAAAGCTTCAACAGCTACTTCATTTGCCGCGTTCATTACAGCCGGCATACTTCCACCTGTCTTTCCAGCTTCATACGCAAAACGTAGACAACGGAAACGCTCTTGATTCATTTTCTCAAAATGCAATGTTCCCATTTCCCATAAATTTAACTGTTTCGTGTCTGAAAGAGGTAATCTATCAGGATATGTAAGCGCGTATTGAATCGGTACTCGCATATCAGGTGAGCCAAGCTGTGCCATTACACTACGATCTTCAAATTCAACCATAGAATGAATAATACTTTCTTTATGTAGAACAACATCGATTTGCTCATAAGGGATACCAAAAAGCCAGTGTGCTTCAATTACTTCTAACCCCTTATTCATCATTGTAGCAGAATCAATTGTAATTTTCGAACCCATTGACCAGTTTGGATGACGAAGTGCATCTTCTACGGTCACTTGATGCAATTCATCTCTCGTTTTATCACGAAAACTTCCGCCTGAAGCAGTTATAATTAAGCGAGAGATTCTTTTTTCATTTTCACCATTCAAGCATTGAAAAATAGCTGAATGTTCACTGTCTACTGGAAGTAACGATACATTATGTTTTCGTGCTGCTTCCATTACAAGATGCCCTGCAGTTACTAACGTTTCTTTATTTGCAATTCCAATTGTTTTTTTCGCCTCAATTGCGCGGAGTGTCGGTAACAACCCTACGCTACCTACAACAGCATTCACTACAATTTCTGTATCTGGGTGCAGCGCTACTTCTAATAAGCCTTCGCTACCATATACTACTTTTGTATTACCAGAAACAGCTTGTAATTTTAAAACATCTTCCTCTCTTTGCACAGAGACAATTTGCGGGGAAAATTCTTGAATTACCTTTACTGCATAATCAACATTTTTCCCTACAGAAAAAGCAACGAGACGGAATTGGTCTGGGTGCGAGCGTAACACATCTAATGTTTGTGTACCGATTGATCCGCTTGCACCTAGTAAACTAATGTTTTTCATGACTCCAACCCCTCGTTCATTTATTAATTGTATTGTAATAAGAAGTATAGAATTGGTAACACAAATAACCAACTATCTGTTCGATCTAAAATACCACCATGTCCAGGTAAAATTGTACCTGAATCCTTTACACCATAATGGCGTTTAAATGCAGATTGCACTAAATCACCAATTTGTCCAAAAATAGAAATGATAATCGTCAGAACGATTAAAACTCCTACATTCGCTTCAACTGGGAAGAACATATTGTAAACAAGTGCAACAACAATTCCACAAACAATACCGCCTAATGAACCTTCAATCGTTTTATTCGGACTAATTTCTGGCCATAATTTTCTTTTTCCAAATGCTTTTCCTATGAAATATGCACCTGAATCAGTTGCCCATATGACAAATAGTGCACAGAACACATATTTGATTCCTAATATTCTCGTTTCATTTAAATATAAGAATCCCATTCCAACATATGTCGTTGCCATAAGTAAAAATGAAGCATTGTCAAAAGTAAATGTATTCTTAGAAAGGACTGTATATGATAAAAGTAATAAAACAATCACAAATGTGATTTCTAATTTACCTAACCCAATCCACGTAAACAGTTCTGATGCACTACTCGGAATTAAAATAATCCACAATAATACTGCAGCTAAAACTGTTGGTACCGAAATAAGCGTAAGCTTGTTCATACGAATTAATTCATATAAACCTATAGAAGCAAGTGCATACACTAAAACTGTAAAAGGCACGCCACCGTAAATTACGATGGGAATGAATAGCGCGGCAGCAATCACTCCAGTAATAATTCTCTGTTTCACTACCAAACCCTCTCTTTCTACACGCCTCCGAATCTGCGCCCTCTATGTTGAAAGTCTGTAATCGCATTTAGCAAATGTTCCTCGGTAAAATCTGGCCAATACACATCTGTAAACCAAAATTCCGAATAAGCAATTTGCCATAACATGAAATTACTAATACGTAGCTCTCCGCTTGTACGGATTAACAACTCTGGATCAGGTAAAGAACTCGTCATTAAGTAAGAAGAAATCTTTTCTTCACTTATTTCTTCCGAACGAATTTTTCCTTCCTCACTATCTTTCATCATATGTTGCACAGCAGAAACGATTTCATCTCGACTTCCATAGTTTAACGCGAAATTAAGAATTAATCCCGTATTCTCTTTCGTATCTTCCATGGCTTTTTCCATCGCTCTGCGCGTATGCGTAGGAAGACGATCTTTTTGCCCTATTACTCGGACTTGTACGTTTTCTTCAATCAACTCTGGTAAAAATGCACCTAAAAATTCTTCTGGAAGCTTCATCAAATAATCAACTTCTTTTTTCGGTCTTTTCCAGTTCTCAGTCGAAAAAGCATAAAGAGTTAATACTTTCACATCAAGCTTACTTGCAAATTTTGTGATTTTCTTCACAACTTGCATACCTTCATGATGACCAGCAATGCGAGGCATGGCTCTTCTCTTTGCCCATCTTCCATTACCATCCATAATAATAGCAATATGTTCTGGGATATATCCTTTTTTCACTTTTTCAATGAGATGATCAAACGATGTGACCTTTTTACTTTTAAAAAAAGGAAACTTTTTAAACATCATTCATACCCTCCAACAAGCAGACGTATGCCTAAAAGTGTAAAAAGACCCCCTTAAGAAGAGGGTCATATTTGCGAAATTATCGCTATTACACTTCCATAATTTCTTTTTCTTTGTTTTTTGCGATTTCGTCAACTTTTGCAATATATTTATCTGTTTCTTTTTGGATATCTTCAGTATATCCTCTTAAATCATCTTCTGTAATGTCGCCAGCTTTTTCAAGCTTCTTAAGGTCATCATTACTGTCACGACGCACGTTACGAACAGCAACTTTTGCTTCCTCAGCATATTTTTTCACAACTTTTACAAGATCGCGACGACGCTCTTCTGTTAATGCAGGGAATGCAATACGAATTACAGTTCCATCATTAGAAGGGTTTAAGCCTAAATCTGCTTTTAAAATTGCTTTTTCAATATCACCGATAGAAGTTTTATCATAAGGTTGAATTACAAGCAAACGTGCTTCTGGAACTGTAATGTTCGCTAATTGCACAACTGGTGTTGGTGCACCATAGTAATCAACTTGTACCTTATCTAATACAGACGAGCTTGCACGACCAGCGCGAACTGTTGCTAATTCACGAGAATAAGCAGCAACTGCTTTTTCCATTTTTTCATTTGAAGACTTCAATACTTGTTGTCCCATAATTTATTTCCCCCTTACAACTGTTCCAATATTTTCGCCTAAAACGGCACGTTTAATGTTACCTTTTTCCATAACCGAGAATACAATTAATGAAATATCATTATCCATACATAAAGAAGAAGCTGTAGAATCCATTACACCTAAACCTGCTTTTAATACATCTAAGTAAGTAAGTGTTTCGTATTTCGTAGCTGTTGGGTCAATAGATGGATCTGCACTATATACGCCATCCACATTATTTTTCGCCATTAAAATAACGTCCGCTTCGATTTCAGCTGCACGTAATGCTGCTGTTGTATCTGTAGAGAAGTATGGGTTACCTGTACCGGCAGCAAAGATAACAACACGTTTTTTCTCTAAGTGACGAATTGCTTTACGACGAATGTAAGGCTCTGCCACTTGACGCATCTCAATTGAAGTTTGTACGCGAGTTTGAATTCCAATATTCTCTAAGCTATCTTGAAGAGCTAATGAATTCATAACTGTTGCTAACATGCCCATGTAATCTGCTCCTGCACGATCCATGCCCATTTCGCTTCCAATTTTCCCACGCCAAATGTTACCGCCACCAACAACAACAGCAACCTCTACATCAAGTTCTGCAATTTCTTTCACTTGTTCCGCAACTGACTTAATAACAGCTGGGTTAATTCCAAATCCTTGCTCGCCAGCTAAAGCTTCTCCGCTCAGCTTTAAAACGACACGATTATATTTCGGTTTACTCATAATGAACCTCCAATTGCTTACATCTTTATTTTAAAAAAGGGAACACAATGTGTTCCCTAATCTGTATTAGTTGTTACCTTTTACTTGGTTCATTACTTCTTCAGCAAAGTTGTCTTCGCGTTTTTCGATACCTTCACCAACAGCGTAGCGAACGAATCCTTTTAATGTTCCGCCTTTAGACTCAACGAATTGACGAACTTTCATGTCAGGATTCTTAACGAATGTTTGGTCAAGTAAGCAAATCTCTTCAAAGAATTTGCCAAGACGGCCTTCTACCATTTTCGCAACGATTTTTTCAGGCTTGCCTTCGTTTAAAGCTTGTTGTGTTAATACTTGACGCTCATGCTCAACTTCTTCAGCTGTTACAGCATCGCGGTCGATGTATTTAGGGTTAACTGCTGCGATGTGCATTGCTACATCTTTAGCAGCTGCTTCATCAGTAGAACCTTCAAGAACTGTTAATACACCAATACGTCCACCCATGTGTAGGTAAGCGCCGAATGCATCAGCATCAGTTTTTGATACGATTTCGAAACGACGAAGTGTAAGTTTTTCACCAATTTTAGCGATTGCTTCGTTGATGTGCTCTTCTACTGTTTTGCCGCCTTCGATTGTTTGAGCCATAGCTTCTTCAACGTTAGCAGGTTTGTTAGCTAATAAGTGAGCAGCTAATTCTTTAATTAACGCTTGGAAACCTTCGTTTTTCGCAACGAAATCAGTCTCAGAGTTTAATTCTAAGATTAAACCTTCGTTACCGTTTGTTTCGATGAAAGTTAAACCTTCAGCAGCGATGCGGTCTGCTTTTTTAGCAGCTTTCGCAATACCTTTTTCACGTAAGAAGTCAATTGCTTTCTCCATGTCGCCATTAGTTTCAGTTAAAGCTTTTTTGCAGTCCATCATACCTGCGCCAGTTTTTTCGCGAAGTTCTTTTACCATTTGTGCAGTGATTGCCATATTTTTCATCCTCCTAAAATATGTATTTATACCTTTTGTAAAGGTGTTTATACCTTAAAAAAGGTGATAAAAGGCCGAACCCCTTATCACCTTTCCAAATTTGTTACGCAGTAACAGTTTCTTCACCTTGTTTTGTTTCAAGGATCGCGTCTGCCATTTTAGATGTAAGAAGTTTTACAGCACGAATTGCATCATCGTTTGCTGGAATAACGTGATCGATTTCGTCCGGATCACAGTTTGTATCAACGATACCGATGATTGGAATGTGTAATTTGCGTGCTTCAGCAACTGCAATACGCTCTTTACGAGGGTCTACTATGAATAATGCACTTGGAAGACCTTTCATATCTTTAATACCGCCTAAGAATTTCTCAAGACGCTCTAACTCTTTTTTAAGTTGAACAACTTCTTTCTTAGGAAGTACTTCGAAAGTACCATCTTCTTGCATTCTTTCGATATCTTTAAGACGCTTGATACGCTTTTGGATTGTTTGGAAGTTTGTTAAAGTTCCACCTAACCAACGTTGGTTAACGAAGTACATACCAGCACGAGTTGCTTCTTCTTTAATAGCTTCTTGTGCTTGTTTTTTAGTACCTACGAATAAAATGTCTCCACCTTCAGCAGCGATGTCACGCATCGTTCTGTAAGCTTCCTCAACTTTTTTCACAGTTTTTTGTAAGTCGATGATGTAGATACCGTTACGCTCTGTGAAGATGTAACGCTTCATTTTTGGGTTCCAACGACGAGTTTGATGTCCGAAATGAACACCAGCTTCAAGCAATTGTTTCATAGAAATTACTGACATAATTTAGTTCCTCCTAAATGGTTTTTTGATATCCTCCGTTTACTTCATCTCTAAGCGAAACTACGAACGTAGCACCAACACTTAAATCAGTAAACGTGTGTACTTTGTACTGACACCACTGCTTACTATATCATACTGAAATATTACAATCAAGTCGAAAATGCGAACAATGTAAAACTTTCTTTTTTTCACGCTCAAATTCTAGTATTACCAACCTTTAATTCCTTTAAGCAAGGAATTAAAGGTTAATTACTAGTTTTCTAATGAATGTTGTCATGACGCCTTACGTAAGCAAAATCATTCACTTAAAAAAACAAAAAACTCTCCTCAAGCGAGGAGAGTTTTTTTATAAATTAGTTTGTTTTTAATTTAGCAAGTTCCTGTAGAAACTTGTCGTTTAGCACTTTAATGTATGTTCCTTTCATACCTAAAGAGCGAGACTCAATAACACCAGCACTTTCTAATTTACGAAGTGCATTTACGATTACCGAACGAGTAATTCCTACGCGATCAGCAATTTTACTTGCAACAAGTAAACCTTCTGTTCCATTTAATTCTTCGAAGATATGCTCGATTGCTTCTAACTCACTGTAAGATAATGAGCTAATCGCCATTTGAACAACAGCTTTACTACGTGCTTCCTCTTCGATTTCTTCTGCTTTTTCACGTAAGATTTCCATACCTACAACAGTTGAGCTGTATTCAGCAAGAATTAAATCATCGTCTAAGAACTCTTGACCAAGACGAGCTAATACTAGTGTACCTAGACGCTCACCGCCACCAACGATTGGTACGATTGTAGTTAAACCTTGACCGAATAATTCTCTATTTTCTACTGGGAATGCTGTGTAGTCACTATCCACACCTAAATTTGAAGATGTTTCTGTAACATTGAATAAACTTTGCGTATACTCTTCTGGGAATTGACGCTCTGCAAGCATGTGCTTCATACGTTCGTTTTCGATTTGTTGGTGAATCGCATATCCTAATAATTTACCGCGACGACTTACAACGAACACGTTCGCTTCAATTACTTCACACATTGTGTCAGACATCTCTCTAAAGTTTACAGGCTTTCCTGCTGCGCTCTGTAATAACGCATTTAATTTTCTCGTTTTTGCTAATAATTCCATTTCAAAATTTCCTCCTACATGTTACTTACATATTTTTTCATCACTTGGAAACTAGGGCGAGTCACCTGATGACACTATTACAAAATAAACTGGCTCACATCTTTATTTTTAGCTATTGTCGCTAATTTTTCCTCAACATATTGAGGTGTTATCGTTATTTTCTCTAACGTAATTTCAGATGCCTCAAACGATAAATCTTCAAGGAGCTTCTCCATAACAGTATGAAGTCTTCTCGCTCCAATATTATCTGTATCCTGATTAACTTGATAAGCAATCTCAGCAATCTTACGAATAGCTTCGTCTGAAAATTCAATTTCTATACCTTCAGTCGCTAATAACGCCGTGTACTGTTTAATTAGCGCATTGTCAGGCTCGATTAATATTTTAACAAAATCATCCGCCGATAATTTTGTTAATTCTACTCGAATCGGAAATCTCCCTTGCAATTCCGGAATTAAATCCGACGGTTTAGACATATGGAACGCTCCAGCTGCAACAAATAAAATATAATCCGTTTTTACTGATCCATATTTCGTTGCTACATTCGACCCTTCTACAATCGGTAAAATGTCACGTTGCACACCTTCACGCGATACATCCACGCTATTCGACTGCTTACCAGCAATTTTGTCAATTTCATCGATAAAAATAATCCCGAGCTGTTCAGCACGATAAACAGCCTCTTGTGTAACTTCATCCATATCAATTAAGCGCTGTGCCTCTTCATTTGTCAAGAGTTTTCTTGCTTCTTTTACAGAAAGTTTACGTTTTTTCGTTTTTTTCGGCATGATACTTCCTAGTGCATCTTGGAAATTCATTCCCATTTGCTCCATGCCAGTTCCTTGCAACATATCAAACATAGAAGACTGTTGTTCCGTCACTTCGATCGATATCACTTCATCTTCAAGAAGGCCTGCCGCAAGCTTTCTTTCCACATCTTGACGTTTCTTTTCGATTTCATCATCTTCCTGTGCATCAGATGTTTGGTTTGAATTTTGATTGCCACCAAAAAGCATTTCTAATGGATTTTTAAATCCAGATTGTTTCTCCGGACTCGGCACTAAAATTTCAACAAGACGTTGATTCGCTTGCTCTTCTGCTTTATCTTGAACTTTAACTACCATTTCCTCTTTCACAATGCGAACGGACGTTTCAACAAGGTCGCGGACCATCGACTCTACATCTCGACCCACATATCCAACTTCTGTAAATTTTGTCGCTTCAACCTTAATAAAAGGTGCTCCAACGAGTTTCGCCATTCGCCGTGCTACCTCTGTTTTACCAACACCTGTCGGTCCAATCATTAAAATGTTTTTAGGTGCAATTTCATCACGTAAATTTTCAACTAATTTACTGCGACGGTATCGATTTCGCAGAGCTACAGCAACCGCTTTCTTTGCATCTTTTTGACCGATGATGTATTGATCTAATTTTTCCACAATTTGACGCGGAGTAAAATGTAAATGCATATAAAATGCCTCCCTTACGATTCTACAATTCTTCAACAATTATGTTGTGGTTCGTATAAACACAAATATCGCCTGCAATTTCTAAACTGGCCTTCGCAATTTGTTTCGCTGTTAAATGTTCACTTGCATGTTGCTTTAAAGCACGACCAGCAGCAAGTGCATAATGTCCGCCTGAACCAATTGCTAAAATGCCATCATCTGGTTCAATCACTTCTCCTGTACCTGAAACAAGGAGCATCGTTGTTTTATCCATGACAATGAGCATTGCTTCTAGCTGACGTAGCATTTTATCACCACGCCATTGTTTCGCCATCTCAACTGCAGCGCGCTGCAAGTTGCCATTATACTCTTCTAATTTTCCTTCAAACATTTCAAAAAGAGTAAATGCATCAGCAACTGATCCTGCAAAACCAGCTAAAACTTTTCCTTGGAAAAGTTTGCGAACTTTGCGAGCTGTATGTTTCATTACAACAGCATTCCCCATCGTTACCTGACCATCTCCAGCCATTGCACATTCTCCATTATGATGAACTGCAAATATCGTTGTAGCGTGGAAATTTCCCATAGAAAAAAACTCCTTTATATGTTTTTATAGCCTTAAAAGCAATTTATGCCCGCGGGTGATGCTTCATGTACACAGAACGCAATCTTTCTTTAGAGACATGCGTATAAATTTGTGTGGTTGACAAATTCTCATGACCTAATAGCTCCTGCACAGTACGTAAATCCGCTCCTTCATCCAGCATATGTGTAGCAAATGTATGCCTTAACATATGGGGACTTATCCGCATTGTAAGTGAAGCTTTCTTAATGAGTTCGTTCAAAACATAACGTACACCCTGATCTGTTAACGGCTTACCTTTCGCATTTAAAAATACCATATGAGATTGTTCTTCAGTCTTTTGAGCTAACTGTTTTCTCCCGTTCTCTATATAAGTAATTAAAGCATCTTGTGCATAGCTTCCGAACGGAATATATCTTTGTTTTTTCCCTTTTCCCATCACTAAAATTGTTCCCACTGCAAAGTCAATGTCGGTAAGTTGCAAATTAACGCATTCGCTTACACGAATCCCAGTTGCATACATCAACTCTAATAAAGCTTGATTCCTTTGACCTAATGGTGCCCCTGTATCAGAAACTTCAAACAATTCCTCTAACTCTTCAGCATATAAAAACTTCGGGATTGACAATTCTTTCTTGGGAAGTGATGCAAGTGCAAACGGATTATCTTTTTGATAACCTTCACGCATCAAAAAACGATATAAACTTCGTAAGCTTGATACTTTCCTTGCGACAGATTTACGGGCTAACTTCTGATCGTGCAACGTCGTCAAGTATAAACGAACATCCGCGTATGTAACATCTAAAAAAGAGGATATGCCTTCTCGCTCCATAAATTGCACAAAATGTTCTAAATCATTTTGATAACTTGCAATTGTATATTTTGAATAATTTCTTTCAATTTGTAAATATCCAACGAATAATTGTAACAAATTCTTCACATTCACATCCATATAATTCACCTCAATAAAGGCTACTAAATCGTATCACAACTTAGTAGCCTTTGCAAGAAATTTAATTAAATATTTACAAAATTTTGAATTGTTTCCAAAGCGCGTGTAGCATATGCTTCATTTCGCTCTTGTTTCTTTTTAATTTTCTTCTCTAACGGTGTAAATAAACCGAAGTTTGCATTCATTGGCTGGAAGTTTTTCGCATTTGTCGCAGTAATATAATTTGCCATACTTCCCATTGCAGTTACAGGTGGTAATACAACTGGCTCTTCACCTTGTACAAGTCGAGCAGCGTTAATACCCGCTAATAATCCTGATGCTGCTGATTCAACATAACCCTCTACCCCAGTCATTTGACCAGCGAAGAATAAATCATCACGTTGTTTATATTGATATGTTGGACGAAGCAAATTAGGCGAATTAATAAACGTATTACGATGCATTACGCCATAACGTACAATCTCTGCGTTTTCTAGTCCTGGAATTAGCTGTAACACTTCTTTTTGTGGCCCCCACTTTAAATGTGTTTGGAAGCCTACAATATTGTATAATGTTCCTGCTGCATCATCTTGACGTAACTGAACAACCGCATACGGTGTTTTCCCTGTTTTCGGATCTTCTAACCCAACAGGCTTCATCGGTCCAAATACTAACGTCTGTCTTCCTCTACTTGCCATAACTTCTACTGGCATACAACCTTCAAAGAAAATTTCTTTTTCAAATTCTTTTAAAGGCACTGTCTCAGCAGCAATTAAAGCCTCATAAAAACGATCAAACTCTTCTTCTGTCATTGGACAGTTTAAATATGCCGCTTCACCTTTATCATAACGAGATTTTAAATATACTTTATTCATGTCAATGCTG
This sequence comes from Bacillus sp. TH25, assembly GCF_016650935.1. Taxonomy (NCBI): domain Bacteria; kingdom Bacillati; phylum Bacillota; class Bacilli; order Caryophanales; family Bacillaceae; genus Bacillus; species Bacillus sp. TH25. The sequence goes on along the minus strand of NZ_JAEKEU010000039.1, from coordinate 991,425 downwards.
TCTTTCTCAACGATTGGCGCTGCAGCATCATAGAAATAAAAATAATCTTCACCTGTTAGTTTTTTTAGTTGTGCAGAAAGATCCGGAGACGTAAGTGGACCTGTCGCAATAACAGTTGGCCCCTCTGGAATTTCAGTGATTTCCTCATTCATTACAGTTACGTTCGGATGATTTTTCACATATTCAGTCACTTTCGCCGCGAATTCATGACGATCTACAGCTAAAGCACCTCCTGCTGGTACAGAGCACTCATCAGCTGCACGAATAATGACAGAATCCATTAGACGCATTTCTTCTTTAATAACACCGACAGCATTTGTTAATGTGTTTGCGCGAAGTGAGTTACTACATACTAATTCAGCAAATTTATCTGTATGATGAGCTGGTGTTTGCCTTACTGGTCTCATTTCATATAATTTTACTTGGACACCACGCTTTGCAATTTGGTAAGCTGCTTCGCTTCCTGCAAGACCTGCGCCAATGACGTTTACTACTTGTGTTGTCATATATATCACCTTTCCTTTTCTTCCCGAAAAAAATGTGAGCAGTTACGCTCACATTTGTTGTTCTTCTTCATAATCACACGAAACACATTGTACTTGCACGCCTTTTTTCAACTTTTTCTCTACGAGCATACTTTCACACTTCGGACATTTACGACCAATCGGCTTGTCCCAAGATACAAAGTCACATTCTGGATACGTACCGCATCCATAGAAAAGGCGTTTCTTTTTATTACTACGGCGTTCAATAATTTGCCCTTTATCACACTTCGGACAAGTAACACCGATTTCTTTTACAATCGGTTTTGTATTACGACATTCCGGGAAATTCGAACAAGCCATAAACTTCCCATATTTACCCATTTTAAAGACCATCGGGTGACTACATAATTCACAGTCTTCCCCAGCTGGTTCATCTTTAATTTCCACTTCACGCATTTCTTTTTCCGCTTTTTCTAAGCGCGGTTCAAATCCTACGTAGAAATCATCAACAATTTTCACCCAATTTGCATTTCCTTCTTCTACTTCATCAAGGCTTTGCTCCATATTGGCAGTAAATTCAATGTTAATAATTTCTGGGAAAAACTCTAAAATAAGTTCGATTACTATTCCACCAAGCTCAGTCGGAACGAAGCGTTTATTATCTAAAGCAACGTATCCTCGTTTTTGGATTGTTTCCAGTGTCGGTACATAAGTAGACGGTCTCCCAATTCCAAGCTCTTCAAGTGTTCTTACTAGACGAGCCTCTGTATAACGCGGCGGAGGCTGTGTGTAATGTTGCTTCGGTTCTATATCTTTTGAAAATACAGTTTCACCTACTTCTAAAGGTGGCAACATCTTATCCTTTTCTTCCGCACCATCATCTTTCGACTCTACGTACACTTTCATAAATCCTGGGAACTTTACAACTGACCCACTTGCACGGAACTGAACATTGTTATTAATGAGTTTCGCTGTAACAGTATCCATTATAGCAGATGCCATTTGACTTGCAACAAATCGCTCCCAAATCAGTTTATACAAACGGAGTTGATCACGACTTAAGAAACTTTTTAGTTCCTCTGGCTTTCTCATTACCGAAGTAGGACGAATCGCCTCATGCGCATCTTGTGCTTTCGACTTTTTCGTTTCTTTCTTCTTCTCTGTTCCTATGTATTCCGCACCAAACGCCTCAGTAATGTAATCACGAGCCTCTGTTTGAGCTGTTTCTGAGATACGTGTTGAATCAGTTCTCATATACGTAATAAGACCTACAGTCCCTTGTTTTCCAAGATCCATCCCTTCATACAGCTGCTGTGCAAGCATCATTGTTTTCTTTGCTCGCATATTTAACTTACGCGCTGCCTCTTGTTGCAAGGAAGATGTTGTAAACGGTAATGCAGGGTTACGCTTTCGCTCTTTTCGCGTTACATTTTCAACCGAAAACGCATTGGCTTTCATCTTTTCGATTATTTCGTTCACTTGTGCTTCGTTCGTTAATTGAACTTTTTCACCATCTACGCCGTAAAAGCTTGCTTCAAATGTGTCTTTCCCTTTCACAAATTCTGTTTTAATTGTCCAGAATTCTTCAGGTTCAAAACTTTGAATTTCTTTTTCACGTTCGATGATTAAACGAACTGCTACAGATTGTACGCGTCCTGCACTTAATCCTTTTTTTACTTTCTTCCATAATAAAGGACTAATATTGTAGCCAACAAGACGATCGAGTATACGCCTTGCCTGTTGTGCATCTACTAAATCCATATTAATTGCACGAGGATATTTAAATGATTCTTTTATTGCATCTTTTGTAATCTCATTAAATACAACTCGGCAATCTGATTCAACGTCCACATTTAACGTATTTGCTAAATGCCAAGCAATTGCTTCTCCTTCACGATCCGGATCGGCCGCGAGATAGACTTTCTTTGCTTTTTTTGCCGCTGATTTTAAATCTTTTAAAACGGGACCCTTACCACGAATGGTAATATACTTCGGGGTGAAGTTATTCTTTACTTCTATCCCCATTTGGCTTTTAGGTAAATCGCGGACATGTCCCATGGACGCGACGACTTTGTATTTTTTCCCTAAATATTTTTCAATGGTCTTCGCCTTAGAAGGCGACTCCACGATTACGAGGTAATCTGACATGCTAGTGCCTCCTTAAGAGGTGGATTCAAGTCTTCATCAATCTTATTGATTTCTCTTGTTTTTGTCAATCAAGAATGAATATACCATACAGCGACAATCTACCATTTGTCAATAATTGTTTAATAAAAACATGAAAATATATGGTTAATTTAAAATTTCTTCAAGGATATCCTCCGCATTTCTTACTAGCTTTGCGCCTTGTTGAATTAGATGATTCGTTCCCGCTACACTCTCTATAAATATAGGTCCAGGAAGTGCAAACACCTCTCTATTTTGTTCTAACGCAAGGTCTGCAGTAATAAGGGATCCACTTCTCGTTTTTGCTTCTACAACTAAAACACCTTTACTTATACCGCTAATAATTCGATTTCTTTTTGGGAAATACCATTTTTTCGGCACATAATGCGGTGGATACTCTGTCAATAACAATATATAATCTTTCCACGTGTCATATAAACCTCTATTCTCCTTTGGATACATATAAGATAATCCGTGTCCTAATATTGCAATAGTCGGGCAATGCTGCCTTACTGTAACTTCATGAGCAATTGTATCTATCCCTCTTGCAAACCCACTAACAATAAGCCATTCTTTTTCAAGTAAAGGTTGTAAAATAAACTTCATACTCTCCTTTCCATATAAAGACGGTTCTCTCGTTCCAACAATCGCTAATTTATTTACTTTATTTAGAAAATCTCTTTCTCCTTTTCCGTATAAAACAAAAGGGGGATCTTGTATTTCTCGCAGTAATTGTGGATAGTCCTTATCCCATATTGTTATATAAAATATTCTCTTTTTTTCTAACTGGGATACATATTGTTGGAGATTTGAAATTTGAAGAAAATTTACTAGTTCTAAAGATTTTTTCGAGGATATTCCAGCGTGATATTCAAATTGTTTCGGACTAAAAGTGTATATTTCCTTCAGTTCTGGATCAACATATAGTAGTCTCTCCATCGCCTTCCAATGATCCGCCAACATGTAATGAAGGTGCAATAAACGTTCTCTTTTCATCCCAATTCTCCTTACCCATAATTTTTATTATGTAAACAAAAAATGTGTAAAAAGACACCCTCTAATAAGAAGGTGCCTTTCAAAAAGATTAGTAGTTTTTACAAGTCTCAAATAATCCCTTTTCTTTTAAAACAGAGATTAATGTTTCACCCATAACAGCTGGTGTTTCCGCTACTTTAATACCACAAGCTTCCATTGTTTTAATCTTTTCAGCAGCAGTTCCTTTGCCGCCAGAAATGATCGCCCCAGCATGACCCATACGTTTGCCTTCAGGCGCTGTTTGACCACCAATGAAGCCAACAACTGGTTTTGTCATATTAGCTTGTACCCATTCTGCTGCTTCTTCTTCTGCCGTACCGCCGATTTCACCAATCATAATTACAGCATGCGTTTCTTCATCTTCATTAAATGCTTTTAACGCATCAATAAAGTCCGTACCGTTAACAGGGTCTCCCCCGATACCTACAGCAGTAGATTGGCCAATACCTTCTTGCGTTAACTGATGTACAGCTTCATACGTTAATGTACCAGAGCGAGATACGATACCAACATGACCTTTTTTGTGAATATATCCTGGCATAATACCAATTTTACATTCGTCAGGTGTAATGACACCAGGGCAGTTTGGTCCAAGTAAACGTGTATGTTTACCCGCCATATATCTCTTTACGTTTACCATATCTAATACAGGGATTCCTTCAGTAATACATACTACTAAATCAATCTTTGCATCAACAGCTTCCATAATTGCATCAGCCGCAAAAGCGGGTGGAACGTATACAACTGAAGCGTTTGCGCCTGTTGCTTTCACAGCATCTTCTACTGTATCAAATACTGGTACACCTTCAATATCAGTGCCACCTTTACCTGGTGTTACACCACCTACAATTTTCGTACCGTATTCAATCATTTGCTTTGTATGGAATAACCCTTGAGAACCTGTAATACCTTGAACAATAACTTTTGTATCTTTATTAACTAATACGCTCATTTTTCTCCCCCGCTTTCTATTAGCCCACTAGTGAAACAATTTTTTGTGCACCGTCTGCCATAGATTCTGCTGCAACAATATTTAAACCAGACTCATTTAAAATTTTCTTTCCTAACTCTACGTTTGTACCTTCAAGACGTACAACTAAAGGCAACTCAAGACCTACCTGCTTCGTTGCTTCAATAACACCTTCTGCGATAACATCACACTTCATAATGCCACCAAAAATGTTAACGAAGATACCTTTTACATTTTTGTCAGAAAGGATAATTTTGAATGCTTCTGTAACTTTTTCAGCTGTTGCGCCGCCACCAACATCTAAGAAGTTAGCCGGGTCACCATGGTAATGTTTAATGATATCCATTGTAGCCATTGCTAAACCTGCACCATTAACCATACAACCGATATTTCCATCTAAAGGAATGTAGTTTAAGTCATATTTAGAAGCTTCAATTTCTTTTGAATCTTCTTCTTCAAGATCACGAAGTTCTAAAATGTCTTTATTGCGATATAACGCATTAGAATCAAAGTTTAATTTTGCATCTAACGCCATAACTTTACCGTCACCTGTTGTAACAAGCGGATTAATCTCAGCGATAGAGCAATCTTTTTCGATAAACGCACTGTATAAGCCCATCATAAACTTCACAGCTTGTCCTACAAGTTCTTTTGGAATATTGATATTAAACGCGATTCTACGCGCTTGGAAACCTTGTAAACCTACTGCTGGATCAATATATTCTTTAAAGATTTTTTCAGGCGTTTTTTCTGCTACTTCTTCAATTTCTGTTCCACCTTCTTCAGATGCCATTAAAACAACTTGAGAAGTTGCACGATCTAATACAAGACCTACATAATATTCTTTTTTAATATCGCAACCTTCTTCGATAAGTAAGCGTTTTACTTCCTTACCTTCAGGACCTGTTTGATGCGTCACAAGTGTAGTTCCTAAAATGCTTTCTGCATATGTACGAACTTCTTCTAAATTTTTCGCAACTTTTACACCGCCAGCTTTGCCGCGTCCACCAGCGTGAATTTGCGCTTTAACTACACATACTTCCGTTCCTAATTCTTTCGCTGCTTCTACAGCTTCTTCTACTGTAAATGCAACCTTCCCGTTCGGAACGCTAACCCCATAGCTTCTAAGGACTGCCTTACCTTGGTACTCATGGATATTCATGGTCCCATCCTCCCCTGTTTTCCTGTTTTACTCGAAAAGTTTTTTAATGTTTAAAAAACATTACATTGCCATTGTATAAGATGATTGGCACGCTGTCTACAATAAAGTGTCAGAAAACTGAAATCGCTTTATTCTTTTTCGAAAATAATAATGTTTATATACCAAAATAAAAAATAAGCTGTGAATATACAGCTTATTTTTGAATCATATCTTTAATTGGCGCAAATGATTTTCGATGTTCCTCTAATACTCCATGTACTTCAATCGCTTCTAAATGCTGTTTCGTCCCATATCCCATATGTTGTTCAAATCCATATGCAGGATACTTTCCTCCTAACTCTTTCATCATGCGATCTCTCGTCACTTTCGCAATAATAGATGCAGCTGAAATAGAGACACTTTTCGCATCACCTTTAATGATTGATGTTTGCGGAATTGATGTAGGAAGCTTCATCGCATCGATTAATAAATATTCTGGTGTACATGATAAATTAGCAACGGCATCTAACATCGCTTGCTTCGTCGCTTGATAAATATTTATTTCATCAATAACTTGTGGTGATACAATTCCCACTCCAATCGCAATTGCATGCTCTTTAATTTCATCATAAAAACGCTCACGTTTCGCTTCACTTAATTTTTTCGAGTCATTTAATCCTGGAATATAAAAATCTTCTGGAAGGACGACAGCCGCCGTCACAACAGGTCCTGCTAACGGCCCACGGCCCACTTCATCAATGCCAGCAATGTACGTGAGCCCTTTTTCACGTAACTCATTTTCGTACTTTGACATTTCTAGAAATTTTCCTCTTTCTTTTTGCGCTAACTCTTTTTGTTTATACCACTTCAAAATTAGTTTTTGAACACCTTTTCTCTCATCTTTCACTAACATTTGAAAACGCTCGTCTTCTTCACTCATAATTTCTTGCAGCAAACATCCCGCTTCTTGAATAGTCATTTTTTGCATTCATTTACACTCCTTTTAAACGTAACCAAAAAGAAAAGACGTACAAACGCACGTCTTATACTTCTTCTACTTTTTCTACATCTTCCACCTGCTCCGCAAACTCTTCTGGTGTTTCAAATGTCATTTTCCCAAATCTTCCACCACGAAGCTCACGAAGTATAAGCTCAGATGTTTTATCATAATCAATCATTCCGCCGCCCATTAAGCAACCTCTATTTTTTCCAATTGCATCAAATAACTCCACAATTTCTTCTGGAATGTCATTTAACTTATATCGCTCTTTTAAACGTTCTGGATAATGTTTTTCCATAAAACGTAGTGCATAAATAGCTACATCCTGTAGATTTAATATAGAATCTTTAATTGCACCAGTCGTCGCTAAACGAAGACCAACTAATTCATCTTCAAATTTAGGCCACAAAATACCTGGTGTATCTAATAATTCCATTTCTTTCCCAACTTTAATCCACTGCTGGGCCGTTGTCACACCAGGACGATCTCCTGTTTTTGCTATATTTTTCTTCGCTAATTTATTAATCAGTGTAGATTTACCAACGTTTGGAATACCTACAATTAAAGCACGAATTGCTCTTGGTCTAATGCCTTTAGCAACCATTTTATCGAATTTTTCTTTGACAAGCACTTTACAAGCTGCTGCAATTTCTTTCATACCTTGTCCAGCTTGTGCATTAATTGAAATTGCTTTTTGACCTCTTTCATCAAAATATGCAATCCACTGCTTTGTAAGACGATCATCCGCCATATCCGCTTTATTTAAAACAACAAGCCTTGGTTTATGCGTAATAATTTCATCAATCATTGGATTACGAGAAGATAAAGGTAATCGAGCATCTACAAGCTCAATTACAACATCAATTAACTTTAATTTTTCTGTTACTTGGCGTCTAGCCTTTGCCATATGTCCCGGGAACCATTGGATTACCATGTTGCCACCTTCTTTTTCTTTTATTTCACAATACGTGCATCTTTTAACGGCCAATATAGCATATTTGCTTTACCAATCACTTGGTCCATTGAAATTGTACCAATCGAACGGCTATCTTTACTAAAACGACGATTATCGCCTAAAACAAATAATTGACCTTCTGGAACAGTTTTCTTTCCTGTCATTTCTTCAAGAGTAAAATCATATGTAAGCGGTCCGTCAGCAAGTTGTTTTTTCTGCTTATCTAAATACGGCTCCTCATAAGGTTTCCCGTTAACATATAGTTTATCATTACGGTATTCGATTTCGTCGCCCGGCAGGCCAATAATACGCTTAATGTAATCTTTTTCTTCAGTCGCTCGGAATACAATAATATCAAAGCGTTTCGGATCACCTATGTGATAGCCAATTTTATTAACAATCATTCGATCACGGTCATGTAAAGTCGGCGACATCGATACACCATCTACGAGAATTGGGGCAAAGAAAAACTGTCTAATTACGCCCGCTAATACAACAGCAATCAAAATTGCTTTGATCCATTCCCAAAGTGAGCTCTTCTCTTTCTTCATGCTTTCCCCTCCACAGTTATGTAAGCTGCTCGTATTATACCAAAATTTCATATAGATTGGAAAAAGGGAGCTTGTGTATTTACAAGCTCCCATACATGTCTTATCGAATTTCTTTAATACGTGCTTTTTTACCGCGAAGGTTACGTAAGTAGTATAACTTAGCACGACGTACTTTACCACGGCGAAGTACTTCGATGTTCGCGATTCTTGGCGTGTGAACTGGGAATGTACGCTCAACACCTACACCGTAAGAAATCTTACGAACTGTGAATGTTTCACTGATTCCGCCACCACGACGTTTAATTACAACACCTTCGAAAAGCTGAATTCTTTCACGAGTTCCCTCAACTACTTTTACGTGTACACGTAAAGTGTCTCCAGGACGGAATGAAGGAAGGTCAGTTTTCAATTGGCCTTTTGTGATTTCTGTGATTAATTGTTGCATATTAAATTCTCTCCTTTAAACAGATGCTCTTATAAAGTCTTATTAAATTACAGCGGAACATCGTTAATACGGCTACTGATTTCAGTAGCACAAATGTTATAATAGCATATTGCTAGGACTGTTGCAATAGAAAATATATCAAGCCCTTATCGGTCTTCTTTAATCTGTTCCAGCCATTTCTCTTCTTGCTTAGATAATTCTCGTTCTTCCAGTAAATCCGGTCTACGTGTGTACGTACGACGTAGTGACTCTTTATGGCGCCATTCATCAATGTTTTTATGATTTCCTGACATTAGTACATCCGGTACCTTCATACCACGAAAATCAGCAGGACGTGTATAATGTGGGTGCTCTAACAAACCTGTGCTAAAAGAGTCTTCCACTTGTGACGTTTGATTCCCAAGTACTCCTGGCAAAAGACGTACAACACTGTCAGTGACTACCATAGAAGCCAATTCTCCACCCGTTAATACGTAATCCCCAATAGAAATCTCATCTGTTACAAGATGCTCACGAATTCGTTCATCGTATCCTTCATAATGGCCACATACAAAAATAACATGCTCTTCTCCAGCAAGCTCTTCTGCCTTCTTCTGCGTGAAACGCTCTCCTTGTGGACACATTAAGACGACTCTCGGCTTACGGTCTGTTTCCTTCGTTAACTCTTCTACTGCGTCAAAGATAGGCTGTGGGGTTAATACCATACCAGCGCCCCCACCATACGGATAATCATCTACACTATTATGCTTACTAGTTGTATACTCACGAAAATTGACAACTCGAAGCTCTACCGCTTCTTTTTCTTGTGCTTTCTTTAAAATTGAAGACCCAAATACACCCGTAAACATATCTGGAAACAATGTTAAAATGTCAATTTTCATTATAGTAGCCCTTCCATTACATGAATGGTTACTAATTTATTTTCAATGTTAACTTGAAGTACAACGTCATCAATATAAGGAATTAACAAATCTTGACCCTTTGGACGTTTAATCACCCAAACGTCATTCGCACCAGGAGATAAAATCTCTTTGATTGTCCCTAACGCTTCTCCTTCTTCCGTTACAACGTTGCAACCAATAATTTCATGGTAGTAGTATTCACCTTCAGCTAGTTCGCCTAACTGCTCTTCTGGTACTTTTATTAAAGAACCTTTTAACTTCTCTACTTCATCTACATTGTTGTATCCTTCAAGTGTTAATAAATCAAATGTCTTATGTTGACGATGAGAAGTTACCTTCACTGTAAGATAGTCTGTACCTTTCTCATCCCATATGTATAACGTGTTCCCTACTTTATATCGCTCTTCTGGAAAATCAGTACGAGAAATAACACGAATTTCTCCTTTTACGCCATGAGTATTTACAATTTTCCCTACATTAAACCATTTTGTCATAAATAGTATGTCACCCCTGGTTTCTATATAAATTAAGCATTTCCATTTTATATATGGAACATGCAATTTCTCTTTAAATGTTAAAAAAGGGAGAGGAAATAACTCCTCGCCCTTTTTACGTTTATTGAATTTCCAGTGTGACGTTCTCATCATTATGATGTCCCACTGAATACAAGAGCATTCTAATCGCTTTCGCAACTTTCCCTTGCTTTCCAATGACTTTTCCAACATCCTCAGGATGTACAGTTAATCGATACTTTATTTCTCCGTTGCAAAGTTCCTGTGTAACTTTTACATCTCCAGGATGATCCACAAGAGGTTTAACAATTGTCTCGACTAACATTTTCATTGTCATTGCCTCAATTACTTACCTTGTTTAGATAAGTGGAATTTCTCCATGATACCTTGGTTAGAGAAAAGGTTACGAACTGTATCAGATGGTTTAGCACCATTTCCTAACCATTTTAATGCTGCTTCTTCGTTGATCTTAACTTCCGCTGGTTGAGCAACCGGATTGTAAGTACCGATTTCCTCAATGAAACGTCCGTCACGAGGAGAACGAGAATCTGCAACAACTACACGATAGAAAGGAGTTTTTTTAGCTCCCATACGTTTTAAACGAATTTTAACTGCCATTTATAAAGCACCTCCGAATTTATTTCACACAGATAATTATATTAGCAAAAAGACTATTGCTTTGTAAAGTATTTTTTCTTAACAGAGCCATCTTTTTTCCTTACATGAATGGAAACTTCAATCCACCTAGTCCTTTTTTCTTACCTTTTTGCATTCCCGTCATCGTCTTCATCATTTTTTTCATATCATCAAATTGCTTGATTAGACGATTGATTTCTTGTACCGTTGTACCGCTACCTTTGGCAATGCGCTTTTTACGACTAGCATTGATTATTTCCGGTTGTTCTCGTTCTACTTTAGTCATAGAACGAATAATTGCCTCAATATGCCCAATTTGTTTTTCATCAACTTGTGCATTTTTCAGCCCTTTAATTTTATTTGCACCAGGAAGCATTCCTAACAATTCGTCAAGCGGTCCAAGTTGACGCACTTGTCCAAGTTGTTCTAGGAAATCGTCAAGCGTAAACGAAAGCGTACGCATTTTTTGCTCAAGTTCTTTTGCTTTCTCTTCATCAACTGTAGCTTGCGCTTTTTCAATTAATGTTAAGACGTCGCCCATCCCTAAAATACGGGATGCCATACGTTCTGGATGGAACGCTTCAATTGCATCTAGTTTTTCACCCATACCAGCAAATTTAATTGGTGTATTTGTTACAGCCTTAATAGATAATGCCGCACCACCGCGCGTATCACCATCTAATTTCGTTAATACAACACCTGTTAATCCTAACTGTTCATGGAAACTTTGTGCTACATTTACCGCGTCTTGTCCTGTCATCGCATCGACAACAAGGAAAATTTCATCCGGTTTCGCAACTTCTTTGACTTTCGCTAATTCACCCATTAGTTCTTCATCAATATGCAGGCGACCCGCTGTATCGATTAAAACGTAATCGTGATGATCTTCTTTTGCTTTCGCAATCGCTTGTTTCGCAATTTCAACCGGACTTACTTGATCTCCTAAGGAGAAAACAGGCATGTCCAATTGCTTCCCTAATGTTTCAAGCTGTTTAATCGCTGCTGGACGGTAAATATCCGCTGCAACAAGCATCGGTTTACGATTATGCTTTTTACGAAGCAAATTTGCAAGCTTACCTGTCGTCGTTGTTTTACCCGCACCTTGCAGACCAACCATCATTATAACAGTAGGTGGCTTATTAGCAACAGCAATTTTGCTTTGCTCTCCGCCCATAAGTTCTGTAAGTTCTTCCTGTACGATTTTAATTACTTGTTGTCCAGGTGTCAAACTTTTCATTACATCTTGTCCGACAGCACGCTCAGACACACGCTTTATAAAATCTTTTACTACTTTAAAGTTAACATCCGCTTCTAAAAGAGCTAGACGAACTTCTCTCATCATTTCTTTTACATCGGCTTCAGAAACTTTTCCTTTGCCGCGGATTTTTTGCATTGTCTGTTGAAGTCGGTCGGCTAATCCTTCAAATGCCATATTGCCGCCCTCCTAATCTAATTTTTCGATAGCTTCAACAACTTGTTTCATTTCTTCATTCACATGCTCTTCTTCGCTGAGTAGCTGTTTTAGCTTTGCAACAAGTCGCTGTCGCTCTTGAAACTTTTGAAGTAATACTAATTTATCTTCATATTCTTCAAGCATCGCTTCAGTCCGTTTAATGTTATCATACACGGCTTGGCGACTTACATCAAATTCTTCCGCAATTTCACCAAGAGATAAATCATCTAGATAATAAAGCGACATATAACTTCTTTGTTTTTGCGTTAACAACGATTGATAAAAATCAAATAAATAGTTCATTCTCGTTGTTTTCTCGAGCATGTTGGATCATCCTTTGTTAAGTGATTTCCCTTTACATGACTTAGTTTACATGGAGTATAAAAGAGTGTCAAGTTTTTTTCTTAACATCACATATTTTTATAAAAAAGAAGTGGAAATACCGCTTCTTTCACTTACACTTCTTCCGTTTCTACTACGTTCGCAAACAAACCATAAACATATTGTTCTGGATCAAACTGTTGCAGATCATCCATTTGCTCTCCTAGCCCAACAAATTTCACCGGAACATCCATTTCGTTACGAATCGCTAAGACGATACCACCTTTAGCAGTTCCATCTAACTTCGTTAAAACAATACCAGTAACATTCGTTGCTTCACGGAATGTTTTCGCTTGGCTTAAACCATTTTGCCCTGTTGTTGCATCAATAACAAGTAATACTTCATGAGGAGCCCCTGGTACTTCACGCTCAATTACACGCTTCACTTTCTCTAACTCATTCATTAAGTTTACTTTATTTTGTAAGCGTCCCGCTGTATCACATAGCAATACATCCACTTTACGGGCCTTTGCCGCTTGTACAGCATCATACATAACAGCCGCTGGATCAGATCCTGACCCTTGCTTAATTACTTCTACACCAACACGATCGCCCCATACTTCTAATTGCTCAATCGCCCCAGCACGGAATGTATCTCCTGCCGCCAATAGGACAGACTTACCTTCTGATTTAAATTTATGTGCAAGCTTACCAATCGTCGTCGTTTTCCCCACACCATTCACACCAACAAATAAAACTACTGTTAATTGATCCTCTTGTATATTAACTTCATTACTAAAATCGCTGTCACCTTTGTAAATGCCCACTAGCTTTTCAGAAATAACAGCCTGTACTTCTTTCGGATCTTGAATGTTACGACGTTGCACTTCTTCTTTCAACTGATCAATTAATTCCATCACTGTCGAAACTCCGACATCCGCACTAATTAAAATTTCTTCTAATTCTTCAAAGAAATCTTCGTCTATTTTGCGGTAACGGTACACTAAATCATTTACTTTATCAGCAAATGAATTTCTCGTTTTTTCTAATCCTTGTTTAAACTTCTCTGTTACCGTATCCGTTTGTTTTGAAATTTTTTCTTTTAATTTTTTTAAAAAGCTCATACTTCCCATCCTTCCTATCTACTTGCAACAAGTTCTTCGCCATCATCTAAACGAACAGAAACAAGCTTCGACACCCCTGATTCTTGCATTGTTACACCGTACAATACATCAGACTCTTCCATTGTACCTTTTCGGTGTGTAATTACAATAAACTGCGTTTCATCACTAAATTTCTTTAAATACTGCGCAAAACGAGCAACGTTTGCCTCATCAAGAGCTGCTTCCACTTCATCTAGAACACAGAATGGAACTGGGCGTACTTTTAAAATACCAAATAAGAGCGCAATTGCCGTTAAAGCACGCTCTCCCCCTGAAAGTAAACCTAAATTTTGTAGTTTCTTCCCTGGTGGTTGCGCTACAATATCAATACCCGTATTTAGTAAATCTTCTGGGTTTGTCATTACTAAATCCGCTCTTCCACCTCCGAATAATTCAGAGAATACAGATTGAAACTCTGTTCGAATCCCTTCGAACGTAGTAGAAAAGCGTTTTTTCATCTCTTCATCCATTTCCGTAATAAGTTGATGCAATGTCGATTTCGCTTCTTCTAGGTCATCTCTTTGCTCTAATAAGAATGTATGGCGCTCTGCTACACGTTCATACTCATCAATTGCCCCTAAATTTACTGCACCTAACTCTTCAATGGATAGTTTAATTAGTTTCACCTTTTTACGTGCATCTTCTGCAGGCATCATCATTGTATACTTAAGTTTTGCTGCTTCAAATGAAATAGTATATGTTTCACGTAAATGTTGCAATCTATTTTCCAGCTCTACATCAAGTCGGTTAATTTTCACTTCTTGATCTTTCAGCATCTCAAGAATATATTTATGTTTACCTATCGTTTCTTTCACACCGCGCTCTAAATGCTCGACTCTTTCTTGCAATGATACGCGTTGTTCACGACGAGAACGAATTAACTCCGAAGTTTGATTACGATCATACGCTTTCTTCTCAATCATATTCGTAATTTGTTCTTCGCCACTTGAATTAGATGTCATCTCTTGCTTTAAGAACGCTAAATCTTCTTTCGTTTTTACAAGCGTCGCATCAGTCTCTTCTTTTTCCTTCGTCAATCGTTCGACTTTTTCTTTTTGATTAGACAATCGTTGTTGTTGTTCAGCAGCTTGTACTTTTAGCTCCGTCATTTCCTTCTGAACTTTTTCTTTTGAAGAATATTGTTCACTTTTTTGTTTCGTTAAAATGACGATTTTACTATCTAATTCCCCAATCTCAGCTTGAAGAGTCGCTAAAATCTTTTCTAACTCTTCTTTGCGCCCTTGCATTTTTACTTGATCTTGTAAAAATCCTTCAATCTCTAAATCGTAAATCGATAAACGATCATTAATACGATGTTCATCTAATTCTAAACGATTAATTTCTTCTCTTAGCTTCTGTTCATCTACACGTTCGGTCTCTACACCTTGGCGTAGCTCTCGTATTTGTACTTCTTTTTCTTGAATCTCTTGCTTTACTGCTTTAACAAAGTTTTCTAGCTTTGTTGTTTTTTCTTCCATGTCAGTTAGTTTTTTAGTCCACTCTTCAAGTTCACGTTGACGTCCCAATAAAGAGGATTTCGCCTGTTTTACAGCTCCACCCGTCATAGAACCACCCGGGTTCACTACGTCACCTTCGAGTGTTACAATACGATAGCGGTATTGCAGTTGTTTCGCTAACTCATTTGCTCCGCGTAAATCTTTCGCAACAACAACTGTACCTAATAAACTTGAAACTACATTCTCATATTTATTATTGTACTGCACAAGTTCTGCCGCTACACCGACAAACGCTGGATGCTGATTCACAATGCGTAATTGATCAAATGATAGCGATCGACTTTTAATAACAGCTTGAGGTAAAAACGTTGCACGGCCATGTTTATTTTGCTTTAAAAATGCAATTGCATTACGAGCATGCTCTTCTGTTTGTACTACGATATGTTGCATCGCTGCCCCAAGGGCGATTTCCATTGCGATTTCATATTCTTTCGGCACAGTCAGAAGTTCTGCAACAGCTCCCTCAATACCTTGTAGTCTATTTTCTCTAGCCTTTAATACTTCACGTACCCCTTGATAGAAGCCAGAGTAGTCCTCTTGCATCTCTTCTAACATTTCTTTCCGAGAGCGCGCCTGCTGCACAAATTGATACGCTTGATACAGTTTCGTTTCATTTTCACTATACTGTGACTTACATTTCCCAAGTGCCGTTTCTGTCTTCTGTATGTTAGAAATAATGCCAGCTATTTTCTCTCTCGCTTGCTCATAACTGTCTACAAGTTTCGTCTTTTTCGCTGTAATTTCCACACGCATCTGTACATACTTTTCATTTTCTTCATCAAGTCGTTCGTTTTTAGAGTTTTGCTGTTTTGATTGTTCTTCAATCATAGATAATTCATTACGAAGACTCGCTTGTTGATTTAAAAGTTCAATATAGTCACCTTTTAAATTCTCAATTTGTTCCTCTAAATTCTCAGCAAAAGTCGCAAGTAATTGCTCGTTATCATGCAATTTCTTCTCCAATTCTTTTACTTGATTCACAAATTGCATTAAAGCTTCTGTACTTGTTTCAATTTCGCCATCATAACTTGTAGTTTTCTCTGTTAACTCAACAATTAGCTTTTCAAGCTGCGCACAATGTGTCGTTGCATTTTGCTTTCTTTCCTTTAACAGCTCGCGTTGCCCTTCTAGTTTTTCTAGTTCTTTACTAGACAGAAGTAGAACTTCTTGTAAGGAATTTACAGATTCATCAACGGCTTGTAATTGCCCGCGTAATTCCTCAAGCTCTTCTTCACTTTTTTGTAAGTTCGCCGACATTTTAGCTTCTTCATCTTTATTATGCCCAAATTGATTTCGAAGCGCTTCCCACTTTTCATGTAATTCTTCAATTTCATGTACAATAAGCGCAGCTTCTACTTTCTCTAATTCTTCTTTTTTCTCAAGATAATCTTTCGCAATAGAAGCTTGTCTTTCTAGTGGTTCTACTTGACTACTTAATTCGTGAATAATATCTTGTACACGATTTAAGTTTTCTTGTGTTTCCGCCAATTTCCCTTCAGCTTTCTTTTTACGAAGTTTGTATTTCAGCACTCCCGCAGCTTCTTCAAATACACCACGACGTTCTTCTGATTTACTACTCAAAATCTCTTCGACTTTCCCCTGGCTAATAATCGAAAAAGCTTCCCTTCCCATACCAGAGTCCATAAATAAATCAATAATATCTTTTAATCTACAAGATTGTTTATTAATATAAAAATCACTATCGCCCGAACGAGATACACGACGCGTTACACACACCTCGTTATACTCAATCGGTAAGCGTTGGTCTTCATTATTTAAAGTTAATGTAACTTCAGCAACATTAACCGCTCTTCTCGTATCACTGCCGGCAAAAATAATATCCTCCATCTTTGCACCGCGTAATGACTTTGCAGATTGTTCACCAAGTACCCAGCGAATTGCATCAGTAATATTACTTTTCCCGCTCCCGTTAGGTCCTACTACAGAAGTTACACCTGGAACAAAATCGACAGATACACGCTCAGCAAAAGACTTAAATCCTGCTATTTCTAATCTTTTTAAAAACACGAAAGGCCTTCCTCCTATTCTCCGTTGTTGTAAACGTTGTCTGTACGAAAACAAACTACTATACGGATTTCCCACTCCTTTTATTTATAAATAAAAGGAAAGTTTCATTCTATGCATAAGGAATCCCCCTCATTCAAAGGGGGATTCCTCATGATTGTTCTTTTAATTTTTTCAATGCTTCTGCAGCAGCTTGTTGCTCTGCCTCTTTTTTTGACTTACCACTTCCAAGACCTAATGCCTCATTATTTAAAGTTACACGGGACACAAATTCTCGGTTGTGGGCCGGTCCTTTTTCTTGCAAAATTTGATACTCAATATTGCCACTACCATCACGCTGAATCAATTCTTGTAATTGACTCTTATAATCCATCACATGAGAAAAAGCACCTTCATTAATTTTTGGATATACAACTTCTTTTAAGTATCCCCAAACTGTTTCTAGCCCTTGATCAAGATAAAGGGCACCAATAAACGCTTCAAAGACATCCGCTAATAAAGCTGGTCGTTCACGTCCACCCGTCATTTCCTCACCTTTCCCTAATAAAACAAGGCTACCAAATGACATTTCGTTTGCAAAACGAACAAGAGATGGCTCACATACAATAGCTGCACGTAGTTTTGTTAACTCTCCTTCGCTCATTGTCGGATATTTTTGAAACAGATACTGTGATACAGTGAGTTCCAATACAGCATCGCCAAGAAACTCAAGACGCTCATTGTCCTCATGCGGTTTTTTTCGATGCTCATTCACATACGATGAATGCGTAAACGCTTGAATCAATAATTTTTCATCTGTAAACGTAATACCTATCTCTTCTTGAAATACTTTAAAAGCTTCACGATATTTTGCTTCGTATTTTTTTTCTCTATGTTTTCGGTACGGCATAGGTCCCTCCAGATATAAGCCGAGAAGCCCCGTTAAAAAACGGGACTTCACTTAAGCATTATAGATGACTCTCTATGTAAGTCACAGCATCGCCAACAGTAGCAATCTTTTCAGCATCTTCATCAGAAATTTCCATTTCGAATTCATCTTCTAATTGCATTACAAGTTCTACTACATCTAGGGAGTCTGCGCCTAAATCTTCTTTGAAGCTTGCAGCTGGTACTACTTCAGTTTCTTCTACTCCTAAACGATCAACGACAATTTTGGTTACACGCTCTAAAACATCTGCCATTCTATTCACCTCCCCTCAAATATTATATAAAATATTGTCCAAAAAAACTAGGTGAAATCGATTCTTTTATTACATTACCATACCGCCATCAACATTTAACGTTTGACCTGTAACATATTTACTTTGATCAGAAGCAAAAAACGTTACAGTATTTGCGATATCTTGTGCTTCTCCAAACTGAGCTGCAGGAATTAATTTTAACATTTCGGCTTTTATATTTTCATCTAATACATCCGTCATATCAGTCGCAATAAACCCTGGAGCAATTGCATTTACAGTAATATTTCGGCTCGCTAATTCTTTTGCTGATGTTTTTGTTAATCCAATTACACCAGCTTTAGCAGCAACATAATTTGCTTGTCCTGGGTTTCCTGTTACACCAACAACAGAAGCGATATTAATAATACGTCCATGACGTTGACGCATCATATAGCGCGATACTGCTTTCGTACATAAGAAAACACCTTTTAAGTTTGTATTAATAACTGTATCCCATTCTTCTTCTTTCATACGCATTAATAAATTATCTTTTGTTACACCAGCGTTATTTACAAGAATATCAACTTGTCCAAACGTATCTACAGTTTGTTTCACCATTGCAGTAACATCATCAGCATTTGCAACATCTGCTCTTACTGCAATGGCATCTGAACCTAATTTCTTTATTTCATCAACTACTTCATTCGCCTTTTGCTCATTACCAGCATAATTTACTACAACATTTGCCCCTTGTTTCGCTAAATCAATAGCAATCGCACGACCAATCCCACGTGAAGCACCAGTTACTAATGCTACTTTCCCTTTTAACATCAGCTTTCTCCTCTCAAATTTGAAATGGTATCTTTTAATGTCTCTTCATCATATACCGCATATGCTTTCACTGAAGAATCAATCGACTTCATAAGACCAGCAAGTACTTTTCCAGGTCCGATTTCAATAAATGTATCTACCCCTTGATTCACCATATACTCAATAGATGGGTACCATAATACAGGCGAATAGAGCTGTTCAATTAGCTTTGCTTGAATATCTGTACCACGCGTAATAACATCTGCCGTAACATTTGCAATAACAGGAATATTCGTGTCTTGAATTGTAATTTCATTTAAAACACTTTGGAATTTCTCAGCAGCTGGTTTCATAAGCGAGGAATGAAACGGTCCACTTACTTTGAGCGGAATTGCTCTTTTAGCACCATTTTCTTTCGCTCTTTGAGAAGCAAGTTCTACTCCTTGCTTTGTTCCAGAAATAACAATTTGCTTCGTACTATTCATATTAGCAATTTGTACTGCATATCCTTCACTTGTTACTTCTTCTGTAACTCGTTTCAGCATATCCGGATCCGCACCTAAAATAGCTGCCATTGCACCTTCCCCGCCTGGAACAGCTTCTTCCATATATTCCCCGCGTTTCCTTACAGCATATACAGCGTCTTCGAATGTTAATGCACCAGCAGCTACAAGAGCGCTATATTCACCTAAACTATGTCCTGCGACAAAATCAGGTGTAATATCATACTCCTTCAAAGCTGTTAAAATTGCAAAGCTCGTTGTTAATAGTGCCGGCTGCGCATTTGTTGTTAATGTTAACTTTTCTTGCGGTCCTTCAAAAATCACTTCTGAAAGAGAATCATGCAAAACCTCATCCGCTTTTGCAAACACTTTCGCAACCTCTTTATTATTCCCCGCTAACTGTCTACCCATTCCAACTGCCTGTGAACCTTGGCCCGGAAAAAGAAATGCTATTTTTCCCATTTCAAATCCTCCTCTTATTGAAGCGGCTCCTTCTCCATTACACTTGAAATTGTAGGAATTACTTCTTTCGCTACCATTTCTCTCGTTTGACGAATCGCACTAAATATCGATTGGTCATTAGAAGAACCATGAGCCTTAATGACAGGAGCTTTCAATCCAAACAACGCCGCTCCCCCATACTCCGAATAATCCATTTTATCTTTCAATACCATAAGTTTTGGTTTTAATACCGCTGCTGCTAATTTGCTCGTAAACGAACTCATTAATTGTTCTTTTAACATAGAGAATAACGCAAGTGCTGTTCCTTCTAATGATTTTAGCGCTACATTACCCGTAAAACCATCACATACAACAACGTCTGCTACACCTTGCAATAAATCTCTTGATTCAACGTTTCCAACGAAATTAATTGGTGCATCCTTGAGCATAGCAAAGACTTGTTTTGAAAGCTCGTTTCCTTTACCATCCTCTGTTCCAACGTTTAAAAGTCCAACGCGTGGATTTTTAATTCCTCTTACCTTCTCTGCGTAAACAGAGCCCATTACTGCATATTGATATAAATGAATTGGTTTTGCATCAACGTTGGCTCCAACATCTAACATAACAAAACCTTCTCCATCAACAGTTGGCATTGTAGGTGATAAAGCTGGTCGTTCAATTCCTTCCATACGACCAACAACAAACAATCCAGCTGCCATCAAAGCTCCTGTACTACCTGCTGATATACAAGCATCCGCTACGCCGTCTTTTACTTGCTGCGCCGCTAGTACCATTGAAGCTTGTTTTTTTCGACGAACCGCTCTTACTGGTTCGTCTGTCGATTCAATTTTTTCGTCCGTATGAAGTATAGTAATTCGCTCTTCACTCGTTAAATATTGACGAATTCCCTCTTCTTTCCCTACTAACGTAATATGTAAATCTGAGTATTCCTTAATAGCTTTCATTGCTCCTAATACTACAGCCTTTGGTGCATGATCGCCGCCCATTGCATCTATTGCGATTTTCATAAGTTGTTACCTTCCTCACTATAATTACTAGATCGATACATTTCAAAAGTGCCTGTAAAGACAAGTTCTTCTCCAACAAAACTACGCACTTTGACAACCGTCCGTCCTTTATCATTCTCTACATCTTCAACACGTACTTTTGCAACAACACGCTCTCCTAATTTTACAGGACGAATATATCGAATGGTGGACTTTGCAGTTAAAGCTAATTCTTCATCAATAACCGCAACAGCTAGTGAGTTTGCTTGTGCAAACAAATGATGCCCACGAGCAATTTGATTTCTTTTAAATACATGTTCTACCTTTACTTCAAAGATAGAAATCGCATGTCTATCTAATTCTATATCAATAATTTCTCCGACAACCTCTTCTAACGGTAAAGATTTCACATCTTCTTCATGTTGTTTTGTAGCCACATGCTTAATTCGTTCTCTTAATTCAGGAATAGATAATTCCATACGATCAAGACGAACAGTTTGTATGCTCACTTGAAATTTTTCCGCTAAATCTTCATCCGTTATAAAAGGATTCGTTTCTATTGTTTGTTGTAATAATTCTTGTCTTTCTTTTTTACTTCTTCTTTTTTTCATACCGCACCATCCATTTTTATGACTAGGTACTAAAAGTAGTATATAATCATTAAAAGTAGAATGCAACAAAAACTTTTGCAGACTACTTTTAATCGAGCTTCTCTCCCTGGAACACACCTGTCCCATCAAGATAAGTACGCAGCGAAGCATACTGATCATTATGCCAAAACGCTTCTGAATCAACTAGTATCGCTGCATCTTGTCTTGCTGTTTCTAACGCCCGATAATCATGTACCATATCAGCAACCTTAAATTCTGGTAGACCACTTTGCTTACTTCCAAAGAAATCCCCAGGACCTCGTAACTCTAAATCTTTTTCTGACAATACAAATCCATCATTTGTTTCAGTCATAATGCGCATTCTTTCTTTTCCCGTTTCTGATTTCGGGTCCGCAATTAATAAACAATATGATTGTTCACTACCACGCCCAACACGCCCCCTCAGCTGATGGAGCTGTGATAAACCGAAACGTTCCGCATCATAAATAACCATAACAGTCGCATTTGGTACATTCACGCCTACTTCAACAACTGTTGTCGACACAAGAATTTGCACTTTATTTTCACTAAACTGTCCCATTATCTCTTCTTTTTCTTGAGATGATAGTCTCCCATGCATTAATCCAACTTGGCATTTCCCTTGATAATGATGAGTCAGCATACTATGTAAGTCGATAGCATTTTGTACATCAAGCTTCTCAGACTCTTCAATAAGAGGGCAAATAACATATGCCTGTCTTCCTTTTTTTATCTCTTTCTCCACAAAGCCGAGGACACGATCTAACATATCATGTTTTGCCCAGTACGTTTCGATTACCTTTCTACCAGCTGGCATTTCGTCGATAATAGAAACGTCCATCTCTCCAAATGCAGTGATAGCTAACGTACGCGGGATTGGGGTCGCCGTCATAAACAATACATCTGGACTTTCACCTTTCTCACGTAAAACCCGGCGCTGCGCCACACCAAATCGATGCTGTTCATCGGTAATAACGAGACCTAACCTATGAAATATAACTTCGTCTTGAATTAAAGCGTGCGTTCCAACAAGGATGTCTACTTCTCCCTGTTCTAATCTCGACAAAATTTCTCGACGTCTCGCACCTTTAACAGAACTTGTTAGCAATTCAACCTTCATACCGAAATGTGAAAACGTCTCCGCGAGCGACTGATAATGTTGCTCGGCTAAAATTTCTGTAGGAACCATCAAAGCACCTTGATAATGAGCCAATTTCGCCGCATAAAGAGCAATCGCAGCAACAACTGTTTTCCCAGAACCTACATCCCCTTGCAATAATCGATTCATTCGGTACGGAGATATCATATCTTTCATTATTTCATCTACAACCCGGCGTTGTGCGCCAGTTAATGGAAACGGAAGCGCATCAGTAAACTCTTGCAATTCTACTAATGAAATTTCCTTTTTCGTCCCTTTCGAGTTCTCCCTTTCCATCTTCCGTAATGTTTGCATTTTCAACTGAAACAAGAAAAACTCCTCATATACAAAACGGCGACGCGCTTGCTTTAAGTCTTCCTGTCCCACTGGAAAATGTAACCCTCTGAGCGCTTCATAGCGTGATAATAATTTATATCGACTTAACAAACCATCTGGTAACACTTCGACTATAGAATCTCCATACTCCTTAAATGCTTGTGCAACAAACCGGCGCATCTGTTTTACTGTCAGTTTTCCTTTCACTGAATATACAGGTTCTACTTCTTGTTGTCGTACAACCGGTCCAAAATTCAGTTCTGATACAGCAATTGTTTGGCGATGCTGATCCCATTTACCAGTAATCGTTACCGTTTCATCTAAATTTAACTTTTGTTTATAGTATGGTCTATTAAAACATACAGCTGTAATTAAATAACGACCGACGAGAACACGAACTGTAAGACGTGACTTCTTCTTCCCATAATATTGCAGTAAAGGAGCACTATGAACTTTCCCCTCAACCGTTACACGCTCGTCATGCTTTACTTCAGCAAGATCTTTCATCGCATAGTCTTCATAGCGGTATGGAAAATGTTCTAATAGATGAGAAACTGTATAAATTCCCATCTCGTGTAACAACTCAGATGTTTCTCCTCCGATTCCCTTTACATCCGTAACAGGAACTTGTACAACTTCATTCAAGATTCTCACGCTCCGTCACATTATTTTCTTTGATTTATTCTATTGATTATCCATTATTATCATTGACATCTGTAATCGCTCTCTTTCACCTTATATATTCTATCATAGGCATTCTAAGAGAAACTACTCTAATCCCTCTATATAAAGTGAAACTATAATCAGTGGGCGTTTACGGGCAGTTAATCTCCCACTTAACTTTTTTGCTCCAGCCGAATATAAGGGGTGGAAGTTTTACTGCCCACAAATAGCGGGATAAAAAAAGTTGTACAATACGTAAGAAAAGAGCCTCACTATTAGCAGCAAGGCTCTTTTCTATCATCAATATGCTAGCCTTTTGAATAAAAACTAGTAATAAACTTCATATCACTATTTCTTATCCATTAGCAAGGAAGTAACCCATTTATTTTCAAATCGAATCTTTTCTTATTCTACAGAGAAGATGAAAGAATACACCGGTTGGTTCCCTGCATGTACTTCTACTTCTGCATCTTCAAAGTTCTCTTCTACAAACGCAACTAATTTAGCCACTTCTTCATCTGTTGCATCTTCACCTTGTAGAATCGTTACGATTTCAGAATCCTCATCAATTAGCGCTTCTAGTAATTGCTTTGCAGCTCCTACTTTCTCAGCATTTGTAGATACAATTTTCCCATCTGCAATACACATGAAATCATCTTTTTGAATCGCTACACCGTCAATTTCCGTATCACGAACAGCATACGTAATCTGACCTGTTTTCACATGAGCTAAAGCTTCTTTCATGTTTTCTTCATTCTCTTCTAGCGTTCCAACTGGATTAAATGCTAACATTGCAGCCATACCTTGAGGAACTGTTTTTGAACGAATAACAATAACTTCTTGTTCTACAACTGACGCTGCTTGTTCTGCTGCCATCACGATATTCCCGTTATTTGGTAAGATGATGATTTTTTCAGCATTCGCCTCTTCAATCGCCTTCACAATATCCTCCGTACTCGGATTCATCGTTTGACCACCTTCGATAACTTTCGTTGCACCAATGCTCTCAAATAGAGTTTTAATACCCGATCCCATAGCTACAGTTACAATACCATACGGTTGTTTCTCTATTGGCTGATTCGTTTGTTCAGGTACCATGGTAGGTTCATCTAATAAAGCAGTATGCTGTTCACGCATATTTTCTACTTTGATCTTAATTAGACTACCGTAACGTTGTCCATAGTTCATAGGATCTCCAGGATGTTCCGCATGAATATGAACCTTAACAACCTCATCATCCGATACAACAAGTAGTGAATCTCCGTACACACTAATATCTTCACGGAATTTTTGTTCCGAGAAATTATGTTCCTTCATTTTTCCAGGCTCTAATTTCACCATGAATTCCGTACAATATCCATACTTAATATCTTCTGTACTCAATTGGCTTTGTACACTACGGTGATGTTCTGCGCGTACCATGTCATTCATAGATGGTTGGGCAGGCATATTAGAAGAAATCGTTTCTCCTTTTAAGTCAGCTAAAAATCCTTCATACACAACAACAAGACCTTTACCACCGCTATCTACAACGCCAACTTGTTTTAATACAGGTAATAAATCTGGCGTACGATTTAACGATGCGTTTGCTTCTTTTACAACGTCTTCCATAAACAAAACAAAGTCGCGCTGTTTTTTCGCAACTGTCACTGCATATTTACCCGTTTCTCTTGCAACCGTTAAAATCGTTCCTTCAATTGGTTTCATAACCGCTTTGTAAGCTGCCTCTACTCCAGCTTCTAAAGCTGCAGCAAAATCAACTGTCGTTAATTCTTCTTTTTGTTCAATGGATTTAGAGAAACCACGGAATAACTGAGATAAAATAACCCCAGAGTTACCACGAGCTCCCATTAATAATCCTTTGGCTAAACTTACACCGACTTTACCAGCATGCTGTGAAGGATTTGCTTTCACTTCACGTGCGCCTGAAGTCATTGATAAGTTCATGTTTGTACCGGTATCGCCATCTGGAACTGGGAATACGTTTAATGCATCAACAAGCTGAACATTATTTGTTAAATTATTGGCTCCTTGAATGATCATTTGTGATAAACGTTTTCCATCAATTTTTTGAATTGACACAGATTTTCCTCCTTAATGCACATTACAAGTTTATTACTTTAACTCCTTGTACGTAGATGTTTACAGAATCTACTGCTAGTCCTACAGTTTGATCTAATGTATATTTCACTTTAGTCTGCACGTTATGTGCTACTTCTGAAATTTTCGTACCATAGCTCACAATAATATACATATCAATATGTACTTCATCTTCATTTTTACGAACAATAACGCCTCTAGTGAAGTTTTCTTTTCGTAAAATTTCTGTTAATCCATCTTTTAACTGATTTTTTGATGCCATACCTACGATACCGTAGCAATCTACTGCGGCACCTCCAGCAATTGTTGCAATTACATCTGTACTAATATCAATTTGACCGTACTTCGTTTTAATTTCAATTGACATCTCGTTTCCCCCTTCATAAATGGTGAAAGTGAGCTAGACTACTTTAGTTACTATCATATAATCTTTTTAAAGAAAATTCCATCGTTCTTTCTTTTTCACTCTCATATTTTATGTTTTAAATTACATTTTTTTATGATGAGCAAAATAGTCCATTGTTATTATACAACATGTACCACTATAATATGTCAAGCAATTTTTCTTGATTTCACCTTTTCTTCATTGACATATAGTGTCAAGTATTTTTTCTTGATTTCTTTTTCCTACGGTGTTGCATTCTCTTTTTAGTTGTGTTAAATTATAGTAGTGTTTTTAGCATCGCATAAAAGGCTAACATTGAAAAATTACGTATGTTACGGTAGTTAAGGGAGGGAAATATAAATGGCTCGTGTTTGTGCTATCACTGGAAGAAAAGCTCGTTCTGGTAACTCTCGTTCTCACGCAATGAACGCTACAAAACGTAAATGGGGCGCTAACCTTCAAAAAGTTCGCGTACGCATCGACGGAAAAGTTCAACGTGTTTACGTTTCTGCTAGAGCATTAAAATCTGGCAAAATCGAACGTGTTTAATAATAAAAAAAAGAGCCGCTAGGCTCTTTTTTTATTATACCATTGGAAAAAGCACCGTTAATAGGTGCTTTTTTTAGTCTTTTTTGAAGGTATTTAACATCGCACGAACAATTCCACCAAGAAATTTAGGTAACTTAATTGTATAAAATCTCATGGTTTCCCTCCTAATCCCCATTACTCCACTTGTTCACTATATGATGCAAGGAGCAAAATTGTTTCTTCAATCAGTGCTTCTTATCATCATTAATATGCCAGAAGTGAATGAAAAAGTACCTTTTTCCTCAACGAGTTCATTACTAATACAAAGTGTCGATCCCCACTCTATTGTTTTATTAGTAAGAGGATACTTAAAACCGTGAAGTGTAATGCCTTCTACCCTTTCAGTAACTGGTACAAATGATACGTATGGAAAATGTTCGTTTCCTTCAATTATATACATACCAAACTTTTTCACCATTATTTCATTTTTATTGTCCACAATACACATTTCTATATTTACTTCTAATCCCTTTAAAATCATCTGAATATTTGCTAAACCATGATCAAGTCTTCCACCAGTAGCACCAAAAATACGAATTAATTTTGGTTTCTGTTCTAAAGCCCAGCTAATTGCAATTTCTAAATCTGTTTGATCTTTTTCTCGCGGGACAATATGTAATTCATTTGTTTGCTGCCTCATCCATGCTAATTCCTCATCAGTAACTGAATCATAATCCCCAAACGCAACAGCCGGAGTGATTCCTCTTTTCAACAAACGGTACACTCCTCTATCAACAGCCGCCCAAACTACTTCTTCATTTTCATACCGAGAAAAATCTGCGCAGTATTCTGCAGGTCCTCCCGCTAAAATATGAATAATCATTTTTCCTTCCCCTTCTATTGTAAAAAGGCAATCTGCCATTCGGTAGATTGCCTTTCTCCTTATTTGCCACTCTAACATGTATAAATAGTGAAGTCTTAATGAACTAGAAGCTTCACTAGGATAAAGGTTCGTTCATTCTTTATCCGCGAATTACACGAATTGCTTCACCGCGGTCTTTTTGATTGTATACTGCTGATCCCGCTACAAGAACATTCGCTCCTGCTTCAATACAAAGTCTTGCCGTTTCAGCGTTGACACCACCATCAACTTCAATTTCCACTTCTAGATTTCGCTCTTTAACCATTTCTGCAACTTGTTTGATTTTCGGTAATACAGAATGAATAAACTTCTGCCCGCCAAATCCAGGATTTACTGTCATAAGTAATACCATGTCTATATCTTCTAATACATGCTCAATCGTTGAAACTGGAGTATGCGGATTTAATACAACCCCTGCTTTAATGTCATGAGATTTAATTAACTGAATTGTGCGATGTAAATGAGGACACGCTTCTACATGCACAGTAATAATATCCGCTCCCGCTTTTGCGAAAGTTGGGATATAGTTATCAGGATTTTCAATCATTAAATGTACATCTAACGGTAATGATGTAATCGGACGGATTGCTTCTACAATTAATGGTCCAATCGTAATATTTGGTACGAAATGCCCATCCATTACATCGACGTGAATGTAGTCAGCTCCGCCTTTTTCTACATCTTTAATCTCTTCCCCTAATCTTGAAAAATCTGCTGATAAAATCGATGGTGCAATTTTAATCATGACTAATACCTCGGCTTTCTCTCTCTAATTTCTTCTACGAATTGTTTGTAATTCTTATAACGATATTCGGTAATCTTTCCTTCTTCAACCGCAGCTTTCACCGCACATTTCGGTTCAGCAAGGTGTGTACACCCTCTAAATTTACAGTATTGGCTCGCTTCTTTCAACTCTGGAAAACAATATGTAAGATCTTCTACCTCTATATCTATGAAATCAAGCGAACTAAAACCAGGTGTATCCGCAACAAGTCCGCTTCCAACTGTAATTAATTCTACGTGTCTTGTCGTATGCTTTCCACGTCCTAAATGTGAAGAAATATCATTAGTTTTCAATTCTAAATCTGGACGTAATACGTTTAGCATTGAAGATTTCCCAACACCAGATTGGCCTGCAACGACGGAAATACAACCTTCTAAGAATGGTTTCAGAATATCAATACTTTCCGATGTATTTATAGAAGTAAACAACACATCATAACCCATTTCACGATAATCATTTGCATAAGATTCAACAGTTTCTCTCATTTTTTCATCTACTAAATCCATCTTACTAATACAAATAATTGGTTTAATGTTATGATATTCAATTAATACTAAAAATCGATCTAACAGTCCTGGATTAAAATCTGGTTCTACCGCAGAGAAAACAAGAATAGCTTGATCAACATTAGCAATAGGAGGTCTAACAAGTTCATTTTTCCGATCAAATACTTCTAACACATAACCTTCATTCGGATTATCCGCTTGAAAAACAACTTGGTCTCCTACAAGTGGCGTAATTTTATTCTTTCTAAATACACCACGCCCACGACATTGTGTAATCCCTTCCTCATTCTGCACATAATAAAACCCACTTAGAGCTTTTACAATTTTTCCTTCTGGCATATAATTCTCCTTTATTTTGTATAAAATGAAACTGCAATTAAATATGAATAGACTAGCGTTCTTTAAACAATTAATTCAAAGCCCACCAAATATATATCCAGGTTCATATATTTAATCTACCATCAAATTCGAAATATTATTTACAACAGTATCACTTTTACAGCTTTTTGAATCATATATTTTTGCCTGTTATACAGTCCACGATGTAGACAGCATAACAGGCAAGAGTAATAAATTCCATCTTCTATATAAGGACGATGGAATTCACTATTATTGAGCTGGATATGGTACTTCCTTGTCCATAATCGTTACTCCATCTCGGACAATTTTATAGTGTCCCTTTGCACCTTCTTGAATTACAAATTCTAAAGAAATAATCGCTGACTCAGTAATTGTTCTCGTTTCAACTGGTTTATCCATTTTTTGCTGCATATCTTCTTTATAAATTTCTATTGTTTGCGGCTTTTTCTCACCTGTTGCAGAAGCTTCATATGGGATAGAAATGTTATCCACTTTTACCGTTTTCGTCACTTTAGGCTTCGGACCATCGGAGATAACAATCGATACTTTATCTCCTTCTTTTAAAGGTGTCCCAGGCTTTGGTAACTGTGAAATAACAAGACCTTTATCAACCGTATCTGAATACTCTCTTTTTATATCAGAAACAAGCTTTCTTTCATTTAAATAACCTTTTACACTATTTTCAGTCCATCCTGAAAAATCACCTGGTCTTATTTGATAAGGTCCTTTACTTACCCAAATTTTCAGTTCTTGTTCTGTCTCTATAACCATTTGATCAGGCGTTGGTATTTGCTCTACAATTTCACCTTTCGGCTTATCATTTTCAATATAATTTATTGTAACTTGTTTATATTTTTCTTCTAACTCAGCTCTTATACTCTCGAAATCTTTTCCTGTCAAATCACGCATCTTACTTTTCTTTTTCCCACCTGATTGATAGATAGTAATTTTAGAGTTTTCTTTCACTACTCTTCCTGCTATAGGATCTGTTTTTATCACTTTTCCGGCTTCAACATCATCTGTATATACAAGATTAGGTTCAGTAACTTCAAAACCTTTTTCAACTAATGTATTTACAGCTGTCGTATATTTCATACCAGCCACATCAGGAACCTTCACATCTTTCGGAATAAAGAAGCCTGGAATAACAGTAAGTGCTAAGGTTATCCCTATCGCTAAAAGTAAAAAAGTTGTAATTAAAACTTTCAGCCATTTATTATTTCGCTTTTTCTTCTTACCTGATTTGGTCTCTTCTTTTCTTACTTGTTCATCCACTTTACTTCCTTTTAATACAATCGTTTCATCACTTACATTTTGAAATAGTTGTTCTTGTTGAATAATTGGAATCGCTTTCGTTGCTTCCATATCTTCTGGTATGTAAAATGGTTGTTCATTTATTCGTTCTGGGTATAGTGCTGTTTCAATATCTCGTTTCATCGCGTTAGCAGATTGATATCGATGGAACGGATCTTTCGCAGTTGCCTTTAATATAATATTTTCAACACTTTGTGGAATATTTTCATTCCATCTTTTTGGAGATGGCATTTCATTTTGTAAATGTTTTAACGCAATTGCAACAGCAGATTCACCAGAAAACGGTTGTCTTCCTGTTAACAATTCAAACATAACAATCCCAAGTGAATAAATATCTGATTGTTTATTCGCTATACCGCCGCGCGCTTGTTCTGGTGATAAATAATGCACCGAACCGAGCACCGAATTTGTATGTGTAATTGTTGCTGCACTTGTAGCTGTCGCAATTCCAAAGTCTGTTACTTTGACCACTCCGTCATCTCGAATCAAAATATTGTGCGGTTTAATATCACGATGTACAATCTCAAAATGATGGGCGTGTGCCATAGCGGACGTTAACTGCTCCATTATATCAAGAGCCTCTCCTATCGGTAACATCCCTCGATCAATTATGTATTGCTTCAATGTTCGTCCAGGTACATATTCCATTACAAGATAATATATATCATCCTCTTCCCCAACATCATACATATTCACAATATTTGGATGCGACAACGTTGTAACAGATTGCGCTTCTCGATGGAAACGTTTAATAAACTCTTCATTATTTGAATAGTCGAGTCTTAATATTTTTACCGCTACATCTCGACCAAGTATATCATCATGAGCTAAATATACATTGGCCATTCCTCCACCGCCAATCATTTTCAGCAGCTTATAACGGTCATTTAAGCGTTTTCCAATCAGCACGTTGCACTTCACCTACTTTCGTTTGTCGAATCCGTATAATCAATAATAACGAGGGTAATATTATCTTCTCCACCACGATCATTTGCTAATTGAATGAGATGCTCTCCCTTCGCCTCGAGCTGTTCATTCAATTGTAAAATTTGTTGCATATCAGCAATAGAAACTTTGTTAGACAATCCATCCGAGCAAAGAAGTAATTGATCATCTTCTTCAAGCACCAATGTTTTAACATCTAATCCAACTGTTTCTTCATTTCCTAATGCTCTTAACAAAACATTCTTTTTCGGGTGATATTCTGCATCTTCCTTTGAAATTTCGCCATGTCTTACAAGTTCATTTACAAGCGAATGATCTTCCGTTACAAGCGTCATTTTCCCCTCTGATACCATATAACAACGACTATCTCCTATATGACCTATCGTCACAAAATTCGATGTACAAATGGCTATTATAAGTGTTGTTCCCATGCCATTACATTCTGCATGCTGCTGAGAGTAAGCATATATGCGCTCATTAATAATTCCAACGTTAGTATGTAACCACTTTTCTACCTTTTTAGGCTCATTCATATTATGCGTTTGCTTCCAATAATCATGGAATAATTGAATAGCCATCGAGCTAGCTACATCGCCAGCTCGATGACCTCCCATTCCATCTGCTACTACCGCTAAAATATTTCCATCTAAATTGCGAAAAACTCCTGCACTATCTTCATTATGTTGACGAACTTTTCCTTTATCCGATAGAAACACGGCTTTCATCTAGTCACCTCGTCTCTTCTTTGCGCTCCTTTGCACGCAACTGACCGCAGGCTGCATCAATATCATGACCTTGTTCACGGCGAATGGTTACATTCACTCCACGATCTTTTAGCGTCTTTTCAAATAAGAAAATTTGCTCTCGTGGCGTACGTACATAATCACGTTCTGGCACGTAGTTTACCGGAATTAAGTTTACATGACATTTTACACCTTTTAAGAGCGCAGCAAGTTCTTCAGCGTGCTCAACTTGGTCATTTTCTCCTCCAAATAAGCCATATTCAAATGTAATACGACGCCCTGTTCTATTTACATAGTATTTAACAGCTTCCATTAAATCAGGTAGCTTATAAGCACGGTTGATCGGCATTAATTTTGAACGTATCTCTGTATTTGCAGCATGCAATGAAATCGCAAAATTAATTTGCATATCTTCTTCAGCGAACTTATAAATTTTTGGAACAATTCCACTTGTTGAAACTGTCATATGTCTTGCACCAATATGAATTCCTTTTTCATGATTTACAATGCGTAAGAATGACATTAAGTTATCATAATTATCAAACGGTTCTCCAATTCCCATAACAACAAGAGAACTTACACGTTCTTCTGTTTCATCAAGCGCACGCTGAACTTCTACTACTTGCGCTACAATTTCTCCAGCCTCTAAGTTTCGTTTTAACCCACCAAGTGTAGAAGCACAGAACGTACAGCCAATGCGGCAACCCACCTGTGTTGTTACACAAATGGAATTTCCATATTCATGTCGCATTAGTACAGTTTCAATAGAGTATCCATCGTATAACTGGAATAGGAATTTAATCGTTCCATCCGAAGACGTTTGTTTTACTAAAGTGTTTAAAGTAGTAATATCAAAGGAATTCGACAATTTATCGCGCAATCCTTTAGCAAGGTTTGACATATCCTCATAATTTTTTACACGTTTTTTATATAGCCAATCAAAAATTTGTCCTGCACGGAACTTAGGTTCCCCTTGTTCCTTTAACCAATCTTGCATTTCATGAAGTTGTAAAGAATAAATTGATGGTTTCTTTGTTTCTAGATTTTTCTTTTGTTTTTTTACAGTCGTTTCCATGATGCTACACCTTCTTTCTTAAACAAGCAATATAAAAGCCATCTGTTGCAAAATAATGCGGTAAAATTCGTACTTGACCTTCATCAATATACGGATTTAACTTTTCTGGCATGCGATCTTTTATCGTAGTATCCCATTCAAATTCAGGATGCTCTTGTAAAAATTGCTTTATTACTTGTTCATTTTCTATTTTTTCAATTGTGCACGTACTATAAACAAGGCGACCACCTTGTTTTAACAATGGTGCTATTTTTTCTAGTATCGCAAGTTGAATCGTTGATAACCTTTCACTATCGCCCTTATCTTTACCTAACTTAATATCAGGTTTACGTCTAATAACACCAAATCCAGAACATGGTGCATCTACTAATATTTTGTCAAAAGATTCATTTGCAAAATGCTCTTGAACTTTTCTAGCATCTAAAGCCATCGTTTCTACATTTTCTAAACCAAGTCTCTTCGCCTGTTGTTCAATTAAACGTACTTTATGTGCGTGTAAATCAAGCGACATTACCTTACCAGTTCCGTCCAAACGCTCTGCAATATGAGTTGTTTTTCCGCCAGGAGCAGCACAACTATCTAGAACTGTATCTCCTTTATTCGGTTCTAAAGCACGTGCTACAAGCATTGAGCTTTCATCTTGAATAGAAAGGAAACCTTTTTTGAACGCTTCTGTATGTGCGACATTTCCTCTTTCAATTTGAATTGCATCCTCTGACAATTCGCCACGTTTTGCTTCTATACCCTCATCAGCTAATAACGCAACCGCTTCTTCTACCGTTACTTTATCAACATTTACACGTGCTGTTGGTACAGGTGGCAACATATTTACTTCACACATTTTCTCTGCTGTCTCTAAACCATATTCGGATGCCCATTCTTGTACAAGCCACATTGGATGACTCGTTGCAATCGCAAGACGTTCTACTGGATTTTCGATTTCTTCTAACGAAGGTACACCTTCTCGCTGAATTGAACGCAATACTCCGTTCACCATGCCTGAAATCCCTTTATGCCCACGACGCTTTGCAATCTCAACTGCTTCATGAATAGCCGCTCTTTCTGGAACTCGGTCTAAATATAGCATTTGATATAGAGATAGGCGAAGCAACACTCTTACCCACGCTTCAACCTTTTTTCTTAAAAATGGTTGTAAATAATAATCTAGTGTGTCACGACGTTGAATTGTTCCATATACCATTTCAGTTAATAAACCAATATCTTTTCTGTCAATTGTATTTTTTTCAATCAAATTATTTAAAAGTAAGTTGCTATATGCACCACTTTTTTCTACTTGAATTAAGCCATCCAGAGCTAACTCACGAACATTTTGTCTCATGCATTTTCTCCTAACTTCGTACCAATTTCAGGTTTTGTTCCACGTAAAAATTGTGAACAACTCATACGCTTTTTACCAGATGGTTGCAATTCAGTGATTTTAACGCCTGTCTCGTTCCCTGTTGCAACAACAAATCCATCTTCTTCAAGAGCTACTATTGTACCTGGTTCAGCTTTCTCTGTAATAGAGACCTTCTCTCCCCACCATACTTTAATAACTTGTCCTGCCAAAGTCGTATAAGCAACTGGCCATGGATTCAATCCGCGAATGTGATTGTATACTTCTTCACCTGTTTTTGTCCAATCAATTATCTCTTGCTCACGTTTTATATTATATGCAAACGTCACTTCAGCTTCACTTTGTTTAATTGGTTCTAGTTTACCCTGAATTAGTAAAGGAACCGTTTTAGATAAAAGGTGTGCTCCTGCTTCGCTTAACTTATCAAATAATGAACCTGTTGTTTCACGCTCTTCAATTTCTACTTCTACTTGCGTTAATATATCGCCCGCATCTAATTTTTCTACCATATACATAATTGTAATACCTGTTTTCTCTTTACCTTCCATGATCGCATAATGAATTGGTGCACCACCGCGAAGTTCTGGAAGTAATGATGCGTGGACATTAATACATCCATACTTTGGCGCTTCTAAAATTTCATTCGGTACGATTTGTCCAAATGCTGCTGTTACAATTAAGTCTGGCTCTAGTGCTAATACTTTTTCATATTCGTCTTTTTCACGAATTTTTAACGGCTGTACTACTGGAATACCATGTTTCTCCGCTTCTACTTTAACAGGAGTAGGTGTTAAAACCTTTTTTCTACCAACTGGACGATCAGGTTGCGTTACAACACCAACTACGTCATATCCGTCCTCGATAAGACGACGAAGCACCGGCACAGAAAAGTCCGGTGTCCCCATAAATACTACTTTCATCATTCAAAAACCGCTCCTTTTAAACCTATTCTAATTCGCCTGCTTCATAATACCTTTTCACTTTAGATGTAAATAAAACACCGTGTAAATGATCGATTTCATGCTGAATTGCACGCGCTAAGAAGTCATCCGCTTCTAATAAAAATATTTTACCGCGACGATTTTGTGCACGTACTTTAATGTAATCTGCACGCTCCACTTCACCATAAAGTCCCGGAAAGCTTAAGCAGCCTTCGGGACCTACTTGTTCACCACGTTTTTCTAAAATAACAGGATTAATTAATTCAATTTTACCCGTATCATCACCTATATCAACAACAGCAACTTGTAAGCTTACACCCACTTGTGGCGCAGCTAGACCAACTCCGTCTGCAATTAACATTGTTTCATGCATATCTTTTAACAATTTCACTAACTTTTTATCAAAGTTAATTACTCTTTCGCATGGTGTTTCTAACACTTCATTTGGATGCTTTACAATTTCTAAAACTGCCATATTTCCCTCCGCTACATTAACATTGTTGGATTAAAATCAATTGAGATTTGTAGCTCTTTTTGCATTTCTGCTTGATAATGTTCATTTACCATTTTGAGCACGTTCTTTAAGTTTGGTTCCCGTTTGTATTTTATCATGCATTGGTAACGATATCTATCTTTTATCCTTGGAATTGCTGAAGCAACCGGCCCTAACACCATTGTTTGCCTTGAACAATGCGTTCGTAAATGACCGACAATTTTTTCCGTCACTTGGACTGCCTTTAATAACTCCGGATGAGATACAGTTACAAGTACAACGTAGTAATATGGCGGATATTGTCTCATTTGCCTCATTTGCATTTCGTGCTCATAAAATACATCATATTGTTGATTCTTTGCTAATTCTACACTGTAATGTTCCGGCGTATACGTTTGAATTACAACTTCACCTGGCAATTCATGTCTTCCTGCACGTCCACTCACTTGTGTCAATAGCTGATACGTCTTTTCACTCGCCCGAAAATCAGGTAGATGAAGCATCGTATCCGCCGTTAAAACGCCAACAAGCGTCACCTTCGGAAAATCAAGCCCTTTTGCAATCATTTGTGTTCCAAGTAATATATCTGCTTTCTCTTCACCAAACGCCTTTAATAATTTTTCATGCATTCCTTTACGGCTTGTTGTATCCACATCCATTCGAATGACCCGCGCCTCAGGGAATAGTTTTGTGATTTCTTCTTCAACCTTTTGCGTCCCTGTACCAAAGAAACGAATATACGTACTATTACAAGCAGGACACTCCGTTGGCATATTTTCCTCATGACTACAATAATGACATTTTAAACGATGGTTCATTTTGTGATATGTCAACGAAATATCACAATGCGGACATTGTACGACATACCCACAATCACGACACATCACAAACGTAGAATGACCCCTTCTATTTAAAAAGAGAACCATTTGTTCTTTCTTTTCTAATCGATCTGCTATTTTTTCATGCAGTGCCTTTGAAAACATTGAGCGATTTCCATCACGAAGCTCTTCACGCATATCAACAATTTCTACAGTCGGCAAAGCTTGTTTGTTCATACGTTTTTCCATTGTAAGCAACCCATAGACACCTTTTTTCGCTCTAGCAAACGATTCAAGTGTCGGCGTTGCACTTCCGAGAACGATTGGACACTTATGGTATTGTCCTCTCCACACTGCTACATCTCTTGCATGATACTTTGGGTTATCCTCTTGCTTATAACTTGATTCATGCTCTTCATCAATAATAATGATTCCTAAATTTTCGAATGGAGCAAAAATAGCTGAACGCGCACCAACTACAACTTTCACTTCTTTTCTTAATATCTTTCGCCATTCATCATATTTCT
This sequence comes from Bacillus sp. TH25, assembly GCF_016650935.1. Taxonomy (NCBI): domain Bacteria; kingdom Bacillati; phylum Bacillota; class Bacilli; order Caryophanales; family Bacillaceae; genus Bacillus; species Bacillus sp. TH25. The sequence continues at coordinate 953,663 of NZ_JAEKEU010000039.1, read as the reverse complement.
CGCCAACAGAAAGCGCACTGTGAAGAACTGCAACTTGCGAACCGAACCTACCTTTAAAGCGATCTACCATCTGGGGCGTTAGCGCAATTTCAGGAACAAGCACAATTGCTTCTTTTCCTTTCTCGAGCACCGCTGCTATAGATTGTAAATACACTTCAGTCTTACCACTTCCTGTAACACCATATAGTAAAAATGGATTGTAAGTTTCATTTGTAATTGATGACAAAATCGGTGTAATTACTTGTTTTTGTTCCTCAGTAAGCGGAAATGGTTTCGTTTGTTCAAAATCATCATCGTCATACGGACTCCGGTATACTTCTACATACTTTTCTGAGATTAGACCCTTTTTAACAAGTGCTTTTATTGGAGCATCTGTTATTTGTAATTCTTCTGTTAAATTTTTTAACGGTACACTTTTGTAGTTTTCTACAAAATAATAGAGTACATCTTGTTGTTTTTTACTTTTCAGTTCAAATGCTGCTAATTCCAATTTATCTGCCGGCAACTCCGGTTGAACTACTCTTTGTTTCTTCTTCTGCACTTTATCCTTTACTTGATAAACCACTTCAGTCGTACCATTTTTAATTTCTTGTTGAATAGTGCGATATAGGTGCGGCTGTGCTTCGATAGCTTCCCAATCTATCGTTTCCTTCCCTTGAAATAAAGAAAGAATTTCTGGTGCAACTTCTTCTCGGTTACGAAGTTGCAGACGCTTTTTATATGTTGCTTTGATCGCCGTCGGAAGCATCACCTGAAAAGCTGAAATCATATAACATAACGTTTCACTTGTAAGCCAATACCCAAGTTTTAATAATTCATCATTTAAAACCGGAGTGACATCTAATATTTCATACAACGCTTTTAACTTTTTACTTTCTAGTTCAACCGAATCCTTTATGCCAATAATAAAACCTTGCAATTTCCTCGGACCGAATGGGACTACTACACGCATTCCTGTTTGCACGATATCTTCCCATTTTTTAGGGATAATATAATCAAACGGTCGATCTGTTTGACGTGCAGGTACATCAACAATTACACTTGCAAACTTCATACATAATCATCTTCTAACATCATTTCTATTTGCTTTAATATTTCACGAGCCACTTCTTTCTTCGTTAAAAGTGGCAGCTCAATGATTTCTCCATCTTTTCTATACATTGTCACAATATTTGTATCCGTACCAAACCCAGCTCCTTGCGCTTTCACGTCATTCGCAACAATCATATTTGCATTTTTCTCACGTAATTTTCTCGTTGCGTATTCCTCTATGTTTGTCGTTTCAGCTGCAAAACCGATAAGTAACTGTCGGTCCTTCTTCTCACCTAACGTTTTTAAAATATCCACTGTTCTTTCTAATTCAATTACAGCATCGCCATTTTTCTTTTTCATTTTATTATCATGAACATATTTCGGACGGTAATCTGCAACGGCTGCTGTTTTGATGACAACATCCACACTCTGATAATGCTGAAGGACTGCCTCTAACATATCTTGTGCAGATTCTACTTGTATTGTTGTGACATGTAATGGTGACTCTAATGCTGTCGGTCCTGACACAAGTATGACATCAGCACCTAAGCCTGCTGCAACTTCTGCGATCGCATACCCCATCTTTCCAGAAGAAAAATTCGTCATAAAACGAACCGGATCAATCTTTTCACGTGTCGGTCCAGCTGTTATTAATATTCGTTTTCCTTGCAATGGTTGTTGTTCTGAGAAAGCCTCTTCTAATCGTCCAATAATTGCTTCAGGTTCTTCCAGTCTTCCTTTTGCTACATAACCACATGCTAAAAAACCTTCCCCAGGCTCAATAAATGTATATCCTAATGTTTTTAACGTCATCATGTTTTTTTGAACAATTTTATTTTCATACATATGCACATTCATAGCAGGTGCAATCCACACTGGAGCTGTAGTAGCTAACAAAGTAGTTGTAATCATATCATCAGCAATACCGCCAGCTAACTTTCCAATGCAATTAGCTGTAGCAGGTGCAACAAGTACAACATCTGCCCAATCCGCTAAATCAATATGAGCAATAACAGCCGAGTCTCTCTCATCAAACGTATCCGTATATACATCATGGCGAGAAAGTGCTTGAAATGTAAGAGGCGTAACAAACTTCATTGCCGACTCACTCATCATTACTTTTACAAGAGCGCCAGCTTGTGTCAATTTACTTGTTAACGCAGCCGCCTTAAAAACTGCAATGCCTCCTGTTACACATAGAAGTATCTTTTTCCCTTTTAGCATATGATTCGTCCTCTTTCTTTTTCAAACTTATTCTACTGAAATAGAATTTCCAGCTCGTCAGTACCAGTATTTCGTTCCGTCTTTTTCGATTCCTTTTCATCCCTATCGTAAAAAAATAACAACCTACTTGTAAATAGGTTGTTACCGTTACATAGAAAATTATAAAGTCTATGTTTTAATTTGTCGAAAAGAATGTCTTAATCAATTATTGTGTCATCGCTTGGTACATATTTTAATACTTCTAAATCGATTTCTTCTAACGCTTTACCTACACATTTATAAGAAACAGGCTTTTCAATAACACAATTGTCAGCAATTTGCATTTCACGTGCACGCTTTGCAGCTACTGTTACAAGTGTATATTTAGAATCGATTTTTGTTAATAATGAGTCAATTGATGGATTTAACATAATTATAGACCCTCCGTCATTTCTTTATAGTATTTTGCCACTCTTTCGCGGCGGCAATGTTCACCAACCACAATTGCTTTAATTCGGTCGCAAGCTAATTCAACTTGATCGTTTTCTACAACATAGTCATAAGCGTCCATCATTTCGATTTCTTCTTTCGCTACAGTTAAACGATTTTCAATAACATCTTCAGTTTCTGTACCACGGCCGACAATTCGGTTCTTTAGTTCAGATAAACTTGGAGGTGCTAAGAAAATAAATACACCTGCTGGGAAGGCTTTCTTAACTTGAATTGCTCCTTGCACTTCAATTTCTAAGAACACATCTTTTCCTTCTTGTAACGTTTTTTCAACATAATCAATCGGTGTTCCGTAATAATTACCAACGAACTCAGCCCATTCAAGTAACTTTTCATTACGAATCATTTCTTCAAATTCTTCTCTCTCTTTAAAGAAATAATCCACACCATCTACTTCACCTTCACGCGGTTTACGTGTCGTTACTGAAATAGAGTACTGAAAACGTGTGTCTTCATGGCTAAACAGCTCTTTTCGAACCGTTCCTTTCCCAACACCAGAAGGTCCCGAAAGAACGATGAGCAATCCTCTTCTACTTCTCATAAATATGTAAAACCTACCCTTCCTCACTTAAATCTTCTTTATTATTCAAACGATGTGCAATCGTCTCTGGCTGAATTGGACTTAATACTACATGCCCATCATCCATAACAATAACCGCCCTTGTTTTTCTCCCATACGTAGCATCAAGCAAAGCATTATGTTCACGCGCTTCCTGTACTGTCCGTTTAATAGGAGCTGACTCCGGACTTACAATAGCAATAATTCGATGAGCAGATACAATATTTCCGTATCCAATATTTAAAAACCGCATGGCCATAGTTTGCGCCTCCTAGTAAGTCTATCCGATTTCTCCACCACGTATAACTTTATATATTTTTTGAAAGCTACTCAATATTTTGTACTTGTTCACGAATTTTTTCAAGGTTATTTTTCATTTCTACGACATATTTTGAAATTGTTAAGTCATTTGCCTTAGAACCTATCGTATTAACTTCCCTATGCATCTCTTGCACGATGAAGTCCATTTTCCTTCCAACAGGCTCTGTAATTTGCAGTGCTTCACGAAATTGATCTAAATGACTTTGTAATCGAACTAATTCTTCGTGAATATCTGAACGCTCTGCAAATATTGCTACTTCTGTCAACAATCGTTGTTCATCTAAATCTTGGTTATGTAATTCTTTTAAGCGATTTTCTAATCGTTCACGATATTTTTGTGTAACAATTGGTGCATGTGGAATAATTGCATTTACACAATTATGAATCTCTTGCAAACGATATGCTATATCTTTATGTAATCGTTCTCCTTCGCCATCTCTCATCGTTTTCAACATATGAGCAGCTTGGCGAACAGCTTCATATAAACCGGTTTCAAATTGTTCATTTACATTTTCTATTTCTTCAACTGCCGTTACTTCTGGCATTCCCATTAGTTGCCCGAGTGTAATAGAATCTTGTAATTGAAATTCCCCTTTTATATCTTCCATAATGGATTGGTACTGCTTGAGAAGTTCCCAATTCACAGTTAATTTTCTTTCAACAAGCCCTTCGCCTGTTATACTAATAGACACTTCAATACGTCCACGGCGAACTTGCTTTGCAATTATTTTACGAATCTTGTCTTCAAACGCCATCATTTGCTTCGGAAGCCGAATACTCATTTCTAAAAAACGATGGTTCACCGACTTCATTTCTACTGTTATTTGAAAAGTATCGTTTTCTACCTTCGATCTTCCAAATCCTGTCATACTACAAATCATCTTTATCACATCCAAGCCATGAAATAACTCAATGAAAAAGGCAATAGAGACAAGGCTCTACTACCTTCTGTAAATTATATCATATTTTCATATCATTGACTATTTCAAGTTTAATCCCTTCTTATATAACAGCGGCTTTTTCTTTTTCTCCTTTTTTCTTGTTAATAAGGATCCTACTAATAAGAAGGTCGGAATAGATGATAATCCTCCAATTAACAACCAATCTCGTGCTTGTATCGGCATTGTGCTAAAAATCGGCTGTAATGGTGGATAATATATAACTACAAACATTAACAGTAAAGAAATAATAACCGCCCCTACTAAATATATATTTCCAAACGGGTTGCGGTGAAATATAGAATGTTCACTACGACAATCAAATACATGAATAAGCTGAGCCAGTACTAATGTTGCGAAGGCTACCGTTTGTGCATACTTCAATTCATTCGGATGCTGGTTAAATGCAATAATAAACGCTACTAATGTCACTGCTCCGATTAAAAAACCACGACTTATAATTTTCCACGCAAGCCCTCTAGCGAACACCCCTTCTTTCGGATGGCGTGGTGTTCTCTTCATCACATCTCCTTCAGCCTTATCCAAACCTAATGCCATCGCTGGTAAACCGTCAGTAACTAAGTTCACCCATAAAATTTGAATTGGAACCATCGGCAATGGCAGTGCAAGTAACATCGCAAATAACATAACTAAAATTTCACCAACGTTAGATGCTAACAAATACCGAATAAACTTCCGAATATTTTCATATATGTTTCTACCTTCTTTAATCGCCGATTTAATCGTAGCAAAGTTATCATCTAACAACACAAGTGAAGAAGCTTCTTTTGCAACATCTGTCCCTGTAATTCCCATCGCAATCCCTATATCAGCTGTTTTAATAGCTGGAGCATCGTTCACTCCATCACCTGTCATAGCTACTATATGTCCCTTATTTTGCAGCGCCTTAACGATTTTCAATTTATGCTCAGGAGACACACGAGCGAATACATACGTATCTTCTACAATATCTTCTAATGCCTCTACATCCATATTCGCAAGTTCTACACCTTCAACAACGCGTCCACCCGCCGGTAAAACCCCTAGCTGTTCCGCAATTGCCATTGCCGTCACTTTATGATCTCCCGTAATCATTACCGTTCTAATACCAGCTTCCTTACACTCTTTCACCGCTTGCGCCACTTCTAGTCTTGGCGGATCTATCATTCCTTGTATTCCAACAAGCATAAAATCCTGCTCGACTTCTCTTTCATGTTCAATTGAATCTGTAGCTTTTAACGGTTTAAATGCCACCGCAATCGTTCGTAAAGCTTGACTTCCTAAACTATGAATCGCTGCCTGCAATTCTTTTCGATACATTTCACTTAAAGGCTGCTGCTTATTTCCCCACAAAATTGTTTGACTCATTTGCAAAAGAACATCTGGTGCTCCTTTTGTAATAACAAATTTTTTACCTTCACGATCACGAACGATAACGCTCATCATTTTTCTAGTTGAATCAAAAGGAAATTCACGAATGACTTCAAACTTTCCTTTAAGAGCTTCACGTGATATTCCCGCCTTCATTGCAGCAGCAACGAGAGCTCCCTCTGTTGGATCTCCATCTAACACATACGTCTTTTTCTTTTGAATGACATTCGCATTATTACATAAACAGCCAAATGTAAGTAGTTGATACAGTGATTTCGTCTTAGTAGGGTCAATTACTTCTTCACCTTTCATAAACGAACCTGTTGGCTCATAGCCTTGACCTGTTACTTTCCACAATTCTCCGCCTGACCACATATGTGTTACCATCATTTTATTTTGTGTCATTGTTCCTGTTTTATCTGAGCAAATAACAGAAGCACAGCCTAACGTTTCTACAGCTGGCAACTTTCGCACAATTGCCCTCTTTTTAATCATACGCTGTACGCCAAGTGATAGCGCAACCGTAACGATAGCTGGCAATCCTTCTGGAATAGCTGCAACAGCAAGCGAAACCCCAGCCAAAAACATGTGATACACTTCATTCCCTTGATATACACCAGCTAGTACAACAAGAGCCGTCAAAATAAGAGCAACAATAATTAAAATTTTTCCAAGCTGTTCTAATCTTCTTTGTAATGGCGTTTCCATTTGCTCAGCATTTTGCAACATATTTGCAATTTGCCCCATAGCTGTATTCATTCCAGTTGCTACGACTACCCCTGTTCCAGCACCTCTCGTTATCATCGTCCCCATAAATGCCATGTTTTTTTGATCACCAATTGAAACATCTTGACCTTGTAACGCATCTACCTTCTTTTGTACAGGCAATGACTCTCCTGTAAGAGCCGATTCTTCAATATATAAACTTGAAGATTCCACAAGGCGAACATCCGCGCCAATACGGTCACCACTAGAAAATTTAATAATATCACCTAGTACAAGTGCTTTTGACGGCGCTTTTATCCACTTCCCATTTCTTAGTACAGTAACTTGAGGAGCTGCCAATTCTTTTAAAGCTTCCAACGATTTTTCAGCTTTCCTCTCTTGGAAGAAACCGAGGACACCATTAATAATAACAATTGCAACAATTGCAATCGAATCAATATACTCTCCTAAAAAAGCTGAAATAATTGTAGCACCAAATAAAACAAGTACCATAAAATCTTTAAATTGCGCTAAAAACACCATAAGCGCAGAAGGCCGCTTTGCTTCTTGCAATTCATTTGTACCAAATTTCTTTAATCGGCCCTCTGCTTCTTGCTCTGTAAGACCTACCTCCACATTCGTATTCGTTCTTTCCTCCACTTCATGTGCTCGCATTTCATACCAGTTCATCCTGCCATCGACCTCCTGATTCCAGACATACTCTAATGAAAGCTTATTCAGCCTCGTCCAAAAAAATGCTATAATTAACTTTTAGTTAGAAAGGAGTGTTCATTCATGGCATTCGATGGATTATTTACAAGAGCCATTACACATGAAATTGCAAATTCTCTTCAAACAGGAAGAATTTCAAAAATATATCAACCCTCAAAATATGAAGTTTTATTACATATTCGAGCAAACGGAAAAAACCAAAAGCTAATTCTTTCATCTCACCCTACATATGCGCGTATGCACTTAACAAATCAAAACTACAATTCACCAGCGCTACCGCCGATGTTTTGTATGCTTCTTCGCAAACATTTAGAAGGTGGATTTATTGAAAAAATTGAACAAATTGACTTAGAACGTATTATTCAAATTACAGTCCGCAGTCGCAATGAAATCGGTGACGAATCAGTAAAAACATTAGTAATCGAAATAATGGGACGACACAGTAATATTATCTTAGTAGATACGAAAACAAATGTTATTTTAGATAGCTTAAAACACGTTTCTTTAGCGGTAAACCGACATCGTACTGTATATGCTGGAGCTGAATATGTTGCCCCACCGGCACAACATAAAGTTAATCCGCTTCTTATCGAAACAGAAGATGATTTTATTAAACCGCTAGACTTTTTATCTGGCAACATGGACAAACAACTTGTCGGAGCATTCATGGGAATTTCCCCATTATTTGCAAAAGAAGTTGTGAAAAAAGCAGGTATGGCAAATGAAAAAGCATTATCTGAAGCTTTCTTCAGCTTGCAAAAACCTTTGCTAACACATCAGTACGTGCCTGCCATGATAACAGCAAATGGAAAAGAGTTCTTTTACCTATTCCCTCTTTCTCACTTACAAGGAAACGAAAAAACATTTTCATCTGTTAGTGAATTATTAGATCGTTTCTTCTTTGGTAAAGCAGAGCGCGATCGTGTAAAACAACAAGCTCACGATTTAGAACGCTTTATGCAAAATGAAAAAACAAAAAACGAAAAGAAGCTAATTAAACTAGAAAAAACATTACAAGATGCCGGAAAAGCAGATAAATATCAACTATTTGGAGAGCTACTTACAGCCAATATGTACGCTTTGAAAAAAGGTGATAAGGAGATAGAAGTCGTTAACTATTACGACGAAAATGGTGGGACTGTAAAAATCACATTAAATCCTTTAAAAACACCATCTGAAAATGCACAACGCTATTTCCAAAAGTACCAAAAAGCGAAAAATTCAGTCGCTATTGTAGAAGAACAAATCGTAAAAACAAATGAAGAAATTCTTTATTTCGATAGCTTACTTCAACAAATGGAGGTTGCTTCTTCAAAAGATATTGAAGAGATTCGTGAAGAACTGACCGAAGAAGGTTATGTACGTAATCGTAAGAAAAAAAACACAAAGAAAAAACCGACAAAACCAGTATTGGACAAATATTTAGCTAGTGATGGCACAGAAATTTTCGTCGGTAAAAACAATAAGCAAAATGATTATTTAACAACGAAATTCTCCCGTCGTGATGAAATTTGGTTACATACGAAAGACATACCTGGGTCCCACGTTGTCATTCGTTCTCTTGAACCTACGGAAGAGACTTTACAAGAGGCCGCTAAAATCGCTGCTTATTACAGTAAAGCAAAAGATTCTAGTTCTGTTCCTGTAGATTTCACAAAGGTACGCCATGTCAAAAAACCGAGCGGTGCAAAACTTGGATTTGTTACATATGACAATCAACAAACATTATATGTAACACCAGATGCTGATACAGTAATGAAATTAAAAGCATAAATTAAAAAATGCGTTGCTAGCTAGCAACGCATTCTTTAATTTAGTTCATATATCCATTAACTAATTCGTAACATCTTTCTTTTGTCATCTTATATTTCTCTTCCGAAGCCTCTATACGTCTCATCGTTCCATTATTTGGATCTGTACCAATCACTGTAACTTTACTTTCTTTTTCTTTAACCCATGCAATCTGTTTTGTTTTTAATGACTGAAATGCATCAGCTGACATCGTATTTTTTAATGTACTGTAAATTTCATTTAGTTTATTATCCCATAGTTGATAATTTCCTTCTATTTCATTTACTATGTCATTTGTTGACATAACATTTGTATGTTTTTCTTCGTTTTCTAGAGCAACTAACTCATTTAGAGCCTTAGTTTTACCTAATACTGAAGAAGATTCTTTTTTTGGCTGCTTCTCTTCTTTTGAACTAGTATACGTACTGGAATCATTTCCCTTAGCTGTTTCTTGCTCTTGAATAAAATCTTGTTTCGTTACCTTTTCTTGCTCTTCATCATCTACATTGTGAGTAATAACAGATGTTTGGGCATCCACAGCAACTACTCCGTTACTTTCTTTAAAAATATATTTCTTATTTCCACTATTCTCTTCTCTAACGAAAGAGACATTCTTGAAACCTTGAACTCTAAGAATTTCGTTAGCTTCTTCTTTAGTTAACTTTAAATCTACTGGCGTATTTGATGACCATTTATCCATTAACCATTTTCCATCGGTATAAACTAAAACAAATTCCCACGTCTCCGCTTCATTCCCCATATCATTTGCAAGGATAAGCGTCTCAATCTTTAAAACATCATTTTTCTGTGAACAAGTTATTCTCACGTCTGGCTCAATATGAATTGGGAATGGCAACATATCCGTCTCTCTAGACCTATTAAATGTGTCAAGCGACTTAGGTAGCTGATTTTCTACAAACTTATCTGTAACTAATCCCTTAACTCCTTTTTTCGCTGTCTCCATATCTCCAGGATTATTTCGGCTCCATCCATTTTCCTTTTCCATCTCACTAAAAGCGTTTGCTATCCTATCTACGCTCTTTCGTACAATCTTTTTCGCTTCTTTTCCTGTCACTTCTGGTGCTTCATCAAGCTGTTCAATCTTTTCATTTACTTGAACTTTGTTTTCACTTTTTTCACAACCTGCTAGAACAAACATACTAACTACCAAGCAAAATGACATTACTTTACTTAATTTTTTCATATACTCACATTCCTTAATCCTATTTATTCGTTACGTATCCCTATCTTCGAGAGAAACCCAACAATTACCTATTGTATCAATAATTTTTTTATTTATATATTAATTTTTATATTAAAATAAACAATAAATGTAATGTTATTTTCAAATATACACTCTAAACATCGCTTATCCTTTTCTTTCCTAACTTCGATATTCCAAAAAAATTTGACATTATTTTCTCGTATTTGTATAAATTTTTTTACAGTGTGTAAAAAAATCGATTCGATTTTCTTTTCATTTGCTCACTAATATTTTGAAGCAATCCGTAGTTTTCAAATAGTCCTTCCCACAAATAGCGGACAGAGCTTTACTTTACCTTCCCTTATATATATATTCCCCACTATCCTTTCTCTAAAGTTATCTTTTGGCACGCTATTTGCTTTATTCAATACTGTGAAAAGGGGGAAATTAACATGAATTTAAGAATTAATAAAATCCAAAATCAACTACAAAAATATGAAATTGACGGATTACTTATTACAAAAAAAGAAAATCGCCAATATGCAACAGGCTTTACAGGCAGCGCTGGCGTCGTCTTAATCTCTGCGAATAAAGCGGTTTTTATAACTGATTTTCGCTATGTAGATCAAGCGAAATCACAAATAAAAGAAGCTGAAATTATTATGCATAAAGGAAATCTAGAAAAAGAAATCGCAAATCAAGTATCGAAATTAAACATTAAAAAACTTGGAATTGAAGAAAATAACATGACATTACAACAATATAAAAACTTACAAAAATACATACATGCGGAAATGGTGCAAGTGTGCGAAATCATCGAAGATATTCGCATTATTAAAGACACACCTGAAATAGAAACAATGAAAATTGCGGCTAATATTGCTGACGAATCATTTCACCACATCCTTACGTTTCTAAAGCCAGGAATAAGTGAGACTGATGTCCGAGATGAATTAGAATTTTTCATGCGAAAGAAAGGGGCTACATCCTCATCATTTCAAATTATTGTAGCATCTGGCGTTCGTTCTTCCCTTCCTCATGGTGTTGCATCGAATAAAATAATCGAGCACGGCGATATCGTTACATTAGATTTCGGTGCACTTTATAACGGATATTGTTCCGATTTAACACGTACTGTAGCAATCGGCGAACCATCAGAAGAATTCAAAAAAATATATAATGTTGTATTAGAAGCATTAAAACGTGGAACTGCAGCCATTAAGCCTGGAGAAACTGCGAAAAGTATCGATGATATAACGAGAGATTACATTACTGAACATGGATACGGTCAATATTTCGGCCACTCTACTGGTCATGGGCTTGGGTTAGAAATTCATGAACCTCTCCGTCTATCCCAAGAAAGTAAGGCTACTTTAGAAGAAGGTATGGTTGTTACAGTTGAACCAGGTATTTATATACCAAACTGGGGCGGGTGTAGAATTGAAGATGATATTGTCATCACAAAAGAGGGCTATGAGGTTATTACAAAGGCAAATCGGGAACTAATTGTCATTCCCTGTTAAAAATCATGAACTTTTTAACAGGAGTTTTTTCTTTACACATAGAATTCCTTCTCTGGAGTAATTGTTTAAAGAGGGGGAATTTTAATTGAACTTTGTAATCGATAAGGTAGATGGTTTACAAGTTGAGTTTTCAAAACTTGTTTCCATGATGAATTACGCTCGCTATACAACAATGCAGGCTGTCGAAGGCTTAACAATTGAAGAACTTGATTATTTATATGATGATGAAGCAAATTCAATTGGCATGTTATTGTACCATATGGCCGCTATTGAATTTTACTACCAGATTCATACTTTTGAAGATCGTGAACCAACAGATGCTGAATTAGAACGCTGGTTACCTGCTGTTGAGTTAGGAAATCTTGGACGTGAGAAAATAAAAGGAAACTCAATAGAATTTTACATAAATACGTTACAAGAAGTGCGCTCTAAAACGATCGAAACATTTCAGTCTTTACCTGACGAATGGCTATTTAAAACAACCGACTTTTGGCATGACAAACCAGCAAATAACTACTTTAAATGGTTTCACGTATTTGAAGATGAAATCAATCATCGCGGACAAATTCGTTTAGTTAAAAAGATGCAAAAATCACATTCAGTAAAATAAGAAAGTGCCACCGAATAAGGTGGCACTTTCTTTTATTCATTAGCGAATAGCTTTTCGTTTACTTTTTTACCGACCACTGCTAGCGCTATTAGAATGCATATTAAATATAACAATTTCGCGATAAATAACCACCCTTGAAAAATTACAATTCCATCTATTATCTCATTTCCTTTCAATAACAAAAACGGAATCGTGCTAATTATAATGACAAACTCGATGCTGAAAACAATTTTCTTTTTTCGACTATATGCCTTCCATTCATCCCAGCGATACATAGGAGCAAAAATCAATACTCCTATACATAATATTACTGGTACCCATTCACTTTTAAGAAATTGCCCCGAAATAACTGATAATATTAAACAACCGAGCACACCATAATACCCTATTTTCTCTCTCATTCGTACTCCCACATTCTACTTCTCCTTTAATATGTAACTTGCTATTCTTATCATGACTCTTAGAAAAATAACGACTACAATTACAAGATAAAGACCTTTCGCAGAAGACATCCAATCTTGAAAAATAGACATTTTCTCCATTTGCTTTTGGCCCTCTATTAAAATAACCCCTACGACAAATGAACAAACAACAATGATACCTATCATAATTCCAATACTTTTCTTACCATGTTGTTTCATGTCATCCCAACGATATAACAGTATAAAAACAAACCCAAAAACAGGTATGATACTTATCCATTCATTGTTTGTAAGCAGATTTAAAATGATTAATAGACTACAAGATATGATAAATCCCCAAAATCCAATTTTTTTGCGCATAAGCCCTCCTTAAATTCCATTTTTAGGATTAATTGTATTGTATCATCCATTTTCAAGTATTACCATTACAGTACATGAAATTTCACTTTTTTTCTTTTTCCTATACTCACATACCTTCACCGCTTTCATACAATGAACTACACGAACGCCTAAAGGATGTGAATGCCATGGGAGTTGAATTAACGCTTTTACATGCTCTCTATGTTCTTTGTTTACTCACTATTATTACCTTTTTTATTTTTAGAAAAGATACGACGATCATTTGTATCGTTTTTATCTTTTTATTGGCATTAACCGCAACAGGTTCTATCCCTCTTGCCATTAGTGGTATTTTTCAAAGTTTCATTTACGCCATTACCGAACTATTACCAACTATATTGATCATCTCCATTATCGTATCAATGAGCAATCTACTCGTTCATACCGGCATAAATGATACGATGATTTCACCATTTACAAAAATGATTCGTACACCTGCACATGCCTACTGGATTATCGGTCTTTTAATGATGACAATTTCCTTTTTCTTTTGGCCTTCTCCAGCTGTCGCCTTAATGGGGGCCATTTTATTACCAGTCGCTGTACGCGTCGGCCTTCCGCCAATTGGAGTCGCAATCGCTATGAACTTATTCGGACACGGCATCGCCTTATCTGGTGACTTCGTTATTCAAGGTGCACCGAAATTAACTGCAGATGCTGCTGGTCTCCCTGTTTCCAGCGTTGTTTCTGCCAGTGTTCCCCTCGTTATCGTTATGGGTATTGTGACAACTTCTGTCGCATTTTTCTTCTTACGAAAAGAATTTCATACAGGCTTATCTATACAAGAATCTATCCCATCAACCGAGCCTTCTAAAACGCTCACTTCATTATCTCCTCGGGCAAAAAAATGGCTTGCTATTTGCATTCCAATCGTATATGCCATCGACATTCTTTGCATGATGCAATTTAAACTACAAGGAAGCGACGCAACTGCACTTATCGGCGGGACGACAGTTATTATGATTAGCATTATTTCTCTCATCGCCTACAAAGGAAATGGACTAAATAAAACGACTGATTATTTTATAGAAGGACTCCAATTTGGATTTAAAATTTTTGGTCCAGTTATTCCAATTGCTGCACTCTTTTATTTAGGAGATAGCGGCTTTGTGAAAATTATCGGGGACTATTTACCAAAAGGTTCACATGGAATCATTAACGACTTAGGAATCGCCTTATCTCAAACTGTTCCTTTAAACCAATATGTATCGGCAGGAACATTAACTATCGTTGGTGTCATAACAGGCTTAGATGGATCTGGCTTTTCCGGTATATCACTTGCTGGTTCGATTGCCAATCTTTTCGGAACAGCACTTGGGCATGGAACAGCTACATTAACAGCACTTGGGCAAATTGCAGCAATCTGGACCGGCGGTGGCACTTTAATTCCTTGGGCGCTTATTCCTGCCGCTGCCATATGCAAAGTAGATCCGTTTGAACTTGCACGCCGAAACTTTTTACCAGTTGTGATTGGCTTAATCGTCACCACGATCGTTGCGATGTTTATTCTATAGCGTAAGCGAGTATTCTCTTGCTTACATTTTTTAATGTGAAATCAATCATTTATTACTGACTTTCAAAAGGGATTATGTATATGTTAGCGAAGTTATATTAGGAGAGTATTTATTTCAAAACGTTTACGAGAAACAGATTACTTCAATTAGAAAAGGGGACATAACTATGAATGAATTGATTTTTGTCTTATTAATTTGTCCATTACTTATCTTTATCGTTTCTGTTATTGGAACACGTAGAACGAGAATGTACTATGTAATGCCAATTGTAACGTTTGCTAGTTTTTTAATAGTAGGTGCTATCGCCTTCCCTCCAAAGTTTTTCTTTTGGGTCGGTATGTATAGTATCTTCTCATTTATTATTTCTTATATGACTCTATTGTTTGTGAGAGGATATGAAGTTGCAGAAAATAATAAGTAGTTATTAGTGAGGAGATTGTAATATGATTTTCTTTGATATCGATGGAACTTTACATAAAATTTTAGCAATGATATAAAAAAGACGACAGCGTTCCCCCGCGGTCGTCTTTTTTCGTGTTACGCTGTGATCCAAGCTTCATTAGCTGGATTTTTACGCCACTCTTGTAATTTTTTCGTTTCAGCTTGTCCGATCATACCTTTTTCTGCTGCAACTTCAGTTAATGCACTGTAATCACTTAAAGAATACGATGCTACGTTTGCTGCTTCTAGTTTCTCTTTTCCTGACTCAAGCTCGTATGTGAAGATTGATACGATTCCTAATACTTCACAGCCAGCTTCGCGAAGTGCTTCTACACATGTAATTGCACTACCGCCAGTTGAAATTAAGTCTTCTACTACTACTACTTTTTGACCTTTTTCAGCTTTTCCCTCGATTTGGTTCCCTTTACCGTGACCTTTTGCTTTACTACGCACGTAGCACATTGGTAAATCCATACGATCGCTTACCCATGCAGCGTGCGCAATACCAGCAGTTGCTGTTCCTGCAATAACTTCTACAGTTGGGAAGTGCTCTTTAATTAACTCTTCTAATCCAGCTGCAATCGCTTGGCGTACTTTTGGATAAGATAAAGTTAAACGATTATCACAATAAATTGGTGATTTTATACCAGAAGACCAAGTAAATGGGTCATTCGGTTGTAAAAATACTGCTCCAATTTCTAATAAATGCGATGCGATTTCTTTTTTCATACTGTTACACCTTCCCACTGTTGTTTTACTGTTTTATACGCTTCAAGCGGATTTTCTGCTTTTGTAATACTACGTCCTACTACGATGTAGCTTGAACCAAGTTCCCTCGCACGTTTCGGTGTTGCTACGCGCACTTGGTCATTTACATCATCGCTTGCAAGACGAATCCCCGGTGTTACTGTTACAAATTCATTTCCGCATACTTCACGTAATTTTGGTACTTCAAGTGTTGAACAAACAACGCCATCAAGTCCACTTTCTTTCGTTAATTTTGCATAATGAGCAACCGCTTCTTCTAACGTTTTCTCAATGCCAATCTCTTTTTTCATCATAGCTTCCGAAGTGCTTGTTAATTGTGTAACGGCAATACAAATCGGTCTCTCTTTTCCTTCTTGCTTACCTTCCTCTAATCCCTCAATCGCAGCTTTCATCATACTGCTTCCCCCAGCAGCATGAACATTTACCATATCTACATCTAGACTAGCTAGGCTACGCATAGCGCTTTTTACCGTATTCGGAATATCATGAAGTTTTAAATCTAGGAAGATTTTATGTCCTTTTTCTTTTAAGTACGTAATAATTGCAGGACCTTCTTTGTAAAACAACTCCATACCAACTTTGACAAATAACTCTTCCCCTTCAAAGTGGTGTAAGAATTGTTCTACCTCTTGTTTCCCTGGAAAATCTAGTGCAACGATTAACGACTGTGACATGTTTGCTTCCAGCTCCTTCCTTGACATTCCGAAATATGATCAAATCCTAATTCATCTAGTAATGCTGGTAATTCTTCAATAATTGTCGGACATACGAACGGATCGATAAAGTTCGCCGTTCCAACTGCAACCGCGCTTGCGCCAGCATAGAAGAATTCAATTACATCTTCCGCTGTTTCAATACCACCCATTCCGATGATCGGAATGTTAACCGCTTGACTTACTTCATGTACCATACGAATTGCTACTGGCTTAATCGCAGGCCCTGATAGTCCGCCCGTACGGTTTGCTAAAATTGGTTTTGCAGTTTTTAAATCTAGACGCATACCAAGCAATGTATTAATCATCGTTAAACCGTCCGCACCCGCATTTTCAATTGCTTTTGCAATTTCCACAATGTTTGCCACGTTCGGTGACAATTTCACATATACCGGTACTTCAGAAACCTCTTTTACTCGCTTCGTTAAATCAGCAGCAATTTCAGGATTTGTACCAAAAGCGATACCACCCGTTTTTACGTTTGGACAAGAAATATTTAATTCTAGCGCATGAACATTAGGTGCCTTTGAAATCGCCTTCGCAACCGCTACGTAATCCTCAGCTTGTGAACCCGCAACGTTTGCAATAATCGGAAGATCAAATTGCTCGAGAAAAGGTAATTCAGAATTCATTACCTTTTCTAATCCAGGATTTTGAAGCCCGATTGCATTTAGCATTCCGCCTGGTGTTTCAGCAACACGAGGCGTTGGGTTTCCATAACGAGGTTGTTCTGTTGTCGCTTTAATCATAATTGATCCAAGTACACTTAAATCATAGAACTGTGCATACTCACGACCAAATCCGAAGCAACCAGATGCTGGGATGATTGGATTTTTTAATGATAACCCTGGTAATTCAACTTGCAATCTGTTCATAGTACAACCTCCCCGATTGGAAATACTGGTCCGTCGCTACACACCTTCTTGTAAGAATGTCCACTCGGATCTGCTTGCAAATGGCATACACATGCGAAACATGCTCCAATACCACAGCCCATACGTTCTTCTAATGAAATGTAGGCTTTTCTCTCCTTATAGCGTCCTTCTAATGCACGAAGCATCGCTAAAGGTCCACATGAGTAGAGAATGTCAAAGTCAATTCCATAGCTATCGATTACATCTGTTACAAACCCTTTTGTACCATGTGTACCATCAACTGTTGCAACATACGTATCACCAAGTTCTGCGAATTTCTCTTCATAGAAGACAACATCTTTCGTTTGGAAACCTAAGATGTGAATAACGCGTACTCCTTTTGCTACAAGACGCTGTGACAATTCATATAGTGGTGGTACACCAATTCCCCCACCAACTAATAGAGCCGTTTGTCCAGATTCCGCTTCTTCTACAGGAAATCCATGACCAAGTGGTCCTAAAACATCTACAAGTTCACCTTGTTTTCTTTTCGCTAATGTTTTTGTTCCTTGTCCTTCCGCACGATATAGCATTGTAAATTCGTTCTTGTCTTGATCGACATTACAAATACTAATTGGGCGGCGCAGAAGGGGCGTAATGCCCTCTGCTACCTTAATGTGTACAAACTGCCCTGGATCGTTCATTTGCTGCACTAAATCCCCTTGAAGCACTAATTCGTAAATGTTTTTTGCGATTTCTTTTTGGTTAACGACGATCATATTTTGCTTTTGCATCATGCATGTACCACCTCGTGACGCTTCGTTTGCGTAATTTCTTTCATTGAATGAGCTGAGAATGTCATAGATTCTAATACTC
The DNA here is from genome assembly GCF_016650935.1 of Bacillus sp. TH25. Classification (NCBI taxonomy): domain Bacteria; kingdom Bacillati; phylum Bacillota; class Bacilli; order Caryophanales; family Bacillaceae; genus Bacillus; species Bacillus sp. TH25. The sequence goes on along the minus strand of NZ_JAEKEU010000039.1, from coordinate 935,177 downwards.
TCAAGATTGCTCTCGTTGTATCAAGTGATGTTAAGCAAGCCACACCATTTTCTACTGATTCACGGCGAATGCGGAAACCATCACGCGCTGGTTGTTTTCCTTTTGTTAATGTATTGATTACAAACTGAGCTTTCCCTTGACGGATAATATCAAGTAAGTTGTAGTCTTCAGAATCAATTTTGTTTACAACTTGCACCGGAATGTTTTGTTCTGTTAGCGATTGTGCTGTTCCTGCTGTTGCTAATAAGTTATAGCCGATTTCATGGAAGCGTTTTGCGATTTCCATCGCTTCTTCTTTATCTTTATCCGCTACAGTGATGATTACTGATCCGTGCGTTGGAATGTTAATTCCTGAAGCAACAAGTCCTTTATATAATGCTTTTTCAAGCGTTAAATCTTTACCCATTACTTCCCCTGTTGATTTCATTTCAGGCCCTAATGTTGTATCAACTGAGCGTAGTTTCGCAAATGAGAATACCGGTGCTTTTACATACACTTCCTTCTCTTCTGGGTGATAGCCAGTTCCATATCCTTGTTCTACAAGGTTTTGACCTAAAATAACTTTCGTTGCGATATTTGCCATCGGTACGCCTGTAATTTTACTTAAGAATGGTACTGTACGGCTCGCACGTGGATTTACTTCAATTACATACACTTCATCTTTGAAAACTACAAACTGAATGTTTAGTAATCCAACAATGTTTAAACCTTTTCCAAGCCCAATTGTATGTTCAATAATTTGTTCTTTTAGTTTTTCAGATAAGCTCTGTGGTGGATATACTCCAATTGAATCCCCAGAGTGAACTCCAGCGCGTTCGATATGTTCCATAATACCTGGAATGAATACATTCTCACCGTCTGAAATTGCATCTACTTCAATTTCTTTACCAACCATATAACGGTCGATTAATACTGGGTGATCTGCGTGAACTTTAACCGCATTTTTCATGTAGTGCAGTAATTCTTCTTGACGATATACGATTTCCATCGCACGTCCACCTAGTACGTAAGATGGTCTTACTAATACTGGGTAACCAATTTTGTCAGCGATCGCTACTGCTTGCTCTACAGTCGTTGCTGTTTTACCAACTGGTTGTGGGATACCAAGCTTTGTTAAAGCTGCTTCAAACTTATCACGATCTTCTGCACGGTCTAAATCTTCAAGTGATGTTCCTAAGATTTTCACACCGTGTGCTTCTAATTTAGCCGCTAAGTTAATTGCCGTTTGTCCACCGAATTGGACGATAACACCTTCTGGCTTTTCTAAATCGATAATATGCATTACATCTTCGATTGTTAATGGTTCAAAGTATAATTTGTCAGAAATACTGAAGTCTGTTGAAACTGTTTCTGGGTTGTTATTAACAATGATTGCCTCATACCCAGCTTCTTTTATTGCCCATACAGAGTGAACTGTTGCATAATCAAACTCAACACCTTGACCAATACGGATTGGACCAGATCCTAGTACAACTACACTCTTACGATCTGTTACAATCGATTCATTCTCGTCACCATATGTGCTGTAGTAGTATGGTGTTGCAGATTCAAACTCTGCCGCACAAGTATCTACCATCTTATAAACAGGAGTCATATTGCTTTCTTTACGCATATCGTAAATTTCACGCTCTGTTTTGTTCCAAGCATTGGCGATGTAATGGTCACTGAAGCCCATTTCTTTCGCAGATTGTAACACTTCCATATTTCCTACATTCGCTTTTACTTCGCGTTCCATGTTTACGATATTTTCAACTTTTTGTAAGAAGAAGAAGTCCATTTCACACCATTCGTTGATTTCTTCTTTCGTTACACCTTGACGGATCGCTTCTGCTACAACGAACAGACGCTCGTCATCAGCTTTTATAATACGCTTTTTCATCGTTTCTTTATCAAGCTCTTTTAAGTGGTCTAACTCTAGGTGATAAACGCCAAGCTCTAAAGAACGGATCGCTTTTAATAATGATTGTTCTAAGTTACGTCCAATTGACATAACTTCACCAGTTGCCTTCATTTGTGTACCAAGTGTTCTGTTTGCTGATTCAAACTTATCAAATGGCCAACGTGGAATTTTTGAAACAACATAGTCTAATGCTGGCTCGAAGCAAGCGTATGTTTTTTGTGTTACTGGGTTTATAATTTCATCTAATGTTAAACCGACTGCAATTTTCGCCGCTAGCTTCGCAATTGGATATCCGGTTGCTTTAGATGCTAGTGCAGACGAACGACTCACACGCGGGTTTACTTCGATTACATAGTATTGGAAGCTATGTGGATCAAGTGCAAGCTGAACGTTACATCCACCTTCAATTCCTAATGCACGAATAATTCTTAATGAAGTGTTTCGTAACATTTGATACTCACGGTCACTTAATGTTTGGCTCGGTGCTACAACGATAGAATCACCTGTGTGAACCCCAACCGGATCGATATTTTCCATGTTACATACTACAATCGCGTTATCATTCGAATCGCGCATTACTTCATATTCAATTTCCTTACAACCAGCAATACTCTTTTCTAATAGACATTGTGTTACTGGACTATGTTTTAATCCACCTGATACGATTTCAATTAGTTCTTCTTCATTATTACAGATTCCGCCACCTGTTCCCCCCATTGTAAATGCTGGGCGAACAATAACTGGATAACCAATTTCTTTTACAAATTCATGTGCTTCTTCCAGCGTATGAATAATCGTGCTAGATGGAATTGGTTCATTTAATTCCTGCATTAATGTACGGAATAAGTCACGATCCTCGGCTTGCTCGATTGCTGATAATTTTGTTCCTAAAATTTCAACTCCGCACTCTTCAAGTATGCCTGATTTCGCAAGTTCAACAGCCATGTTTAGGCCTGTTTGACCACCTAATGTTGGTAGGAGTGCATCTGGACGTTCTTTACGAATGATACGGCTTACGAATTCTAATGTTAATGGTTCTATATATACTTTATCTGCTGTTGCAGTATCTGTCATAATTGTTGCTGGGTTAGAGTTAACAAGGATTACTTTGTAACCTTCTTCTCTAAGAGATTGACAAGCTTGTGTACCAGAGTAATCAAACTCTGCTGCTTGCCCAATTACAATTGGTCCTGATCCGATTACTAAAATTGTGTTAATGTCTAGGCGTTTTGGCATAACTCTTCCCCTTCTTTCTTGAAGTTTTCAATCATTGCTAAGAAATCTTCGAATAAATCATTTGCATCTTCTGGTCCTGCAGAAGCTTCTGGATGGTATTGCACTGTAAATGCTGGGAACTTCGTATGACGAAGACCTTCTACTGTTCCATCATTTAAAGCAACATGTGTAATTTCCAGTTCTGTATTTCCAACTGATTCTTCTTCTACTGCGTAACCATGGTTTTGAGATGTAATTGCTACTTTTCCAGTTGCAAGATTTTTTACTGGATGATTTAAACCACGGTGACCGAATTTTAACTTACTTGTATTCGCACCAGATGCTAGGGCGAACAATTGATGTCCTAGGCAAATCCCGAATAAAGGAACTTTACCAATAATTTCTTTTAACATTTCAATTGCTTCTGGTACATCTTTTGGGTCCCCAGGTCCATTACTTAACATAATTCCATCTGGGCTAAGGCGTAGAATTTCTTCTGCTGTTGTATTGTAAGGTACAACAATTACATCACAATCACGCTTATTTAATTCTCGTAAAATACCATGTTTCATTCCGAAGTCTACAAGTACAACTCGGTATCCACGGCCTGGACTTGGATATGGATCTTTTGTTGATACGCGTTTCACATGATCTGTAAAGACAGTTGCTTTCAATTGACTAACGATATCCTCTACATCCACATCCATATTGCAAAGACGTCCGCGTAAAGTTCCATATTGACGAATTTTTCTTGTTAATTTTCTCGTATCAATTCCTGCTAATCCTGGGATATTTCTTTCTTTCAAGTAATCATTTAACGAAATTTCATTACGGAAGTTTGATGGATGATCACAAATTTCGTTTACGATTAAACCATTTACAGATGGGTGAATTGATTCAAAATCATCACGGTTAATGCCGTAGTTTCCGATTAATGGATACGTAAATGTTACGATTTGACCGCAGTATGATGGATCAGATAAAGTTTCTTGATATCCAGTCATCCCAGTTGTAAATACAACCTCACCTGACTTTTCTATTTCTCCTCCGAAACCTTTTCCAATTAATACTGTTCCATCTTCTAAGATAAGTTGTCTTTTCATACTAATGCACTCTCCTTTTGCCATGCGATCTTACCACCAACGATTGTCATAACCGGCCAACCTTGGCATTTCCAACCTGCGAATGGTGTGTTTTTTCCTTTTGATAAGAATGTTGTTGGATCAATTTCTTCTTCTTGTTCTAAATCGATAATTGTAATATCAGCTGTTCTACCTTCTGTTAGGCGCCCTGCTTCTAAACCGAATGTGTCAGCCGGTTTTTCTGTTAAGAATTGAATCAGTTGCTCTAATGTAATGATTCCTTTTTTCACAAGGTTTGTATATAAAAGCGGGAATGCTGTTTCAAAACCAGTAATTCCGAACGGTGCTCTTTCAATCCCTTGCGCTTTCTCTTCTGCAGTATGCGGTGCATGGTCAGTTGCGATCATATCAATTGTTCCATCTAATAGTCCTTCAATTAACGCTGCATGATCTTCTTTTCCTCGAAGCGGTGGATTCATTTTAAAGTTAGGATCAGCCGATGGGATATCATCTTCACATAATACTAAGTGATGCGGTGTTACTTCTGCTGTCACCTTAATTCCAGCACGTTTCGCGTCACGGATTACACGTACAGATCCTTTTGTACTTACGTGACATACGTGGTAGTGACAATTTGCAGCTTCCGCAAGTAAGATGTCCCGGGCAATATGTACGGATTCACATACTGATGGGATACCGTTTAATCCGTGTTTCTCAGAAAACTTCCCTTCATGTACACATCCTTTATTAATAAGTGTGTTCTCTTCACAGTGTGCAACAACTGCCATATTTAATTTCGATGCACGCTTCATTGCAGCTAACATCATGCTTGCATCTTGCACGCCTACGCCATCATCAGTGAAAGCAAACGCTCCAAGTTCTTTTAACGTTTCAAAATCGGTCATTTCAGAACCTGCTTGACGTACTGTAATTGCTCCATATGGTAATACATTTACATGTGCTTTTTCTTTAATACGCTTTTGCAGGTCTTCCATATGTTCTTTACAATCTGGTACTGGGCGTGTGTTTGGCATTGCGCAAATTGTAGTAAATCCACCTTTTGCTGCTGCAAGTGTTCCTGTTTCAATTGTTTCTTTATGTTCACCACCTGGTTCACGAAGATGAACGTGTACATCTACTAATCCAGGTGCGATTAACTTTCCATTTACATCGATTACTTCAGCATTATCTGCCGTAATATTTTCTGCTACCTTCGCAATTTTACCGTCTTGTACGAGAAGATCTGTTGCTACAATTGTTCCTTCTGCATTCATATAACGACCATTTTTAAACAAATAATTCATGTTTCATTCCTCCTAATACATTTGGTAATGCGCGTTTTAGTACAGCCATTCTTACGTAGACCCCGTTTTCCATTTGCTTGAATATGCGTGAGCGTTCACACTCGACAAGTTCACTCGCAATTTCAACATCACGGTTTACAGGGGCTGGATGCATAATAATGCTTCCTTCTTTCATACGTTTTTCTCTTTCAACTGTTAACCCATGTTGCTCGTGATACTCTTTCATAATGTCTGTTTCATAATGGTCATGACGCTCATGTTGTACACGAAGTAACATCATCACATCCACTTCTGGAACAAGTTCATCTAAACTCTTGTACGTTCCAAATGTGTTCTCTTCATCTTTCCACTCTTCTGGGCTTGCAAAGTAAATTGTCGCGCCCAGTTTCGTTAATGCTTCTGCATTAGAACGTGCTACTCGGCTATGACGAACATCCCCAACTATTGCAATCTTCAAACCTTCAAATCTTCCAAACTCTTGTTTAATTGTTAGAAGATCGAGTAGACATTGCGTTGGATGATTTCCACATCCATCTCCAGCGTTCAAGATTGGGATATTCACCTGATCTTTTAATTCATCGAAGTAACGATCTTGCTCATGGCGGATGACTACCGCTTTTGTTCCGATTGATTCTAGTGTTCTTATCGTATCGTATAAAGTTTCACCTTTTTGTACGCTAGATGCATCTGCGGAAAAGTCTAATACTTCAAGTCCTAATCTCTTCTCAGCAACTTCAAAGCTAAATCTCGTCCTCGTACTATTCTCAAAGAACAAGTTCGCAACAAATGTTTGCTCTGTCGTTTTTCTCTCTTTTCCATTCGCGAAATCTTCTGCGTCTTTTAGGATTTCTGAAATTTCTTGTTCCGATAATTCACTCATCGTTAACAAATGGCTCATCGTCATCCCTCATCTTTCTGTTTTTTATGATAACACCATTGAATTTATATAACAATAACTGTATAAAAATACCCTAGTCTTTGAGACTAGGGTGCGTTAAAGTAGCCACCCTTTTCTATCTCACAGGACTGAATTAAAAGGTTATTTTTATGAAGCAATCTGCTTAGATTGTTTTGTTTTATTTGTTTGTTTTGTCTCTGGTAGTAGTAGATTTAATAGTACACCTACAATTGCTGCTAGCGCCATTCCTTCTACTTGGAACGATTCACCTACGTGCAGTACCGCTCCGCCAATACCGATTACTAGTATAACTGATGCAATCATTAGGTTTCGTTTGTCACCTAAGTCTGTTTTATCGTCTACCATCATACGTAAACCACTTGATGCGATTACTCCGAAGAGTAAGATTGATACACCACCCATAACTGGTGTTGGAATCGAATGAATCAGTGCTGAAATCTTCCCGATAAATCCAAACATGATTGCGAACACTGCTGAACCGATGAATAAGTATACACTGTATGCTCTCGTAATTGCTAGCACACCGATGTTTTCACCGTACGTTGTATTCGGTGGTCCTCCTATTAGTGATGCGATCAATGTTGCTATCCCATCACCGAAGATTGAACGATGTAAACCTGGTTTTTCAATTAAATCTCTTTTAATAACATTTCCAAGTACAATTTGATGTCCGATATGTTCTGAAATTGTTACAAGTGCAACTGGCACCATTAAGAGTACAATTTTCCATGAAAACTCCGGAGTATATGTTACAAACGGTACTGTGAAGTCTGGTATGACAAACCATTTTGCCTCAGCTACTGGCTTTAAATCTACTAGCCCTTGGAAGTAAGCGAATATATACCCGCCGATGATTCCAAGTAGCACTGGTATGATACTGAAAAATCCTCTCCCGAATATGGAGCAAATGATTGTAATTGCTAATGTTACTAATGCTACTGAAAAGTGTGTAATGCTATACTTACCATCCGCACCGTTCATCGCCATGTTCACTGCTGTATGTGCTAAAGATAAACCGATTACCATTACGACTGGCCCAACTACGATTGGCGGAAGTAATTTCATAATCCATTCTGACCCAGATTTCTTAATTCCGAGTGAGATTAAGATGTAAACAAGTCCCGCAAGCATTCCTCCAAGCATCGCAGCTCCAGGTCCACCTGCTGTTTTTGCTGTAATAATTGGTGCAATAAAGGCGAATGATGATCCTAAATATGCTGGTACTTGACCTTTCGTTATTAGAAGAAACGCTAGCGTTCCTAATCCACTTGATATTAAAGCTACTGATGGATTCAGTCCTGTTAAAAACGGAACAAGCACTGTTGATCCAAACATCGCGAACAAATGTTGTATACTTAATAATAACCATTTTCCCGGTTTCGGTACTTCATGAATGTCTAACACTGGCTTTTGCTCCATTGTTACATCCTCCTTCAGTTTTAATTTTTGCAATAAAAAAACTCTTTGTGCCTGTGCACAAAGAGTCCTACACTTTCGTATGCCAAATTTGACATATGAAAGCCAAGACCCTTTGGCAGCCTCACAGGACTACATTTAAAAGGGCTTTACTTATCGTATATGCTTACTCGATCTTGTTGATCTGTCTCTTGCAAATCAACTTCGATACGCTCTTCACTAGATGTTGGAATGTTCTTTCCTACATAATCAGCGCGAATTGGTAATTCACGATGACCTCTATCAACAAGAACAGCCAATTGGATTTGTGATGGTCTACCTAAATCCATAAGAGCATCCATTGCTGCTCGAACTGTTCTTCCTGTATATAACACATCATCCACAAGGATAACTTTTTTCTTCGTAATATCTACAGGAATATCAGAACCTTTTACAAGTGGTTCTTTATGTTTCGATTGTAGTGTTAAATCATCACGATACAACGTAATATCTAACTCTCCTACTTCCATCTCTTTTCCTTCAATTTGACCAATTCGTTCTGCCAAACGTTGTGCAATAAAAATTCCACGTGTTTTTATTCCGACAAGAACACAATTATCGACACCTTTATTTCGTTCCACGATTTCATGACTAATTCGTGTTAAAGCGCGGCGAATCATTTGGTCATCTAAAACGACAGCTTTCTCTTGCATGCTCTACACCTCCAAGTTTTTTTCTTGCGTGAGAGTAATGGTATAAAAAAAGTCCTCTCAGCGTGTGCGAGAGGACTTTTGAAAAAAGGGTACAACATACCCTAAGTATTTCAAACCGTTACCTTCTCAACCTCACGGGGCTGTGTTAAAGGATCATTATTTAACTGTTGTCAGTATCTCAGTTTTCTTATGATTTGTCAATACTATTTCCGTAAAATATTTAGCGCTTCTTCAAACACTTCTGGAATCGGTGCCTCAAACTCAATATATTCACCAGTACGAGGGTGATCGAAACCTAAAATCCCTGCATGAAGTGCTTGTCCATTCATATCTAATGTTTTCTTCGGACCATACTTTGGATCCCCTGCAAGTGGATAACCAATATACTTCATATGAACACGAATTTGGTGTGTACGTCCCGTTTCTAAGCGGCATTCTACAAGTGTGAAATCCTTAAATCGCTCTAACACTTGGAAATGTGTAACTGCATTCTTACCATTTTCATCAACAGTCATACTTTGACGTTCTTTTTTATCACGACCAATTGGAGCGTCAATTGTTCCTTTATCATGTGGAATTACACCATGTACAATCGCTTTATAACGTCTTGTTACCGTTTTTGCTACAAGTTGATTTACAAGTGATTCATGCGCCATATCATTTTTAGCAACCATTAATAATCCAGATGTATCCTTATCAATACGGTGTACTATACCAGGACGCATTACACCGTTAATACCTGATAAGTCTGTACAATGATGCATAAGTCCGTTTACAAGCGTACCCTTCGTATGCCCTGGTGCTGGATGTACTACCATGCCACGCGGCTTATTTACAACTAGTACATCGGCATCTTCATAATAAACTTCTAAATTCATATCTTCCGGTTGAATATCTAACTCTTCTGGCTCGGGAATTGTTACTGTAATTTCATCATTTCCTTTTACTTTATAATTCCCTTTAACTGATTTTCCATTTACTGTCACAACAGCATCTTTAATCCATTGCTGCACTTGTGAACGTGACCATTCACTGTTTATTTCTGCAACGAATTTATCAATTCGCTCGCTTTTTTGTTCTTCTGCAACTGTTACTTGTACTACTTCACTCATTCAATTACTCCTTCGCTTTCTTTCCTTCTAATACTGTTTGAATAATAATTAATACAACTCCAATACATAATGCTGAGTCAGCTATATTGAATACCGGATAGTTGTACGAGAAAATATACACGTGAATGAAATCCACTACTTCTTGTCTAAATACACGATCAATAAAATTGCCAATTGCTCCACCTAAAATTAGACCTAATGAAATACCTAGAAGCTTGTCCGTTTTCGCATATTTTTTCATATAAAATACGATAAATGCTACGAAAATGACTGTAATAATGTAGAAAAACCACATTTTATTTTCTAAAATACCCCAGGCAGCTCCTCTATTTCGATGAGATGTTATGTATAATACATTATCGATAATCGGAATGCTCGTACCCAATTCCATGTTCTTTACAATTAGCCACTTCGATATTTGATCGATGGCAATGACAAATAACGCTATTACATAATATATCATTTTCATTTCCCCCACAAAGACAGTGTACCTCAAAATTTTAGCATAGCTGCTACCTTTTCACAATGAACCTTTGTAGAAGAATAAAATAAATTAAAAAAAGGTAACATAATATCGTTGTGCGTATTCATACATTTACCTTTTCATAGAAAAATTCATGAATAGTACGAGCAGTCGGCATTGTTTTCATTTGTTTTGTAGAAATCGCTCTTCCAGTTTCTTCACAAATACCGTACATATCTATTTCCATTTTAAACAATGCACGTTCTACATCTTTTAAATCCTCTTTTATATCATGTAATAGCAATTTTTTCTTTGTCTCTTCCTTTATTTCGTATCCAAGTTCTTGCCCAAATTCCATATAGTATGTGTGCATTACTTCTTTCGCCAATCTATCTTGCAACTCTTTTCTCATCAATTGCAATTCTTCTTTTATTTCCATATAAATTTCATTCACGTGTACATTCCTCCCAGCTGCAATGTACAATTAGTGTGTCCGAAATTTCCACGCTTACCTCACACACATTTTTCCTTCATAGGAAAGAGAGTGAAAGTTATTTCGATATATCATCAACAAAAAACTGACTGCTATTATGAGCAGTCAGCTTTTTTTCATTATTTCACATAATTTTCTTTAACAACCGTTGCACAACGCTCACATAATGTTTCATGTTCCGCATCTTTACCAATTGTTTCTGAAACAACCCAACAACGTTCACACGTCTCACCTGTCGCCTGTGCTACAACTACAGCTGTATGCTCATACTTTGGTGCTTCTGTTGGCGCTTCTTCAATTGTACCACCAAGTTTATACTCAGAGACGATGAATAATTGCTTTAAGTCTTCGCTAATAGACTCTAACATAGCCTTCATTTCTGCAGTCGGATATAGCGTAATGCTCGCATTTAATGACTTACCAATTACTTTCTCATTACGAGCTACTTCTAACGCTTTTAAAACGTCATCACGTAATGTCATAAATGCATCCCATTTTGCTCTTAACGCTTCTGAACCCTCTACTTCTGTAGCTTCTGGCATATTAGTTAACTGTACGCTTTCTTCTTCTGCACCAGGAACATATGGCCATACTTCATCAGCTGTATGAGGTAAGATTGGCGTTACAAGTTTCGTTAATGCAACAAGAACATCATATAATACAGTTTGAATTGCACGACGATCCGCGTGATCTGCACCTTCAATGTATAAAATGTCTTTTGCAAAGTCTAAGTAGAATGAACTTAGATCAATTGTACAGAAGTTGTGAATTGCATGATATACAGCAGCAAAGTCATATGTTTCATATGCATCTTTTACTTTTGTAATTAAGTCATTTAACTTCACTAACATGTAACGATCTACTTCACGAAGTTCAGCTACCGCTACTGTATTTTCACTTGGATTAAAATCATCTAAGTTTCCTAATAAGAAGCGGAATGTGTTACGGATTTTACGATACACTTCTGCTACTTGTTTTAAAATATCATCTGAAATACGTACATCAGATTGATAGTCAACAGAAGATACCCATAAGCGTAAAATGTCTCCGCCTAATTGATCCATAATTTTCTTCGGTACGACGATGTTTCCAATCGACTTACTCATTTTACGTCCGTCACCATCTAGTACGAAACCATGGCTTAGTACGCCTTTATATGGAGCTTTACCAGTTACAGCAACTGCTGTTGATAATGAAGAGTTAAACCAACCACGATACTGGTCAGATCCTTCTAAATATAAATCAGCTGGACGTTGTAAGTCTTCGCGCTCTTCTAATACCGCTTGGTGAGAAGAACCTGAATCGAACCATACATCCATGATGTCTGTTTCTTTACGGAATTCACCATTTGGACTACCTGTATGTGTAAATCCTTCTGGTAATAAATCTTTCGCTTCACGCTCGAACCATACGTTAGAACCGTGCTCACGGAATAAATCTGCTACATGATTAATTGTTTCATCTGTAATAATTGGATCACCATTTTCTGCATAGAATACAGGAATTGGCACACCCCATGCACGCTGACGAGAAATACACCAGTCACCACGGTCACGAACCATATTATGAAGACGAGTTTCTCCCCATGCTGGTACCCATTTTGTTTCCGCAACAGCTTCTAATAATTCTTTACGGAACGCTTCAATAGATGCAAACCACTGCGCTGTCGCACGGAAAATAATTGGTTTTTTCGTTCTCCAATCATGTGGGTATGAATGCGTAATGAATGTTAGTTTCAGTAACGCGCCTACTTCTTCTAATTTTTCTGTAATTGGCTTGTTAGCTTTATCATAGAATAAGCCTTCAAATCCAGGTGCTTCATTTGTTAATACACCTTTATCATCAACTGGGCAAAGTACTTCTAAGCCATACTTTTTACCAACAACGAAGTCATCTTCCCCGTGTCCTGGTGCTGTATGAACACAACCTGTACCTGCATCTGTTGTTACGTGCTCTCCTAGCATAACTAATGAGTCACGATCGTAGAATGGATGTTTTGCAACTGTATACTCAAGTTCGCTACCTTTTACCGTTTTCACAACTTCAGCATTTTCCCACTCTAACGTTTTTGCAACTGTCTCAAATAGTTCAGAAGCAATAATATATTTCTCATCATTTACTTTCACAATAGCATATTCAAGTTCTGGATGAACAGAAATACCTAGGTTAGCAGGTAATGTCCAAGGTGTTGTTGTCCAAATAATGTATTTCTCATCACCTTCTAATACGTTCTTTCCATCTTTTACAGGGAATGCTACGTAAATAGATGCTGATTTTTTATCTTGATATTCAATTTCAGCTTCTGCTAAAGCTGATTCACTTGTTGGAGACCAGTAAACTGGTTTTTGTCCTTTATAGATATAACCTTTTTTCGCCATGTCACCAAACACTTTAATTTGTTGTGCTTCATAAGCTGGCTCTAAAGTAATATATGGATTATCCCAATCTGCACGTACACCTAAACGCTTAAATTGTTCACGTTGACGTTCCACTTGCTCATATGCATACTCTGCACATAACTTACGGAACTCAGCAACTGTCATTTCTTTACGCTTTACACCTTTATTTGTTAAAGCTTGTTCAATCGGTAAACCGTGTGTATCCCAACCTGGTACATATGGTGCGCAATAACCCGTCATTGATTTAAAACGAACAATAAAGTCTTTTAACACTTTATTTAGTGCGTGTCCCATATGGATGTCACCATTTGCATATGGAGGTCCATCATGTAGTACAAATAAAGGACGACCTTTCGTATGTTCTTGTACCTTTTCATAAATATTCATTTCAGCCCATTTTTCTTGCATTGCAGGCTCACGTTTCGGTAAATTCCCACGCATCGGGAATTCTGTTTTTGGCATTAGTAATGTATTTTTGTACTCCATGCTCAATTCCTCCTTAAATATATAAACGACAGACCTTAAAAAAGGGAATAAAAAAGAGACCTCTCATCCCCAAAAAGGGACGAGAAAGTCTCCCGCGGTACCACCCTAGTAGATCCTATACGTATGTATAAAATCCTCTTTATATTCTTAACGCGAATATACGCCTACGCTTACTCCATTTGTTCAGCGCGGAACTCCAGGGTGATATTCCCATTATCTCCTTATCCTGAGCTTACACCATCCTCAGTTCGCTATATAAGGTATGAAAAAGGTACTTATCCCTATCTTCGTTTTTCTTAATAAATATGCTGTTTAAAATTATATGTAATAATGAGAAAAACGTCAAGCTTACACTGTTTCTTCTTTTTTCAACAGTTCGTCCACTTCGTCTTCTAACTCAATTAATTTGTCCCAATCATCGTTGCTTAACATTTCAAGCTGTGTTTCTAACAACATACGGAAACGAGTGCGGAATACTTTCGCTTGTTTCTTTAACTCATCAATATCAAATGCAACTTTTCTTGATTTCACTAACGCTTCATTAATGATACGATCTGCATTTTTTTCTGCTTCACGTACAATTAATTTTGCTTCTTTTTGTGCATTACGCTTCACTTCTTCAGCAGCTTCTTGTGCGACAATGATAGATTTGTTCAGCGTATCTTCAATATTAGAAAAATGATCTAACTTTCCTTCTAATTGTGCAACCTTTTCTTCTAAAGCTTTTTTCTCACGAATGACTAATTCATAATCTTTGATGATTTGATCAAGAAACTCATTTACTTGATCTTCATCGTAGCCACGAAACCCGCGACCAAATTCTTTGTTATGAATATCTAATGGTGTTAACGGCACAACGCCACCTCCAAGTAGTTATCTAAATTTCCTCTTTCAATTATATCTTTTCTTCGACAAAATAAGAGAATTTCCTTCTAAAAAACCAATCATTTTAGTATACCATACAAAACTCTCCATTTGTCGCGCTTCGTTTTACCTTCTACAGAAAATAATTTACTTCGTCCATACCCTCTAACCGAGAAAACATCCCCCGGAAAACATTCATACGAAGTTTGCTCTACTGTTTTCCAATTGACTTTTACTAAGCCACCTTTTATAAGAGGCTGTACCTTCTGCCTAGATATATGTAGCATTTCAGCTAATAAAACATCTAGACGAAGTGACGAAACAGTCCCAGATTTTTCTCCCCATTTTTCACCTACATGCAAAATTTTCTCTACTTGTATAGGAGAGAGTGTGACTTTCATTTTCCCTATTGATTGTAAGTTCATTTCAATATACGATACAACTTCTTTGGCAACTGCAATTTGGGCACGGTCTTCTTGAAGCAAAATATCACCACATTTTTCCCTTGTTAAACCAAGCGACATGAATGCACCTAATATTTGCCTATGTTCTAGCGTGAAAAACTTGGAAGGATAGTCAATTTCTAATACTTCTACTTGAAATTCCTCTTCATTTAATTCTAGATAATCTGGATAAATTAGTGCTCTTTTCCGTTCGGCTTCAGGCATCGCACCATCAAACCGTACAGCTACATCTCCTTGCCCTATTACCATAGAAACAATTTGTTGCTGTCTTGGATCAAGAAAATCTGTTAACTTGACTTGATGGTACTCAGCAGCCTGTTTCCACTCTAATACTTTATCCACAAAGACCTCTTCATCAGGTCTAAAATGCTCATAGATGCTCATGTATTTAACCCCACACTATAAAAAATAGTTGAATAAACTCACTAAACCACCTCTAGCAAGTTTCAAGGCAACAATAGCAACAAGTGGAGAAATATCAATCATACCAAATGGTGGAATAAACCTCCTAAACGGCTCTAAATATGGTTCACAAATACGCGCAAGAAAATCTCCAAAAGCTGATTCCTTTGCGCCAGGAAACCATGATAGGAGAATGTAAATAATTAGTGCCCACGAGTAAATCTCGATAGCAGTAAGTAACACTGTTAAAACTGTTGTCATGGCGTATTACCACCTCTTTATATTTGTCTCTTCTTCTTCACCGAATAACTCTGAAATCGCACCAACGATATCAACATTTTCAGGTGTACACATAAATGTTTTCGGGCCTATTTTTTGAATATCCCCGCCTATAGCGTATACAGTACCACTTAAAAAGTCAACGATACGTACAGCTTGATCTGTAGACATTCTTTGCAAATTAATTACAACAGCTCGTCTACCTTTTAAGTGATCCGAAATGCCTTGCGCTTCCGAATATGTACGTGGTTCTAGTAAAACAACTTTTGAAGATTGCTTCGCTGTTTCAATACTCACTATATTTTGCTTCGGTTGCACTTTCGCAAACGGAACATCTTGTTGTTCTGGGGGATCTTGTTGCTTTTTCATGTCTGTTTGCTCCTTTTCATAACTATATTGAGCTGCTTCTTTTTCTTCCGGTGTGTCAAAAAAGAAGTATTTTACTTTTGACCAACTCATAATAACTTTCTCCTTCCTCCTACGCTTTTCCTACTAAAACCGTTCCCAAACGAATATATGTAGCGCCTTCCTCAATTGCAATCGTGTAATCATTTGACATTCCCATTGATAATTCTTTACATGGTGCATGTAATAATTCTAGCTCCTGCACCTCTGTTTGTAGCATGCGCAATTCCTTAAAGCAGCGACGAATCTCTTCCTCTTCTCCTGTAAACGGAGCCATTGTCATTAATCCTACCACTTCAATCTTATCCAATTCTTGCAAACTTTGAATAAAAGAAATTGTTTCTTCTATCGCCAATCCTTGCTTTGATTCTTCAGATGATGTTTTCACTTGAATAAAGCATCTAACTTTCTTATCAGCACGTTTTTGAATTTCTTTTGCAAGCGAAAGACGATCTAATGAATGTAAATAATCAATCTCATTAATGATTTCTTTTACTTTTCTCGTTTGCAATGATCCAATAAAATGCCAATTCACTTTTGAACCGAAATACTCGTATTTTTGTAAGAAACCTTCATTTCTATTTTCACCTAAATCAATAATTCCTGTTTCAATTACTTCGCTTGTTTTTTCAATCCCTACAGTTTTTGTAACTGCAACGAGCTTAATATCTTTCATCGAACGTCCAGCTCGTACACAAGATTCTTTAATTACTTCGTTTACATCTGCTAAATTCCCTTGCACTGTCACTTACTTCACTCCTCCTTAAAACCTATGAAACTCAACATTCTTCCCGTCTTACCTTGATCACGACGATGAGAGAAAAATAATTGTTCTTCACAGCTTGTACAAAGAGATGACATTACAATATGTTCTTCTTTTATGCCTGCTTGTACACATAATATACGATTAACTTCTTTTAAATTAATTGCATACTGACCATCAGAAATTAATTTATAGGGAACAGATCCGTTTACTACTTGCTGTGCTGCTGTTAATACACGATCATCAACAACATAACAACATGATCCGATTGCAGGACCAATTGCGACATGAATTTCATCACTTGAAACACCTTCTGCATTCCACTTTTGAATCATTTCTTTCGCAATCTCTGTTACAGTCCCTTTCCACCCAGCATGCGCAAGTCCTATCATATCATGTGATGGTGCATAAAAATAGAGCGGAACACAATCAGCGTAACAAGATGTTAAGAGAACATCTTTGTTAGTCGTATAAATGCCATCCGTTTTTGGAATACCGTCTTCATATGAATAAACGCCTTTCCCTTTTTCTTGCAGTCCTACTTTCTCAACATGATGGTCATGAACTTGTTCAGAGCAAATCCATTTTTCTAATGGTTTTTGTAACTTATTCGCTAAAATGCGTCTGTTTTCATGAACATTCTCCACGATATCATTCACATGTAATCCTAAATTCATCGCATGAAAGGAGCCTGTACTTACTCCACCATCTTTTGTCGTAAATCCAACAGTAATGTTTCCAAGTTCTTTCCACGCTTGTAAATACAGTATACCGTCCGCATATTTAAATGGTTCTCTCATAAAGCGACTCCTTTTAATTAAAATAACAGAAAAAAGCATGGTACTTCCTGTCTATTTTACCATACTTTTATTTTTTCATAATGACAACTGAAAAAAAAGAGGAATTTGTAATATTCTTTATGAAATTGTCGGTGTTTGTATTGATTCTGTTACAGAATTAATATTATCTACTCTGACAAGTATGACATCTTCCCCAATTTTCATAATTTGCTCCCAAGGAATCACAAATTCTACTTCCTTTCCAAAGAGTCCAAGCATACGTGTCTGCTTGGAAATAATAACTGCCCTAATCTTTCCTGTGTCTATATCAAAATCAATATCTCCAATATTTCCAAGCCTTTTTCCATCTGAAACATTTACAACATCCTTCATTTGAAAATCCGAAATTCGTATCATGTTCCATCCTCTCCCTTATATCATAAATCGTAAGTACGCTCTCAAATAAAGTGAAACCTTAATCAGTGGGATTTTCTCCATCCCTACTGATTATTAGTCCATGCTAATCGGACTTTTACGGGTAGCTCCAGCTCTTCTTACTTCAGCCGAATTTTGAAGTGGATAAACAGTATATAACCGCTACTAATAGAACATCCATTTTATTTTCATTATATGAACCTCCCCACTCTACTATGAGCGCAAAGTATTATATATAAAAAAGGCCTCACCATAACTGGTGAGGACCTTATCCTTGAATCGTCTTATTCATTTGCTTAATAGCAGACTTCTCCAAACGTGATACTTGCGCTTGAGAAATCCCAATTTCTTCGGCAACTTCCATCTGTGTCTTTCCTTGAAAGAAACGTTTTCGAATAATCATTTTTTCACGATCATTTAAACGCTTCATTCCTTCTTTCAACGCCAGTTCTTCAACCCACTGCTCGTCCTTTTGTTTTTCATCCTTTAATTGATCCATAACAAAGATAGGATCTCCTCCATCGTTATAAATCGGTTCAAATAATGAAACTGGGTCTTGAATCGCATCTAGTGCAAAAACAATCTCTTCATGTGTCACTTCAAGAACTTTCGCAATATCCATTGCTGTTGGTTCTTTTGAATTTTCAGCAATCAATTTTTCTCTTACTTGCAACGCTTTATACGCAATATCTCGTAATGAGCGAGATACACGAATTGGATTGTTATCACGCAAATATCTGCGTATTTCTCCAATAATCATCGGCACAGCATACGTTGAAAACTTTACATTTTGGCCTAAATCAAAGTTATCAATGGATTTCATAAGTCCAATGCAACCAACTTGAAATAAATCATCAACATATTCTCCTCTGTTATTAAATCTTTGGATGACGCTCAGTACAAGACGTAAGTTTCCATTCACTAATTTCTCTCTGGCGCTTATCTCTCCACTTTGCATTTCACGAAATAATTTACGCATCTCTTCATTTTTTAGTACTGGAAGTTTAGCTGTATCAACACCGCAAATTTCTACTTTGTTTCTCGTCAAAGTGTTCCCTCCTATCGGGAGTTGCTGTACAGTGTAAAGTATTTCCTTTGAAGGGGATTTTATGCATACGGTTTTTTCATCATTTTTCACAAATATCATATTTCCTAATGCACAAAAAAAGAATAAGACCAGTCTAGATACCGACTGGTCTTATTCTTCACACCATTTTATTAAATTCTTTTCGTAATCTTTTTATAATTCTTTTTTCCAAACGAGAAATATAAGACTGTGAAATTCCAAGCATATCAGCCACATCTTTTTGTGTCTTCTCTTCGCCACCAGCGAGTCCAAACCGAAGCTCCATAATTTGTTTTTCACGGTCATTTAATTGATGCAATGCTTTCATTAAAAGATGACGATCTACAGTAGCTTCTAAATCTTTTGTAATAATGTCATCATCTGTACCTAAAACATCTGATAATAACAGTTCATTTCCGTCCCAATCAATGTTAAGCGGTTCATCAAAAGAAACTTCCGAACGATTTTTATTATTTCGACGCAAATGCATTAAAATTTCATTTTCTATACAACGAGATGCATATGTTGCTAATTTAATTTTCTTTTCTGGATTAAATGTATTCACTGCCTTAATAAGACCAATTGTTCCTATACTAATCAAATCCTCAATATTGATCCCTGTATTTTCAAATTTTCTTGCTATATATACAACAAGCCTTAGGTTACGTTCAATAAGCATCGACCTCGCAGCTTGATCTCCATTTGGTAATTTATTCAAAAGAACTGCCTCTTCTTCTTTCGTTAACGGCGGTGGCAACGCTTCACTTCCACCAATATAATAAATTTCATCGGTCTTAATTCCTAATTTCAGCAATACTTTATACCAAAGGTATACCAAATAAAATTTAAATTTCACCATATTATCCCGCCTCTCATAATTAAGCAATTACCATCTTTTGCGAAATCAACATTTTCGGATGTACAATACATTGATACTCTCCATTAGTAGATAATTGTTGTGTATTTAATCCAATCAGTACTTTGTTTACAACAACCAAACCTTCATGATAAACTCGCACACAATCTGGCTTAATTGCCCATAAAAATTGATTCTCTACTCCTACTGCTCGGAAAGGAATTAAACGTAGTTTCGTCGCCCATCCAGAATCATTTTCTGGTATTTGAGGAATTTCTGTTTTGGAATAAATTTGTTCTGTTAACCAAGCTGGCAAACAATGTTCTAATGATGAAATATGCATAATCATAACGGGTGTTTTTGTTAACGGGTCATAAAGTTGGTTCCCACTATCAATTAGACCTGCTAATTCTAGTTCCTCTCCAGCTAATTGAATTTTCACTTTCACGATTTGATCATAGTGTATCTTTGTGACCTCTACGCTTTCTATACGCTTTTTAGAAAAATAATAAATTACTGGAAAACCAAAAATAACAAACAACCAACTAATTGGATCACCGTAAGAAACTGATTTAGATTGAACTAACCCATTTACCATTTCGTTCGTTTGCAAAAAGTAATGCGTTCCAATTAATCCTCCACCAACCATAAAGGTTACAAAATAGAAAGTAAAAACAGTTTGTGTATAATTTCTAAATGTCGAAAACCCAAATGCTGTATACACAATAAGTAACGAGTACAATAGTTTCATAATTGGATGTGTCATCATAGAAGCAAAAGGCGTAAAGGCGAAAATAACAATAGTTGAACCTATAAATGCCCCTAACACAAGCCTCCATCTTTTGATTCTCTTTTTTAACACGGTGGCTGTTAATAAAAGTAAAAGAAAATCAATGCAGGCGTTTAACAACCAAACAATGTCGGCGTAAACAACCAAACAATTCACCTCTTTTTTTAAGTTGAGACTAGTATAATGCATATCCAATAGGAAAGTGTGTCAATTGGTGGAGGGGTTTTTTTGTTATTTTGTGATTTCTAGACATAATCTGTCGGTAAAAAATAAAAATGTATTTTTCATAGAATAATATAAATTTCTTACTTGTATACATAATAATTGAATTATATATATATACAAAGTTTATCTTGCTATTTGCGGGCAGTAAGACCCTGCTTCAAAATTCAACTATAAAAAAGTACAGAAGTTAAGTGGGAGTCGGGCTAACAATCATTTTCGGATGAACGCCCCCGATTAATTAAAGTTTCAATTTATTTATCACAGCTTATGGCTTAAAAATAGGACTGGGCTCTCCATATGCAAAATAATAAAAAAAGATCTGCTTAGCAGATCTTTTCCATTTAGACAACAAAAAAAAGGAGCATGAAAGCTCCTTTTCTTTTATCGTCTACGACGGTTACGTAAGAATGCTGGAATATCGATGTCATCTGAATCTGTATGACGATCATGCATAACCGGCTCTTCACGTTTCATTTCACGCTTAACTTCACGTTGTTTTGAAGGTTGAGCTACTGGTTGTTGTTGCTGTTGCGTGTGATTCGCAGTCGGACGGATAATTGGTTTTGGTGGTTGTGTCGAAGCACTATCATCAAAACCAGTTGCAATTACAGTGACAACGATATCATCTTTTAATCCTTCATTAATAACAGAACCGAAGATCATATTTACTTCTGGATCCGAAGCTGAAGCTACAATGTCTGCTGCTTCTTGTACTTCATATAAACTTAAGTTTGCGCCGCCCGTAATGTTCATAATAACACCTTGAGCTCCATCAATAGATGTTTCTAGTAATGGACTAGAAATCGCTTTTTTCGCAGCTTCAGCAGCACGATTTTCACCATTACCAGAACCGATACCCATTAAAGCAGAACCTCTATTAGACATAATTGTTTTTACGTCTGCAAAGTCTAAGTTAATTAGACCTGGTGTAGCAATTAAATCAGAAATACCTTGAACACCTTGACGTAATACGTTATCTGCTTCACGGAACGCTTCTAACATTGGCGTATTTTTATCAACAATCTCTAATAAGCGATCATTTGGAATTACGATAAGTGTATCTACATTTTCTTTAAATGACGCAATACCAGATGCAGCTTGAGTTGCACGTTTACGCCCTTCAAATGTAAATGGACGTGTTACAACACCAACTGTTAACGCGCCTAGTTCTTTTGCAACTTGAGCAACAACTGGAGCTGCACCAGTTCCAGTTCCGCCGCCCATACCAGCAGTTACGAAGACCATATCCGCGCCACGAAGCGCTTCTTGAATCTGTTCTTTACTTTCTTCTGCAGCTTTTTTCCCTACTTCAGGGTTTGCGCCTGCACCAAGTCCACGCGTTAATTTTCCACCAATTTGCATTTTCGTTTCAGCTTTTGATAGATTTAATGCTTGTGCATCAGTATTCACAGCGATAAAGTCTACACCTTGTACACCGTGTTCAATCATACGGTTTACAGCATTGTTTCCGCCACCGCCGACACCGATAACTTTTATATTCGCTAATTGATCTTGAGTAGTATCAAACTCTAACATGTCGAAATCCCCCTAGAACCTCATTTTTCGTGTCCAATTTTAATCCCATAAATAACGGAATGCACGTTTTACTTTTGACATCATGCGGTCATCATTTTGATTAGTATTGTTTTGATTACGAGTTTTTTGTTTCGCAGGTTGCTGTTGTACCGGCATTGGTGCTGGTACTGGTTCAAAATGTTCTTGCTTTTCCTGCACATTTTTCCCACGTAATTTAGCTTTTTGATAAGAATGTTTAATTAATCCAACTCCACTTGTATATTGAGGCTCACGAACACCAATATAATCAGGAGTTGCTATACGAACATTTTCATGTAAAATATCGTATGCAAGATCAAGAACACCTGGCATAGAAGCTATCCCACCAGTTAGTACATATCCAGAAGCAGCTTGCTTTACTCCTAACTTATGCACTTCATCTTGAACAAACATTAAAATTTCCTCTACACGAGCCTCTATTATATCCGATAATTCCAACTGAGAATATTGTTCTGTTTGATCGCTTCCCATAATAGGAACCGTAAACATCTCTTCTTCAGATGCTGTATCATAAAAAGCATGTCCATATTTCAGCTTAATTTGATCTGCATTTTCTGTTGAAGTTTTCAGCCCAATCGCTATATCCTTCGTTATATGATCTCCACCTAATGGCAATACGCTCGTTGCTTGCAACTCTCCATCTTTAAAAATAGATAAGGTTGTAGATCCTCCACCCATATCAACAAGGGCTACCCCTCTATTTCTTTCATCCGAAGATAACGCAACTGTCGCTGCCGCTAAAGGTTGCAGACAAATATCAACAATTTCAAGACCTGCTTTTTCTACACAACGAAGTAGGTTATGTAGTAAAGTTCTCGAGCCTGTAATAAGTGTACCTTCCATTTCTAATCTTACACCGATCATCCCGCGTGGATCGTTAATCTCGTCAAGACCGTCTACAATGAACTGTCGAGGTACCACATCAATAAATTCACGTTCAGGAGCAATTGACACAACTTGCGCTGCATCTAGAACGCGTAAGACATCTTCATTCCCGATTTCACGATCTTCATTTGAAACAGCGACTACTCCGTGACACGGGAGCAACTGTACCTGGTTTGCATTGACACCTACTACAACTTGCTCAATGTGGATACCCACCATGCGCTCAGCTTGTTCAATTGCTTTTTTAATTGATCGAACAGTTTCATCTATATCAACTATCGATCCCTTTTTCAAACCATTTGATTTTACGTTTCCAACACCAATAATGTTTAAGCTATCATTAACCATTTCACCAATGATGACTTTAACATTGGATGTACCGATGTCAAGACTAACATATATTTCATTGCTGTTCATTCTTTGGCACCTCCTTCTTTATTTATACCATACAACTCAATATATGGAACAACAATCGCAACTTTACTATTTATAAGAAAAATATTCAACGTCTTTATACGTTTCCCTTTTTTAACCCTATATTTTTCTTATTTTTATTTAACATTCATTTAAGAATATCGCAGTAACCTGTAAATAACTGCTCTATCTTGAAATAATTATATTTCAAGTGTAAAGATTACCGCCAAGTATAAGTCTACACTAAGATGTACTTGTAGAAAAGTGAAACTTGTACCAATCCTAGTATGAATCTAAGAAAATTTACATTTTTTTCATCAAATTAAGCATTCTTGCAAATTAGCATCCATATAAAAGAACATTCGTTTCATTTCATACGTAATAACGCAGTAAAAACTATCATTCTATTCTTTCTTTTCTTCAGCACCTAGTTCCTTCGTATATGCACCCACTTCTAAGTCAATTAAAACCTTCTTACCAGGTTCAATTGTTTTTAAAATAAGTGGATAAGCTTCCATTCGCTTTGCGAAATTTTGAATAGTGGTGCTCACTTCATATCCTTCATTCATATATAAAGTAAGATGATCTTCATTTGCGTTCGTTGGTGTATAACGAATTTCAGAAATAGACCTTAAAATAGTTGGCGTTAATTTTTCTAGTTCTGCAATTAATTCCTTCATTTTTTCCTCTTTAAATGGTTCAAAAATTGGTGCTGCAACTGGAAGCTTTCCGTTCGGAAGTATATCGAGTGTTTTCCCATTTTCTAATAACGGTTGTAATTTCCCATCTTTGTTTATATAGCCAATTGTTAAATATTCTTCGATATGAACATCAATTTTGTTTGGGAAACGTTTTTTTACATTTACCTCTTTAATTTCTTTTCGTTTCGTTAAGTTTTCTTCTGCTTTATGTGCTGTTACTCGGAAATAACTCGTATCATATGTCACACCTGATTCCTTCATAACTTGTTCATCTGTCATATAATGATTTCCAAAGACACTTATCTTTTTTATATTACTAAGCGGAGACCGAAAATAAATTAAAAAGAGTACTAATAAAAATAAAATCGATATGTATAAAATTAACCGATGATTAACAGGTTTCTTATTTTTTTTATTTTGATTCTTTAATTTTGGTACACGATCTTGTAGTTTAATCACTTTACTATTTTTCATGTACGATCCCCCTATGTAACATAAAGAACGGCATGTTCCTCATGCCGTTCTTATCTTCTTATTATAACATAAATGATAATGAGCGGAACGAACAACCGTTATCTTCCAATTATTTCTACTTCTGTATGCATATCAACACCAAATTTATCTTTAATTGTACGCTTTACCAATGCGATTAAGTCTAATACATCTTGCGCTGATGCCACACCAGTATTAATAATAAAATTTCCATGCATTTCAGAAATTTGAGCTCCACCTATCTTATAGCCACGAAGCCCTGATTTTTCTATTAAATCTCCTGCAAAATAGGGGACTGGATTTCGAAATATACTTCCTGCACAAGGGTGATTCCAAGGCTGCGTTTCACGGCGATACTCTTTATTCTTTTGCATGCTTCTTACAATTCCCTCGCGTTCGCCTACCTCCAATTGGAATTCAGCTTCCAAAACAATACCAGGGCGTTTCATTTGCAATACAGATGTGCGATAAGAAAACCCCATTTCGGTATTCGTCAACCAATTAATTGTTCCATTGTCAAACAAGATACGAGCTTTCGTTAATACACTCGATATGTCGGACTTATGAGCGCCTGCATTCATATACACTGCACCGCCAACACTTCCTGGAATACCACTTGCAAATTCCAAGCCCGCTAATCCCTGTCGACTAAGTAAAGTTGACAATTTAATAAGGGGATATCCAGCACCAACTCTTACTCTATGTTTTTCGACTTCTAAATGGTCTAATCCTTCTCCTAAACGAATAACCACACCTTCTATACCTTGATCAGATACGAGAAGATTTGAACCACGACCAATTGCAGTCCACCCTGTCTTGTACTTCTTTACTAACTCTAGAGTCTTCTCAATACCAGCAACATGCTTTGGTACAATTAAAATATCAGCTGGTCCGCCTATTTTCATAGTCGTGTAACGCGCTAACGGTTCATTAACTAACACGCGACCAACATTTGCTTCTAAAAGCTCTTTTACTAATTGTTCCATAGACAATCTCCCCCATATTAAGTCTCCTTATTACAGTAATATGCAGGGCGTTCACCTAATGTTATTTTTTAATAAGCTTGTTCATTACTTCATATAGCTTATTTGCTGCATCTGGAATACCAAGTTGCTTAGTAGCCAGTTTCATATTTTGTAATGTTTGTGTATCCAATAAAATCTCATCAATGTCACGAATAAGCGTTTCGGATGTTAAATCTTTTTCAAGTAGCATTTTAGCTGCTCCTTTATCAACAACTGATCGTGCATTTTTTTCTTGATGGTTATTTGTTACGTACGGACTTGGAATTAACACACTTGGCTTTCCTAACGCTGTTAATTCTGCAAGCGTTGTAGCCCCTGCCCTTGAAACAACAAGATCTACACCCGTCAGTACCTCTGGCATATTATGAATAAAAGGTTTAATAATAACATTATTCGGATTCCCTTTTTGTTTCACGGCTTCCATAACTTTATCATAATGTACTTCGCCTGTTACATATAATACTTCGTAACTTTTATTCCCAAATTGTTCAATCGCTTCTACAAAAGCATCGTTAATCGGTCTAGCCCCGCGGCTCCCACCAAAAATAAGCACGGATTTTTTAGAAAGGGATAGTCCTACCGAACGTTTTCCTTTCATTCCATTTTGGTCCATTACTTCTGATGCACGTGGATTACCTGTCATAACCACTTTTGACTGTGGAAAATGTTCTGCAGCTGCTTCAAAACAAACTGCAACTTTATCGACATAACGACTTAAAAATTTATTCGTTACACCAGGTACACTATTTTGTTCATGGACAATAGTCGGAATACCTAATTTAGCCGCAGCATATACAACTGGCCCACATACGTATCCACCCGTACCAATCACAATATCAGGGTTAAAACGACGAATATATCGTTTACTATCTTGAACACCTTTTAGGAAACGCATCACTGTTTTTACATTATCAAGAGATATTTTTCGTTTAAATCCACTTATAACAATAGACTGGAACGGAATACCTGCTTTCGGTACGATGGTACTCTCTAATCCATTCTCTGTACCAATGTATAAAAATCTTGCTTCAGGATTTAGTTTTTTTATTTCTCTAATTAAAGCAAGAGCTGGATAAATATGTCCTCCAGTACCCCCACCACTTACTAATACTCGCACTACTGATTCCTCCACTTCCCTGTTCTTATTCAATCGTATTTATTTCTATATACATATTGTATTTTCACACACACACGAAAAACCCTGTCTTTTAAACAGGGTTTAATAGCGAGAATGGCGACTTATATTTAATAATACACCTACTGCCATTAACATTAAGGTCAAACTTGATCCACCATAACTTAAAAATGGCAAAGTAATACCCGTAACAGGCATCAGTCCTGTTACAACACCAACATTAATCATTACTTGAATCGCAATCATCGCCACAATACCTACTGCTAAAAACGTACCATATAAATCTGGCGCTCCTAATGCTATACGAATCCCGCGCCATAATAATAGACTAAATAATAATAACACAAATGAACCACCAATAAAACCTAATTCCTCGGATAAGATCGCAAATATAAAGTCTGTTTGTGGTTCAGGTAAATAAAGAAATTTTTGTCTACTTTGTCCAAGTCCAAGCCCAAATAAACCACCAGGTCCAATTGCGAGTAACGATTGGATAATTTGAAATCCACTTCCGAGCGGATCCGACCACGGATCTAAATATGATGTAATGCGTTTCATTCGATATGGTGCTGATGCGATTAACCCTACAAATCCCGCTGCACCAAGCAAACCAAACATTGCAAAGTGAAAGACCCTTGCTCCCGAAATGAATATCATAATAATACATGTCCCAACCATTACCGTTCCCGTACCAAGATCTGGCTGTAACATAATTATCCCAAAAGCAAGAAATACAAAACTAAGAGCCGGTAGTAAACCTCGTTTAAAAGATGTAATTAATTTTTGTCGTTCCGCTAAAAATTTTGCCAAGAAAATAATCATCGCGAATTTCATAAACTCTGACGGTTGGATAGAAAATGCCCCTATTCCAATCCAACTTCGCGCCCCTCCACGAACAAGACCTACTCCAGGAATAAGAACGAGAATAAGAAGAACGAAACAAACTAGTAAAATTACTTTTGAATACGTACGCCACACCCAATAATCAATTTTCATGAGAGAAAACATAGCTACTACCCCAAGACTTGCAAATAACAATTGCCTTTTTGCAAAAAAGAATGAATCCCCCATTTTATAAGAGGCCCAAACCGCACTCGCACTATAAACCATAATCATTCCGATTGTTAACAATGCAAGTGTAACGATGATGAGAATAAAATCAGGCGTTTTCTTCATTACCCATGAACACCACCTCTTTGGGCAGAACCTTTGCCCTATGTAACAAAACATCAGTAGGTGTTAGCCTACTGATGTTTTGATTTACTTTATATAAGTTTATGCACAGCTTGTATAAAAATGTCTCCTCTTTCTTCAAATGTTTTAAATTGATCCCAGCTTGCACATGCTGGTGAAAGAAGAATAACATCACCATCGGTAGAATGAGCATACGCCTTCACTACTGCATCATCTAAAGTATCGACACTTTCAATTACATCTAATCCTGCTTTTTCTGCCGCTCTTACTAATTTTGGTGCAGTTTGTCCAAATGTCACAATCGCTTTGACATGTTTAAAGTATGGAATTAAATCATCAAATTCATTACCACGATCAAGTCCACCAGCCAATAATACAATCGGTTGTGTAAATGCAGATAATGCTTTTTCTGTCGCTAGCATATTCGTCGCTTTTGAATCATTATAAAATTTACGATTATTAATCGTTGTTACATATTCTAAGCGATGTTTTACACCTGTAAAACTTTTTAACACAGCAGTAATTGCTTCATTAGAAACACCTAGTAATTTAGCAATACTCATTGCTGCTAAAATATTTTCTAAATTGTGCTTACCAGGTAAAACAATATCACTTACTTTAACTACTTTTTCGCCTTTAAAATAAAGAGCGTTATCTTTTATATACGCACCATCTTCAATTTCTTTCGTCGTCGAAAATAATACTTTCTTTCCTTTACTATATGCCGATAACGCCATGACATCTGCATCATCTGCGTTAATTATACTATAATCTGTTTCAGTTTGGTTTTTGAAAATATTCGCTTTCGCCAAACCATACTCTTTCTTCGTCCCGTGATAATCTAAATGCGCTTCAAATAAATTTAAAAAGGCTGCAATTTTTGGTTGGAACGATTCCACTCCCATCAATTGAAACGATGAAAGTTCCGTAACGACAACTTCATTTTCCTTCGCCAATTGTGCAACTTCACAAGCTACAGTACCTATATTCCCCGCAATAACTGGGTGCTTTTGTCCTTCTTTTAACATTTCAAACGTTAACATTGTCGTTGTTGTTTTGCCGTTAGATCCCGTAATCCCAACAAACGGTGCTGCTGAAATGCAATATGCTAATTCAACCTCAGTTACAATTGGAATTTGTTTTTCTTTCGCCGCCACTAAGAGTGGATTAGAATATGGAATTCCTGGATTTTTTACGACAAGTGAAATGTTTCTCTCCAGCAATTCTAATGGATGCCCACCACATACAACATCCATTCCTTCCGCTTGTAACTCAGCTGCAAGCACATTACCCGCTAATGGTTTCCCATCATTTACAATGACGTTTGCCCCTAATTTTTTTAATAAAGTAGCTGCTGCATAACCACTTTTAGCAATACCTAATACAAGAACATTTTTATTTTGATATTCAGTTACAGTTTTCAATTACATCCACACCCCGATATAAATTCCTAGCACAGCTAATAAAAATCCTACAGACCAAAACGTTACAACAACGCGCCACTCTGACCAACCACATAATTCATAATGATGATGTAATGGACTCATTTTAAAGACACGCTTTCCTGTTGTTTTGAACGAAATAACTTGGATAATAACAGATAAAGTTTCCGCTACGAATACACCGCCAATAATAACGAGTAACAATTCTTGTTTTAACAAAATCGCTACAGCTGCGATAGCACCACCTAAAGCTAGAGAACCTGTATCCCCCATAAATACTTTCGCTGGATTCGCATTGAATACTAAAAATCCAAGTACAGCTCCTACAACTGCCATACAGAAAATCGCTACCCCAAATTGTTCTTGAGCTACAGCAATAATACTAAATGCTCCGAATGCAATAGCAGCTGTTCCTGATAATAAACCATCTAAACCATCTGTTAAATTAACCGCATTTGATCCACCAATAAGCATAAATAATACAAGAATAAAATATGCCCAGCCTAATTCAAATTTAACATCAGTTCCCGGAATCATGATATACGTGTGAAATGCTTGCCCTTTTCCAATTAAAAAGAACGCAATAGCAATTACAAGCTGACCAATCAATTTTTGTTTTGATGTTAAACCAAGATTTCTTTTCTTTACTACTTTTATGTAGTCATCTAAAAATCCGATTAATCCGTACCCAAATGTAACTAATAATAACAATGATACTTCTGCACCTAAATTGTTAAATTTAATCGCCATAATAAGCGTAGTCACCATCATAGATACATATATGACAATACCACCCATCGTTGGTGTCCCTGATTTCTTTTGGTGTGACTTCGGTCCTTCGTCACGAATACTCTGTCCGAACTTTAACTTTCTTAAAAATGGAATAAATAATGGCGAAAGGGCAACAGAAATTAAGAATGCTACCCCAGCCGTTACTAATAAACCTTGTTCAAGCACATGTAGTCCTCCTCTCATGCTGTTACACTTCGTTGTTTAAACGCTCCGTGATTGCTTCTTTAGCAACTTCACGATCGTCAAAATGATGAACTTCTTTACCAATAATTTGATACGTTTCATGCCCTTTACCAGCAATAATAATAATATCTTCTGCTTTCACTTTCGAGATAGCGGAACGTATCGCTTCTTTTCGATCGACAATTACTTCATAATTATCCCTATTTACATCATTTACCATATCATCTAAAATAGCCTTCGGATCTTCACTTCTTGGATTATCTGATGTATAAATTGCGTGAGTTGCATATTCGGTTGCGACACTTGCCATTATTGGTCTTTTCGTTCTATCTCTATCACCACCGCAACCAACGATACAATATACATCGCCTTTTGCAAATTGTTTTGCTGTTTTTAGTACGTTCTCTAAGCTATCAGGTGTATGCGCATAGTCAACAATAACTGTGTAATTTTGTCCACCATCAACAACTTCAAAACGTCCAGGAACGCCAGCAAGCTCTTTAATTACATCAATAATTGTTTGTAAGCTCACTCCTGAAACAAGACCTGCTGCTGTAGCAGCTAACACGTTGTATACATTAAACTTACCAATTAATTTCATCGTAACATTTACAGTTTCATACGGTGTTACAAGTGTAAATGTTGTACCGCCACTCGTCATTACGATATCTCGTGCCATAATGTCGCTTGCAACATCTATACCGTATGTTACAACAGTAGCTGCTGTACTTCTCATATACTCTTCTGCTACTGGATCATCACTGTTTAATATAGCGTATTTTTCACGATTATGATGATAACTATTGCCAAGCTGTGCGAAAAGCAACCCTTTCGCATGTTTATATTCTTCCATCGTTTTATGATAGTCTAAATGATCTTGTGTTAAATTCGTAAATACTGCAACATCATAATCGCACCCGTGTACACGGCCAAGATCTAAAGCATGAGACGAAACTTCCATTACTGTGCTATCCACACCTTGTTCAACCATTTTTGAAAATGTCTGTTGAAGTGTTAGTGCATCTGGTGTTGTATTTTTCACCTCAAATGTTTCATCACCGATTTTCATATTAATCGTTCCAATTAGCCCTGTTTTATGACCATGTGCGCGCATAATTTCATCCATAATATGCGATGTTGTTGTCTTTCCATTTGTACCTGTAATACCGATTAAATGTAACTTGTGTGTTGGTTGACCATAAAAATAATCAGCTAAAACCGCTAGCGAACGAAAAGTATTTTTCACAAGTACAACTGGAACGTCAACATCAATTGGTCTTTCCGCAACAATAGCAGCCGCTCCTTGTGCGGCTGCTTGCTTAGCAAAGTCATGGCTATCAACCGTATATCCTTTCATACATATAAATAAGCTTCCCTCTTTCACTTTACGTGAATCCGCTTCAATAGATGTTATTTCTGGATTTTCTGTTGGAACAACTGGAAAATCATGCAAACATGATACAAGTGTATGCAACTTCATTTCACTAAACCCTCTCTACATTGTTTATTTATCTCTTATTTTAGCAAGTAACACGTTACCTCCTAGTTATATAAAAATAGGAGGTAAGTGCTACTATAGTCTAATCAATAGATTTATTTATTAATGAGACACTTATCGTCTCAAGTAAAGCAATTTTTCTATAAAGAACTCACTTCCACCAATTGTACCATAAAACACAATCAGTTACCTTTAATTCCCGAAGTAAATTCTAACTTTTGAACCCTCTTTTACTTTAGCTCCTGCTTCTGGTGATTGTTTAATTACTTTCCCACCATCACCACTTATATCAAGCTTCAAGTCTACAAGTTGCGTTTGTAAATCTTTCTTTTTCATACCAATTAAATTCGGAACTTCCACAGTTGGTGTATCGCCCCATTTATATTCTTTCTCAACTTGCTCTTTTCTCGGTTCCACTCCCATTACAGGAAGTGCGTCACGAAGAATATTCCCAACAATAGGTGCTGCTACAACTCCACCAAATTGAGTGACTCCTTTTGGATTATCCACTGCTACATAAACAACAATTTGCGGATCGTCAGCTGGAGCAAAACCGATAAATGATACAATATAGTTATTATCTAAATATTTTCCATCTTTCACCTTTTGAGCAGTTCCAGTTTTTCCACCTACACGATATCCATCAATATAAGCCCCTTTACCCGAACCTTTCGCTACAACATTCTCTAATGCGTAACGAACTTTCTCAGAAGTTTCCTTGGAAATAACTTCCCTTTTCGCAACAGGTGTCTTTTTGCTGACAACTTGATTATTCTTCGGATCAATAAATTCCTTCGCTATATATGGCTGATACAAAGTTCCACCATTTACAGCGGCCGCTACAGCTGCTACTTGTTGAATCGGTGTAACAGAAACACCTTGCCCAAATGAAGTCGTCGCTTGCTCGACTGGACCAACTTTATCTAAATTAAATAAAATCCCGCTACCTTCACCTTGTAAGTCAATTCCGGTCTTCTGTCCAAACCCGAAATTGCGAATGTATTTAAACAATCGATCTTTACCAAGACGATCACCGAGTTCAATAAATCCTGGGTTACAAGAGTTTTGAACTACCTCTAAAAACGTTTGGCTACCATGGCCTCCAGCTTTCCAACACCGCAATCTAGCTCCACCAACTTCAGCTGCCCCATCATCATAAAATGTATCTTTCTCTAAGTCTACCAAATTTTCATTCAAGGCTGCAGCTAATGTAATAATCTTAAATGTTGACCCCGGCTCATACGTACTCCATACAGGTAAGTTTCTGTTATATACTTCCGGAGAAACACTTTGGAAATCTGCTGGATCAAAACTTGGTCGACTTGACATACCTAAAATTTCACCATTTTTCGGATTCATTGCAATTGCTATCATACCGTCAGGATTATACGTTGATTCCGCAATATTCATTTCTCTTTCCATAATCCTCGTAATGCGTGAATCAATTGTTAATCCTAAATTCAAGCCGGCTTCTGGTTTTTTGAAATCATCTCCAACGTTAGGCATTCTCTGTCCTTTCGCGTCTGCAAAAAATCGCACATGACCTTTATCACCATTTAGCTCTTTATCATAATATTTCTCTAGTCCCATAAGCCCTTGATTATCACTGCCCGCAAATCCTAATACGTGTGATAAAAAATTACCGAATGGATAGTACCGGATAGAATCCTCTGCGATGTACACACCCTTTAAACTTAATCCGCGTACTTCTTTCGCTTTGTCATGCGATATTTTCCTTCCGCCTTTATCAAGCCTTACAATCGATTCTTTTTTTGTAATCCGCTTATAAACATCATCTTTTTCCACACCTAATACTGCAGCTAACTTCTCTGCAGTCTCTGCTGGTTTTTCAATTTGCCTCGGCACAACAAAGACGGTCGGTGCACTTTTATTCGTAGCAAGCTCCACACCATTTCGATCTAAAATTTTCCCTCGCTCTGGTTCAAAAGTAATATTACGACTCCATGAATCCTTCGCACGATCCGTTAACATATTCCCAAGAAAAAATTGCACATATCCAAGACGAATATCGATAATGGTGAAAATGAGTATACCCGATATAAGTATAAAAATAAGTCGTTTTCTAACTGTTACATTTGATACACGCATATTGGAACAAGCCTCCCTTACGCCTAGCTTGTTCCAATATATGCTTGTACTTATTTAATTAGAACTTCTTCCCTATTACCATTATGGCTTTTCTGCTTCTTGCTGCGGTTCAAGTGGTGG
The DNA here is from genome assembly GCF_016650935.1 of Bacillus sp. TH25. Lineage (NCBI taxonomy): Bacteria > Bacillati > Bacillota > Bacilli > Caryophanales > Bacillaceae > Bacillus > Bacillus sp. TH25. The sequence continues at coordinate 900,803 of NZ_JAEKEU010000039.1, read as the reverse complement.
TACGAGTGTTACACCTAATTCTGTACCAGGTTGCAACAATGTCCCTTCCGCTACACTTTGCTCAGTTACATATCCTGTACCAGAAGGTTTTAAGTTAAGCTTTAATGTTTTTGCTAAATTCATAACATCACGCAGTGCCCATCCCTGTATATTTGGCATTGTAGGTTTATCTCCTACTAAGAAGACTCGATCACCCTTTAATGTTTGTTCAGTTGCTTTTGGCACTTGCTGCTGCACTTTACCTTCACCTAATACGATTGGACGAAGTTTTGCTTTATCAATTGTTTTTTTCGCTTCTTCCATCGTTTTTCCGGTTACATCTGGAACGACAGTTTGTTGTTCTTTCACATATTTTTTCGGATCCTTTATTTCATTTGGCTTAATCTTTAAATACTCTAAGCTATTTTTCGTTACATATTTAAAGATATCAGCTAAAGGTTTAGCCCCATTTTCATCATCTTTTAATTTCGGCTGTTTAACGGCCACATACACAACAAGTTGCGGATCGTCCATCGGTGCCATACCTAAGAATGAGAATATATAATTCTCTCTTCCCGTCATATAGCCACCTTTCCCGTCAGGAATTTGTGCTGTACCTGTTTTACCCCCGACTGAGTACCCATCAATTTTATATGCAGTCCCTGTTCCTTTCGGTGATGTAACAACACGTTCTAGTAATTGCCTTACTTGCGCTGCTGTCTCTTTGGAAACAGGTTTTCCTACTTCTTCTGGTTTATGCTCTAGCTGTACTTTACCTGTTATTGGATCCACAATTTTATCAATTGTATAAGGTTTCATCATTTTCCCATCATTTGCAATCGCTGTTGCAGCTTGTACAAGTTGAATTGGTGTAACTGTAGAACCTTGTCCAAATGCTGTTGTTACTTGTTGTATTTGTTGATCAAATAAAATTGTATTTGACCCTTCACCAAGTAAATCAATGTTTGTTTTTTCATCTAATCCAAAATTATGAATATATTTCCGGAAACGATCTGGACCAAGCTTTTGATCACCTAAAATTGCAAACGCTACGTTTGAAGAGCGCTCTACCCCTTCGTCAAAAGTAATAGAACCCCATCCAGCGCCGCCGTTATGATCTTTTATTTTGCGATTACCTACTTGATATGTACCAGACTGATAAAAGTCTTGTCCCTTGTATACACCTTCATTAATGGCCGCTGCTAATGTGAAAATCTTCATTGTCGACCCTGGTTCAAATGCATTTGCAATGGCATCATTATAAAAATATTTAGTATTCTCTTGGTTCGGATCATAACTAGGTTTACTAGACATCGCTAATATTTTCCCTGTCTTCGGATCCGCAACAATCCCTATTAAATTTTCTGGTTCATAATGTTTACTTGCTTCTTTCATTGCGTCTTCTAAATAACTTTGAATACGTTGGTCAAGCGTTAAATACACATTATCTCCATTTTTAGGTGCCTTTACATTCACTTTCCCACCGTCAAGAGATACTCCTTTACGGTCACCTGTATAAGCTACCTCACCATTAGAAGCCCCTAAATACTTATCCAAACTCTTTTCTAAGCCAAATTCTCCTACTGCGATTCCATTATCATCAGGTCTGGCATAACCTATGACGTAAGATGCGAAATCACCGTTTGGATACACTCTCGCATTTTCGGTAATAAAAGTTATTCCCGGCAATTTCAACGCTTCTATTTGTTCTTTCTTTTCTTTCGTCAAGCGCCTACCCAATGTTCCAAATTCCACTTGACTTCTATCTTTATTTAAAGCAGCTAAGATCGCATCTTCGCCCGTTCCGAGTACTCCAGCGATTTTCTTTGCAGTATCCTCTTTATCCTCAACAGGCTTAGCACCTTTTAATTCCGCTACCATTTTATAGGAATTTGCGTCTTGTGCTAGCACATGACCATTTTGATCATAAATTGTTCCTCGATTCGCTTCGAGAACTCCTTTTTTGCTATGTTTTTGCTTAGCAAGTGTATTTAAATCATGATTATCCACTGTTCCTGTTGCTTGTATGTAAAAAAATCGGGCTAATAATAGAAAAAAGAGCAGGAGGAAAAATATCATAAAATAACCTGCTCCCTTATTGGTATGAAATTTGGTCATATTTTTCTTCATCTTTTCTTCACACCTATTTGCCTTACTTTAGGCCTTTCACATTATTCGCATTAATTTCTAGCCCGTGTTTTTTTGCAACTTCAGCGATACGTTCATAACGACTTAACTTCTCTACTTCAGCCTGCAATTCTTGATTTTCCTTTTGTTTTTTCACAATTTGTTCTTCTATCGTCGCTGCTTCTACATTAACTTGATATAGACCCGCTTTATTCCCAATAAAAGCTACACAAGCATATAATAAAAATCCAATAAACGTTACGTACAATAGCTTTTCAATTCTTGTAATTTTCGTTTTAACTTTTGGCTTAACCATCTGCTGTGGCGGCGCTTGAATTTGTACTTCTTCTTGCGCCTGTTGTTTATACTTTACAGCTAAATTAGTCATACCTCTCTCTCCTTTTTATCGTTTTTCAGCGATTCTCAACTTCGCAGAACGCGCTCGATTATTTTCTTCTAATTCAATGTCAGAAGGTAAAATCGGTTTCCTTGTAATAAGCTTTAATTTCGGCTTAAATTCATCCGGAATAATCGGTAGTCCCTGTGGTAATTGCGGCGTTGTGCTATTTCGCTTAAACGTCGTTTTACAAATACGATCTTCTAAAGAATGGAATGTTATAACACTAACTCTTCCACCAGGCTTGACCATATCAATTGCAGATTCCAACGCTTCTTCAAATACTTTTAATTCATCATTTACAGCAATACGAATCGCTTGAAATACTCGCTTCGCAGGATGTCCACCTGTTCTACGTGCCGGAGCTGGAATACCTTCTTTAATTAATTCCACTAATTCTCCTGTCGTTTCAATAGCCTTATTCTCGCGATAAGCTTCAATTTTCCTTGTTATTTGCTTTGAAAATTTTTCTTCTCCGTATTGGAAGAAAATTCTTACGAGTTGTTCATATGACCAGCTGTTCACAACATCATATGCTGTTAATGGGGCATCTTGATCCATCCGCATATCTAACGGTGCATCATGATGATAACTAAAGCCACGCTCTGGTGTATCTAATTGTGGGGATGAAACACCTAAATCGAATAAAATCCCGTCTACTTCTGTGATACCTAATTCATGTAGTTTTTCAGATAAATAACGGAAGTTGCTCTTCACTGTTACAAATTGTTCACCATAAGAAGAAAATTTTCCCTTCGCATTTTGAATCGCTATTTCATCTTGATCAAATGCTATTAACTTTCCACCATCTGTTAGCTGAGATAATAAATAAGAACTATGTCCTCCTCCACCCAGTGTACAATCTACATATGTACCACTCGGTTTTATATCTAAGCCATCTACTGTTTCTTTCAAAAGTACTGTTACGTGTTTGAACATTGCTGCACCTACTCTTTTTCCAATTAATTATGTTAAATACATTTCTCACTCTACAAACACAATTTACTACTAGAGGATGAAACGCTACTAAAGAACGACTCATTTAACTTCCAACAAGGTAGTACGCTATACAAATCGCTATTTTATTTTATTATATACTAAATTTTATCATTTTTTGCGGGAATTTAAACAAAAACCTGTCGAAAACGATAATAATCCGTTTACATTTTGTGCTATTTTGTCATATATATATACCTGATACATAGCGATTCATTACATTAACATAAGATGGATAATTCAGAAATATTTCACTTCACAGTTAATTCAACAGAATAAAAATAAAATCCTGCTCAAAAGAGCAAGATTCTATAGTTTTATTACATGATGTTTTCCATCCCACGAAAAAGATTGTTCCATTACCCGGTCAACAAAATCAAGGCCGAACTGATTTAAATAATAACACACATTCCACACACGTTCTTGCGGTGCTCCTAATGGACGAAGCGCAAATTGTAAACGGCGGAATTTATTCAGTTGAACCTCATGTTTCTTCTCAACATTTCTTTTCAACATTTTTTCTAACAGTTCAATTTGCTCATTAATTTTCAGTTCATTTTTCCCAGCAAACTCATTTAACCCTGGATCTATTTTTTTCACGAATTGTTGTAATGATGTATGAATATCCATTATTTCTTTTTTCGCTTCTATAAATCGCTCGTCTATCGGTTCCTCTATTTGATTAGAAAGCCAATTGTCACGCAGATTATCTATATTATTTAGAAATGGATCAATTTCTTGCAAATCTAAATCATATAAATCTGTCGCTATATCTCGCTCCATATAAGTAATTGTAAGCCGCGGAACAACAGGTGGCATTTGGAAACCTGCCGTATGAAACACTTGTTGCAATTCACTCCAATAAGCTAACTCCCCCGGACCACCAATAAACGCTAACGTAGGAAACACATATTCTTGCATAAGAGGGCGCGTTACAACATTATTACTAAAACGTTCTGGACTTCTTTCCATCTCTTCCATCAATTCTTCATACGAAAATGAATGCACTCCATCTTTTCCAATAAACTTCCCTTGATTCTCTTCAAGCAATACTCGCTCATTATCAATTTCCATAAATATATGCACTGCATTTGTCTTCGTTTCAATAATCGGTTTAAATCCTAATTCCTTAAGTACTTCCTGTTGATTACGAAGCCCTACTTGAATTTCTTTATATTTACTTATAATTTGTTGTAAAAACGGCACTTCTAATTTTCTTAATGCAGGATGATGTGAATCTACAAGAATTAAACCAGAATTTGCGAACATTTTCGTAATAAGGTGCGCAAAGAAATCTACATATGTATGCGATTTACCTAAAGCATCATCAACAAATTGTAATACATCCTTTGTAAAATTCGTTTCCGGATATGTTTTAAAAATCTCTTCGACCCATTTTCTACAGTCTTCAATAGAAAACTCAGACTCAGAAGCACTCGCCTTTTTCGGATAACGATCATGAAAAATGGTCTTTTTTATTTTTTTATTTTTCGTTACAAATGTATGATTAATTTCATCCATATCATGGTCTTCACCAGCAATCCAAAAGACAGGAACAACCCGAACCCCTAAGCTCTCTTCTTTTTCTTTTGCAAGCTGTAAAATTGAAATGATCTTATGAACTGTATAAAGCGGACCAGTTAATAACCCCGCTTGTTGTCCAGCTATAACTACATATGTATTTTCATCTTCAAGCGCTTTTATATTTTGAATTGTAAATTCTCCCGCTTGCAATTGTGTATTATATTCTAATAAATGCGTTACTAAATCTTGACGGAAAAACTCTCTCTCACGTAAATCATGTAAACGCTGTTTAAAAGCATCCTCTGTTAACAGATAATCAAAACATGACTGTATCTCTTTTTTACCGTTCATATAGTCCGCTACAACACCTTGTAGTGGAACAGAGATTTCTTTTATCTCCATATAATTCTTCCTTTCGTATCCTGTTCTCTCACCAACCCACATTGTATTCAATGTTTCACGTAAAAGCAAAGAAAAACACTTATAATTCCATTCCTTTTATTGCATTGAACAAAAATCGAAGTGTCGGAACAGATTGTTGTTGTTCCTTAGCTTCTTCTAATACATATCCAACAATCGCATTAACTTCCGTTTGTCTATTCGCTCTTACGTCCGCTAACATAGATGAAGTATTATGGGATGTTTTTTCACATACTTGGCATACCATTTTCCATAGCATTTCCTTATCTTCTTCTTTAACAAGAAATGTAACTTCCTGAAATACTTGCTCCATCATTTGATAAAAAAGCGGGTTTGAAATTAACTCCCCGTTCTCAACCCGCAATAATGCCGTCAACGGATTAATACATACATTGACTACTAATTTATTACGCATAATCCCCTTCCAATCATCTTCTATCTGAATCGGAAAATAATCAAAAGGAAAACAATTAAATACCTTTGTAAAACAACTAGATTGACCACGCACTACACCAAACTTTGTAACACCTATTCCAGTATGACGAACTGTATGTCCATCCTCTTTTTTTGCACCATGTTCCACAATCCCGACTGCTATACGTTCATTTCCTATTTTTTGCATAACGTGAAGATGTGACATTCCATTTTGCAAAAAGATTAATGACGATTCTCCCTGCACAAAAGGTAATATATCAGTTACATGATATTGCTTTACAGCAATAAATATATAATCTAACTGTTTATCCGGCATACTTTCTATCGGTAAAATAGATGGAAATACCGTTTCACGTTCTCCATTCCTAATACAAGTTACACCCGTTAAGTTTAATTCTTCTGCTTGCTTATCGTTTCTTGTAAACAACGTAACATCTTGATTACTTTTTTGTAAATAAAATGTATATAGGAGACCAATAGCTCCCGGTCCAACAATTCCAATTTTCATCTTCACACAAAGAACTCATATTAACAAGTGATATAAGTTCCCTTGCCTTTCCCCCTTTATATCTTATTAAATTACAATTACATAGTTGAGGATTCAATTATCTTTTAACAAATGCAACCTCTTCTTTCACTACGTATATACTACCTATATACATAGTTCTATTCTTAGTTTAGCAAATCCTCAAAAAAATAATGAAAGAAATATTCTATCTTCTTCATAAAAATTTAAAAATGAGTTATAATATTATTATAAATATTTTAACTTTTCTGCATTCAACAAGATAAGAAAAGGACGTGATGTAATGGGATTCCCAAAAGTTGAACGCTTGCTCATCAATTATAAAACATTAGATGAATTTAAAAAATTTAAAGGGTGCGGAGCTCAAGAACTATCCATGTTGGAAGAATTACAAGCAAACATTATTGAAAATGATAGTGAGTCTCCATTTTACGGTATTTATTATGGAGGATCGCTAATCGCACGTATGAGTCTATATATGAAAAGGAACGGCGGGGAACCATTTGAAATTACAGGTACTTACCTAGAACTTTATAAACTTGAAGTATTGCCGACTTTTCAAAAACAAGGATTCGGACAAATGCTTGTTAATTATGCGAAACAACTACAATTCCCAATTAAAACGATAGCACGTATCCAGTCATCTGGTTTTTGGGATAAATTAAGTTTCCAGCCAGTATCAGTAACTGATGGTGATTTTTATATTTGGCATCCAGAAACAAATTCGAATGCGATTACAAACGAAGAATCTGCATAAGAAACAAAAAAAAACAGCTGTTACGCAGCTGTTTTTATTTCTTTAATTTTTCTAATTCTCCATTCGAGCGAGCGCCATTTCTTTCCACTACCATTACACTTCTTTTTTGATCGATATAATCAAGTAATGTTCTATATTCTTCCTCATATACTGATAATCGCTCCAGAAGACGTTCTTTCTCTGTTTGTAACGATTCAATTTGTTGTTGCAACACCATTAAAGAGCTTTCATCTTTATAATTTCGCAAGAATTCAATAACATCATTCAATGTAATTGATGTAGGCTCTAATACCTTTGTCTCTTTCACTTCATAATTTTCTACTTTACGAAGTTGCTTTGCTTCTTCAATACGTTCTTTGTATTGCTTTCTAACATAAGAATTCCACCTAAATCCACATGCTGCTGGTGTGCGAGACAAATGTCTCCCCACTTCTTTAAAGGCAGAAAGTTGCGTTCCACCTTCTTGAATATGCCGGAGTACTACTTCTGCCAGAAGCAAATCTTCATCATCAGTCCAAGCATCTTGTCTTGTTGTCGCCATCTCTCTAGTCCTCCCTATGCATTTTTTATTAAGCATATGCAGTTACTAGAAAAGATAGAATACAACAAATAAAGAATAAGACAAAAAAAATAAACGTAGAAGATATCTTCTACGTTTATTTTCCCGCAATTACTTGCTGATTACTTCTTTACCTTTGTAAGTACCGCATGCTTTACATACACGGTGAGCTAATTTCGCTTCACCACAGCTTGGGCACTCTACCATACCAGGTACTGATAATTTGAAATGCGTACGACGCTTTCTTTTTACTGTTTTAGAAGTTCTTCTAAAAGGTACAGCCATTCTTCCCACCTCCTTAAAAGAAATAGTTATTTTCATATGAAGGCCTAAACCAGTCTTCCGATTATTTGTCAAAAAACTTTGCAAGTCCTGCTAATCGTGGATCAACAGTCTTTTCTTTGTTTTCTTCCGAAATCACTTGCCAGTCTTGACCTTGCATCGGCGCTCCACCAGAAACATCATCACTGAAAATTTGCATTGGAATCTCCAAAAGTATATTTTCCTTGATTACGGGCAGTAAGTCAAGTACTTCTCCTTCTAAACAATGAATTTCAGCTTCTGTTTCAAATTCTTCTTCCGAAGTTTGGAACACCTCAGTTGTTTTAATGTCAAATGGTAATGTCACATCTACTAAAGAGCGAGAACATGGTAAAACCATGCTTCCAGTTATATGTAGATGAAACGTAAACTTACCGGAGCCAAAATCAACTCTTCCTGTTACATGAGCAGGATTAATTTCACGAATATCTTTCTCGATCTCTTTTAGCTCACTTACATCTACCATTTCATTTAATGTCAATCCTTTATTTCTCAATTTATTCAATTGATGGATGGACCATTTCATATCATATCACCTCAAGGCAACAAACAAAATTATAGCTAGCCATTTTATATTTGTCAATGTTTTTTCTTTACACTATAATGAAGTCATCATAGGAAATAATATATAGACTATCACGTTTTCCAAAAAGATGCTACATCGAAAGGAGAGATTACCATAAAATCCAGTGGTATTGTTGTTGAATATAACCCTTTTCATAACGGTCATGCTTATCATGTGCAACAAACAAAAAAGTTAACACAGTCTGATATTATTATCGCCGTTATGAGTGGTCCTTTTTTGCAGCGTGGTGAGCCCGCACTCATCTCCAAATGGTATCGTACCAAAATGGCCTTAACAAACGGCGTAGACCTCGTTGTAGAGCTTCCATATGCATTCGCAACACAAAAGGCCGAAACTTTCGCAAATGGCGCAATTTCGATTTTAAACGCCCTTGGTGTTTCTGAAATTTGTTTCGGTAGTGAAGATGGACAAACTGAAAATTTCTACAATACCATCGCTATACAAAAAAATGAAGAAGAGACTTTTAATCATCTTGTGAAGCAATTTATGAATGCAGGTAATAGTTATGCAAAAGCTACATCTGAAGCCTTTCTACACATCTTACCACCCGAAAAAAACGTAGATATGTCACAACCAAATAACATTTTAGGCTTACAGTACATTAAAGCAATTCTCTTACAAAACAGTTCGATGCAAGCACAAACTATAAAAAGATTCGCCTCTCATTATCATGATGAAACATTTCACGATCAACATATTGCAAGTGCAACAAGTATTCGCAAACAGCTCTTTAATGAAAACAGTTCCTCTACAACTATTGAGCCTTTTATCCCGAAAATGACTGCTTCTCTTTTAGAAAACTACAAGCAAAACTACGGGACGTTACATAACTGGGAAAAATACTTTTCATTTTTTAAATACAAACTTATGACGATGTCTTCAGAGGACTTACAACATATATATGAAATGGAAGAAGGTTTAGAGCATCGTATTTTATCAAAAATACAAAACAGTTCATCTTTCTATTCATTCATGGAGGCATTAAAAACAAAACGTTATACATGGACTAGATTGCAAAGAGCTTGTACACATATTTTAACAAATACAACGAAGGAAGAAATACACAAAGCAAATATAGAGCAACATGCGCCGTATATCCGTCTTCTCGGAATGTCACAAAAAGGACAAACTTATCTTTCTAGAAATAAGAAAAAAATAGAACTCCCAATCCTTACTCATACAAAAACATTCGAACATCCAACTTTAGACATAGAACGAAAATCAAATGCTGTATATTTCTCCATAATGCAAGAACCTTTGCGGACACAACTGCTAAAACAAGACGCAACGCATCATCCAATTCGTTATGATGAAATAACGAAAAAATTCCTATAAGAAAAACCTCTCTTCTTCAGAGAGGTTCACTTTGTTTTACCCATTTTTTCCAAATACGTTAATGCATCATCCAGTGTGTCCACCGGTACAATTTTCATCTTCGTTTTAATATCTTTCGCAGCTTCAAGAGCATCTTTATAATTCGATTTCTCTACACCTTTTTCATTTGGCGCAAAAAACACTTCAGCTCCCGCATCACTAGCAGCTACTACTTTTTGCTGAATACCACCAATTGGACCAATTTCTCCTTTATCATTGATTGTACCTGTTCCAGCTATTTCATGTCCGTTTGTTAAATCTTCTTCAACGAGCTGATTATAAATTTCTAGTGTAAACATTAACCCCGCTGATGGACCGCCTATTTCATGGGAATCAATTTTCACTTTCGGATCTACTACTAACTCTCTTTCCGTAACGATAGAGACTCCTATACCGACGCGTCCATTCCCATTAGGGATCGTCTTTACATTTAAATTTTCTTTAAACTGTTTTCCGCCCCGCTTGTATTCAATATTTACTGTGTCCCCTTCTTTTTTCCCTGTCATATACTCAATAAATTGTTCCGTCTTGTCGAATATTTTTCCATCGACAGCTATAATAACATCTCCAAGCTTAAGCTTTCCCTCTGACGGCATACCCTTTGCTACACCAGCAACTAGTACACCTTTATTTTCAAAAGAAACAGAGCGATTTGCACGTTTATAAGCATTATAGATTGCTGCATTTTGCGAGTCTTTCATTGCATAATTTTGGCGAAATTGATATTCTTCATCACTCTCGCCTTTTTGCAATATTTCTTCCGCCTTCGAAACGTGTGTATATTTATTAAATTGCGCGGCTATTAAGTTCACCACATTAGCAGGTCCCATTGAGACAGTGACAAGCATGAAATCACCAGACTCTTTAGTTCCACCATCAACTTGCACGTACGGCGCTAATTTCGCGGCCATACCTGGTTTTGTCACATAATACGGCAAGCGCACATAAACAAGTAGCATCGCCAATATAACCCCTATTAAAATTGCATATATAAACCGAAAACGCTTAAACATTATGTTTCTCCTTCCACTGCTCAATTAGTAAATAAATGTTTGAAATATGTTGTTCCGCTTCCACTTCTCCGACCCTAATAATGTCTTCAATATGTGTAAAAGCACGCGAACTAAATTGTTCCACTGCTGGCCGCATCATTAAATCTGATGCTATTTGCCGATTCATCACAAGTTCATGTTGCATAATTTCAATACTTTGCATAATTACATCATAAATCGATGTAACCTCTCCATTCACCTTAATTGGAGATACATCAACAGCAATAACAATATCAGCACCTAAATCTTTTACAACCGATACGGGAATACGGTCAATTACCCCTCCATCCACTAATAAGCGGCCATCTATTTTTTCTGGAACAAACACCCCTGGTACAGATATACTAGCTCGAACCGCCTCCGCAATCGGACCACTTGTAAAAACAACTTTCTCCCCCTTCAAAATGTCAGTAGCCACAACAGCTGTCGGGATATCTAACTCTTCTAAATTTTTATTATATGTAAACATTTTAATCATATCTTTAATACGTTTTCCAGCAATAAATCCCATTTTAGGAACTGTAAAATCCAAATAATATTTCCTTTTGAAAACAGCTGCCAATTTATACAGTCTTTCAACGTTACAACTCGCTGCATAAAATGTACCAATTAATGCCCCTATACTACTACCTGCTATCATGTGAATAGGGATGCCAGCTTCCCTCAACACTTTTATTACCCCTATGTGAGCAAAACCTTTTGCACCTCCGGATCCAAGCGCTAAACCGATTTTTGGTTCCTTCATTTTTCTCACCCTTTAATTTTTTTCATTCCTTTTTCATACTTATGGTCTAAATTCACCACATATCCACGTATACTGAAATGAACGTTTTTGGGACAAAGGGGGATTTTCTTACATGTACGAAAAATGGAAAACTGCTTTTCTTACCATATCAATGTTGTTTTTAACCTTTTCTCTTGTACTTCACCCCCAAGATGCTTTGCAAGCTTCAATTCGCGGGTTAAATATATGGTGGGAAGTTGTATTCCCTTCACTACTACCGTTTTTCATCATTGCGGAACTTCTAATCAGTATTGGTATTGTAAAATTTATCGGTGTTATATTAGAACCACTAATGCGTCCACTGTTTCGTGTTCCAGGGGTAGGCGGATTTGTTTGGGCAATGGGAATGGCTTCAGGATTCCCCGCTGGCGCCAAATTAAGCGCTAGACTACGCAAGAGCAATCAACTAACACAAATTGAAGCGGAACGACTCGTATCTTTCACAAATTCTTCTAATCCACTTTTTATTTTCGGAGCGGTTTCTATTGGTTTTTTCAATAATCCGAAATTAGGACTCGTATTAGCAGCAGCACATTATATAAGTAACTTTATCGTCGGATTACTTATGCGCTTTTATGGTAATAACGATACTTACATAAAAGACAAACATACGAATCAAAAGCGTGCCTTTCAAAACCCTTTTTCCATCCTCCACCAAACACGTATGCAAGAAAAAAGACCAATCGGAAAACTACTCGGTGACGCCATCGTTTCTTCTATTCAAACATTGCTCATGATTGGTGGGTTTATTATTTTATTCTCTGTTTTAAATAAAATGATTACTGTTTTCGAAATTACAGAAGCGCTTTCTTTTATTATGCAACATATTTTATCATTCTTCCAACTTACATCCCAATTTAGTATTCCGATATTATCCGGTATTTTTGAAATGACGCTTGGAAGCCAAATGATTAGTCAAATTAATGAATCAACACTTCTTCAACAAGCGATGGTAACAAGCTTCATTTTAGCATTTAGCGGTCTTTCTATTCAGGCACAAGTAGCAAGCATATTAGCGGAGACAGATATCCGCTTTAAACCATATTTTTTAGCTCGAATTATCCAAAGTATTCTCGCTCCTATTTTCACTTTTATATTTTGGGGACCATTTTATGAAAAAGTTCATTCTTTCTCGCCTACGCAAGAAGATCTTCCCGTATTTTTATTGAATCATTCTTATACACTAACTGATATTTGGACATCATTTATACACTACGGACCAATCTTCACCTTATTTTGTTTATATTTATATGTCATCTTATTGTTTTTACGCATTTATAAAGAAAAACCCCGTTCACTTTAACGGGGTTTTAAACTTTTCTTTTAAAGCACGCTCTACAATCGGAGGAACAAGGTCTACTACACTCCCACCATATCTCGCAACTTCTTTCACAATACTTGAACTTAAAAATGAATATTGATTATTTGTCATAATGAAGAAGGTTTCGATACTTTCGTCTAGTTTTCGATTCATTGAAGTAATTTGCATCTCATATTCAAAATCAGAAACTGCTCGTAAACCACGTAATATTGCATTTGCATTACGCATTTTTGCATATTCCACCAATAATCCACTATGTGAATCAACTTTTACATTCGGAATATCCTTTGTCGCCTCTCGAATTAACTCTAGGCGTTCTTCTACCGAAAAAAATGGTTTTTTTGATGAATTGTTTAAAACAACTACATATACTTCATCAAATACTTTTGCTCCCCTTTTAATAATATCCAAATGTCCAAGGGTAATTGGATCAAAACTCCCTGAAGAAATAGCTATACTTGTCATTCTGTCCCCTCACCTTCATACTTATAAATCGAAATTGCTGTAATCCCGTAGTTTTCTGCTCGTACTTTTACAAGTGCTCCTATAGAATCAGGTAAAACCACGTCATCCCCGTGCTCTGCCATAATGATTCCATCTTTATTTAACAATCCATGTTGATCCATTACACTAACTAAAGACACAATTTTTTGAGCTTTATATGGAGGGTCTATTAGTATAAGGTCGAATGATATTTCACGCTTTATAAGCGCCTTTACCGCACGCTCTGCATCATTTCGGTACACTTCAGCTTGTTCTTGTAGTCTACAGCTTTCTAAATTTTGATGAATGACTTTTATCGCTTTACTATCTCGGTCAACAAAAATCGCTTTATCAATCCCTCTACTTATGGCCTCAATTCCAAGACCGCCGCTACCACCAAATAAATCAAGAGCGATACCACCATCATAATAAGGACCTATCATATTAAAAATAGATTCTTTCACTTTATCTGTCGTTGGACGCGTTGTATTACCAGGTACCGCTTTAAGTGGGTGCCCTTTACATTTTCCTGAAACTACTCTCATCTGTTGTCACTACCTTTATTTCAATCTATAGAGCGATTACAGCAAATTCATTTCAATTCGGTAACCGCTACCGATTCATACTATTTCATACATTTTTTCATTAATCTGTTATTTAACTAATTGAAAACCTCAGTTAAAATAATCGCTCGCTATTTCTTTCATATCCATTTCACTATTTGCAAGCAACAACCCTCTATGTACATCAGTTCCACTTTACCTTTTTTATCCTATCATAAAATAAAAAAAGAAAAATAAAAAGCCTAACATAAATTTTAATTTCATTATGTATATCTTCATTTTAGATTGGACATAAATAAATATAACAACATCATTTCCGATGTTGTTGCCAACCGCGGAGAAGACTTACGTTTCCCCATAAGTTCTTCCTCCGGTTTCTCCTCTCCCTTTGCCTTCTTACTAGTAGTACATACTAGTATTAGAAGGGCCCTGCTTTGCAGGGTTTTTTTATTTGTCTACTTTTCATTTAAAAAGTGAGGTGGTACAGTAAAAGAAAGAGGAGGAAAAAATATGATTCAACGCTTTATAGAACTCGGAGAAGGCTACTCTGACTTATATGAATTACTTGAAATTGCCAAAACAAACCAAGAACGTGTAACACATATGTTACAATTCGAAACTGTAAAAAACGAAAAAAAAGTGTGTTCACTTGTTGTAATACTAAAACCGACAACTACTGGTGATTTCCAACCATTATACATATGTCGTGAAGGCATTCCTGTACTTGAAAATAAAAAAAGTAAACGTGTCGTTTTGTTTGAAGAAATGGCGGAACAAATAGGGAAAAAAGTTACTCCCTTTACTGTAAAACCATCAACAACTTTCCCTGAAAAAGAACTATTTTTTAATCATCTAATTGGTATTTTACGAATGAACAATTTCATTCCTCCAATGAAATAACACGTTATTTCAAGTAAAAAAAATCCCCTGCTAAATTTAGCAGGGGATTTTTTTACTTAGCTATAATCGTATTCTTTTGCCCGATCAGGACGCGAATTTTCGAATTCCGTTTTTAAAAATGGGCGATACGACTGTTCTACTTTTTTTACAAAAGGAAGTTTATTCAATTTTTGCATCATATGCTCAATTTGTTCCATATCACAATATACAACGGCATATTTCAAACGTTTTGATATGTAATGAATGTTACCATATTTCCTTAAAATCTTGGCATGTTTCAATGAATGTAAATAAACAATCATACTTTGTCGTTGCCCGAACATAATCTTCTCCATCTTCTCCTTTTAAAAACTTATATTCTTATATTTTATGAAAACCAATCAAAAATTTATGACATTAAAGGACAAACTCTGTATACGTTTTCTTCTATATTCTAAAAAACAGGGTAAATTACCCTGTTTTTTTACAACCACAACCGCCTCCGGTACCACAACCACCGCCACAGCCACCCGCATCAAAAAACGGATTTCCTGTTGGAACTTTAACGGAAGAAGACACCTCAGAACCAATTGCTACACTAACTTCATCTAATAACTTCTGTAAAGCAGTTTCTGCTCTTTTAAAGGCTGCAACCTTATCATGCATATCTACAGAACGCTTTAATTCCCTCATTTTCGTCGAAACGAAAGTATAATCAGGATGATATTTACCAAAACGTTGCACTTCTTCGTATCGCTCTTTCATCGCTGTAAATTGCTGAATTAGCGTCTGGACTTCTATATCTTCTTGTAAATCCTTATAATACTTACGGTAATCTTCTGCTATATCTGAACAGATGATCGCTTTTGCAAGCTGCTCTGCCTTATCTAAAATCAATACGCTTTCCAGCGTCGCTACAATCATGAGAGACACCTCCGAGTATTCATCATAACACATTTGGAACAGAACTACTAATTGAAGTGTCTCACCTAAAAGAAAGATATGATTCTAATTACTTTTCATACAATCTCCTTGCACTCTTATACACTAATATGCTCCGCAATATTATATTTAAGAACATCCCATTTCCCGCTATTCTCTTTCACGTAGCTAATACATGCGTTTTTTAACGGCGTTTTAAATGTAATTTCATTTGGTGCAATTGCGTGTAAAATAGCTTTTATTGCATGTGAATGCGCAACAATGATAATACGTTTATCTCCATGTGCTGCTGCAACCTGTTGTAAAGCCGTAAAACAGCGCTCTACAATTTCTTCATCCTGCTCCATTCCTTCTACATTACCTTCTGTAATTAACTCTCTAACGGCCGCAACTGGTTTCCCAGAAGCTTCCCCAAAATTACGTTCCATAAATCGCTCATCTAATAAAATAGATGGTAATCCAATAGCCCCAGCAATTTCCTTAGCTGTTTCTTGCGCTCTAATTAACGGGCTACTTATAATTATATCCCACGATTCCGCTTGCAAGGCAGCTGCACTTTGACTCGCTTGCTTCTTCCCAACTTCATTGAGTGGAATATCTTCGCGCCCTTGAATAATCTCTTGAAAGTTCCAATCAGTTTGTCCATGTCGTACTAAACAAATTTCCGTCATGCTGCAACTCCTTTTTTAAATAATCCGATTCTATTGTAACAAAAGTTTTGCATAACGGACATAGTTTTCCCTTCCAATTACGTCGTATTTTGCTGCTTCATATACTGGAACATATCAATCATAATTGAAGCCACGGCCAATTGATTTTGAAATTTTTCCACTTTATCTGGTATCGTTTTTTTGAAATGCTGCATGGCAGCTAACTCAAAAGCTTCTTTTTCTTCTGGGTTACGCGTCAATTTCCGGTACCAGTATGGCTGTTCCCGAATATAGCGAGCTAAATCCTCATCAGCTTTTATAAACTCCATAAGCTCTGCTCTCATTCTCTTTCCCCCTAATCCTTTTGAAAGAAAAAAGGATTATTTTCAGAAGTACTTTGTTCTTGCTGCGCACGGTTTCCTTGAAATTGTTGAATAACTTGTTGCACGCTACCAATCGCACTCGTTACATTTGCTAAATGATGTTGCATTTGTTCTACGTCTAGCTTTTTAAAGAAAGAAAGCATTTGCCCCATCACATCAGCAGTTTTTTCCTCTTCTGTTCGATTTTCTTTTTCTTCTTTATTTTCTTTTACCGAAGAAAAAGCAGGTGCTCCATCAGGTCTATATGCTGTCCATATTTGATCTTCTTCACCAAGTAAGTACCATTCTTCATAAAATTGCTGCCAAGTTTTTTGACCACTTCTAACCTCATGAACCATTTTAGGGTGATGGTTTACAAACTCTTTAAACTGTTGAACCGATGGATGTAACGGCCCTTTTGTTGTTGGCATAATCCTCACCTCTTCATGTATATCTACTATATTGTAAGAAAAAAAAGGCACATGGTTCGCCTATTTTTAGACGATTCATGCACCTTTTTATCTTCCTATTTGTGGACAGTTAAAGCCCGATTGGTGAAGACTAATAATCAATGAAGGATGCCCCGACTGATTAAAGTTTCATTTTATTTTCGGATAAAGTTTTGAGTATAAAATTTATCATATACCCCAACACCTAATCCAGTAAATTGTTCATTTAATAAATTCTTTCTATGACCCTCACTATTTAACCAACCCTGTACCGCCGCAATTCCATCACTATGTTGCGCCGCTATATTCTCACCAGCAAGTTGAAAAGCCACTTGCCCACGTTGCAAGCGATCTCCTAACGTACCAAAAGTAGGTGAATCGTGTGAAAAATAATTATTATCCTTCATATCTTTACTATGGCCAAATGCAACATCTGCAGTTTGTTGATCCAATGTTAACAACGGTAATTGATGACGACTCCGAATAATATTTGTTAAATCGAGAATTTGTTGCATATTTCCATTTTCTACTTGCTTCATTTTTTCTGGCGTCAGCGGCTGTTCCGCTATTAATTCACCTGAATAAACAAGTTGATATGGTCTTTGTCGTAATAACGTTTCATCATCCATATAACGAAGACCAACAAGCTCATGTGTAAAGTGATCAAAGTATAATTGTGCCCATCCATCTTCTACAGGTACTAGCGGTTGTTCCATTACTTCCGTATCAGATAACTCAAATTGATAACTATTCTTTCCTCTTTTTAATGAAATCTCATGTGAAAGTGGATCCTTTTTATATACCTCTTCATACTTTTCATTTATATAATAGGGAGCCACCTTAACTTGCTCACCAGCAACATACGCCGTTACAACTTTACGTTCAGCAACTCCAAATTGAACATACTGAGCTAAATCTTGATTATACACCCACCATTCATATCCATAAGCAGACGGCTCTATTCGAGATGGTTCGCCCCACTTCGCTAATAAATTCTCAGAGTCCCCGCCAATCATATTTAAAACAGTGTCTGTGGATTCTTCATTTACTTGCTTCTTCTTTTTCACAATTTTATTTTCTTGCTTAGAGTGAGATGGGGTTAATATATATTGTGACACGAGTAACTTCCCGTATAAATCAACAGCTAAAATTAAAAATGTAATCATTACGATACGCAATAATTTCTTCAAACGATATACCTCCTGAACAAAGCATAAAATCGAGATATACACAAATCCTTTTATTTCCTTTTTTTGTGTGTACCGTACTCTTTTCACTATATCATATTTTCACGAAAAAAGTCTGGATTATCCCTTTTCTCGCAATACGAATTGCACTTTCTTATTATTCGTACTATTATAAAAATAATGAACTAACATTAAAATAAGGAGGTATTCTATGCAATTTACAAATACAAACTTTAATGATGCAGTCGTTGATCTAACTCTTTTAACTGAGATTATGGAAAACAATCATTTTGTACTTGCCGGACAATGGGATTACGAACGCGTTACATATGATTATAAATTTGAAATATTAAAGGATATTTATTATTTACGTGTACAAGGATTTGCTGTTGAAGGTGACATCGGCGGCAGACACGCTCAAGTAAAACTATTGCCACCCTTATTAGGAAAACATTATTATCCTCATGGCGTTGAATATGGCGATGATGAGATTTTTCCAACGAATGTACTTCAAAAAAGCGAACAACTCCTACAAAATATCGAAAAAGAGTTAAAAGAATTTCAAATTATTGAATAACAAAAAAACTAGCGCATTAACACGATGCGCTAGTTTTTATTTCGTCTGCAAATAAGGAGGTAACTCTTGCAGCTGCTCTTTATCCTTTTCACGCTCTCTACGTGCCCATTTAAAGAACACATAACCGATAATCGTACCGTACACTATTTCCTGGACAATTTTCATAATAATACCACCTGTTTGCTGGTCTTGTACTACCGGCATCCAATGTAAAAATTCTGGTCCAGTTATATTTAAATCTGATAAAGTACCCGCCGGTACACAGAGTTCCATTGCCTTCATCCAAGCGGCCGGATCTGTATATGTTGCAAATAATGGTGCAGTCGCAAAAATTATTAACGCACAAGCCGGCGTTAATAAAATACCATTAGCAAACATGTAACCAAGCTTCTTAATATCACTTAAAGTTTGATATTCTGGCAGTGGATTTAACATCGGCCACCACATCATCATTGCTGCAAAAAACAATATAGCAAGGCAAATAGGATGCGCTATTTGACTTTGTTTTACTGCATCAAAAACAATTGGCAAATGATAAAAGGAAAACAGGCCATTAAATACAAACAACGCAATAAGCGGCTTAGCAAAAAACTTTATCACAATTTGAACGAACTTAAAAGAAGTAATATAACGATATAACCAAACAGGTATACCAAGCAGTAATAACGGAGGCACCGCAATATACATTACTGCCATCTCAAACATATGTGCACTAAATATGATATGACCAATTAAATCAATAGGTCCTCCCTTTACAAAATACAAAAGAACAATCCCGGTCGTAAAATAAAAAATTTGCTTCTTACTTACCTTCGTCGCATTTTCAAATCGCGTTCTATACGGTCCAATAATTAAAAAATAACTAATAAGAATCGAGATCATAAATAATAAAAAAATTGGACTCCATAAAGCTTGAAAACCAAATACCCATAAGTTTTCCATTTCCACACCTACCTTTTCAAAATTCTTATATTTCATATAAAAAGAGGGCTTTGATATATCAGAGCCCCCTACTATCACTGTTTAAATCCACACAATTGTCATAAAGGCTAATATTGTTAATAAACCAATTAACAATCCAGAGTACAAGAAGAAACTCGCCGCTTCATGCCCTTTATGACTCATATGCATGAAATAATATAACTGAAATATAACTTGAATGACTGCTAACAATAATATAAATGGAACCGAAAAAATCGGGCTAAATGTTTTCGGATATGCCACCGCTGCAAATGCAACTAATGTTAAAAAAATCATTAGTGAAAATGTAACAACTTGGTGCTTCATTTCCTCTGCACTTTTTCTCTTCCGATAAACAAGATCCACCTTAGGATTATTCGTTTGCTTAACCGCCATTGTTTATCCCACCATTCCCATCAAATATACTACAGTGAAAATAAACACCCAAACTACGTCAATAAAGTGCCAATAAATTGATGCAACATAAAACTTTGGTGCGTTGTATAAATT
This sequence comes from Bacillus sp. TH25, assembly GCF_016650935.1. Classification (NCBI taxonomy): domain Bacteria; kingdom Bacillati; phylum Bacillota; class Bacilli; order Caryophanales; family Bacillaceae; genus Bacillus; species Bacillus sp. TH25. Next base: position 880,083 of record NZ_JAEKEU010000039.1, on the reverse strand, counting down.
TAAGCCTCTCTTCGCGTTTCTAAAGATTAATGTTAAAATCCAACATAATCCAAACAACACGTGGAGCCCGTGTGTACCAACAAGAGCATAAAATGCAGAACCAAACGCACTACTTCTCATAGTATGCTTAAATTCATGCGTATAATGATAAAACTCATATATTTCAAACCCCAAAAATCCTAAGCCAAGCAACACTGTTACAAGTAACCAAAGTTGCATTTTCTTAAAGTTAAAATTTTTCATATGATACATTGCGTATACACTCGTTAAACTACTTGTTAACAAAAGCATCGTCATAATGAAAACGAGTGGCATTTGAAACATTTCTTGAGATGTTGGTCCACCATTTGTAGAGTTCTTTAACGCTAAATATGTGCCAAATAAGGAAGCGAACAACACTGTTTCGCCTCCAAGAAATAACCAAAAACCAACAAACTTATTTTTCCCCTCAAGGGTTGCTTTTTCAGGCTCTGCTGGAAATGTTTCATTCGTTAATTTCTCATCTACATGCATTACGCCTTGCCCCCCTTATCATCTAAATCTTCCTTATGAATATGATATCCATGATCATCAATTACTGAACGAAGGAACATTGTACCAAACGTAATGATTAAACCGATAATCGCTACTAATAACCAAAATTTATCTTTGCCACCCTGCATATACATCGCACCGAATGCTGCTATGAATAAGCCTAGAGAAATGATAAATGGTGAAAATGAAGCATTTGGCATATGAATATCACCAACTGGTTCCGCTGCTGTCATCTCTTTATTACCTTCACGTTTTTCAATCCAAAACGGATCTAACCCGCGAACAAATGGCAATTGTTTAAAATTGTATTCCGGTGTAGGTGCTGGCATTGTCCATTCTAATGTACGTCCATCCCATGGATCACGGCCAGCCTTCTCTTTTGATACCGTTGTTTTTATTACATTGAATAAAAGAACAATCGTTCCAAGAGCCATAAACACAGCTCCGATAGAACTAATCATATTCCCCATTTCCAACCCTTGGCCCTCAAGATATGTGTAGTAACGACGCGGCATACCGATTAGACCTAGGAAATGCTGAATAAAGAACGTTAAATGGAAACCGATAAAGAATAACCAAAATGTTATCTTACCTAATGTTTCATTTAATACTTTATTAAACATAAGTGGCCAATAATAATGCGCACCTGCAAGTAAACCAAATACAACACCACCAACAATTACATAATGAAAGTGTGCTACTACGAAATAATTATCATGAAACTGATAATCAGCTGGTGCAGAAGCAAGCATAACACCTGTAACTCCACCCATAACGAAGGATGGAATAAAAGCTACCGCCCACATCATTGGTGTTGTAAACCTAATACTTCCACCCCACATTGTAAAGAGCCAGTTAAATATTTTAATACCCGTTGGAACTGCAATCGCCATTGTTGCAACCGAGAAGATAGCATTTGCAACAGGCCCAAGACCAACAGTAAACATATGATGCGCCCATACCATAAATCCTAAAAACCCTATTAATACTGTCGCGAACACCATAGAGGAATAACCGAATAATCGTTTTTTCGAAAATGTGGCGAAGATTTCTGAGAATATTCCGAAAGCTGGGAGTATAAGAATGTATACTTCCGGATGACCGAAGATCCAGAATAAATGCTCCCATATAATCGTGTTCCCACCTAGTGCCGGATTAAAGAAACTTGTGCCAAATAAACGATCTAACATTAAAAGTCCTAATCCTACAGTTAATGGTGGAAATGCAAATAAAATAAGTGAAGATGTTACAAATGTTGTCCATGTAAACATCGGCATGCGCATGTACGTCATCCCTGGCGCGCGCATATTAATAATTGTAACAAGGAAGTTAATACCTCCAATTAATGTACCAATACCTGATATTTGCAAGCCGAGTACATAAAAATCAACACCATGTCCTTTAGAGGCTAAAGCTAAAGATGCATACGATGTCCACCCTGCATCAGGCGCTCCTCCTAAAAACCAACTTAAATTTAAAAATAATCCACCAAAGAAAAATAACCAAAATCCGAGCGAATTCAAAAACGGGAACGCCACATCACGTGCTCCAATTTGAAGTGGTACAGCGGCGTTCATAAATGCAAACACGAGTGGCATAGCTGCGAGGAAAATCATTGTTGTACCGTGCATCGTTAATACTTGATTATAAGCATCCCCAACAAGAAAAGCATTGTTAGGAATCGCTAACTGCAGGCGAATAAATAGTGCTTCTATTCCACCTATTACAAAAAACAATCCACCTGCAATTAAATAGAGAATGGCAATCTTTTTATGGTCTACTGTCGTTAAATAATCCCATATGACAGCACCCATCCCCTGTTTTTTTGCTACAGAACTCACGTTTTCAACCTCCCCTTCGCAAATGATCCCTCTTTATTTTTCAATCTTTAACGTTTGTAAATATGCATTTAATGCATTAATTTGATCATCCGTTAAGTTGCCATATTTACCAGTCATTTTATTACCTGGTTTCATATTTTCAGGATCTTTGAGCCATTTTTTTAAGTTCTCTTCATTATTTTCGGCAATACCAGCAACCATATCGCGATCTGCGAAGTTTGCTAAGTTCGGTGCGATACGAGCAGAAGGTGGTCTACTATCATTTGATCCAACTGCATGACAACCAATACAGCTTTTATTAAATATTTCTTGACCCTCTTGCGCCTTTGTAGAAGCTACTTCTTTTTTTCCATCAATCTTCTTCATGTCAGCAAGCCACTTTTTGTACTCGCTTTCATCCAGAGCTTTCACTTTGAACTGCATTAAAGAATGTGATGGGCCACAAAATTCTGTACAAAAACCATTATAAGTGCCCGATTTATCTGCCTTTAACCACATTTTGTTTACATTATCTGTATTTGTATCCATTTTCCCAGCTAAAGATGGAACCCAAAACGAATGTTTAATATCGGCACCCTTCAAATTCAAATACACTTTCTTACCTGTGGGGATAACTAAATCTTGAGAAGTTACTATTTTTTCTGATTTATAAGAAAATTCCCACCAATAAAGATTCGCTGTTACATCAACAACGATAGTATCTTTATCAATATTCTTTTTCTCCATCGCACTTACATCAGCAAGCTTGAATGTATATGTAACAGTCGGAACAGCCAAGATTAACAAAAGAATAATCGGAATGACTGTCCATATAATTTCTAGTTTGTGATTTCCTTCAACTTGCTCTGGAATATAATCTTCCTCACCCTTTTTTTGTCGGAAACGCACAATTACATATAAGAAAATAATAGTAACTACAAGTACTACTCCTACCATGATTGCACTCGCTAGCAAGAGCAAATCATATTGCATTTTTGCTACTTCCCCTTGCGGAATTAAAGTAGACTGAAAAGCTTTACCGCATCCCCCTAACAGTAAAGCCAGCAGTGAAACGAACGAAAGCAGTCGCCACTGTTTCTTCATACAAACAACCCCCACTTTCTTTGTGAATTAGATTGTACTTTATAGTTAAGTAAAGTAAATCTCAACGTAAAGAAATCCAATTATGTCGTTGTCTTAGAAGAATGTAACTACAATCATTGACACAAATAAGATTGTTAAGTAATTCAGGGAATAAACAAACATTTTTACGGACCATTTGATGTCATCTTGCTTACGGAAGCCATAAAGCCCTAATGCGATCCATCCGATGTTAAGCAATGTTGCAATTACCATGAATGTTATTCCAAGCCCACTCATATAAAATGGTAGTGGTAATAAACATACTGTCCAAATCATAATCTGACGTTTCGTAATATCAAATCCCTGTACAACAGGAAGCATTGGGATTCCTGCATTTCGATATTCATCAACACGCTTCATCGCTAATGCGAGGAAATGTGGGATTTGCCAAATAAACATAATTAAAAATAACATCCAAGCAATTGGATGATTTAAAGACGGATCAATTGCCGCCCATCCAATTAAAGGTGGAACTGCTCCTGATATACTACCTACAACAGTATTTAACGTATATTTTCTCTTCGTCCATAACGTATATAAAACAACATATGTGAAGGCACCAATAAATGAGATTAACACTGCCATCGGTGTAGTAAGTAATAAAAATGCAAAGCCAAGAAGTAAAATTACAAGTCCAAATGCAAGTGCAAAGCCAGGTTTATATTTACCTGTTACCGTTGGACGGTTTTTTGTTCTTTCCATTAATGGATCGATATCTCGGTCAATGTAGTTATTTAAACAACATACCCCTGCCATAATTAATGCCGAACCAACGATTGTGAAAAATAACTTATCTAGATTGTCCATAACACTCAATCCATTAAAATGTAAAGCCAACCAAAATCCTGTAAATACAGTAAGTGTATTTGAGTTTACAATCCCCATTTTAACGAGCGCTGATAAATCTTGTAACCGAGTTGTTTCCGGTACAATTGAAACAGCTGACTCATCATGCAGCTCACTTGTTGCATGGTTCATCACTTTAACCCCCTCTTAAACCTATCATCTTTCTAAGCATATATTTCATGTGAAATATTTCGCTTCTATATAGCAATATTATTACAGTAGAAATATTGTTAACCCATTCTACTACTAATCTACGCCCATACTCCAATATATTAAATCACATTTCCCGAACATTTTGTGAAGAAAACATGAACTTTTTGTGTCGAACATTAAAAAACTTTATTCTAATTTATCCTTATCATAACATGATGTTATCTTCTATAATAAACTATTTTGTCATATTTAGCATGTATTCTCCCCATTTCTTTTCAAAATAGCCTGAATTCCTCCTAAAATATGTATTTTAAATCCCATTTTTTTCTTTATAATACGTACGTTGTCCTCGCCCTCCATTTCTTTGCTATTTTATTATTTTTTATATATCATAGGACTGTAGCACGTTTTATTCTATACATAATGGAATGAAAATATTTCGCAATAACTTCATAGCAGAAAGATGGTGAAAGAGATTGCAACGCTTTATTAAATGGTTAGCAGTCATTACAAGTCTCGATTTATTAGTAGTTTTACTAGGAGGCGCTTTAGTTACAAAAACGGGTTCAGGCCAAGGATGCGGCAAATCATGGCCTCTTTGTAACGGTGAATTTGTTCCATCTAATTTATCAATGGAGACTATTATTGAGCTAAGTCACCGCTTAACATCTGGATCAGCAGGAATCCTTGTTACTCTTCTTTGTATCTTGTCCTGGAAATATTATAAACATGTGCGCGAAACAAAGACGTTAGCAATTTTATCCTTCGTATTTTTAGTTGCACAAGCATTAATGGGGGCGGCGGCGGTTGTTTGGGGTCAAATGCCTGCTGTATTAGCTATTCATTTCGGTATTTCCTTAATTTCATTTGCTTCTGTCATCTTGTTAACGTGTCTTATTTTTGAAATTGATCAGAAATTTGATGCACGTTCACTTATTATGGACAAAAAAATGAAATTTCATATTTATGGTGTAACAATTTACAGTTATATCGTTGTCTACACAGGAGCTTTAGTACGTCACGAACGAGCTACATTAGCCTGTCCAGACTTCCCTTTATGTAGCAAAAATAGACCTATGCCAACTCAACTACATGAGTGGGTTCAAATGGGACATAGAGTTGCAGCGATGTTAATTTTCGCTTGGATACTATATGCGATGATTATCGCTATTCGCCATTACAAGCAGCAGCGTGTAGTATACTGGGGATGGATTATTTCATTTATCCTTGTTACACTTCAAGCTATAGTAGGGATTTTAGTCGTATTTACAAATGCTAGTTTAGCAATGGCATTATTACATTCGCTCTTCATTTCTTGCCTGTTTGCTGTACTATGCTATTTAGTTATGATAGGTACAAGAAGTACAGTCAATGCAAAAGAAACTGAATCAACTTCTAAGCAAACAAAATAAAGTAAAACTTTAATACCTTGCCAATTCGGCAAGGTATTATTTACACACAAAAAAGAGCTGCTTTCGCACAGCTCTTTTTCTTTATTTTAATGATCTAATTCAATGAGTAAATCTCCCGTTTGAATTGCATCCCCATCATTTACATATACTTTTTTCACTTTACCACTAAATGGCGCTTGAACCGTCGTTTCCATTTTCATAGCTTCTGTAATTGCCATGGAATCACCTTTTTTTACTTCATCGCCTTCTTTTACAACTACTTTAATAACAGTTCCCGGCATCGTTGCGCTAATATGATTTGGATTTTCACGATTCCCCTTCACACGCTGTGCAACAGTTGATTTCACGCTTTCATCTTTCACTACGATTTCACGCGGTTGTCCATTAAACTCCAGGTAAAGCACACGATTTCCATCTGGCTGTGGCTCCCCAATGGAAACTAGTTTAACCATCAATGTTTTACCTTGCTCGATTTCCACATCAATTTCTTCACCAAGTCTCATACCATAGAAGAATGTCGGTGTATCAAGCACAGATACATTTCCATAAATCCCAGCAACTTTTTCGTAGTCCATAAATACTTTTGGATACAATGCATATGCGACTACATCAAAAATTGTTACTTCGCGTCCAAGTTTGTGGAATAACTCTTCTTTTAAAGCATCGAAATCTACTGGTTCTAATAATTCACCCGGTCTTACTGTTAATGGCTCTTTCCCTTTTAAAATAATTTTTTGTAATTCTTTCGGGAAACCACCATATGGTTGTCCTAAATCTCCAGAGAACATTTCAACAACAGATCCTGGGAAGTCCATAGCATGTCCACGTTCTAAAATATCTTGTTCTGTTAGGTGATTTTGAACCATAAATAATGCCATATCACCTACAACTTTAGATGATGGTGTTACTTTTACAATATCGCCAAACATATCATTAACACGGCGATACATCACTTTAACTTCATCAAAGCGATCTCCTAAGCCAACCGCTTTTGCTTGTTGTTGAAGATTACTATACTGTCCACCCGGCATTTCATGCATATATACCTCTGTGTGAGGAGCATTCATACCACTTTCAAATGGAGCATAGTATTTTCGTACATCTTCCCAATAATGAGATAGTTTTTCTAATGAGTCTATATTAACATCTGGTTGTCTTTCGTTTCCACCTAACGCATAGTATAGTGTATTCGCACTTGGTTGTGACGTTTGACCAGCCATTGAACTCACCGCTACATCGACAATATCAACACCTGCTTCAATTGCCTTCGTATACGTTAAAATACCATTTCCGCTCGTATCGTGTGTATGCAGGTGAATTGGAATCGACACCGTCTCTTTTAGTGCTGAAACTAAATCATATGCTGCGTTTGGCTTTAATAAGCCCGCCATATCTTTAATTCCTAAAATATGAGCTCCTGATGCTTCCAACTCTTTTGCTAAGTTTTTATAATAATTTAAATCGTATTTACTACGTAACGGGTCATGAATATCTCCTGTGTAACACATTGTCGCTTCTGCAATTTTACCAGTATCTCGTACAGCATCAATTGCAACTCTCATGCCTTCTACCCAGTTTAAGCTATCAAAAATACGGAACACATCAATTCCAGCTTGAGCAGAACATTCCACAAATTTTTGAATTAAATTATCTGGATAGTTTTTGTAACCTACTGCGTTTGAAGAGCGAAGTAACATTTGGAATAAAACGTTTGGCATTTTTTCACGAAGATCTAGTAATCGTTCCCATGGATCTTCTTTCAAGAAACGATACGCAACATCAAACGTTGCACCGCCCCACATTTCCGCTGAGAATAAGTTTGGTAACATTCTCGCTGTCGGCTCTGCAATGTGATGTAAATCTTTTGTACGAACACGAGTTGCAAGTAATGACTGATGTGCATCACGGAATGTTGTATCAGTTAAAAGTACACGCTTTTGATCTTGTACCCACTTTACTAATCCATCCGCTCCACGCTCATCCAAAATTTGTTTCGTTCCATTTTGCATTGGCTCTGAGTGTATCACATTTGGTATACGAGCATCTGGGAAAATTGGTTTCTCTTTTTTCCCTACTCCTGGGAAACCATTTACTGTTACTGTACCAATATAATTTAACATTTTTGTTCCGCGGTCTTTACGTTTCGGGAACAAGAATAGTTCAGGTGACGCGTCAATAAATGAAGTGTCATATTCTCCTGATAAGAAGTTTTTATGTTTTACTACATTCTCTAGGAATGGAATATTTGTTTTAATACCACGAATACGGAATTCTTTTAAGTTACGTTCCATTTTTGCAGCGGCTTGTTCAAAAGTAAGTGCCCAAGTAGTAACTTTTACAAGTAAAGAATCGTAGTATGGTGTAATAACTGCACCTTGGAAACTATTACCTGTATCAAGACGAACACCAAAACCACCGCCTGATCGGTACGCCATAATCTTTCCTGTATCCGGCATAAAGTTATTAAGTGGGTCTTCTGTCGTTACACGAGATTGGATTGCAAATCCATGCACAACCACTTCCTCTTGCTTAGGAACACCTACCATTTTGCTATGTAATGCATGTCCATCAGCTATTAAAATTTGCGATTGAACGATATCCACTCCTGTAATCATCTCTGTAATCGTATGTTCAACTTGAACACGTGGGTTTACTTCAATGAAGTAAAACTCATCACCTTTTACAAGGAATTCTACCGTTCCAGCATTTAAATAATTTACATTTTTCGTTAACTTTACTGCAGCATCACAAATACGCTGACGCAAATCATCTGAAAGCGACACGCTCGGTGCAATTTCAACTACTTTTTGATGGCGTCGTTGTACAGAGCAATCACGCTCATACAAATGAACAACATTACCTTCTTCATCTGCTAAAATTTGTACTTCTATATGTTTAGGTTTTTCAACGAATTTTTCAACGTACACTTCATCATTACCAAAGGCTGCTTTTGCTTCTGATTTCGCGCGATTATACGATTCTCTTAATTCTTCACTAGCACGTACAATACGCATACCGCGACCGCCGCCACCAAGGGATGCTTTAATAATAATCGGGTAATCATACTTTTCAGCAAATTCTCCAACTTCTTCTATTGAATTTACTGGACCATCACTACCAGGAATAATTGGAATTTGTGCTAGCTGCGCTTGTGTTCTTGCTTTAACTTTATCTCCAAACATGTCTAAATGCTTACTTTTTGGACCGATAAAGATAATCCCTTCTTCTTCACAACGTTTTGCAAATTGAATATTTTCTGACAAGAAACCATATCCAGGGTGGATTGCATCTACATGATTACTTTTCGCAATCTCAATAATGCCTTCAATATCTAGATAAGCATCAATTGGCTTTTTCCCTTCCCCAACTAAATAGGACTCATCGGCTTTATAGCGATGATAAGAACCGCTATCCTCTTTAGAATAGATTGCAACTGTGTTTAATCCAAGTTCTGAACATGCTCGGAACACACGAATTGCTATCTCTCCACGGTTAGCTACCAATACTTTTTGAATACGTTGCAGCTTTGTCATGATTTTCCCCCTCTATTTTCCTACCACTCTAGAGATAAAATACATACACACTCTAAAGAGCGTGAAGTTCTTCACTTTCTACATTATATTATACTTAGAAAGCTTCACTTTATTTTTATCCATCATACCTTATTTTTCAACAAATGATAAGTTTTCTGATCAATTTGTTTCACAAAAATAGTATAGCATACCTCTTCCTTTTCTAACAACAATATTGTATATCACATTAACTTAAATGTAATATACTTTTCGTTTTAAAACAATCAATATTGTATCACATTTAAAACCTAACAAAATAAAAAACACATTGAACTCTAGAGCTCAATGTGTTTTTTATTTTACAACAACAAGATGCGGTCCACCTTGTTCTATTTCGTTAGTCAATTTGTTTTGTTGTTTCTCTTGTCGTTTTACATAACTAGCAATATTTAACAGTATACCCATTGCAAGCAGATTAGCTAACAAAGAACTCCCACCATAACTAACAAATGGTAATGGTACCCCTGTAAGCGGTATTAACCCAGACATACCACCGACATTAACAAAAGTTTGAACTCCAAACAAACTTGCAATTCCAATTGCTATTAAACTTCCAAATGGATCTTTACACTTTTGTGCAATTCTAAATGCCCGAATAATAATAAGTAATAAACAGATTAAAATGACAGCTACACCTATAAAACCAAGTTCTTCAGATATAATTGCCATAATAAAATCTGTTTGCGGTTCTGGTAAGTATCCATATTTTTGCACACTGTTCCCTAACCCTCGACCATTTAGCCCTCCTGAAGCAATTCCAATAAAAGAATTTATTAATTGGAATCCATCATTCTGAGGATCATTAAATGGATCAAGAAAAACGGAAAAACGTGCCTTTTGATACTTGCTTAATGCATAATTCCCGAGAAAATATAGTGCCGGAATCCACACTATGGCAGTTAAAACGATTCGTTTTATCCATAAATTAATCCGTACCCCCGAGCAAAGAAACATAATTCCAACCGTTCCCGCAATTAATAAATCGGTACCTAAGTCATTTTGCTTTAAAATTAAAAACATTGCCAATCCAACAAAACCAAGCGTAAGTCCCGATCCTTTAAAAACAGGAGTATCTGTCTCTTGTCTTCTCGCAAAAAAACGAGCTAATATAATAATAATCGATATTTTAACAAATTCAGCGGGCTGTATACCTAATATCCACCCTTTTGCACCGTTTACTTCCTTACCGAAAAACAAGGCTGCTGCTAATAAACCAATACTACCTATTCCCATTGCTATTAAAACTATTCGCTTCCTCCAAAGTTTATAAGGAATAGCAATGATAATCGCTAACATTATCGCTCCAACAGCTAGAATTAATACTTGCCTATTAAAAAAGAAATCCGCTGGTTTCCCATGCTTCGAAATCGCAACAATGGAACTAGAACTATATACCATTATTACTCCCAGCACACATAAGATAACAAGAGGAAGTAATAAGGAATAATCCATCGATTTCCATACTTTTTTCATTTCATTTCCTCTTTCTGTTTCAATTTAATTATTGTTGTATTCCATATGTATATAGGTTCTTCCTTCTTTATTATACAAATAAAAAGCCCAAACTATTTCAGTTTGAGCCCCCTTATTTGAACCCGTTATTGTTGTTTGTTTGTAAATGCTTCATGAAGTGCAGACAACTCACGTTCGAGCTCTCCTAACATTGCTTTCCCTTGTTCTTCTGCAATAAGACCAAGGCGAACCGCAAAATCGACCTCGCGGGATAGTCCAAACATTTGTGTGTCTAAAACTTCTTCATATAATGGACATTGCGGCATTGTAAGATTGTCCATTTGTACCTTAATAAGTCTTAAAATCTTCTCTGCATCCGCTTGTAGAAGGGCTAGTGCCTTTTCCTGATGATTTGATACTGTCTCAGACGCCAAATTGATTCCCTCCGTTTCCGTCCTACTCTCTCATATCTATTAATATTAGCGATAGTTTTAATAAATTGCAATAGAAACATTTTTTGTGACAACAGTGTCTAATACTATTATACTGAAAAGTGGGAGTATAACACAAATGGGGGAACAACAATGAGCGAAATTTTATTTATTAATGGAAAAGTTCGTTTTCCAATCACTATCGATCCAACTGTATGGATTTTCGATGATCGAAAAATAGATTTGACAACCTACTTTGATGAAACTAGAGAGGAATCATCCGAATTAGAAACATACTTAAAACATACTTCAGAGCATTGGGATCGCGAAATCCGTGATGGTGCTGCCTTCCCACCAATACAACAAAGTGTAAAGAAATATAAAAAAGAACAGCTTATTAACGGGACATTTGGCATACCGCTTCATCCATTTCTAAAAAATGCTGAAATTTTAGAAGATGCTACTCATGTCGAAATTGAAACCACAGACAATACAATTACACTTCCGTTAGAAACAGCCCATAAAGCTATTCTTGGTTTTTCAAAAGAAGGTAAACCATTACGAGAAGACGGGCCTGTTCATCTATATTTCCATGATGGATCTAATAGACAAAATCCGATTCGTAACATCCGTAAATTTACAATCGTTTAAATTGTATAATTAAAAGGCAAAAAAGGAGTGAGCTTAAGCTCACTCCTTTTTATAATAAATCCGCTGCTAGTTGTGCTAAATTAGAACGCTCTCCTTTAACAAACTTTACATGACCACTAATACGTTGTTCTTTAAACTTCTCTACAACATATGTTAAACCGTTATTATATTCATCTAAATACGGGTGATCAATTTGCTGAGGATCCCCCATTAATACAATCTTACTTTTTTCGCCTACCCTTGTTAATATCGTCTTTACTTCATGCTTCGTTAAATTTTGTGCCTCGTCAATTATAATGAACTGGTCTGGAATACTTCTCCCGCGTATATAGGTAAGCGCTTCTACTTCAATCGAACCCATTCCAGCTAAAATAGCATCTAGCTCCCCAGGCTTTTTCGTATTGAATAAATACTCTAGATTATCAAAAATCGGCTGCATCCACGGTCTTAATTTTTCCTCTTTCTCTCCTGGTAAATAGCCTATATCTTTCCCTACCGGTACAATTGGTCTCGCGACAAGTAGTTTTTTATATAACCCTAAATCTTCCGTTTGCATTAGTCCCGAAGCTAATGCAAGTAACGTTTTTCCTGTACCGGCTTTCCCTGTTAACGTTACAAGTGGAATATCTTCCCGAAGTAGCAATTCTAATCCCATAATTTGCTGCACGTTTCGCGGACGTATCCCCCACACTTGTTCATTGTGAAAAATAAGTTTCTTTACCTTCTTACCTAAATGATCCACAATCCCAAGTGCAGAACTAGAACCCCCTAGTGCATCTTTCATTACAACAAACTGATTTGGATAAAAAGGATGATTTGCGATTTCAGATAAAGGTAGTTCACCTTTTTCATAAAAATAATCTAACTGTTCTTTTGATATATACCCTTCTAAAAATCCTGAATATATATTTTCCACTTCGATTACTCGGTCACTTAAATAATCTTCGGCCTTCAAACCAATTGCATCAGCTTTTACCCTTACGAGTACATCTTTACTTACTAAAATAACTGATTTCCCGTCCTCTTTTTCTTGTTCTTCTAAAGAGAGGTTTTTCGCTACCGCTAAAATTCGATTATCATTTGTTTTTTCTACAAAAATATCTTGCAGTTGAACAAATGAGCGATGATTTAATTCAATACGAAATGTACCGCCGTTTTCTAACGGAATACTTTCATGCAGCTTTCCTATTTCGCGAAATTTGTCGATTAACTTAGATACATAGCGAGCATTTCGTCCTACTTCATCCATATAACGTTTTTTCGAATCAACCTCTTCTAATACAACTGCTGGAATCACTACTTCATTTGTTGCAAATGAAAAAATAGATAAAGGATCCTGCAAAAGTACATTCGTATCTAACACATAAATTTTATCCAACCTGTTACCCCCTGACTCCACTTTTAAATTTGTAGAACAAGGGTTTCATCCATAAAATATGGACGAACCATTGTTATAATTATATGTACCGTAAAAACGAGGTAGAATCGAAATTCATAGAAATTAAACCTTTTCTTTATTTTTTATTCATTTCTATTCAATATATTACTTTTTATTATAATTTTTCACATTAAATCACAATACTCACTTGTAAAAGTTTATGAACGATGTTCCTATTCATCTTCTTTATAATTCTTTCATTCCTACTAATACTTGGTTATCAAGCTTTTTAGCTGCTCGAAGATCATATGTTTTTTCATATGTTGGTTCAGTAGCAAGTTTCGCACCATAAAACATAACATCACGAACTTCTTGTACATTCACTTCTACTACCGTTAATTTTAGAGGAATCCCTTCCATTCTATCTGTTAAAATTTCACTTTCACCACTTATGGAAAATACGGATTCATTCGCCATTATAGTCAATACAACCCCTGCACTATGCCGTATATTCCCCACAATACGTGAGCGTTGATCTACCGCAAATCGAATACTAGTTTCACTCACTGCATATACCCAAGAAATAGCACTTACATTAGGAATTTGTTTTTCGAAATCTGTTGTTGCTATCATAACGATACACTCTTTACGCAAAGATTGTACTAAATCACCTGTCAATGTAGGCTCAACTACATTCGCCATATTTCCACCTCCAAATATTATTTATATATCCTTATCATAACCTATTTTTCAAATTGCGAAAATATTATTTTTTCCCGCTATTATTCAAAAACATTATACTTCCATGATATACTTATACTGATAGAATTCGTATTGAGGTGACGAAATGAGAGTCAAATGTATGATTTGTGATAAAAAAGATATGTTAGATGACGAAAATCCTATGGCAAAAAAACTGCGTAATCGCCCTATTCATACATATATGTGCATGGAATGTACGGAACGAATTGCAGAGCGTACTACGGAACGCCATGCGAGTGGTAATTTCCGATTATATCGTGATAAAAAAGTAGAAGACGATTGGTAAACCGGAAATAAGTCCTTAATCATATAGATAAGGACTTATTTGTATTTTTCTGGTTCACGATTCATCTGATCCAAAAAACAATCAATGGCTTCTACCGGAAATCTTGCACACCTTATTTCTCCATCAATTTCATATGTAATCAAATACATTTCCTCGTTCTTTTCAACTTCTACATTTCGTAATTTATGCTCTTCATATATCATATTTTGAAATAATACATACGTTTCTTGTGCAGCTCTATCATCTGGACGTGCTTCCGCAACCGTTTTAATTGTTAACCAATTATATAATGCATCTTGTACTGAGCGCATGAAAGCCCCTCCTTTTTTCACCCTGTTTTTTGTTGTTTAGCTTGACGTAAACGCAGTCTATAAATTCCAAGTACAATTGCCGCTACAACGAGCCCCTCTCCAACGGGTAAAAAAACTGCAAAAAAAGTTAATACCGTGCATCCAATTGCTAAAGATGTATATATCACTATATTTTTTAGTACCGATAGCTTCCTTGCAAATCCTAAATTATATACAAGTGCACTTAATAAAATTATTGTTCCATAAAGCAACCACATCCCTAACTCTGGATTTTCATCAACTTTACAAAGTTTCGCGAAAAATGACATTCTTTCTAACACTATCTTTCACCCCTTCTCATGAAACAAGTTCTCTTTATGTACTTAATACAAGAGTAACTCGCAAAAAAAATACTGTCCACAAAAAAGAGTAAATATTCTAAAAAATAAACAAAAAACAAAAAAACAGCTACCTTTATAAAAGGTAGCTGTTCTATTATTTTATGCTTCAACAGATTTCTTTTTCTTAGCAGCTCTTTCGCGCTCACTCTTATCAAGAATCTTTTTACGTAGACGAATTGATTCTGGAGTTACTTCACAGAACTCATCATCGTTTAGGTACTCTAATGACTCTTCTAAAGTCATTAAGCGTGGTTTTTTCATTGATGAAGTTTGATCTTTCGTCGCAGAACGAATGTTAGTTTGTTGTTTCATTTTTACAACGTTAACTGTTAAATCATTCTCACGTGTATGTTCTCCAACGATCATACCAGCATATACTTCTGTACCTGGTTCAACGAAGATTACACCGCGATCTTCAACTTGCATAATACCATATTGTGATGCTTTTCCTGTGTCAAGTGAAACTAGAACACCTTGGCGACGTCCACCCACTTGTCCAGCATGTACTGGTTGGTAGCAATCAAATGTGTGGTTTAAAATACCATAACCACGAGTTAATGTTAGGAATTCTGTTGTGTAACCAATTAACCCACGTGCTGGAACCATGAAAGTAAGGCGAACTTGACCGTTTCCGTTATTCACCATATCTAACATTTCACCTTTACGTGCGCCCATTGATTCCATAATAGAACCAGTGTATTCTTCAGGAACATCGATTTGTACGCGCTCTACAGGCTCACTTCTTACGCCATCGACATCTTTAATAATTACTTCAGGCTTAGATACTTGTAGTTCATAACCTTCACGACGCATGTTTTCAATTAAGATAGATAAATGTAACTCTCCGCGTCCAGATACGATCCATGCATCAGGAGAATCTGTATTATCTACACGTAAACTTACATCTGTCTCTAATTGTGAACGAAGACGCTCTTCAATTTTACGAGAAGTAATGAATTTACCTTCACGACCTGCAAATGGGCTGTTATTTACAAGGAATGTCATTTGTAATGTTGGCTCATCAATACGTAATAATGGTAAAGCCTCTTCATGCTCAACCGGACATACCGTTTCACCTACGTTAATGTCTTCCATACCTGAAACAGCTACTAAATCTCCAGCTTTTGCTTCTTCAATTTCTTGACGTTTTAATCCAATGTAACCAAATAATTTAGTTACACGGAATTGTTTTACACTTCCGTCAACTTTCATTAATGCAACTTGTTGTCCTACTTTCATTGTACCGCGGAATATGCGTCCAACCCCAATACGACCAACATAGTCATTGTAATCAAGAAGTGCTACTTGGAATTGAAGTGGCTCTTCGCTGTTATCAATTGGTGCTGGAATATGTTCAATGATTGTGTCAAACAATGATTTCATATTCTCTTCTTGATTTGCTGGATTTGAATCTAAGCTTGCTGTTCCGTTCATTGCTGATGCAAATACAACTGGGAACTCTAATTGATCTTCGTTTGCACCAAGTTCGATGAATAAGTCAACTACTTCATCAACTACTTCATCAGGGCGAGCGAAGTCACGGTCAATTTTGTTTACAACAACGATTGGAGTTAAGTTTTGCTCAAGAGCTTTCTTTAAAACAAATCGTGTTTGTGGCATACAACCTTCATATGCATCAACTACAAGTAGAACACCATCAACCATTTTCATGATACGTTCTACTTCTCCACCGAAGTCAGCGTGACCAGGTGTATCTAAAATGTTAATTCTTTTATCTTCATAGTGAATCGCAGTATTCTTCGCTAAAATTGTAATACCACGTTCTCTTTCTAGATCATTTGAGTCCATTGCGCGTTCTTCAATATGTTCATTCGCACGGAACGTCCCCGCTTGACGTAATAACTGGTCAACAAGTGTTGTTTTACCATGGTCAACGTGGGCAATAATTGCTATATTTCGTAAATCTTGTCGTTTTTTCAACATGTCCAACTCCTAATGTCTTTTTAATCCTTCTCTATTATAAGAGCGAAGGGGATACAATGGCAATCAAAATAAAATCAAGAATGAAAATATAGTTGTATTCTTACTTTTGTGAAAGTAAAATAAGATTGGAGGGTGAAGAAATGGAACACATTCAATATCGCTTTTTATTAACAGCAATTATCGGTGTTATCTTCTTAATTGGTATCGGAATTATGATTGCTGAAAATAGTCCCATCGGCATTATTATTTGCATTATCGGCACATTTGTTACAGTTGGATACGGTTTTGTAACAAAAAGAAAAATGCGTAAATCGCAATAACATTAAAAAGTAAGAAGCTTCTTTATGCCTCTTACTTTTTTTCATTATTGCGATACAAATGGTAATAATTCTTCGTATACTCCTGGTTTTGCAACTAACACACTGCTTTTCTCTACAATAGAAAGAGGCGTTCCCAAGAACGTTGTCACTTTACCGCCAACTTCCTCTACAATAATCTGTCCCCCGCCAAAGTCCCATGGCGATAAGCGCGGTGTTACATATGCGTCTAATCTTCCCGTGGCAACATATACCATTTCTAACGCTGCACAACCATATGACCTCGTACCTCTCGCCTTCTTAACGAGCATCATCATTTTTTCCATATTAAGCAATGGATTATCAGTAAGCCATATCGCATTCAAAGCTATAACTCCATGCTCTACCGTTCCTTTTTCCAACATGGGAATAGCTAAATCATTGCAAAAAGCCCCTTCTCCCTTTACCGCATGATATAGTTCGTCATGAACTGGATCATAAATAAGACCAATCTTTCCGATACCGTTCTCATAAATCCCGATTGAGATTGCGAAATTTCTTTTTTGATGAACAAAGTTCATCGTGCCATCAATTGGATCAATTAACCAAACAACCCCATTAGAAGAGGTAATCTCATCTCCATAGCCTTCTTCTCCTAAAATATTATGAGCCGGGAATGTTTCTTTAATTTTCCCAATTAAAAACTGCTCCGTTTCTCGGTCCATATTTGTTACTAGATCAGCTGCATTTGACTTTGTTTCTATAATAAGTGTTTTTTTCAGTGACGCCATTAATTGTTCTCCGGCTTCTCGAATCCACTGTTTCGCGTGTGTATCGATGTCTTTCCATACTTCTTGCATGTTTAAACACTCCGATCTATACTGTTCACAGAAAAAACGAACCCTTTATAAGGTTCGCACCAACTAATTATTTATACATATACTATTATTACGCTTCTAAACGGATCATTTCAAGTCTTAACACTTCTAATTTTTGTACGCACTCTTCTTTTTTCTGTTTGTCGTTATCCATCATCGCATCATATAAAGTTGCTAATTCATAATCTAGCTCCAAACGTAGCACCGGAATTCTCTTTTCAGCATCTGTTCTCTTTAACGCATTAATCACCTGTCTCATTTTTTTGCCTCCTCCCAATATTCGTCTGCCCTCGGACTAGAATTGATTCAATTTTCTGATTTTTTGTTTTATACTATACTATGTTGGATAAATCATCTATGCAACAAAATTATATTTTTTTATTTAAATTTTTTTGTGATGTTTTTTTTATGAATAGTACAAGCTATGCTAAAATTAAAACAAAATAGGAGTTGGAGGAACAATCATGACACTACAAACATTCACATCAACTGATTTTGAAGTCTTTACTGTTGATGGTCTTGAAGAACGAATGAGCGCAATTAAAACGAATATTCATCCTAAGCTAGAAGCTTTAGGGGAACAATTTGCAGAATATTTATCACAACAAACTGATGAAAACTTTTTCTACCATGTAGCAAAACATGCACGCCGCAAAGTCAATCCACCAAACGATACTTGGGTTGCTTTTTCAACAAATAAACGTGGATATAAAATGTTACCACACTTTCAAATTGGTTTATGGGGTACTCACGCCTTCATATACTTTGGTTTAATCTATGAGTGTCCACAAAAAGTGGAGACGGCTCACGCCTTCTTAGAACATTTAAATGATTTAAAAACAAATATTCCAAATGACTTCGTTTGGTCCATTGACCATACTAAACCAGGTGTAAAACTACATAAAACGCTTGAAACGGAAGACTTACAAAAGATGATTGAACGTTTAGCTACTGTGAAAAAAGCAGAGTTATTAGTCGGTATTCATATATCACCAGAGGAGTTTTCAGCAATGACCAATGAACAATTCCTTGCTAAGATTGAATCTACGATGCAACCACTCCTTCCTTTATATGCACTTTGTAATCGATAGTAGAAAACGGACAATTTATATTGTCCGTTTTTAGTTGTTATCACATTATAGCACTTCATATTTTATTTTTCAAAATATTTTCACATTTTAACGATCTTTTTTTCTGCTACTTCCTTTGCTTTTTGAATCGTACGATATATAGAATATCCACTTACTTCTTGAAATTCTTTATCAATTTTTTTCTCCGCTGCCTTCGATGGCACAATCTCTTTAAAACGACGATATAATTCCATCAAATCTTCTCTCAAAACTCCTTTTTCGTATACCTTTTCAATCGCTTCATAAAACTTTACAACTGCTACCATTTCTTCATTTGACCAATTGTAATCAAGTGGATATTGATATTCCATTTTTACACCTCATTCAGTATTCTTTCTTTTTCCATTATGCTACCTTTAAGACAACCTTTTATTCTTCACTATAGCCACTCTGCATTATACACCATTTATCCATTTCAATGGAATTGTCTTCCTCTTTGCAGTATTTAAAATATAACTATTAAACATACTCACCTTGAAAATGCGATTTTTCTATACATCTATAATTATTGGTGATATAATGCTTTTGTTTTATAGAGAATAAAGTGAGACTACCATCCCCAAAAAGGCTTTTGCGAATGGCAGAAAAACAAGTCAAGTTCTAAAAGTTTGCCATCTTAATTTGCTTTTAGAATGAGATGAAATCATATAAAACAAACTCTAATAAATATTACGAAGAAGAAGGGGTGTATAGATTGTCCCAATACGAAACACCATTGTTTACCGCTTTAGTTGAGCACAGTAAGCGAAATCCAGTTCAATTCCATATTCCTGGTCATAAAAAAGGGCAGGGCATGGATCCTACATTTCGCGAGTTTATTGGGCATAATGCATTAGCAATTGATTTAATTAATATTGCGCCGCTCGATGATTTACATCATCCAAAGGGTATGATTAAAGACGCACAGGATTTAGCAGCCGCTGCTTTCGGTGCAGATCATACGTTCTTTTCTATTCAAGGTACAAGTGGTGCAATTATGACAATGGTGATGAGCGTTTGCGGCCCTGGGGATAAAATCCTTGTGCCACGGAATGTGCATAAATCAGTAATGTCCGCTATTATTTTCTCAGGTGCAAAACCAATTTTCATGCATCCTGAGATTGATCCGAAGCTCGGTATTTCACATGGGATCACAATTCAATCTGTCAAAAAGGCTCTTGAAGAGCACTCAGATGCGAAAGGCTTACTTGTTATAAATCCAACATATTTTGGGTTTGCTGCAGACTTAGAGCAAATTGTAGAATTAGCTCATTCTTACGATATTCCTGTACTTGTTGATGAAGCTCACGGTGTTCATATCCATTTTCATGATGAACTGCCGATATCAGCTATGCAAGCGGGTGCAGATATGGCAGCAACAAGTGTTCACAAATTAGGAGGGTCTTTAACCCAAAGCTCTATCCTTAATGTAAAAGAGGGTCTTGTTAACGTAAAACATGTTCAATCCATTATTAGCATGCTTACGACTACATCAACTTCTTACATTTTGTTAGCATCTCTTGATGTTGCTAGAAAACGTCTTGCTACAGAAGGAACAGCTCTCATAGAACAAACAATACAATTAGCTGAGCATGTTCGTAATGCTATTAATGCTATTGAACATCTTTATTGTCCTGGAAAAGAAATGCTAGGAACAGATGCTACTTTTAACTATGATCCTACAAAAATAATTGTATCTGTAAAAAATTTAGGTATTACAGGCCATCAGGCTGAAGTATGGCTTAGAGAACATTACAACATTGAAGTAGAACTCTCTGATTTATATAACATACTTTGTCTTATCACATTTGGAGATACAGAAAGTGAAACAGATACACTTATTACAGCATTACAGGATTTAGCAGCAACATATAGAAATAGAGCAGACAAAGGTGTTCAAGTACAAGTAGAAATACCTGAAATACCTGTGCTAGCACTTTCTCCTAGAGATGCTTTTTATTCAGAAACAGAAGTCATTCCATTTGAAAACGCAGCAGGTCGTATTATAGCTGATTTTGTTATGGTTTATCCGCCAGGGATTCCAATCTTTACTCCGGGGGAAATTATTACACAAGATAACTTAGAGTATATTCTTAAAAATTTAGAAGCTGGGTTACCTGTACAAGGTCCTGAAGATATGACATTACAAACATTACGTGTTATTAAAGAGTACAAGCCTATCAGTTGATAGGCTTTTCTTTCACCTTTTTTCTCTTTTTTCATACGATACTAAAGAATTTGACATTCCCACCCTAATGGGGCAAGCTGACTAACATCAGTGGGATTCTTGCTACCTAAGGCGAAGTCCATTTCTGGTATCGCTGACGTGCAAGATTGCGGTGTGCCATCACCACTCTCACAACAGATCGTATAGGTTCGTGAGCTACGGTACTATACCATAACCGTACAGATTCGTGTTCAGGTGTTTTAGCGTCTTGTTCTTGACGACACATATCATTTTACCGATAGCTTGAATTCGGCTATCGAACTCCCTATGCTATCTTTTTTCAAAGAACACATTGGCGTTTTAAAGACTTGTACTTGTCTGTAGTTAAAGTCTACCAAAATATAAAGTGAAACTTTAATCAGTGGGATTTTGTTCATCCCCACTGATTATTAGCCTTCACCAATCGGGCGTTTACGGGCAGCAGGGCTCCAGCCGAATTTTGAGGTGGAATTCTTACTGCCCGCAAATAGCGGGATAAATGTTTTTCTATGAAAAAGCGATACTTTCATCCTATGTCTAAAGTCCAATATAGGATTTCCCGTATCGCGAAATCTGTAACGTATAGGTGGGGATACCATTATGATTGTGATAGGCCGTTCTATTGTACACCCTTATATCACAAATGAATATGAGCCATTTGCAGCTGAAAAACAACAGATTTTATCCATAATGGCGGGAAATCAAGAAGTTTATTCCTTCCGAACAGCCGATGAACTCAGCTTTGATCTTAATTTACGAGTTAATATTATTACTTCCGCGCTAGAACTTTTTCAAAGTGGATTTCAGTTTCGTACGTTTCAACAATCTTTTTGCAACCCTCAGTTTTGGGAAAGAACATCACTTGGCGGATTTCAACTACTCCCAAACATAGCCCCTTCCATTGCCATCCAAGATATTTTTAAAAACGGAAAACTATATGGAACTGAATGTGCCACCGCAATGATTATCATTTTTTACAAAGCATTACTATCATTATATGAGGAAAAAACTTTCAACCGTCTATTCGCAAACCTCTTACTTTATACATGGGACTACGATCGCGACTTAAAGCTCATAACAAAAACGAGTGGCGATATCGTTCCAGGTGACCTCGTTTACTTTAAAAACCCACAAGTTAATCCAGCTACGATTGAGTGGCAAGGAGAGAATACAATCTATCTAGGAAACTTCTTTTTTTACGGACATGGCGTAGGCGTAAAAACGAAAGAGGAAATTATTTATTCATTAAATGAACGAAGGATTCCTTATGCTTTTATTTCAGCTTATTTAACCGATTTTATTACTCGTATTGATAGCCGTATGATGAGCCAATATGCCCCTCCTAACACGCCACAAACATCAATAGGATTTATTCCTATTAGAGATGATGCAATTGTTGCAACAGTCGGACATACAACTACAATCTATTAAAAAAACGCCTACATGTGTAGGCGTTTTTTCTTAATTATTAAGCTTTTGTATGTTCTTTATGGTCACATTCGCAATGAGATCCACATTTCCCATAAAGTACTGTTGATTTTTCATCTTCAAAATGTGCGATTGTTCCTTCACAAACTTGGCATACGATTGTTCCCATCTTCATTTCCCCCTGATTTTTAAGAATAATCTACTTATATATGATTAAGCTTTCGCATTGTCTCTACTAGCACAGTCACAATTGGAACCACATTTCCCATAAAGTACTGTCGTTTTCTCATCCTCAAAATGTCCGATTGTTCCTTCGCAAACTTGACATACGATTGTTCCCATTTTTCATTTCCCCCTAAGTTTATGGTCCTAAAAACTTTTAGCTGTCAATTTCCTATCAATTATTGGGCTTTTGTATGTTCTGTGTGATCACATCCGCAAGATCCACATTTCCCGTAAAGTACCGTTACTTTCTCATCCTCGAAGTGTGCAATTGTACCTTCACAATCTTGACATACGATTGTTCCCATTTTTCATTTCCCCCTAAGTTTATAATCCCAAAAACTTTTGTAACCGCTTAACTTTCTGTCTTTATTTTAATATGTTATACTTTTTACGTCAATAGGTTTTTAGTATAACACATTAAATATTTTAAAATTAAATTAGTATGCGATATTAACACAAAAAAACAGCCATATCTCATACGTACGACTGTTTCTTGTTAATTATTCTTCATACTCCGCATGCAAAGAAGTAGACGGAACAAGAAATTTAAAAAACTGAGCTAACTCCTCCGCCTCCTCTTCCGATCCTAACTTAAAAGTTTCCTGTATATATGGAACATTTTCTACATCATCTCTCCCAAGCAAAGTAGATCTCCCTGTTTGCATACAAACAATAAGTGGCTTTCCAAAAAACATATTTGTATAAATAACTCCAAAATCATAACGTGTATCATGCGTCATAAATCCTAAAAATCGTACCTTCACACTTTCATGCTCATCATACAATTTTTCAAACATGAGTTTCCACCTTTCTAAATAACACTTCCTACTCATTAATATATTAAACAAAAAAAGTAATACTCCTTTTAATTGTCAAAAAATTCAGTAGGATGTAGAATGATATTATTCTACTAAGTTAAGGGGGAATTTGTATGCAACACGCCTTTATCACACTTGTACCTAAATCCAATCAACAATCTGTTTCAATAGAAGATGTTAAACACCTTTTTCATAACTATAAAACCGTTACTTCCAAGACTGGTGATCAAATTAATTATGCTTATACAAATACAGCTTTTCCTTATGAAATATTAGATACATCAGCAACAACATTAAAACTCCAATCGAGTCACGATCGATATGATTCTATTTATGTTGGGATTGGAATAGAAAAGGAACAATCTTTTATTCAGGTTTCTTTGCCTACTACAGCAACATTTGGTGATAAAGGAAAAGCAAATGAATTTAGCCGTTTTCTAGCGAAGAAATTAGAAGGAGAGTTACAACTATTTAATGGAAGAACAATGTATTTCTATAAACGTTAATTTAAAAAATAGAGAATATGATTAAAAAAAGTATGCAATTTGAACACGTAAGGAATAATGCCTGCTTTCTTACGTGTAATACAAAACATGCAATCACATATGCCAAATAAAGAAATACGAAAAAGAGAATTACTTTATAATGAAACTTATCACCATTTGATAATGTTAATACAATGGAAAAACCACTCCATAATAGAAAATGATAAAATATAACATGTAATATTCTCATGGAACCTTCTCCTTTGACATGCTCTATTTTATTAATATATGGGATTAAGTTTGAATCAATTACATATTATATAACGGCATATATGCTAACCGTTCATTTAAAGTATTATATATTCATTCGACAAGTACATATAAAGACCTTGCAAGTCATTTTATGAAAATAAAAATAACCCATCTCTTTAAATAAGAGATGGGTTATTTACATTACTTAAATTATTTTACAATGTGAATTGGCATTCCAAGAGCAACTTCAGCTGCTTCCATTGTGATTTCACCTAATGTTGGGTGAGCATGGATTGTTTGAGCGATATCTTCAGCTGTCATTCCAGCTTCGATAGCTAAACCAATCTCAGAAATAATATCAGAAGCACCTGCACCTGCAACTTGTGCACCTACAAGAAGACCATCTTCTTTACGTGTTACAAGTTGTAAGAAACCGTCAGTGCTGTTTAATGATAACGCACGACCGTTTGCAGCGAATGGGAACTTAGATACAGCTACTGTCATTCCTGCTTCTTCAGCTTGTTTCTTAGTGTAACCAACAGATGCTAATTCTGGATCAGTGAAGCATACTGCAGGAATTCCGATGTAATCAATTGCTGATGCATGGCCACTAATTACTTCAACAGCTACTTTACCTTCGTAAGAAGCTTTGTGAGCTAATGGTGGTCCAGGAACGATATCACCGATTGCATAGATGTTTGAAATATTTGTACGGCATTGCTCATCAATTTCGATAATGCCACGGTCAGTCATTTTAATTCCAACTTGCTCAAGACCGATTTCTTGAGTGTTTGGACGACGACCTACAGTTACTAATACGTAATCTGCTTCTACAGTTTGGATTTCACCGTTAACTTCAAAGCTAACTTTTACGCCAGTTTCTGTTTCTTCAACGCCTTTAGCCATAGCTTTTGTATGGATATTTACGTTACCTTTTTTCTGTAGAGCACGTTTAACAACAGAGCTCATAGCTTTTTCGAAACCAGCTAAGATTTCGTCGCCAGCTTCTACTACAGTAACTTCTGTACCGAAGTTAGCATATGCAGTACCTAATTCCATACCGATGTAACCGCCGCCGATTACAACAAGTTTTTTAGGAATTTCAGGTAAGCTTAAAGCGCCTGTAGAGTTGATAACACGTTTAGAGTATTTGAATCCTGGAATTTCGATTGGTGTAGAACCAGTTGCAAGAACAGCATTTTTAAACGTATAAGTTTGTGCTGCATCTTCAGTCATTACGCGTAATGTGTTAGCATCTACGAAGTAAGCTTCACCGCGAATGATTTCAACTTTGTTACCTTTAAGAAGGCCTTCAACACCGCCAGTTAATTTCTTAACTACGCCGTTTTTCCATTCTTGAACTTTTGTAAAGTCAACTTTTACGTTCTCTGCAGTGATACCCATGTCATCAGAATGCATTGCATTCTCATAACGATGACCTGCATTGATTAACGCTTTTGAAGGAATACATCCAACGTTTAAGCATACGCCACCAAGGTTAGATTTTTCAATAATCGCTACCTTTTGACCTAATTGTGCTGCACGAATTGCCGCAACGTATCCACCAGGACCTGCACCAACAACGACTGTATCTAATTCAATTGGGAAATCTCCTACTACCATTGTTATTACGCCTCCATTACTAATAATTGTGGGTCATTCAATAGACGTTTAATTTGGTTTAATGCTTTTTGAGCAGTTGCGCCGTCAATTAAACGATGGTCAAAGCTTAGAGATAATGCTAATACTGGAGCTGCAACGATTTCACCGTTTTTCACAACTGGTTTCTCAGCGATACGGCCGATACCAAGGATTGCTACTTCTGGGTGATTGATAACTGGAGTGAACCATTGTCCACCTGCAGAACCAATGTTTGTAATTGTGCAAGAAGCACCTTTCATTTCAGTTGGAGCTAAACGACCATCACGTGCTTTACCAGCAAGTTCATTGATCTCGTTAGAAATAGTAAAGATAGATTTACGATCTGTATCTTTAACAACTGGTACTAATAGACCTTTGTCTGTATCAGCTGCGATACCGATGTTGAAGTAATGTTTATGAACGATTTCTTGAGAAGCATCGTCTAAAGCAGTATTCAACATTGGGAATTCACGTAATGCAGATGTTAAAGCTTTTACAACGTACGGAAGGTAAGTTAATTTAATACCTTTGTCAGCTGCAACAGCTTTGAACTTCTTACGGTGAGCAACAAGTTCTGTTACATCTACTTCATCCATTAATGTTACGTGAGGAGCTGTATGCTTAGAGTTAACCATTGCTTTCGCAATCGCTTTACGGATACCACTCATTTTCTCACGAGTTTCTGGATATTCACCAGCTGGGATTGGTTGTGCTTTTGGTGCTTCTTCTTTCGCTGCTGCTGCTGGAGTAGCTTCTACTGCTGCTGGAGCCTCAGTTGCTGCTACAGTTTGTCCACCATTTGCAAATGCATCGATGTCAGTTTTCACAACACGGCCGTTCTTACCAGAACCAGCTACTTTATGAATATCTACACCTTTTTCACGAGCATATTTACGAACAGATGGCATAGCGATTACACGCTCATTTACTACTTCTGCAGTTGCTGCTGGAGTAGTTTCCGCTGCTGGAGCTTCTACTGCTGCTTCTTCAGCTTTTGGAGCTTCATCATGATCGTCACCTTTAAATTTAAGGTTTTCGTATCCAGGAGCATCAAATTTAATTAATGTATCTCCTACAATTGCAACTGTTCCTTCTTCTACAAGTACTTCAAGTACTTTACCTTTAACAGGAGAAGGGATTTCTACTACTGCTTTATCATTTTGTACTTCAAGAAGTACATCGTCTTCATTTACTTCATCGCCTGGTTTAATAAACCATTTTACGATTTCACCTTCGTGGATACCTTCACCGATATCTGGTAGTTTAAATTCAAATGCCACGGAATTCAGCCCCCTGATTCATTTCATTATTATGGAATATGTACAAAAGAAACCAGCATGTGCTGATTTCTTTTGCACATGAAAAACTAAAAATTAGAAGTTCATTACTTTGTTAACAGCTTCAACAATATCTTTATGGTTTGGTAACCATACGCTCTCAGCTTGAGAGAATGGGAATACTGTATCAGCAGCTGCAACACGTACAACTGGAGCTTCTAAGTTTAAGATTGCACGGTCGTTAATTTCCGCTACAACGTTAGCTGCAATACCAGCTTGTTTTTGAGCTTCTTGAACTACAACTACGCGGCCTGTTTTTTCAACAGAAGCGATGATTGTTTCGATATCTAATGGTTGAACTGTACGTAAGTCAACAACCTCTAAAGAGATACCTTCTTTTTCAAGTTCTTCAGCAGCTTTTAATGCAGCATGAACCATAGCACCATAAGCGATAACAGATACATCTGTACCTTCACGTTTGATGTCAGCTTTGCCTAAATCAATTGTGTAATCACCTTCTGGTACATCTTGACGGAATGAACGGTACAATTTCATATGCTCTAAGTAGATAACTGGATCGTTGTCACGAATCGCAGAGATTAAAAGACCTTTTGCATCGTATGGAGTAGATGGAATAACAACTTTTAGACCAGGTTGTTGTGCCACTAATCCTTCTAAGCTATCAGCATGTAGTTCAGGAGTATGAACACCACCACCAAATGGAGAACGAATTGTTACTGGAGCAGTCCAACGTCCACCAGAACGGTAACGCATACGAGCTAATTGACCAGAAACTGAATCCATTACTTCATAAATGAAACCGAAGAATTGGATTTCTGGAACTGGACGGAAGCCTTCAAGTGCAAGTCCAACTGCAAGTCCACCAATACCAGACTCTGCAAGTGGAGTATCCATTACACGATCTTCACCGAATTCAGCTTGTAAACCTTCAGTAGCACGGAATACTCCGCCGTTTACACCAACGTCTTCACCAAACACAAGTACGTTAGGATCATTTTTCATTTCAACGCGTAAAGCATCAGTGATTGCTTGAATCATTGTCATTTGAGCCATGGCTTACTTCGACTCCTTTTCTTTGTAAATTTCATATTGTTCAGCTAAGTTGTAAGGCATTTTTTCGTACATGATTTCCATTAAATCAGTAACTTTTTGTTTTGGAGCTTGGTCAGCCTTAGCAATTGCTTGTTTGATATCTTCTTTTGCTTCTTCGATAACTTTCTCTTCAACTTCTTGAGACCATAGGCCTTTGTTTTCTAAGAATGCACGGAAGCGTACGATTGGATCTTTTTGTTCCCATTCGTTTTCGATATCTTTTGTACGGTAACGAGTTGGGTCATCACCAGCCATTGTATGTGGACCATAACGGAATGTTAAAGTCTCGATTAAAGTAGGACCTTCGCCATTTACTGCGCGCTCACGAGCGAAAGCAGTTGCTGCGTATACAGCTAATGGATCCATACCGTCTACTTGAATTCCGTAAATACCTGCTGCTACTGCTTTTTGTGCTACAGTTTTAGCTGCAGATTGCTTTTCTACTGGAGTAGAGATTGCATAACGGTTGTTTTGTACAACGAAGATTGCTGGAGCTTTGAATGCACCCGCAAAGTTCATACCTTCGTAGAAGTCACCTTGTGAAGCACCACCGTCACCAGTGTAAGTAATTGCAACAGATTTTTTACCACGTAATTTCATACCTAACGCAACACCAGCAGTTTGGATGATTTGCGCACCGATAATGATTTGTGGAGCAAGTGCATTTACATTCTCAGGCATTTGGTTACCCATGAAATGTCCACGAGAGAATAAGAATGCTTGGTATAATGGTAGACCGTGCCACACTAATTGTGGAACGTCACGATATCCTGGTAAGATGAAATCTTCTGCTTCAAGTGCGAAATGACTTGCTAATTGAGAAGCCTCTTGTCCAGCAGTTGGTGCGTAGAAACCTAAACGTCCTTGACGGTTTAAAGAAATAGAACGTTGATCTAGTACGCGAGTATACACCATACGGCGCATTAATTCTTTTAATTGATCATCAGATAATTCAGGCATAGCTGCTTCATTCACAACTTCGCCTTTTTCATTTAAAATTTGTAATGTTTCAAATTGAGCTGCGATAGCTTTCATTTGCTCATCAACATTAAATAGGGTCTTTTTTGTTTTAGTACCCATTCCGTTCACCTCTTCCTCTCTTGAACCATATTCTGAAACGCTTTCACTATCTATTAGCTAGACTGAAAGCGCAACAATGTAAACCAACAAATTTGTTTGTCGGTTGAGAATAATTTTGTGTACCTAACAATCTGTACTAATGTTTTTTCAAAAACATATTAATACAATCTTGATCACGTTTTTTAGTTTACAACTATTCTAATTACGATGTCAATTACTTTGAATACGTTTTTTTATAAATAATATGCCGGTTTCCTCTACACAAACGTGTTTTTATTTTTCACATCTGTATTAGTAAGCAATAACCTGCTGTTATATTATTCCCTTTTTAACTTATTTTTTCTCTTAGAATAATATGTAAACGATTTAATTCTCCTTAGTTTTTCTCTCTTCTCAAGAAAATTATACAAACACTTCTTCCTTTTATAGGTAAATACCTATACAATTCTGATCATTCCTCCATACATTATAGTAACCGCAGTATTAGCGGGAAATGATAAAGGAGGTCATCTCATGTACGGATACTCATATTGCTATCCAACAACTTGTTCATATCCTTCCTACGGTTATGGCGGTTCTTGTGGCGGATCTGGAAGCGGCTTCGCCTTAATCGTTGTGTTGTTTATCCTTTTAATTATCGTTGGTGCTGCTTGCATTCGCTAATTAATGTAAAATGAAACAACTATGGAAAGAAACAGACGGCTTTGCCGTCTTTTCTTTTTATTACATAACTTATCTGTAGAAGATTTGTTTCCCAGTAGCTCTTCCTTACTTGCCGATGACTTTTTTTATCTCCTTTGGTAGACTAAAGAAGAAAGGAGAGATTACATATGCTTACAATGAATGAGGTAATTCGTGAAGGAAATCCTATTTTGCGCGACGTCGCAGAAGAGGTCTCCCTACCTGCTAGCGAGGAAGATACAAATACTCTTAAAGAAATGATTGAATTTGTAATAAATAGCCAGGACCCTGAAATGGCTGAAAAATATAATTTACGCCCCGGAATCGGATTAGCGGCTCCGCAAATCGGTATTTCAAAGAAAATGATTGCGGTTCATGTAACTGATACGAACGATACGTTATATAGCTACGCATTATTTAACCCAAAAATCATTAGTCATTCTGTTGAACGTACATATTTACAAAATGGTGAAGGCTGTCTATCTGTAGACCGTGAAGTACCTGGTTATGTCCCTCGTTACACGAGAATTACAGTAAAGGCAACAACGATTAACGGTGAAGACGTAAAACTGCGATTAAAAGGTTTACCAGCAATTGTATTCCAACATGAAATCGACCATTTAAACGGTGTTATGTTCTATGACCATATTAATAAAGACAATCCATTTGTGGCTCCCGATGATTCAAAACCTCTCGAGCGATAATAGTAAAAAGGCGGAAGTTAACCTTCCGCCTTTTTACTATATGAAATGGGTTCCACACTTACTTATAACAAGCCAGCCCACTTTAATCCGTGATAAATACCGTCTTCATTAACATCTTTTGTCACATAATTAGCAAGTTTTTTCAAATCCTCATGACCATTCCCCATCACAATGCCCGTTCCTACTGCTTCAATCATTTCTAAATCATTTAATCCGTCCCCAAATGCATATACTTGTTCACGATTAAATCCTATTTTCTCAATAAACTTCTCAATCCCTTTTGCCTTAGAACCACCATTAGGGATAATATCCATTGAATATGCATGCCAGCGTATAAAATGAAAATCTGGATAATGATGAATAAACTTTTCTTCTTCGTTTACTTCACAAAAAAGAAGCGTTTGATAAATATCGCGTTTCTCATAAAAATCAGGTTCATATGCCGGATGCTCGAATTGTAAGCTTCCAAAACCTTCTTTTACATAATCATGATATTCCACTGACGCTCTCATTTCTTGATGGTCAAGATATACAAGTGGATATCCTTCTTGTTTTGCAAACTGAGTAAACTTATGTAGAGCATCAGGATGTAATGGATTATTAAATAATACCTCATCCTCAAATACAACATACTGCCCGTTAAAACTAACATAATTATGTATATTGAGTTCCTCACGAATATCTTCAAACATAAATGGCGCACGCCCTGTCGCAATCGCTACATGCACACCTTTTTCTTGTAAATCTCTTACTGCATCTCTTGTAGATTGCGGAATTTTCTTATCATGATCTAATAATGTTCCATCAATATCAAAAAAGACAATTTTATCATTCATTTGTCAAAATCCTTTCTGGCACTCTATATTCCTATTTTGATTATCACTTTTCAAATTTCAAAAAAAGTATAACATATTAAACATCTGTGAAGAAAGCGTTCACTTTCTGACCTTATTTATGAAATGTGCATATACTATTAGTGAAAAAATGTGGATACTTGTTCGGATGAATTTTCTTTTCTATTCTTCCTCATACTATATCTATAACTAACGGCTACTAATCGTTACTACAAGATAACTTACACTATACTAAAAAGAACAAGATTCACTATTCACTTCTAATCTTCTTTCTTGTATGAGAGACGGAGTTATCATTAGTAATATGCATGTTTAAAATAAGGAAAGGAAGGAGTAATCATGCTGAAGAAGCTGAAGAAAAAGCTCAAGCGTTATTTAAACGATTTAGTCCGTAAGAAGACAATCGCTTAAATTGTGCCCATTTCGGGCTTTTTCTTCATTCTCATTCGAAAAAACATGAAAATCGTGACTGTTTGCTTTATAATAAGTAACAGATAATGCAAAACATAGACAAGGAGAGGTTTTCCCAATGATTTTTAAAGTATTTTATCAAGAAAAATTAACTGAGGTCCCAGTACGTGAAAATACAAAAGTTTTATATTTAGAGGCTACGTCTCAAAAGGATGTCCGTAAAAAATTAAATAAGTTCGCATATAATATCGAGTTCGTTCAGTCTGTTACTGGTGCTCATCTTGAATATGAAAAACAAAACGCTGATTTAATATTAGCGGAGATCGTATAGTCATATGAAATTCCTAAAAAATGATCAAGCTGCCGTTTTTGCCCTCGGTGGTCTTGGTGAAATCGGTAAAAATACATATGCTGTTCAATTTCAAGATGAAATTATTATAATTGATGCTGGAATTAAATTTCCAGAAGACGAACTCCTCGGGATCGATTATGTAATACCAGATTACACTTATTTTGTGCGAAACGAAGATAAAATTAAAGGGTTATTCATTACACATGGTCACGAAGATCATATTGGTGGAATTCCTTATCTATTACGTCAAGTAAACATTCCAATTTACGGCGGAAAATTAGCAATTGCCCTAATAAAAAACAAATTAGAAGAGCACGGATTACTTCGTAAAGCAAAACTTTATGAAATTCAAGAAGATGATGTTATTAAATTTAAAAAGACATCTGTTTCCTTCTTCCGTACAACTCACAGTATTCCGGATTCATACGGAGTTGTTGTGAAAACACCTCAAGGACAAGTCGTTCATACAGGTGATTTCAAATTTGATTTCACACCAGTAGGTGAGCCAGCAGATTTAACAAAAATGGCCGAGATCGGAAAAGACGGTGTACTTTGTCTCTTATCTGATAGTACAAACAGTGAAGTGCCAAACTTTACGATGTCTGAGCGCCGCGTTGGTGATAGTATTCAAGATATATTCCGCAAAGTAGACGGTCGTATTATATTCGCAACCTTTGCATCGAATATCCATCGCTTACAACAAGTTGTTGAGGCTGCTGTTGAAAACAATCGTAAAGTAGCTGTATTCGGTCGAAGTATGGAAGCGGCTATTGAAATCGGACAAAACCTTGGTTATATCCGGTGTCCAAAGGATACATTCATAGACACAGCTCAGCTAAACCGCCTACCAGCTAATAAAGTTGTTATGTTATGTACAGGTAGTCAAGGGGAGCCGATGGCAGCACTTTCACGTATTGCCAATGGTACACATCGTCAAATTCAAATTATCCCTGGCGATACAGTTGTTTTCTCTTCTTCACCAATCCCAGGCAATACAATTAGTGTAAGTCGTACAATTAACATGTTGTACCGCGCTGGTGCTGATGTAATCCATGGTAAACTCTCTAATATTCATACGAGTGGACACGGTGGACAAGAAGAACAAAAGTTAATGCTACGTCTTATTAAGCCGAAATATTTCATGCCAATTCATGGTGAATATCGTATGCAACGTATGCATATGAAATTAGCGAATGATTGTGGTATTCCAGAAGAAAATTGTTTCATTATGGATAATGGAGATGTTCTTGCTTTACGTTCTGATGAAGCAAGCGTAGCTGGGAAAATCCCATCTGGCTCTGTCTATATCGATGGAAATGGTATTGGAGATATCGGTAATATCGTATTACGTGATCGTCGCATTCTTTCTGAAGAAGGACTTGTTATTGTAGTTGTAAGCATTGATATGAAAGAATTTAAAGTTGCAGCAGGACCTGATATCATCTCGCGTGGTTTCGTTTATATGCGTGAAAGCAGCGATTTAATCAACGATGCTCAAACATTAATTACAACACATTTAGAAAAAGTAATGGAGCGAAAAACAACACAATGGTCTGAAATTAAAAATGAGATTACAGACACATTAGCACCATTCCTATACGAAAAAACGAAACGTCGTCCAATGATTTTACCAATCATTATGGAAATATAAGAAAAAGGACAATGCCTCCTCGGCATTGTCCTTTTCTCTTATCTTAAAAAATGCTTAAAACGATCTACTTCATCGTCATGACCAATTACAATTAATATATCTCCCGCCTGAACGTTTTCTGTAGCTCGAGGAGATACGATAACTTCTTTCCCACGTTTAATTGCTACAATGTTTAAACCAAACTTCGCACGAATATCTAATTCAATTAAAGAGTGCCCATCAATTTTTTTATTTGCGATAATCTCTACAATACTATGCTCATCTGAAAGCTCTAGGTAATCTAACACATTACTTGATGCGATATTATTAGCAATCCTTTTTCCCATATCTCGTTCTGGATGCACAATATGATCTGCCCCTATTTTACTTAACACTTTTTCATGATAGTCATTTTGAGCTTTTACAGTAATATTTTTCACACCTAATTCTTTCAAAATTAACGTTGTTAAAATACTTGAATTCAAATTATCTCCAATAGCAACGACTACATGATCAAAATTACGAATACCAAGACTTTTTAATACCATCTCATCTGTTGAATCTGCAATTACAGCATGCGAAGCTATATTTGCAAACTCATTAATTTTATCCTCATCTGAGTCAATTGCCATTACTTCCATACCTAATTGAGCTAATTCACGGCAAATACTTCCACCAAAACGGCCAAGCCCAATAACAGCAAATTCTTTCTCTTTTTCGCCCACAGGAATTCCTCCAATAACATCAAATACTATGTACTTTTATTGTAACATACTTTAAATTCGCTACAAAAACCTGTATATACTTCTTATTTTTGTTTTTGCATATAAAAATACTGTTGTAAATAAAACGCGATACCGAAAATTAACATACCAAATACAAATATATTTCCAAATGAACTAAATGTTTCAAAAACGAACAATAGCGTTTCTTGTCCGAAAAAAGCAAATAAAAGTTGTGTAAATGCGAATAACAGTGCCAATATGTAATGATGTTGATGGAATAAATAATGTGTTGCGCCTAAAAAAGCTACAAGCGAAACAATGAAGATCCACCAAGTTTCTAAAAACAATTGCCAATTAGTAAATTGATATCCATTTACTAATATCGCAATAATTCCTATAACTGCCATCGTCGGCACACTCCATAATAATGCACGCCCTCTAAAGAAGTGCGCACCTTTTGCATCTCCTTTTTCATTCGCGATGTATGTTAGCACGACAGTACTTATATACAAAACAGAGAGGATTGTTAAAACAATGATAAGCCAAAAATGTAATTGATAATATTCATGTTCTATATTCGTCACAATTGCAGCTAACATACATGGAATAAACATCCCTGTCCAACCATCTATTTTTCTTTCGTTCCAAAACACCGTATTACCAATCCGAATTCCTAATAGCATAAAAATAATGATACCTAGTACAAATAACGTAGTCTTATTCCCTACTAAACTCGTTGAGAAAGCAATTAATCCAATAAATAAAAAAAGAACAAATCCATTCATAATTTCTAGTACAGGTGACAAATATCTTTTCACCCATTTGTATGTTTCTTCATATTCACTATTATTTGCTAAACGATAGGCGTAAAAACTTATCCCAAAATAAACCGCCGCAATAATAACATATGCATATAAGACGAAACATAAAATCGCACTGCTAATTTGCACGTAATTCCCCACCCTTTTTTCTATGTATCACATTGATTTTACACACTTTTCATACTAAAAGTAAACATATATAGGGTAGTTAAATAATTATCTTCCCTATTAGCAATAATTAATAATGAGCAGTGGCTAAAAACCCCCTGCTCATTATTAAGACGTCAAATTTAACTTTA
The DNA here is from genome assembly GCF_016650935.1 of Bacillus sp. TH25. Lineage (NCBI taxonomy): Bacteria > Bacillati > Bacillota > Bacilli > Caryophanales > Bacillaceae > Bacillus > Bacillus sp. TH25. The sequence goes on along the minus strand of NZ_JAEKEU010000039.1, from coordinate 843,723 downwards.
CTCATTTGTATGAAGATGTCTAACACTAACAAATACGAAAGATGTTTTCGTCTCTGAACTAAGAAGTCCCCACTCTAAACTATTGCACAATTAGCGAGTAAGTTCACTTTCTATTTCCCTTCCACTTCACATATTGATTTAAAAATACAATTACTTTCTCAATAACCTCTTCGTCTGGCTTTAATTTCGCATGATGTAAACCATATTCTGAATTTACTCCAAGCCAAAACATAAATCCAGGTATCTCTCGAAGCATATAACCAAAGTCTTCACCTGTCATTGCCTCCGTACACGTAATTACGTCCATATTCGTTTGTTCACGTGTAAATTGCATAAACTCTCTCGTTAGCTCCTCATGGTTATACACTTGATGATACATCGCTCCGTAGTCAATAACAGCTTCACATTGAAAAGAAGCTTCTATTCCCGCAACAATTGCCTCAATTCGGCTTTTAACACGTTTCATTGATTCCACTGATAGCGTTCGAATTGTTCCTTCTAAACGAGACTTTTCTGCGATAATGTTTTGAACTGTACCACCTGTAATTTTCCCAATTGTAATTACCGCACTGTCAAGAGGGTTCACATTACGACTAATAACTGTTTGAAGTTGTGTAACGAGATGACTCGCTGCAACAATCATATCATTTGCTGTATGCGGATATGCAGCATGTCCGCCTTTTCCTTTTAAATCAACGTATAGCTCTGATGTATTCGCAAATAATAAACCTTCTTTTGTAGCAATTGTTCCCACAGAGTATTCAGGCGCAATATGAAGTCCAAGAATCATATTAGGCTTCCATTCTTTTAACTCATCGCTTTCTAACATAGGAAGTGCACCACCTGGACCTTCTTCAGCTGGTTGGAATATAAACACAAGATCATCATCTATTCTTTCGCTTACAGCCGCTGTTAGAAGTCCTAAACCGATTGTTGCATGCAAATCATGTCCACATGCATGCATCATTCCTTCATGAACAGAAGAGAATTCATATCCAGTTTCCTCTGTAATTGGTAGACCGTCTATATCTGCACGATAACCTATTATTTTTTCTGGATTTTTTCCATTTACTTTAACAATTACACCTGTTTTCCATGTTTTCACTTCCAAATATTCATTAGGAAGCGTTCCTATATAATCTAAAATATACTGTTGTGTTTTCCACTCTTTAAATCCGATCTCCGGAATTTTATGTAAATCTCTACGAACTTGGACAAATTTGCTTACTGTCATTTTTGCACCTCTATCTATAAAAAGCGTAAGAGCACATTCATGCTCTTACGCTTTTTATTTTTTATTTCTCTGGGTTTAATTGACGAAGCTCTTGTTTAATTTCTGTTTTTGCTTTTGTCTTCTCATCAATTTCTTTAATTACACGTGCCGGAGTTCCCGCAACAACTGTATATGGAGGCACATCTTCTGTTACAACAGCTCCTGCTGCTACAACTGCACCTTTACCTACTGTAACGCCTTCTAGAACAACTACATTTGCACCAATTACAACATCATCTTCAACGATAACTGGTTTTGCAGAAGGTGGCTCAATAACACCAGCAAGTACAGCACCTGCACCTACGTGACAGTTCTTACCAACTGTTGCACGTCCACCAAGCACTGCGTTCATGTCGATCATAGTACCTTCACCAATTACAGCACCGATGTTAATTGTTGCATTCATCATGATAACAGCGTTGTCACCAATTTCTACATGGTCACGAATAATCGCGCCTGGCTCAATACGAGCTTTAATACCTTTTAAATCAAGCATTGGAATTGCAGAATTACGACGGTCATTCTCAACTACATAGTCAACAATGTGCTTGTTATTTTCATCAAGAATTGTCTTAATTTCAGACCATTCTCCGAATAATACACCAGATTTTTTATTTACAAATGCTTGTACTGTTTCAGGGAATGTTACCTCTTTTAAATCCCCTTTTATGTATACCTTTACAGGAGTTTTCTTTTCACTGTTTTGAATAAACGAAATAATTTCGTTAGCGTCCATCATTTTCATTCTTGTTGCCTCCTAAATCCATTTATAATGTTACTCTACCAAACGATAGAGCGAGTAGCAAGACAATAATCTTATTTTTCCATTTGAATTTCTTCTATAATTTCTAAAAATGCTTGTACTTGCTTCAACTGCCTTGCCGAGTCACTCGTCAATAACCATGTTTCTCTCGTTAATTGAACAGGTGTTTTATACATATTTTCCTGCACTTCTTTTAAAACAGTCGAAGGTAAAAGAGCATAACCTATTCCATTTAAAACAAGCTGTTTGCACGTTTCAATTTGGTCAACTACAATCGTTCGCTTAGGTGGATTTGAAAATAATCCATACCACCAATTTTGTATTTGTCCATAGTAGGTCGAATCACTTTTAAATTGAATAAATGGTCTATTTGTCTCTTTTAACATCGAAATATCTTTTATTTCTTTATCGACTAAATATAATTCATCTTCAAATAATTGTTGTTTCTGCCCTTTGTATTCTTGTGATCCTCTCAGTATAGCAACATGAACGTCTCCTTCATAAAATTGCTTTTGCACTTCACTACTCCAGCCAGTAAACAGAGATATCTTCACAGAAGGATACTTATGCACAAATTTTTTCAAAACAGGCGGAAGCCAATATTGCCCAATGACTGATGCAACAGCTATTTTTAACGTACCGTATGTTTCGGTTCTAAAAAGAGCCAGTTCACTTTTAATACCCTCTTCCCGTTGTAACATTTCTTTTGCATAATTTGCAACTTTTTCCCCTTCAGGTGTAATTGTTAATCCTTTTTGTGAACGAATAAAAAATTTCATTCCCCATTGTTTCTCCATAGATTGTAATCGTTGACTAAGCGCAGGTTGGGAAACAAATAAACGTTCCGCCGCTTTTCTCATATTTGATTCCTGAGCTAACACAACCATCATTTGAAAATCATCAATTTGCAACTTTCTCCCTCTTTCCTTAGCTTCCATACACCTAATTTTAATAAGCATTTCATCCTTAATTTAATTGCATACTTTTATACATTAGAACGGTTTGTTAGTTCAAACTTTTCTTATGCTTTATGTCTTTTTAAATATAATACATACACAACTGATATGCACGAAAAAAAGTGACTTCGCCTTTTCTGTGAAGTCACTTTCCCTACCTTATCGATTATGCTGTCTCACTTTTTTATTCAACAATTTTAAAATAGCCCGACGTGTTAAAATACCCTCGAAGTAACCTTCTTCATTGACAGCGCAAATAAAAGGATGATCAATTGTCATTTCTAAAGCTTTTGCAAAAGAATCTTCTAACATAAGAACTGGAATCTCTTCCTTCATCACTTGTTCCACTTTCATATTCTCAAGTCTTTCAAACTCAATGCGCTCTAATCCTAAAATACCATCTAAAATCATAGCAGTACTAATTAACCCATGTAGTTTATACATAGGGTCTAAAACAGGAATCGCCGAATATCCAGATTTCACAAGAACGAGTAAAGCATGTTCTAGACCATTCCCTATTTGTACATGTGCTACTTTATCTGATGAAATCATTAAATCCTTCACAAGAATTTGTTGAAACTCGTCTTTCGGAATACTAATCATGTTACATCCCCCATTTTCCCTTTTTCCTGCTAATATTCTCCGATCCTATTCACATTTTATGATAGCGTTTTCATATTATTATTTTGTCCTGACATTCTTCTAATAAAAATAAAAATACATAACTATTTTAGCATATAACATAAAAAAAGACTACCATTCCGGTAGTGCTTAATACCCTTTATTTTTTAATCGGTAAAACAATCTTGTGATTTTTTTATATTGCGTCACATCTGTCTGTTTTAAACCATTCTCAATGTCTGTAAGCTCCACCGCTAAAATTTCGCTCGCGTAATTTTGCTGAAACAGAATATCCAACAATAAATTTTCTTCTTCTCTTGTTAAAACAAATTCCTTTTCCATATGCTCCTCTCCTTGCACTCGCATCATCACTCTCATTATATAAATTTTTCAGTCTATTTAACAGATGTAATATTCAGTTTTTGTTAGAAATACTTAACGACTGCGAATATATAGACATCATTTCACATTATTTTGTATATCTATTTGCGTAACTAAATGCCGCATAAGCATCTGGTTTAATTTTTGCTGTTAATCCCATTGCTTGAATTTTCATCGTCATATCTAAAATAAATTCTTTTGTTAAACCATCATTCCCGATATCTAAATGAATTTCCATTATGAATCCTGCTCCATCTTGAGCGTATGGGTGCAATAAATCCCATATCGCTTGTATATGATTGGGAGTAAATAGATAGGCGATTTCTTGACTAAACTGTGTTTCTAAATATATTTTCTCTCGCAACGTTGCTGGCTTATTTTTCACTGATTTATGATGCAAACATCCCCATGCTCCTTTTCCAACACGATGAATATGTATCGCCGTAATAAACCTCGTATCCTTTTGATGCGCTTGTGAGTCTGTCCCAATAGATAATCGATATAAATTTCGCGGATCCTTTTCAATGAAACTACAAATACGGTTAAATACCATATCAAAATTCAAATGTCTCTCTGAAACATTATAAAATGTATACTCACCGTCCACATAGTCACGTCCTTTCAATTAGACAGACTTTTCGTATTCTCATTGTATGGGACAAAAACAAAAATTATAACTTACTACCCTTTATTCGTTTCAATATTTCGAATTACATAATTACAAAACCTACATGTATAAATTACATTTTGATTAGACTGGGCGGTTAATACGTGATTAATTTCAGCATGACTGTGACAATTAGGACAAATAACAATCGGTAAGCGTTCCATCCTTTGCACCTCCTATTAATATTTACTATCATTGTAGGAAAAATAAAAAATTCCTATACATATACATTTGTAAAAACTCTTTTATTTAATCGCGACTTAAATTACAACTTCTACTACCTATATAGCCCATTAATTAATATAACTAAAAAAGGTACCGCCATTTGGCAGTACCTTTTTTATATGTATCAAGAAATGATATCGTAAATCTCAATTGCAACCATATCGATGTTATCGAATTGATACACTTGAGGTTTTTCACCTTGTTGATACACTTCTAACTCATACATTTCACTTTTATCGAAAAATTTCACGCTACATTTGCGCTCACCGTTCACTTCAAAATAGCGTTGTGCTACTTCACCGCTTTCAGCTTGTTCTTGTAGACTAACAAGTCGAGTTAAAATTCCTTGGAGTAGAGACATGAAATCTCTCCTTTCTCTGATCTTCCTACCAATAGGTTTTACAGCTATACTCATTCTATCCGTCATAACAGAAAAAACGTTCCACAATCTAGGATAAAGGTTCTTGGCAAGAAACTCAACTAAAATTTGTCGAAATAAGAAGTAAAAAGATGAAAGAGCATCTTTTTACTTCTTTATTGCGCTTTTTATACTGGCAGAATATAATAAACAACAGAAAAAGGGAGGAATTACAATGAAAAAAATTGAGGTTTATACACAACCTGATTGTCCGCCTTGTACCATTGTAAAAGAATTTTTAAAACATAATAACGTTGTATATGAAGAATTTGACATAAAAAAAGACGCTGCTGCACGCAATCGTCTTTTATATGACTATGAATCCTATTCAACTCCAACAGTTGTAATTGACGAAGAAGTTGTGGCAGGTTTTCAAATTGAAAAATTACAACAGCTACTCGGTATAGAATAGGAATAGGCGACACCTATTCCTATTCTCATAATTGTTGTAACCTTTTTATTTCAGTCAACAGTTCCTGACTTTCATGATACCCTGCTAATTTCCATTTTCCATTATCCTTTTGCAATGTCACAATTTGATATTGTCCACTCTTTGTCCGCTCATAGACATATAAATTTTTATGTTCTTCATCATAAGACATTTTTGTTTCTGAATTAAAAGAAAACGGAGCTTCTTTTGCTGGAAGTAAATATTCACCACTTTGTTTTTCATTTCTACTGTTTTCATCTGTAAAAACTTGAAGGAAATTATTTGTAAAATATGGTGATAACGTCTCTATCATCTTATTCATAGGTATTTGCTTCCCGCGGATTGAAAATTGCGTCTCATAACCTTTTTGTATCGTTGTAAACACTTCTTTCCGATCCACTTTCACTTCTTCTTTTCCTAAAACAGTTGTGACACTATAGCCAACTAGAAAGGCAACACATATAAATAGAACAAACCATATTCCATATTTCTTCATTTTTTCACCTTCCTTTTAAAAGAGCTTGTCTTTGTAGTATTCATTGTAACAATGATTATGCAAAGAAAGGGATGATTTCGTTCGTAAAATCTTTACAACGATAGACAGCATTTTCATCATCATTTTCACTATTACCAATTTATGATAAAAACAAACAAAAAAATACACGAATCTCTTCGTGCATTAAAATAAAACATCTTCTTCATATAAATATTCGTACGATAAATCTATAAATAAAAAGTTTTCATCATCAATAGGGAATGAAAATGTTCGTACCATTTCACCAGTTTCGATATCAGCATATAAATCTGAAAGTCTTGCCTTATTCTCAAAACGCATTTTCATTATATTTTCTAGAAAATACGGGCGCCAGCTCCAGTTCTTCATATAATACTCTGGCATAATGATCCATCCACCATCTTTTTTCATAACATTACCCGATTGTTGAAAACCATCTTCATTACAAATAAATATCCGAAAACTATATTGTGATATGCTTTGGCTAAATTGTAATAACCAATCATTTATATCTTCATTCTTTTTTTGTTTTGACAGAACATCACCAATTCGATCACGTAACATCTCTGTTAAATTATAAATTTTTTGCAACTTCTTCTTCTCATGCAGAATAAATTGATGACATTCATTACCAAGTCGCTCTTTTAAAACATTCGTTTCAATAAAATCAGGTAAACATTCTTTCAAATAATTACCTTGATAATATCTACCACCGTTTTTCCAAGCATATTGTAGTTGATAAAAAGCATCAATTTCTTCATATAACAATGTCGCACCAATTCTTCTAGCAAGTAAAGATAAGGAATATAAAATATCTTGATAAGATTGTAAAAGTGCAGTTTGCCTTAAATTTGTTAAATCTACTTTTAAAATATCCGGTGCTAACACGCTAATACGCTCTAAATTACTTGTACCCGTTCCGACTTTATTAATCGAAATTTGAATACCATATGTACGATAATACATGAGTAAATGATTAAATTGTTCTATATCTTCTTTACATTCATGTTCTGTTATTTCCAGAACAATGCGTTGTAAGTTCAAACCTTGTTCTTCATACATCAGCAAAAGTTGAAGTAAACTTTCATCTTCATCATTCATTAATACATTAGCATTCCGATGTATAAATAATAATAATTTTTGATCTGTTTCTAAATACCTATTTAACGCTTTTTCTACGATGATGTTATCCGCTTCAAGTTGGAACTCACTCGGAATAGAATCATCATGGAAGAAAGATGCTAAACTTTGTATGCCCTCTTCTGTTTGAATACGTCCTACAACTTCATATCCAATTACTGTATGCTCATCAGCACTAAAAATAGCTTGATAATAAGGAAGGACTTTATCCAAGTTACTCATTACATCTAATGCATCTATCAACGTGCTTCCCTCCCTTTACTTTTCAAAAATTATAACACGATATTTACGGAAAAATAATAAAAAATCCCTTCAGTTTTCCTGAAGGGATTAGAGGGGTAAAATGCTAAGGGGAATTAGCAATTCTACTATGAAGAAAAAAGAGGTCTTAAATATAACGTATATATCCCCTCTTGTAAACACATTTCTTTTAAGTGTCACAATTTCGTCATATTTTACCACAAAGAAATGAATAAATCATTCGTTTTTTCATCCCTTTTAAAATGGATATTGATGCAAATGCTGGCCACCATCCATTGTCATACAAGTTCCATTTATGTATGCAGCTTCATCTGAACATAAATAATAAGCTAGACCCGCAATTTCTTCTGGTGTACCCATTCTACCAAGTGGAACACTTTGCAATGTACGCTTAGCCATTTCTTCTGAAATCCATAATTTATCGGCACCACCTGTACGTTCAATTGGTCCTGGTGCGATAGCGTTAACTCGTATTCCATATTTACGTCCCCACTCAACAGCAAGAGTTTTTGTCATCGCTAATACACCAGCTTTAGCTGCTGCCGAATGGATAACCCCTGGGCCTGCATCCCATGCATATGTTGCCACCATGTTAATAATATTTCCTTTTATACCTTTTCCAATCCAATATTTCCCAATAGCCTGACTACAATAAAATGTACCATTTAATACAATATTAATTACCGAATTCCAGCCATTCACAGATAAGTCCTCTGCTGGACAAATAAAGTTTCCAGCTGCATTATTTATTAAAATATCAATTCGTCCAAACTTCTCATCAATATGTTCAATCATTTTTTGAATATCATCAGTATTTCGTACATCCATTTGTACAGATAATACTTGCCCTGGAAACTGTTCAATTTCTAACTTTGCTTCTTCTAGCTTTTCTTTTGTACGCCCTGTAATAACAACACGTGCCCCTTCTTTCGCAAAACGAATCGCCATCCCTTTTCCCATTCCACTTGATCCACCTGTTATAATAACTACCTTCTCTTTCACATACATCCCCTCCAAAAAATGAATACACATTCATTTTATCACTTTATTTGATAGAAATCTTTATATTTTTAAATTTTTCTGATATTTTAACGTAAAGAGGTTTCTTTTCGTTCATTTTTTTCGTAATCTATACTACTTCTTTAGTATTTAAAATATATTTTAAAAAAACTGAAGGGAGGTTCGAGTAACCTGTATATGAAGAAAATTACAAGAAGAAATTTTTTGAAATCTGGAATACGCACTTGTCTATATTCATTTATAACCGCAAGTATCGGCTATTATTATGCTAAATATATAGAGCCCTATTTGCTTTCTTTTACGCAACACACACTTAAATCACCGCTCATACCAAAAGGTTTTCATGGTATGAAGATCCTTCAATTTAGCGATTTACATCTAGGATACTATTTCTCTCTCCAACATTTATCTCAAATCGTTTCCAAGATTAATGCTGAAAAGCCAGATATTGTCCTTTTTACTGGTGATCTCATTGATGATTACCAAACATATACCGAGGCTTCTTTTGTTGCATCCATTTTAAAGAATATACAGGCACCCTTCGGTAAATTTTCTATTTATGGTAACCACGACCATGGCGGATATGGAACTGAATACTATGATCACATCATGCGCGAATCTGGATTTGAACTTTTGCAAAATAGCGAAAAGCGAATTCGTTTACTGGATAATAGTGAAATTTCTATTTTCGGACTCGATGATATGCTACTGGGTAAACCAAAAATAGCGGAAACTTTACAACATGCAAAACAAAATATTTATACAATTGTTCTCGTTCACGAACCAGATATCGCGCCACAAATCGCTACATATCCAATCAATCTTCAACTTTCTGGTCATAGCCATGGCGGACAAGTACAAATTCCTTTTTTAGGTGCTATTATTACCCCGTCGCTTGCAAAAGAATATATTGAAGGTTTCTATAACATTCAAGGTTTGACTCTCTATGTCAATCGAGGTATTGGAAGAACACGTGTCCCATTCCGCTTTATGTCAAAACCTGAAATTACACTCTTCATCCTACAACATTCGTAACAATTCGCCTATTTCCTTACATATCCTTCCTTGTACGCGCTCATCCACGCTTGGTCCACCATATGATAAAAATGAGTCCAGTAAAGGAGGTTTGTTCATGTATCCATATTATCAACCGATCCCAGTTCGTTCAGCACCTTTTGGCCCAGCAGGCGACTCACGCTTCTTTCCATTTTTCGGTGTTCCATTTCTAGCTGGAATTGCTGGAGGATTGCTAGGCGGAGCATTAGCTTTCGGGCCTAGACCGTTTTACCCGCCTTATCCACCGCCTTTCCCACCACCAGCACCTTTTCCTTGTTACGGAGGGCCTTGTCAACAACCATACTATTATTAATTTAAACCAACCATTCTTCTAATGTTTTTCTCTCAACGAACCAACTCATCACACGCCTATAATAAAAACTATTCTCTCTACTCATCCTTCCATTTTGAGAATATATGAGTAGAGAAAAAAAGTAAAAACCTCTTAAATTCAATAAGAGGTTTTTACTTTTTTCACACTATTCAGCGTCTGTATTTTGATACGCCATCTTAAATAAATTCACTTGGCTATCAATTTCTTCTATACTACTATTAATTATATAATAATAGTCACCATCTTTATTTTGTTCACGTGTTTTCACATTATCAGCTAAAACCAGCTGTAAAATTGCCTTTATTCTCGCTTTCATTTCAATATCTAAAATTGGGAAGGATATTTCTACTCGTTTTTCCATATTTCGCGTCATCAAATCAGCTGAAGATAAATATATTTTTTCATCTCCATTATGATGGAAATAATAAATACGACTATGTTCTAAATATCTTCCAACAACACTAACTACACGAATATTTTCACTTACATTCGGAATCCCAGGTCTTAAACAACATGTCCCTCTAACGATGAGCTCTACCCTTACCCCAGCTTGTGATGCTTCATACATTTTTTTTATTAACGGTTTATCTGTTAACGAATTCATTTTAGCGATAATATATCCATTTCCATATTGTCTATGATAACGGATTTCCTCATCTATTAACTCCATAAACTGCTCTCTTATATCAAACGGGGCAACGGATAAATGATGAAAATGCGGTTTTTTTGTATAACCACTCAAATAATTAAAGAAATTTGTTGCATCTACACCAAAGTCTTTTCGCGATGTAATATATCCAAAATCGGTATACAACTTCGCTGTTGCATCATTATAATTTCCGGTTCCAAGATGTACAAACCTTTCAATTTTTCCGTTTCTTCTTCTTACAACTAACGTAATTTTACTATGCGTTTTCAAGTGACTCACTCCGTAAATAACGTGACATCCGGCCTGTTCCAATTCTTTAGCCCAATGAACATTATTCTCTTCATCAAACCTTGCCTTTAACTCAACCAATACCGTCACTTGTTTTCCTTTTTCAGCTGCTACCTTCAGCGCCTGAATTATTGGAGAATCTCCACTTACACGATATAATGTTTGTTTGATCGCAAGTACATTCGAGTCATCTGCCGCATCACGGACAAAATCAACGACTGGCTGAAACGACTCAAAGGGATGGTGTAATAAAATATCATGTTCTATCGCTTTTTCAAATACATCTTCCTCATCACCTAAATCTTGAGGAGGTTGAGGAATAAGAGCCGGATATACTAGATGTTCATATAAAGGCGCTAATTTTTTATATAAGGAGAATAAACATGTTAAATCTAACGGTCCATCCATCATGTACACATCTTCATCTTTTACTTCTAACACATCATACAATAACGCTAACACTCTTTCATCAATGTGTTCTTTACCAACTTCTAAACGAACGGCAGCTCCCCACTTACGCTTTTTCAATTCTTTTTCAATTACTTTTAATAAATCGCGTGCACCTTCTTCATGGATCGTTAAATCCGCATTACGTGTAATACGGAAACGAGTAACAGGTGATACGTTATATCCTGTGAATAGTTTATGAGTAAAACCACTAATTACATCTTCTAATAAAATAAATTTATGTTTTTGCCCTTCACTCGGTAAAAATATGAAACGCTCCAGTAATGAAGGCACTTGTACAATTCCTAACTTCGTACGATTTTCTTCCTCAGCCTGTTGCTCATCATATAAAATAGTAGCTAAATTCAAACTTTTATTTAATAACATTGGAAATGGACGATACGCATCAATAGATACAGGGGTTAAAACCGGAAATATTTGTTCATCAAAATACTCCTCGATAAATTCCCTTTGCTCTTTCGTCAAATCATGGAATGTTAAACGCTCAATCCCCTCTAGTTCAAGCGCTGGCAATACATAATTTTTAAACGTTTCATACTGCACAGTCATTAACTCATGCGATTTTATCGCAATCTTATTTAACTGTTTCTTTGGTGTTAAACCTGCTTTATTTTCTGGCTGATTAAATCCCGCACTTACTTGATCTTTCAAACCTGCTACGCGCACCATAAAAAATTCATCTAAATTCGAACTAAAAATACTAATAAACTTTAGTCTTTCTAATAGTGGATTATTTTCATCTTGCGCTTCTTGTAGTACACGTTCATTAAATGCTAGCCAGCTTAATTCACGATTATTATAATACGCTGTATCATTTAAATTTACTAAATTCCCCTTTAGTAATTCCATTCGCTTCACACTTCCCTTTGAAACTTTTTTAATATAATTTAATTACTTTTATTTTATCAAATTACAATATTCCAAAGTGTTAATTTTTTGTAAAGACATCCGTACAACCTAACATTTCAATTCGAATACTAAGTTAATATTCGTTTTTAATACTCTTTCAAGTTGTTTTTTTTGTTTTTCCGCTTGAACTTTTTCCGCCAATGCCGATTCTTCACATAAAATCCTGAATGTTAAACCTTCTTTACTTTCCGTTATATATATTGTTTCAACAAGCGATCTTTGTCGTATATTTAAAGCAGCCGAAAATTGTAATACAGCCCCTAATAATCGAATTTTCTTTTGTTCACTTTTATCAAACCATCCTTCAAACAGTGCCAAATGTTGTTTAAATAACATTTTTGATTTATAAGAAGCTATAAGCGCTAATCTAACTCGATCTTTATGCATCATACCATCAATTGTTTTGTTCGCTAGTAAGTAAAATGTATGTAAGCGGCTCGCTTCTTCATCTATATATTTTCCAATATTAAATACTTTCGCTGCTTGATGGAATATTCCCCAGTCTTTCGCTGACATAGAAATGAGTCCAGCTCCTTCAAGTTGTTTGCAGATTAATGTTCCTTGTTTAATAAGTTGAATGACAAATTCCATGTCTAATTCGTATTCATATGACAATAAATATAAACTCTCTTCTACTACGTTCGGATAATATGAGATCCCCAAATCTTTCGTTAATTCTTCATAGAAAACACCTTCTCTTAATCCTTTTTTACTCAATACAAAAGCCGATGCCTCTATAACGTTAACAAGCATATGAAATACTTCGACCGCTGGGATAATTGTGTCTGCTCGATCTTTTGCTAACCCTTCTAATTTTTGAAGGTCTATGAATGATAATTGTTTTAATTCATCTTTTACATTTTTAATATCGTCTTCTTTCATTTTGTATAAGTGTAATCCAGCTATAGGATAACAAATTAAATTTTGGTGGATTTTCGCCATGTTCCTCGCACTACCCCCAATTGCGATAAGAGGCAATTTTTTATCAATTAACCATGGTAGCGTTCGGAATTGATACCATAAATACCTTCTAATCTCATCTAACTCCTCTGTAGTAGGAATATCATCTTGAATAAATTGTTGCTTTAAAGAAAGTGCTCCAAAAGGAAAGCTATAGTATTCTAAAATTTCTCTATTTCGAAAGTATGTAACTTCTGTACTCCCCCCACCAATATCAACTGTAATTCCTTCTGAAAATGAAGTGGAATTCATAACTGCTAAATAACCGTAACGTGCTTCTTCATATTCTGATAAAACTCTAAGAGTAAAATCTGTTTGCCCTTCAACAAGTTTTTTAATTTCCTCTTGATTCTCAGCCTGTCTAATTGTTGCCGTTGCAACACAAAGTACATGATGCAGCTTATGGAATCGTGTACTTTCTTGAAATTGAAATAATGTTTGTAATAATACTTCTATTCCTTCTTCACTTAATACACCATTTACTAAATAATTTCTTAACCTAGCGACCACTTTCGTATTTTCAATCTCTTTATAAAAACCCCCGCTTTGTTTTTCATAAATAACTAAGCGCATTGTATTAGAACCAATGTCTATAATGGCATATTGTAGTTTTAATATTTCTTTCAAACTTCTCACTCTTTCATTATCAAATTTCTGAAACATATTCTATCACTATTATACAAAATAGTTGTTTTTTATAACAATATTGCTTTAATATTGAAAATATATACAATTACTTTTTGCATATAATAAAAACCCATTTTATTTATGCTATAATAAGGAAAAATTGAAAGGAGATTCAATATGAAACCTTCACAACCCCAATCTCAATTACATAATCAACATTCTATTAATAGACTAGCTCAATCTATTTTCGTTGTGAATCGTCATGCTAAAGCTGCAACTAACCCTAAGTACTTATATTGGTTAAAAAAGACTGCTTTAGAACGCTTAATTACTGAAAAAAAGGCTATCAAAGAAGGATTACATTTTTCTAGAAATCCACGTTTTAGTCAACAACAATCCGATGTTCTTATACGTTTAGGTGATTATTTTTTCCATATCCCTCCTACGAAAGATGATTTTCGCACCCTACCGCATCTTGGTCACCTTGAATCCTCCTATCGAAATCCGAAAACAACCTTATCTTTAACAATAGCAAAAAAAACACTTCAAGATTATATTGGTCCTGAAGCATTAAAACAAGAAAAAAAATTAAGCGAAGCAGTTCCATGGTATAGCCGTACCTATACAAAAAAATAAAACAGTTTGGCCCATATTAGGCCAAACTGTTTTATTTTTTATCTTCCTTAATTTTAATATTCGCTTGTTTATAGAATGCAACTTTTTCTGTATTATATGATTTCGTATATTCATTAAACTTATCTTTCTCTGTCTCAATATCTTTATATGCTTGGTTTACTAACTTTACTTTCTCGCTAATATCTTTTAATTTTGTACCTTTATCTTGTAGCATTGTATATAATTCTTTTTCTTGCTTTAAAGACTTATTATAGCTATCGTACATCTTTTGGAATGAATCATGTCGTTTCTCATAAGTACTCTTTACTTTATCCGCCTGGTCTTTTAATTTATTATCTTCAATTTTCTTCACATGCTTATCAGCTGACTTCACTTCTTCTTGCGCTTTATTTAACGCCTCTTTTTCTTTAATAAGAACTTTTTCTCGCTCAGCTGTATTTTTCACCGCTTGATCAAGCTTATCCTTAACAGCCTGATTATTATCTTTTCCTTCTTGGACAATTTGATTATATAATACTTGCCCCTCTTTCTCTAATGACTCTAATTTTTTCGCATCTTCAAACATTGTTTTTTCTTGCTTGGCAGCATTTTCAAAAGCAACATATAGCTCCTCTTCTGGTTTTGGGCCGAAACAACCAGCTAGTAAAGTCATTGATAATGCAGTTACAATTGCTAATTTATTATATTTCAACATCTTTTCCTCCTATTAATAAGCGACCATCGTGCCAAAAATCCCATGAAAAACATGTAACTTCTTTATCTATTTCACGCTCGCATCTTTTTTACGAAGATCATCAATAATTATTTATACTGCTTGTACAATTTTCGCACTTGAAATTATGTAATGTCTTAAAACATAAAGGTATTTACCTTAATCTTACCTACTGCAAGAAACACTATAATATTTCACCTGATAAAAGATGATCGTTGACCTCTCACGTCTATCATTCCCTTTCTCACTTTCTATCAAATAACCTCTTTGTCCATTTTACATATTGCAAAGGGGACCTCGCAACTCTTACAAAGATTCTTTTAATTTCTTAAAAAGGAAAAGTGTAGAGCATGTTTTCCTCTACACTTTTAAACTGAAAACATTGTGCAAAATGCATTGACACATCCACACACAATTATATGCTGATTTCATATATTTTTAAAGACTTTTGTTACAAAAAAAAGTCTTCTTGTAACAAAAGACAAAAAAATGTTACAAAAAAATCTTTATATCATACTTCTTCAAATCAAAGTTTCATTCATGACTTTGCAAGTTTCTATAATTATACAATTGATTTTGTGCCTTTCTAAACAAATCTTCAAAAGTTTTCCCTTCTATAGGATAACTTGCAGCCCCAAATAATAGTGTGACACTTAATAAATCATTCGCTATTTCATTTTGAATATTTTTGATTAATCGACTTGTTATTGTTGACTTTTCATAGCCATTATCAACAGCTACGATAACATATTTATTTTCATCCCACCTCGTAACTACATCGCCTTTTCGAACTGTCTTTACAATTGTACGTTCTACTCTTTGGACTAGCTCATCTAACTTTTTTTCTTGCACTGTGTCTTTTAATACATCCCATTCTTTTACGGAAAGAATATACACTGTAATATTACGAGAATCTCTTTCTGATAAAGCAGCTACTTTTCCAAAAAAATCAACGACAAAATCGTTATTCGTCATTCCTCCTACTTCAATATTTACACGCGTATTCGTTCTTTTATCGTACCAATGTCCAAAATAATAGCTTAGTATCATTTGCAATATATAAATAATAAAGACGGTTAAAAATGATCGCGAATCTAGCTTAGCAATTACATCCTGAAGTGCAATCCATTCTGTAACCGCAACTGTGTTCCCAAGTAATAATCCACTAATTTTCCCTTTATGTTTCATACTCTCCCCTTTTATACCAATATATGTTTCTATAACAATAATGTTTTTCTATAAAATAAAAAATGTACATATTTAATGTACATTTCTACTTAATCTTGTATACCTTTTCTATTTTATTTCATATATATACTATATATCGTTTTTAGGAAGGAGTGACCTATATGCCTCAAAAAGAAAATCTATTAGATATTATGCGCTTACTAGCTGGCTTTTTGTTATCATTAAAATTACTATTTAACTCTTTCGGAGTAAACTTCATTACAAACGATCAAATTGACGCTATAGTAAATGTTATTTCATTTCTATTCATTCTATATTTTGGATACAAAAATAACTATATTGGAAAAAAGGGAGTGGAACAAAAGAAATTACTCAAGAAGCACAATCTTCATTAAAGAAGGAACCTTTCGCACAGGTTCCTTCTTATCATTTTCTGACAACCACTTCATTTGTTTGTAGCGGTCCATATGATACACCTTTATATTGAAATGTATATGTAGCCTGAAATAATGAATTGGGAGGAGCTTTATCTTTATTTGCTTTTATTTGACAAATTAATTCTACCTTTTCACTCGGTGATAAATTATCGATTCGCCACCTTACAAGCTGAAATAAAAACTCACTTATTCCCTTATCTGCTTTTAAAGAGTTTGGGATATACGCGAAATAATCACGAATCATATGACTTACAACTACTCGCGAAATCATCTCAACGCCTTTATTTTCAACTTCAAGTCGAATAATTAGTATGTCATTAACATCATAGATCATCTCATACGAAAATTTTTCTTTATACATACTACGGATTTGCAATGTGACTGCTACATTGGATGCTTCCGTGTCCTTTTTAGAACCATCAATCCACAAAACCGGCTGTAACGGTATAGAATACCTTCCTTGATCCGAAATTCGTTTCCATATTTTCATAATATATTCACCTCATTCCAGATATATCATCTATACAACTGTATTCTGCCTCTCGACGCAATAAACTACACTTTGAAAAAATATTGAGCTTGTTACAAACCATATTAAATTTTTCTTCTCCTTTTATCCTATTCGACAATATAAAGAAAAAACCATTTTTAATAGGTTGACACAGGTTATACTTTATTAAATATTTTTTTACAATTTCCTTCCTTGACTACATAACAAAATAAATTCTTACTCTCTCTTTTGGTCAATATAATAAAGTGAAACTTTAATCAGTGGGGGTTTTGTCCATCCCCCACTGATTATTAGCCTTCACCAATCGGGCTTTAACGGGCAGTTAAAGCGGGATAAAATAATTTGGCGGTAGAAAACATTTGCCTTTTAGTCAAATTTGACTATAATATAATTTATGATTTCCATCCTTTATATCATGTCAGTGCAATTTTTTATAAAATGAAGAGGAACGATACAAACTGTACATAAAGTTTTTTTATGCATTGCACTAAAAAACTTAAGTTAGTTTAATTTTTATTAAAGGAGGGCTACTTTTGGAAGCACAACTATCAAAAAACGATTCAAGTAAAACAAAATTTGTTGTTGCTGGTTTACTACTTGGTATTCTAATGGCAGCAATGGATAACACAATCGTCGCAACTGCGATGGCAACGATTGTCGGAGACTTAGGAGGGTTCGACAAATTCGTTTGGGTCACATCCGCCTACATGGTAGCAACAATGGCCGGAATGCCTATTTTCGGTAAGCTGTCTGATATGTACGGACGGAAACGCTTTTTTATTGGTGGACTAATTCTTTTCTTATTCGGTTCTGCACTTTGCGGGACAGCATCAAGTATTGAACAACTAAGTATTTATAGAGCCATTCAAGGAATTGGTGGCGGCGCTCTTATGCCTATCGCATTTACAATTATGTATGATATATTCCCGCCTGAAAAACGAGGAAAAATGACCGGACTATTTGGTGCTGTTTTCGGAACATCTAGTGTTTTCGGACCTTTATTAGGTGCTTACATTACAGATTATATAAGTTGGCACTGGGTCTTCTATATTAATATTCCATTAGGACTTATTTCCTTCTTCTTCATTACTAAATACTATAGCGAGTCTCTAGAATATCGAAAACAAAAAATTGACTGGGCTGGTGCTATTACGCTTGTCATTAGTATCGTTTGCTTAATGTTTGCTTTAGAACTTGGTGGTAAAGAATATGCATGGGACTCTAATGTGATTATTGGTTTATTTTCAACTGTTGTTATTCTGCTTATTATTTTCTTCTTCGTAGAAAGAAACGCAACCGAGCCTATTATTTCTTTCCATTTATTTAAAAAACCTTTATTTGCAGCTAGCCAAGGTGTTGCCTTTTTCTATGGCGCAGCTTTTATCATCTGTACAGTTTATATTCCAATCTTCGTTCAAGGTGTTCTCGGTGGTTCAGCCTCAAATGCTGGATTAATTTTGACACCTATGATGGTAGGATCTGTAATCGGAAGTCAAACTGGTGGACAATTAGCTTCACGAACAAGTTATCGTAACATCATGACAGTATCTGGAGTTTTCTTCGTTCTTGGTATTTATTTACTAAGTACTTTAACTATGGAAACACCTCGTACACTCGTAACAATGTTTATGGTGCTTGCTGGACTTGGAGTTGGATTCTCCTTCTCAGTTTTAAGTATGGCATCTATCCACAAACTAGAAATGAGAGATCGCGGTTCTGCTACATCCACGAACTCATTCTTCCGTTCACTTGGAATGACCCTTGGCGTCACGATTTTCGGTACGATTCAAAATCATGTTTTCACTGATAAATTAAAAGCAGTCTTCCCTCCTGAACTAGAAAAAATGGCTCCTAAAGGTGGAGACACAAGCTTTTTATTATCACCAAATGCTACTGAAAAGCTACCTCCTGAAGTACTGAGCGGAATTAAAGAGGCTCTTGCAACATCTATTGCTAATACATTTTTCTGGGCACTTATCCCAGCTACGCTAAGTATAATTTGTATTTTACTTATGGGAAATGAACGTCTTTTAACAGGACCAAAAACAAAGCAAAAACAAAAACAAGTAAGCTAATATAGAAAAACAAAACGGTATATCCCTTTATGAAAGAGGATATACCGTTTATAATATATATAAAGTTTCTATATACAGGAGTTGAGACAGCATGAGCATGAAGTTAGTCATTCTCGGCTTGTTACTCGAAGGAGATAAACATCCCTATGAAGTGCAGCACATAATGAAAGAAAGACAAATGGATTGTTATATTAAATATGCCAAGGGATCGCTATACTACGCCTTCGAGCAATTAGAAAAACAAGGTGCGATTAGCGTTACCAATATTGTTAGAGATACGAATAGACCAGATAAAACAATCTTCCATATAACAGGGGAAGGAAAAGCCCTTTTCCACACCTTATTATTAAAACAATTTGAAGCGAAAAACCAAATATATAAACCTATTTATTCAGCGCTCTCTTTCGCTCACTTTAGCGACGAACAAGCTCTAGCTCCTATTTTGAAAAAAAAGAGAGATGATACAATGCTATATTTACATACAATGCAAACGATATACGATCATAATAAACAACTAGTTCCTCGTGCTCAACTATATATTCTACAAAGCGTCATTGAGCATATTAATGTTGAATTACGTTGGCTAAACACGCTCTTACAAGATGCAACTGCAGGTCGTCTTTCAGAAATAGGTGTAGATAATGATTAAGTTTTTCTAAAAGAGGTGCCTCCTCTTCTAGAAAAACTTAACACTATAATTATTCCTCGCAACTCAAAACACCCTCATTTTAATAATAAATAAACATTAAAAAAACTTAATTTTCCGAATAATATGAAATAAAAAACTTTAGAATTTTCTTATTTTAAAACAGTAGACAAAATTCGAAAAATTGTGTTAGAATTTGTTTCAATATCATATCGCTTGTTAAATTCCTTTCAAAAGGAAAATAGGTACACGGAAATTTCGTTTCGTGTTTAAAAGGGAAGCTTGGTGAAACTCCAACACGGTCCCGCCACTGTAAATGCTGAGATTTCTTTTTGGTACCACTGTGAAAACGGGAAGGTGAAAGAAATTATATAAAGCATAAGTCAGGAGACCTGCCTGTTTTAACAACACTGATAGACTCACGGATGATGATGAGGTGTTAAAAACAAAAAGGAAGGCTTATTTTTCTATGCCTTTATGCTTTTTGTTATAGGTATTTCCGAGTAAACGGAAATGCTTACTTTCAATTAGGGAGGAATTTAAAATGGCAATTCAAACAAGTAACTTAGGTTATCCACGTATCGGACTACAACGAGAGTGGAAAAAAACATTGGAAGCTTTTTGGTCCAATAAAATTGATGAAGAACAATTTTTAACGACAATGAAAGAAATTCGCCTTCAACACGTCAAAGTACAGCAAGAAAAAGGAATTGAATTAATTCCAGTTGGCGATTTTACATATTATGACCACGTTCTGGATACGGCCTACATGTTAGGATTCATCCCGTCACGTTTTTCAGAGTTTACCTCTTACCTTGATGTATATTTTGCAATGGCACGCGGCTCTAAAGATCACGTTGCTTCTGAAATGACAAAATGGTTTAACACAAACTATCATTACATTGTTCCTGAATATGAAGAAGGATTACAAATCTCTTTAAAAGACAATCGCCCTCTTCGTTTATATGAAGAAGCGAAAAAAGAGTTAGGCGTTGATGGAAAACCAGTTATTTTAGGACCTTATACATTCCTAAAACTAGCAAAAGGTTATAACGAAGAGCAATTTCCCACTATTTTAAAAGAGCTAGTTGCACCTTATGTACAATTATTCTCTGAATTGCACGCAGCTGGAGCACAAATTATTCAAGTTGACGAACCAATCTTTGCATCCTTAACAAAAGATGAAATTAATCAAGCGAAAGAACTTTACGAAGCTATTCATAAAGAAGTTCCGAATGCTAATCTTCTTCTACAAACATATTTTGATAGTGTAGAAGAGAACTATGAAGAAATCATTACATTCCCTGTTTCTGGTATTGGATTAGACTTTGTTCATGGCAAAGAAGGTAATGTAAATGCTATTTCAAAATACGGATTCCCAGCTGATAAAATTTTAGCTATCGGTTGTATAGATGGCCGTAACATTTGGAGAGCTGATCTTGATGATGTACTTTCTTTATTTACAACATTACAAAATCAAATCACAGCAAAAGGTTTAATTGTTCAACCTTCTTGTAGCTTATTGCATACTCCAATTGATAAAACGGAAGAAACGCACTTAACAAGTGAATTATTTGATGCACTTGCATTTGCTAATCAAAAATTAGAAGAACTAGTCCTTATCCATTCTGCTCTTACTAAAGGTGTAGAAAGCATAAGGAGCGATTTGACAACATATCGTAATGCACATCATGCAATCCGCTCATCAGCTGCACGTAATCGTGAAGATGTAAAAGTGGCACGTACATCACTTAAAGAAGATGATTTCTCACGTCCTCTTCCATTTGAAAAACGATATGAACTACAGCAAGTAGCTTTACAATTACCGTTGTTACCAACAACAACTATCGGTAGCTTCCCGCAAACATCTGAAGTTCGTCAAACACGTAAACAGTGGCGTAACGGCGATATTACAAATGAACAATATAATCAATTCATTGAACAAGAAACTGCAAAGTGGATTCGTTACCAAGAAGATATTGGTCTTGATGTACTAGTACATGGTGAATTCGAAAGAACTGACATGGTGGAATATTTTGGCGAAAGACTTGCTGGTTTCTCCTTTACTAAAAACGGATGGGTACAATCATACGGTTCCCGCTGCGTAAAACCACCTGTTATTTATGGTGATGTTGCCTTTATAAGTGGAATGACTATTAAAGAAACTGTATATGCACAAAGCTTAACAGAGAAAGTAGTAAAAGGTATGCTCACTGGACCTGTCACTATTTTAAATTGGTCATTCGTTCGAAATGATATTTCAAGAAAAGAAGTTTCATATCAAATTGCATTAGCACTTCGTCATGAAATTGAATTACTTGAATCTTCCGGAATTAGAGTAATCCAAGTCGATGAGCCTGCACTTCGTGAAGGTATGCCGTTAAAAGAAAAAGATTGGGATGCATACATTACATGGGCAGTTCAATCATTCCTTTTAGCAACATCTTCTGTAGAAAATGAAACACAAATTCATACTCATATGTGTTACAGTAACTTCGAAGATATTGTAGATGCAATTCGCGCGTTAGATGCAGATGTTATTTCTATCGAAACATCAAGAAGTCATGGAGAATTTATTAATACATTAAAGCATACAACATATGAAAAAGGAATTGGTCTAGGTGTATATGATATTCATAGCCCACGTGTCCCAAGTAAAGATGAAATGTTCACAATCGTAGAACAATCTTTACAAGTATGTGATCCTAAATATTTCTGGATTAATCCAGACTGTGGTTTAAAAACACGAAGAACTGAGGAAGTTATACCTGCTTTAGAGCACATGGTTCAGGCAGCAAAAGACGCTCGTTCTCTCCTAAAAACAAACGCATAATAAAAAACGTGTTATCCTTCAAAAAGGATAACACGTTTTTTTATTCTACACTCTCAAAATAGAAGTCGTATTGTATTTTATACAATTCATCGTCTGTTGGCTCTTCAAGAGGAGTTGCCTGCAAGACTATCATATATTCCCCGTTCGGAATAGGAATATGCAATTTATTAGAAAGAATACTTGTTATATATACTTCTTCATTCTTCACTGTGAAAGGAACTGATATCGTTCTAACCACTTCTTCTTTCTCAATATGATTTCCGCAAGTAACTTCTACTTCACAAGTATAGTCAGAGATTGCTTCAAAAATAATAGCTCCATCCACCTCAGCATAGCCTCTTTCAAAATCTTCAGGAGTCCAATCTACATAAGGCTGCTGACCATCATAATTCATTATCATTAATTGCGAATATGAAATTGTTAATTCCATAACTACCCCTCTCCTCCACTATGAAATGTATGCCGATTACTATTTCACTTCAAATTTCACACGCGTACCATCTGGATATTTGTCTAGCTTATTCCCTACCCAAGAACCTGCACCGCGGTTATCTGCTGGACTTATATATTCAATATGGGCTC
Source organism: Bacillus sp. TH25 (assembly GCF_016650935.1). Classification (NCBI taxonomy): domain Bacteria; kingdom Bacillati; phylum Bacillota; class Bacilli; order Caryophanales; family Bacillaceae; genus Bacillus; species Bacillus sp. TH25. The sequence continues at coordinate 820,143 of NZ_JAEKEU010000039.1, read as the reverse complement.
CTTTTCCGCCTTCCTTACACATCGCCATCGGCCATTCATCACGATCATAACCTTTCTTCGTCGGATATGGCGCTAACGATAATTTCCTTCTATCCGCTGCACCATTACGATCAATTGTGCACATTTCTGAATGCCCTTCTTTTATAGCATCCGTTATATGTTTTCCGGTCTCTGGATATCGTTCTTTCGGGAACTCTAGAATTTGATCATACGTAGTTGTTTTTTTAGTACTTGTCTCCTCTGGCACAAGTACTTCATATACCGCTACCAAAAGAGAAAGAATTGCAATAATTGAAATGATAATACCTTTAAATTGCTTCATGTGTACCTCCGTGTGCCTACCAATTTCTTTTCCTCAGTTATTATAACAAACTTCTTCTATGTATGTTTTCAGACATTATTTTAGCTCTTCCTCTCCATTCCGCCAAAAACATTCATTTTTCTTCATCTTTTCACTAATGCTGTAGAAAACTAATAACCTTCCGACATTCTTTTTCAAAGGAAGTCCTCATAAAAGGTTGAAATGATATATACGATACTTTTTGGGGAGGAACTATCATGGAAGCTATTTATAAAACGAAAGATGTTACAAATAAAACAGGTATCCCAAAACATATAGTCCGAAAATATAGCCAACTCTTAGAGGAACACGGTTATATCATTTCAAAAACAGCTGATGCTCGTATTTATAAATTGGATGATTTAAAACTATTGAAATCTATACATGAAAGAGCTGCTACATTACAAGAGGACATTTCAGAAACAATACCTATTATTTTAAAAGAAAAAGAAGCCCCACCTGTACCTGTTATTCAAGATAAACAAGAAGTGCAACCAAAAGAAGATGGGCGTAACTTTGAGGAGTTCATGCTAAAACTTGAAATGCTTGCTCAATTAAATGAAGCAATTATTCATCAAAACTCTACTCTCATTACACAAAATCGTTTAAAAGACGAGAAATTAGATGAACTAATGCAACAAGTTTATGTAAAAGAAGGCTCACAAGAAAAAATGTTACAAGATCTAGTTGTTCACGCCGCTCAAACAGATGCACTCCAAAAAGAAAAGATGGACTTATTAATGAATCATATGTATAAGCGAGAATCCAAACAAGAAGAAAAAATGAATAAACTTGTCAACCAAATTTACAATAAAGACAGCAACCGTGATACACAACTTATGCAAGTTATTCGTGAAATTCAAGAAACAAAAAGATTAGTCGCCGCCTCAAAAGAGCAAAGCTTCTTTCAATCATTTAAAAGTTTATTCGTTCGAACAAAACAAGAAAAAATAAATGAATGAAATTTTGTATCTTTTTCTAATGCACGATAAAATAAAAAGTTACCTTCTATCGGTAACTTTTATTCCTTATATCGTACAGCTGGCAATATAATAATAGCTTCAGTTCCTTTTCCGCTTTCACTTTTATATTCCAATGTGCCATTATGCGCTTGTAAAATACTAAATGTTACCATAAGGCCTAATCCTGTTCCTTTTTCTTTTAAAGAATAATACGGTTGTCCAAGCCTTACTAACTGTTCTTTTGTCATTCCAACACCACTATCTTTAACTCTTATTATTATCAATTCATCTTTTTGAATAGCTGTTACTTTTAAATACCCTTTGTTTCCTTGAATTGCTTCAATACCGTTTTTAACAACATTCATAATAGCTTGCTTCAATTTCGTCTTATCGCCGATAGTATAAAGGCTCTCAGAAATCTCAACTTGCAAATAAACGCCCTGCATAGCTGCAAATGATGACATAAGAGTTGTCATTTCAATTAATTGTGCTGATAAACAAATATGTTCTTTTTTTTCAATTTGAGGCCTTGCTAAATTTAAATAATCTGAAATAATCTGTTCAGCACGATCCAGTTCAGCTAATACGAGACGCATATAATCTTTGTTTTTTACGTCTTCCGTACTCTCTAGCAATTGAATAAACCCTCGTACAACAGTGAGAGGGTTTCGAACTTCATGTGCAACACTTGCAGCTAACTCACTTACAATATTAAGTTTTTCTGATTTTTGCATTTCTGTACGCAATAATGCATTTTCGTTTAAATACTCAGTCAAATAAACTTGAAATACCATTGTCATAACCATAATAAGTGATGCAAATATATACCCACTATATAGATTAGATATGTACGGTGTAAAGCCTGTTTCTAAAAGGACATTCAACATCCCGACTACTAATGAAACAAGAACATAAAATGATGCAATCATAAAAGCTAATATTAGCTTCTTATCTCTTGAAAAAAGAGACCATTTCTTTGACAAAAATAATGGAATTATCGAAAGAAATATAACTTCTACCATAGGCAACCAACTAAGCCCCTTAAAAATCCATTCATATGCAACATAAATAATGGCAGGGATGAGCCCAACAATCCCACCATATAAAAAACCACTAACAATTGGGACTGGATGAAAATTGTATCCGCAAACGGTACCAAAACAAATAGAGTATGTCATGGAGAGAACGAGTGTAACGCTAGATAAAAACATAATAAAGTAGCGATTAGGCTTCGGAAGCATTCCTTGATAACGATTTAAACGAATCGCTTCATATAAAAATAGTGGTAAAATAATGATGGCAATTTGGATCATTAAATCACGAATCAGCTCCATAGCCTCTCATCCCCTATATGTATTTTGATATGATTATATCATTTTATAAGTCTATTTGTTTCAAAATTTTGATTTTTCTTAACATATTTGTTAATTATTTGTTAACAACTAATAATAAATGTTACAAATTTCCGAAATGATTGTAAACCCTGTACCAAATTTCCTTCGTGCAGTATACAATGAATACGGATTACAAAGAAAATAAAAAACACTTCACTAGACGGACAACTATCGCAAAATACAGCATATAATCCATACTATCTATGTTTACAAATAAGTGATCATTACTTTAGTAGGAGGAAGATAAATATGGCGGGTACTACGCTTGTTTTAAAAGAAGAAAATTTGGTTGTGCTAGAAAACGTTGAAAAATCAGTATACGAAGAATTGCAACATAAAGCAGGGGACGAAGACTGTACATGTGCTGTAAATGAATCCGTTGTCCATCTTGGCAAAGTATCTTCCGTACTTTGGAACGAAGATGAAATAGATTGGGAATACGGTTATTAAAAAGTCGCTTGCAGCGGCTTTTTTTGTGTTTATGCTTAAGTGAAACTTTAATTAACTCACACAGCTTATACTCTTATAGACATTTGAATCCTCACATAATTTCTTACTTCCACTGAATTTTAAGATACGATTCTTATCTTTCACAAATAGCGGGGGAAATTTTATAAACAAAGCGTAATAGTTGAAAATATGATAAAATGAACTTAATTTTCAAACGGAAGAAAGGGAGATACAATGGAACAATTCATTAATCCTAGAGTGAAGGACATCCAAATTTCTGGAATCCGTCAGTTCTCTAATATGATTCAAAACTATGATAATCTTATCTCTTTAACAATTGGGCAACCCGATTTCCCTACACCTTCTCTAGTAAAAGAAGCAGCTAAACGGGCCATTACAGAAAATTATACAAGCTATACACATAACGCTGGTTTACTAGAATTACGCGAAGCAGCTTGTAACTTTGTAAAGGATCGCTATGATTTACATTATTCACCTGAAAACGAAACCATTGTTACAATCGGTGCTAGTGAAGCGATTGATGTTACATTCCGAACTATTTTAGAACCAGGAACGGAAGTAATTTTGCCTGCTCCTATTTATCCTGGTTACGAGCCGATTATTCGACTATGCGGTGCAACTCCTATTTTTATAGATGTTCGTGAAACTGGATTTCGTTTAACAGCTGAAGCTCTGCGAAATGCAATTACAGAACGAACACGATGCGTCGTTTTACCGTATCCTTCTAATCCAACTGGTGTTACCTTATCAAAAGAAGAATTAGAAGATATTGTATCTATCTTAAAAGATAAAAATATTTTCGTTCTTTCCGATGAAATTTATAGCGAACTTGTATATGAAGACAAACACACATCTATCGCTCATTTCCCAGAAATGCGTGATAAGACTATTGTCATTAACGGCTTATCAAAATCACATTCTATGACTGGTTGGCGTATCGGACTTTTATTTGCCCCAAGTTATTTAGCAAAACACATTTTAAAAGTGCATCAATACAATGTTACATGCGCTACTTCAATTGCTCAATATGCTGCAATCGAAGCTTTAACAGCTGCTAAAGATGCCCCGAAGATGATGCGCTATCAATACAAAAAACGCCGTGATTACGTATATAATAGACTCATTCAAATGGGTTTAACTGTTGAGAAGCCAACAGGTGCATTTTATTTATTCCCATATGTTGGACATTTAACATCTTCATCATTTGATTTTGCACTTGATCTTGTAAAAGAAGCTGGGCTAGCCGTTGTTCCTGGAACCGCATTTTCCGAATACGGTGAAGGCTACCTTCGCCTTTCCTATGCTTACAGTATCGAAACTTTAAAAGAAGGCTGTGACCGTTTAGAAGCCTTTCTAAAGAAAAAAGCTAAGAGTTAAACTCTTAGCTTTTTGTTGCATAATGATCACAAGTTTGACGCTTCAATAATTTATGTGGAATAATAATGCATTTTGAAGTAGATTCAGAATGCTCCACCTTATCAACTAAAGCTTTTGCCGCTTCATACCCTAATTGATAAATATTCACATCAACTGTCGAAAGTGGTGGACTAGCAATTTCTGATAATAAAGCATTGTTAAAGCTTACAATCGAAACATCTTTCGGTACAACAAATCCTTTTTTAGAAAGCGCACTTAACACGCCAAGTCCAATTAAATCATCCGTTGCCATAATTGCCGTCGGTGGTTGCTTTAGTCCCATTAATTCCTCAACAGCCTGTTGACCACTCTCTCTTGAAAAATCAAAGTGTAAAATATACTCTTTCGGCAATAGAATATCTGCTAGTTTCAAAGCATCACTCATCCCCGCCAAACGATCTCTCGTTACAAGTAAATCTGATCCACCGCCGATGAATGCGATTTGTTTATGGCCTAATGAAATCAAATATTCCGCTACTTCTCTTGCAGCTGTATAATTGTCATTATCTACATATGTAATTTCATCTTTTCGATCATATGGTTTTCCAATTAAAACAAACGGGAAGTTTTGGTCATGCAAGTATTGAATAATCCGATCGTTCTCTCTTGAATATAAAAGAATAATACCACCGATTTGACGCCCTTGTACCATTTTTACAACACCATTAAAAATTTCATCTTCCGTTTCACCAGTCGACATATAAAGCGCATACCCTTCCACATGTGCAAATGAACTAATTCCTCTTATAACTTCTGGGAAAAACGGATTTTGAAAAGCTTTACTTGCAGAACTCGGCATAACAAGACCAAGTGTCTTCGTCGTTTGGTTCGCAAGGTTTCTTGCATTTAAATTTGGATGATACCCTAATTCACTCATTACTTTTCGAACACGGCGCTTCGTCTTTTCACTTATACTTGGATTATCAGCAATTACACGAGAAACAGTTGATGGTGCTACGTTCGCCTTCTTCGCCACATCTTTAATTGTAACTGTCATAAAAATCCCCTCCTTTCACTTCTCTGCCATTTTCATATATTTTATCTTGCACCCGTTGCAAGTCATAGGAGAAGTCATAAACTGTCATTTATTTATTCTATCTTGCAAAACTTATCATATTCTCCCTCTCCATGTATTGTAAGGGATATAGCTCTTTTTTCCTATACTATAATATACTATTTATTTCACTTCTTTTCATATGCGATGTCAAATCTCTTTTCATCTCTCTATAATTTTTTTATAGAGAGATGAAAAGAAAAATGGGACATAATGTCCCATTTCTCATCCTTTCGTACCTCCAGCTGTTAAACCAGAAATGAAGTATTTTTGTAATGATAGGAATAAAATTGAAATTGGTATTGCAATTAATACGGAACCAGCCGCAAACGTTGTAAATTCATTACCAAATTTCTTCGCTACCATTTCATAGAGTCCAACTGCTAAAGTGTAATTTTCCGGCGTGCGTAAAATAATACTTGCTAAAATGAAATCTGTAAATGGACCGATGAAAGTGAATAATGCTACAACCGCTACGATTGGCTTTGCAAGCGGCATAATGATTTGCCAAAAAATACGGAAGTGTCCTGCTCCATCCATGCGGGCTGACTCATCCAACTCTTTCGGAATCGTATCAAAATACCCTTTCATAAGCCAAGTATTCATTGGAATTGCTCCACCTACATAAATTAAAATTAATGCAAGATGTGTATCAATTAATCCTGTTAACTGCGCTAATACATATAGTGCGATTAACGCTGCAAAGTTCGGAATCATTTGTAGAATTAAAAATGTTAATAAACCATTTTTTCTTCCGACAAAACGATATCTCGAAAATGCATAAGCAGTAAAGCTAATTGCTAACACCGAAAAAATCATCGTCATAACACTAACTTTTAACGTATTTTTATACCAAAGTAAGTAATTACTTGAATCAAGATCAAGTAGCTTACGATAATGATCTAACGTAGCATTTTTTGGAATAATGCTAGAACCAGACAAACTATCTCCTGGATTAAACGATGAACCAATAATCCATAGTAATGGATAGAAAATAATCGCACACATTATGAAGATAACCAAATAACTTAATGAAAGACGTAACATCTTTTGTCGTTTAATATTCATTTACATCATATCCTCTTCTTGGAATGATTTTGTTCTCTTAAATTGCCATAACGCAACTGTAATAACGATTAACGATAAAATCATTGTAAGAGCTGCTGCTTTTCCGTACTGCGCTGAAGTCATCGTTAACTTATAAATCCATGAAATTAAAATATCCGTTCCACCTGCATCTTGCCCCGCTACAGCAGGACCTCCGCCGTTAAATAGATAAATGATACTAAAGTTATTAAAGTTAAACGTATATTGTGTAATTAAAATTGGTGCTGTTGCGTATAAAACAAGTGGCAATGTAATTTTGCGGAACTGTTGCCAAGCAGTTGCTCCATCTACTGTAGCCGCTTCATATAATTCTCCTGGAATCGATTGCAATATACCTGTTGTCATTGCAAATACGAATGGGAAACCGAGCCACGTTTGGATCATAATTAAAGCAATCTTCGCCCAAAACGGATCTGTCATCCAAGCAATCTTTTCAATCCCGAATAAAGCTAATACTTGATTATTAATCGCTCCAAATGTTTCATTAAACATACCCGAGAAGACAAGAATAGATACGAATGCTGGAACAGCCCACGGTAAAATGAAGATTGTTCGAATAATTGCCTTACCTTTAATACCAGGCTGATTTACGATAATCGCTAAGAAAATACCAAGTGCAACTTGTAATGTTGTTGCAACAAATGTCCAAATGACAGTCCAAGAAAATACACTTAAAAATGTCTCTCTCCACATTGGTAATGTAAAAATATCAATAAAGTTTTTAAAGCCCACCCAATCTACTAATTTAGCTGGAGGAGAGTGATATAAGTCATAGTTCGTAAATCCAATTAAGATTACAAAAATGATTGGAAATACAACTACAAAGATTAGTAATAGAAATCCTGGTGAAACCATTAAATATGGAAAACCTTGATCTAATAAGTTACGGTATTGCTCTTTTACTGAGTTTAATGGTGTTCCTATATCACGTTTCTTCCCATTTTGGTATGCATCATATAAGTTAAATCCATATATTCCGAGTCCAAACACTATGACGATAAGTGCCAAAATCCCTTCTACTAATAGAAAGACAGAATGGTCACGTGGAACTTCTGTACCGAGCGTTACAATTCCCCATAATCCCATATTTAACAAATCAGCAAATGCTACAATAAATGAACCTGTTAATACTAGAAAAATAAGACCTTTTACAAATTGTTTATTATATATTTGGCCCATGCCTGGAATAATAGATAACATGGTCGCCATTTTCCTATGTTTCGAACCGTTCATATCTTTCATTGGTTCCATAGATGTTTGCATGTTCCTTCCCCCTTTTTTCTTCCTACTTGGAAGGGAGAGAATTCGTGCCTCTCATATTAGAGACACGAACTTCACCTTATTTTTTATTACTGTGGTTTGCTTCAATATTTCCTTTAATTTGTTTCACTGCACTATCAAGCGCGGATTTTGGTGCCTCTTTTTCTGTAACAACTAACTGAAGAGCGTCTCCAGCTGGTTTCCATACTTCTTGCATTTCTGGAATATTCGGCATTGGAATTCCATTTTCTGATTGAGTTGCAACTGCTTTTGCAGCTTCGTTATCTTTAATAATTGGATCTTCCATTACTGATTTTACTGGAGGAATTTCTTTTGTCTTCTCAAATCGAATTTTTGCATTTTCTTCATTTGTTACCCACTCAGTGAATTTTGTAGCTAAATCATTTTGTTTAGAGAAGCTTGTTACATGCCATCCTTTTACCCCAACAAATGTTTTCATCGGTTGACCATTTGGTAATTTAGGCATTGGAGCAACACCATAATCAATTCCGTTCTTTTCCATCGCTTGGAACGCCCACGGTCCGTTCATAATAGATGCTGCTTTTCCTTCATTGAATAATCCATCAGCAGCAGGGCCACCTGACTCACCGATAATACCTTTCGGGAATAACTTTTCTTTGTACCATTTTTGAAGATATTCAGCCCCTTGTACTGCTCCGCTATTATTTAATCCAACATCACTTGCATTTGGCTTTCCGTCTTTCTCACCAAATACATATCCGCCCATACCTGCCATAAACGCGTTAGCAAAGTAGAAGTTATCTCCTAATGTTAAAAATCCGTACTTGCCATCCTTCGTAAAGTCTTTTGAGAAGTTAAATAGCTCGTCCATCGTTTCTGGAGCTTTTTGCATTAATTTTTTATTGTAAATAAAAATTGGTGTTTCAATTGCTTTTGGTAAACCATATAATTTCCCGTTGTATGTTTGTGCCTTTATTGATAAGTCAGTAAATTTACTCTTCACAGCATCATCTGCTTTTACTTCAGAAAGTAAGCCTTCTGTTACTGCATTTCCGATTTGATCGTGTGGCAATGTTACAACATCTGGTCCCGTCCCCGCTGGTCCATCAAGACGTAACTTTTTCACTTGATCTGTCATTTGCATTTCAACAACTTTTACTTTTACTTTATATTTTTCTTCAAAGCTTTTCACTGCTGGTTCTAAACCAACACCTTTTTTATCATCTTCCCAAACGAGAAGATCATAGTCTTTCTTCGCTTTACTTTCCTCTTTTTTTCCTGAATCTTTCGGTCCACATGCAGATAACATGCCAATTGACAATGCTGAAATCGTTAATAGTGATAATGCTTTCTTCATCCCAAAAACCTCCCTAAATTGTCTATGTACCTCTTCAATTGAAAACGTTTGCATTTAATAGTTTAATAGAAGCGCAAACAATATCTAAATCTATGAAAACGTTTGCGCTATTTGTCTATCATTATACATCCTTTTATTCATTTTGCAAATATTAATTTTCGAAATAATCTTATCACACTCTTTATTCATTGACTTTACATAAAATGAATACTACTCTTATAAGCAATATTAAAGTTATGTGGAAGGCAATCGTTTGCAACATAATCTTTATTATTTCGTTTAAGGGAACTATATGTATAGAGATATTAAAGGGGGATTTTCTATATGCTTAAAGAAGCGATCTATCATAGGCCAAAAGATAATTATGCATACGCTTACGACGAAAAAACAATTCACATCCGAATACACACAAAAAGAGATGATGTTCACAGCGCCGCTCTCATCTACGGGGATCCGTACGAATGGCAGGACGGAAAATGGATTACAGCGAGTACACCGATGAAAAAAACCGGATCTACTGAGTTATTTGATTATTGGTCGGTTTCAATCAAACCGAAATTTAAACGCTTACGTTATGGATTCGAATTAAAAAACGACGTAGAAATTTTTATTTATACAGAACGAGGATTTTTTTCTAATATCCCAAATGACGATGTCGGTAACTTTTTCTGCTTTCCATTTGTTCATGCAAAAGACGTTTTCAGGGCACCATCCTGGATTAAAGACACAGTATGGTATCAAATTTTCCCGGAACGATTCGCTAACGGAGATAACACATTAAATCCAGCAAACACCCTCCCTTGGGGAAGTACCGAACCAACTCCAACTAATTTTTTCGGCGGAGATTTTGCTGGTATTATTCAAAACCTTGATTACCTTGTGAAGCTTGGAATTTCCGGAATATATTTCACTCCTATTTTCAAAGCTCATTCGAATCATAAATATGACACAATTGATTACATGGAAATCGATCCACAATTTGGGACGAAAGAAACTTTCAAAGAACTCGTTCAGGCGTGTCATAAACATGGTATAAAAGTAATGCTCGACGCTGTTTTTAATCATAGCGGATACTTCTTTGATAAATTTCAAAACGTGCTGAAACAAGGTGAAAATTCCGCCTATAAAGATTGGTTCCACATTCATGAATTCCCAATTATAACCGAGCCACTTCCTAATTATGATACTTTCGCATTTACACCATATATGCCTAAATTAAATACAGCACACCCAGATGTAAAAGAATATTTACTTGAAGTAGGGCGTTATTGGGTAAGAGAATTCAATATAGACGGTTGGCGCCTTGATGTAGCAAATGAAGTCGATCACAGTTTTTGGAGAGAATTCCGAAGTGAAATAAAAGCATTAAATCCTGAAGTATATATTTTAGGTGAAATTTGGCACGATGCACTCCCATGGCTACAAGGTGACCAATTTGATGCTGTAATGAGCTATCCTGTTACAAACGCTCTACTTTCTTACTTTGCTAACGAATCCATTCATGCAAGTGAATTTATGAAACAAATTACCGATTCTCTACATTCCTACTCTATGAATGTAAATGAAGCGGCATTTCATTTATTAGACAGTCATGACACACCTAGAATTTTAGCAACATGTAACGGGGATAAAAATAAGTTAAAGTTACTCTATGTATTTCACCTTTCTTTCATCGGTTCTCCTTGTATTTATTACGGCGATGAAATCGGGATGGATGGTGGAATGGACCCTGACTGCCGCAAATGTATGATATGGGATGAAAAAGAACAAGATACTCTTTTATTTACACATACACAAACATTAATTTCATTACGGAAACAACATAAAGCATTTGGAGGAAATGGTACTTTTCAATTCATTGAGGCAAATGATGAACATAATTATATTTCTTATACAAAAACATATGAAGATGAAACTATCTTTTTCGTTTTAAATCCTACTAACAGTGAAGTTACAACTTCACTCCCTCTTCATATTACCAGGAAGAAAATAATTAACATTTATACAAACGAAGAATTTTCAGCGGAAGCAAGTGTATTACAAGTTACACTTCCACCGTATGGATTCTCTATTTTAAAATGGTAATAGTAAAAGCCTTATGCCAGGGTGGCATAAGGCTTTTCTTATTTCAATTTAAATACCATTGCTTCATATGGTCGTAATGTAATGTTTTCTATCAATACATTTTCTACATCATAATTGTGTATTAATAACTCTGCTTCACTATAAACAATATCCTCTGGCAATTCAAATACACATTCATCCGCAGTGAAGTTTGCAATCACCAGCAGCTTTTCTTCTCCATATGTTCTTACATAAGCAAAAATAGAAGGGTTATTTTCTAATATTAATTCATATGTTCCATACACAACTATTTCATTGTTTTTACGTAATTCAATCAATTTTTTATAGTAATAAAAAATTGATTCTTCATCTTGAATCGCTTGTTTCACGTTAATCTCTTTGTAGTTAGGATTTACCGCGATCCAAGGCTCACCCGTTGTGAATCCAGCATGTTCTCTATCATCCCACTGCATCGGAGTTCTAGCATTATCTCGGCCCTTTATATATATAGACTGCATCACTTTATCTATATCTTCGCCGCGCTCTATAACTTTTTCTTTATACATATTTAGTGTTTCAATATCTCGATATTCATCAATTGATTCAAATCGAACATTTGTCATTCCGATTTCTTCTCCTTGATAAATATATGGTGTCCCTTTCATCATATGAAGTACTGTCGCTAACATTTTTGCTGATTCAGTATGATAAGCTCCATCATTACCAAAACGAGATACAACGCGAGGCTGGTCATGGTTATTCCAATAAAGGCTATTCCATCCTGTTTGTTCTAATGCTTTTTGCCACTTTGTTAAATTTTGTTTCAAAGTAAGGAGTGAGCATGGTTTTACATCCCATTTCCCGCCTTCTCCGGAATCTAAATCCATATGTTCAAATTGGAATACCATTTGCAGTTCTTTTCTAGCTTCCCCTGTATACAATTTAGCCTCTTCTGTCGTTACACCAGGCATTTCCCCAACCGTCATAATGTCATACTGAGACAATACGTCTTCATTCATTTCATGCAAATACTTATGAATATTCGGACCGTTCATAAAATGTTTATGCCCTGAAACATATCCTTCTTCATCCGTTTCAACAGATGGTAAGCCATCTTCTTTAGAAATAAAATTAATAACATCCATACGGAACCCATCAATTCCTTTTTCTAACCAAAACTTCATCATGTCATAAACATCTTGTCTTACCTTTTCATTATCCCAGTTTAAATCTGGCTGTTTTTTAGAAAACAGATGCAAATAATATTCATCTGTCATTTCATCATATTGCCATGCAGAGCCACTAAATGCTGCTCCCCAGTTATTCGGCTCTTTCCCTTCATTTCCAGGACGCCATATATAATAGTCTCTATATTTATTTTCTTTTGATTTACGTGATTCAATAAACCAATTATGTTCATCTGAAGTATGATTAACAACTAAGTCCATCATAAGTCTCATATTACGTTTATGCATTTCATGTAATAGTTCATCCCAATCTTCCATTGTTCCGAACTCGTTCATAATTTTACAATAATCACTTATATCGTAACCATTATCATCGTTTGGAGATTCATAGACTGGTGATAACCAAATTACATCAATACCTAATTCTTTTAAGTAATCTAGCTTCGTAAGAATACCACGAAGATCCCCTATACCATCACCGTTACTATCCATAAAACTACGAGGATAAATTTGATATACTACACTTTCTTTCCACCATTGTTTTCCCATTATGCTACCCCATTTCATCTATACTATTGATTCGTTTTTCTTTTTTAAGGCGCAAACGTTTTCATTACTGAATGATAACAGATTCTATCCAAATTTAAAATAGCGCTTACAATATTTATTTTCTTTTTCTAATAAAACATGTGGAACTTATTATATATTCATAGGGATAATGAAAACGTTTTATTTTTTTACAGTGTTTTTATTTCTTTTTTGAATCTATTCGTTTATAATAAATTCAAAGAAAACGTTTGCATAAACTTTCTAGGGGGAAATATCATGGCAGAACTTAAATTAGAAAATATTTATAAAATATATGATAATAACGTAACAGCCGTAACAGATTTTAACTTACACATTCAAGATAAAGAATTTATCGTATTCGTTGGTCCTTCTGGATGCGGAAAATCTACAACACTACGAATGGTAGCTGGACTTGAAGATATTTCAAAAGGAGAATTTTCAATTGATGGTAAGCTAATGAACGATGTTCCTCCAAAAGATCGAGATATCGCAATGGTCTTCCAAAACTACGCTCTTTATCCACATATGAGTGTGTATGATAATATGGCATTTGGATTAAAACTTCGAAAAATACCGAAAGATGAAATCGACCGTCGAGTGAAACATGCAGCTCAAATTTTAGGGCTTGAACAATATTTAGATAGAAAACCGAAAGCTTTATCAGGTGGACAACGTCAACGTGTTGCATTAGGTAGAGCAATTGTTCGAGACGCAAAAGTCTTCTTAATGGATGAACCATTATCAAACTTAGACGCTAAACTACGTGTTGCAATGCGATCAGAAATTTCTAAATTACACCACCGCCTTGGCACAACGACAATTTATGTAACACATGATCAAACTGAGGCAATGACAATGGCTTCACGCCTTGTTGTTATGAAAGACGGCAAAATCCAACAAATTGGAACTCCAAAAGAAGTATATGAAACACCTGAAAATATTTTCGTTGGTGGTTTTATCGGTTCACCCGCAATGAATTTCTTCCGTGGAAAATTAACTGAAACCGATTTCGTTATAGACAGTTCACTAAAGTTTAAAGTATCTGAAGGAAAAATGAAGTTATTACGCGAACAAGGCTATGTAAATAAAGAAATTGTTTTAGGTATTCGTCCAGAAGATATTCATGATGAACTATTATTTTTAGAAGCTTCACAAGCTACTACTTTCACAACGAAAATTGAAGTTGCAGAGTTGTTAGGGGCTGAATCCATTTTATATATGAAACTTGGAAATCAAGATTTTGCAGCACGTGTTGATGCAAGACATACTTTTTCACCTGGTGACCAAATTAAACTTGCTTTTGATATGAATAAAGCACATTTCTTTGATAGCCAAACCGAACAACGTATTCGTTAAAAAATAAAGTTCTATAATAGAACATACAAAAAAACCGTCCACATATATACTGGGGGCGGTTTTCCATTATTATACTAGGGCTTCTATTGTATGAAATGATTGTCCTCTCGTGCTAATAATACCAAAAACCGGCAAATCACTAAGCACCACTTCTTCTTGCTGTTTCATAAAAGATGACGTTAATTGTTTTATCTCTATCCAAACGTCATTAATACAAAGTACATTGGAATCGTTCTCTTGTTGGCGAGAAAAAATAGAATCTATTTTATATAGACCAGCATTTTGAAAAAGCATATCAATACGACTATATGCCTCCATAGCAAAACTAATAACACGTTGCCAATCTCCTTGTTTCCCCATATCGTAGGATACAAAAAGTGCTTCTCCGCCTAAATCCGTAATTTCCTCGGCTGTTGCTTGTCCACTTTCTTGATCAATGTCCGTCACAATTACTTTTGCGCCTTGCTTAGCCAACAAAAGAGCTGTACTACGTCCAATACCGATGCCACCACCAGTTACAATGGCAACCTTTCCTGCAAGCTTCATTTTCATTACCCCTTCTATAAGTCTTACCGTCATTCAGTATACTCCTTTATTAGATTAGTCTGCAAGCAGGAAAAGTTCACGCTACAGCTTGTAAGCGATTACTTTTTTGTTTCTTTTTTTTTCTTACTATTATATTGATCGAAGGTTAAACCAATAAAAATAAGAATTCCCCAAAATATTAAGCTACCTCCAGTCATTCCAAATCCCCCTTTGTTATATAACGATATTATTTATACCCATTATATCATTCTCTCAATTTTCATTCTATTCAAAACGAAAATAGGATGTTTGAATTAGCTACAGCTTCTTTAAACATCCTTCAGTAATATGGAAGGTACTATATTGGAGATATCCACCCTATATCAATTCCATTTATCGAATTTTATGAAAAAATAAGAGAATGATGAAATTTTTCACGAAATTAAAAATAAGACTTTTTATATACAAACGATAAAAAGTCTTATTTCATTAGTAGCACGTATACTCTAAATATTAATTATACAAGACTCATCACTTTTGTCTTTGCAATTAAATCATGGAAGCCACCATTATCTTTGCGGAATAACATCATATATACATTGCATATTAATGGAACTCCAAGTAATAATATGCTTGGTAATAATAATACCAAAAATCGTATTATTAATGTTTGTAACGTTAGTTTTTCACTTGTTAACGAGATTATTTTTGTTCTTGTTACCTTTTTACCAAGTGTAGAACCGTTCCAAAGAAAAGGTAACAGAATAAAATTTATAGCCATTAATACGAAAACAAGTGTAAGGTCATATCTATAGTCACCTAAACTTATATTAAAACGATTGAAAATAGCACTATAGTTTCCGGTAATAATAGCTACTACTGCACCGTACGTAACCGAGATTAAAAACATGTCAATAAGGGAAGCACCTATGCGATTCATTACAAGCGCTGGACGATGCATCTTTAACTTCATTTTGTGTCGACTCCTTCATATCCTTCTTTACCCGTCTCATCGTACCACTTCTAAAAAACATTGTAAACTGGCGTTTCGCTTACTTTTCTTGTACAATGTGTTACAACAGCATTGTAAAGGAGGTTCCCATATTGAAAAGATGGATAATCCTATTTGCCGCACTCTTATTAACAGGTTGCACAGGCAATACAAACCATTTAACCTATACAATTAACGATGAATATGAACTCATACATACTTCTGGAGATGCATTTGAACTTTTCCCATCGCAGGATGCTGTATATGCTACACAATACATCCCTGCAAAAATTACAGAAATTGCTTGGGACGATAAATACATTATCACAAAGCAAATTGAGGAAAAATCAGATCCAAATAATCCTGACGCAGCAATTACAAATAAAAAAAGTGAACATTATTGGATTATCGATGTAAAGCATAATAAACGATTTGGTCCTTATAATGAAAAACAATTTAACGAGCAAAAAGATGCTTTTAAAATTACAGTGCCTTTTCAAAGTGTAGATTCATATGTGAAAGAGCTAAAAAAACAGTCAGCATAACTTTTTATGCTGACTGTTTTTGCTTAAATTATTATAAAGACACTTTATTTAGAGAGTGAAATATTAAAAGTTTGCGGTTCTTTAACAGCTTCATTTGTGTCTCCTGCTGCTAAATCATCTGTCGTAAACTTAATATCCTTTACTTTTTCTTTTCCATCATCAAGTATTAAACCGATAATTCCTTCTCGTGTCTCACCAGGCCTATAATCTTCCCTTGAAACACTCTTTGTACCAACGAGCGTATCTTCATCATATAAAAAGTTTTGAGTCGCTACATTAAAATGTTGTTTGTCATTTATAGCAACATCATTCATAGAGAAGAATTGCATGTTCTTATCTCCACTATTCTCTACCTTATATGTAATTTCAACATACCGAATCGTATCGCTAATCTCTGTTCCACTTAACGATGCATATAATTCAGCATCTTCTTGACTCACTTTATCTCCCAATCTACGCTTTACTTCTTCAGGAGTTAATGCAGTATACACTTTCAATGTATTTTTTGCCTCTTTGCTCATTTGTGATAATGAGATAACTTTAACATCTTGTACGTGAATTTTCATTGGGGCTACTTCAAATGTCTGATTCACAGAATGAATCTGTTCTAATTCAAATGTCCCCCACCCTTTTTCTTTCACTTTTTGTCCTACTTTTTTAAGCTCACGCCCACCATACTCTTTTGTTTCTGGAATAGATTCTTTCTTTTTAGGTTCTGCCTTCTTTTCTTCTTGCTGGAAGCAACCACTTAACATAAGAAGAAAACTGCATAAAACAAAAATACTTTTCCATGCTTTCATCATTTAATTTCTCCTAACACTATCATTCATTAATATAAAGTGAAACTTTAATCAGTGGGGGTTTTGTCCATCCCCCACTGATTATTAGTTGAACCAATCGGGCTTTTACGGGCAGTTGATCTCCCACCTAACTTCTTTGCTCCTGCCGAATTTTGAGGTGGGAGTCCTACTGCCCGTTAATGCGGGGTAAATTAGTCCCTTGATTTGTAAACTATAGAAACAATAAGAAGTCCACAAAACGAACTTGTCAGTCCAGATACTATTATACCTCCTATTTGGAAAATATGAAAATAGGGGTCTAATAACGCGTGAACGATAAATATAATGGCCGCCACAACGATAGATGAAGCCCAATATTTCTTTTTTTCCGAAGTTAAACTAGTATCTTGATCAGTTTCCCTCCTATATTTCCATAGTACATATATTAGTAATAGTAGACCAAAACATGTACTCCCATGTTGTAAAAATTTATAAATTGGAATACTATATACTTCTTGCTGTAACAGCGGCATTTCCATAACAAAATAGCCTGTCTTATGAGTAAAAGCATCCCAAACGACATGCGTCACCATACCGAATAAAGCAGAATAGCAAAATACAAAAAAATTCTTCCAAGTATATAGCCCCCACTTCGCATCTACTACATATTTATAGTAACTAGCAAAAGGCTTAGGTAAATGTGTTATAAATGGTCCTTTTAAAATAAAATGATATGCATATGCTAATAAAAAAACGAGTGGTAAATTCAAATAGAAGAAACCAGCCCATGTATGGCCAATAATACCGTATGGCCTAAAATATAAAAAATATTCAAAATCAGGTGCCATACTACCCAATATAAGAGCCGTCACCGAAATATAACTAGAATGTTTCTTAGCAAAAGGGAGAACAGCTGCTGGATGTGCAAATGTAAACGGCATATTAATACTCCTCTTCATATTTCTAATAGAATACCATCTATCATAACGAGAGAATTAATCTTGATGCAATATTTATTTTCACATTGGAATATGATAGTTTACGTGTTATAATCCACATAAAATATTCAGAAAATAAGGAAGTGTTCACGTGTCATTAACACTTGTCTTTTTTCTTGTTTTGTTTATATTGTTTTTAAGTACATACATCGGATTCTTTATATGGAAGCACTACAAAATTATAAAATATATATGGATTTATGAGCGTTCTTATCATTTTTATAGGAAAGAGAATGGCTTTCAGCTGGGAAGGTCTCGGTTTTGGCGCACTTCAATATACAATACTATTAGCAAGTTGTCTTACATTAGTATTTGCTGCTTTTTTAGAATCAAAATCCGTTATGAATTGAGGTTTATATATTGATTGACGTACCTTTTTTAAAAAATGTCACATTAAAAAAAGAAAATATCCCTAGCTTTTCCGCATATCCTTACTGTCTACCCGCTATTCGAACTTTGCAATCACTGGCTTTCCACCCAAATGTAACATTCATTATTGGAGAGAATGGGACAGGTAAATCAACATTACTCGAAGCAATTGCAGTGGCTTTAGGTTTTAATGCAGAAGGTGGAACGAAGAATTTTCGCTTTAGCACTAACGATTCCCATTCATCTTTACATGAATATCTTCGAATTTCAAAAAGTTTCAATACACCAAACGACGGTTTCTTTCTTCGCGCTGAATCATTTTATAACGTTGCTTCTTATATCGATGAAATAGATGCTATAAAATCTTACGGTGGCGTTTCACTTCACGAACAATCACACGGCGAATCATTCTTCTCATTATTTATGAATCGTTTTTCAGGACAAGGTTTATACATTCTAGATGAGCCTGAGGCAGCTTTATCCCCGATGAGACAACTTTCAATGCTCATTCGCATGCACGAACTAGCTGAACAAGGTTCACAATTTGTTATCGCGACGCACTCTCCTATTTTAATGGCTTATCCTGAATCTACTATATACTCTTTAACTCAAGAAGGGATTCACGAATCTACATTAGAAGAAACAGAGCATTACCAAACGACGAAACTTTTCTTTGAAAATCGCGATCGATTATTTCATCACTTATTTGAGTCATAAAAAAGAGGCAGCAATCGCTGCCTCTTTTTTTATAATGCTTCTATAAATAAAGCTACTCCAATACCGCCTCCAACGCATAGAGAGGCAATACCTTTCTCTAATCCACGTCTTTTTAATTCGTGAATTAAACTTACCGTAATACGAGCTCCTGTACAACCAATTGGATGTCCAAGTCCTACACCACTACCGTTTACATTCACTTTCTCACGGTCTAACCCTAACTCTTTCTCTACAGCTAAATATTGTGCAGCGAAAGCTTCATTAATTTCAAGTAAGTCTGCATCTTCTAATGACCACTCTACTTTTTCTAATCCTTTGCGAATTGCTGGTGCTGGTCCAATACCCATAATTTTCGGATCTACACCTGCTACTGAATATCCAACAATTCGAGCTAACGGTTGTAAGCCTTTTTCTTTTGCTTTTTCTTCGCTCATTAATACTAGAACTGCACTTCCGTCATTAAGACCAGATGAATTCCCTGCAGTTACTGACCCGTCTTTACGGAAAGCTGGTTTTAATCCTGCTAATTTTTCAGCTGTAATATCTGCACGTGGATGTTCATCCTTCGCAAATACAACTTCTTTTCTACGTTCTTTTATTGTAATAGGAACAATTTGATCGTCAAAGTATCCAGACTCCATCGCTTGCAGCGCTAATGTATGACTACGAAGCGCAACTTCATCTTGTTCCTCTCTTGTAATTTCATATTGTTCAACTAAATTTTCCGCTGTTTCACCCATCATAATATGGTGAATCGGATCTTCTAAAACTTCCCACACCGTATCACGAATTTCTCCGTGCTGTAGACGTTGTCCCCAGCGGTGTTGTTTCAATGCATAAGGGCTCGAACTCATCGCTTCTACTCCACCTGCAACAACAATATCACTTACACCTAATTGGATTTGCATTGCAGCAGACATAATTGCTTGCATACCTGAAGAACATTGACGTTGAATTGTATAACCAGTAACTGTGTCAGGAAATCCTGCCGCTAATGCAGCTGTTCTTGCCGTATTTGCTTCATCAGTTCTTTGAATACAATGACCTAAAATTACTTCATCAACTTCATGTGGCTCTACTCCGCCTCTTTTTACAGCTTCCTGAAGTACAGGAACAGCTAATTCTACTGGTGTTATATTTTTTAGTGCTCCTCCGAAAGTTCCAATTGGTGAACGAACTGCAGCTGTAATGACAACATTATGCATTTTGTACTTGCCCCTCTCTTATGTACCCTAGTAAGTTTTTAGGTGAAATTCCATAAGTTGTATGTCTAAAATTATCATACTATAAACATACCAAAAAATCAAAATATTTAATATAATAAAAATAGAAGGAATTAACCTTCTATTCTGTCAATGCGTATAAGAATTTTTGTAATATCTTCTCTGTCGTTTCATTCAATTTTGGTAACTTATCTACTGGAAAATATTGAAGCTCTAACCCTTCATGATCGAGCTTTAATTCTCCGCCTACATGATGTGCCTGATACAGATGAATCACATTAAAAATTTCATCTCCATTTGGATAACGGAAATAAACTTCCTTTCCTGAAAGAACACCAAGAAATTGCATTATTTTTGCACTTAGTCCCGTCTCCTCGAATAATTCTCTACGAGCAGTTTCTTCTGTCGTTTCTCCCAGTTCCATTGCCCCGCCAGGCACACCCCAATCATATGTATCTGAACGATATTGAAGCAATACTTCTTGATTATCATTTAATATAATAATTGCTGATCCTACTAAAATAAGTGGTCTCGTACCAACTACTTTGCGTAACTCTTCAATATACCCCAATATGTAAACTCTCCTTTCCTCACCCTTCCTTATCATAACAAAATTCTCTTCCTTTTGTTGCTGTAATTTTCAATAAAAAAGGAAGCTTCCGCTTCCTTTTTTTACCGTTATCCCGCTATTTGCGGGCAGTAAGATCCCTACCTCAAAATTCAGCGAAAGCAAAGAAGTTAGGCGGGGGTCGGGCTGCCCGTAAAAGCCCGATTGGTGAAGGCTAATAATCAGTGGGGGATGGACAAAAACCCCACTGATTAAAGTTTCACTTTATTTCTTAAAGCTTTCGTATTTTACAGCTTCAAAAGCTTCTTCAATTTCTTCATTGCTATAATGGACATACGTAAAACGCCCTAATTCTACTAATCTAGCTATTTCTTGTAACGCTTTATGCTGATCATATGTTTCTTCAATTGTAATATGTACATAAAACTTCATTAATGGATGTTCATATAAAGGTTCTCCCACCTCTACATATACATCTTCAACCCCTTGCACAACTCTTACATAGCTCGCAAATTGATACAGAGCTTCTCTGTCTGAAACGATTTTTAATGTATACATATATTCTCCCCCTTTTCTTTACTATATCAAAAAGCAGACCATACTACGTTATAGAACTATGAAATTTTTTCGACTTGTATTATATATATTCGTGCGATAAACAAGGCGTTTATCCATACATAGAATCTTTCCCCACATATATTATAGAAAGAATTTTTTCATTTGAGGTGTTCCTTATGGATTCATACGTTAATATATGTGTTTGCATTACTCCAGGCGCCGATATTTCTGACGACCGTATTGCAAAAGATTTAGCAGTTGCAGAATCAATTTGGCATCCCATTACATTTCAAATTAAAGAAGTAATTGTACTAAACGAACTTTTCCGTTTTTCTAATCGGGAAATTAGTTATAAAAACTCCATTCAAAGTCAGGAAAAATTATCATCCTTTTTTCAAACTTGTGTTAACGAAGCTCCTGAATGTGACCTTTATATTTGTTATATTGGCAGTGATTATTTCAAGGAAACTGCCGTAATTGCCTGCGCTTACTCCTTAGCGAAACAACAGCAACTTACTGGTTATATCGTTTTAACAAATTCAGCCGCTCCAATGAAAAACATATATACCCTCGCTCACGAAGTTGGGCACATTTTATTTACAAGACGAATTCATGGAAAACTTACGCACGCAGATCCCCATTCTCCAACTGGTTCTGAACACCACCCTTCTCCCTCAAACCTTATGTACCCTATAGTCCCTCGTCCTGATCAGGTTCACATCAATTCATTATTAACAAATGAACAAAAAGCGCTCTCTTTACAAAGTCTCTTATTACAAAGAAAAAAACAGTAACGATCTTGTTACTGTTTAAAACAATATATTCCAATCAACAAACCAAATATCGGCTGCTAGAAATAAAGTGAAACTATAATCAGTGGGGGTTTTGTTCATCCCCCACTGATTATTAGCCTTCACCAATCGGGCGTTTACGGGCAGTTGATCTCCCCCCTAACTTCTTTGCTCCATCCGAATTTTGAGATGGGAGTTTTACTGCCCGTTAATGCGGGATAAAAACATACAACTAAAAGTAAATGTAATCCCTCTAAAAATCCCAATATAATATTTCTTTGGAAATACTTTTTTGCATATCCAAAGCAGCCCTTTTCCTATTAACCCGAAGAACAACATATATGCTGATGTGTCATCTAATACAGTATCAAAATAGTCATCATATATTCTTTTTGTGAAAGCAATATAGTTAACCTTAAAAAAACTACTACTCGATATACATATAAATAACTCTTTCTCTCTTTTTATTCGTATACTTCCCTTTTTTCTAATTTTATATGAATTTTTAAAAGCATATAAATAACAATGAAAAGAATTATTTGTTGCACATACATTCCACTAATGCTCGATAAATCTATCATTACAAATATATATTCTAATGCAATTGGAACTAGTAAATACGACAAAGTAAACCAACCACCAAATTTAATATTTGCAATAGCTGCAAAAAGAACTACTATTCCAACAAGAATGAAGCTTTCTGTAGCAGTAAATTTAATAAATGTTGTACCATAAAAATTATTTAATAATGCAATACTGAAAATTGATAAAAACCATATCGCACCACTTATATACATAATTAAAAATTCAATTCTTTTATGTTTAAAGACTGCTGTTCTCATCCCCCATATTAATACACCAATCCCTACAAAAATCATAATTGGATATCCAATTAATTCAATTAAAGAATAAGACAAGCGATGATCGGCTTCACTAAAGAATACACTCTTCATCATCGTGAATGCTAATAAATTTATAATAAAGTAAAGCAATAATTTATAATTCCCTTTTTTATCAACTTCCATCTCTTTCGCAAGTTGATTTGCATACTCTTTTGGAGCATGACCAAATATATCACTTACACTCTTCCCTCTCTTTTCTCCTTCTATTAAATGAACTTCCGCATCTTCTATAAAAGAAATAATATCAGCTTCTCTAATGCCCTTCGTACGTAAATACCCTTGGGTATCATCTAAAAATTTTTGTGCTTCATTCGATAACACTTTTATCCCTCCCTTAATTAACCGTTTCTCTTCTATTCGTCTTCATCATAATTTCAAGGAAAATTAAAATAAACAAACTTCCGTATAAACATATAATTTGAAATAACATTGGCATAAGATCTTCCGATGTAAATGTTTTAAACACTAACATAATCGAAAGTGGAATAATTAAATATAAGTTTTTAAACCATCCTTCAAAATATATATTTATAGCTACCGTGAGGATAAAGATCCCTCCAGCTAATATATAACTTTGGACTAGAGTCAACGTAAACATCGTTGTAGGATATATCACATCTAAAATCGTAACAGCTCCTAATAAAAACATTGGCGCGATCATGACTAAAGACCACATGGAAAACCACGTTTTTGTAGAACTTGTTACAAAGGTCATTTTACGAAGCAGAAAATTAGGACCCACAACAGCTAAAATCAATGTAAAACTATAGCCAATACACTGAATAAGCGAAATCTGTAAAATCCCATTATTAACTATTAAAATAGAAGCAATAATCCAAAACGAAACGATATTCATTACCGTAAACCCAATTTGCTTCCACGTTTCCTGTCTATCTCTCTCCATCACTTTTACAAGTTCATTTGCATATTCTTTCGGCGAGCTTCCGAAAATTTCTTCTACACTTTTGCCCTCACTCTCACCTTCTATTAAATGCAACTCTGCATCTTCTAAAAAGTTTTCAATATCGCTTTCTTTCACACTCTTTGCAGTTAAAAATAATCTCATATCTAATAAAAAATTTCGCGCTTCATTTGATAACATTATTTTTTTCTCCCCTTCCCTTCAAGTAGACGCTCTACACTACTTTGCATCGCTTCCCAGCGATCCATAAATTCATCCAGTGCTTCCTCGCCTTTTTCTGTTAATGTATAATATTTTCGCTTTGGACCAGATGGAGATTCCTTCATTACACTTGTTATTAATCCTTCCTTTTGCATTCGTATTAATAACGGATAAATACTTCCCTCACTCGCCATTGTGAAACCATACTTCGCTAATCTTTCACTCATTTCATAACCGTATATTTCACCTTCAGAAATAATAGCAAGTAAGCATCCTTCTAAAATCCCTTTCAGCATTTGACTTGTCGACATATTTCAAATCCTCCCACTATCTTGTTTTACAAGATAGATAAGCGTAAGTATCTTGCTTTACAAAATAGTATAGCAAACGCTACTTTGCAAAACAAGATAGCTAGCAATATTTTTCCAAATGTTTGCAGGAATTTTATTATCACCTCTCTAAATAGAGCAATAAGAGAACTTTTATTATGAAGGAGTGTTTTTCATCATGGTTACAAATCGAGTTGTCTTTTTAACAGGTGCTGCGAGCGGTATTGGTTATGAAATGGGAAGTGCTTTTGCCAAAGAGGGTGCTAAAGTTGTGATTAGTGATCGTCTTGAAGAACGTGCGAAAGAAGCTGCTGAACAATTGCAAAAAGAAGGCTATCAAGCCATTGGTTTAAAATGTGACGTTACATCTGAAGAAGAAATTACAGCAGCAATTTCTCAAACAGTTACTCACTTCGGCTCATTAGATGTATTAATTAACAACGCAGGAATGCAACATGTTTCACCGATTGAAGATTTTCCAACTGATAAATTCGAGCTTCTTATTAAAATTATGCAAATCGCTCCATTTATCGCCATCAAACATGCCTTTCCGATTATGAAAAAGCAAAAATATGGTCGTATCATTAATGTTGCTTCGATTAACGGACTTGTTGGATTCGCTGGAAAAGCTGCCTATAATAGTGCGAAACATGGTGTAATTGGATTAACAAAAGTTGCTGCTTTAGAGGGAGCAACTCATGGAATTACTGTAAATGCTCTTTGTCCCGGATATGTCGATACCCCTCTTGTACGAAATCAACTACAAGACTTAGCAACTACGCGAAATGTACCACTTGAAAATGTTTTAGAAGATGTCATTTATCCTCTTGTACCACAGAAACGTTTGCTACAAGTACAAGAAATTGCTGATTATGCTATGTTTTTAGCGAGTGAAAAAGCAAAAGGTATAACTGGTCAAGCCGTCGTTATCGATGGTGGTTATACTGCTCAATAAAGTGGAACTTTAATCAGTGGGGGTTTTGTTCATCCCCCACTGATTATTAGCCTTCACCAATCGGGCTTTTACGGGCAATTAATCTCCGACCTAACTTCTTTGCTCCAACCAAATTTTGAGGTGGGAGTTTTACCGCCCAGCAAATAGCGGGATAAAAAATAAAGTTTGCTCTTCGCGAGCAAACTTTATTTTACTTTCTATCGCGAGGATCTTCCTACTTTAGTAATTGTTTAGGGAGTTTCTCAATTGCAACAATCACTCCGTCTAATTTATTTTCAATCCGATGGAGTAAATATAATGTTACAACAATTGGAAAGCCCACATTACCTATCATCCCGATCCACTCTTCCATCTTTCTCTCCTCCCTTCATTACATAAATAAGAGGAAACGAAGACTTAAGGCATAAAAAAACAAGCTATTTTTTATTAGCTTGTTTTTTAACTACTCAGCCATACATTTCATTTTTCAGCATATAGATTGCTACCATGAAGATACAAATGGTCCTACACCTTGCTACCTTCCTTTGTTTTAAAACGTTGCGCGTGGTAGGAACAGGCACTTACCGCTCCTATACATAGCCAGTCCCTCTCGACCATTTAAAAACATGCTTTTCTACCGTTTTTTTATATAGCGACTGAGCAGTTAGCTTATTTTTTCAAATAATGATGTAATTTCTTGCTTATAATCTCCACGTAAAATACCTTTCTCAGTAATAATCCCCGTAATTAATTCATGCGGTGTTACATCAAATGCAGGGTTAAATACAGGCGTTCCAAGTGGCGCCACTTGTTTCCCAAAAATTTTCGTAACTTCTGTTTCATCTCTTTCTTCAATGACAATTTCAGCACCTGTTTGTTTCGTAGTATCAAATGTAGATAACGGTGCTGCAACGTAAAATGGGATACCGAAATACTTTGCTAATATAGCTAAATTTAATGTTCCTATTTTATTAGCAGTATCACCGTTTTCAACGATTCGATCTGCCCCTACGATAATCGCATTAATTTCTTTCGTTCGAATTGCATGTGCTGCAGTATTATCCGTAATAAGCGTTACATCAATGTCTGCTTGTTTCAATTCCCATGTCGTTAAACGACCACCTTGTAAAACCGGCCTCGTTTCACACGCATACGCATGTAAACGCACACCCTTCTCTTTCCCAATATAAAATGGGGCTAATGCTGTTCCATATCTAGCAGTCGCAATACTTCCAGCGTTACAAATTGTTAAAATTTTATCACCGTCTTTAAAACATGTTAAAGCATGTTCTCCAATACTTCGGCACACCATTTCATCCTCTTGCTGAATATGAAGCGCTTCTTCTTCTAATATTTTTTGGGCTTCTTTTATTGTAGTAATCTCTCGAATAGATTCTCTCATACGATCGATTGCCCAAAATAAATTGACTGCTGTCGGGCGTGATGTTCCTAAATAGTTACAATCTCTATTAAACTTCTTCTGAAACTCATAGATATTTATAGCATCGTATTTCTTTGCCGCAAGCGCCAAACCAAACGCAGCTACAATTCCAATTGCAGGCGCTCCTCGTACTTCTAACATAATGATACTTTTCCATACATCTTCAATATTCGTTAATGTTTTGTATTCAGTGACATGCGGCAACTTTGTTTGATTTAATACTGCAATTACATCGCCTTTCCAACTTACAGATCTCGGAATAGTAATAATTGTACTCATGCTTTTACGCCTCCAACTGTCTGTTGAAATAATGTTCGAAACAGTTGAATATCAGCACACTTGGCTTCATATTTTATTA
This sequence comes from Bacillus sp. TH25, assembly GCF_016650935.1. Lineage (NCBI taxonomy): Bacteria > Bacillati > Bacillota > Bacilli > Caryophanales > Bacillaceae > Bacillus > Bacillus sp. TH25. The sequence goes on along the minus strand of NZ_JAEKEU010000039.1, from coordinate 792,472 downwards.
GTTCTCTACCTAAGGATAACGCTTGTTTTTTAGCTTGAATTCTTTTTTCTTTATTTGCTATCCCATCTAAATCCGCTACATGAGCTAAGCCAATTGTTCTACGAATCAGTTCACATCCGGCAAACCCGACGGCATCAGTAAAGATATTTTGCAAAATAATTGGTAACCATTGTTTTTCTTTCGTATATGCTTCTACACCTTCTCCAATCCATAACTTCGTAAAGTTTTCTACAAAATAACTCCATGTCTTTTCTATATGGAAAAATAGTACACTTCTCTTTTCTTCTTCTCTAGATAAAGCATTTAATAATAGATTTGCAATAAATTGACCGATATCAAATCCAAATGGACCGTACGTTGCAAATTCCGGATCAATCACTTTCGTTTCAGAGGGTGATGAAAAAATACTACCAGTATGTAAATCACCATGAATAAGCGCTTCTTTTCTCGTTAAAAACTTATATTTATATTGCGCTACTTTTAGTTTTAAAGTTTTGTCACTCCAAAGTTCATCAATCACTGACTGTAAATCTGACTCATAATCATTCGTATCGTAATGTCCAAACGGATCTGTAAAAACTAAATCTTCTGTAATTTTACTAAGGTCTGGATTTACAAATGTACCTTCTAGTACCCTTTTCTCTTCTGACTGTAAACCGAAATCTGAAGTATAAAACAAAACATGTGCTAGAAAACGACCGATATGCTGGGATAAAAGTGGATATCCTTCTCCATCTATTAATCCTTTTCTTGTAATTGTTAGTCTTGATAAGTCTTCTATTACTGTAACTGCTAACTCTTCATCATGACTGTACACTACCGGAACATAATCTGGCACATACTTCGCAAAAATTTGTAATGCTTTACTTTCAATCGTCGCTCTTTTTATAGACAGTGGCCAGCTCTCACCGACTACTTTCGCATATGGCAGTGCTTGTTTTATTATAATAGACTTCTCTCCATCATCTAATTTGAACACGTAATTTAAATTTCCATCTCCAATTTCATGACAAACTACATTTGCTTTCTTTTCAAAATAACCGTGTTCTTTCGCATATTGTATAGCTGTTGTTTCAGTTAATGAATAATATCCCATCGTCTTCTCCTCCTTTTCATTCAGAGGTTTTTCTAAAATAGAAAAACCCCTTTCCACAAAGAAAGAGGTTTGAAGTTTATCTTCTCCCCTCTTATCTGCCAGAAAGTTTACTTTCTGCTGGAATTAGCACCGTGCCTTTTGGCGTCATAAACGCCCCATTTCACAATGGTATTACGGTCGGTTGCTGGGCTTCATCGGGCCAAATCCCTCCACCTGCTCTTGATAAGAGTTGCATATTTTTTTGAATTTTTAACTTTATGATGAAGACTATACCAAGAATAAAAATCACTTGTCAACATTTTATTTATATAATTCTGGACGGCGATCTGCAAAAACTGGGATTCCTTTACGTACCTCTTTAATCTTCTCGAATTTAAGCTCTCCAAATAAAATAGATTCCTCTTCATTTGCCTCTACCACAACCTCACCCCACGGATCGACAATTAAAGAATGACCTGCAAACTCATTATTCGGATCCTTTCCCGCCCTATTACATGCTACAACATAACACTGATTTTCAACTGCTCTTGCTTGTAATAGCAAGCGCCAATGTGCTAAACGAACTAATGGCCACTCTGCTACAACGAATAAAACTTTTGCACCTTTAGCTGTATGAACACGCATCCACTCCGGAAAACGAATATCATAACAAATTGTTCCAGCGCACTCTACATCATCTAGCGTAAATTCACCTGTCTCATTACCAGCAACTAAATATTTATGTTCATCCATAAGCTGAAATAAATGTACTTTACTATATTCATTGACTAGCTGACCTTTATTAGTTACAACATACATTGTATTTGTGACACCTTGCTCTGTTTGCTTTGCTATGGAACCACCAACAATATGTACACCGTATTGCTTCGACCATTCTTTTAGCATTTCTTTCGTTTCTAATCCATCCATATCTGCAATTTCAGAAAGCCTTGTTAAATCATATCCCGTTGTCCATAGTTCTGGTAAGACGACAACGTCTGGTTTCTCCTTCATCGCTTCGCTTATTTTATTTTTAGCGCTCTCAATATTTTTTTCTACATCTCCAAAAGCAATATCCATTTGAATACATGCGACTTTCATTTTGTCATCCCCATTCTTATTTTTTTCTTTACAAAATACTGGAAAGATTATATCATTTGTCACTAGAATTGTAACAACTTTCAAAAGAGGTGGAAAGTATGAAATTATTTCAACCTTCTGAGATAGTAACATCATTGCCAACACAATTTTTCGCTTCACTTGTTGCAAAAGTTAACAAAGTCGTTGCAGCTGGTCACGATGTTATTAATCTAGGACAAGGTAATCCAGATCAACCAACACCGCAGCATATCGTAAAAGCTTTACAAGATGCTGCCGAAAAGACCATTCATCATAAATATCCGCCATTTCGCGGACATGAAAGCTTAAAAGAAGCCGTGGCAACATTCTATAAACGTGAATACGGCGTAGAATTAAATCCAAAAACTGAAGTTGCTATTTTGTTTGGCGGAAAAGCTGGATTAGTAGAATTACCACTTTGTTTTACAAACCCTGGCGATACCATTCTCGTTCCAGATCCAGGTTATCCAGATTATTTATCCGGAGTTACTTTAGCAAAAGCGCACTTTGAAACAATGCCGCTTATTGCAGAAAATAATTTTTTACCAGATTATACAAAAATTGATGACTCTATTGCCAAGAAAGCAAAGTTAATGTTTTTAAACTATCCTAATAATCCTACCGGTGCTACAGCATCAAAAGATTTCTTTGATGCAACAATTCATTTTGCTAATAAACATAATATATTAGTTGTTCATGATTTTGCTTACGGTGCTATCGGATTTGATGGTCAAAAGCCTGTTAGTTTCTTGCAAGCAGACGGTGCCAAAGATACAGGAATTGAAATTTACACTTTATCGAAAACTTTCAATATGGCTGGATGGCGTATTGCTTTTGCAGTGGGGAATGAAAGTGTCATCGAAACAATTAACCTATTGCAAGATCATATGTATGTTAGTATTTTTGGTGCAGTTCAAGATGCTGCCCGCGAAGCACTATTAGGCTCGCAGTCTTGTGTGGTAGAACTTGTTAATAGTTATGAATCTCGAAGAAATGCTCTTATTAAAGCTTGTCACTCGATTGGTTGGAATGTAAATATTCCAACCGGATCATTCTTTGCATGGCTTCCTGTACCAGAAGGCTATACATCTGAGCAATTTTCTGATATTTTGCTAGAAAAAGCACATGTCGCTGTTGCCCCTGGTATTGGATTTGGTGAGCACGGCGAAGGGTATGTTCGTGTTGGTCTCTTACATACAGAAGATCGATTACGAGAAGCAATTAATCGAATTGATAAACTAAATTTTTTCAAAAAGTCATTGACAACATAAAAAAAATCTGACAAAATTCAGTTATCTTAAAAATTTAAACATTTCTAAATACTTCTTATCAAGAGCAGGTGGAGGGACGAGCCCGACGAAACCCGGCAACCGATCTACAATTGTAGACACGGTGCTAATTCTCGCAGCGTTACGCTGACAGATAAGGAGCTGGTTGTAAAAAAACCTCTCCTTAGCTGAGAGGTTTTTTTATTTAACTAGGAGGGTATAACAATGAGCGGAATTATAGCGACATATTTAATCCACGATGATTCTCACAACTTAGAAAAGAAAGCGGAACAAATTGCAATTGGTTTAACAATTGGTTCATGGACTCATTTACCACACTTATTACAAGAACAATTAAAACAACATAAAGGCAATGTCATTCATATTGAAAAGTTAGACGAACAAGAACATATTAACTCTTATCTTGGCAAGAAAGTATCACGTGGAATCATTAAAATTCATTATCCATCGCTGAACTTCAGCCCAGACTTACCAGCCATTTTGACAACAACATTTGGAAAACTTTCGTTAGATGGGGAAATTAAACTAATTGATTTAACATTCTCAGACGAATTAAAGAAACAGTTCCCTGGACCGAAATTTGGAATTGAAGGCATCCGAAACCTTTTACAAGTTCAAGATCGCCCTCTTCTAATGAGTATTTTCAAAGGGATGATAGGACGGAATATTGGATATTTAAAAACTCAACTACGCGATCAGGCAATTGGAGGCGTAGATATTGTAAAAGATGATGAAATTTTATTCGAAAACTCATTAACACCACTTACAAAAAGAATTGAATCTGGGAAAGAAGTTTTACAATCTGTATACGAAACTTACGGACATAAAACTTTATACGCAGTAAATTTAACAGGGCGAACTTATGATTTAAAAGAGAACGCGAAACGGGCGGTGGTAGCTGGAGCAGACATTCTTTTATTTAATGTATTTTCTTATGGATTAGATGTACTGCAATCACTTGTAGAAGACGATGAAATTCCAATTCCTATTATGGCACACCCAGCTGTAAGTGGCGCTTATTCGTCATCAAAACTATACGGGTTCTCTTCTCCATTACTACTTGGAAAATTACTACGTTACGCTGGTGCTGATTTCTCTTTATTCCCATCACCATACGGCAACGTTGCATTAGAAAAAGAGGAAGCTCTTCTCATTACAGAAGCATTAACTGAGGAAGACCACTATTTCAAGAAAAGTTTTTCTGTGCCATCTGCCGGAATTCATCCTGGTTTCGTTCCCTTTATTTTACGAGATTTTGGTAAGGATGTTGTTATTAATGCCGGCGGCGGGATTCATGGGCATCCAAATGGAGCTCAAGGTGGTGGCAAGGCTTTCCGTGCTGCAATTGAAGCTACTTTACAAGGTAAATCACTCCATGAAGTGGATGAAATAAATTTACATAGCGCACTACAAATATGGGGAAATCCTTCTCATGAGGTGAAATTATGAGTATTCAAGTATTTTGTGATTTCGATGGTACGATTACAAATAACGATAATATCATGTCCATTATGGAAAAGTTCGCACCACCAGAAGCAGAGGAAATAAAGCAAAAAATTTTATCGCAAGAACTTTCTATTCAAGAAGGTGTTTCTCAATTATTTCGATTAATACCCATTAATCTACACGATGATATTATTCAGTTTTTACAAGAAACTGCTGAAATCCGTACAGGTTTTCCTGAATTCATACAATTTATTAATGAAAATAACATTTCCTTTTACGTTATATCAGGTGGAATGGATTTCTTCGTCTATCCACTCTTACAAGAAATAATCCCTAAAGAACAAATTTATTGTAATGCAACTGACTTCTCAGGAGAATTTGTTGAAGTTAAATGGCCGCACCCTTGTGACGAGCAATGTCAGCATAGTTGCGGTCTCTGTAAATCATCATTAATTCGTAAACTAAGCTCTAAAGATGATTTTCATATTGTGATAGGAGATTCCATTACTGATTTACAAGCAGCAAAACAAGCAGATAAAGTATTCGCCCGTGACTTCCTTATTACAAAATGTGAAGAAAATCATATTGCTTATACATCCTTTAACACATTTCACGATATTCAAGTCGAATTACAACATTTGTTGGAGGTGAAATCATGAAACAACTTTTTCGTCAATGGTATGACTTAAGTGAAATAAAAAAAGAATTAACAACTCGGAATTGGTTTCCAGCAACAAGTGGAAATATTTCTATAAAAGTCAGTCATGATCCACTTACTTTTCTTATTACAGCAAGTGGAAAAGATAAAACAAAAACCACTCCAGATGATTTTCTATTAGTAAATCATCAAGGAGTTCCCGTTTTAGAAACTGAGTTACGCCCTTCAGCAGAAACAATATTGCATACACATATTTATAACAGTACGAATGCTGGGTGCGTACTTCATGTTCATACAACTGATAATAATGTCATCACAAATTTGTATAGCGATAAAGTCACCCTTCAAAATCAAGAGATTATTAAAGCTCTTGATATTTGGGAAGAAGGTGCAACGATTAACATTCCTATTATCGAAAATGATGCTCATATCCCAACGCTTGGAGAGAAATTCCGAAAGCATATACAAGGAGATTCAGGAGCAGTATTAATTCGAAACCATGGCATTACCGTATGGGGCCGTGATAGCTTTGATGCAAAAAAAAGATTAGAAGCTTATGAGTTTTTATTCCAATTTCATATAAAATTATTATCAATTCAAGGAGGCGTTTCTAATGGCGCAAATTCGTATTCATGAGGAAAATACTCGTATTGAAAATGAAGTAGAGGTATCAAACTTTCTACAAGGAGAAGATGTTTTATATGAGAAATGGAATATTTCTAAACTTCCTACTCATTTAAAAGAAAATTACTCCTTAACAGATGAAAACAAAGCTGAAATATTAACGTTGTTTTCAAAAGAAATTGCTGATGTTTCAGAGCGCAGAGGTTATAAAGCATATGATGTGATTTCACTTTCAAATAGCACACCTAACCTTGACGATTTATTAATTAATTTCCAAAAAGAACACCATCATACTGACGATGAAGTTCGCTTTATTGTCAGCGGTCATGGCATCTTCGCTATTGAAGGAAAAGATGGTCGATTCTTTGACGTTGAACTTGAGCCTGGTGATCTTATATCTGTGCCTGAAAATGCAAGACACTATTTCACCTTACAAGATGATCGCCAAGTTGTAGCTATTCGTATTTTTGTTACAACAGAAGGTTGGGTTCCAATTTATTAAGGTAGCTAGTTGAATAAAAGAACTTGGAACCCCTTTTCCAACCTTTTATTCACTCTACATATATACATCCTCCTATGGAACAGGCTTATTTCATAACATTGAAGTAAGCCTGATTTTTTATTTACTAAAATGATTTGTCCCTTTCGTTTGTTCAAATCAAATATATCGAATCACAATTCCACTTTATCAAGTACATTCCGGAATATTTTTTGAACATTTATTGAACTTTTTTTGAATTTTTTCTGAAAATTCTGTTTTACGTATGATATACTACAACTAATAAGAAGGAAAATAATATTGCAAACAGAGGGGGATAATCATGAGTTTACTTATCGCACTTATACTAGGAGTTACATGCGGAGCTATTCCTGTCATTTTAGGAGCTATTATGGAAGAATTAGAAGTTGGTGTTTTAGGTTTTGCTGCATCATGTGTAAGCGCTTTATTTTTCAGTTTATATGGTGCTATTCCTGTTTCTATTCTGTGCGCATTTTATATACTACGCCATGCTCGCGCAAAACAGCTCGGCCCTAATCACATTGCCCAAGTTATTCCATTCCCAATTGAAAGATGCCGTCGCGCTTCCAGCCTATAAAGTGAAACTTTAATCAGTGGGGGTTTTGTTCATCCCCACTGATTATTAGCCTTCACCAATCGGACGTTTACGGGCAGTTGATCTCCCACCTAACTTCTCTGCTCCAGCTGAATTTTGAGGTGGGAGTTTTACTGCCCACAAATAGCGGGATAGATTATCCAACTTAAATATTATGCCTGCCTAAATAAATAAAAAGTCCTCAAATGAGGACTTTTTATTTATTTTCTTCTAGAAATTGAAACAATTCTTGCAAATGAAGTGCATCTTCACCGTAGCTAACGGATACATGACATGTCCCTTCAATCTCAGCATGCATATAAAGGACAATTCCATCCCGATCATATTTCAATGCCAAATAAAACTCCATTTCCTCTAACATCTTTTTCGAGCTTCGGATAACATAATGCCCTTTCTCATCTCTTCCATATTCAAAATCTGGTCCAAAATCGTATTTTTGTTTAAAAGCTTCTTTTTGCTTATCATTAATCTGTACACAAGTTGCTCGCTGCACAGCATCAATCATCTCGTCAAACTTTTGGAGATCCATTCCATTTACCCCCTTATATACTTTTTGTATAATACTTGTGTTCCGCTATTCTCTTTTCCATCTGCGATTAGCTCTTCATACAATTCCTTCGCTAAGGTTAAACCCGGTACTAGTAATTGTAATTTTTCAGCTTCATCTAAAGCAATCTTCATATCTTTCATAAAATGCTTTACATAAAAGCCAGGTTCAAAATCTCCTTTTAACATTCGAGGAGCTAAATTACTTAATGACCAGCTACCTGCTGCTCCTGTCGAAATACTCTCTAATACTTTATCTGCATTAAGTCCAGCCTTTTTCGCATAAGCAACAGCTTCACATACTCCAATCATGTTAGAAGCAATCGCAATTTGATTGCACATCTTTGTATGTTGTCCACTCCCAGCAGGGCCTTGCAACTGAATATTTGTTCCTAGTTTTTCAAATAGAGGTAAGCAAATATCATATATTCTGTTCTCTCCACCGACCATAATTGCTAGTCTTGCTTCTTTAGCCCCAATGTCCCCGCCAGATACTGGTGCATCTAATGTATATATATTCTTGCTTTTCGCAACTTCATTAATACGTTTTGCCAATGTTGGTGTAGATGTTGTAAAGTCAATTGCTATCGTACCTTCATTTGCATGTTCTAAAATTCCATCTACCCCAAAGTACACTTCTTCTACATCATGAGGATAACCAACCATCGTCATAACAACATCAACTTGCTTTACTAACGCTTTCGGTGTATCACACCAAGTCGCACCCTCTTGCACTAAAGAAGCTGCCTTCGCTTTCGTTCTATTATATACATATACTTTATGACCGCCTTGCATTAAATGATGTACCATACTTTTTCCCATTACACCAATACCGATGAAACCTATTGATAAATTTTTACTCTCCATCTTCTCATCCCCTTTGTTCTAATAAATCATTTACCATCTTCCGAAATTCCTTATTAAAATCATCATCCAAACTATTCTTCACATTTGAGAATAAAATAACAAACGTTCCTTTTTCTTTATTGAAATTATTAAACGTATTCCAACCAGATAATACACCATGGTTATGGAAAAAATCAGGATATATGTAAAAGCTAAATGCATATTTCCTCTCTGCTGAAGGTGTAAACATCGCTTGTATACTTTGTTCAGAAAGAAGCTTCCCATTTATAATCGCTTCATCTAATTTTTTCATATCCCCTACTGTCGTATACATCTCACCCGATCCATATAACCAGTCCATTCCTAATTTTTGTGCTGGTACAAGATCTTGGTCTTTCTTCACATAACCCTTCGTGAAGTTTTTATCTCCAGGTACCATATTTCCCATACCCGATTCATGCATCTCTGCTTTTGTAAATATATTCTCCTTTATGTAATCTCCTAAAGGCTTTTTCGATATACTTTCTATAATAAAAGCAAGCACCATATAATTATAATCTGTATACCTCCAACCTGTTCCTGGAGGAAATTCTACATTTTGACGTCCAATCCAATTAATTAACTGTAAACGGGAGGCTGCATTCACATTTCCTTTGGCATGTTCAGGCAAACCAGAGGTATGTGTTAATAAATGATATAACGTGATATTTTTATCTGCTGGAAATGAAGGAATGTATTTATTTACATTATCTTGGATATTTAACTTCCCTTGTTCTTGTAACTGTAGAATGGATGTAGCAACAACTGTTTTCGTAATAGAACCGATACGATATTTTGTTTGAGGCGTATTTTCTATTTTATTTTGAACATCAGCATATCCATATCCTTTATTCAATATAACATGCTCTTTATCTGTCACCAAAACTGTCCCATTAAATTGCTTTCCTACTAAATACTGATCTAACTTTTGAGATATACTAGCATAATCAATTTTTTGTACTTCTTCTATATTATCCTGTACCTCTGACTCAATAGCAGGAGTTACCTTTGTTGTTAATACTGCTTGTTCCTTTGGATCGGGACTATAGAGAAAATAGTATACTCCGCCGCAAACTACAGCAGACAGTGAAGCCGTAACCATTATTTTTTTTATCATATTGTTCCTCCGTAATTACTTCATGTGAACTACCCACCACTTAGTCTCTCTTGCGAGCTTACTTGAAGTGGGAGCTTCTCGGTTAAAATGGTCCCCCATATTCTATTATCAAGTAATAAAAAAAAATCGCAACAATTTGTTGCGAAAAATCACATTTTTTCTTTTCTATATATACATACTTGATTTTTCCCATTTTTTTTCGCTTCATATAACGCAATATCCGCTCTTTGCATTAATTCTTCTTTAGTAATCCCATTCTCATGTAACGCAACTCCAAAACTCGCTGTTAACTTTGAAATTCCAGAGAATTGCTTTGTTTCAATAAAAAATCGTAATGACTCCGCAACTTGAAACGCTTCTTTTTCTACCGTATTTGTCACTAATATTATAAATTCCTCTCCTCCCCACCTTGCGAATATATGTTGATTTTCAACTTTAGATTTCATAAGATCTGCTAGTTGTACTAATGCTAAATCGCCAAAATCATGACCATATGTGTCATTTACTGATTTGAAATTATCTATATCAAACAAAATAAGTGCTATTTTTTCATCGTTACGTACTGCATTGTCCCACTCTAGCTCTAGTATTTGTTGGAACTTCAAACGATTATAAATCTCTGTCAATGAATCTATCATAGCAAGTCTTTCTTGCTCTTGATAGATTTCGTCTAATTCTGTAATCTCTGTACACTTTACAATAAATCTCGATAAATCTTCTGGCAACGGTGTCGCACGTAATAAAAATGTTGATACGATCCCTTCATAATTGGACATCTTAATTCTTCTATCATATGATAATGTATCATCTAACCATGTTATATCATGAGTCGTTGAATAATATCCGTTTTCTCTAATAAAATGTTCAGCAAATACTAGATGTTGCTCACGATAAGCAAACAAATTTTCATATCCGAAAAACTCTAAAAAATTCGTATTACAATCAACAATCTCATCATCTTCTACTATAAATAATAGATCATTTTGAAAATCAAACATCGTCTGAAGTAGTTCTTGTTGCAAACTTACTTGCCGTACTAAAGAAAGTTGATACAGACTCTTATTCACTTCCTCTAACACTACTTGTGGAGTTACTGGCGCTATCACAATATTACGTATCCCTAACGTAAGCACCTCTGTAAACTCGTTTGTTATCTGTTGATCCCAAATGACAATGAATGTACTATGGGGATTATACATATTCTTTATATATTTTATTTGAGAAAAATCTGTTACATACATAATTACAATATGTGATTTAGTCTTATGAAACAATAGTTCTCCTTCTTCAAAACTATTTGCTATAAACATACATTTTGGATGGACGTTTTCTATCGTTTGTTGATGTGTACATCCATCTTCTATATAAAGGACATTCAACTGAAGATCTTGTAATACATTTTGGAAAACAGTATTCTCTAATAAAAAATGTAGTATGTTCATCACTAGTCTTCACTCACTTCATATATCTTGTTCTACTGAATTCCTCACAATCATTTTATAAAAAATAGTTCTCAAAAAATCCGATTATTGAGGAATACATATTAACAAGCTAATTGAGAATGTTATCTTCGCTTATCTACTCTAGAAATTCCTTTTTTAGTGTATGATTATAGGAATTGTATCGTTTGTATGAATGCCCCATCTCGTTACTTAAAACTTGACAATTAAAATAAAATTATTATATTCTTAAATTCAATAACTTACAAAATGTAAGTAGAGTATATTACATTTATTTTATATTAAGTTGATATGTAATTTGGAGGATATATAATGACAAACAATGACTTTTTTAACGTTTTATATGAACGCACATCTACACGTGCATTCAACCCTGAAAAAGAAATTTCATCTACAGAGTTACATGAAATTTTAAAAGCAGCTGCGCAAGCACCTTCTGCTTGGAACTTGCAACACTGGAAATTCCTTGTTTTCCAAGGCGAAGATGTGCAAAAACGATTACACCCAATTGCTTATAACCAACAACAAATTCTTGATGCTTCTGCTGTAGTCGCTATTTTAGGTGATTTAGAAGCTTACAAAAATGTTGAACCTGTTTACGGTCCAATTGTAGAACAAGGATTTATGAAAGAAGAAGCAAAAGAGCGCTTAGCTAAAAACATCGAATCTGCATATACTCGTGAGCAATACCCACGAGATGCTGCCTTTTCAAATGCTGCTTTAGCAGCAATGCAACTTATGCTTGCTGCTAAAGCAACTGGCTGGGATACTTGCGCAATTGGTGGTTTCAACCCACAAGCACTAATGGAAGAATTTAATGTTTCATCTCGTTACGTACCAATTATGCTTATTACAATTGGTGAATCAACTTTAAAAGGTCACCCTGCACCGCGCATGAGCGTAGAACAAGTAAGTGAATGGGCAAAATAATAAAAAACGAAGGTAATTTCATTACCTTCGTTTTTTATATTCTGTCACACATCCGTAATATTAAAATGTATTATTCGACATCTACACATAGATAGATCGTAATTTTCACGCTATCCCCATAAACAAATATGACGTTTCGTGTCGAAATTTGTTAAAGTATCGAAATATAACCGTGTGTTTTTGTTACAATTGTGATACAATGATAACAAATAGATAACAAGAGAGGGATTTTCATTGAGTTCATACGGAAGCTTTATCGCACTTTTAAGTTACATAGTAACTGTACTACTGCTATATTTTATTGGCGATGCTGCAAACATATCAGTGTTACAATTCCCTAAAGAAGAAGCGTTACAATTAGAAGCAGAAAAACATACTGCACGATCCATTGCACCACTACTCTTAGCTCTTCCTGTATATATCATCGTTTTATATAAAAGTAAAAAAGTGTAAAGGCTACCTATTTCATTCATTTCGGTGGTCTTTACATTTTTTTGTGACATTCCCCCTATTTTAAACATCATTCCATACTAAATACCCATCTAGTCATTTAAAATGAGAAAATCCCCTAGAAAAATTTCCATTATCTGTCCAGTCACCGACTGCCGAACTTACATAGATTATAAGTGTGAAGGGGGTGATGAGGATTATGTTTGGATCATTTGGATGCTGTGATAACTTTAGAGAATGTCATCATCGTGAAAGAGAGTGTGACCATCGCGACCATCGCGAGAAAGAGAGAGAAGAAGTTAGACCACACCGACCTGCTGTATGTAACGTACTTGCTACTATTTCAGTTGGAACAGAAATTTCTCTTTTAAGCATTAGAGGCCATCAATCATTCCGCAATGTAATTTTTGAAGGATTCTGTAACGGTGTTGCTCTTTTCTCTGCTTTAGCTCGTAATAATAACGACAAAGATAATAATAATAATAATAAAGACGATAAGAACAATCAAAATACTTTTACTGGCATTTTACGTGTATGCCCAACTGATATTATTGCAGTCGCTATCTAATTCTGTTCTTTATCCTCAATAGCCGCAAAATAAGATTTACTTTTCTCATAGAAAAAACCTGAGACCGATTTCAAATCGACTCAGGTTTTTTTACTATTATATGCTTTTAACTAATTCAACAACTTCTTCAGCAGTTGACATTGTTAATGCTTTTTCTGCTAATGTTTCCATTTCTGCTTTTGACAACTTGCTTAGTTGTGTTCTTGCAGGAAGAATAGATGTTGCACTCATACTGAACTCATCTAAACCTAAGCCTAATAATAATGGGATAGCAAGTGAATCTCCCGCCATCTCACCACACATACCAGCCCATTTGCCTTCTTTATGAGCAGCATCGATAACCATTTTTACAAGACGTAAAATAGATGGGTTATATGGTTGGTATAAGTAAGCTACACGTTCGTTCATACGGTCTGCAGCCATTGTGTATTGGATTAAGTCATTTGTTCCGATAGAGAAGAAATCAACTTCTTTTGCGAACTGATCTGCTAATACCGCTGAAGCTGGAATTTCAACCATCATACCAACTTCAATAGAATCAGAAACAGTTGTACCCGCTTGAACAAGTCTTTCTTTCTCTTCTAATAAGATTGCTTTCGCTTGACGGAACTCATCAAGAGTTGCAATCATTGGGAACATAATTTTTAAATTACCGTATACGCTAGCACGAAGTAATGCACGAAGTTGTGTACGGAACACATCTTGCTCATCAAGACATAAGCGAATTGCACGGTATCCTAAGAATGGGTTCATTTCTTTTGGTAAATGTAAGTATGGAAGTTCTTTATCTCCACCGATGTCAAGTGTACGAACAACGACTGGTTGATCTTCTTTTACACCTTCAAGAACTGCTTTATACGCTTCGAACTGCTCTTCTTCTGTTGGAAGATTGTCACGGCCCATGTATAAGAATTCTGTACGGTATAAACCAACGCCTTCTCCGCCATTATCGATAATACCTTGTACATCATTTGGTGTTCCGATATTAGCAACAAGCTCAACGTGATGTCCATCACTTGTTACAGTTGCTTGGTCTTTTAATTTTGCCCATACAACTTTTTGCTCTTCAAATTTCGCTTTCTTTTCTTCAAAAGAACGAAGAGTTTCTTCAGATGGGTTTACAATTACTTCTCCATCTAAACCGTCAATGATTACGATATCGCCGTTTTGGATTTTCTCCATAACAACTTTCGTACCAACAACAGCTGGAATTTCCATAGAACGAGCCATAATTGCAGAGTGAGATGTACGTCCACCGATATCAGTTGTGAAACCTTTTGCATACTTACGGTTTAACTGAGCTGTATCAGATGGTGTTAAATCTTCAGCAATGATGATTACTTCTTCAGAAATTGTACCAGGGTTTGAGAAGTTAATTCCTAGTAAATGTGCAAGAACACGTTTTGTTACGTCGCGAATATCCGCAGCACGTTCTTTCATGTATTCGTTATCCATGTTTTCAAACATAGAAATAAACATTGATGCAACTTCATCCATTGCAAATTCAGCATTTACTTTTTCGCCATTTACTTTATCTTTTACTGGATTTACTAATTCTGGATCATTTAATACTAATAAATGTGCTTCAAAGATAGCAGCTTTATCAGCACCTAGCTCAGCAAAAGCATGGTCCTTAATAGCTTCTAGTTCAGATTTTGCTTTCTCAAGCGCAGCGTCTAAGCGTGCAATTTCAGCAGCTTCGTCTGTAATTGATTTCTTTTCAATGTTAAATTCAGGATTCTCAAGTCTGAAAGCCTTTGCAATAGCAATCCCACTTGATGCAGCGATCCCTTGAATGTTAAGAGTCATTATTCTCCTAATCCTTCGTTTTTCATAGTTTCTTCGATAGCTGCTAGTGCTTGAGCTGCATCATCACCATTTGCAGTGACCTTAATTTCCGCGCCTTGTTGAATTCCTAAAGACATAACACCCATGATTGATTTCAAGTTAACGTTTTTTCCGTTATACTCTAAGTTAATGTCAGAACCAAATTTGCTTGCAGTGTTTACAAGTAGAGTTGCTGGACGAGCATGAATTCCTGAGTCGCTAGTTACTTTAAAGATTTTTTCCATGATAATTTATCTCCTTCAAATACAGTATTTTTTTAGTTGTATAGACGTGAGTACTACATCATCTATTGTATATAATAGGCGATGTTCGGTCAACCACATCGCCTATTATAATTATAAACATTTTGCGTCAAATTCCTACTGAATGTCAATAATAGCGTTTTCGCCCTTCTTAACATTTCCATCTTTTTTCAATTCGACTTGTTGTCCTTGTTGTAAATTCGTAAAGACGATTGGTGTAATAATAGATGGTGCATTTTCTTTTACAAATGCAAGATCTACTTTTAATAATGGTTGTCCTTGCTTCACTTTATCACCTTGTGCTACAAGCGCTTCAAAGCCTTCACCATTTAATTTTACAGTATCAATACCGAAGTGGATTAAAATTTCTTTTCCGCCTTCAGACTGAATACCAATCGCATGTTTTGTAGGGAACACATTTACAATCTCACCATTAACCGGAGAAACTACTGTTCCTTCTGTTGGCTCAATCGCAAATCCATCTCCCATCATTTTCCCTGAGAATACTTGGTCAGGTACTTCTGTAATCGGTAAGATTTTCCCTTCAATTGGTGAAACGATTGTTTCATTTTCATCAACCTGTTGAGGAGCTTCTTCCACTTTTACAGGCGCTTCTTTTTCAACATGAGGTGTACGACCTGACATAATATCATGAATTTGTGATTTTAATGTGTCAGATTTCGGTCCGAAAATAGCTTGAATGTTATTTCCAACTTCAAGTACACCGGCTGCTCCAAGCTCTTTTAAGCGGTCTTTATTTACATTTTTTTGTTCGTTAACTTGAACGCGTAAACGAGTAATACAAGCATCTAACGAAGCAATGTTTTCTTTACCACCAAGTGCTACTAATACTTCACGTGGAAGTTCTCCTGCTTCTGTTTTCCCTGCGCCTTCATTAGCATTCGCTACTTCACGACCAGGTGTTTTTAAGTTCCATTTACGGATTGCGAAACGGAATCCGAAGTAGTAAATAACTGCTAGTACAAGACCAACAATAATTACCCACCACCATGCCGTACGACCTGGTAGTACACCGAATAATATGAAGTCAATTAAACCACCAGAGAATGTCATACCAATTTTAACACCTAAAATTTGCATTGTCATAAATGATAGACCAGCGAATACTGCATGAATTCCGAATAATACTGGTGCTACGAATAAGAATGAAAATTCAAGCGGTTCTGTAATACCTGTTAAGAAAGATGTTAATGCAGCAGATCCTAAAATACCAGCTGCTAATTTTTTATTTTCCGGACGTGCTTCATGGTACATTGCTAAAGCTGCTGCTGGAAGACCGAACATCATGAACGGATACTTACCAGTTGTAAATGTACCTGCTGTTAATTCTACGCCGTCTTTTAACTGTGCCATAAAGATTTTTTGGTCACCACGGATTAATTCGCCAGCTGCATTTGTATACTGACCGAATTCGAACCAGAACGGTGAATAGAAAATATGATGTAATCCAAATGGAATTAATGAACGTTCGATTAAACCGAATATAAATGCTGCTATCGTTCTATTTGCATCAATCATTTGATGTGAGAACGTATTTAAGCCACCCTGAATGTATGGCCAAATGAAGCACATGATAATACCTACCACTAAAGAGAATGTTGCAGTTGCGATTGGTACGAAACGCTTACCTGCAAAGAAACCTAAGTATGATGGTAATTCAATGTTGAAGTATTTATTATAACAATATGCCGCTACTATCCCGACGATAATACCACCAAACACTCCTGTTTGCAGCGTTGGAATTCCTAATACGTTTGCATATGCTGGATCTGAAAATCCAATTTTTACTGGATCTGTTCCAGTGCTTGTTACTTTCACTAGTTTATCTACTTCTAAGAACACACTCATCGTTTTGTTCATAATTAAGTATCCGACGAACGCTGCTAAACCAGCTACTCCGTCTCCACCAGCTAAACCGATCGCTACCCCAACTGCGAATAATAGCGCAAGGTTAGCGAAAATAATATCGCCAGATTGTTCCATAATTTTTGCAACCATTACGAACCAATCTGCTTTTAAAGCAGGGATAACATTTGTTAGTTGTGGATTTTGAAATGCATTACCAAATCCAAGTAAAATACCTGCTGCCGGTAAAATCGCTACTGGAAGCATAAGCGCTTTTCCGACTTTTTGAAGAACACCAAAGATCTTCTTAAACATGGAAACCCTTCCTCTCTTATCTATATTGATACTTTTCGACAAACGCCAAAAAGGCATGAGGAAAAAAAGATAGAACGATAGCTATACAAAGGGTAGTATGTCCCTTTCTTTAGCTTACATTCCCAACTTTTCTCCACTCATGCCTGATCGAATCAGTAACACGTGTCAAAAATAGGATTACGTATAAGTTCACTATAATTAAAGCAAACGTTTTCGTTATTTACCTTAATGTGTTTGTCGAATTTTGTATAACTTTGCAATAGTTATTATACATAACTATTGTAAGCGATTCAATCATTTTTTTTAACGTTTTCATTTTAGACAAAAATATATGTCTTTTTACACATGTTCTGCTTTCACTAATCGTTGTAAATGCATCGTTAAATAAATACTCTCCGCTTCATAAACAGGAAGTTGTAATTCGTTCTGCATTACTTTGACTAGCTTCCACGCCAAATTGTAACAAACTGGATATTCTAATTTTAATAAATCAGCAAAACTTTGTGCTTCTTCTACTTTTTCTCCTTTTTTCACCCGTTCAATAGCATATTGTAAATGGCGAATAAGGCGTAAATAATGAATGCTTTCTTGGTCTAATGTAATTTGTAGGTTTGTCTCAATTAAAGACACAAGTTGTGCAATAAGACGAGAATTTTGATTAACAGAAGATAAATCAGAGTTTGTAAGCGAGCTATAAATATGGAGTGCGATAAAGCCAATTTCTCCTTCTGGCAATGTAATTTGCAAACGAGAATTTAAAAGTTTCACAACTCCTTCAGCAATTTCATATTCCTCTGGATATAGCATTTTCGTTTCAACTAAAAAAGGATTATCTATTGTAAGTCCTTGTTTCAGCCTTTTAATTGCAAAAGAAATATGATCTGTTAAAGCGATATGAATATGTTCATTTAATGGAGACTCCGCTTTTTCTTGAATGTATAACATAATATCATTCATCAATTCAATTAGCTTTTCACTCACATGCGGCACTAAAAGTTTGTATTGTTCTCGATCACGTTCATTTTTTAAAACAAACATTTTCTCAATTTGTTCTTGCTCCAACACATCTTCAGCCTTTTTTCCAAATCCAATTCCTTTACCGATCACTACTACTTCCTCGTGTTCAGGATGGCTAGCAATGATGACATTATTATTTAAAACTTTTTTAATTTCTAGATAATTACTCATATAACACCACCCTCGTACTTAAATAGCCTACTTTTATGTTACAGAACATTCTTCTTTGTCGTCAATGTAAAACATCTACCATTTGATAAAAATTCATTTTTTAGACATGTTTGTATATGATGCGTATAATGTAAGAGCAACTGTACATAGAAAGGAGATAGCAACATGATTAAAATGTTTGTAAGTGATATTGACGGTACAATGATGCAGCATGGAGGTCTGATTGATGAACAGGATGTTGCGGCACTTCGCAGTCTTGCTGAGCAAAATGTTATTCTTTGCTTCGCTTCTGGACGACTTGATAATGAAATCGCAGACTTAATGAAAGCTGTAAATACAAATTTCCATCGTATTAGTGTAAATGGTGTGTTTGTATACACTAATGAAAATAAGCAACTATTATCCGCAAATTTTGATTCCAGTATTCTTCCTGATTTACTAGCTATGACAAATCAAGACCCTTATTTCCGTTATGTAAGTGATGAGCATAATTACTATATTGAAGAGAAGACACCTTTTATTCATGAACTCGAAAAACAAGTAGCAATGACTTCTGTTGAAGAACCAAATTTATTACAGAAAATCGATGATACAATTTTTCCAAATAAAATTTCTATCGGTGGAACAAAAGAAAACTTACAACTCCTTCAAAAAAAGATCGATGAAAAATTCCATGGAAAAGTTAGTACTTTCATTTCAGCTGAACAATGTTTAGATGTAATGCCACCAAATATTAGTAAAGGTTCTGCTATTTCTGTTTTATTAAAAGAGTTTCAAATACAACCAGAGGAGGTTGCATGCATAGGGGATTCTTACAATGATATTCCAATGTTTTCCTTAACTCCTCATAGTTTTGCTATGTCTCAAGCTGATGATGCGGTAAAAGAGCACGCTCACTATGTAGTAGATGCTGTCAAAGATGCCGTTAACCAAGTACTTGTTTATAATGAAGAAGCAAATAAAAATACGACTCGATCCTTATAAGGATGAGTCGTATTTTTATTTCTTTACATGTTGAAAACATCAAAGTTCACTGTACTTCACAAACTGAAATATATTACTTGTTACGTGCGATGTTCGTAATAAACTTGTAACGATCCCCACGATAAATACATTTCACATACTCTAACGGTAACTCACCTTCTGAATATGACCATTGACGCATTACAAGTACAGGCGCCTTTTTAGGAATATGCAGATGTTCAGCTTCATTATCCGTTGCAATTGAAGCTTCAATTGATTGAGTAGCGCGAACAAGCTTAAAGCCCAGTTTTTTCTCTAAATGTTCATATAAAGATTGTTGTAATATTTCTTCGTTAATATCTTTCACAAGAGTTGGCGACAAATATGTCGTCTCAAATGCAATCGGTTCGTCATCAGCTAAGCGCGTACGCCTCACTTCATAAACCGATTCTCCCTCTTGTATTCTCAGCCGGTCTGCTATTTTAGCAGTAGCTGGAACTAGGCGGAAACTTAATAACTGGCTGCTCGGTTTCATACCACGAGAAATCATATCTTCTGTGAATCCCGTCATTCCTTGCAACTTTTGCTCCACTTTTGGAAGTTGGACGAACGTTCCAATCCCACGTTTCCGGTATAAATAGCCTTGTTCCACTAAGTTATTAATCGCCTGTCTGATTGTCATACGACTCACTTCGAACTTATCACAAAGTTCATTCTCAGATGGAATTTTATCTCCCGGCTTCCATTCGCCGTCCTCAATTAGCTGTTTCACCCACTCTTGAATCTGATAATAGATCGGAAATGGTGAATACTTGTCGATGTTCATCAGCAATCGCCTCACTGCATAAAGATAGAGCTTCTGGATCTGCGATTACGGTTACATTCGGATGACGTTGTAAAACTGTAGCAGGACACGCCTCACTATATTCTCCTTGCAATAATTCCTTAACAGCTTCTGCCTTTTTAGATCCCATAGCAACAAGTAGAATTTGTTTCGCTTTCATAATGCTTCCAATTCCCATTGTAATCGCATGAGTCGGTACATCTTCTTCTCTTTCAAAGAAGCGAAGGTTTGCTTGGCGTGTAGATTCTGTTAATTCTACAATGTTAGTTGGAGAATTAAATGGTGTTCCTGGCTCATTAAATCCGATGTGACCGTTTTCACCGATTCCAAGAATCTGTAAGTCAACTGGGTTAGCTACTAGAATGCCTTCATAACGCTTGCACTCTTCCTCTAAATCACTTGCCATCCCATTCGGTACATAAGTTTGTTTAAATGGAAGATGATCAAACAACTGTTCTTGCATGAAATAGTGATAGCTGTTTTTATCTTCGTGTGGTAAATTTACGTACTCATCTAAGTTTACAGTGGTTGCATGACTTGTATCAAGTTTATTTTTTCGCATTTCTGCATAAATACCTAATGGAGAGCTTCCTGTAGCCATTCCTAAAGTTGGATTTTCTTTTGATTTTACAACCTCTTTAATTAACTTATAACCTGCTTCTGCTAATTCTTCTGGAGTTTTTACAACAAGAATATTCATCTAATTACTTCCCTTCCTTCATATGAATTCCTAAACGAACCGTATCATATACATGTAATT
The DNA here is from genome assembly GCF_016650935.1 of Bacillus sp. TH25. Taxonomy (NCBI): domain Bacteria; kingdom Bacillati; phylum Bacillota; class Bacilli; order Caryophanales; family Bacillaceae; genus Bacillus; species Bacillus sp. TH25. Next base: position 771,164 of record NZ_JAEKEU010000039.1, on the reverse strand, counting down.
CTTCAGTCATAACAACAAAGTCTGCATCTTTACCTACCGCTAACGCGCCTTTATTATTTAATCCAAATTCTTCTGCTTGGTTAACTGATGTCATTAACACTGCCTCCTCGATTGAACATCCTGTAAATTCAATTACATTTCGGAAAGCTTGATCCATTTTCAAAATACTACCAGCTAACGTTCCATCTTCTAATCGGGCACTGCCATCTTTTACATGTACTGGCTGTCCGCCAAGCTCATATAATCCTTCTTCAAGACCTTTTGCACGCATTGCATCTGTAATGACACTTACTTTTTTCGGTCCTTTTAATTTATATGCTAATTTCACCATATCAGGGTGAATGTGAATACCATCTGTAATTACTTCAACCATTACATCTGGATTTAATAACACATGACCAACAACTCCTGGTTCACGATGATGTAATCCACGCATTTGATTGTATAAATGTGTTGCATGTGTAATTTTTCTATTTTTCAGTTGTGCATCAATTGCATCTGTATGCCCCATTGTGCCAACAACACCTGTTTCAGCAAGATACTGTTCAAACTCTAACGCACCTTCTTCTTCCGGTGCATATGTTACTAATTTAATTAGATTACCGCTTGCTTCCTGCCATTGTTTAAATTGCTCGATACTCGCAGGAACAATATGTTCAAGTGGTTGTGCACCCGCACGTTTTTTTGAAACATATGGTCCTTCTAAGTGAATATATTCGAAATGTGCTCCCTTATCTTTCGCTTCCTTCGCAGCACTTAGCGCCGCTTCAATCGCTTCTGGAGCTTGTGTCATTGTTGTTGGGAAGTAAGTTGTAACTCCTTCTTTTAACATTTCTTTACCAAGAGTTACTAATCCATCGCTATTTGCATCCATCGCATCAATATCGTATCCACCATGAATATGAACATCAATCATACCTGGAATCACAATCTTTCCTGCCGCATCTAACACAGTTTCATTTTCTTGTGATACATATTGAGCCATCAAACCAATTTCTTTAATTGTTTCTGTGTAACGAATAAATCCGTTTTCCACTACTTCTTTACCTGTATAAATTTTGGCATTGATGACAACTTGCGTTTTCATTTTCATCGATCCTTTCCCATGAAATACCTACTTGTTATTATTACCTTATTCGCCTAATTCCATCTTAATATACACACGAGTAGTTGTCTATACATTCTAATGAAATTTCCTCTTCATTCAGCAGAAAAAAGGAAATTTATTTCTTTTTCATTATAATATATGTTATTCATTTTTTCCAAAATGGAAAATACCCTCTTATATAATTAATTACTTAAGTAGTGGCATAAGACCACTCGACCCCATAGTAATATGTTCACCGTCTGTTTCTATTTCTACTGTACGCTTGTTTGTTCCGTATATCATTATACCACGCTGTTTTAATCGTCTTACAACACTTTGATGAGGATGTCCATATGGATTTCTACTCCCGTACGAAAGAATAGCGAATTGTGGGTCTACTTTTTTTAAGAATGTTTCACTCGTTGAAGTATACGAGCCATGATGCCCTACTTTTAATACATCTGCATGTACATCAAATTGCTTTAATATTTCATTTTCTGTCCGTATATCAGCATCACCCATTAATAAAAAGTCCGCTTTACCATATCGAATCTTTAATACAATTGAAGACTCGTTATTCTCGTCTTTCGATTTCCCATTGTTCAATACTTGTATAGAAACATGTGGATCTAGCGGTATGTATTGTCCTTCCTTCACTGAAATGAAAGGAATGCCCCTTTTTTTAATGTTATTTCGATACGTATGATAAGTAAATGAACTATATGTTTTCCCGCTATCTAATACGAGGGAAACTGGCATTTGCTCTACAATTGGAATAAGTCCTCCTATATGGTCCATATCAGGATGAGTACTTACAATCACATCTAAATGATTAATTCTTTTTTCAATTAGTTTTTGAATAATGACCTCTCCCGCTTCATAAGGACCCCCATCTATTAACATCGTTTGACCATTTGGCAATGTAATAAGTGTCGCATCACCTTGTCCAACTTTTAAAAAACTCACTTTCATTTTACCAAAATGTTGCCGCAGCATATGTATAGAAGACGCAGTATGAATAGACATCATATATCTTTTAGCCGATGCGCTGTTTAACGAAAAGCATAATAAAACAGAAACCAACAATAGAATATTCCGTACACCTCTCATAACTCGTCTCCTTTTTTCATTTAGTATGGCACGCTCTGTAATTGATATACAAAAAAAGCTTAGCAAAATGCTAAGCTTTTATTTTGATAATTCCTGTAAAGAACCGAAGAATAAATCTGCTTCATTCATTTGTTCATTTTCTTCCGAAAGAGGTGGTAAATCATCTAACGTTTTCAATCCAAACGTATCTAAAAACTCTTTCGTCGTTCCGTATAAAATAGGACGCCCCGGTCCTTCTGCTCTTCCCATTTCTTTTATAAGTAAGTGTGAAACTAACGTTTGTAATGCCTTATCTGTTTTCACTCCTCGAATCTCTTCCATTTCTGTCCTTGTAATCGGTTGACGGTACGCAACGATTGCCAACGTTTCAAGAGCTGCTTGAGACAGTGAAGCCGTTGTTGGGGTATCTATTAATTTTTGATAGTATGCAGCATGTTCTTTCTTTGTTGCAAAACGATACACTTTTGCATATTGTACAATTTGCAGACCGCGATTCGATCCTTCACATTCTTTTTGCATTTCCTCTATACTGTTTATTACTTCTTCCACTTCAACTTCCAGAACTTTAGCTATCTGTTCCGGATAAATCCCTTCGTCACCTGCAACAAATAAAAGCCCTTCAATAATCGCTTTTTGTTCTTTTCTATCCATTTTACGAACTCCTTCCTCCTATTTTCCATAAAAATACACATAAAAAAACCGAATCACAGTAAATGCGTTCGGTTCAATATTTCTTCTCTCGTTCCAAACGATACATTAAAACCTAACATGAGATAAAATATTTCTACCCCATCTTCACATACCAACTCTATACGGATTTACTAGAGCTTGATACGAAAATTTCATCAAAATTATGCTCTTGTTCAATAATAATTTGTTGATTTTTCATCAGCTCAAGAACCGCTAAAAATGTTACAACCATTATTTCTCGTTCTTCATCAGCAAATAAATCATAAAAGCTATGACGCCCGCCCTTTGTTTCTAACTGTTGTAGAATATCAGTCATTCGCTGTGCAATTGGTATTTCTTGACGAGTAATTCGCGTTGTCACAGGTTTCTTTGCTTTTTTACGACGCATTAGCTTTTGAAATGCCGCTAACATATCATATAACGTAACATCAAGAGGCAAGCTTGTCTCCTCTTCTTGTTGAAATGATGTAAAATCAATTGGCGGACGTGTATATAGCTGTGCTCTTTCTTGTTCTCTTTCTTTTAACTCAGTAGCAACTTGCTTATATTTCTTATATTCAATTAACCTCTCCATCAATTCTTGACGAGGGTCATCTATAAAGTCTTCACCGTTATCAGGTACATCTTCTTCTTGTTTCGGTAACAACATTTTACTTTTAATTTGTAATAACGTTGCAGCCATTACTAAATACTCACTGGCAACATCTAATTGCAGTTCTTTCATCGTATGGACATAAGATAGATATTGCTCTGTAATTTCCGCTACAGGAATATTATATATATCAATTTCGTAACGATGTATTAAGTGTAACAATAGATCTAAAGGCCCTTCAAAAGCCTCTACTTTAAAATTATACTGCACAAAGCATCCCACCACATTTTTTCTATAACAACATAAGTATAGAGCATACTCATGTTCTATCCAACCTTTTTAAGAAATTTAATTAAAAATAGACCTATGCCCATGTCAGAATGCCCACCGCTTCATATGATAACAATGTAGTAAGAACAATGTAGGAGGTCAAAAAACTATGGGTCACGTTGATTGCGGTTTTAGCGGTGGATTCGCATTACTAGTTGTACTGTTCATTTTACTAATCATTGTAGGAGCAGCTTGCTTCTGCTAACATGAAGCAATAAAGCGACTAGGGATATTTCCCTAGTCGCTTATTGTTAATATTTCTATGATACACTGTACATATAACCGTTAGACAGGAGCGAAAAAAATGTATCCTACCGAGTACATACAATTTTTAATTCATTTTCACGGAGATTATGATTATTTTGAATGTCATGAAATATTAGAAGAGTATTGGAAATTAAAACCTAGAGGAGAACGCGACAATTACTTAGTCGGTCTCATTCAAATTGCTGTTTCCTTATACCATCACAGACGATCCAACTGGAATGGTGCAGAGAAGATGTTAAAAAGCGCAATAGCACTTTTAGAAAAGAACAGTACATCTTTACATCAATTAGGAATAGATCATAAACAACTTATGTTCTTATTAAATGAAAGATTACACTCTATCCACAAAAAGGAAATTTTTGCGCCGTTATTTTTACCCTTATTAGACGTATCGTTAGAAAAACAATGCATACAGTTATGTAAGAAACAAAACCTCTCTTGGAAAGATGCGAACGTCATTCCTGATGAATACATCATAAATAAGCACACATTGCGTGATCGAACAGAAGTCCTTTCTGAACGACACGAACAACTACAAAAAAGAAAGCAGAGATAATAAACTACTTATCCCTGCTTTCATGAATGTATATTTTGTTCAAGCTCTTTACACTTTTTGCAAAAACTTGCTGTTTGCTCATTTCCGCAAATTGTAAACTCAAGAAATTTACTCTTAAGCTCTTGAACCATCTTCGTCCCAATCCCCATATGACGGTGAGACGGATTCACGCTCAAATGCTGAATTTCCAATACCTGATCTTCTTTTTTTATAATCCCCATTATCCCAACAAAATCTTCATTTTGTTTCCACAAATACAATTGCCAATCCTCTTTCGCTTCATATTCTTTCATTGTCAATTGTAATGTTTTTACATCTTTTTCAGTTGGCATAAATGAAAGAAGCCCCATTGCAATTTTTTCATAACTTTTTTTAAAACGAATTAACATAACCCTTATCCCTTCTTACAAAAGTTACAAACTATTTATCCCCTCAATCACTCTTTTCATATCACATTCATTCTACAATATTTTTACCAGAGTGAGAAGGGGCTGAAACAACTTGATAATCATACAAAGCGTTAAGAAGAAAGTCAAATATATGTTTCCACGCTATTTCTTTCTATTACACCGCTCAAAAAAGAGACAATACTATATAGGAACTAAAAGGAAAATCCCTTTCTCATCACATTTCACTTATTAACCACTCTTGAACAAAGTAGTTCTACTAAAAGCAATATGTTAAGAGAAATACATTTATTGAAGCATATAATTCGTACTCCATCCTATGTATTTTGTTAAAAGTGTGTTCTCATGAACAATATAATTTAACGTTAGTAGCCTTCCTATTTGTGTCATATACTTTAAAATATATACCAATCCCTGTTTATAGGAAATAAAAAAAGAGAGCAAAATCGCTCTCCTTTTCTCGTAACTTATTCTTCCCAAACTTTAACTTCTTTCATTACATCGCCTTGACGCATGTTTAATACTGTTTCAATACCGCTTGTTGCTTTACCGAATACAGTATGTACGCCATCTAAATGCGGTTGTGGCTCATGAACAACAAAGAATTGGCTACCACCTGTATTACGGCCAGCATGTGCCATAGAAAGTGAGCCAACAAGATGTCTATGAGGATTTCCATCAGTTTCACATGGGATAGAGTAACCTGGGCCACCTGCTCCTGTGCCTGTTGGGTCTCCACCTTGGCTTACGAAGCCAGGAATAACGCGGTGGAATGTCACACCATCATAAAATCCTTGCTCTGCTAATTTTTTAAAGTTTTCTACTGTTTTTGGTGCCTCTTCTGGGAAAAATTCTAAATCGATTTTTTCGCCATTTTCCATTAATATGTATCCTAAAGTTTTCATATGTATATGTCTCCTTTCAACTATCTCAGCACTATATTACCATATTCATGACGAGAAACAAAAAGAATCCGACAATCTGCATACTTCTTTTTTGAAATGTGGAAGAAGCTAGGTGACAAATAAGAAAAATATACTATAATAACTGTGTTGCCCGAAAATTTAAGAAAGAGAAAGGGAGCGATTTTTCGTGAAAACGAAATTACTAGCTCTGCTATTAGCTGTAGCCGTATTTATTATGCCAACAGCTTCATTTGCAGACATCATTGAGGGAGAATCAATTGTTACACTAGGAGAAAACTTATCTGAACAACAGAAACAAGATCTTTTGAAAGAAATGAAAGCACCAAAAGATGCACAAATTATTACTGTATCTAATGCGGAAGAACATAAATTTCTAGAGGGCATCGTTCCAAAAGCGCAAATTGGTACGAGAGCTATTTCCTCTTCTATGATTACATACACAAAACCAGGGTCAGGTCTCATTGTACGCTCAAAAAACATTAATTCGATAACAGATGCAATGTACACAAATGCACTTATTACAGCAGGTGTGAAAGATGCAGAGATTCAAATTACTGCACCATTTAAAGTTTCAGGAACTGCTGCTTTAACAGGTTTAATGAAGGCCTATGAAACAACATCAAACAAAGCCATTCCTGAAGAAGTAAAAAAAGTAGCCAATGAAGAAATGGTACAAACAGCAAAACTTGGTGATAAAATCGGCGAAGAAAAAGCAGTTCAACTTGTTGCAAAAATTAAAGAAGAAATTGCAAAAGAACAGCCAAAAACAACTGAAGATTTACGTACATTAATTAAAAAAATTGCTGATCAACTCGGTATTACATTAACAGATGAACAGCTGGATAGCCTAGTAGCGTTATTTGATAAAATGAAAAATCTTAATATCGATTGGAACCAAGTTGGTAGCCAATTAGAGAAAGCAAAAGACCACGTGTCTGCCTTCTTAGGATCTGAAGAAGGGCAAAGTTTCCTAGATAAAGTAAAAGATTTCTTCTCTAGTATCATTGATTTCGTTAAATCTTTATTCAAGTAAAAAAAGAAGCTCGCCAGTGACGAGCTTCTTTTTTATACAAGTAACGGTAATTTCATAATAGCTTCTTCAACCGAACGGACAACATGATTTGCTTTCTCCTTCACATACGGATGAGCATGATGGAGGGTGAAGGAGTGCGGGGTTACTTCAAACATAGAAATATCATTGAAAGAATCTCCAATACACGCAACTTCATTTGCTTCAATTTGTAAATGTTCCATTAATCGCTTCAGAGCGCTTCCTTTACTTACACCTCTTGGCATAATGTCAACATATCGCTTACCCGATATAAAGACTTCCGCTTCACTATGAAATGTATCTCTCAACTCTTGATCTAATGCTACAATTTTTTCTTCTTCGCCAAAAACAAATAATTTCGCAGGATGTACAGTCTTCCCAAATTCCTCTTCTAACTCTTCGATTTCAGCAATATGCACTCCCATATACTCTTCAAAAGTATGGTGATGTTCATTCTTCCTTTTTGTATATCGCTGCTCATTTGCACAAACAATATCTGCTAGTCCCTTTTTATGTATATATCGATATATTTCCTGGGCAACCCCATCTTCAAAACTCGATTCATGAAATACTTTTCCATCCGGTAGTATCATTGTCGCTCCATTTAAACTAGTTGTGTAATACGGGAACGAAAACCTTTTTACCGCCTCATCAATTCGGTGAGTAAAACGGCCAGAGGCAAAACAAATATTTGTCCCGTTTTCAGCTAGCCAACAAAGCGCTCGTTCATCTTCTTTTTGCATATCATTCATATTGTAAACGAGTGTATCATCTAAATCACTTACAAATAGTTTAATCATGTCCTCTTCCCCTTCCATACACAATATCTACTCTAATTGTACAAAAAAAATGTTTGATTTTTGTTAAAAAAACAATAAATTTTCAATAAAAAATAAGCGGAGCATAATCCCGCTTATTTTTGTCTTCGCACATTTTGAGGTCTTACAATACTTGGACGAACCTTTAAACTAGACATAGTTGGACGAAGTAAAATTTTCGTTAACGCGCCCCAATCAAACGGTAAAAACGGCCATAAATACGGTGTTTGCAAACTTCTTATAGATGTTAAAAACAGAATCAACATCGTCATTCCAATGACAAATCCTATTTCATGAAATATGCCTGTTAAAATAATGACAAACAATTTTCCGACCTTATTTCCAAGTCCAAGTTCATAACTCGGCGTTGCAAATGACCCAATCATAGAAACCGCTACGTATAAAATAACTTCTGGTACAAACAAACCTACATCAATTGCAATTTGACCAATTAATATGGCAGAAATTAATCCTGCTGCCGACGACAATGATGTCGGTGTATGAATGGCGGCCATTCTTAAAAATTCGAGTCCGACTTCCGCCATCAAAATTTGTAATAAAATCGGTAAATGCGTCATCTTATTTGGTCCAATGAAAGCAAGGCTTTCCGGTAAAAGAGTCGGATTAAAAACAAAAACTAGCCAAAATGGCAGTAAGAATAGCGAAAATATAACACCTAAAAAACGTACCCAACGTAAAAATGTACCTACAGCTGGATTTTGTCTAAACTCTTCTGCATGCTGTAAATGGTGGAAATATGTTGTTGGAGTGATCATAGCACTTGGTGATGTGTCAACGAGTACTAACACATGTCCTTCTAATAGATGATTTGCTGCTACATCTGGTCTTTCTGTGTATCGGATAAGCGGGAATGGATTATAACCTTGTTTAACTACAAATTCTTCTACTGTTTTATCCGCCATCGTAATCCCGTCTACATCAATATTATTTAATTCTTGTTTTATAATCTTTACTAAATCTGGATTTGCAACATCTTGAACGTATGTAATACAAATATCCGTTTGCGATCTATCTCCGACTCGAATCATTTCATTTCGAAGACGTGGATCGCGTATCCTTCTACGAATTAATGCTGTATTTACAACGATATTTTCAACAAAACCATCCCTTGCACCGCGTACTACCTTTTCTGTATCTGGTTCTGTCGGTGTCCGGCCCGGGTAACTACGAACATCTATTGCGAACGCTTCCGTTTCGCCTTCCACAAATATAACAATGAGTCCTGATAATACTTGGAGCATTACCTCATCCATCGTTTTCACTTTACTTACTTGTTGATGAATTAAACGATTCTCTAAAAGCTTTACTGTATCTTCTTCTACATCCCTTATTTCATTTGTATCCACCGCTTCTTCTAAAATAGGGATAATATAATTCGTATCACAAAGTCCATTTACAAATAACACACCAATTTCTTTATTTAAAATTTGAAATTTACGAATACCAACATCGTATGTAACACCAAGTCCGACTGTTTGCTTTAAGTAATTTTCATTATCACTTAAAAAAGATGAAATCGGGATACTCACTTTTTTAGGCTTCGTCATAAAACCCACTCCTTTCCAAAATTAATTGAATTGCTTTTCTAGTAATAGGTGATCCTCTCTCCCATTCATCATTTCCGCACATCTTGCCAATATCACCGACCCCCACAATGACAGGAACATTCAGCCCATCTAAACAATAAATCGTATCCCCACTAATCCTGCCAATTTCACCATCTGGGAGTCCAAATTTATCAACGCCGTATTCTGTTAAATTCCCATTCCGATCTACACTTACATCTACACGCGCCCATTCCCAATGATGTGTATTAGATGCTACTGCTAAAATACCGAGTACATCAACTTGTTTATGTGTTGCGACATACTTTAACGCCTTTTCACCAGATCCTTCTCCTATAAATCCGCTGTCATCAAACATGACAAATACAGGGTCATATGGCGTTTGCATAATAAGCTCAACAACTTTCTTCCCTGTCAATTTGGTCGGATTACTTTGCGATGCTGAAATACACCTCCCCCCAAATTCCTTTGTTAACAGCTCAATTGTCCGCTTTGCATATTCATCTCCATCTGTGACCAAAACAACCCTTCGTCTCATTTGATTTATCCTTTCGGTTTACATATAAGTGCAACAAAAAATGAAAATAATATCGCTGCTGAAATCCCCGCAGACGTTAAGCTAAACATACCGATTCCAATTCCTAAATATCCATGTTTTTCTGCCGCATGCATTGCCCCGTGCAATAGTGAGTGTCCAAAACTTGTAATAGGGACTGTTGCCCCAGCACCTGCAAATTTTATAAGCTTATCGTACAATCCGAATCCGTCTAAAATAGCTCCGGCGACTACAAAAGTTGCCATTAAATGTGCCGGTGTTAACTTTGCGAAATCTAGCAACACTTGTCCAATTACACAAATAGCTCCTCCTACAAGAAATGCATATATAAAATCCACAATTCACTCTCCTTTAACGCTTTCAAACACAACACCATGCGCAATCGTTGGAATCGTTTCCTTCTGTTGTATCATCATGGGGCTTAATAGAGCTCCAGTTGCAACGACAAAAATTCTTTGTAAATTCCCTTTTTGCATTTCACGCAATAAATGGCCGTATGTTACAACAGCTGAACAAGCACAACCACTGCCCCCTGCAAACACTTCTTCTTGATTTGAATTGTAAATCATTAATCCACAATCATTGTATACATTCCCCAAATCATACCCTTCCTCAAGTAAAAGTTGTTTCGCAATTGGTGTCCCAACAGCCGATAAATCACCAGTAACAATAAGATCATAATCAGCTGCACTTCTTCTCAAATCTTCAAAATGTTGTTGAATTGTATGAGCAGCAGCTGGTGCCATCGCTGATCCCATATCTAAAGGATTAGCAATTCCTAAATCTTGCACTTTACCAATTGTTGCTGCTGTTATTTTAATTGCACTCTCCTCATTGCTAATTAATATTGACCCTGCTCCGGTAACAGTTGAGTTTGCTGTCCCTGGCTTTTGTCCTCCGTATTCTGTTGGGGAACGAAATTGTCTTTCAGCCGTCGCATTATGACTACTTACTGTAGCTAAAATACGATTCGCAAACCCACCATCTATAAAAGCTGATCCAATCGCCAAAGTTTCCATTGACGTCGCACAAGCGCTGAACATCCCTAAAAAAGGAATACCATACTCACGAGCAACATAATTTGCTGTCACTGTTTGGTTTAATAAATCTCCCGCTAAAAAGAAATCAATTTGCGATTTTTTTATATTCCCTTTTTGCATCGCTTGTTGAATTGAGTCTGACATTAACCTTCGTTCAGCAAGTTCCCAGTTTTCCTCTCCGCAATGTAAGTCAGAATATGAAATATCAAAATCCTTTCCAAGAGGGCCTTCAGCTTCTTTCGGACCGACAGCAGTACCAGTTGCATTCACGAAGATATCATTTTGAAATACCCACGTTTGTTTTCCTGTCAATCTCATACCCACCCCTCCTTTAAGACATTAAAATTTGAAATGTATATCTTATTAACCCGATAATGTATGCACCGACGACTCCAAATACAATGACACTTCCTGCAAGCTTAAACATGTTAGTAGCGATTCCTAGAACAATCCCTTCACTCCTATGCTCTAGTGCGGCACTCGCCATAGAATTCGCAAATCCAGTAACTGGTACTGCTGATCCCGCTCCAGAAAACTGCCCGATTTTATCATATACACCACACCCTGTTAAAATCGCTGATAGTAAAACAAGAGTTGCAACTGTAGGGTTTCCTGCCTCTTTCTCACTAAAGTGAAAGTAATGTATATAAAATTTCATCAATACTTCTCCCGCCGTACAAATGAGTCCACCAACAAGAAATGCCTTCACACAATTTATGAAATAGTTCGGTTTTGGATGGTACTCCTTCACTTTATTTATGTAATCGTCCTTCAATTTTCGCCCGGCCATATATATTGCCTCCTACTTTACGAAATAAATCCAGTGAAACAACGAGCCTATTACTTTCCCAAGTACAAGAGCAACGAGTAAAACAATAATTTTCTCCTCTACCCTTACTCGTTTCGCTAAAATAGGTAAAACGTTTAACACTTCCGTTAACGCCGCAGCGAGCATTCCAATGAATGTGCCACAAAATATCCCTAATATAACAAGCCAATATTGTGACGTTTGAAATGTAATATTTTTCAAACTACACCAAGCCCCTGTTAAAGTACCTGCAATGACCGCCCACTCAAAGTATTGAATATGCTTTCCACTTCTCGTTAATTGAGCTAAACGAGGGATTATACCAAGTACAGCTAAAAACGCGACATATCCGCTACCTACTGCAATCCCTCCAGCTAAGCCAATTAATACAACAAATGCACACTCAATCATCAGCAATCTGTTTCATATTATCCTTGTTTTCATGAACAATTACATATTGATCAAGCGACTGCTGATATTGAAACATCTCAACTTCTAACGGGCTCGGCTCTTCATTAATTCTCTTCTGAAATACATGATTAAAAAATAAGACCATACCTAATCCAAGACCTAATGAATAAGGAATTTGAAATAAAAGTGGTTGCGCCTTAAATTCTCCAGTAATCATGTAATATAACCGTTGGTGTACTTGTTGCATACTTACATCTTCATGGAAATAAATGATTGCAAGGGCCGCTCCAATGAAAAGTAACAACCATACAAGTCCGAAGAAAACCGGATGCACTTTCTTTTTTTCGTATATAATTTCAACAAGAGTTTGTCCAGAACCAAGTAAATTAATTTGTATGTGAGCCGCTTTTTGTTGAATAATCTCAATCACTTTCATAACATCAATTACAACATGTGTTTTATCATGCGCTGTTATTTTGTAGACTATTTCATTTTGTAACAACTCAACTACAAAAGAATCTCCGGCAAGTTGAGCAACATCACTCAGCTTTACTTCATACGTAGGAGACACTTTTAAGCGATTGCGCATTTTAATATAAATCGTTTGTTCCAATTTTCATTCACCCCTTCACTCTTCCTCGTAGTTGTAGTATGGTTATTGGAATTTTTTCTAATACAATTTTTTCATAAAAAAAACATCTGTACCATTTCGGTACAGATGTTTTTAGCTTATGCCTTTTTCTTAAATAAATTTGCAATACTTAATGCAAGTCCTTCCCAAATGACTACCATACCTATAACCATCATCATAATCGCTGATCCACTCATCATGAAACACCTCGGTCCTTCCATTCTTTTTCAAGCTGGGTAGAGTCTGAATGTATTTGTGCATTCCATTTCTTCAGACTAATGACTAGTGCAACTATAAGAAACGCTGCCGCTATCGACCAACCATACGTTACAACAAAAAAAATCGAATAGATAGCTATTCATCTATTCGATCTTTCATCTGTTTTAATATTTTCTTTTCAAGTCTTGAAACTTGTACTTGCGAAATGCCTATGCGCTCCGCTACTTCTGATTGGGTTTGGTCTTTATAATAGCGCAAATACACAATTAGCCTTTCTCGTTCATCCAATTCTCTAATCGCTTCTTTTAAAGCAATTTTATCAAACCATTTCGTTTCCGATTGATCTGCAATTTGATCTAAAATAGTAATTGGATCTCCATCGTTTTCATACACAGTTTCATGTATCGACGAAGGAGCACGACTCGCTTCTTGCGCCAGAACAACTTCTTCCGGCGTTAGTTCAAGAGCCTGTGCTACCTCATTAATCGTTGGAGCCCTTCCAAATTCTTTCGAAAGCTCGTCTCTCATCTTTCGGACTTTGTTTCCTGTTTCTTTTAAAGATCTACTTACTTTCACTGATCCATCGTCACGTAAAAATCGTTGTATTTCACCGATAATCATTGGAACTGCATATGTTGAAAATTTCACGTCGAAAGATAAATCAAATTTATCTACCGATTTTAAGAGCCCAATACATCCAATTTGAAATAAATCGTCTGGTTCGTATCCTCGATTAAGAAATCGCTGTACAACCGACCATACGAGACGCATATTACTTTGAACGATTGTATCTCTCGCTTGTTGATCTCCATCTTGACTTTTTTGAATTAACGCTTTTAGCTCGTGGTCCTTTAACTGAGGTTTCTTCTTCTCATTTCTGACCTCTATGTCCATTGGCTATTCTCCTTAATTGCATAGAGCGTTACTATTTGATAAGTATTTTGTCAAATGGATTGTTGTCCCGAAAGATTCGTTTGAAATAACTTCTACTTCATCCATAAAATTTTCCATGATAGTAAATCCCATTCCGGAACGCTCTAATTCAGGTTTAGTTGTAAAAAGGGGTTGTCTTGCTTCATCTAAGTTAAAGATACCAATCCCTTCATCTCGAATCGTGAGTTTCACCATCGCTTCTTCCAAAATCACTGAAATATAAACAACACCTTCTGCATTTCCTTCATACCCATGAATAATTGCATTTGTAACCGCTTCTGACACAACTGTTTTAATCTCTGTTAGTTCTTCCATCGTCGGGTCTAATTGCGCAATAAAAGCAGCTACCGTAACACGAGCGAATGATTCATTCTGACTTAACGCTGAAAATTGAAGGTTCATTTCATTTCTCATCTACGCCACCCCCAACGTCGCGAGCGCATGCGCTTCACTTTCTTCTAAACGAACAATTTTGAATAGACCTGACATTTCAAATAAACGTTTAACGGGCGGTGAAATTGCACAGACAACCATCTCTCCACCTAATCCCTTTACATGTTTATATCGGCCTAATATAACGCCTAAACCAGAACTATCCATAAATGTTAAGTTCTCTAGGCTCAAAATAATATGATGAACACCATGTGTCTCAATCATATCTGTGACTTTCGTTCGCAACTCTTCAGCAGTATGATGATCTAACTCGCCCTCTAGCCTCACACATAAGACGTCACGTTTTACTTCTAAATGCATGGAAAGACTCACACGATTTCCTCCTTATGCTCAAACTTTACTCATTAACATAAGATTTTCGTGATATAAAATCAGAATCCTTCCTACTGACAAAAGAAGAACTATTTCGTCATAAAGTGAAACCTTTCAGCAATTATTTCAGTAAATACGAACAGAAAAACATCAAAATTTCCGCCGCTATTTTGATGTTGAAAACATCCCAAAACTTCTTTTAAATAACTCCCACCAACTCGCTGCCTCAACATCTTCTTTCGCTACAATTGTTTGTTTTAATAAAACATCTTTATCTCTTTTAATAACAAGTGTACCAAGTGCATCACCTTTTTTAATCGGTGCCTTCACTTTCTTTTCAGCAATCACTTCTTGTTTAACTTTGTCCATATTTTCGCCCTTCTTCATAAGAAGAGACACATTGTCTGACGCAACTAAATCTACTTTTTCTTCCTTACCTTTTCCTACTTGTACAGTCTTAATTTTCTCACCACGTGTATATAATTTCTTTGTCATGTATTGTCCAAATGCATAATCAAGAAGCTTCGTTACTTGATTGTTCCGCTCTTTTGATGTAGGTGCTCCCATTACAACTGAAATAACACGCATACCATTTTTCTCAGCCGATGCCGTTAAACAATATTTCGCTTCTGTCGTGAAGCCCGTTTTCACACCATCTACTCCAGGATAAAAACGTACTAACTTATTCGTATTAACGAGCCAAAACTTCTTATCCGTATCTTCACGTAAATAGTCTTCATATTTACCTGTGTATTTGCGAATAAGTGGATACTTCATCAATTCTCTCGCCATTATAGCCATATCATTTGCTGTGGAATAATGATCTTTCGCTGGAAGACCTGTCGGATTTTGAAAATGTGTATTTTTCAATCCTAGATCTTTCGCTTTTTTGTTCATCATATTTACGAAACCTTCTTCTGAACCAGCGATATGCTCAGCTACTGCAACAGATGCATCATTTCCAGATGCAATTGCAATGCCCTTTAACATTTCATTTACAGTCATCTCTTCCCCAGGTTCTAGAAAAATTTGTGATCCGCCCATTGAAGCTGCGTGTTCACTCGCTCTCACTTTATCTGTCAGTTTTAATTTTCCTTTTTCAACTTGTTCCATAATTAATAGCATTGTCATAATCTTTGTCATACTAGCAGGTGGTAACTTTTCATTCGGATTTTTATCAAACAAAACTTTACCTGTATCTTGCTCAATTACGATCGCTGACGACGCTTGTTCCGCTAACTTCGGCGTGGTTTCTTCTGTTTTTTCCTGCTTCGTTTTCTCAGATTGTGCGAAACTAACTGAAGTACCAGAAAGCAATAACATGAAACAAACAAGTATTCCAAAAACTCGCTTCATGACTAACCCTCCATTCTATATCAAACTTATTTTTTCCAATTTATACATTTTTAATACCATATTTTTCTATTATTTTCAGTTGACAAATAAATTCATTGCCTATATTGTATTAAGTGTATTACACACAGTAGTACACTTAATACTCATTAGGAAGGAGACATTGCTCTTGCATATTCAACTTGATCCAAGAAGCAACACTCCGATATGGGAACAAATTGTTCAAAATATAAAAGAGCTCGTACTAAAAAATATGTTAGCTCCAAGTGATAAGCTTCCTTCTGTACGTGAGCTTGCTTCTTTGCTCGTTATAAATCCAAATACAGTAAGTAAAGCTTATCAAGAATTAGAGCGACAAGGGATTATTGAAACATTACGAGGAAAAGGAACATTTGTAGCCCAATCGATTACCCCAACATTAGACGAAAGGAAAATCGCTATGGTTGAAAAGCAATTTCATCAATTATTACTAGAAGCCTCTTATCTTGGGATTACGAAAGATAAAATTCACGATTGGATAGATTCATACTATAAAGAGATTGGAGGAAATACAGATGTTGAAAGTGACAAACTTGAAGAAAACAATTGATAACCAAACGATTTTAGACGATGTTTCTTTCACATTACAAAAAGGTAGTATCGTCGGATTACTCGGAAGAAACGGTGCGGGGAAAACAACTTTATTACGAACGATGGTCGGCATTTTAGACCCCGATGAAGGAACTGTTACATATGAGGATACAGATGTTCATAAGCATCCTGAAATTAAACAAAAGGTCGTATATGTTCCAGACTCTACTAACATACTGAACGGATATACAGTAAAAGAAATCGTAAAGTTTTATAAAGCGGTTTATACAGCATTTGATGAACAATATTTTTATGAAATATTAGAACGTTTTAATTTACCAAACAAACGTATTCGTAGTTACTCAAAAGGAATGAAAGCACTGCTTGCGATCATTTTAGCTTTCGCTGCAAAAGCAGAATATGTCATTTTAGATGAACCGACAAACGGACTTGATCCTATCGTTAAAAGACAGATTCTACAATTTCTCGTTGAAGAAGTAGCAGAAAAAGAAATTACAATTTTCATCTCCACTCACCATTTAGATGAAGTTGAAAAAATTGCCGATACAATCATTATTTTAAAAGGACATACAGTAGATTCTATTACATCACTAGATGATGCAAAATCACGATTTGCCAAAATACAAGTTGCTTATGAACGTTCATTACCTCAAAAACTAGAAAACTTAAGCAATATTAAAATATTAAACCAAACAGGAAAAGTATATACGATTTTAATCGAAGGAAATGTGGCTACAACATTGGAGAAGTTTTATAAAGAGCAACCAATACTCATTGAAGAATTAACAATGTCACTTGAAGATGTCTTCGTTACGACACTTGAGGAGGATGGGTATGTTTCATAAGGCATTGTGGATGTGGAATTGGAAGCGCGGGAAGTATGCTGTACTACTGTTCTTCTTTAGCACACTTTATATTTTATCTGTCGGATACTATAAAGCAGCCGAGCAACAACTTACTGAATATCACAATTTACAAGAAAAGGGAACGTACTATTATTTCTATTATTTTGGATTTGGGGAAAGTAATAGCTTTTGGTTAACTGTTCTTATCATTGCTTTAGCTTGTTTATTGATGGGATGGGAACGTAGTAGCCAGTCTAATACTTTACTTATGACGATGCCATTTAAAAGAAAAGATGTTTTTTTATCTAAATGGGCTTTTGGTTCATTTTGTATTGTAGGCTCATTACTTATAAATTGGATCCTTATGTATGTTATTTATAGAACGACAATTCATTTTGATTATCAATCATTTGGACCATTTCATCGATACTTTCTTTATGTAATTGTCTCTTATGTTGCAGTATATACAGCTGCATTATGTATCGGTACTTTTACTGGAAGCGTTGTTTCGCAAGTCGTTTTTTGTATTCCGTGGCTTCTAATGGGGCTTACATTTATTCCATTAGTGTACACTTTTACAATAAACCATTTACATGCTACAGATACTAGAAATAACAACTTGTATGAACAACTTCATGAAATCAATCAAAAAACAAATATAGTTGCACCAATATATAATTATACAATTCGTTACCACTATGATCCAAAATCACGTAAGAAAGAAAACGATCCAACCACTTTAAGAGATCCGGCAAATCATACGTATTATTCAGCTAAGTCAGTGCTAGTTCCTATTTTCTATACGATGTTCTATTTACTACTTGGCACATATTTATATACACGATCGCCAAATGAAAACACTCAAAAAATATTTATTTTCCAAAAACATTTACGAATATGGATATGGGGGGCAACCATTTATTTTGCATTACTAGGTGGCTATAAAATAAATCAATTTAATTTCTTACTTAACTACTATATCAGTTTGCTTCTCGCTGGAATCATTACTTATGTTGTACTATCACGTCTAACAAATTATAAAGTTTTTTAAAGGAGGGGGCCTATGTTTCAAAAAGCACTATGGCTAAGAACATATCAACAAAGTAAATATGTTGTGTGGTTGTTTTGGTTCGTTAGCTTCTATACTTTATCATATAAATACTATATGGCTTCTATTCAACAGCTATACTTTCTAAATGACAATAAAAAGTGGAACTATGTATATCACTACCACTTTGATTTAACACTTATAGACCCTGTCATACTGTTAGGTGGTGTACTTATCGTTCTAGCTTGTACATTAATTGGTTGGGAAAGACAAAATAACTCTAGTGACTTGCTATGGTCTATGCCATTTAAACGTTCACACATCTATATAACAAAGTGGTTGTTTGGGATCTGCAACATTGCAGCAATCATCGTATTAAACTGGGGACTATTCGCCATTATGAAAAAAACAACTTTTCATAATAAATATCAAATATTTTCACCATTTCATACTTATTTTCTATACATGTTAATTGTGTTAATCGCTATTTATACGCTTGCATTATGTATAGGAACGATTGCTGGAAATATTCTCTCGCAGGGACTTCTTACTGCAGCTATATTCATGTTTCCATTGTTATTTCCATCCCTTATCTCAGCGGTCATCGCTGTTCACTCGAATACTGACTTTCATGAGGACAATGGCAATATGCATCGTGTTATGGAAAACATACGCATTTCGGGTCCAGCAGAAAATTTTCATATTAGATTTGATTATAATCCACAAAATGCTTATACCGATAATGATGGAGTGCGTCATAATGAACCAAACTTTACAGAAATCCCTTCAGTAAAAACATTGATTGGACCTATTGTAAATATAATTATTTTATTACCACTCGGTATATATTTATATGTTCGTTCAGTCAATGAGCGGAATGGTAGTTTCTTACTATATCCAAAGCTTCAAAAAATATTTATGGTCTGCGCTATTTTCTGTATTGGAATTAGCGGCGGTTTAATAATTGGTGGGACCCATTCGTTGCTTAATTTTTACGTTGGTTTATTCGGAACAAGCATAATTAGCTATTTTCTTCTATCTAAAATATTGAGATTGAAGGTCTCTTGGAATTTCAAATAAAATAACCTCCTCGCCTAGAGGAGGTTATTTCACATTCTCTCTCCTATCCCCATACCTCCTCTCTTCTTTCATCCCAAATCCATCACCGTTTTTCACAATTTGCTCTGTCGGCGCGACTACACTTTCAGCAATTTTCCATTCGCCGCGCTCTTTCATAAATACTTGTAGAAAATAGTTCATGCCATTTAATTGATACGCATTTTCTTTTTTTACATTATAGTGTACCGCAATGTAGTGCACTTGAATATTTTCTTTCCCTGCTTTTGATACGTATTGCGATAATCTTGGAATGTACATTGATGCTTTCTTAAATGGTAAGTGCTTCGCTTTAACAAGCGATGAACTTGTTACATTACGCAGAGTGTCCTGATTACGAACATTATCGCTATGGTGAAATAATACTGCGTTTTGCATAGAACGAACCCATAATTTCGAATACAAGACAGTATTATCGTTTTCAATGTACTTCACTTCTTTTTGCACCACTTGGATAGGGGTATCGGCGTACATGAATGTATGAAAGCAGAAGAAACTTCCAAGTAAAATGGTAAGTGCAGCAATATATTTCATAATCTTTCCTCCGATCTGTTTAATTAAAGTATCGGAGTTTCAAAATATTTTTATTCAAAAGAAAAAGGATAGGAAAGCCCTCGCTTCCTATCCTCATTTATTATAATACGCGGCCAAATAGTTCTAAAACCATTTCTATCTCTTGGTCGCTCCAACCTTTAAATTTCTCTTTATAATATTCTTTACGCACAGCTTCAAGCTTTTCAGTTACTTCTCGTCCGTTTTCAGTAATTTCTAAGTATACGATACGACGGTCCGAATTTGAACGTTTTCTTTCAACAAACCCTTTTCGCACGAGACGATCTGTTACAGCTGTAATATGACTGGAGGTTACGTTTACTTCACTCGCAATTTGCGAAGCCATCTGTGGACTTTTTAAAAATAACGCACGTAATACAGAGAATTCATTATATGGCATATGCTCTGAAAAACGTGTATTAATATCATTTTGTAATAAACGTATCATCTTTCGAAATGATGCAGATAAATCTAAAATCAGTGTTTCTCTATTTTCGTTCACTAGCCTCGTCCCTTTTTTATCATATTTACACATATTATAATCTATAAATACCTATATTGTATATGCTTTCTTCCCTCAACATTCTCATTTATGTAACTTTTTTCATAAGATTTTCTTTTTTGTTCACACATATACATATAAAAAAGGATGGTGAGCATAAATGCAAAGTGGAATGAATCCGTATTTACATAATATCCGTACGACAAATACTGGTAAAGAAGCTACTATTACTGTACAAGGAGAAGGCATTATAAAAGCAAAACCAAATGTTGTCATATTAACACTGGGCATTCGAACGGATAGTAAAAATGTAAAACAAGCGCAAGAAGAAAATGCAGTGCAATCGAAACAATTGCTTGATGCACTCAAACAGCTAGGTATTGCCGATAAAGATATAGAAACCATTTCTTATACGATTACGCCTCAATACGAATATGTAAATGATAAAGCATTACTACAAGGCTACCGTGTGGAGCATTTGTATGAAATTACCGTTTTAAATGTGCAAAAAGCAGGGGAAGTATATGATATAGCCGTATCGAATGGTGCAAACGTAGCAAAAGGATTACGTTTTCGAATATCTCATCCAAATAAATATTATGAGCAAGCTCTCATTCAAGCTCTGCAACAAGCAGTAGACAAAGCTCGTACAATTGCGAGTACCTACAATTTAAATATTAATCCTGTTCCCCTCTCATTCGTTGAAGAATCTGTCCAATTGCCACGGGAGATCGCATCATATGCTACTTTGCATGCGCAAGCAGCTCCGCCCATTCAATCAGGAGAACTAGAAATCATTTCATCTATCCGGGCAATTTTTACGTATTTATAAATAAATTCATTTATAAGTAACCGTTATCATTTTCGTTGTTGTAAAAACATGATGTTCTGATATAATAAAGGACGGTGAGCTCTTACATAAGAGATATCACGGGTGGGAGAGGGATATGAAAAAGAAGGTTTAACATGAAAGGAATACTTGAAAGAACATTTAAATTAGACTTACACCAAACATCACCAAAACAAGAAGTTTTAGCTGGAGTCACGTCATTTTTCACAATTGTTTATATTATGATTGTAAATGCGTCAATCTTATCAGATGCCGGCATTCCTCTTGAGGCAGGAATTTTGGCAACTGTTTTTAGTTCATTTGTCGGATGTCTACTCATGGCATTTTGGGCAAATGCACCTGCTATTCTTGTCCCTGGTATGGGTGTAAATGCATTCTTCACGTACACTGCTGTGCATACGCTCGGTTTAACTTGGCAAGAAGCATTGGCAGCTGTTTTTATCGCCGGTATTATTTTTGCAATTGCTGCTTTTACACCGATTGCTCGCGTGCTTTCGGTATCTATTCCAAAGTCATTAAAGGAAGCGATCACTGTCGGTATCGGGTTGTTTTTAGCTTTCATCGGCTTGCAAAAAGGTGGTTTAGTCGTTTCGCATCCTAATACTGCTGTTGCAATGGGAAAATTAAGTAGTCCTGTCGTTCTTGCCACACTACTTACTCTTATTGTCGCACTTGTACTATTTGCGCGTAACGTACGTGGAAGCTTTTTATGGACGATTGCAATTGGAACTGGTATTGCATGGCTGTTTGGTCTTGTTGATACGAGTCAAATGGGAAATAGTTCGTTTTCATTCGCTAATTATGGCGATGTGTTTGGAGCTATGTCATTTGGGAAACTTTCTTCCTTGCCATTTTGGATTGCAACATTCTCCTTAAGCATGGTGCTTATTTTTGAGAACATGGGACTTTTACATGGTTTATTAGAAGATGATCGTAAATTCCCACGTGCTTACCAAGCAAATGCAATTTCAGCAATGACATGTGGTCTATTTGGCACAAGCCCTACCGTTTCAACAGTAGAGAGTGCCGCAGGTATTACTGCAGGCGGAAAGACAGGTCTGACGTCTATCGTTACAGGGTTGTTATTCTTCGCATCACTGTTTGCGCTTCCGTTTGTCAAAATAATTCCTGACAGTGCCATTGCACCAATCTTAATTATTATTGGCGGGCTGATGATTACAAGCATTCAACAAATTCCTCTGAACGACTTTTCAGAAGGATTTCCAGCGTTTTTAATTATCGTTATGATCCCGCTCACATATAGTATCGCTGATGGCATTGCGTTCGGATTTATTGCTTATCCTATCTTGAAAATTGCACTTGGAAAGCGTAAAGAAGTCGCACCGCCCATGTATATTATTACATGCTTATTCTTAGCCATGTTCGTATTACACGCTATTGGCTAAGAAAAAAACACCGAGGAAATCCTCGGTGTTTTTTTACTTAAACCAACCTTTTTTATAAAACCAAGCCATCATTCCGCCGCCAATTAATGCCATTAAAATTAAGCAAATAAAATAACTATACTTCCCGCCAAGCTCTGGCATATGTGCGAAGTTCATGCCGTATACCCCTGCAATAAATGTTAACGGCATGAAAATAGTTGAGAAAACAGTTAATGTTTTCATAATATTGTTCATATGGTGGGAATTCAACGAAAAGTAACTATCTCGAATATCTGCTGTTAATTCACGGCTCGCTTCAATCATCTCTGTCAGTTTAAGCAAATGATCATGTATATCTTTAAAATAAATTTCATGATCACTTATACCGTAAAAACGTGTTGAATTTAATATACGATACAATAAATCACGCATCGGAATAATCGTACGCCTTAGCTTAGATAAATCTGCACGAATATCAAATACTTCTTCTAGCACACTTCCTGCTGTCTCACCCGTTAAATTATCATCAATTGCATTTAAATGGTCTTCAATGTAATAAACAGGTGCGAAATAATCATCTACAATTTGGTCAATAATTGTATGTGCTACATGCAAAGGGCTCTTCTTAATACGTTTCTTTTCACCGAGCGTTTTCCATACTCTTTCAATCGCATTGTTATGAGAGAAATGGAAAGAGACTATATATCGATCACTAATAAATAAATCGATTTCATGCGGTTCTAATCCGTCTTCTCCGAATGCATGAAGAACTAAAAAGTTATATCCATCATAAAAATCTACCTTTGGTCTCTGTACATACTCTACACAATCTTCAATTGCAAGGGGATGGAACTTGAAGTGATCTTGTAAAATATATGTATACTCCTCTTTCGTTGGCTTATATAAATCAAGCCAATACCATATGATGTTCTCTTTTTTTGTTTCTTCTAGCGAAACATCATATAAAACTTCATTTTTTTTCGTTATTGCACAAATTCTAATCATAATTTCACCCATTACTATTATAAACAAAAAATAGTAAAAAAAGCCAAGGAGAAATCTCCTCAGCTTTTTTTTATCCCGCTATTTGCGGGCAGTAAGACCCCTACCTCAAAATTCAGCGAAAGCAAAGAAGTTAGGTCTGGGTCGGGCTGCCCGTAAATGCCCGATTGGTGAAGGCTAATAATCAGTGGGGATAAAGCCCCCACTGATTAAAGTTTCACTTTATTACTTCGTTACAATACCGTGTACTAAAGTTGGTGCATCTACGTGATCTTTAGCGATTTTCATGTTCTCATAAATTTTCGCTTTTACGTCTTCAACATTTTCGCGGTTTGCGTAAATTGTAACAAGAGAGTCACCTTTTTTCACGCTATCGCCCACTTTTTTGCGAAGCATTAGACCAACTGCTAAATCAATTTCAGACTCTTTCGTTGCACGCCCTGCTCCTAAAAGCATTGCTGCTGTTCCGATTTCATCTGCAACGATTTCCGATACGTAACCGTCTTCTTTCGCTTCCACTTCAATTTTAAATTGTGCTTGTGGCAATTTAGAAGGATCATCAACAACAGATGCATCGCCGCCTTGCGCGGATAAGAACGTTTTAAATGATTCTAGCGCTTTACCATTGTTCATTACTTCAATTAACTTTTCACGTGCATCTTCTAAAGATGAAGCTTGTCCAGCAAGGTACACCATCTGACTTCCAAGTGTTAAACATAACTCTTCTAAATCTTTCGGTCCCTTACCTTGTAATGTATCAATTGCTTCTTGTACTTCTAATGCATTACCGATTGCTTCACCAAGCGGCTGACTCATATCAGAAATAACCGCCATCGTATTACGACCAACGTTATTACCAATGCGTACCATTGCTTCTGCTAAACGCTTTGCATCTTCATCCGTTTTCATAAACGCGCCTGCTCCAGTTTTTACATCAAGAACAATTGCATCTGCACCAGCAGCAATCTTTTTACTCATAATTGAGCTAGCGATAAGAGGAATTGAATTTACTGTTGCAGTTACATCACGAAGCGCATATAACTTTTTATCAGCAGGTGTTAAGTTTCCACTTTGACCAATAACAGCGATTTTATTTTCATTTACAAGACGCATGAATTCATCATTTTCAATTTCCACATGGAATCCTGGTACTGCTTCTAATTTATCAATTGTACCACCCGTATGTCCTAGACCTCGTCCAGACATTTTCGCAACTGGTACACCTAAAGCAGCTACTAATGGACCTAATACCAGTGTCGTTGTATCACCAACTCCACCCGTTGAATGCTTATCTACTTTTACCCCTTCAATGGCTGATAAGTCAATTGTATCACCGCTATTTACCATTGCCATCGTTAAATCTGCACGTTCTTGATCATTCATGTCTTGGAAGAAAATCGCCATTGCAAGTGAACTCATTTGATAATCTGGAATACTACCATTTGTGTATCCTTCAACGATAAAGTTAATTTCTTCTGTCGTTAATGCATGTCCATCACGTTTTTTTGCAATTAGGTCCACCATTCTCATTGTGAAGTCACCCCTTCATTTGTTTTACAATTGCTTTTACTAATGCTAAGAAATTAGCTTTAACACGTTCTGTCGTTTCAATTACTTCATCGTGGTGAAGTGGTTGATCTAAAATACCAGCTGCCATATTTGAAATACAAGAAATACCTAGTACTTTCATACCTGCATGACGAGCTACAATTACTTCCGGTACTGTTGACATACCAACTGCATCTCCGCCAAGTGTACGAAGCATACGAATTTCAGCAGGTGTTTCATATACAGGACCTGTCATTCCAACATATACACCTTCTTGTACTTTAATATTTAAATCTGCTGCAACTTGTTTCGCCATTTCGCGAAGTTCTGGCGTATATGATGTAGACATATCAGGGAAACGTACACCCATTTCAGAATCATTTGGTCCGATTAATGGGTTCGTACCCATGAAGTTAATATGGTCTGAAATTAACATAAGATCGCCTGGTTCAAATGATGTATTTACACCACCAGCTGCGTTCGTTACAACAACTGTTTCTACACCTAGTTCTTTCATAACACGAACTGGGAATGTTACTTTTTGCATATCGTATCCTTCGTAGAAATGGAAACGTCCTTGCATTGCTACTACTGTTACACCTTGAAGTGTACCGAATACAAGTTGACCTGCATGTCCTTCTACAGTTGAAACTGGGAATTCAGGGATTTCACTGTATGGTACTGTTACTGCGTTCTCGATTTCATCTGCTAATACACCTAGTCCAGACCCAAGGATTAGTCCTACTTGTGGTGTCTCTTGAAATTTCTCTTTTAAGTATGAAGCTGATTTTGTAATTAGTTCACGATTCATCTGTTTATCCCCCTATTTCTTTAGCTCGTTTAAGAAGCTTGTTCCATGTTCTGGCATTTTAACATTAAAGTTTTCTGCTACAGTTGCACCAATATCAGCAAATGTTTGACGAAGTGATAACTCTTGTCCGCCTTCTTTCATGCTTGGGCTATATGCTAATAACGGTACATATTCACGTGTATGATCAGTACCAGGATGTACTGGATCATTACCATGGTCTGCTGTAATTAATAATAGATCATCTTCTTTTAGTTTTTCGAATACTTCTGGAAGACGTGCGTCATATTCTTGCAATGCTTCTCCGTACCCTTGTGGGTCACGACGATGACCAAATAAGGCATCAAAGTCAACTAAGTTTAAGAAGCTAATACCTGTAAAATCCATATTTAATGTATCTACAAGCTTGTCCATTCCATCCATATTTGATTTCGTACGAAGTGATTCAGTTACACCTTCTCCATCATAAATGTCAGCAATTTTACCAATAGCAATTACATCATAATCGCTATCTTTAAGTTCATTCATTACTGTGCGACCAAATGGTTTTAACGCATAGTCATGACGATTTGGTGTACGTGTGAAGTTTCCTGGCTCTCCAACGAACGGACGAGCAATAACACGCCCTACCATGTACTTCTCATCTAATGTTAATTCACGTGCGATTTTACAAATTTTATATAGCTCTTCAAGTGGTACTACTTCTTCATGAGCTGCGATCTGTAATACACTATCAGCAGAAGTGTAAACAATTAAAGAACCTGTTTCCATTTGTTCTTGACCAAGCTCAACAAGTACCTCTGTTCCAGAGGCTGGTTTATTACCGATAATTTTACGACCTGTCTTTTCTTCTAATTCATCAAGTAATTCTTTCGGGAATCCTTCAGGAAACACTTGGAATGGTGTATCAATGTAAAGGCCCATGATTTCCCAGTGACCTGTCATTGTATCTTTACCTGTAGATTTCTCTTGCATTTTTGTATAATATCCAAGCGGTTTCTCTACTTTAGAGATTCCTTTCATTTCACGAATATTACCAAGGCCTAATTTCACCATGTTTGGCATGTGTAATCCATTCATGTGTTCAGCGATATGACCAATTGTATCAGAACCTAAATCACCAAACTGCTCAGCATCTGGTGCTTCACCGATTCCCACAGAGTCCATTACGACTAGGAAAATACGTTTATATTTATTCATAACTGCAACCTCCTATATGTTCAGTTCTACTTCTTGTAGTATGTTCAAAACGCTATAAAGTGAAACTGTTATCAATGGGAATTATCTTTCGTCCTCATTATCAAACAGTACTGCTTTAAATCATTCTCTAACTTTTTCGTTTTACTTTCAAACGAATCAAAAAAATTTCTAGTTTTTTCTAAGTCAGATGTCAGACATCTGATATTGATATCATAACATGTTTACGCTTTCTTTTTAATACCTTTTCGTAGAATTCCTCATTTTCTTTACCATTCTATTGTAATCCATTCTGCAAAGAAGTGCTAATCATTTCATAACATATTTCCTAATATAAAAATAAAAAGCAGCTCTAAAGAGCTGCTTTTTATTTTACTTCTACTGTTTCTTCTTTATGTTCATGCAGTTCGCCTTTTCTTACATGCACTTTCACTTTGTAAGCACCGTTCTCTTTGAAAGTATGTTTACTTTCATACTCTCCTTTATTCCCTTCTTTCGCCGGAATAAATTCGTGTTTTTCAACACCATCTTTCCAAATCTCAAGTTGCACTTCAGCACCAGTTAACGCTTCTTCTTTTTGCTTTAAATGGACTTTCATTGTTGATTCAGCATTTGCTTTTATGTCACCGGCCATAAGATGAATCATTGTGTCACTTTTATGATCACCGTGTCCTGCACTATGATCACCACTTTCTTTTTTCGCATCTTCTACTTTCGCATTCCCTACAGCAAATTTGTGTTCTTCCATAACGTGCATATCACGTGCATTTGTATGAGGAATAATATGATATACTCCATCAGTTTCAAATGTTTTCTCTACTGCATAAACACCTTTTCCTTTATGCTTACCATCTAACATCTCGTGTTTCTCATCGCCATCTTTCCAAATCTCAAACTTTACGTCATCAGCATCCGTTACTTTTTCTTTTCCTTGTGTAACAAGTGCTTGTACTTCTGTTTTTTCACCAGGTTTAATTTCTTTCGGATTCGTTTGAACTGCTACTTTTATAGCTTCAAGTTTCTTTTCTTTTTTCGGTTCTTCTTTGTTTGTATTACAGCCAGCCAGTGCTAGCATCGCGATAAATAATGTAATAATAAGTTTTTTCATCTTCATTTCCTCCTTCATACTTTCTTTAGTATAGAGGAAATACATTGTAATATTCTAGTCTTCTGCTGAAAACAATGTACGAAATGTTTGTGAAGTTTCTGTGAAATGGTTCACTCTTCTTAATCTATGAAAAAAGAGCATAGTGACTATGCTCTCGGGTGAAACTGTTTATATACATCTTTTAATCTAGTTTTTGAAACGTGCGTATAAATTTGTGTCGTCGAAATATCTGCATGTCCAAGCATTTCCTGTACAGCACGTAAGTCTGCCCCATTTTCTAATAGATGCGTAGCAAAAGAGTGACGCAACGTATGCGGTGTAAGCTCTTTTGCAATATTCGCTTCTTTCGCTAGCCGTTTTAAAATTTTCCAAAATCCCTGTCTCGATAATCGATTACCATGATGGTTTAAAAAGAGCGCATCTACTGCTTTTTTACCCATCAATTCTCTTCTTCCTTTTTCAATATACTTTTGAATCGCTTCTGTCGCTAAGCTTCCTAGTGGAATAATTCTTTCTTTGTTCCCTTTCCCGATACAGCGAACAAATCCCATCGTTAAGTGCACATCTTCTAAATTTAATGCAATTAATTCTGAAACACGAAGTCCTGTTGCATACAACAACTCTAACATTGCCTTATCACGAATCCCAAAAGCACTTGCCGTTTTCGGTGTTTGAAGCAATGCTTCCACTTCGTCGATTGATAATACTTTTGGTAATTTTCGTTCCCCTTGTGGCGTTTCAATATGTACCGATGGGTCATGCTCCACTGCTCGTTCACGAAGTAAAAATTGATGAAACGAACGAATCGATGCAATATGACGCGCCAATGTTTTTGAAGATTTCCCGTTTTCTTTTAAATGCTGCAAAAAGTTAACAATATGCAAACGTGTCACTTCATGAAACGTCTTCGTTTGTTCTACATTTTGCAAATACTTCACATAGCTTTTTAAATCGCGTTCATAAGATACAACTGTATTTTTCGCTAAACCTTTTTCAACAATCATATAATGAATAAAATCTTTTAATTGATCTTCCAATCTACACTACTCCCCATTTTCATAGAAAAACATCATTCTATTTACGAAAGCATCCTTTTCCGGCTCCTCATTCCCTGATACTTTTTCTACAGTCTCTTCTTTTGGCTTTTCATAACGATGGTAACTTTCATATTCTTCATTTATCCATAGTATAGCGAAATAAAACAAAATCGTACAACTTGTAAATAATAAAAATACTTTCATCCCATCAAAAGTTAATTTTAAAGCTCGGCGCATTGTAAATTCCTCCAAAATATAAGTTATTACAACATATGCCAAGCTTTCACCAATTTATACCTTATTCAAATAAAAAACCTCTTCCTAGTTAAATAGGAAAAGGTTATTTTTCATCCGTTTCATTTTCTTGACAATTTTTACAAATCCCATGGAATGTTAAACGATGATCTTTCACCTTAAAGCTCCAGTCTCGTTCCACTTTATTCTCCACTTCACCAAGTAAATCTTCTTGTATTTCTTGTACAGCACCGCATTGTGTACAGATTAAATGATGATGGAAACGCTGTGCACCTTCTTGGCGTAAGTCATAACGCGAAACACCGTCTCCAAAGTTAATTTTATCGACAACTTTCAACTCAGACAATAACTCTAAAGTTCGATAAACGGTTGCTAATCCGATCTCTGGCGACTTTTCTTTTACAAGGAGGTATACATCTTCTGCGCTTAAATGATCTTCTTCATTTTCTAGCAGCACACGAACTGTTGCTTCACGTTGTGGTGTCAATTTATAGCTCGCTGCATGTAATTGCTTCTTAATTCGTTCAATTCTTTCTTCCATTCGGTACTACTCCCTCCTCGCCACTCTTACACCATTATATCAGAAGAAGGGCTCCTGTCAAAAGAAAAACAATAAAAACAAATTGATAATTATTCTCAAAAAGTATTTATTGTTTGTTAATAGCCTCCACAACTTCTTTCATTAAAACTGGTGATGCATACACTTCGACACTGGAAGCAATAGCTAATACCGCTCCAATCACGAGAAAAAAGCATGTATAGCGAATTAATAACGGTAATAGTGGCTCAGTTATTTTCCGAATAAATTGATGCCTAATCATGCGTAAGGAAAAGCTTGCAGCAATTGTTGTCATTACGAGAAATACAGGAATTATAATTAAATTTTGTGGCAATACAGATACAAATGCTAATAATAGTCCATTCCATCCGTGCTGACTTACTAAAAAACCTACTGTAAATCCAACAACTACCCCTTTTAAAAATAGTAAGATAAAAATGAGCGGCAACCCAATAATTGAAATCCCCAAAATCCAAATAAAGCCGATATATTTTAATTGCGAAAAGTAACTTTCTCGAAACATTTCGCCTGCGACAGCAAATTCTCCTTTAGAAACTTGTCCAAAAAAACGCTGTAAATAAAATGATAAATCTTGCTTTTGGTTTATTTGTAAACTATTCACAAGAATCGCTCCAAATATTACTCCCATCAGTAATAAAACCGCATTAAATATATATAGTGAAGAATTTTCCTGTATGTGAGACATCACACGGTCTTGCCACGTTTTTCGCCACATTTTCCTTCCCTCCGTTCACACTCTTACTAAAAATGTATGAAAGAAAGAAAAAAAGTATGACGAATTAGCATTGAAATTCCGCTCTACTTTGCTAAACTAAAAAGTAGAGAATAGGAGGGATTTCTCTTGAAACCATTATTATTAGATTTTCCAACATTATTTCAAACTGAGCGCTTGCAAGTACGTAAGCCGTTTCCAGGTGATGGAACAGAGGTATATGAAGCAATCCAAGCTTCGCTAGAAGACTTATTACCATGGATGCCAATTACAGCTGAAACAGAAGAACGTGCTGAAGAAATTGTTCGCGAAGCTCACGGACAGTTTTTACTTCGTGAAACACTTGATTTCCACTTATACGATAAAGTATCTGGTACATTCATCGGAGCTATTACGCTCAAGCCTGAAAACTGGGATATTCCAAAGTTTTCACTTCACTTTTGGCTACATAGCGCTTATACAAAGCATGGCTATATGACAGAAGCCATTAAAGGTGCGATTCAATTTGCATTTGATAAACTAGGTGCTAGAAGAATTGAAATTCGTACTGATGCAACAAATATAAACGCATGTAACTTAGCAGAACGTCTAGAATTTATTTTAGAAGGTACAATGGAAAATGATTTCCTAGCACCCGATGGCAGCTTACGCGATGCACGTGTATATGCAAAAATCAACTAAAAACACTCGCCTTAGGCGAGTGTTTATTTTTGTAATTGTAAATATTGTACTGCAAACATCGTCTTAGCATCATGTATACGAAGGTCTTTCATAAGATCAATCGCTTCTTCTAATGACACTTCCATTAATTCCACAAATTCATCTTCATCTAAAGCTGCTTTATTTTCTTTTTGTTTTAATCCTGTCGCTTTATATACATATAAAATCTCATCTGCAAAACCAGGTGATGTATAGAAAGATGTAATAAGCTCCATATTTTCACATACATATCCTGTTTCTTCTTCTAATTCACGAACTGCTGTTACCTCTGGCTTTTCCCCAGGTTCTAACTTCCCAGCAGGAATTTCCACAATTGCCTTTTCGAGAGCTTTACGATACTGCTCAACGAGTACAATTTTCCCCTCATCAGTAATAGCAATAATAGCAACTGCCCCAGGGTGATTTACGATTTCACGTTTACTCATTTCTCCATTTGGTAATACTACATCATCAACACGAACTTTTATAACCCTACCATCAAAAATCGGTTCAGTTTTTACTGTTCTTTCTGCAAGATTACTCATACTACTTCATCTCCCTGTTCTATTTCCTAATCGTTCTTCATACATTTTACCACATTGAAAGGAGCGTGATAGAAATGAAAGTTTACATTTTACCAAATCGCGTCACTTTAGTCGGCAAAGCATGGCAAATTCGTCATAAGCTAAAACAATATGGAAAAGAGTATACAACTGTACAAGAGTGGATTACAGCAAATAAAAAGTAAACGTTTGTCAACCTCCTTCCCCTTTCGTACAATAAAGGTAAGGAGGTTGACCTATGAAAAAACGTCAATTAGGAAACTCAGATTTATATGTTACGGAAATTGGATTTGGCTGTATGTCTCTCGGTGCATCTGAGGCTGAAGCTATGCGTATTATCGATGAGGCAATCGATTTAGGAATTAATTTTTTTGATACAGCGGACTTATACGATTATGGATTAAATGAAGAATTTGTTGGAAAAGCTCTGAAAGGAAAACGCGACCAAATTGTTCTTACAACAAAGGTTGGAAATCGATGGACAGAAGAAAAAAACGGTTGGTCTTGGGATCCTTCTAAAGCTTATATAAAGACCGAAGTAAAAGAGAGTTTACGTAGACTTCAAACAGATTATATTGATTTATATCAACTGCATGGCGGGACGATTGAAGATCCTATAGATGAAACAGTTGAAGCCTTTGAAGAATTAAAAAAAGAAGGGATTATTCGTCATTATGGTATCTCTTCTATACGTCCAAATGTCATTCGTGAGTATGCAAAACGATCAAATATCGTTAGCATATTAATGGAATACAGCCTTTTAAATCGTCGCCCTGAAGAATGGTTCCCGTTTCTTAATGAACAGCAAATTAGCGTTATTGCTCGCGGACCACTTGCAAAAGGGATTTTAACTAACAATAATGCAAGAAAGATAGAAAGAGTAAAAGAAAAAGATTACCTCTCTTATTCTTACGATGAGTTATATTCGACACTCGCGAGTGTAAAAGAAATAATCGGGGAAAGCTCTTTAACAGGAACAGCTATTCAATATTGCTTACATAACGAAACTGTTGCAGCTGTTATACCTGGTGCAAGCTCTATTCAACAATTGCAAGAAAATATACAAGCTAGCCAACAGTTATCTTTAACAAAAGAAGAATATGTACAACTTCAAAAGATTGTTAAGTATGATTCATATGCTTTGCATCGCTAAAATATTGATACCGATAAAAGCAAAAGACTGCCCCCCAACACTAGGCGGCAGTCTTTTTTTATAACGTATCATATTTATCAGGATTCGTTCCTACATGTAAATTACGATTTAACGTATTAATTTGATCCATCTCTTCTTCAGTTAATGAGAAATCAAAAATAGTAAGGTTCTCTTTAATACGAGATGGCGTAACAGATTTAGGAATAGTCACAATCCCACTTTGAATATCCCACCTTAATATAACTTGTGCAGGTGACTTTTCATATTTTTTAGAAATAGCCTGAATAATTGGATGCTGGAATACTTCGCCGCCTCTCATTAAAGGACTCCATGCTTCCATTTGAATTTGCTCACCTTGACAGAAATCACGCAATTCAAATTGCGCTAACATCGGATGAAGTTCCACTTGGTTGACCATCGGCTTCACTTTACAATTTGGTAATAACAGTTCTAAATGATGTTTATGAAAATTAGAAACACCAATCGCGCGCACTTTACCTTCTTCATATAGCTTTTCTAAAGCACGGTACGTATCAACATACTTCCCTCTTATCGGCCAATGGATTAAATATAAATCTACATACTCCATTTCTAATTTCTTTAAACTTTTTTCAAACGCCTCGAGCGTCTCCTCGTACCCTTGATCGTCGTTCCAAACTTTTGTTGTAATAAACAAGTCTTCTCGCGGGATTCCAGATTCACGAACCGCTTCTCCGACACCGCTTTCATTTTCATATACAGTTGCTGTATCAATCGAACGGTATCCAACTTCTAACGCTGTTTTTACTGCTTGTTTAACTTCGTCGCCTTCTTTCGCTTTATAAACGCCTAGACCAATCATCGGCATTTTCACACCATTATGAAGTGTAGTTGTTGGAATATGCACAGTCTTTCTCCCTTTCATTGTTACATTTTTATAAACCACAACTTTATTTCAACAAGATTCATCCAAAAAGTCAAAACATACGTACAGTTTACATAATACTTTTATACACATTTAAAAAAATAAAGTGAACTCAGTCATTCACTTTATTTCCTTTCCATTCTTTCGCTTTTTCATCAACATTACGTATAAATTCATTTTTTCCTTCTGTATACAACGTGCCATCATATGTATATTTTTCAGCTAGTTCTTTCTTTAAAGTCGCATACGCTTCTGCTTCTTCACAATGAGCCATCATATAATCACGAAATGCTAAATGCCTTACTATCTCAGGATTTCCTTTTTCAAATACGTGTAAGTGATACGAGCGTTTTTCCTCAGTCCCATGAATAAAATAACGACGTCTTGAAATACCATTTTCCCCTTTTACGATGTAACCAAGCTCTTTAAAACGTTCATTCCAATGATCTACTCTGTCGATACTCTCTACTTCCATAATCATATCTATAATTGGTTTAGCTGCCAGTCCTGGCACTGACGTACTTCCAATATGATGGACTTTCACCATTTCTGGCATCGCCGATTTTAATCTTTCGGCTTCCATTTGGAATTTCTCACTCCAATGATTTTCATACGGAACGACTACAATTTCCCTCATTCTAACTCCCCTTTTCTTACAAACTCGTCAAAAAAATGATCAGCGGCATTTCACTGACCATCTTTTTATTATTTAAAGTCTTTCCAAGTAAGGCTACTTTCACTTAACAGTTCTTCAAATGATTTATTCTTTTCACGTTCTTTTTGTTCCTTACGCTTTCTTTCTTGTTCTGCTGCCTCTTTTTTCTCTTCTCTCACTTGCAACTCTTTTTTCTTATTCTTTAATTGTTGCATTAACGAATCGTTCAATTGATCACCTAGTGTAAGTGATTCTTTCTCTGGTTGATTCATTTGAGAGTGTCTTTGTGTTTGTCTTTGCTTCTTTTTCTTCATACTATTCACCTTTTACTTTTTTCTCCATTATAGAGGATACACGGCGAAATCGACAATAAAAAAGGTTCCCTACTCTATTATTTATCTTTTGTAAATATGTTAATTTTTCGAAAAAACTAAATTTTTATATGGATATAATCCTAGTAATCTATTAAAATTATGTCGTATGATGTCAGATTATAAAAAAAGGAGAAATTAATTATGTGGAAAAAAATTATTCCTGCTGTTGCTGTTTTAAGTACTATTACTTTTTCAAGCGTATTCGCCGCTCCTCCATCTCAGACTCCTGCCGAACAAAACCGATACATAGACGTACAAATGCTTGGTATTAATGATTTACATGGTCAACTAGATACTGTAAAAAAAATTAACAATAAAGAAGCTGGTGGTGCTGATTACTTAGCTACTTATTTAAAAGAACGCAAAAAACAAAACCCTAATACACTTCTCGTACATGCTGGAGATATCGTCGGAGCTAGCCCACCAGTTTCTGCTTTATTACAAGACGAACCAACAATTGAATTTTTAAATGACTTAAAGTTTGATGTTGGTACAATCGGAAACCATGAATTTGATGAGGGTATCGATGAAATGAAACGCCTCATTTACGGTGGATATCATGAAAAAACAGGGAATTTCAAAGGAGCAAACTTCCCTTATGTCGCTGCAAACTTCTATAATAAATCAACTGGCCGCTTATTTTTACCACCATTTACTGTAAAAATGGTAGATGGAGTTCCTGTAGGATTCATCGGAGTTGTTACAACGGATACACCGAATGTCGTTATGCCAACTATGCTAAAGAATGTACAAATTACTGATGAAGTAGAAGCTATTAATAAATCTACTCAGCAATTAAAGCGTCTCGGTGTTAAATCTATCGTAGTCCTTGCACATGTTGGAGGTACAACTGATGACACTGGTGTAACAAACGGTGACCTTACTCGCATTGCAAATGAAACAGATCCCGAAGTTGATGTTATTTTTGGTGGACATAGTCATACGTACGTAAATGGTACTGTAAATAATAAACTTATCGTGCAAGCGAACTCTTACGGGATGGCTTTCTCTGATGTAGATGTAACGATTGATAGAAAAACAAAAGATATTGTGAAGAAAAAAGCTGAAGTTATTACAACGTACCATGAAGGTGTAGAGCCTGATAAACAAGTAAAACAAAAGTTAGATCAATATAAAGAAAAAATCGCACCTCTTGTAAATGAAGTAGTCGGAAAATCTACAGCACCTATCGACCGTAAACAAAACGATGCTGGTGAATCTACACTTGGAAATTTAGTTGCGGATGCCCAGCGCCAAACTATGCAAACACAAATCGCTCTTATGAATCCTGGTGGAATTCGTAATGATCTAGACGCTGGAGATATTACATGGGGCGAATTATACGGCATTCAGCCTTTCGGAAACCAATTAATTAAAGTAGATCTAACAGGTCAAGATATTCGTGATATATTAAATCAACAATGGCAAAAAGGAGCAACGAGAATGCTTCAAATTTCAGGTATTCAATACACTTGGGATGCAAACAAACCAAATAACGAAAAGGTTACGAATATCCGTTTAACAAATGGTGAAGAATTAGTTCCCTCTAAAACGTATAGCGTAGTTGCAAATGCTTTCCTAGCTTCTGGCGGTGATGGATTCGTATCCTTTAAAAATGGAAAAAATACTGAAACTGGTCCAAACGATTTTGAAGCATTAGTCGATTATGTAAAACAAGTGAAAGAACCAATTCAGCCGATTATTGATGGACGTATTCAAAAAAACAATTAAATACTATTCAAACTAGTGCGTGACACTCGAAAGAAGAAGCTCCTTTTATATGCAAGGAGCTTCTTCTTTTAGAGTCATACGTATTGTCATTCTTCTAGTGCAGTAAAGGATACGCACATAGCCCCTTGTTTCTTCGTAGTATATAGAAAACTATAACTGGA
Organism: Bacillus sp. TH25; assembly: GCF_016650935.1. Lineage (NCBI taxonomy): Bacteria > Bacillati > Bacillota > Bacilli > Caryophanales > Bacillaceae > Bacillus > Bacillus sp. TH25. The sequence goes on along the minus strand of NZ_JAEKEU010000039.1, from coordinate 733,652 downwards.
AGATTTGTATGTATTTCTATCAAACAATGACGATACATTGTATCGACGAAACGACAAATCAACAAGTGAAAGAAACATTTCGGAGCGCAGCAGCTGATGAACAAAATCATGCCGTTTGGTTCCTATATTACTTTTCGAAACAAAACAAAAAATGAAATAAAAGAAAGGATACACGCTCTTATATGGAACATAGTATCCTTTCTTTTATTTCTCTGGATACGTTTCATGATTAACATCATACCGTTGCAAAAATTCCTGTAGTGCTTCTTCTACAATTTTAGACTTTTGAATCCCTTTTGATTCCGATATAACATCTAGTCTTGCTAATACTTCTATATTAATCGAAAAGGTTCGTTTCTTTTTCTCTGTGCTCTTACTTATAATTTGAACACTTACTTCTTCTCTTTTTCTTAGCAATTCATAAATGCTTTGTAACTGTTCATAAATTAGTAATTGATAGTCTGTTTTTGCATATTGAAGGGCAGTAGCTTCTTGGATTTGCAAATGACGTGGCTCTTCACCATCACCTATAAAGATACGTTTTTTCTGCTCTCCATCATATTCATATCCAATCACCCTTAATTTCTTTGATAATGTATATGGGCTCATTTCAAGCCGTTTCGCTATAATAGCGATTGATTCGCGTCTATTTAAAGAATCAATAATTTCTCCAATCGTCACATTCTCCCTCCTCTCTTAATCGCCTAAACTTGAAATCAAACCAGTATGTTATGATACAATGATTTTCTAGTAGTATATGCAAAAGAAAGAGCCTGTGCGATTCATACCATTTAAGAAAAGGAGGTTTACATATGCTTTTTCGTAGCCATACCCCTCAGTTTTACAACGAAAAGAAGCAACTAATCCCTAACAGTATCGCTACGATAGAAAGCGTTATGATTAATGACCGGAAACAATCTCTCCTTATACGCGGCCAAAACGTGGACCAGCCTATTTTATTATGCTGTCACGGCGGCCCTGGTATGGCACAAATCGGCTTTATTCGCCATTTTCAAAAAGAGTTAGAAAAGCACTTTATCGTTATTAATTGGGATCAGCGAGGGGCAGGTAAATCCTTTTTATGGCGGGACATCCAAACAAATCTTACGATTGATCAATTTTTTTCAGATGCAAAAAAGGTTATTCAATATCTTCTCAAACGCTTTAATAAGCAAAAACTATTTCTCGCTGGTCATTCTTGGGGAAGTATTATCGGACTACAAATCGCTAATCAATGTCCCGAATATATAGAAGCATACATCGGCATCGGTCAAATCGTACATATGAAGCAAAATGAAGAATTACTATATCAACATTTAATTAGCTCTGCCAAAAAACATGACCATAAAAAGGCATTAGCTTCTCTTTTAAAATTAGGGAAACCACCCTTTTTAGATACGAGACGCCTCATTATTCAAAGAAAGTGGCTTGGTACATTTGGAGGAGCAATCCAAAATGGATCTTCCTTTTCTTTCATACGAAAAGGCTTCTTTTCTCCTGAATATACGCTATTAGATTGGTTCAAATTTCTCGCAGGAAATTTAAAATCCGGAGTTTTATGGGAAGAGATGCTGACAATCGATTTCTTTTCATCTATTTCAAGTTTATCTATTCCTGTTTATTTTTGTTCTGGTCGCTATGATTATCAAACTCCTTATGCACTCGTTCAACAATATTGCGATATCATTCAAGCTCCTATTAAAAAGATGATTTGGTTTCCAAACTCGGCACATTCTCCAGATTTAGAAGAGCCTGAGTTATTCGCTAAATCTTTACAATCAATTAAACAAGAACTATCTTTTCAACATTAATAACAAAAGGCGCTTTTACATTTCATAGAAAACATTTTATAATGATATGTCGCAAGTATATGTCACTACAAACACTTGCTTGCCTTAACAGAATAAAAATTAGGGAGATTACATTTATTATGAACGCTGTACTCATCGCAGTAGCAGTCATGCTACTGCTTAGTTTGTTACGTGTCCAAGTCATTGTCGCCATTATCGTTGGAGCTTTAACAGGCGGACTTATCGGCGGACTCGGTATTTCAGAAACAATCAGTACTTTTACAGCCGGTCTTGGGAACAGTGCTCCTATCGCATTAAGCTACGCAATGCTCGGTGGATTTGCTATTTCCCTTTCAAAAACAGGACTTCCTGATGCAATGATCCAATCAGCTTTAAAATGGATCGGCAACGAACAAGACACGAAAAAACAAGTCTATTCTAAAATACTTATATTATTTATCATTTTAACAATGGCTTGTTTCTCACAAAATATTATCCCTGTTCATATCGCCTTCATCCCAATCTTAATTCCAGCACTTTTAAAAGTATTAAATGAGCTGAGGGTGGATCGTAGGCTTGTAACATGTCTTATTACATTTGGGTTAATTACCCCTTACATGTGGGTTCCAGCAGGGTTCGGAAAAATTTATCATGACGTATTGCAAACAAATGCTGCGCAAAGCGGTCTTACATTTGATGTCGCACTTATTCCAAAAGCGATGACTATTCCAGCAATCGGTATGATTATCGGATTATGTGTAGCGGTTTTCATTACATACCGAAAACCACGTACATATGAAACAGAACAAATTCATTCTGCACAGAATGAAATCGTTCCCTATACGAAAAGAAGCATTACTTTGGGTTTATTATCAATACTCGCTACATTAACTGTGCAATTAGCAACAGAATCAATGATTTTTGGTGCTTTAGCAGGTATTATCGTCTTATCAGTTAGCGGTAGCCTCCCTCTTAAAGAAGCCGATGCTATTTTAACGAGTGGAATGCGTATGATGTCCTTTATCGGATTTGTTATGATTTCTGCCGCTGGATTTGGCGCTGTTCTTCGAAAAACTGGCCATGTTGAATCTCTTGTGCAAACGAGTGCACATATAATCGGAAATAATAAACCGCTTGCTGCATTTCTTATGCTCATTATTGGACTTCTCGTTACGATGGGAATTGGCTCTTCCTTTTCAACCATCCCAATCTTAACAACAATTTTCGTACCATTATGCGTCCAGCTCGGATTTAGTCCCATGGCTACAATCGCAATTATCGGTACAGCTGGTGCACTTGGTGATGCAGGTTCTCCAGCATCTGATAGTACACTTGGACCAACGTCCGGTTTAAATGCTGATGGTCAGCACCATCATATATGGGATACATGTGTCCCAACATTTCTACACTATAATATACCGTTACTTATATTCGGCTTTATTGCCGCAATTACACTATAAAAGGTGCGTTTTAAAAACGCACCTTTTACTTTGTTGTTTCTCTCTCAATGCACCTAAATTCTGTTTCCACTTCTTCTTGTCGCACTTGTTTCTTCTTTATTTTTCCTATTAACTGTTGAAAAGCTATTTCCCCATTTTCTTCGATATAACTTCCAATCGTCGTTAATGATGGACTTATCCATTCACCCTCTACACTCCCGTTAAATCCAATGATTTGTAACTTACCTGGTATATGAATATTAAGAGTTTTCGCCGCCCTGATTAGCTCAATAGCGACCTTATCACTTGAAGCTACAACCCCATCTATGTATGGATGCTTTTGTAACAATTCAAGAAACTGTTGATTCGTATACCCTTGTACAATTTCCTCTCGATAAGAAAGTCCTTCTTTCCAAGCAGTATCTAGAAATCCTGCCACATGCTCTTCCATTTCTTCACTCTCTACTCCCTCACCGATATAAGCAAGAAACTGGCAGCCTTTCTCTTTTAATAAAGAAACAGCTTTCTGTCCACTTTCATAATAGCTCATAAGAGATTGTCGTTCTTCAAGCACAGCGAAAGGAAGTGAGATTTCTCCTATACTTCGAAAAACAGATTTCGTCATTATAACGCCTGCAATGTTATTTTGCTCCAACATATCTATGTATCTATTCTTATTTTCTATATTACAAACTATTACTTGATACCCTTCTTTGTATGCTATTTCCTCAACGAAACGGAGCAAAGTGATGTATGATGGATTATGCAAATTATCTACAAGTAATGCAATCACCGTTGAAGGCTGTTTAAATAAAGGCTTTGCTGTAGCATTCGGTCTATAATGTAATTCTTCAATTGCTTTTTTTACTTGTTTCACCGTATCTTCATGGACATATCCTTTTTCGTTAATGACTCTTGAAACGGTTGCGACTGAAACACCGGCCAATTTTGCAACATCACGTATAGTTGCCACATCGTCACCCCTTAATATGGTAATAGATTACAATTTCAAACTAAACCAAAATATAACATTCGTCAAGGTTATTGTTTTATATTTCTGAAAATTGTTACACAATTTCCACTCTACTCAGAAAATATACTCCAGCTGAATTTCATGTGAAATCGCGATATTACCATAACCAATAAATGGAATTTCTTTCTTTATTTTTCGTGCTTCCTTTACCGCATCAATATACAAGTTCGTCATCATGAAGTTACGTTTTTGATAAAAACGAAGTGCGTTCATATTATCATTCGTCGTAATAAGCCACACTTTTTTACATTCGTTCTCTTTTGCCACTCGCAATACACAATCCACCAGTTTTGTACCAATCCCCTTCCCTTCCTCAAAACTATTTAACGATACAATTTCACACATGTTTTCTATCACCTTATATGTTACAATTCCCACTATTCTGTTATTTCTAAGTGCAATAAAACCAGGTAATTCTTCTAATTGATGTACTCTGCCTCGCGAGACCATCATTGAGCTTCCCCAGTTTTCACACATAAAATCCTGAATTACTTCTTTCATTTCTGGTGTGATTTTTTGTATATGAACCATACACGATTTCTCCCCTTTTCACATCATTGTGATACAATGTTAGTGTATCACATGTAGAGGTATTTGGAGGATGAGGTAAAGTATGAAACGTTTTTTTACAGCATTGTTTACTATACTAGGTGCACTAACTGCGATTGGGATTTTCTTTACAAATAAAGTTATGTACTTGAAGAAAAAAACAGAGGAAGAAGTTTTAGAACGCGAAACGAAAAAGCATTTTCATTTGGACGATTTTAAGGCTATTCAAAAAGAAGAGGTTCACATCCCTTCTCAATTCGGATACGAACTTCACGGATATTACATGCCAGCTGGTCATTCCAATAAATTTATGATTTTTTGCCACGGTGTGACTGTAAATAAAATGAATTCCGTTAAATATGCAAACTTATTTTTAAATAGAGGATATAACGTATTTATTTATGATCATCGCCGTCATGGTAAAACCGGTGGTAAAACAACAAGTTATGGCTATTATGAAAAACATGATTTAAAGTCAGTAGTTGACTGGCTAAAGGATCGTTTCGGAACGAATATTACACTCGGAATTCATGGTGAATCTATGGGCGCTGCAACTCTTCTTCAATATGCAGGATTTGTAGAAGATGGTGCTGATTTTTATATTGCTGATTGTCCTTTCTCTGATTTTTATGGACAGTTACAACATCGTTTGAAAGTTGAGTTTCATTTGCCAAAATGGCCTTTATTACCTTTAGCAAATGCCTTTTTAAAAGTTCGTGATGGCTATACAATTCGTGAAGTTTCACCAATTGATTGTATAAAAAATATTAACAATCCGGTTCTCTTTATTCATAGTAAAGATGATGACTATATTTTATCTGATATGACGAAATCACTTTATGAAGCGAAAGAAAATAATAAACAGCTTTATATTGCAGAACATGGTGCACACGCTTGCTCTTATAATGAAAATAAAGAAGAGTACGAAGATGCCATCGATCAATTTTTAAACACATATGTAAAAGAAACAAAAAACAGGCTTGCATAAGCCTGTTTTTTTACTGCGCTAAAACGTCTGTAACTTGTTCCATATTTTCAGAAATCCACTTTACTGCCTCGTCTAGCGTTGGGAATTCCGTCGTTTGAAAAGTTACCTCATCTTGAAGTAACCAAACATCTTTCGGTTCTTGTCCTACACCTGCGATTGACCAATGAAGTAAACTATATGGATGATTATCATTCAAAAATGATGCCCATGTGCGCTCATTTGCAATATTTTGTAGTGTGTGTAATTTTTTATCCATCTTTCGTCACCTTACTCTAGTCAGTTATAAAAACTATTATAACACTCTCTTCTCTCTCAAACAAAGTGCTCTTTTTATATTGTCAAGTACTCTCCCTAATTATATGATGAGAGTAAGCGTTTGGAAAGGAGGGATAACGTTGGCAAAAGTACAAATTAAAGTGAATGATAATGGCTCTTTTCGCGTTACAGGGGACGTGGAATTAGTTGACTCACAAGGGAATGTATTCCCAGCAAAACCAGCATTTTCTTTATGTCGTTGTGGTTTATCAAAAAACATGCCTTATTGCGATGCTTCGCATAAAGGCAAATTCGAGTCTGTTGTTAGAGCACCAGAGGCAGAATAAATATTTAAAGAACATGCACATTTATTTGTGTATGTTTTTTCTTTTGATCAAAGCCTATACAGCCCTTCCCCTTTCCACATTTCTATTACTTTCGTCCCCATTCAAATCGGCATATATTTTCAAACAATTCTTCACATTCGAACATTTTTTACTATGCTTTTTTCTTTTTTGTGCTATAATGTGAGCAAACAACATCCTTCGGGGTCGGGTGAAATTCCCAACCGGCGGTGATGAAGCGATAGCTTCTAAGTCCGTGACCCGTTTTCAACGCGAAAACGGTGGATCTAGTGAAACTCTAGGGCCGACAGTATAGTCTGGATGGGAGAAGGATATGTTTTCTAGTAATTTTATATAGCGAATACACTTTTATTTCAGTATGCATATTTTTAAAGTTTCATTTTGAATCTTTATATATGTTTTATTTTGTATAGTTATGTTTCTATACTGAAATAAAAAGATACGACTAGCGTTGAAAGAATTTGATATTTTGCTAGGTTTTTTCCTTATGCCAAAATATCAGTCATCGTTAGGTTTCTTTCCTATACTTTCGTATTCGAACTATATTTCTAGAAATCACGTCTCCCAAACCCCAAGGATATAAAATCCTTGGGGTTTTTTGATTTTTTCAGGAGAGGTGAAAAGAATGACAGATCAAGAATATATGAGGATTGCCTTGCAGTTAGCACAAGGAACATCGGGACAAACAAGCCCAAACCCTATGGTTGGTGCCGTTGTTGTTAAAGATGGAAAAATTGTTGGAATGGGTGCCCACATGCGTGCTGGTGAAGAACATGCTGAAGTTCATGCTCTTCACATGGCTGGTGAAAGAGCAAAAGGTGCTACTGTTTATGTAACACTTGAACCGTGTAGCCATTTTGGAAAAACACCGCCTTGCTGTGAATTACTCATTGAAAAGGAAGTTCAGCGTGTTGTAATTGCCACCCTTGATTGCAATCCACTCGTTTCTGGCAATGGAAAAAGGAGATTAGAAGAAGCTGCAATCGAGGTAACTACTGGTGTTCTTGAAGCAGAAGCAACTTTATTAAATCGATACTTTTTTCACTATATGAAAACGAAACGTCCCTTTGTAACAATAAAAACAGCAATGAGCTTAGATGGAAAAACAGCAACTGTAGCGGGGGAAAGTAAGTGGATTACAAGTGAAGAAGCACGCGCTGACGTTCACCAATATCGTCATATACATGATGCTATTCTAGTCGGTGTGAATACAGTTCTAACTGATAATCCACACTTAACAACACGAATTCCAAACGGAGGTAAACATCCTATACGCGTTATTTTAGATACCCACTTACGAACGCCGCCATCTTCTCATGTCATAACAGATGGCTTAACTCCGACATGGATTATTGTCGGTAAGGATGTAAACAAAGAGAAAATAGCGTCTTATGAATCTAACAATATAGCTGTATTCCAAATGAAAACACAGCAAATTGAAATACAAGATGTCCTATCCCTACTCGGAGAGAAACAAATTCTTTCTCTGTTCGTTGAAGGTGGTCAAACAGTACATGCAAACTTCTTAAAAACAAATAGTTTTAATGAAATTGTGACCTATATAAGCCCAAAATTAATTGGTGGAAAAGATGCACCCACTTTATTTGGCGGAGCTGGTTTTTCGAAGTTACAAGATGCACTTTCCTTAACAATTCAAGAGATGAAACAAATCGGTAATGACATAAAAATTGTTGCAACCTTAAAAAGCGAGGTGACGGAATGTTTACAGGAATTGTAGAAGAGTTAGGAACGATATCAAGCATGACTCAAAGTGGTGAAGCAATGAAGCTAACTATTAGCGCAAATCAAATTTTATCGGATGTTAAGCTAGGTGATAGTATCGCGGTTAACGGCATCTGCTTAACAGTAACTACTTTTACGACTACTTCATTCACTGTTGATGCAATGCCTGAAACAATGAATGCAACATCACTTCGTATGCTAAAGCCAAGTGCCAAAGTGAATTTAGAACGGGCAATGGCTGCGAACGGACGATTCGGTGGACATTTCGTCACCGGACATATCGATGGCATCGGTACGATTTTAACTAAAAAACAACATTACAATGCCATCTATTACAAAATAGCAATTTCTGATGAATTACTACGCTATTGTTTGCATAAAGGATCCGTTGCTATTGATGGCACTAGTTTAACAATATTTGATATAGACGAATCTTCAATTACAATTTCACTCATCCCCCACACAGTAAGCGAGTCTATAATCGGAGAAAAAAAAGCCGGGGACATCGTAAACATTGAGTGTGACATGATTGGAAAATATATTGAACGCTTTATTTCAAAGCCCGCAAAAGGAACAGATTCAATGACCGAAAGCTTTTTACAAGAAAACGGATTTCTATAAGGGGGAAGCACAATGTTTCATCGTATTGAAGAAGCTCTAGAAGATTTAAAACAAGGAAAAGTCGTTATCGTATGTGATGATAAAAACCGAGAAAATGAAGGCGATTTTATTGCTTTAGCAGAGTACATTACACCAGAAACGATTAATTTTATGATTACACACGGTCGTGGTCTCGTTTGCGTACCGATTACGGAAGGGTACGCAGAACGTCTACAGTTAGAACCAATGGTTTCTCATAATACGGATTCGCATCATACTGCTTTTACAGTAAGCATCGATCACGTTTCTACAACAACAGGCATTAGTGCTCATGAGCGTGCTACAACAATACAGGAATTATTAAATCCCGCATCTAAAGGAACTGATTTTAACCGCCCTGGACATATCTTTCCATTAATTGCGAAAGAAGGTGGCGTCCTTCGCCGCGCAGGTCATACAGAAGCTGCTGTTGATTTAGCAAAACTTTGCGGAGCTGAGCCAGCCGGCGTCATTTGCGAGATTATAAATGAAGATGGGACGATGGCACGTGTACCTGATTTAATACAGTGTGCAAAACAATTTGATATAAAAATGATTACAATTGAAGATTTAATTGCTTATCGCCGCCATCACGAAACACTTGTGACGAGAGAAGTGGAAATTACATTACCTACAGATTTCGGTACTTTTCATGCAATTGGCTATTCTAACTCATTAGATATGAAAGAACATATCGCGCTCGTAAAAGGTGATGTTTCAACAGGCGAACCTGTACTTGTACGCGTTCATTCAGAATGCTTGACAGGAGATGTATTTGGTTCGTGCCGCTGTGATTGCGGACCACAACTACATGCTGCACTTGCTCAAATTGAGCGTGAAGGAAAAGGTGTTCTTCTCTATATGAGACAAGAAGGACGCGGCATTGGCCTTCTTAATAAGCTTCGCGCTTATAAGTTACAAGAAGAAGGGTTAGATACTGTAGAAGCAAATGAAAAACTTGGGTTCCCAGCTGATCTTCGTGATTACGGTATTGGCGCTCAAATTTTAAAAGATTTAGGCTTACAAAGTTTACGATTATTAACGAATAATCCACGAAAAATTGCTGGCTTACAAGGTTACGATTTAGAAGTAACCGAGCGTGTACCGTTGCAAATGCCAACAAAAGAAGAAAATAAAACGTATTTACAAACGAAAGTAAGCAAATTAGGACATTTACTAAACTTATAATTAAGGGAGAGATACATTATGGTATTCGAAGGTCATTTAGTTGGTACAGGATTAAAAGTTGGGGTTGTTGTTGGACGTTTTAATGAGTTTATTACAAGTAAGTTACTTGGCGGAGCTTTAGATGGATTAAAGCGTCACGGTGTAGAAGAGAATGATATTGATGTTGCATGGGTTCCTGGTGCATTTGAAATTCCTTTAATCGCTAAAAAGATGGCAAATAGCGGAAAATATGATGCTGTTATTACATTAGGTACAGTAATTCGCGGTGCTACAACGCATTACGATTACGTTTGTAATGAAGTAGCAAAAGGTGTTGCGTCTTTATCACTACAAACGGACATTCCAGTTATTTTCGGTGTATTAACAACAGAAACAATTGAACAAGCGATTGAACGTGCAGGTACAAAAGCTGGTAACAAAGGATATGAATCAGCAGTTGCTGCGATCGAAATGGCTCATTTATCAAAACAATGGGCTTAAAAAAAGAGGTTAACATTATCAAGACTTAATTTATAAATAACGTTATAAAATCACTCCTCTAACATGTTATATATGTCTAATATGTTAGAGGAGTTTTTAATTAAATTAATCAAATAAAATTGATTTAATTTTATTTGATTAAACAAGAATAACCCCGTTCTAAATTTAGTACGGGGTTATAAATAAAGTTATTTAATTTTTGATCTAAGATACTTCACTACACTAAAAAATAGCAGCCAATTTTAGCTAGGCAGCGGCCCAGCTAAATTCATCTATTTCTTCTTGAACGTTTATACATATTCATAGTAACCAACCAGCTAATGACGATGATCCCGGCAAAAAGAAGTAGCATATTACTGTACAAATGAGTGGATGGATCAGCATTTATAAGTAGCAATTTTCGATTTAACAAACGTATCGATAATAATCCACCTACAATTGCAATACCCATTCCTTCTGATAGAAAGCTTGTAAAATTAAGCAAACTCATTCCAGCACCAGCTTCCTTTTGTTCCAAACTACTTGAAACAATGGTGGAGATAACAGTTTTCGTAAAAGAAAGCCCCCCAAAAACAAAAATTAATATAATTGTCATGAGCCATGGTGTTGTTTCTATAAAAAGGGCAGCTACTAAAAAGCTGATAGAAAGAAATGCAACTCCAGTTGTTAACACAAATAAAGAGCCTTTCTTATCAACAAGAACTCCACCAATATAACCGAAAACAATAACACTCATTGCACCAGGGAAAATAATCCCACTTCCAATTGCAGCAGTACTTAATTGATACACATCTTTCATCATATAAGGGACCATAGAAAGAAATCCTGCTACAGTTCCGAATATAAGTCCTCCACAAATGATTCCAATCATAAATGGGACATTTCTTCCTAGCGCAGGATCAACAAAAGGATTAGATACTTTCCTAATATGTTTAACAAATATCAGGAAACATATAATGCTAACGATTAGAAAGGAAATTCTATAGGATGTCGTAAACATCATAAAAAATACAATACCTACGGACATGAATATTATTCCTACAGTATCAAAAGAGCCTTTTATTAGGTCTTCCTGTTTCATTAATTTTGCAAGGAATGGAACAGTGATAATCGTCACAAGTGGTAAAAGCAGTAAATAAGACCAATGGATATATTCAGCAATCACTCCACCAATAAATGGCCCTACACCTTCTCCCATTGCTACAATTGACCCAATAAGTCCAAATGCTTTACCCCTATCTTCTTTTGGAATATAACGCGCCACAACAACCATCACAAGTGCTGGAAATGCAGCTGCACCCGCCCCCTGAATAAACCGAGCCAAGATAATTACAGGAAAGAACGAATGTCCAACAAATCCGATCACTGATCCGATGCAGTTCACTATAATCCCAAATAGGAGTAGCTTTTTGATGCCTAGCTGATCCGATAGCTTTCCATATATAGCTGTTCCTATGGAAAAAGTTAATATGAACGCTGTGTTTACCCAGTTTACACTTGCTGGTTCCTTATTAAAATCGCTAGCAATATCAGGTAATGAAACATTCAAAACCATTTCATTTAAAACGCTGAAAAAAGAAAGAACACAAAGCCATAATAAAACTTGATTATGGCGTAAATTTGACTGTGAATGAGATGTATTCACATTTAACCCTCCAATAAATAATGAGGGTAGACGTAGTTTATAGGGTCATTGATACGCTTTCCCTCTTCAAATGTACCCAATTATATTTATTGCACTTCATAAATAACTCCTCCTAAAATATGATTCGTATATTTTATCACATATAGCTTATGATACGAAACTATCTCATAATAGGGCATAATTATGGAATAGAATAACTCGCATTTTTTCAAACAACTTTTTTATTTTTTAAACGACTTTTTTTGTTACTTTACGAATAATACTAAAGAAAGACCGTGAATATTTTGAGCATTTGCTCTAGTATATTGACGGTCTTTCTTTATTTTTTTCCGGAAGTTTTAAGTGTGTATGATAAAATTACATTTTAATATTTCCTTTTTTTATTTTTCCACCTTTTTTCGTACATCTTCTATTAATTCATCCATCGTTTTTCCTTCTGTTTTTATACGAAGAGTTTGTGCTGTTCTCCACACATTTTCTCTCTTTTTCGCTTCTTCTATAATAGAAATTTCCTTCCTTACTTCTTTTAAATCTTTTCCTTCTGTTTCAAGTCCAAAATGTTCAGCTTTCGTTCGAAAATGCTGTTCAATTCTTTGTTGCATTTCTTTTTGTTCAGGATTTTCAGCCGCCTTAACTGGATCAGCACTTATCGCTTTTATTAAAATCAGACAGGTCATAATCGTTAATATGTATTTGTACATGTAAAATCCTCCAACCCGATATAAATTACATTTTTACTATGTACAATTAGGGCTTGGAAAATTCGTCCACAAAATTATTTTTCTCGTCCAAAAGTGACTACTATCAAGCGTTAATGGACTTTTATTACATTTTATTTACAAAAAAAGCAAACCCTTTAAAGAGTTTGCTTTTCATCTATCTTATAGCGCACATTCTTCAATCTCAAATCCTAAATCTTCAATCATACCCCAGTCCGCAGTCGGCTCTTGTCCAGCTGTTGTTAAATAGTCCCCGACAAAGATAGAGTTTGCTGCAAATAAACCAAGTGGCTGTACAGAACGTAAATTAAGTTCTCGACCACCTGAAATACGAATTTCTTTTGTTGGATTTACAAAACGCATCATCGCCAGCACTTTTAAACATTCTACAGGTGTTAATTCTTTTTGTCCTTCAAGCGGAGTACCCTTTACAGCAACAAGGAAATTACATGGAATAGAATCCGCATCTAAACGTTGTAATTCAAATGCAATTTCAGCGCGCTGTTCAATCGTTTCTCCCATTCCGAAAATTGCTCCAGAGCATGGAGAAATACCGGCTTGCTTCGCTTTTTGGACTGTATCAACACGATCGTCATACGTATGCGTTGAACAAATGCTATCATAATTGTTGGCATGCGTATTTAAATTGTGATTATAACGATGCACACCAGCTTCTGCTAACTGACCTGCTTGATCTTCATTTAAAAATCCTAAACAACAGCAAATTTTTAAATCTGTCGTTTCACGAATTTCCTTAACTGCTCCAATAACGTGATTTACTTCTTTATTCGTCGGACGACGACCAGATGCAACAATACAATATGTACCTGCTTTACGACGAATTGCTTCGTGCGCTCCTTCAACAATTTTCTCTTGTGTTAACCATGCATACTTATCAATCGGTGCTTCTGAAATAATAGACTGTGAACAATACCCGCAATCTTCAGGACATAATCCAGATTTCGTATTTATAATCATGTTCAACTTTACTTTTTTACCAAAATGATGATGGCGAATGATGTAAGCTGCATTCATAATTTCTAAAACCTCTGTATCATCAGCTTCTAATATTGCAATTGCATCTTCTTTCGTAATCATTTTCTCTTCTACTACGTCGTATGCAAGTTTTTTCCAATCCCTTTTTGTTTGTACTTGTTTCATTTCATCTCTTCCCCTCTTTTGTTATATACGTAAATAAAGCATGATATGTTGCCATTATCCCTTCTTTTCCCGTGAAGTCTCTTTCGTATATACGAAGCATCGTACGAAAGAGTGAAGGGCTTTGACTGTAAGACTCTTCATTACTATTGGTTGCCCCTACTTTTCGAATAGAATGTAGAAACTCCCTAACTTCTGTAAAGCTTTCTATGTAACACGTTTCAGAAACATGTACATTTCCTAATGGATTTTTGCATATATTCACTAACTGTTCTTTCGAAACAAATCGTTGTCCTATTGAAGTACAATTGTGTATCCCCTTTTCTTTCTTAGCACGCTGAAAAGACGTATGCAATTCTTGAAAAGTCGTATTACCAAACGTGGAAAATAATAATATTCCTTCTTCAGACAAATAGTTAAATAAATTTTTCACTGTCTCTTTTAAATCATTAAGCCATTGAAATGTAGCATTTGAAATGATGACATCATATGGATTTTCTAATTTTAATTGTTCAATATCTTCACATCGAAACATCACATTTCCCAAACTTTTTCTAGTTTTCGCGACTGCAATCATCTCATCAGCAAAATCCACAGCTGTAATATAAGCTTTCGGAAATAAATTTGATAATTGCTCTGTTACATATCCTGTCCCGCATCCAAGTTCTAAAATACGTATCGATGATGTTTCACTATATCGTTCCTTCAATGTAGAAAGTAACGAATGCGCCATCTTTTTTTGTACATTTGCATATTGATCGTAGGATACAGCCGCCCCGTTAAACCGTTTTTGCAGTAACGTTTTGTTGATCATGTCGTATCCCCTCTACAAATTGAATAATTTCATTTGCGCAATATTCGAAATTCGTTACACATAATGCATGCCCAGCACCGCTTACTACTTTTAGATTGGCATTCGTATTATTCGCCATACTATGAGCTGCAGACAATGGACATATTACATCCCGCTCTCCATGAAGGAGTAACAGCGGGGCTTTCATATCTATTACTTCATTTCTCATATCTGTTTCTATTAAATAATCTAAGCCTAATTGTAAAGACTGAATCGAGTCTCCTTTAAACTTCTGCGCAATCTCTTCAAAACTCGTATTCTCCATCAATTCACTTTTTGTAAACATATTTTCATAGAAACGCTTCAAAGTATCTTCTTTTTTTCTCGTTAAATTCTTTTTCATACGTTCTACATGCAAGGAATTCCATCCACTTGTATAGTCACTTGTATTGGTAAATTTAGCGGTACCACCAATTAGTACCATACCTTGGGCCTTAATCTTTTTATAAGCTTGTACTGCCGCTAACGCTCCTAGTGACCATCCAACTAAAATTACATTTTCATCCTGCGCTACATCTATTATTCGCCCCGCAAATTCACTTTGTTCTTTCACGTTACGCCAATCTATACATTGAACAGAATATCCTTTAAAATACGGCAGAACCAAAGTCCAAACACCTTCTTCCATTCCCCATCCTGGAATAAAAATAAGCTTTAGCTCTTTCATACTAAAAACCCCTCTTCTTTACCAATGCGTATAATATGCTGAATAGCCCATTTTAAATCGGCTATTGTATGTTGTGACGTAACTGCAAAACGGACTCGAGAACTACCAACTGGAACAGTCGGCGGACGAATTGTAATGGCTGCGATACCTACCTCTTGTAACCTTTCACTAAACCGTAAAGTATTTTCATTTGACCCAACTACAATCGGTACAATGTGAGTTGAGCTATTCCCAATATCAAAACCAGCTTCTTGTAAATGCGTCCTGAAATATGTACCATTCTCTATAAGTCGCTCTCTTCTTTCGTTATCTTCTTTCACAATTTCAATTGCTTTTCGGATCGCCCCTAATGTTCCTGGTGGTAAAGCTGTAGTAAAAATCAAGCTTCTCATCATATTTTGTAAATACTCTATATAAATGGAATCACCCGTTAAATACGCACCATAACACCCTAAAGCCTTACTAAACGTCCCCATATGTATATCAATTTTTTGAGCAATATCTTTTTCTACATGAGATAATCCGGCTCCACCGATTCCATATATTCCACTTGCATGTGCTTCATCAACTATAATGATTGCCCCGTATTTCTCTTTCAGCTGAACTAAGCCTCTCAAATATGCAATATCTCCATCCATACTAAAAATCGTATCTGTTACGATTAATTTTCTCTTTTCTGGTGACGCTATTTGCAACATCTTTTCTAAATGATCCAAATCATTATGACGATATCTTTTATGCTCTGCTCCGCTTAATATAATTCCATCAACAATACTTGCGTGATTTAATTTACCACTAAAAACCATATCGTGACGACAGGCTAAAGCAGATATAGCACCTACATTTGCTGTATACCCGCTATTTACGATTAATGCTTTTTCAGTACCTTTCCAATCACATATACTTCTCTCAACCTCTTCATACAGTGGATAATTTCCTACAACGAGACGAGAGGCAGTCGCTCCAGTTCCATATTTTTTTGTGCAGACAATAGCAGCTTCTTTCAACCTTTCATCTCCAGCTAACCCTAAATAATTATTTGATGCTAAATTTAGCATCCTTTTCTCATTTCGAATAAGCCATGTCTCTTCCGCTTTCTCTGTTACATGTAAATTACGATAC
Source organism: Bacillus sp. TH25 (assembly GCF_016650935.1). Lineage (NCBI taxonomy): Bacteria > Bacillati > Bacillota > Bacilli > Caryophanales > Bacillaceae > Bacillus > Bacillus sp. TH25. Next base: position 717,019 of record NZ_JAEKEU010000039.1, on the reverse strand, counting down.
TGCCCTTGCTCTTTTAATTGTTCTATTTTAGAGTGAAGGTGTGTGTGCCACTTTTGATTCATTTTGGGTGGACTCCTCTAATTTTGAGATCATAATATGTTCTTTTGCCGATTCCAATAATTCTTCCCTTGTAAACTCACCTTCAAGGAATGGTAATAAACCTAAAACAGGTACTCCACTTAACTCCTCAATCATTTCTTTGTTTTCTTGCACTCTTTCTTTTTCACATTCTTTACAACCAGACAAAATTACACCTGCTACTGTTAAACCGTGTGCCTTTGCATAAGAAATTGTTAAGACAGTATGATTAACTGTCCCTAGTGTCGGACGCGCTACTACAATAAGAGGGAGCTGTAATTCTTTTGCAAAATCAATCACTAAAGCGTCTTCTGTATATGGGACGGCAAGCCCACCAGCTCCTTCTACCAATAGGCTATTAAACTCTTTTAGTAGTTCATTATAGTGAGCAGTAATTTCTTTTAACATTACCGTCCTTCCAGCTCTTTTCATAGCAAGTCTCGGAGCAAGTGGTTCTTCAATGGAATAAGGACAAATTTTATCTTCTTTTGTCGGTACACCCGATAATGCTTTTAATCTTGCTGCATCACCCTCAGGATTTGATGCAACATGTCCACTTTGCAACGGTTTATATACACCAACATTATGTCCACGCTCTCGAAATATACCTGCCAATGCTCCTGTCACTACCGTTTTGCCAACTTCTGTATCCGTTGCTGTTATAAAGAAACCACTCATTACTCTGCCTCCGTAAGATCCGAGATTGCTTTATATAAAATGCGTAACATCTCATCAATCTCAGCCACCGTAGATGCAAGAGGAGGCATAAATACAATCGTATTACCGAGTGGTCGCAAAATCATGCCCAGCTCTCTTGAACGTTTACATACTTGAACGCCGACTCTTTCTGTCCATTCAAACGATTCTTTCATTTCCTTATTCTTCACAAGTTCAATACCAACCATTAGCCCACACTGACGAATATCTCCTACGTGCTTATATTCATTAAGAGCTTCTAATTGTGCCGCTACATATTCTGCTTTATGCGCAACATCTTCTATTAAATTAGTTTTTTCATATAGTTCTAAATTTGCAATTGCTACGGCACACCCTAACGGATTCCCTGTATAACTATGACCATGGAAAAACGTTTTTTGTTCTTCATAGCCTCCTAAAAAGGCATTATAAATTTCATCTGTCGTTACCGTAATTGCCACCGGTAAATAACCACCTGTTAAACCTTTTCCGGCTGTTAAAATGTCTGGCGTTACATCCTCGTGTTCACATGCAAACATTTTCCCGGTACGCCCAAATCCAGTCGCTACCTCATCTGTAATAAATAATACATTGTATTTTGTACATAAATCGCGAAGCCCTTTTAAGTATCCTTTTGGCATTGTAATCATCCCACCAGCACCTTGCATTAATGGCTCCACAATAATAGCTGCTACTTCTTCATGTTTTTCTTGTAGCATTTCTTCCATTTCTTCTAAATGTTTCTTTACAATTTGTTCCTTATTATCTCCATAAGGAGAACGATATGTATATGGATACGGCATTTTAATTGCCTCAAATAATAGTGAACTATACACTTGGTGAAACAAGTCTATTGCTCCTACTGAAACAGCACCTATCGTATCACCGTGATATGCTTCTTTTAATGTAACAAATCTTTGTTTTTTCGGTTTTCCTTTATGCTGCCAATATTGAAAGGCCATCTTAATTGCAATTTCAACGGCGCTAGAACCAGAGTCTGAATAGAATACTTTCTTCAAACCTTCTGGTACAACTTCAATTATTTTTTCTGCTAATAAAATAGATGGAACGTTAGCAAGTCCTAGCATAGTAGAATGAGCAATTTTATTTAATTGCTCGCGAATTGCCTCATCAAGTTCTGGTACTTGATGCCCATGAACATTTAACCAAATAGATGAAACACCGTCCCAATATTCATTTCCATTTACATCGTATAGCTTTCTTCCCTCTCCACGTTCAATAATGACAGGATCTTCTTCTAAATAATCTTTCATTTGTGTAAATGGGTGCCATACGTAATCTTTATTCTTCTTCGATAATTCTTCATATGTATAAAACGATTTTTCACTCGTGTTACTATTAACAGCCACAATTGTCACCCCTAATGTTAACTTATTTATAAATATAGTTAACATTAAAAACAAATGACTGTCAATTATTTTTAAATCAAATAGTTCTCAAAAAAGAACAACCTATCATACGATAAGTTGTTCTACTTTCCATGTTGTATCTTTCCAATTTCTAAAATAATCTCTTCATCTTTTTTTCCTTCTGTATCAATTCCAAGTTGCTTAGCATGCTCAATTAACAAATCATGGCGCTGCTCAAATCTAGCGGTATCTACTTCTTTTGTAACCTCTTCTTTTGTTTTCCCCTCAGTAGAAACTCCTAGTTTAGTAGCTGCTTTTTCCATCGATTTCTTCTCTTCAGTTTCTTTCACTTTCTTCACTTCTGACTGCTGTATTTGCTTTTGTTTCGACTGCTCTGATTCAGCTGCAAAAGCTGTGTAAATTCCAGCACTTCCGCCAACGACTAGTAAGGTGGTAAAAAGAATTATTTTTTTCTTCACTCTTTCCTCCCCTTTCAAATTCATTATAACGCACATTTTTACAGTATGAAAAACATTTCTCCTTTATTTCCCTAAAAAAATATCGAATGTTTTTATTGACATGTATGATGAATATATGATAAAAATTTAACTAACATCATATGAATCGGCGTTGATAGGATTTAGTAGTATTTCGTTTTCTGATTTCAGAGAGCTGGTGGTCGGTGCGAACCAGTACAGAGCGATTTATGAATTACCCCCTGGAGCTTCTTTTACGAAACGTGAGGAGTAGTAAAAGACGGTTTAGACCGTTATGTCTAAAGAGTGGTGAAATGAAACTGTTTCACAATTTAGGGTGGTACCGCGAATTTTTCGTCCCTGCATATATTGCAGGGGCGTTTTTATTTTATGAGCGCATATCATATGACCCTTTATTTTGTGATACATTCCTTTCACAAGCTAGGGTGGTACCGCGATTTCTTCGTCCCTGCATAATTATATGCAGGGGCGTTTTTTTATCCAATCATTTCCGTATCATATTGAGATGTTGACAATTACCGGTAATTTGTCACAAAATTCTAAATTTTAGAAGGAAATATACAATATTGGCGAATTTTATATAAAAAAGAGCTATTTTAGATTACTTAGGAGGGAAAAACAATGGTTTCAAAAATTGAATCTGTTCTTTTAACATTATTTATCTTTTTCTGTATTGGCTTTAGTGTTATCCAATTAGAAGTTTCACCACACATCCCAATTTTATTTGGTATCGTTCTTTTATTAGCATTTGGATTTATGAAAAAAATCTCTTGGTCTACTATGGAAAAAGGGATGATCAGTAGTATTTCAGCTGGTATTCCATCTATTTTTATTTTCTTACTTGTAGGCGTATTAATTAGTGTTTGGATCGCTGCTGGAACAATTCCAACTTTAATGGTATACGGCTTCCAGATTGTATCTCCTAAAATTTTCGTTCCAACTGTTTTTGTAGTTTGTGCAATTGTTGGAACAAGTATCGGTAGTGCCTTTACAACTGCCGCAACTGTAGGACTTGCCTTTATGGGTATGGGTAGTGCTCTCGGATACGATCCAGCTCTAATCGCTGGTGCAATTATTTCTGGCGCATTCTTTGGAGATAAAATGTCTCCTTTATCTGATACAACAAACTTAGCTCCTGCTGTAACGGGTGTAGATTTATTTGAGCATATTCGCAACATGCTTTGGACAACAGTTCCTGCTTTCATTATTGCTTTTATCGCATTTTTCATTTTAGGAAGCGGTATTAGTGGAGACGTTGACTTCACAAACTTTATTAGCACGTTAGAAAAAAACACAACGATTTCTATCGTTACACTTATTCCAATTTTATTACTGTTCCTATTCGCATTTAAAAAGGTTCCAGCAGTTCCAACATTGCTTGCAGGAATTGTGGTAGGAATTATTATTCTCTTTATTTTTAAACCTAGCACTTCTTTAGCTGATTTAATGAAAATTATGCAAGACGGCTACGTTTCTAAAACTGGTATTAAAGACATTGATAGCTTACTATCTCGCGGTGGTCTACAAAGTATGATGATGTCGATTGCTCTTATTTTCCTAGCTCTTTGTATGGGAGGATTATTACAAGGAATGGGTATTATAGCGCAGCTGATGAATATTATCTCTAGCTTCGTAAAAAATAGCACACGCTTAATTATTTCTACTGCTTCAACTGCAATTGGTGTAAACTTCTTACTTGGTGAGCAGTACTTATCCATCGTTTTAACAGGACAAGCATTCGCTAATAAATACGATGAAGTCGGTTTAGAACGTCGTAATTTATCACGCGTATTAGAAGATGCAGGTACAGTCATTAACCCGCTCGTACCATGGGGTGTAAGTGGCGTATTCTTAACAAACGTCCTTGGCGTTCCAACATTCGATTACCTTCCATACGCAATCTTCTGTTTAGCTTGCCCAGTCTTAACGATTATCGTCGGCTTTACTGGATTTGGCCTTTCATGGAAGAAAGAAAAAGCAGTACCAGTTTCATAATATAATAAAAAGGATTACCTTAATCGGTAATCCTTTTTATATTTCTCCGCTATCTATTCGCTTTCTTTCTTCTAAATAACATAAGTAATCCCGCTCCAACAAACGCCAGACCTGCTCCAATTGTAGAAGCAACACTTGTACCTGTTTTCGGTAAATCACGTTCTTCTTTACCTTCACTTACTTTCGTTGTTTCTTTTTCATTTTGATTATCTGTTGTAGTTTGTCCAGATCCCGCGTTGTTTCCATCTTGTTTTGGTTCATTAACAGTATTACCTTCATCCGTTGGTGGTGTCGTTGGATTTCCTCCGTTATTGCCTTCACCTGTTGGCGGTGCCGTTGGATTCTCTCCATTATTGCCTTCACCTGTTGGTGGTGTCGTTGGATTTTCTCCGTTATTGCCTTCACCTGTTGGCGGTGTTGTTGGATTCTCTCCACCAGTTTCCTTATCATCATTCTTCTTCGTTATATCAATTGCATATTTAGCAAATTCATTTTCAGATGGTCCAACATATGATATTTTTCCATCTTTCTTTATATGCTTTTGTGCATTTGGTGAAGAGTCAAATGTTGTATTTAATTTATCTGCAACAATTGGTTTAAATGTCCAATTTTGATCAGCTGCTGGATCAATAACTGGTGTTTCTTGCATATACTTCACAATGATTTGACGTGTTTCATCTTGCGATTGGTATACAACCTCCCCTTTACTTACACCAGGGAATGTTTGGCTACTTCCACGATAGTTATTTGTAGCAACGATGAATTCTTGAGTGTCGGCTACAGGCTTACCTTCATACGTCATATTTACAATACGATTCGTATTTGCATTTACAACTTTTCCATCTTTATCATATTTCGCCGGTTGCGTCACATCAATTTCGTATTTTAAACCATCCAAAATATCAAAGTTATATGTAGGATATCCGATATTTACTAATGGCTGTTCTTCTGTTTTCTTTGAATCAATTTGATTAAATTGACCAGCAGACATTTCAAGCCATTCTTTCACTTGTGCCCCGTTTACTTTTACAGCATATAATGTATTTGGATATACATATAAATCCGCTACATTTTTAATTGCTAACGTCCCTGCTGGAATATCCGTATAATATGTAGCACCGTTTCGGCCACCTGCTTTAAATGGTGCTCCTGCAGATAATACTGGAATTCCTTTATATTTACTATATTGTCCGTTTTCAGCGAATAGCTTTTCTACATACCATTTTTGTGCATTTGTCACAAGTTGTACAGAAGGATCATCTTGTACTAATGAAAAATAACTATTAATTGGCGCTGTCGTTTTTCCTACAGCTGTATTCACATAATCAATTGTCGCTTGATGATCATCCTTAATTTCATTAACTAATCTTTGATCAGATTGTACTAATGGGTTCCCTTTACTATCAGCAATCGGACGAAGTTGCGGCTTCGATTGCTCTTTTTGTACTTCCCATTTTCCGTTTACCTTTTTCAATTGCATATCAATAATACCTAAGTTACTTCCAAAAACACCAGGCATTACAACAGGAACACCATTAAATACATCCTTCACTTCAGTATGTGAATGTCCCATTAATACTGCATCTACACCAGGAACCTCTGTTAAATAATATGAAGCGTTTTCCATGCCAACATTGTATCCACTCTTATCAACACCGGAATGCGCTAGGGCAACGATAACGTCTGCACCTTCTTCTTTCATTTTCGGTATCATTTTCTTCGCTGTTTGAACAATATCTTTCGCTTTTACTTTTCCTTCTAAATTTGCTTTATCCCAGTTCATAACTTGGGGTGGAACAAATCCCATTACACCAATTTTCACCTTTTGCTTTTGACCAGATTCATCCTCTACTTCTTTTTCAAAAATATGATATGGTTTAAAGTAATTTTGGTCATTCTCTTCATTATTATCTTTATCGTCTTTATAGACGTTTGAGTTAATAACTGGGAATTCTGTTTTACTAATCACTTTGTTTAAATAATCTAAACCGTAGTTAAATTCATGGTTCCCAAGAGAGATGACGTCATACTTCATTAAATTCATTACACGATATAATGGATGTACATAACTAGAATCAACAGGATTCTTCTGATCATTTATTTTATTCGCTACATAATCTCCAAGCGGCGTACCTTGTAATGCATCTCCATCATCAAATAGGACAGAGTTTTTCGCTTCTTCACGTGCTTTATTAACGAGTGTTGCAGTTTGCACGAGACCTACTTTATTATCTGTTTTCGTTTGATAATAATCGTAATTCATTAAGTTAACGTGAATATCTGATGTTTCTAAAATTCGTAAGTTAACTGTACTCTCCCCAGATTGCTCCTCCGCATGAACTGTTGTTGGCAACACTTGCGGTGCTATAACACCAATTGCAAGTGTTGCTCCAGCTAGCATTTTTTTTGACTTTTTCACAAAAAATCCCCCTTATACAATTACCAGAAATAATGAAATGAATCCCTATCTGTCTCTAACCACATACTTTTTTCTTCTATTAGAGACACGATTTTCATTTCATCCTGCGCTAACGAGTAGTCCCCTTAAACGCTCGATTGATGAAGACTAACAATTAACGGGAGATAAAGCTCCCACTAAGCAGCATTTCACCTTATCTGACATTATCATATATAAAACTCTTTCGTATCGTCAATATTTTTTGACATACTTCTACAAATTTTCTGTAAAGTTATTGTGAATTTTTCATAAATATATAATATGCCCTTACATTGCTTATACTGCTGAATATGATACAATTACCAATTACAAGGAGGATGAATTTATGAAAAAAGTCATCTTAACAATTGTTTGTCTCCTCCTTCTAATCATTTCTTGTTCTAATTTTGAAAAGAACGATGAGATAGAACAAAAAGGAACTGAAGGAAAAGCAGAAAAAACATCTGCTCCGAGTTGGATTGATAAGCAAACGAACGACTCCTTTTATCACCTCGTATTAGGTGATTCATTTGCAAAAGGATATGGATCTACACAAGGGGGATTTGCCGAATTAGCTTCTAGACAATTAGAAGGACAAATTCATAAACCAATTACGGTAGAAAACCTCGGTGTAAATGGTCTCACTACAGATCGTCTTGTTAAGAAAGTCCAGTCAGAAGAAGTTCAACAAAAAATTAGGGAAGCAAATATCATTACTATTAGTATTGGAGGAAATAATTTATTCCGCTTAAATCGTGATGTAGGTGTTATAGATGGTATTAAAATGTTAAATAAAGAAAAAGCCCGTTTTGAAACGGATGTAAAAAATATTGTAAAGACCGTTCGAGATCAAAATCCGAATGCTTTACTCATTCTCTCTGAACTCTATAACCCTTTACAACTAGATGACTCCATCGCAAGTTATGCAGATATGTTTTTAGACGGTTGGAATGATTCTATTTATTCTATTTCAAAAGCACATCAACCGTCGATCGTTTTACCAATTCGCAAATTAATTTCGAATGATAAAAAAGAGTTACTATTTGACCAAGTACACCCAAATGATAACGGTTATGCGATTATTGCCAATACATTTACAAAGCAAGTGTTATCCTACAAATATTAAGGCTACCATGAAACAATTCTATTTTTATACCTTGTCTTTTTTGTTACAATGATAGTGGAAGGGGGCCGTTATATGGAATCACGCGAGTGGGAACGTATTGTTGATCATCTTCTTTCGCTAGTGCCTCTTTTTTATCGCAAATTTATGCTTCCTGGAGAGTTTTCTTCTCAAAGACATATGCCGCCATCACATACGCAAGTGTTACTGCTTTTGCATGAAAATGGTACATTAGCAGTTTCAGAAATTGGTAAGCGGCTAGCGATTTCACGGCCTAACATGACCCCTCTATTAAACAAACTTATTCAAGAAGAACTAATAGAGCGTCATTATAGCGAAAAAGATCGACGGGTCATTTTAATTTCCCTAACAACTGAAGGGAAATTGCTAGTAAATCAGTATCAGCAATTCATTTTAGACAAACTAAAAGAAAATTTTCAAACATTATCTGAGGAAGAGCGTGAAAAGCTCATTCATTCTCTTAAAACCATTCAAAATTTAATTTTGAAAACAAACGCATAAAGCTGCTTCTAAATAGAAGCAGCTTTATGATTCGTAATAATTACCATAGTATACATTTGAATATGGCCATGTCATTAAATACGGCTTTTGTTCTTGAACAGGTTGCTGCTGAGGCTGTTGCATTTGCTGTATTTGTTGCTGTGGATACACTCCGAATTGCTGCCTCATATCATTTACAGCATAATAATTTGTATACGGATATACTTGAGGTACGTAATAATAATACATTCATTCTCTCCCCCTTTTTCTTAAACATATTCAAAGGAGAAAATGAATGTGACATTCTTTATATTTGCACGAGTGGTTCTCTCACTTGTTTCTTTCTTTTCTTCAAACGTAACTTACGATTCTTTTCATATAAATAATGCACAACGAAGTATGAAATTACCCCAAACACAATTCCTATTATCGTCATGCCAATTAATACATACACTTCACTCTGTAATAAGCTCTTTAACATCGTAAAAATATGACTCGAAAATAAATCTGATATCGTAAATGGCTTATGATGTATTTTCTTTACATGAAATGGATAAATCATTTTCCCTAATGCATAAGCAAACGGAAATAAGAATACCGGTAGAAACGATATTTTTCCAATAATATTACCAATGACTGCGGCTGGAAAAGATCCCTTTGCTAACCTGACAATTGGATAAAATATTAAATATACGAGCGATGCCGTATAAATCACCAACATTTCTAAACCAAATCCAATAGCAAAACCTAACGACACTTTCTTTGCTCCTTCTGGCGATCGAAGCAACTTAAAATATTGAAACTTTAATATTCTCCACATTCGCTGAAAAAACGAATATGTTTTCTTAGTTGTTTTCAAATTCATCATCTCTTTAACTATATTTTTTTATCTAGTATGTCCTTACATGATATGAAAAATAAAATTAGTTTTCTCTTTTTATTATAAATGATATAGAGATAATTAACTAAATATACATCAGACATTTCAACATAAAAAAACCTCCCTTTTAGGAAGGCTCTTCTATATTTTTAAATAAACTCACTAATAAAGCTTTTTGCGCGTGCAACCTGTTACCAGCTTGCTCAAAAACGATAGACTGTGGCCCATCTATAATCTCTCCAGTTACTTCTTCTTCACGATGAGCAGGCAAACAGTGCAGGAAACGATATGTTTGCTTTGCATGTATAACAAGCTCTTTATTTACTTGGAAAGGCTGGAATAAAGTATATTTCTCTGCTTCTCCTTCTTGGCCCATACTCATCCAAACGTCAGTATAAATAAAATCCGCTCCACTTACCGCTAATTCAGGATTATGCAAAATCTCAATTTCAGCCCCTGTTTCATCTGCAATCGCTAACGCTTTTTTAACAATTTCTTCATTCGGTTCATACCCTATGGGAGTCGCAACAGTCATATTCATTCCGACTTTTGCACTTGCTAGCAATAGTGAATGACATACATTATTTCCATCACCTACGTAAGCTAATTTAATTCCTTTAAACGTATGAACTTCTTCATATATCGTCATTAAATCTGCCAATGCTTGGCAAGGGTGATGATCATCAGTTAAACCGTTAATAACTGGGATACTGGACTCTTTTGCAAGCTCTTCTACATCTGCATGCGAGAATGTACGTATCATAATTCCATCAATATAATGAGATAGTACTTTCGCAGTATCTGAAACCGTTTCTCCTCTGCCAATTTGCATCTCTTTTCCACTTAAAAACATTCCATGTCCTCCGAGCTGTACCATCCCTGCTTCAAAAGAAACGCGAGTACGAGTTGAATGTTTATCAAAAATGAGACCTAATATTTTCCCTTGTAATAAAGGCTCCTGCTTGTTCTTTTTTAAATATATAGCGAACTCAATTAAAGAAATGATTTCTTCTTGCGTCAATTCTTCTAACGTTAAAAGATCTTTCGTATTTAATTTCGGTACTTGTACAGTTGACATGAAATTTCCCCCTTATATTATTGATACATTTTTTGTACAAACCACTTCTTTTATCATATATACTGCCTGTTCTAGCTCTTCATTCGTTACAATAAGTGGTGGTAATAGTCTTATAACATTAGGCCCTGCTTGTAATACTAGAAGTCCTGCTTTTTCTAGTTGTTCTATGACATTTGCAACCTCATGCTTACATTCGATTCCAATCATAAGTCCCTTACCACGAATATTTTGAACACATTCAACGTGTCGTAATTCTTCTTGCAATTTCTTTAATACGTAATCGCCCTTTTCCTGTACCTCTTTAAAAAACGATTGTTCCTTAATGAATTGCAATACTTCTTTCGCTGCAGTCATAGCAATATAATTCCCACCGAAAGTTGAACCGTGTGACCCGGCAGTAAAAGAAGAACCTAGTTCTTTTCGGCCAATCATCGCTCCAACTGGAATACCATTCCCAAGCGCCTTTGCGATGGTAACGATATCAGGAACTATTCCCATTTGCTCATAAGCGAATAGTGTTCCTGTTCTGCCTATTCCAGTTTGTACTTCATCTATAATAAAAAGAGCATTGTACTGATTACATAGTTTTTCAATTTCCTTCAAAAAGGATGGATCAGCTAATATTACTCCTCCTTCTCCTTGAATAACTTCTACCATTACCGCTGCAACTTCTTCATTCATTACTTCCTCTAATGCTCGTATGTCGTTAAATGGTATATGTAAAAAAGACGGAAGTAATGGACCGAATCCTTCTTTTACTTTATCTTGCCCTGTTGCACTCATCGTTCCAAATGTTCTCCCGTGGAAAGATTGCTCACATGTTACTACGAGAGATTTTCCAGTATGCTTACGTGCTAGTTTTAAAGCCGCTTCATTTGCCTCCGCCCCGCTATTACAAAAAAACACATGATCTAATGCTGTATCTTCTGTTAATAATGATGCGACCTCTTCTTGTAAGGAGTTCGTAAATAAGTTAGATATATGCCATATATTTCTAAGTTGCTTTTCTACTGCCTTTACAACCGTAGGATGACAATGTCCTAAGTTACATACTCCAATACCAGAAGTGAAATCTAAATATTGCTCACCACTTTTATCAATAACTTTCGCCCCATTGCCCTTTAGAAATTCAATTTCTCTTCTTCCATATGTTTGAAAAAGATGGCTTGTCATACGATACTCACTCCTTTTGTTACCGTAGTTCCAACACACTCTCCTGTAACCTCAGTAAAATCCTTTGTACCATTTACGATACTAGCCTTTTTCACTCCCATTTTTAACGATGTAAGTGCCGCCTGTACTTTCGGAATCATTCCACCTGTAATGACGCCTTGTTCTATAAAAGTAAGAATTTCATATTCATCCGTTTTCTTTACCAATCTTCCTTCGTGTAATACTCCATCTACGTCCGTTATAAAAATGAGTTCTTTTGCGGATAGTGCATATGCTATTCCAGCTGCAGCGGTATCTGCATTTATGTTATAAACCTCATTACCATTTATCCCAATTGGGGCAATGACAGGAATATAATTCATATCTATCAACCCTTTCAATAGGGCTGTTTCTACATAACTTACTTCTCCTACATATCCTATCGCTTCGCCAACAGGTTGAACTTGAAGTAAATTACCGTCACATCCTGAAAGCCCCACCGCAAGTAAATCATGTTTTTGTAAATTCATTACGAATTTTTTATTCGTACTTCCGCATAGCACCATTTGAACAACATCCATAACCTCTTTCGGCGTTACTCTTAATCCATCTTTCTTTTCTATCTCGATATTAGAGTCTTCTAACTTGGCATCAATTTCTGGGCCACCGCCATGGACAATAACAACCTTATACTTATTTTGCAATTTCTTTATACAATCAAAAAAGACACTATTTAATCGATTCAACATGCTACCGCCACATTTAACTACAATATAATCACTCATCTTCTCTCTCCTTATGTACGATAACAAGCATTTATTTTCACATATTCATAACTTAAGTCGCAGCCCCAAGCTGATCCCGTTTCATCTCCTAAATGTAAACACACATTAATTTTTATTTCATGTTCTTGTAATTTCTTTGTCATTTCCTCTTCAGAAAACATTTGAGGCTCACTATTTTTTAATACGACGATAGATTGAAGAGTGATATCAATTGTATTTGGGTTAATAGTTACTTCACTCTGTCCAATACTACTAATAATTCGTCCCCAATTTGGGTCCTCACCGTATATCGCTGTTTTCACAAGACTGGAACCGACTATTTGTTTTGCAATTTTCTTTGCTTCTTCATTTGTTCTAGCCCCTAACACGTTTACTTCTATTAACTTCGTAGCACCTTCACCATCTTGTGCAATTTTTTTCGCTAAATCTTCACATACCTTTTGTAAAGCAACTACGAAAGTTTCCCAGTCTTCATGTTCCATATTCATCGTTTCCGTTTCTGATAATCCACTTGCCATAGCGATGACCATATCATTTGTAGAAGTATCTCCGTCCACCGTAATTTGATTAAACGTATGATTCGTAATTTGTGATAATGCTGTTTGCAATACTTCATGCTCTATATTGGCGTCTGTTGTAATAAAACTAAGCATCGTTGCCATATTCGGTTTGATCATCCCTGAGCCTTTTGCGACCCCAGCAATGATCACTGCTTCCCCATCAATTATCATCTCATAGCAAGTTTCTTTCGTTATAAGATCTGTCGTTAAAATTGCTTCACAAAAAGAATAAGCTTCACTTACTTCCTTTGTTGGCACAAGAGATTCAATTCCCTTTCGAATGATATCCATCGGTAAAGGTACTCCAATTACACCTGTTGAAGCGACTGCGACGTACTTTTCTTTTACTCCAAAGTGTTCCGCTCCTAATGTTCGCATCTCATAAGCATCTTGCAATCCTTTCATCCCCGTACAAGCATTTGCATTGCCGCTATTTACAACAATTGCTTGTAATTTCCCTTCTGCTGCTATGCTATCCTTCGTTACTTGCAACGGCGCTGCTTGTATTTGATTTGTTGTATACACAGCGGCACATGATGCTGGCACCTCACAAACGATTGCACCCATATCCTTTTTCACCTTTTTCAGACCATTTGCAGTACCGATTGCCAAAAAGCCTTTTGGTGTAACAATTGAACCATTTGCTAATTTTGTAATAGACGATGCTTTAATCATAATTTCCCCCTTATGGATAAAGCGGCATATGCTGTAAACCCGTTGTCTCTTCTAGTCCCGCTAATAAATTTGCATTTTGAACTGCTTGCCCTGCCGCACCTTTCATCATATTGTCTATAACAGAAACGACCGTAACTCTTTCTGTTCTTTCATCGTAAGCTATCCCAATATCACAATAATTTGAGCCCCTTACTTCTTTCGGACTTGGAAATTCTCCTTGCGAGCGAACTCGAACGAAAGCTGAGTATTCATACGTTTCTTCATACAACTTTTGAAGTTGCTCTATTTTCATTTCCTCTTTCACTTTCGCATAAAGTGTAATCATAATCCCTCGTGATATCGGTATTAAATGTGTACTAAACGTGATTGGCTTCGTTTCACGATTCCACTCTGCAAGCATTTGCTCAATCTCAGGAACGTGCTGATGCTGATTAACTTTATAAATGTGTAAGTTATCGTATAGCTCAGGAAAGTGAGTCATTGTTGTTGGCGTTTTGCCCGCTCCAGATACTCCTGATTTCGCATCAATAATAATCGAAGCTTCTTCAATCATGCCGCTACGTACTAACGGCGCTACCGCTAATAATGCAGCTGTAGCAAAACATCCTGGGTTTGCAATTAAATTTGCATTTTGGATCTCAGGCCTTTTCCATTCACTTAATCCATATACCGCTTTCCTAAGAAGTTCTTCCTGTGCAGCTGGCCTTTTATACCACAATTCATATGACGAGGGATCTATCATACGAAAGTCTCCAGATAGGTCAATTACTTTTAAACCTACTGCCAATAATTTTGGTGTTAACTCTGCCGATACTCCCGCCGGGGTTGCTAAAAATACAATTTCAGCTTCCTTCTCTATTTTCTCCGCATCAATTTCTTGTAACGTATGGACAAGAACATTTCGAAAATGCGGGTATACATTTGTTATAAATTCACCAACTTGTGAAAAAGAATGGAGAGATGCTATCGAAAAATATGGATGTTGCTCTAATAACCGAATTAACTCAATACCTCCATATCCAGTTGCTCCAATAATTGCGACTTTCATAAGCTCCTCCTCATATCTATTCTTTAAATTAAGTTTGATTATAATGTTGCATAATTATAAAGTCAATTAAATATTTATAATTTTAAAAAACTTCAAAATATTAACTTTGCTACAAAAACAATATATACAAGTGGATTTTTATGCAAAAATAGTGCATAGTAGTATTTTCATTTCACTTCAAGTACAATAAAACAATACATGTATACATACAGGCGGGGAAAAACATGAATAAAAAATTAATTGAGAAAATGATTATAAAAAGTTTTCGGCAATATCAATGTAATCCTGTTTCAAAAGAGGATCAGGAAATGCTAATTAAACATATTCAAATGATAATTCATTCAAATACTGAAATTGATGTATACGAGGCTGTTGAGGATATCGTTTACGATTATGTGACTGGAAAATAAAAAATAGGAGATTTCCATATGGAAATCTCCTATTTTTTACTTAATGATTTGCCTGCAACGCGTTCAAATAAACCTGGGAATAATGCGTAGAGCTTTGGCCCCATTCCCATCCACTTCGGCAAGTTTACTTCACGTTTTTTCGTTTGCATCGCCTTTACGATTTGTTCTGCTACATATGTTGGTTTTAACATGTAACGTCCCATATTTTTCACATATGTACCTGATTGATCGGCTATTTCAAAAAAGTTCGTTTCTATCGGTCCTGGGTTAATTGCTGTTACATATACATTTGTGTTAGATAACTCCATACGTAAACTATTCGTAAATCCTAATACAGCGTGTTTTGTTGCTGCATAAGCACTCGACTTCGGAGTTGCAATTTTTCCAGCCAATGAAGCAATATTAATAATTTGTCCTTCGTTCCTTTTTACCATATTAGGTAATACCGCTTTCGTACAAGCTACTAATCCAAATACATTTACTTGAAACATATCCTTTACTTCATCCATTGAAGCATCTTCAAACGTTTTAAAAATACCAAACCCAGCATTATTTACCAATATATCAATACGTCCTACTTCTTGTAATACCTTTGAAAAAACAGATTGTACTTTCGTTTCTTCACTTACATCTAATACATAGTAATAGCAAGGCGTATTATAAGTTACTTTAATTTTGTCTGCTAATGCTTGTAGCTTCTCTTCTGTTCGAGCCATTAATACCGGCGTCGCCCCTTGCTCTGCAACCTGCATTGCAACTTGCTCTCCAATACCACTAGAAGCACCTGTAATGACGATTACTTTTTCTTGTAAACGTCCCGTCATTGCTGTCACCTACTTTGCATAATAAATCAATTGTTGTGAAGATTCATCAATCATCACTTGTTGATTATATGCTAAAAAGTCTAATTGTCCAACAGTTTCTGAGATAGTAAGTGGCAATTGCTCTTTATATAATACCGGAAATAGTTTTACACACACTTCAAATGCTGTCATTGGCTTTTCCTTTAATAGTTCAAGCACTTTAAAAGCACGTGTCTCTTGCTTTTGTAATCTTGTTTCAATAAGTTGTTTCACATTCAGAACATCTTCCCCATGCCCTGATAAAATCCGTGAAATATTCATTTCACTTAAACGTTTTAACGTTTGATTGTACTGCAATAAAGGATGCGCTCTTTCTGTTTGCCCTTCATATGGTGGTTCTAATATTGGATTTGAAGAAATATGACTAATGAGAGCATCCCCACCAATTAATATTCCATCAGATTCTCTATATAATGAAATATGAGTGGAAGCATGACCCGGGGTTTCAATCACTGTAAATCCAGGTAACGAATCTATACGATCTCCCTCTCTCACGGTATGTGTTAACGATCTATTACAAGAATATTTAAGCGTCTTCGTCGTCAATAACGCCTCACCATTCAGAAATACTGCTGGAACGCCGAACTGCAAGGCTGTCTCTTTAAAAAATTCATGATACCTCTTTAAAAATTCAGCATTCTGTGTAATCCACGGTTCATTCCAAGGATGTCCGATAATCTTTACTTTTTCAGAAAATGTATTTAAAAGTCCGCAATGATCCGCATGGTGATGCGTAATCACTACCGTTTCAATATCTTCTATCTTATACCCTAATGCACCTAATTGACTTTCTAGTGCTTTCTTTGCTTCTTCTGTATTTGTCCCTGTATCAATTAACGTTAATGTTTCTCCCTCAACTAAAAACACATTCACTGTCTCAACTGCAAATGGAACAGGAATCTCCATTCGATGAATCGCCGTCATGCTTAGCCCCCCTGTCTTTTTCCGGTTCAAAAATGAATACCTCTTCAGTTTACAACTTCCCTATAAATTTGTCATTATTTTCAGATAAAAAGAGGTCTTTTCCATAAAAAAACGAATGTATGTACATTTATAAGTATTTCTAACCAAATTTAAAGGAGGCACATCATGTCTATGCAAAACATTTCCTTTCTCGGTGCAGGCTCTATTGCCGAAGCGATTATTG
The DNA here is from genome assembly GCF_016650935.1 of Bacillus sp. TH25. NCBI lineage: Bacteria > Bacillati > Bacillota > Bacilli > Caryophanales > Bacillaceae > Bacillus > Bacillus sp. TH25. The sequence continues at coordinate 699,724 of NZ_JAEKEU010000039.1, read as the reverse complement.
GTGGCTTATTAAACGCAAATGTCGTTAAGGGAGAACACGTCACTGTAAGTAATCGTTCTAACGAGACAAGATTACAGGAGTTACATAAAAAATACGGTGTCAAAGGTACACATAATAAAAAGGAATTACTTGCTGATGCAAATATTCTTTTTCTAGCTATGAAGCCAAAAGATGTCGCAGAAGCGGTTATTCCTCTTAAAGAATACATAAATAATGACTTGCTTATTATTTCGTTATTAGCAGGTGTTTCTACTCATTCAATTAGAAACCTACTTCAAAAAGACGTTCCGATTATTCGTGCAATGCCAAATACATCTGCAGCCATTTTAAAATCCGCTACCGCTATCTCACCTTCAGAACACACAACGGAGGAACATATTCGCACTGCAACATCTTTATTTGAAACGATTGGTCTCGTCTCTGTTGTAGAAGAAGAAGATATGCATGCTATCACTGCATTATCTGGAAGTGGACCAGCTTATATTTATTACGTGGTAGAGGCACTGGAAGAGGCAGCAAAAAAAATTGGTTTAAAAGAAGATGTTGCAAAATCTCTTATTCTTCAGACGATGATTGGTTCTGCTGAAATGCTAAAAGCAAGCGAAAAACACCCTTCTATTTTGCGAAAAGAAATTACTTCTCCTGGCGGAACAACTGAAGCAGGTATTGAAGTATTAAAGGAGCATAATTTTCAACAAGCATTAATCTCATGTATTACACAAGCAACGAAACGATCACACGATCTTGGAAAAACATTAGAAGAAATAGCAAAAGAAAAATAAAAAACGGAGCTCAACTTTATTTGAGCTCCGTTTTTACTTTAATCATATGCTATGCTTTTAGTTATTACTCTTACCAAAAATCTCTTCTTGCAAACGACGACCTGTCGGTGTTGCTGCAAGGCCACCTTCTGCTGTTTCACGAAGTGCTACTGGCATCGTTTGTCCAATTCTAAACATCGCCTCAATGACTTCATCACATGGAATTGTACTAGTTACACCAGCTAATGATAAATCAGCTGAAATCATGGCATTCGCAGCTCCTGCTGCATTACGTTTTACACAAGGTACTTCTACAAGCCCTGCAACAGGATCACATACTAAACCAAGCATATTCTTTAATGAAATCGCCATCGCTGTAGCTGCTTGATCTTGTGTTCCACCAGCCATCTCAACTGCTGCTGCAGCTGCCATTCCACTTGCTGAACCTACTTCAGCTTGGCAACCTCCTGCCGCGCCAGAAATACAAGCATTATTCGCAACAACCATACCGAAAGCTCCTGCTGTAAATAAAAATTCAATCATTTCTTCGCGTGTCGGCTGTAATTTTTCTTGCAGTGCAAACAGTACACCTGGCACTGTTCCAGCAGATCCTGCTGTTGGTGTTGCACAAATAATTCCCATCGCCGCATTTACTTCATTTGTCGCAACAGCTTTACTCACTGCGTCCAAAATCGTATCTCCAGATAAGCCTTTTCCACTCTGCATATACGCTTGGACTTTCACAGCATCCCCGCCAGTTAAACCAGTCGGTGATTTTACACCACGAATACCGCGTTCTACTGCTTGTTCCATCACGACTAAGTTCTTTTCCATTCCAGCAATTACTTCTTCACGTGAGATATTTCTTGTTTGCATTTCACATTGAATCATAATTTCTGCGATTTTTACATTTTGCTCTTTAGCTTGCGCCACTAGTTCCGCTGCGTTCCGAAACATGGTGTGTCCCCCCTGCAATTAATCCATAATAGTTACTTGACAAATATTTTGTTGCCCATTTATTTCCGCAATTACTTCATCTGCTAATAATTCATCTGTTTCAATGACCATAAGCGCTCTTCTTCCTTTTTCTTTACGAGAAACACTCATTGTACTTATGTTAATCTCATGCTTAGCAAGGATTGAAGCTACAGCTGCGATAGCACCAAAGCGATCGTTATTTACAATAAGTAGTGCTGGACTCGTGCCTGTTAATTGAAGATCGAATCCGTTTAATTCTACAACTTCAATTTTACCGCCACCAATTGAGCAAGCAACAACTTCAATTTCCTCTTCACCTTTATACAGACGAATTTTCGCTGTATTTGGATGCGGAGCATTTGCATCTTCTTCAATGAATTCCACTTCAATCCCGCGTTCTTTTGCAATATCTAACGCACTTGGAATACGTAAATCATCTGTTTCAAATCCTAGTATTCCACCGATTAGCGCTACATCCGTACCGTGACCACGGTATGTTTTTGCAAATGAACCATATAATGAAATGCTAACTCTCTCTGGTTCATGACGAAACAGCTGACGAGCAACTTGCCCCATTCTTGCCGCGCCTGCTGTATGTGAACTTGATGGACCAATCATAACCGGACCAATAATATCAAACACTGAGCGATACTTCATCATAACTCCCCCTAAACCTCTATGAAAAAATTATTTACTATTCTATTAAGCTACCGAATCGGTTGCTGTTCCAGTCGTACCACGAATTTGTTCCGCTGTAAGAATTGGATAGTTTTTGAATAACAGTGAAGCAATATATCCTGAAATAATACCAGTTATAATAATAAATAAGAAACTTAGCATTACCTGCATTTAAAAATAATATAAGATAGTCCACAATAAAGTCTGGTAGCAATCCAAAGTTTAACACAGAACCCCTTACAAGCATAGCATAAACAAGTGAAACTCCCATTGCTTTCATACCTTTTGATATTTTAAAGCTAAAAAGTGAAAAAAGACTTAGTACAAATAATAGTAATATCCTTCCTATTATAATTTCCATGTTGCTCTCTCACGATTTAGTCAACTTCACTTGTTATGACAAATGGCTAAAACGCATGTAGCCTACAATAAATTATAATCTGCCCTCATTATAGCTTGTTTTTAATAAAACGCTTACTTTTAATGAATTTTAAAAGTTCTGAATAAAAATCCGTTTTTGCTACTTGTACCACTCGTATGTCGTCTGACTTATATAACAGTTTTTCTAAATAATCGGTATTATGTATTTTTACCCTATATCTTCACATCATTAAAACTTTCTGTGTCATCCTATATAAAAATAAAATGATAACAGTTTTATTTTTATTTTTTTAAAAATAAAAAAATGGCAACCTATCGTCACCATTTTTTCACAACATTATTATCTTTCTACTGGAAATGATTTTAAATCCGTAGCTATTTCTGTATTAGAAAATAGCTCTCTTGCCTCTTTCAATAATTCCTTATATGTATCTCCTTGATAACGAGAACTAATATGAGTCAATATTAAGCGTTTTGCATTTGCCTGAACTGCAATACTCGCAGCTTGCTTAGATGTGGAATGAAAATAATCATACGCTTGTTGTTCATCTTCTGCCGCAAAAGTTGCTTCATGAACAAGTACGTCAGCATCTTGCGCAAGCTCTCTACTCGCTTCGCAATATCGTGTATCGCCTAAAATTGTAATAACTCTTCCTTTTTGAGGCGGGCCAATAAAATCTTTTCCATCTAACACTGTGCCATTCTCTAATTCAACTACTTCACCATCTTTTAAGCGTTTAAAAACTGGACCAGGTTTCACACCCATTCCCAGTAACTTATCCACTAAAAGAGCTCCCTGTATATCTTTCTCTACAATTCGATATCCGAAACATTCAATTCCATGTGATAACCTTTTTGTTTCTACACAAAATTCATTATCCTCAAACACAATACCTTCTTCCGTAATCTCAACGATTTCAAGTGGATATTTAACATGTGTCGTACTTACTGATAATGCCACTTCAATAAATTGTTTAATTCCTTTTGGTCCATACACTGTTAAAGGTGTAGTCCCTCCTTGAAACGAACGGCTTCCTAATAAACCAGGCAACCCAAAAATATGATCACCATGTAAATGCGTAATAAATATTTTTTCAATGCGGCGTGGACGTACTGATGTATGTAATATTTGATGTTGCGTCGCCTCGCCACAATCAAATAACCAAGTCTGTCCTCGTTCTTCTAGCAATTGCAGAGCAATTGCTGAAACATTCCTTCCTTTCGAAGGAACACCTGCACCAGTTCCTAAAAATACAAATTCCACTTTCTTTCCTCCAGCTCTTTATATAATCTATCTTTCATCTTACGGAATGTTATTTCAAATGGCAAATCGAATTTACATAACCAATCATCTAGACAACTATATAACACGAACATTATAATCAAAAAACTTAGTGTTCGTTCGTGTTTTGTGTTAAAATGATTATACTACATTTTAAGGGAGCGTTTTATTATGAAAGAAGCATTTCGTTTACAAACTGATTTTTCATCTTCATTTGATCGCTGGGTAAGTTCTTTCGTTTCTGATCACCCAGCACAATTAGAATGGACGACTTTAAAAGAATTAATCCATGAATATACAACAACACATACAAATGATTCGTTACCAACATATATTTCTTCAGCTTTAACATATTACGCACAACGTGTTTCAACAGCAAGTAATTCAGAGATTGTTATTTTTGAAAATGCTACAATCTCGTAATCTAAAATAAAAAAAGCACTGATTACAGTGCTTTTTTTATTTTTACTTATTTAACAACCAGTCATCTTCTGTCCAAAAATCTGTATACATACTCCGATCAAATTCATCTAAAATTATCTTTTCACTTGATTTATTAAATAATCCTTTTACTTGTAGCACAATTGAAACAACTATATTGTATCTTTTTTGTAAATATCTTTTCTTTATTTAATATCTATAAGTAAAACAGTTGTTATTGCTTGAAAAACTTTGTGTAATGATATGTTTTACAAGGTATTTGTTAAAAAGTTATAGCTAATATTAAAGAAATATTAATATTAGTAAATCTATATATATTATTTTATTTAGTGTGCTATATTTTTTAAGGGCTTACAAGTCAAAGAATAGGAGGAGTATAAATGAAAAAAATAACGGTTCTAACTTTAACAGCAGGAATAGCCTTATCAAGCTTTGCAGCATCAGCAGCAGCAAAGTCTAATCATGAAGATAGACCCTGGTCAAATGTATATCGTGTTTACAGTCCTAATGATGAAACACCATCTCAACCTAAATATAATAAAACGGCTTATTATATGAGGGTAGACAACATGTCGGGATTAGATGGATATTTCAATGCCTGGGCTGCATTAAAAGATGGTACTGATGTTTCGGATGGTCATTCATACAAAATGCGTGATGGTCAAGAAGAATTCTTATACAATTTAGCAGTTGAGAAATATAATTCTGGTATCAAGGTTAAAATTGATACTCGAAGATGGGCTGAGGGTACAGCAAGCGGTGTTTGGAGCCCGGATAGTATTCGTAAATAATTATATAAAAAAATGAACTTATAAATATAATACTTTATATTCTTGTAAGCCTTTCTTCGTAACATTACATATTTTAAATGTTACGAGGAGTATATTTGAATTTTTAAGAGGTGAAACATGGGTACTTATTTTAATGAAAGAATGACTAATAGGAATTTTTATTTTTCGCTTATGTTAGGAATGGCCTTATCTTGTGTATATATATTATATTATGTAATTCCACTAGCCGATAAAAGGGACGTTATCTTCACTCCGTATACAACTTGGATGGGAATTAATAGTATTGTAACACCTTCCTTTTTATTTTTCTTTATACTTCCAGTGATTGCAAGTTTGCCTAGTTCATCAATCTTTCAGGAAGATAAAAAAAATGGTTCTTTTTTGTTTGTAATTATGAGAAGTAATTATAAAATGTATTTTCTTAAGCTGTTTAGTAAGACCTTTCTTATCGGTGGCATTGTCGTTATTATTCCATTGATTTTAAACATTTTTTTATCATTTATGTTTCTTCCAAATATAACTCCTGACGAAATTTTAAATTCCAATATAGGGATGTATGAGCGAGCAACCTTTTTTATTAGTATATATTTTACTAATCCTTTCATTCATATGTTGTTATATATATTTATCGCGTTTATTTACGGTGGAGCATTTGCTTTGTTTTCTCTTAGTATATCCTTTTATGCAAAGCATACTTTTATAACTTTATTAAGTGCTTTTTTATTACAACTCTTTTTAATGATAATTAATTTATTTTATGCTACGCCTCTTGCTCCCATATATTTCTTATCTGAATCTCATATATATCATGGAGCAAATATTATTGTCTCTATTTTAGTGTTGGTAGGGATTTTTATTTTATCGATAGTTTTGTTTTTAAGGGAGTAAAACGACATGTTATTTTATAACCTTTTGAAAATGTATTTATTAGAGTTGTTTCAAAAACGATGGTTATTTGTGATTAATATTTTATTTCTTATAGTTGGTGTGTCTATTCACCTCATTAGATCATTTTACTTTTTATCTAATGATTCTTTGTTTTCATTTCTTAGTACTTCAAGAGATATGAAAATAGTGTTATTTAGTTATCTTCCATTATTGTTACTTTTTTCTATTCATTTAATTATACGGATAAGAATGTTTATATGTATTTTAGACATAAAACTCGTCAATCATATTGTTTTCATTTAATCATAAAAATTGTAAGTCTAACAATCATCTATTCAAGTATCTATCTGTTAATTGTAGGAATTAATTTTTTTATTGTAAAAGAAAAAATAGTGATTTGGTTGCTCACATCTTCAAGTTGGTTAGTAATTACATATTTTATAGTATCGTTATGGCTAGTAACTGTAGCAATATGTATTTTTGCACAAATACTAGTTTTTTTCATTAAAAATAAAGCTATTTGTATTTTTACTATTTACTTCCTTATTACGATAGATCAGTTTTTAGAAAAAAATATAATTTCTCTTTATTTTGGTCAAAAGGTTTGATTTTTCAAGAAAAAGATTGGTTTCTAATAGATATAATCTTGATGAAATTGGCTTTTATGTTAGGGATTATTAGTATTTCATTTGCTATATTGAATATTTGTTTACACCGGATGGACTTATATAACGGAAGTGATTAATTACGATGAATAATAGTGTTTTTTATAAATTATTAAAAAGGGATTTAATATTAAGCATTCATATTATGAAATTAAGATTGATAATAGTATTTATTGTTTATAGTGCATTGGTGGGGGGAGCGGCATTTTTATTAAAGCAATCAGCCCAGTATAGAGAGCTACCTTCAAATGCTATAACGGTTTTTGATGTTTTATATGAATTACTAAAAGGGATATCTTTTAAAGAAGTTGAAATGGGGCGATTCCAGCTTCCAGTAACATGGCTTATATTACAATTATCTTATTGTTTTATATTAGGTACTTATGTAAGAGCTGATTTTATACAACAGACACCGTATCTTTTAGCAAGGAAAGTGTCTAGGTATCAAGTATTGTTTAGCAAATTTATTAGTACAGGTATACTAACTATTTGTATAACTTTATTATTTTATATTGCCGTGTTCTTCTGGGGAGGTATTTTTTGTTCTTATCAATTTAACTGGGGGATATATACAGAAAATATTAATCCTAAAATTTATAATCATTTAAAAGAAACCATTTTTGTTATAAAAGCTTTACTTTACAACTAATAACATCTTCCTTATTAGTTTGGGTTTATTTAATTGTGTCTACTAAATTTAAAAGTGTTATTTCATATATAGTGATTACAGTGATTATTACCATGACTATATTTATACCGGTTATATGTAATCCGTTCGATAGTATGTTAATTCGTAAAAATTTATTTTACGTTAATAATGAACATTTTCTATATTCTATTTCCTATTTTCTTTTGTGCGCTTTTTTTCTATGGATAAGTGGTTATTGGGTAGGGAAAACATTTGAATTTGTTAATAGAAAGGATGATTCTGATGATATACATTGAAGCTAAGCATGTTTCTAAAGTGCTAAAAGGCAATATTATTTTAAATGATGTTAATTTAGAATTAGAAAAGGGAAAGATTTACGGTTTTAAAGGGAGAAATGGTTCCGGTAAAACAATGCTTTTTAGAGCTCTATTAGGATTGATGAAAATAGATAGTGGTGAAATATTAATAGATAGAAAAATAATTGGTATTGATCATCCGTTTCCTGAAAATACAGGCATTATCATTGAATATCCAGGATTCATTCCAGACTATACAGGATTTAAAAACTTAAAACTATTAGCTTCTATTCAAAATAAAATAACTGATACAACAATTAGTGAAACAATGGAGCTCGTAGGATTAAATCCGGAAGATAAAAGAAAAGTGAAAAAATATTCACTTGGCATGAAACAAAGATTGGGTATAGCGCAAGCAATTATGGAAGATCCTAAGTTATTAATTTTGGATGAGCCTACAAACGCTTTAGATGAAAATGGAATTAGGGATATAACTAAAATCTTATTAGATTTAAAGTCTACAGGTACAACTATATTAGTCGCGAGTCATGATAGCGAAACATTAAATTTAATTGCAGACAGAATATTCCTAGTTGAAAATGGTAAAGTATCACTATCTTCAGCGATGTAGAGGGAGAAAGATATGAATAAAAAACGATATGTTTTTATGGTCATTTGTACATTTTTTATATTAGGCGCATGTTGGAGATATCAGGTAGTAAATAATTTAAATGGATCTTATATTGTAAAATCAGAGAATATTAATCTAGGTCAATCATTTAATACAGATATATTTAAATTTAGCATTAATTCTTTCAAGAAGAAACAAGTAATTGTTGATAACGGAAATAAAGAAGTTCATTATGTTTTTGATATTGAGGCAACAAATAACACGCAAACGGAACAAACAATTTTTACAGATTTGCATATATTAGCACCTTTAAAAGGTGTTAACAAGACGAATGGAATGTTTAATGAAAGTACAAGGAAAACAATAGTTTCATGGGAGAGTTTACAAAATCATAAAGGCCTTGTAACAATGAAAATGAGAGAAAGCTGGGGTGTTGCACTTAGTACACCGGTGAAGTTAGTATATCTAGGCGAAAAAAATGGTAAGAAAATAAAATACATATTAGATTTACCTAATAATTAAAAGCCTAATTTGCTTGTTGATTTCTGGAATGAGATGAAATCAACTTTTCCATTAGATGGTTTGTAATATATAACCTTGCTCTTACTATTAAACAAAGAAAATATTCCTACTGTGGTGCAAATATGAAAAATATACGTTATCAATCTACAAATGCCAATAGAGCCCCGAAAGAGGTTCTATTGGCATTTTAGATTTTAACAAATCCTTTAAGGCAAAAAAGTATAAAAACACTTTTTTGCCTCTCTCATCCATGCTCATTTGTATAATAATCGTTCCATCTACGTTTAAATAAATTTCTCCATGAGAACATAAATCTTCTCGCTCATTAAACAACCACTTCTGATTCTCAGATATTTATTATAAAATTTGGCGGTTTCATTATACATGCACCTCTTACAAAACATTTATTTCCCCATATTATCTATAAACAACATAACGCACTCCATTCCATATATCCATTATAAATCTATTTAATTTTTCAAAAAAACAGATTAAAAAGATATTGACACTACAAATTTACAGTGCTAATATTCAACATGTAATTGAATATGGTCTCTGTTAGGTGAGGCTCCTGTATAGAGAAACGCTGCTGCCCAAAAATGTCGAGAGACGCCAATGGGTCAACAGGAAAGGTCGGAATGAAGGCCTTTCTTAACGTAGCTGGTTTCAGTACCTATGCTATACAGTGCTAAAACTCAACGAGGGAGAGGTGCGTATGTTTTGTCATACACAAAAACTGTTTTTATCTATGTTTACTAACAGTCTTTGTTGTTGACTCTTTTTGACTACGAATTCAGACCTTTACTCGTTTTGAGTAAAGGTCTTTTTTATATCTTTATGCACCTTACTATGAAACAAACATAGCATATTCAGAAACTACTAATTGTACGGAGGTGAGGAACAGTGGCAAGTGATGATTCGGCCCAGATACCCATATGTTTTACGTTAATATTTCACCATGTAGGCAGGAAAGAAACTGTTCCTCCCAATTTTAAATAGTCGAGTAACAGATTGTTTCCTCCTTCATGAAAGAGGAGGAACTACCAATGTTAAATTTACAAAGACAAGAAACAAAGCATGCTTACGATCAAGATAGCATGAAAGCAAATAACGAATTATTAGTGGAAGTTGCAACACAGGATGTAAACTCTGCGTTAAAACTCTTAGAAACAACACAAGATGGACTCTCTAAACAAGAAGCGTCTCGTAGACTTTCTTTATATGGTCCGAACGAAATCGCTCATAATAAAACATTGCCGTGGTACATTCAATTTCTGCTGGCATTTAAAAATCCATTTATTTTTGTTTTATTAGCTCTTGGAGCACTCTCTTTTTTCACAGATGATATACAAGGAACAATTGTCGTATCTGTAATGGTACTGCTAAGTGCAACGATTCGCTTTCTACAAGAATTCCGCTCTCAGAAAGCGGCGGATAAGTTAAAGGCTATGGTTCGAACAACTGCGAGTGTCTTTAGAATAGATGGATTTTTACACGAAACAAAAAACGTAACAAATTTAAATCGAAATTACACAACAGAAATTCCAATTGAAGAACTTGTACCTGGCGATATTATTTCACTTTCAGCTGGTGATATCGTGCCAGCTGATGTGCGTATTTTATCCGCAAAAGATTTATTTGTTAATCAGTCTTCTTTAACCGGGGAAGCACTTCCTGTAGAAAAATACGAAAACTGCTACCATACGGAAAATAAACATATATTACCGAAAAACATGAAAAAAAATTACAATCCGCTCGATATGGAAAACCTTTGCTTTATGGGTACAAATATTGTTAGCGGTAGCGCTAAAGCTGTTGTTATTTCAACTAGTACGGATACGTATTTCGGCTCTTTAGCAAAAAAGGTTATCGGAAAACGCGCAGAAACAAGCTTTGATAAAGGCGTAAACAAAGTAAGTTGGCTCTTAATCACATTCATGCTTATTATGGCACCCATTGTCCTTCTCATTAATGGATTCACAAAAGGAGATTGGCAAGAAGCTTTTTTCTTTGCTATTGCTGTTGCAGTTGGTCTTACACCTGAAATGCTGCCAATGATTGTAACTGCTAATTTAGCTAAAGGTGCCGTTAACATGTCTAAACAAAAAGTAATTGTAAAACAGCTCAACTCTATTCAAAACTTAGGTGCTATGAACATTCTTTGCACAGATAAAACTGGAACTTTAACAGAAGATAAAGTTGTCCTAGTTCGTCATTTAGATCCTAACGGAAATGAATGCGATCGTGTATTACACTTTGCCTATTTAAATAGCTTCTATCAAACGGGATTGAAAAACTTAATAGATAAAGCTGTTATTGAACATACAGAGGAAAACCATAAATTTGATCCATCAGCTTTTCAAAAGCTAGATGAAATTCCATTCGATTTTGCTCGTCGTCGTATGTCTGTCATCGTGAAAGATATTTCAGGTGAACATACAATGGTTTGTAAAGGTGCCGTAGAAGAAATTTTATCAATTTGTAATTACACTGAAGTTGATGGGCAAATTATCCCTCTCACTGAAGAAATAAGAGCAAATGTAAAACATCTTAGCGAAACTTTAAATAGTGAAGGAATGCGTGTCATCGCTGTAGCATACAAGAAAGATAACAAACCTTATCATAAAGCTTATGCAGTACAAGATGAATCCGCTATGATCCTTACTGGATATATCGGCTTTTTAGATCCACCAAAACCATCTGCTGCTTCTGCAATTCAAGCATTGCAAAAACACGGCGTACAAGTGAAAATCTTAACTGGTGATAACGAAATTGTTACAAGAAAGGTTTGTAAAGACGTTGGATTAAATATAGGAGAGCCTGTCCTCGGTTACGAAATCGATTCTTTACCAGATAAAGCATTAGCAAAACTGGCAGAAAAAACAACAGTGTTCGCAAAACTAAATCCAATGCAAAAATCTCGTATTATTCACGTATTACAAGGTAATGGTCATACTGTAGGTTACATGGGCGATGGCATTAACGATGCCGTGGCATTACGTGAAGCTGACGTTGGAATATCTGTTGATACCGCTACCGATATCGCAAAAGAATCTTCCGATATTATTTTACTCGAAAAAAGTTTAACTATATTAGAAGCAGGTATTTTAGAGGGACGTACTACGTTCGGCAATATTTTAAAATATATCAAAATGACGGCGAGCTCTAACTTCGGAAATGTATTTAGTGTATTAATAGCAAGTGCTTTCATTCCATTTTTACCGATGCTTGCAATTCATCTCTTAATTCAAAACTTACTTTATGATATTTCACAGCTTTCAATTCCATGGGATAAAATGGATAAGGAATTTCTAGAGAAGCCTAGAAAATGGGATACTGCAAACTTGCGTAACTTCATTATTTGCATCGGTCCAATTAGCTCTATATTCGATATTATCACATTCGTTGTCATGTGGAATGTGTTCGGTGCAAATACACCTGGAGAACAATCGCTATTCCAATCTGGTTGGTTTGTCGTTGGGTTGCTAACTCAAACATTAATTGTCCACATGATTAGAACACAGAAAATTCCGTTCATTCAAAGCGCAGCATCAATACCAGTTCTTGTATTAACCGCTTGTATTATGGCAATCGGAATTTACATTCCATTCTCACCACTTGGTGCAGCAATTGGTTTACAAGCATTACCACTAAGCTACTTCCCGTGGCTCATAGGAATATTATTAGGTTATGCTTTCTTAACACAATTCCTGAAAAAGCTTTATATTAAAAAATTCCATAGCTGGTTGTAAAAATGAGAATGAGTGGGTATCTCTCACTCATTCTCAAAAAATATAACATGTACTTATATGTATGGAGGTGACCATGATGATATGGTATGACATCGTATTAAGGTTATTTATAGCAATTATTGTAGGAGCTTGCATCGGAATGGAAAGACAATGGAGACATCGAATGGCTGGTTTGCGGACAAATGCTCTCGTGTCACTTGGCGCCTGTATATTTGTTTTATTATCCGTCATGCTTGATCATGATGCTAGTCCATCACGCATCGCCGCTCAAGTTGTTAGTGGTATTGGCTTTTTAGGAGGCGGTGTTATTATTCGTGACGGTTTTAGTATTAGAGGGTTAAATACAGCGGCAACTTTATGGTGTGCAGCTGCTGTTGGTACTCTTACAGGTGCTGGCTTCCTCGTTGCAGCTATGCTAGGTGCAGCCGGCGTCTTACTAGCAAATATACTACTACGCCCAATCGCTCTATTTATGAATAATAAATCAAAAGAAGATTTACCCGAGCAAACAAACTACTTACTTTCTCTTACTTGTTCAGAAGAAAATGAAGCACATATTCGTTTTCTTCTCATGCACATGGTAAGTTCTGAAGGTATCGGTTTAAAAGAATTGTACAGTGAAGACGTTGATTCTAACCAAAAAGTATGTATACAAGCTACATTACATTGCAATACAAATGCAGCTGTCTTAATTGAAAAAATAGTAAGTAGAATGCTTTTAGAATCTGGTGTTACTGCCGCGGGGTGGAAGACAACACTAGACTTAGAAGCAAGTTAAATCATAAAGGTGTCATGAATAAAACAGAAGGTTTAATATTCATGACACCTTCTGTTTTATTTTCAAGTTATTAGCAACTGCTAGGAATAACTAAAAGTAATCCATACTCATTCAATCTTTTTGTTTCAACTTAGTATGGGGCTAAAAAAGAAGGGTTTAAATCTCTAAAACCTTCTACATAAACTTATTTTCTAATTTTTGCTGAAACGACTTTTCTTGCTTACGCAATAATTGACTACCTCTCTGTAAAAGAGGTGTTCCATACTTTTCATTAATTTGATCAATAACAGCAAGTAACGGCTCTTCTTTCGCATCTTCTTCGAATGAAAACAAATCTAACTGTTTCACTGATTCTGTCTTCCACTCTAATTCAGTAGCTGTAACACCTAACAGACGAACAGAATCACCATCCCAGTGTTGCTTCCATAAACGTGATGCTGCTTGGAAAATAACCCGTTCTTCCCATATTGCATTTTTCAATTGTTTACTCCGTGTTACCGTGCGACGATCATGGTATTTAATCATAATTTGAATGTTATAACTAACGAGAGTTCGTTTTTGTAGCCTTTTGCTTACTGATTTCGATAATCTTTCTAACATATCAAGTAATTCTTTTTCTTCGTCCATATCCTTTGAGAAAGTCATCGAATTTCCAACGCTTTTATGTTCTCCCATTTGATTCGGATCAACTTCCCTGTCATCCATACCTTTTGCACGTTTTTGTAAATCAACACCGTGCTTTCCAATTTTAGCGCGAATGATATGCTCGTCTCCTTTTGCTAACTGTTCAATTGTATGTATATGAATGTCTTTTAGTTTTTCAGCTGTTTTCTCTCCGATTCCATGCATCTCTGCAACTGATCGTGGCCAAATAATTTCTGGGATATCACGTTTTCGAAGTACTGTAATTCCAAGAGGTTTTTTCATATCTGAAGCAGTCTTTGCTAGGAAAAGGTTTGGGGCAATCCCAATGCTACATGGAAGCTGTAACTCTGTTAGTAACGCTTGTTGAATCATCTTCGCTATTTCAAGAGGCGAACCGAGCGCATAGCAATCTGTAATATCTAAATACCCTTCATCTATAGAAAACGGTTGTATTTTTTCTGTAAAACGGGAAAGAATTTGAAACATTTGAAATGAAGCTTCTCGATATAATGTAAAATTAGGGTGCCTCACAACTAATTGCGGGCATAATCGCTTCGCTTCCCATAGAGGCATCGTCGTACGTATTCCATATTCTCTCGCCTCATAACTACATGTTATGATAATCCCTTTTCTCTCTTTTTCATTCCCCGCAATCGCTAATGGCTTTCCTTGTAATGTTGGGTCATGAGCAATTTCAACAGATGCGAAAAAACAATTCATATCTACATGTAAAATAACACGTCCATTTTTCGGATACATTTCTCGCATTATACTCACCCCTTCCAAAGAACATTTGTTCTTTCATTATATCAAATTCATGTACAATATAATAATTACTTATTCTTTTTATCCTTATTCTTTTTTCTTATCCTTATTTTTGCTATACTTTATATAAAAAATGGATATTATTGTAAAAGGAGTGATCTATTGTGAAATCAAATAGTAAACTCAACTATACATTTCTCATTATTATATTAGTCCTCTTAATTAATTATTTATTACTTCCTATTTTTGATATAAACGTAGCAGGGCTCCTTCCACGTTTACTAAGTATCGTAACAACCTATATACTGCCATGGATTTTCCTATATTGGCTTATCCGCCTTGTGAAAGCAATTGAATCAAAATAAAAAAAGACGTGTAAACCATAATTGGTTCACACGTCTTTTTTTATTACTTACTTCGCTACTTCTTCGATAATAGCTACAACTAATTCTGCTGTTTTCGCTAATTCTTCAACAGGAATTTTTTCATTTGTTGTATGAATTTCTTCATAACCAACTGCTAAGTTAACTGTTGGGATACCATGTCCTGCGATTACGTTCGCATCACTTCCACCACCACTTTGGTGAAGAGAAGGCGTACGACCAATGTTTTCAGCTGCACGTTTCGCAACTTCTACAACGTGATCGCCAGCAGCAAACTTAAATCCTGGATACATAACGTTTACTTCAACGTCTGCATGACCACCCATTTCTTTTGCAGTTGTTTCAAATGCTTCTTTCATTTTTGCAACTTGTGCTTCCATTTTCTCATTTATTAAAGAACGAGCTTCTGCAAAGATTTGAACATGATCGCAAACGATATTTGTTTGTGTACCACCTTCAAAACGTCCAATATTTGCAGTTGTTTCAGAATCGATACGACCAAGTGGCATCTTTGCGATTGCTTTTGCTGCGATAGTAATTGCAGATACACCTTTTTCTGGTGCTACGCCAGCATGAGCTGTTTTCCCGCGAATAATCGCATTCACTTTCGCTTGTGTTGGCGCTGCAACTACAATTTCACCAACTTTTCCATCACTATCTAATGCATAACCATATTTTGCTGTAATGCGCTCGCGGTCTAACGCTTTTGCGCCAATAAGACCAGATTCTTCTCCAACTGTAATAATAAATTCAATTTTACCATGAGGAATGTTTTTCTCTTTTAAGACACGAATCGCTTCAAACATAGATGCTAATCCAGCTTTGTCATCGGCTCCTAAAATTGTAGTACCATCTGATACGATATATCCATCTTTAATAGAAGGCTTAATTCCATTACCAGGAACTACTGTATCCATATGAGAAGTGAAATAAATTGTATCAACACCGTCTTTTGTTGCTGGTAAAGTACAAATTAAGTTACCTGCACCATGACCAGTCACACCCATCGTGTCATCCTCAAATACTTCTACACCTAAAGCAGTAAATTTCTCTGTTAACACTTTGCAAATTTCTGCTTCAAATTTCGTTTCAGAATCTACTTGTACTAACTCCATAAATTCATTTACTAAACGTTCTTGATTAATCATAAGACTGCGCCTCCTGCACTACCATTATGTATGTAACAACATTAATTATAACAGAATTTCGCAAAAGTTTCGAAATACAAGACAAAAAACAGATGGTTAACACATCTAGATACCCATCTGCCTTCTATTACTCGTTTAACAATACCCAGCGCATATGATCTTCCCAGATGCCATTTACCATTAGCATTTTTCGAGATACACCTTCATATTGAAATCCTATCTTCGTCACTACTTGTATAGATGCTAAATTTCGTGGCATAATTGGTGCTTCTATACGATGTAAATGAAATTCTTCAAAGGTAACTTGAATTGCTTTTCTAAGCGCTTCTGTTGTGTAACCTTTATTCAATTCTTCCTTATCTAATTTATAACCGAGTACACAAGATTGATAAATTCCGCGAACAATTAGATTAAATGAAATACATCCAATAATTTTTGTATCATCACCCTTTTTAAAAATCCAAAGCCTGATAATCTTGCCTTCCGCGAACTCTTTTCTATCCTTTTGTAACTTTTTCTTTTGATAATCTAACGTGAAAAACCCCTCCGGTCTATACTCTTCCCACGCTTTTAAAAATTCACGATTTTTGTCGTAATATTGAAGAACTTTTTCCGCATACGACTCATCAATTTCTCTTAAATGTAAACGATTTGTCTCGTATATTTTCATCATTGTATCTCCATTCTTCAGCTTGCATAACAAAAAATTAATAATCTATCTTTTAACATATTCTCTACGTATGCTCAAATTTCCTGTAATATTTTGCACCCCCTTCCCGAATTTTGTCCTTTCTCTCCCCTTGTCCACAATTTCATTTCTCGTTACAATGAAATTGTACTGATTTGCAAGGAGGTTTAACGATGCATAAAAAAGCTCAAAAAATTATGGTTTATATAATGCTAATTTCTATGCTTGTAACAACATTACTTACTGGCGCAAGTATGTTTTGGTAAAAAGGACGATTCACTCGTCCTTTTTTTACTGCTTACACATACAAAATAGACCATCTCGAAATCGAGATAGTCTATCTTGTAATGAATATTTTATTTTATATATATTACAATTGCTACAATGCTAAAGGAAAAGGCCATTACAAGTGCTATTACAAAACTTGTATATTGTTTCTGCTGAAATGCCCCAATAACAAAAGTAAGATTGAGTAATGCCATAAATACAATCGCTACAACGTAAGAACATATATTAAAAGTTGCCAATATGAATGTAATAACAAATAGAAAACCAACACAAAACTGCATGTAAGAAATTTTTGGATTTAAATACATATGAGCAACCCCTTTACTCAATTATCTTTATATATTCTCATTAACGCATGGTTATGTACACATGTCAAGACAACTTATAATAAAAGAAAAAGCCAACCGTTTCGTTGACCTTTCCAAATACTATGGCCCCTTTTTCCTTCGCCAATTGCTGAAATGTTTTTTTCGATTTCACAATCGATACTTTCGTTCCAATTGGAATACGATCAAACAAATATTCCACATCATGTTTCTTCATTCTTATACATCCTTGCGAAATATATTTTCCAATTGAACTAGGCTGGTTTGTCCCGTGTATCCCATACTTACTTCCATCCGTTCCTCTTGCATTAAATCCCATCCACCTCGATCCAAGTGGATTTTTTGGAGAGCCCCCAGGAATATCCTTCGCAATATAATAGGGATCCTTCGCCTTCAATACAATGTCAAAGGTTCCTTCTGGGGTTAATTCATTTGTTTTCCCTGTCGCTACTGGAAAAACCTTTTGGATCTTCCCATCATCGATGTAAGCTAGTTTATTCGTTGCTTTATTTACAATTATAAAAGGATCTCCAGCACGTGGGTTATCACCAAGAGGCCAGATCGGTGATAGAGAAAGACATAATACTAAAGAAAGAAGATACGGCATATATAGTTCCTACCTTCTAAATAAGTTCTTTTATATTATCCTTTCCCTTAAAACGACTTTTAATGAGTAAATATTGCTCCATCTCATAAACAAGTTGAACAAGTTTTGCACGTATTTCAAATTCTTCTCGCGAGACTGGTAAAGGCATTTCTCTAAATACTTCTCGCATTTCTTGAAGTTGTCTTAACGAAATGACCCCTGTACTTTCAGGTCGAATAGAATTCCCTATATTTTCAATTACGTCTGCAATCATATCAGCTTGTTCATACGTCCAAGATAGTGATGCAGCTAATGGTATCATGCGCTCCAAAATTTCAAATTGTTGCATACGCATATCAAAATACCGATAATAATAGTCATCTTCACGCATAAATTCATTCTCAAGTTTTTTAAATGATAAATCTTTCGCTTCTTTCAGCATCATTTCTGTTTCAATTAATTCGGCCCCACTCCAACTACTATCTCGATTCCGTAAATAAACGACCATTTCAAACAAAATCGTTCTGAAATACTCTTCTATTTTTCCTTGATACTCTTTCAGTTTATTCTCACTGCTTGGCATGTACATGTTTACTAATAAAGCGACACTAATTCCAATCGTTAATATAGCAATTTCATTACCAACTATAGACCATGTAATTTGCTTTAATGAATACAGATGCATAACGATAACCGAACTCGTGACAATCCCTTCTTGAATTTTGCACATAACTGCAGTTGGAATAAAGGTAAGCAGTAATACGCTAATCGCAAGTGGTGTATAACCAATCGTTTCAAAAATACAAAACGCAAATACCATCGATAATACACAAGCTAAAAAACGGTGCAACGATACTTGAACGGATTTTCGTTTCGTATTTTGCACACATAAAATGACTAAAATACCAGCTGAACTATAAAATTCTAATCCTAATAACTGAGCAATAAAAACTGCCGCTCCCGTTCCAAGCGCTGTTTTCACTGTTCTATATCCAATTTTAAACATATCATTACTCCTATATGTATAAATGTATTTAAAAATAGTATAAAAAAAGGATGACGCAATGTCATCCTTTTCTACCTATTATTCACGTACCCTTCACATATTACAATATCTTTTGCAAAAATTCTTTTGCACGGTCACTTTTTGGTGCTGTAAAAAACTCTTCCGGATTACTATCTTCTACGAGCTTTCCACCATCTAAAAAGAGAACACGGTCTGCTACTTCTTTTGCAAATCCCATTTCATGTGTAACGATTGCCATCGTCATTCCTGTCGTAACTAATGATTTCATAACTTCTAACACTTCTTTCACCATTTCTGGATCTAGCGCAGAGGTCGGTTCATCAAATAACATAACTTCCGGTTCCATCGCTAACGCTCTTGCAATTGCTACACGTTGCTTTTGTCCTCCTGAAAGACGATTTGGATATGCATCTTTCTTATCTAATAACCCCACTTTTTCTAGAAGTTTCTCAGCTTTTTTTTCAGCTTCTTGCTTCGTTACTTCTTTTACATTGATAGGAGCATACGTAATATTTTCTAATACAGTCATATGAGGGAATAAGTGAAAATGTTGAAATACCATTCCGACATTTTCACGAACGTGCATAATATTTGTTTTCGGATTCGTTACTTCTTCCGTTCCAATCCAAATGTGACCATCTGTCGGCGCTTCTAATACATTCATACAGCGTAAAAACGTTGACTTTCCAGATCCAGACGGTCCAATAATTGCAACAACCTCTCCTTTCTCAATCGTTGTTGTAATTCCTTTTAATACTTCATTTTTCCCAAATGATTTATGAAGGTTGTCAATTTTAATCACTTTTCTTCATTCTCCCTTCAATGGCTTTCCCGACTAATGTAAGAATAATTACTAATATATAATAAATAAGTCCAACAAAAAGTAATGGCTCAAGATATTTAAATGTTTCACCACCTACAATATAAGCACGGCGCATTAAATCAGTCGCTCCTATTACGGTTACTACAGCCGACTCTTTCGTAAGTGTCGCAAACTCATTCACAAGTGCTGGTAATATATTTTTTAAAGCTTGAGGAAAAATAATATTTCTCATCATTTTACTGTACGGAATACCTAAAGCCATTGCTGCTTCTGTTTGTCCTTTATCGACTGCTTGAATGCCGGCACGAATTACTTCTGACATATATGCACCTGAATTTAAGCTAAATGCAAGTACAGCTGCTAAAAAGGCTGGTATCTCATAACCCATCATTTGCGGAACACCGAAATAAATAATCATTAATTGTAATACTAGCGGTGTGCCACGAAATATTGACGTATAAATATCTGCTGCAATATTTAATACTCGTATTCTAGCAATTTTGCAAAGTGCTAATAACGTTCCTAAAATAAATCCTACCACAGCTGATGCAGCTACAATTTTCAATGTAACTTCTAATCCCTTTAATATATATGGTATTGAAGGCGTAATTGCCGAAAAATCTAGATTCATCCTTTTCATTCCCCTCACAGAAAAGTGAAAGGCAGCTTATTTTCCGCTGCCAAACCATTTCTTCACTAATTTATCCATTTCTCCATTTTCTTGCATTTTCTTAATTACTTTATTAAATTCTTCTGTTTTATCACTATTTTTCGGAAGAGCAATTGCTGCACCTACTTCTTCTGGTGCTTCTTGAATTTCAATTCCTTGTAGTTCTTTCATTTTTTCTAAATATTTTTTTGCAACTGTGTCTTCTATAATTGCAGCGTCAAAACGACCAGCTTTAATTTCTTGTACGATTTCTGGTATACGGTCACGTCCCTCAGCTTTGAAATCAACTTGTTTCTGAAATTCTTTTGCCTTTTCTTCTTGAATTGACCCTGTTTGTACCCCTACTTTTTTCCCTTTTAAATCTTCTAACGATTTAATATTAGAGCCCTTTTTTGAAACGATCATATTTTTAGCAACAAAATAAATATCTGTGAAATCAGCATTATTTTTACGCTCTGCAGTTGGCGTCATACCTGCCATAACGAAATCAACTTTTCCTGAGCTAAGAGATGCTAATAATCCGCCAAAATCCATATCTTTCACTTTTACTTCATACCCAAGTTCTTTTCCGATATATTTTGCAATATCAACATCAAAGCCGATAATTTCATCACTTTTTGAAGCTTCCACGTATTCATACGGTTTATAGTCTGCTGAAGTCCCCATAACGAGTACTTTTTTATTTTCGCCATTCGCCTTTTCTTCCCCATTACTACAAGCACTGAACATACTTACAATTAAAATAAGTGCAAATGATATTGATAATAACTTCTTCATCTTTCTTCCCCTAATAATGTATATTTAAAAGTTTAATAGAATATTTATTCGATGTTTGTATTGTATCAGTACTTTCATTTTTATGCAATATTTAAAATAAAAATAAATACAAAAACAGCATTAAAGCTGTTGTTAATGCATAAAAACATGCATAAAATAACAACTTCTGCATGTTTAATTATTTTAAAAACTAAATAAAAAAGGCGGTACACCCACTTGATCGTGGACATACCGCCTTTTTCTCTTCCTTATAGTTCTTCGCAATTATCTTCGAAATAAGATTGTAGTTTTGCAATTACTTGCATTGGTTCATGACCTTCAATTTCATGACGTTCTACCATCGTTACAATTTTTCCATCTTTCAATAACGCAAATGATGGAGATGAAGGTGGATATCCTTCAAAATATTCACGAGCTCTTGCTGTTGCTTCTTTATCTTGACCCGCAAATACCGTTACAAGGTGGTTAGGGCGTTTATCATAATGTACGGAATGTGCAGCAGCAGGACGAGCAATGCCACCTGCACAACCACATACAGAGTTTACCATTACAAGTGTTGTACCATTTCTTTTAAATGCTTCTTCGACTGCTTCTGGTGTCGTCAATTCTGTATATCCCGCAGAGACAATCTCTTCACGCGCTTGACGGACAACATCATTCATAAAAAAGTTAAAGTTAATCAATCTTTTCCCTCCTCTAATTCTACCTATTTGTATCTTACCAGTTAATGTTTAGAGAATACAAGTAAGTTTACTTGTATTTCAGCATAGAAAAGGTGTTAGAGCCCTGCTCTAACACCTTTTCTTTAATGACCACGATGTTTTTGCTTTGCTTTTTGTACTTTTATAAAACGTTTTCTCTGCTTTTCAGCTTCCCGTTTCTCCTTAGATTGCACTTTCTGTTCTTGTTTATGCAGTTCATAAGATAAACTAATTGCTTCTTGTGCCTTAGTAAAACGTTTTACATTTACTTCTTTTGCCGCTTGTCGTATGATACGCTTTATATTTTTGGGACGCTGTTTTTCTTTAACTTCCACACCGCATTTTGCAAAGTACTGGAAATATGCTAACATCGGACCATTCACAAATATAAGTACTTCCTCGTCTGAAGGTTCCATCCCAAAAATATACCTCGCTCCATACAATTTCTCTTTTTCTTTATGCGTAATAATTCCTACAAAAAATTGACCATCGTGATATACTGTCAAATCCATTGACAGCCCCTCCTTTTAAAAAATTAGAAATACAGGACATCCCGGAGGGGAAGGTTACTGACATGAAATCATGTGTCTGGACTACCGACCAGAACTGTGTTTTTGTATTTCTTCCAATATTATTATATATTTTTTTCCATAATTTTCATATATTCAACGATCATTTTTTTATGCGATCCTACAATATAATCAGGTAGCTCTGTTACCGGGAAGAATTTAAGCTGAACCGCTTCTTCTTTATTCATAACAAAATTCCCTTCGTATTCATCGGTATAATAGGCTGTCGTTACGGATTGAAACTCATCACCGTTTGTTAATTTTGAAAAATAGTTCGCTCCAGAAAATACATTGATTAATCGGAGGTTCTTTACTTCTATTCCTGTCTCTTCATATACTTCACGGTAAGCTGTTTCTTCTGGTGATTCACCAAGCTCCATTAGCCCGCCAGGCAACCCCCATTTTCCGTACGGCTCTGTTCTTTGCTGTAATAATACATATCCACTTTCATTTATAACGAGTACAACAGCACCAACTAAAATTAAAGGGCGATGGCCAACTACTTTTCGTAATTCCTCTACATATCCCATGGAAACACCTCCCATTTTTTCGTTGTCCACACTATTGTATCATATGTATGAAACGACAAAATGCGTATATTTTTCATTTTTTTAACAAAACATTTATTTTATGCGCTTCATCTACTGTAGCTAACATAATGGATTCGATTTCTGCACTCTTCTCTAAACACTCTTTCGCCCACTCTTCTGTTTTTCCTACTAAAGCTAGAACATCTTGCTGAATCCTCCCATCCTTTACTAATACAAAAGAAACTGGAGATCTTCTTCCCGCCACTTTCAGATCAAGCCGCGAAACTGCTTCATATTCTGGATACTGAAATATAGAAACAACACCATTCGCTTCCCACAATGCTAATTTAATCGTTTGAATATCGCTCACATTTCGCATACGAATTTCCGAAAATAAATATTCCACCGTAATTCTCGCTTTTTTCAAATTGCTAAAATCAATGGAACCATTGTGTATAAGAATAATAGGTGCTGGCTCTAAAAAGCGTCTCCATCTATCCCATTTCAACATTAAGACTGAGCTTATAATGTGAAGTACAACGAGTATGAACGTTGTAATCATCGAGCCGAGTAACCCCACTTTTTCATCAGATAATGCGTTAGAAATATTCCCACCAAGCAATAATACTAATACGACATCTAAAAAACGAAGTTGTGCGATGGACCTTTGTCCCATCGCTTTCGCAACTAATATTAAAAATATGTATGCTATGATAGCTCGAATAACCCATTCACTATTAGATAGATGCCGTGCTCCTTCAAAAATATGCATATGCATCACTTTGCACTCCTTACCCGTCTCAAACTGCTATTCTGTCTTAGTTTGCAACGTTTAAGGGCATATATGTAAAAAAGCTAGTTCGTTTTTACACGAACTAGCTTTTTTACTTAACTGAAAACATATATTTTTTATACGTTTTCCGTACCGATAATATGAGTCCCATCATAATCATATTCGAGAATAAGGAACTTCCCCCATATGATAAGAAAGGTAATGCGATACCTTTTACAGGCATTAATCCAACGATCATACCAATATTTTGGAATATTTGAACCGTTAGTATTCCTATAGATCCAGCACATAATAATGTACCAAATAAATTATCAGCAGAATAACCGATAATAATTGTTCGATATAGTAGTAACAGGAACAAGAACACAACTAACGCCGCTACTATAAATCCACCTTCTTCGGCAATTGTAGCGAAAATAAAGTCAGTGTGTTTTTCTGGAATATAGACGTTCCCTTCACCAAATCCTTTCCCTTCCATACCTCCACTACCTACAGCTAAAATCGATTGCTGTGTTTGATAGCCTTGATCTGTATGTTCAAATGGATCTAACCAACCTAAAATTCGTGATTGTTGGTGAGGTTTTAGTAAAGTAACTAAATTATTAAAGAAGAAATCCTCATACCTTACGTAAATAAATATTAACGCAGATACTATGGTCACCGGAATAATTGTACATAACGCTATCAATTTCTTCTGAATACCTGACATAAATAAAATACATGCAATTGCAGCAGCATATAAGAACACCATACCTGTATCCGGTTGGCTATATACAACAGCCGTAGGAGGAATAGCTACTAACATTACCTTTCCTATTAATATTAGGTCTGTTTTAAATGTTCGAACCATATACTGTGCATTATGCTTTACTGCTAAATTTGCTACTAACATAACCAGTGCAATTTTGAAAAACTCCGACGGTTGAATAGATCCAATTACCGGAAACCTAAACCATCTTTTCGCCCCAAGTATTTCAGGTGTAAAGTTTGAAACTGGTAATATCTTCAACAAAATAATCGAAGCAAATGTAGCAATATACAATGGCCAAGATAGTTTTTGTAGCTGATCTGAATCAACACTTGCAACAAGAAGTAACATTACAATCCCAATTATGTAGTTAACACCTTGTTTCAGAGCAAAATTCTCAGCACCATATTGTCCAGTTTGCTGACTGCTATATATAGCCGTTATACTTGTAACACATAATGCACACAAAATTAAAATTAATTTTACATCTAAACTTTTTAAAAACTCGGTACTTCTTTTCATGACATCCTCCTGAAACATTGTTACAGCAAAATAAAAAACCAGGAGTCAACATTCTTCATGTTTTGACGACTGATTACACATTATCTATAAAACACTTATATAGAATAACTCTCTTTTTCATACAATACAATATATTATACTACAGTTTCGTCAGTAAGATTTGCCAAAAAAATTATTCTTTTCTTATTTTATATCTATATACCATATATCAGCAATGTATTTTCGTGAATTTCTAATACATACTCGTTCATTGTAAGATTGCCGGGAAAAGTGTTGTACATATAGTAGGATGCAAATGAAGAAATAAGATGATAAAAAGCTCGCATAAGCGAGCTTTTTATTAATATACAGATGTATTATTTTCTGACGTATTTTCTAGAATTTCTTTTACACGTCCTAAGAACTTACCACAAATTAGGCCATCTAGTACACGGTGGTCAAGTGATAAACATAAGTTAACCATGTCGCGAGCACCGAACATACCGTTATCCATAATTACTGGGCGTTTTACAATTGATTCAACTTGTAAAATAGCCGCTTGTGGGTAATTAATAATACCCATAGATTGAACAGAACCGAATGATCCTGTGTTATTAATTGTAAATGTTCCGCCTTGCATTTCGTCCGCTTTTAACGATTTCGTACGTACTTTTCCTGCAAGCTCTGTAATTTCACGAGCGATACCTTTAATCGTCTTCTCATCCGCGTGTTTAATTACTGGTACAAATAGTTCGTCCTCTGTTGCAACAGCGATAGAAAGGTTAATATCTTTCTTCTGAACGATCTTATCGCCAGCCCACATTGAATTGATTTGAGGATACTCTTTTAACGCTTGCGCTACTGCTTTTACGAAGAAAGCAAAGAACGTTAAATTAAAGCCTTCGCGCTTTTTGAAATCACCTTTAATTGAATTACGGTATGACACAAGGTTTGTCACATCTACTTCAATCATCATCCAAGCATGTGGCGCTTCGTGTTTACTACGTAACATGTTCGCTGCAATTGCTTTACGCACACCTGTTACTGGAATTTCGATATCGCCAGGCATTGTTGGTACAGAAACTGGTTTTGCAGCTTCTACTTTTTGTGCTACTGGCGCTGCTTTTGGTGCTTCTGGACGCGCTTCTACTACTGCTGCTACCGCTTCCTCTTTCTTCGCACCTGCTTGCGGAATATTTCCAGATTCCACTAGCTTTAAAATATCTTTACGAGTGATACGGCCATTTGCTCCCGTACCTTCTACTAAATCTAAATCAACATTATGCTCACCTGCAAGTTTTAAAACAGCTGGTGAAAAACGTGGTTTTCCATCAGTTGGTTGTTTTGCTTTCGGTGCTTTTTCAGGCGTAGCTACTTCTGCCTTTGGTTCTTCTTTTGTTTTTTCCTCAACAGCTGTCGCTGCTACTTCATCTGCGCCTTCTACTTGAATAACACAAACTACTTCACCTACAGCTAACGTCTCACCTTCACCAGCGATTAATTCTTTCACAATACCAGTGAAAGAAGATGGCACTTCAGCATTTACTTTATCAGTCATTACTTCTGCAAGCGGATCATACTTGTTTACGTGATCGCCAACATTAACGAGCCATTTACTAATTGTACCCTCTGTAACGCTCTCCCCGAGCTGAGGCATTGTGATATTTTCTACAGCCATGTATAGTCCCCCCGATTAAAATTCCGCAAGTTCACGCATTGCTTTTTCAACTTTATCTGGATTTACCATAAAGAATTTTTCCATTGTTGGTGCATATGGCATTGCTGGAACATCTGGACCTGCAAGACGTGCGATTGGCGCATCTAAATCAAACAGACAGTTTTCAGCAATAATTGCTGCCACTTCACTTATAATACTTCCTTCTTTATTGTCTTCTGTTACAAGAAGAACTTTACCTGTTTTAGAAGCCGCTTCAATAATTGCTTCTTTATCTAACGGATATACCGTTCTTAAATCAAGAATGTGTGCAGAGATTCCATCTTGTGCTAACTTTTCAGCTGCTTGAAGAGCAAAGTGAACACATAATCCGTAAGTGATAACAGTAATATCATCACCTTCGCGTTTTACATCTGCTTTTCCGATTGGTAATACATAGTCATCTTCTGGCACTTCACCTTTAATTAAGCGATATGCACGCTTATGCTCAAAGAATAATACTGGATCTTCATCACGAATTGCAGCTTTTAATAAGCCTTTTGCATCATATGGTGTAGAAGGGATAACAATTTTTAAACCTGGTTGGTTTGCAAACATCGCTTCTACAGATTGTGAATGATACAATGCACCGTGAACACCCCCGCCGAATGGCGCACGAATTGTAACTGGACAAGTCCAATCGTTGTTAGAACGATAACGAATTTTTGCTGCCTCAGAAACAATTTGGTTTACTGCTGGCATGATGAAATCAGCAAACTGCATTTCAGCGATTGGACGCATACCATACATTGCCGCACCAATTGCTACCCCAGCAATTGCAGATTCTGCAAGCGGTGCATCAAGCGCACGATCTTCACCAAATTGATCATACAAACCGTGTGTCGCTTTAAACACGCCACCTTTTTTACCAACATCTTCTCCTAAAACGAATACTTTCTCATCGCGTTCCATTTCTTCGCGCATTGCTAATGTAATAGCATCAATATAAGACATTACAGCCATGAAACGTTCCCCCCTATTCTGCGTATACGTGCTTCAATGCATCTTCAGGTGCTGCATACGGAGCATTTTCTGCATATTCTGTTGCTTCATTTACGATATGCATAATTTCGTCTAGCATTTGTTTTTCAAATTCCTCAGTTAACACACCAACTTCTTTTAAATAAGCTGCAAATGTTATAATTGAATCTTTTTTCTTCGCTTCTTCTACCTCTTCTTTATCACGATAAACACGATCATCGTCGTCACTAGAATGTGCTGTTAAACGATATGATACTGCTTCAATTAAAGTCGGACCTTCACCACGACGACCGCGGTCTGCTGCTTCTTTTACAGCTTTATATACTGCAAGCGGATCGTTTCCGTCTATTGTATATCCAGGCATGCCGTAACCAATTGCACGATCTGATACGTTTTTACATGCTAATTGTTTTTCAACTGGAATAGATATTGCATATTTGTTATTTTCACACATGAAAATAACAGGTAGTTTGTGTACACCAGCAAAGTTTGCTCCTTCATGGAAGTCACCTTGGTTTGAAGAGCCTTCTCCGAATGTAACGAACGTTACTAAATCTTTCTTCTCCATTTTTCCAGCTAGTGCAATACCAACTGCATGTGGTACTTGCGTTGTTACTGGTGATGATCCTGTAACAATACGATTTTTCTTTTGACCGAAGTGACCAGGCATTTGACGACCACCAGAGTTTGGATCTCCAGCTTTTGCGAAAGCAGACAACATAAGCTCTTTAGCTGTCATACCAAACGCTAGTACAACACCCATATCACGGTAGTATGGTAATGCATAATCTTTCTCTCTATCAAGAGCGAACGCCGCTCCAACTTGTGCAGCCTCTTGTCCTTGACAAGAAATTACGAATGGAATTTTACCTGCACGGTTTAATAACCACATACGTTCGTCAATTTTACGTGCAAGTAACATCGTACGGAACATTTCTAATACTTGCTCATCACTTAAGCCAAGCTCTTCATGGCGCTTTTCTTTTACTTCTGCCATTTTTCATAACCTCCTAAATCCACATTTTTATGCGTGTAACGCTCTTCCATCTACAGCAAGTGCAGCTTCACCAATCGCCTCAGATAATGATGGATGCGGATGAATTGTATGTGCTACTTCCCAAGGTGTTGCATCAAGTACTCTTGCAAGACCAGCTTCAGAAATCATATCTGTTACATGTGGTCCGATCATATGAACACCGAGAATGTCATTTGTTTCTTCATCAACTACAAGTTTTACAAAACCGTCTGATTCTCCGTATACAAGTGCCTTTCCGATTGCACGGAATGAGAACTTACCTACTTTTAACTTATAGCCTTTTTCTTTTGCTTCTTGTTCTGTTAAGCCGACAGAAGCAACTTCTGGACTACTATATACGCATTTTGATACCATAGAATAATCAATTGGTGCAACTTCTTTACCAGCGATATGTTCTACTGCAACAATTCCTTCATGAGAAGCAACGTGAGCAAGTTGCAAGCCACCGATTACATCTCCAATTGCGTAAATATGAGATTCCTTCGTTTGATAAAACTCATTTGTTTGAATGTATCCTTTTTCCACAACAATATCTGTGTTCTCTAAGCCCATATTTTGCGTATTCGCTTGTCTTCCTACAGATACAAGCATTTTTTCTGCTTTAAATGCTTTGTTCTCACCGTTATGTTCAGCTTGAATTGTTACTCCATTATCTTTTACCAATGTTTCTGGTAATACTTTTGCACCAGTTACCACTTTAATACCTTTTTTCTTGAATAGACGTTGCATTTCTTTTGAAACGTCATTATCTTCTAGTGGTAATATGTTTTTCGCATATTCTAATACAGTAACTTCTACACCGAAGTCAGCAAGCATAGATGCCCACTCAATACCAATTACACCGCCACCAACGATAATGATTGAGCTAGGAAGCGTTTCCATTTTTAGGGCATGATCCGAAGACATTACATACTCTCCGTCTAACTCTAATCCTGGTAATGAATTTGGACGAGAACCTGTTGCAACAAGTACATTTTTTGGAATTAACATTTCATTCTCTTCTCCACTTGCAAGTTCAACTGAAATTGTACCTGGCATTGGAGAGAAAATAGATGGGCCAAGAATACGGCCAATACCTTCAAACACATCAATTTTACCTTGTTTCATTAAATGCTGAACGCCTTTATGAAGCTGCGTTACAATCTTCTCTTTACGCTCTTGTACTTTAGCAAAGTTTAGTTCTACATTACTTGCAATAACTCCGAACTCTTCTCCTTTTTTAGCAGTTGCGTATACTTCCGCACTACGTAAAAGAGCTTTACTAGGAATACATCCTTTGTGTAAACAAGTACCACCAAGATTTTCTTTTTCAACAAGTGCAGTTTTTAACCCTAGTTGTGATGCACGAATAGCAGCAACATATCCACCAGTACCGCCGCCAACGATGACTAAATCATATTCTCTTGCCATTATCTCAACCCCTAGCTACTGTTTGTTTTTCTCGTACAATATATTCTTTTGGAGCTTCTTCTTCACGTAATACACGAAGTGCTCCTTCTGCTAACGCTTGTAATTCATCTTCTCCTGGATGTACGATAACATCTGCAATCCAGTGAACACGTTCTTTTATTTCATCGACAAGAATTTTACTGTACGCAAGTCCACCAGTTAATACGATTGCATCGATTTTCCCGTGAAGTACAGCACTAGCTCCGCCAATCTCTTTTGCAACTTGATACGCCATTGCTTTATAAATAAGAGTTGCTTCAGGATCACCTTTTTCAACCATTTGTTCTACTTTAATTGCATCGTTTGTACCGATAAGACTTACAAGTCCACCTTGTCCGACAAGTTTTTTAACCATTTCGTCTCGGTAATACTCACCAGAAAAACACATTTCAACTAATTGTCCTACTGGTACTGTACCAGCACGCTCTGGACTAAATGGTCCTTCTCCGTTTAAGCCATTATTCACATCGATAACTTTTCCTTTTTTATGAGCACCAACTGTAATACCGCCGCCCATATGTGTAACTAATAAATTTAAATCCTCATATTTGTGATTTAATTCATCTGCTACTTTACGAGCAACCGCTTTTTGGTTTAATGCATGGAAAATACTTTTACGTTCCATACCAGCAATACCGCTAATACGAGCAATTGGCTCCATTTCATCTACAACGACAGGATCCACAATGAATGCAGGAATGTTTAATCCAGAAGCAATTTCATATGCTAAAATGCCTCCAAGGTTTGAAGCGTGATGACCGCTAAACCCATTTTTTAAATCTTCTAACATCGCATCGTTTACTGTATACGTACCGCCTTCGATTGGACGAAGTAATCCACCACGCCCACAAACAGCGTTTAATTTTGAAATGTTAATACCATGAGAATGTAGAACTTCTAAAATCGTTTCTTTACGAAACTCATATTGGTCGATAATTCGCTTATATTTTCCAATCTGTTCTACGTCATGACGAATAGTTTCTTCTAGAACGGGTCTTTCATTATCAAAAACACCAATCTTTGTGGATGTACTACCTGGGTTAATAACAAGAATTCGATTTACAGACAATGTTGCTACCTCCACTAATAAATTTAAAAGGAAGTGGAAACCTCATAAGAGGTAACCACACCTTTTGTAAAAGTTATATATGAATGATTAGCGACGGCTAATAATGTCGTGACCGTTGCGTAAGTATGTGCTACGAGAGTTTTTCAAGCTTGCAATGCGCTCTTCAGCTAGACGATCTGCTGCTACATAAGTTGCTATGCCATCGCGTTTTGAAATTTCGATTACTTTTGCAATTGTGTCATAAATAGACTCAACACGTTTTAATGCACGTTCTCTATTGTATCCATATAATTCGTCTGCTACGTTAATTACGCCACCTGCATTAATAACATAGTCTGGTGCGTATACAATACCCATTTCATGAATAAGGTCGCCATGACGATCTTCTTTTAATTGGTTATTTGCAGAACCTGCGATTACTTTTGCTTTAAGTTGTGGAATAGTTTCATCATTAACTGTTGCGCCTAATGCACATGGTGCGTAAATATCACATTCAACACCGTAAATTTCATTTGGCTCAACTGCTGTTGCACCGAATTCTTCTACTGCACGTTGTACAGCTTCTTTATTAATATCTGTAACGATTAATTTTGCTCCTTCAGCGTGTAAATGTTTGCATAGGTGATATGCTACATTACCAACACCTTGAATAGAAATTACTCTTCCTTCTAGGTTATCTGTACCAAATGCTTCTTTTGCAGCTGCTTTCATACCACGGTAAACACCGTATGCAGTTACTGGAGATGGGTTACCAGAAGAACCGAATGATGGTGAAATCCCTGTTACAAAATCAGTTTCCTCATGGATAATATCCATATCATCTACTGTTGTACCAACATCTTCAGCTGTAATGTAACGTCCGTTTAGTCCTTGAATGTAGCGTCCTAATGCACGGAACATCGCTTCGCTTTTATCTTTACGTGGATCACCGATAATTACTGTTTTTGCACCACCTAAGTTTAAACCAGCTGCTGCATTTTTGTATGTCATCCCTTTTGCAAGACGCAATGCATCTTCAATCGCCGCTTCTTCAGAATCATATGTCCACATTCTTGTTCCACCAAGAGCTGGTCCAAGTGTTGTATCATGGATTGCAATGATTGCTTTTAAACCAGATTCTTTATCTTGACAAAATACCACTTGCTCATAATCATATTTTTCTAAGTATTCGAAGATTTCTAATGTCATTGTCGTTTCCCCCTAATTGTTTTACCCTATTTGGTTTATTTTGAAGCAGTCGCAACTGCCAATGCTAATGAATATACTTTTGTTTCTGCTGAATCAGCACGTGATGTTAAAACAATCGGTGCTTTAGCGCCAGCAATCATCGCTCCTACCTTTGCATTTGCAAAATAGACGAGTGATTTATATAGCACATTTCCAGCTTCAATCGTTGGGACGAGTAAAATGTCTGCCTTACCTGCTACATCACTTACTATGCCTTTATGTTCTGCTGCAATTTGTGATACTGCATTATCTAAAGCAAGTGGTCCATCAACGACACAATTTTTAATTTGTCCGCGGCGATTCATTTGAGTTAACATCGCTGCATCAATTGTCGCTTGCATCGCAGGATTAACAACCTCTACCGCTGCAATTGGCGCTACCTTTGGCAAATCAATTCCTATTGCCTGGGCAACTTCTACAGTATTTTGTATAATAGCAGCTTTTTGTGTTACATCAGGTGCAATGTTCATCGCTGCGTCTGTAACAAAAATAAGACGATCGTAATTTGGAACTTCAAACGCTGCAACATGTGAAAGCACGCTGCCCTTACGAAGTCCCCACTCTTTATTTAATACAGCTTTCAAAATATTTGCTGTTGGGATGTTCCCCTTCATTAGCACATCTGCTTCGCCATTGCTTACAGATTTAACAGAAAGTTCTGCAGCCTCAGCACTTGACGCTGCTGCAATCACTTCAATATGTTCTGAAGTTTGTAACCCATGCTCTTGTAGCATCCCTATTATTTTCTCTTGATTTCCATATAGACGAAATTGAGCTAGCTGTAACTTGATTGCTTTCGCTACAGCTTCAATTACTTCATGATCTTCAGCTACTGCTACAGCCACATTTTTTTTAGGCTGTCCTGCTGCTTGATCAATTAAGTGTTCTAACTTCATATTTTGTAATCAACCCTTTCCGTCGTCCCTCGTCTATTCATTAAGCAAATACCGTGCCAACTTTCAAAAGTGGTCTTACCAATAATGAAAACGCATTCAAAATGCAGTAAAATCAATACTTTGGAAAACAACGAAATATTCTGTCTCGTTTTGTCGCTTTTTGTATACCATGCAATAAATTGCACGGTACGCAATTTATTGCATGCTATTTTTTGCACAGTCATACTTTTCTAGCTTATAATATAAGTTTCGAACTGAAATTCCTAACGCTTTTGCAGTCTTCGTTTTGTTCCCATCAAATTTCTCTAAATATTCACGGATAATATTCCCCTCAAATTCTGTCACTAGGTGTTCAAGAGCCTTCTCTTCTAATTCAGGTAATAAATTATTTTGTTTCGTCTCTACTTGTTCTTCTTTATGTAAAGGCGGTAAATGATGTACATCAATATATATTTCGTTATAATTCATAAAGATAATAGCTCGTCCTAAAATATTTTCAAGTTCCCTAACATTCCCTGGCCATTCATATGATTGTAAATACGAAACGGCTGAATCGGTGAGTCCTTCTACATTACGACCATAATCTTGATTAATTTTTTGAATTAACCTTTCTGCAATCGCTGGTATATCTCCTTTACGCTGACGAAGGGAAGGAATTTGAATCGGGATTTTATTTAAACGATAATATAAGTCCTCTCTGAACTCTCCTTCTAGAATGCCCTTTTCTAAATTCACATGTGTTGCTGCAATTACCCGAACATTAATAGGTATCGCTTTCGTTCCCCCTACTTTCACAATTTCTTTTTCTTGTAGCACACGAAGGAGCTTCGCTTGCGTATTTGCAGATAACTCTCCGATTTCATCTAAAAAAACACTTCCATTATTCGCTTCTTCAAAGAATCCTCGTTTCCCGCCTCTTTTCGCTCCAGAAAACGCACCTTCCTCATAACCGAATAATTCACTTTCTAATAAGGTCTCAGAAATAGCAGCACAGTTTACTCGTACAAACTTATTGTATTTTCGATTACTACTGTTATGAATAGCGTGTGCAAATAACTCTTTCCCCGTACCAGATTCCCCTCTAAGCAATACTGTTGCCGGTGTATTCGCTCCAAGTTTTGCTTGTTCAATAGCTGCCGTCGTTTCATCTGAATCACCAACAATATCATCAAATGAATATTTTGCTTCTAACGTTCGAATAATTTGTCTTGCCCTATTCAATTCATTTGTTAACTTTTGAATTTCTGATACATCGCGAATTACCCCG
This sequence comes from Bacillus sp. TH25, assembly GCF_016650935.1. NCBI lineage: Bacteria > Bacillati > Bacillota > Bacilli > Caryophanales > Bacillaceae > Bacillus > Bacillus sp. TH25. Next base: position 664,624 of record NZ_JAEKEU010000039.1, on the reverse strand, counting down.
ACGCTCCCTTTCAATATTCCATCGACAATAACCGGTGCTACGTTTACAATTACATCTCGCTTTTTTTGCCCGATCTTCATATGTATTCCTCGTACCGCTCGGCGCGTCCGAAGTACTTTCATATGCATACTTTCACCTTCCACAATATCAGTTGTAGCCGGCTTCCCAATAATTTCTTCTTCAGTCAAACCCGTTAACTTCGTATAAGCAGGGTTTATAACTAGTCCTCTTCCTTTCTCATCAACAACCGAAATTGCTTCCTCAGATGAGTTAATAATCGCCTCAAGTAGCGTTTGAATTTCTTTTAAGTCTGTAACTTCTTCCGCTAAATCTACAACTTCTGTAATGTCTTTAAAAATCGCAAATGCCCCTTGAACCTCTCCACCTTCTTTTAATATCGGAATACGCGTTGTAATGATCTTATTTTCATTCTCTAGCGTCAGTTCATGATTCACTTCTATTTGTTTCGTACGTATAATCCGAAGCAACTTACTCGTTGGAATAACTTCTAAAATATATTTCCCTATCGCTTCCTCTTTTTTATATCCAGTAATACGCTCTGCGCTTTTATTAAACAAACGCACTTGTCCCTCTTGGTCTATAACAATCATACCGTCATGCGTAGAATTTAAAATTAAATTCCCTTGTTGCGTTTGTTCCTCTAGCTGTCCGATCAAACCTTCCTTCTCATGCGCTAATCTCGTAACAATTTTCGCAATATCCCCTGGTATAAGAAGAGTATCTTTATGCTTGCTTCCCAATAACACTTTATGTAAATCATAATCACCTGTCATATCAAACATTACATCAATATGCATAGAAAGAAACGGAGTTACACTATCACCAATCGGAACCCCATATTCCTTTGCGATTTGTAATCCTTTCGCAATTGGATTAATATCAATAACCCCTATAATTTGAAATATATTCGAATTTTGCAACAGACTCAGCAGTGTACTCCCACCTTCACCTGCTCCAACAATTAACACATTTTGTTTCATACATTACACTTCCTCTCGAAGTATCTCTGCAAAATTTTTCACATTCTTATCTTACTCGTTCAGCAACCTCTTGACAAACCCCCATTCCATATAACATCATTAAAATACACAAAATAATCTGAAAAGGAGCATTATGTATGCAGCGTTACCTCGCTCTATTATTAGCACTCATCCCCATTTCATTAGCCGTGCTTGGTATTAAACTAATGAGAGATACTGTATTTGGGATTTTGTTCTCCCCAATCCCTATATTATGGTTACAATTTTTAATCGGCGCTCTTTGCTTCGCACTCGGGTTTTATATTTTCGGCGGCTTCGTCTTACACAGAGATCGTAAGAGAAATAAAGTACAAGCACGCTTCAGAAGATAAGACAAAGTTTTCACATATCATAAATAAAAAATGAGACCATTATATTAGGTCTCATTTTTTTATCGGTAATAAAGTTCTTGCCGTTTCAGGATAATCAGTAATAACCGCTGATATATTCATATCAAAATATTTACGCATAAGCGTTTCTTCATTTATCGTGTAGGGACGAACCTCCACACCACTTTCCATCGTTAATTCAGCGATAGCATCTTGAAGATAACGATAATTCGGATGTACTGCAGTAGCACCCATCTTTTTTGCATATGCCCACGGGCTATGCAAACCTTCACGATACAAAATAGCTGTTTGAATATCAGGAGCCATCAAATGACATTTTTTCATACTGTAGTGATTAAACGAAGAAAATATAACACGATCCTCTAGACTAAACTTACGTACAAGTGTTATAGTCTCTTCTTCTAAACCTCTGTATGGGATTTTATTATTTTTCAGTTCAATATTGAGTAGCAATTTCGTTTTTGCGAGCCATTCTAACACCTCTTCTAGAAGAGGTATTTTGCAAAAACCTACTTTGTCACCGAATTTATAACTCGCATCCAACTTACATAAATCCTCATATAAATAATTTCGAACCGCACCTTTTCCATTTGTTGTCCGATCCACCGTTTCATCATGAATAACGACAACTTTTCCATCTTTCGTGAATTGAACATCGAGTTCAATTCCATCTGCCCCGAAAGCCTCCGCCGCTTCAAATGAAATCATTGTATTTTCCGGATACGTTCCCGCTGCACCACGATGTGCAAATATAAGAGTCATCCTCACTCCCCCAATCTTATGCTATACTATACGAAAAAGGAGGTACTTCTATGAGACCATTACAAATTTCTCCAGACACTGCAGTCCGCCTATCAAAAGCGTTAGGTGTTCCACTTGAACAACTTATGCATATGCCACAGCATATTTTAATACAAAAGTTAGTTGAATTAGAAAAACAAAATAAAGACGAAGAATAATATAGTCCTGTTTTGCAGGGCTTTTTATTATCATCTATTATATCATGGATGACTTCCCCGCTAAAATCCTTTAACAGATGTACTACGATGCGATTTAGCCTTTACTTCATCATTTAATAATGAATTATATATCTTCTTTTTTGTTACAAGTCATAAAGAAAGCAGAATATTTATTCACAAGTCACCATTGCCCCCTTAAAGCAAGGTAATAAAAAAACTAGAAGCCCTTCATATTATTTTTTATTGAATGTGCGGAGTATCCCCTGATTCGTATAGTTCTTTCGCTTTTTCCTCCCCGAATGTAGTTAAAATATAATGTTGCTCTTCTACCGCATCCATCGCTCTAGTGGCTTTACAAACATTACCCTCTTGAGCATCCGAGAAAAAATTGTGATCTTCTACAATTTTACTAAAATCTTTTTTCGCCCATCTATCAGCAATTGCTACAAGCTCAGTTCTCTTCGCAAAACTACTCTTATTTATGATTTTTTTTAATTTTTCAGCGTTATTTTGAATCATTGGGATGGATCCCGATTTTCGTTCTGCCACTACTTTTTGATGAGTCATGTGATACATCGCTGTAATGACTTCGCTTTCAGTAGAATTTTCAGTAACATACACATCAACAAAGACTCCATCTACCTCTCTACCTACTATCGTTGGGTCTTCTTTTTTATCTATTTGAGCACTCACTTCTTTATCTACTGGATTATCGGCAAGCTCTAACATTCCAAATGTAACTGCAACAGCAAGAACTCCCATAGCTGCTACTATTCCTAGCCAAGTTAATATTTTGTTTTTCATTTTCCTTCTCCCTCTGTATACCTATTTAATTACCTTAAAAAACTCACTTATATGTAATATTACTAAAAACAGGTTTTATTTTCCATAATATCAAACAACCCTTTTTATCTACCCAAATAATTTTGATAAAATCGATATCACTTCTCCCTCTTTTTCTCAACAAAATAAAAAGACCAACGAATTCTAAAATTCATTGGTCTTTAAATAAAAGTTTATTGGTTTTAAAATTGATATCGAGTATAAATTTCAAGAATTATTAAGCTCTACTAAAACTTAAATCCCTTACTACTTTTCCTCTCAGCTAGCCTTATGTTCAAGTCTTAGCTTATCCGCAACCATTGCGATGAACTCGGAATTCGTAGGTTTTGCTTTTGACATAGATACTGTATAACTAAAAGCTTTAAACGTTGATATGTAGACGTTTCTAACATTTTCTTTTCGTCCAATAAATACGCTAAATTTCACGCCCTTTATTGGTTTAGTTTTTCCTAATTCATTGGTGACATTACGTTACTAATGTGTATAAGAATATGATACATAACCACAGGAACAAACGTCAATAAAATTAAATGACATTCGTGTACTATTATTCATTTCATCAACTATCTGGTACGACTTTATCTCAAAATATAAATCAATGTATAGATGATTGACGATTCTTAATCATTTCTAATGGAACTTGAACACTCCCATAAGATACGCCACAAGTGAAAATATGTCCTATCATACTCATTATAGCTTCATGCTTTTCTTTTTCGGTTCTAAACTTATTATTCAGTATCGTATCTATCATTTCTTCACATTGTTTAGATTTCACCATTGCTTCAGCTTGAATCTGCTCAAAAATTTCTTTTTCATTTCTCTCATAATTGTTTAACATTCTTAGAATTTCTGAAACCTTTGCATCCATGTTACTAACTCCTGTCAGTTATTTTAGAATTTAACTAATCTCAGTTTATAACGCCATTCCAAACATCGACATCTTTATCATCTAAAATTGCCTTGATTTTACCTTTCTCAAAAACTACCAGATATTCATAAGGTAAGGCTAAAACTTGAATAATTGAAGGTCTAATTTTTAATAGCTGATATGCGTAAAATGCTTCTAATTCATCTTCTGTTTCTTCGACAGAACCGATATACCAACCAGAATCACCTTTTTCACAATCACTAGCCCTTTGTAAATAAACCTCATCTAGTTGCAACACGTTCTTTGCAGTCACTATTTTATCGCTAAACTTTATCATTTCACCCTCAATATTTAACTGACGTAAACAATGTACTTGTTCTAATTGCACCTATAAAGCAATTGTTAAATCTTCTGTAGTATCCTTAAAAGGATTTTTTGTATAATCTGGGACAATAATACGATACCCATCTTCACATTTGGATAGAATAAAAAGAGACCAGCCAACTTGTATAGAAAATCCATCAACTAATTTGTTATCTTCTACTTTAGTTAGCAAATATAATAATTTTTCTATTTGAGGGCTTAAATGTTCTTCTGCTGTAGCTATTATATTTTTACCACCTATATTTTTAACTATTGTTTTCAATTGACTGCAACCTCTTTTTTATTGATTTTCTCAAAGCTTTTCTAGCCGTTACTTCACGTTCTAACATTTCAAATATTTCTTTCTCGTTTCCCTCATAATTGTCTAACATTCTTAGAATTTCTGAAACCTTTGCGTCCATGTTACTAACTCCTATCAATGATTTTAGGACTTTTTTTACATGTCCGTTTCTGAATCCCATACCTCTACAAATTCAAAACCTTTTAAATCACTTTCTAAAATTGCATTTCTCAATTCATCTGATACGAAAACAGAAGGAATATGTAATATTTCATTTAAGTAAACTTTAAATATTATTTGGTTCTTAACCATATTAGGTAAGAATGCGTATTTTTTGAAATCTATTACTAAGCCAGAACGTAGTTTCTTTAGTATAGCTTTTTCATAGTCAATAGCATCTATTGCATTTAAAACGTTAATTATATAATACACTTCTCCCGTCACATTATGAATTAGGGGAAGAAATTCTACATTATTACCAAGCATAGACTCTAAGAATTGTTTAGCTTTCTCACTAACCATTGGTGTACCAACTTCTCCCCAAAAATGAGGAAAATCACTTTGATTTCCTTCTTCTACATATTTAATACGTATTTCTCCCCATGAATGAGATGCTTTTACTGCCGAGTCAATTTTTCCTTCAAAGTACTTTTTAGAATCTTCTTCTAAACTCAATAGTTGAAAGGATTGATAACCATCAAATGAACTCTTTAATTCCCAAATTTTCATTTTTACTCTCCTTTGCTATTTTTCTAGTATAAATAAGGTTACTCTTTCTTCGGTTTATTTAATTTTAATTCACCATTTACAATGGCAAAACATACTATGTAACAGCAAATGAAGCCTATGTATATGTGAGGTAGTAGGTAGCAAAAAAGCAGAACCTGATGAAAGCTGAGGTTCTGCTTTTTTATAATGTCTGTCAGCTTTTGAAAGTCAATTTAACTACATATTTGCTTCTGAATCCCATATCTCTACAAATTCAAAGCCTTTTAAATCACTCTCTAAAACTGCATTTCTAAATTCGTCAGACACTAAAACAGTAGAGGAGTGTAATCTTTGATTTAAATAGGTTTTAAATATTATCTGCCCTTCAACTATATTAGGCAAAAATGCGTATTTTTCGAAACCTATTATTAATCCTGTACTTAGTTTTTCAAAAACTGCTTTATTGTAGTCAATTGCATCAATTGTATTTAAAACGTTTATTAGGTAATAAACTTCACCTGTAACATCATGGGTTAGCGGAAGGAACTCAACATTATTACAAATTAGAGGTTCTAATACCTCTTTTGCTTTTCTACTAACCATTGGCGTGCCAAGTTCCCCCCAGAACATAGGACAATCACTATGGTTATCTCCTTCTACACATTCAACAAGAATTTCTCCCCATGAATCAGATAGCTTTATTGCCAAATCAATTTTTTCATCGAAATATTTTTTACGGTCTTCTTTCAAATTTAATAGTTGAAAAGATTTATAGTTATCAAATAAACTTTTTAATTGCCAAATTTTCATACCTTTTACTCCTTTATAATTCAATTAGTAAAACAATTAAGATTATTTAGGTTGATTTAGTTTTAAACTACCGTCCAATAACCTTTCTCTTATATTCTGCAAAGCTGCAACTGCATCTTCTTGATTACCCCCAAAGCGTTTAACTTCGCTTAATACTCTGTATACTTCTCTTATATACTCTGGACTATGATTACCTATATGTAATGCTTCAGTAGTTACATAATCGTTCACTTTATATGGTAAAAATACCCCATTAGCAGCAGAATCATGATGTATTCCAAACTCTTCTAATAGTTCTTGTACCTGTGCCGCCCTTTTATCATTCCAAGGTCCTATGTGATGTGCCGCATTAGGATATGGCGGTGGTTCAATTCCTGCTTCTTTAAGTTCTGCACGTAATTTTTGAGATGCTGTATACGAATCGGGATAATCATTTTTTACATCTACTCTATCAAGAACTTTATCTGCATAATCCTTTATTACTTTTTGAACATCTTTGACCCTACTTCTTCCACCAGTTTTGGAAAACATAAATGTATCACGGGCTTCTTGTAACATTTCAGAAGCTTTTCTCTGTGCACTTCCAAAGCCACTAGCACCTGCGAATGCAAAGCGTTCTGTCAACGGTAATTTATTCGCAACAGAAGAGATTCCTGTAGAAAACTTTGCTAGATTTACACCTTCACCGAGTGTAGTTACTTTCCCTACATTGCTTATCCCTTTATCCCCAATCCATCCTAACCCAAATTCCATAAAAATACTTGTTCCCCACTTTGTACCACTTTCTAAATCACCATGCCAAACATCATTCATAAATGAATCCGAAAAAGTATTACACATAGTATATGCCGTCTCTAGAGGGTGACCTATAGCATACTTGATATTTTCTTTTGTTACTGTATCGTCTAGTGAATTGAATCCTTCTACAATCTCTCCGATAACTTGCCCAGAACCAACGTATATACCGTCCCAAACTTTTCTAAGCATAGATTTTTCAGGGGAGGTATCATCATACATTGCCCCTTCTTCGATATTATCATCTGATAAATTGTCATTTAGAAGATTGCTAGCTTGGCGTGCCCTATCTTCTCCAATCACTTGAATAGCAGTTGTCCATTCCATATTCAACCCTTGTGTACTAAATGTACCACTTGCAGGACTAAAACCTTTTCCACTTTGTACCTCTGCTAAACCTTGTGCGATACTAGCAGCTAGTTGAAGTGCTGTATCATAATTATTACTAGAAGTATAATTAAATTCATATAGATGTTCTAATTTTTCTTGCAGTTTTTTCCTCATGACAGTAAAAAGATTCGCCATAGCGTCTATACCTGGGATTGGCATAGCTTGACTGATGACTTCCATACTTGCTTTCATTCGGTCAATTTCTCGAATTTGTTCTAATATTTCTTGTTCGATTACATCTGTGGAAGCGACTTGTGATTGAAATTGACTTGGAAAAGCATCATTCTGAAGAATTAACTCTTCACACAGATAAATAATTCCTTGTGCTAAAGGACGAAAGGTTTGTACAAAAAATGATTTTGCACTGCTATACGTTTGCCCTTGTAACACAGTATCAATTGCAAAGGTGTCAATCGACTGAATGACTTGTTCCATACCTTGAATGGTAGCGGTACATACAGCGTTCATGCTTTGTGTTTGGTTTTGTACTTCTCCCAAATACATATTTAAACTCATGCATTGACCTCCCTTTTTAATTGTTGCTGTTGATAGGAAAGGACACTTTTCATTTGAACCATAATACCCCTTATTTTCCTAGTATTTCATAAGAAAATTATACCACGCTTAATTATTGCACCGTTCTAAATACTTGGTTTTTTTAATGAAAATTTGATATGCCTCCTTTAAAAAGGAGGTGAATTAACTAGTTTTCTTCGATATAAATAAAAGGAACATATACGGCGGTCCTTTCAAAATATACCCTTCCTTAACTTCTCCTTGGCAGACTCAAGGATTCGCCTCACTTTCTTAGGGTGATTTATACCGTATAAACACCCTTAATCTCTATATGATAAATGTGGGCTTTCTAAATACGTTGTTATTAAATTTGCTTCAGTATTATCACAATACTGTTCTATAATATTGCGAAGATAATTAGCAATTGTTGTTTCACTAATGGTCTTTCCATAATCAGTTCTACGTGTTGGATAATTAATTTGTTCACTAGCTGTATTAGATGTAAATGTGTATTTACCACGTTCCCTTAAATATTTAATATACGTCCGAATATGAAGAAGTTTTACCTTATCAACATCTGTAATCTTTAATTCTCTTTCTAAATATGAAGCAAATAACTTCAATGTTTGGTCATATGACCGAATTGTCTTCCTACTTAGATGCTTTGCATCGCAATGAAGTAAAAAGTTTTCAACATTCATCTGAAAGTTATTCATACAACAAAAAAACCTCCTAGCTATTGGAATCAAAATTTCAATCCAATAAATAGAAGGTTTTTAAATTAACCGCCAATTACCTATGTACTTTATTGCCTACATACGTAATTCGTTGGTTATTAAATTTTGTTATGAAATACGCTTAACACCTTGATACTACAGCGTTTACGAAGCCTTATGTTCAAGTCTCAGCTTATCCGCAACCATTGCGATGAACTCGGAATTCGTAGGTTTTGCTTTTGACATAGATACTGTATAACCAAATAAGGACGAAATAGAATCAATATTCCCACGGCTCCAAGCTACTTCAATTGCGTGACGGATTGCGCGCTCCACACGGCTTGCTGTTGTATTATATTTCTTTGCAATATCTGGATATAATACTTTCGTAATAGATCCTAGTAATTCGATATCATTGTACACCATAGAGATTGCTTCTCGTAAGTACATGTACCCTTTAATATGAGCGGGTACACCAATTTCATGAATGATACTTGTAATACTCGCATCTAAGTTTTTCGGTTTTCCATCGATCGTTGTTGCTGATCGGAAAGATGGTAATGGACGTTTAATAGTAGCACTTTCCTTACCACTAACTTGACGAATATGACTTGTTAAATTCTCCATATCAAATGGTTTTAATATGAAATATGATGCCCCTAAATCAACCGCTTTTTTCGTCACATCTTCTTGTCCGAATGCTGTCAACATAATAACGCTAGGTTGTCTTAACCTTTCAATATGTCGCATTTTCTCTAGCACAGCCAGACCATCTAAATGTGGCATAATAATGTCTAAAACGAGTATATCAGGCTGCTTTTCTTTCAATAAGTTTAAACATTCTTGACCATTGTAAGCAATTCCGATAACTTCCATATCATCTTGGGCAGCAACATAACTCTCTAGCATCGATACCAATTCTTTATTATCATCCACAAGACATACTTTAATTTTCTCCACAGTTTTTCCTCCCTTACCGAATCGATTCTTCCGACATGTGTAAGCTTCTAGGCTACATGAATTGTTCGACAATTGTGTGAAAATTCCCTTTAAAGTTTCTTACTTTCCGATAAAATCACAAAAAAATATGTTTATCGTTCATTTTTTTACTTTCGCAACACATTCCATCATAGAATTACAGCGAAACGTTCAACCCTTTGCTTATATCTTACAACAAAAAACAGCTCTTGCGGAGCTTTTACAAAATTTCAACGAATTTTTCAAAAGAAAAGCGAGCTAATATGTATTAGCTCGCTTTTTTCTCTTGATCATAAATATTAATTCCAGCCTCATGTAACATCCATTCAATATGAACACCGTATCCTGACGTTGGATCATTTACAAATACATGTGTAACCGCACCAATTACTTTCCCATTTTGTACAATCGGACTTCCACTCATTCCTTGTACAATACCACCCGTTTTTGCTAGTAAACGTTTATCTGTCACTTTTATAACCATACCTTTTGTAGCCGGGAACTTTTGTGGTACCGTACTAACAACTTCAATATCAAACGCTTCCACCTTATCTTGATCAATAACTGTTAATATTTTCGCTGGCCCTTCTTTTACTTGATGGGATAATGCGATAGGCATTGCTTTATCCATTATGCCGTTTGTCATATCTGTGTTTAATTTCCCAAAAATACCATACGGGCTATTTATTGTAATATTACCAATCACTTCACGATCCGGTGAAAATCTTGCTAATTTTTCTCCCGGGTTCCCGTGACTTCCTCTTTCAATAGACGTTACTGTCGAACGCATAATTTGTCCATCTTCTACTTGAATTGGCTTTTTTGTATCATTATCGGAAATTACATGACCAAGCGCTCCATATTTCATAGAATCTGGATGTACAAATGTCATCGTTCCGATACCAGCTGCTGAATCACGAATATACAGTCCAATTCGGTAAGAGGATTCACCATTGTCTTTTTGTGGTGTTAGCTTAGCACGAATATATTTTCCATCTCTTAATAAAACAAGATTAAGCGGTTCACCTGTTTCTCCACTATTATGAATAAATGGTGCTACATCACTCATTCTTTCAATTGTTTTACCATTGATTTCAGTAATCATATCTCCAATCTGTACACCAGCTGTTTCACCAGGAGATACTTTACCCTTTTCAGTTTGAATTAAATGATGGCCTACAACAAGTACACCTTTTGTGTTCAATTTTACACCAATCGATTGTCCACCTGGAATAACTTTAAAATCTTTTAATACTTTCACATTTACTTTTTTCACTGGAAAACCAGCAAGTTGAAACACCATATCAGCTTCACCATTTTGGTGAGAATTTACCATAAGTTCTTGTTCATTTGAACTTACAGTAAATACATTACGATTTGTAGATGCAGCCTTAAAAACTGGTAATGATGCTATTTCTGATTGTTGTCCTTCAAAAACAACAAGTTGCTTCGGCGATGAAATAAACGTTCGAAGCGGTTTAAAACATCCAATAAAAACTAGAGAAACAAGGAGACAAAGACCTATTATTTTTCGAAATCTTTCTAATTTCAATTTGTTCACTCTCCTCGCTCCTACCCCACATTCAGCCTCTTGGCTTCACTTTTTAATCTCTCCTTGCAGCGCTTTATTTATAACCGGAAGAATTAAGAAATCGTCATTTGAGAAAAAAAAGCTATCCATTACTGGATAGCCTCTGCTGTCTGTTTGAAATGATGCGCTTGCGTAAGTAACTCTTTCGCATGCTCTGTCGTTAAATCTGTAATTTCAACACCAGAAATCATTCGAGCAATTTCTGTTACTTTTTCATTCGTACTTAACACAGTAACCGATGTAATCGTACGATCATTCGCCACTTGTTTTCTAATAAATAAATGAGAGTCCGCCATTGAAGCTACTTGAGGTAAGTGCGTAATACAAAGTACTTGCGAGTTTACTGATACACGATAAATTTTTTCCGCAATAGCCTGTGCAACCCGACCACTCACACCCGTATCCACTTCATCAAAAATAACAGATGCAACACCTTGATGCTTAGAAAAAATGCTTTTTAAAGCTAAAATAATACGAGATAACTCTCCGCCAGAAGCGACCTTTGAAAGTGGCTTTAACGGTTCACCCGGATTCGTTGAAATATAAAATTCCACATGATCGTAGCCATCCGCCGTAAGTTTTACCGGTGTTCCTTCCACGAGAGGTTCTTCTACATTTCCTACCCTCTTCATAATTCTCACTTCAAATTTCGTTTTTTCCATATATAGTTCTTTTAATTCTTGATGAATAGCGCTTGTAAGATGATCTGCAAGCTCATGACGCATAGTACTTAACAACGTTGCTTCTTTTACAATAACACCTTCTAATTTCGTTAACTGCTTTCTCGTCGTTTCAATATGTACGTCTTTATTTTCAATCGTAAAAATTTCTTGTTCAATTTTATCAGCATACACTAAAATCTCTTCTACAGTATTTCCATACTTTCTCTTTAACATACGGATTTCATTCAAACGTGTTTCAATTTCATCTAGACGTTTCGGATCATATTCCATCATATCTAATTTTTCTCTAAGCTGGTATGCAACTTCTTCTAATAAGTAATAACTATTCGCAATAGAATCATGATTTTCTTGATACGCTTCATCTAAGTGCGTAATACTCTCCATTTGTCCCATTGCATTTCTTACGTGATCCAATCCCTGTCCATCTCCACTTAACGAACGATACGCATCTCCTAATGCTTTATAAATCTTTTCAAAATTGGAGATTTTTAATCGTTCCTCAGTCAATTCATATTCTTCATCCATTTTTAAATCCGCCTTACGAATTTCTTCATGTTGGAATTGAATTAAATCTAGACGATGGGCCATTTGTTGTTCATTTTCACTTAAAGATTTCAGCTGTTTTTTTAACTTCTCATAGTCTGTATATACATTTTGATATATGCCCAATTGTTTAACAATGCGATTTCCATCAAAATGATCAAGCATAAACATATGACGCTCTTCATTCATTAAATCTTGTGTTTCATGCTGTCCATGAATATCAACTAGCGTTTTTCCAATCTCTTTTAATATGCTGAGTGTAACAAGTTTCCCATTTACACGACAGACACTTTTTCCGTTCGCAGCGATGTCACGCTTCAAAATAATCATGCCATCTTCTATTTCTATATCTAACTCTTCTGCTTTTGCGATACATGGATGCTTGTCATCTTCTACATAGAATAATCCTTCTATCTCAGCCTTTTCTGTTCCATATCGAACAAATTCTGCTGAACCACGGCCACCAACAAGCAAACTAATTGCATCAATAATAATGGATTTTCCAGCTCCTGTTTCACCACTTAAAACGGTTAAACCTTTTTGAAAAGAAATATTTAATGCCTCAATAATAGCAAAGTTTCTGATCGATAATTCCGATAACAATGCCCCATTCACCTCGTTATAAACTAATCCCCAATTAAGGGCTTTTCTCAGTATTCTTCATTCAAATAGTTATACTATATGTTTGTATGTATAAATTACTCTTCTAACCCGCTCCATTGTACCAAACATTCGTTTTACGGGTCAATCCACCTATTTTCTAACTTCATTCAAAAAAAATAATGTATTGTATTTGAAAATCCGTATTTTACGCCAATAAAAATATCTTGTTTACTTTCCACTTTACAGAGGAAAGTAAACAAGATTTTTCTGTTACAGCATATTTAAGAAACGATCAGAGACAACACCTGTATCTTCAGGTGTACGGCAAATAATTAAGCAAGTATCATCACCACAAATGGTTCCGACTATCTCATCCCACTCTAAATGATCAATAAGTGCCCCAAGTGAATGAGCGTTACCAGGCAATGTTTTTAACACAAGCATATGTCCTGCCGTGTCTAATTTTACAAATGAATCCACTAGATTTCGTTTTAATTTTTGCAACGGATTAAATCGTTGATCTGCTGGCAAGCTATATTTATAGCGACCATCATGTAATGGCACCTTCACTAAGTGCAGTTCTTTAATATCGCGCGATACTGTTGCTTGCGTTACATTAAACCCCACATTACGTAAAATATCAACTAGTTCATCTTGTGTTTCAATTTCTTTGTTCGCAATAATTTCCCTGATTTTAATATGGCGCTGACCTTTATTCATACATTTGCACCTCACACTATCTCTTACCATAGTTTAAACATTGGTATACTTCATTTATTTATGTTAACGTATAATCCGTTACTTGTACACAATTGTTTTTACAATAATTATACGATTACAACAAAAAGAGGAACAACATATGTTATTCCCCTTTCCCTTTTTGTTTTAGAACATTATGCGCTTCTGTAACAACTTGTTCAATAGAAACCGGAGAATGATTTTCGCCATTCTCACGCTCACCGTGCCACTTTAGATGAATTAAAAATTCAATATTTCCATCCCCACCTGTAATTGGTGAGAATGTTAAACCTTCGACATTATAGCCTTCCTTAAGAGCAAAATCGACAATCATTTCCACGACAGCTTCATGTACTTTTCTATCACGAACAATGCCTTTTTTCCCGACTTGTTCTCGTCCAGCTTCAAACTGAGGTTTAATCAATGCAGCTACATCACCATTTGGCGTAAGCATTGTTTTTAAAACCGGCAATATAAGCCTTAATGATATAAATGAAACATCAATACTTGCAAACTGCGGTAAACCACGCTCTAAATCTGCCGGTGTCACGTAACGGAAGTTCGTTCGTTCCATCACAACAACACGCTCATCTTGACGCAATTTCCACGCAAGTTGATTATATCCTACATCTAATGCATAAGATAACTTCGCCCCATTTTGAAGCGCACAGTCTGTAAAACCACCAGTTGATGAACCAATATCTATCATAACTTTATCTTGTAAATCAAGTTGAAATGCTTCTAATGCCTTTTCAAGCTTATAACCACCACGGCTTACATACGGCATGACTTGCCCTTTCACCGTAATCTCCGTATCTTGTGAGATTTTCTCCCCTGGCTTATCGAGTCTCATTTCATTCGCATATACAAGACCTGCCATAACAGCACGTTTAGCCTTCTCACGCGTTTCTATAAGTCCTCGCTCTACTAATAGTACATCTACTCTTTCTTTTTTTACGCTCATTTGTTACGCCCTTTTTTGTTTTGATGGAATCATTGTATGAATACGGTCTACAACAGCATCTGTTGTTAAACCAATTTCTTCTAACAGTTTTGTTACACTACCATGCTCTATGAAGCGATCAGGAATACCCATTCGTTCAATTAAAGCACTATGGTATCCGTTCTCAGAAGCAAATTCAACTACTCCCGTTCCAAAGCCACCGATTAAACAAGCCTCTTCAATCGTTAAAATCGGTATATTTTTCCCTAAAAGCTCATGTAAATATGCTTCGTCCATCGGCTTAATAAAGCGAGCATTCACTACTTTCACTGATACTCCAGCTTGTTCAAGACGCTCAGCTGCTTCCATTGCCATCGGGATTGTCGTACCAAACGTTAAAATTGCTGCTTGTGTGCCTTCTTTTAACGTTTCCCATGTACCGATTGGAATCGCCTTTAATTCTTCATCCATTTGAACGCCAAGTCCATTTCCGCGTGCATAACGTAAAGCAATCGGTCCATCTTCGTATTGCATCGCTGTATATACTAAATGTTGACCTTCATTTTCATCTTTCGGCATCATAAGCACCATATTCGGCAAGTGACGTAAAAACGCGATGTCAAATACACCTTGATGCGTTTCACCGTCTGCTCCTACTAATCCAGAGCGATCTATTCCAATGAAAACATTTAAATTTTGACGACAAATATCATGAACAACTTGGTCATATGCTCTTTGTAAAAATGTTGAATAAATTGCTAAGAACGGCTTCATCCCTTGTGTTGCCATACCAGCTGCCATTGTTGTAGCATGCTGCTCTGCAATACCTACATCAATCATGCGATCCGGAAATTCTTTTTGGAATTTCTCAAGTTTCGATCCAACAGGCATTGCAGGCGTAATTGCAACGATACGTTCATCCGTTCTCGCTAGCTTAAGCACTGTTTCACTAACAACAGCACTCCATGCTGGTGCAACTTCCTTCGGTTTAACGAAGTCACCTGACTCAATTTTATAAGGTCCTGTTCCATGCCAAGTTCCAATAACGTCACTTTCAGCTGGTTTATAACCTTTTCCTTTTTTCGTAATAACATGAACAAGTACTGGGCCTTTTGTTTTCTTTGCATATTGCAACGTTTCGAATAACTTTTCATAATCATGCCCATCGACCGGACCTAAATATGTAAAGCCTAATTCTTCAAAAAAGACGCCTGATACTAGTAAATATTTTAGACTATCTTTTATTTTCTCTGCTGTCGCAGCAACTTTCCCGCCGACTGCTGGGATTTTCTTCAATATATACTCTAGTTCATCTTTTACCCAATGGTACTTCCCTGCGGTACGTAAACGACCAAGTACATTATGAAGTGCACCGACGTTTGGTGCAATTGACATTTCATTGTCATTCAAAATAACAATCATGTCCGTTTTTTCATGCCCAATGTGGTTCAATGCCTCTAAAGCCATTCCGCCTGTTAATGCACCATCGCCAATGATTGGTATAACGTATTCTTCCGTTTTCTTTAAATCACGTGCTAGAGCCATTCCCATTGCAGCAGATAACGACGTTGAACTATGACCAGTTTCCCAAACATCATGCTCACTCTCGCAGCGTTTCGGAAAACCACATAGACCTTGGTATTGCCTTAATGTGCCGAATTCTTTCGCACGCCCTGTTAAAATTTTATGTACATAGGATTGATGTCCTACGTCCCATAAAAACTTATCTTTCGGACTATCAAATAATTTATGCAGAGCAATTGTGAGTTCTACTACACCTAAATTAGGTGCAATATGTCCACCTGTTTGAGAGAGCTCTTCAATTAAAAACTTACGAATATCCTCACTCAACCCCTCTAGTTCACTGATAGACATATCTTTCAAAAAACTAGGGTTTTGAATTTGCGTTAGATCCACATGGATCACTCACTTTCATTTCATAATCTGTCAACATGTCAAATATTATAAGAAACATTTACACAACACAAGAAATTATCTTTTCTATTCTTTTTATCTTGTCCTGCTTTCAGAAAACACTTCCATTTTTTCACTTATCATATTATACATCATATTTCTTTACGTGATGAAAAAAATAGCCGCTAACACGAAGTGATAACGGCAATGTAATCTACATATATTTTTGCCAATAACAAGAAAAGAAAAACCTTTTCCTACATTTATATCATAAAATGATGAATGACTCAACAAATGGAAACGCTGTTATATTAGTTATTACGTTTTGCGATTAAATCACAAATAGATAGTAAATATTCATCTTGTAATTGTAAGGAGCTAATAGAATCTTTTGCTTTTGCAATTTTCTCCTCTAAAATAGATTTTGCTCTATCTACAGTAAATAACGTCGTATATGTGCTCTTCTCGTTGGAAGCATCACTACCAATCGGTTTTCCAATCTCTTCTTCTGTTCCTTCTACATCCAAAATATCATCTCTAATTTGGAAAGCTAGACCGATATATTTCGCAAATGCAAGTAACTTCTCTTCTTGCTCTTCTGTAGCATCAGAAAGTATCGCGCCTGCAAGTACAGCAAACTCAAGCAGTTTACCTGTCTTATGATTATGAATGTACTCTAATTCATTAATTGTAAGTCGTTTTCCTTCAGCTTCCATATCTGCCACTTGTCCAGCAACCATTCCTTCAGGTCCTGCTGCTTTCGCAAGCTCAAGTACAAGTCTTACTTTTTTTTCAGCAGAGATTTCTTTTTGCTCATATGCCATAATAACTTGAAAAGCATATGTCAACAAACCATCTCCCGCTAAAACTGCCATTGCTTCACCAAATACTTTATGATTTGTAGGCTTTCCTCGTCTTAGATCATCATCATCCATACAAGGTAAATCATCATGAATTAACGAATATGTATGAATCATTTCAAGGGCACAAGCTGCACCCACTCCAAGATTTCTTTCTTTCCCAAACGCTTGTAACGTTGCAAATAAAAGTAACGGGCGGAGACGTTTCCCACCCGCTTCCAAAGAATATGCCATCGCTTCACGAAGCACATTTGGACATTGTAATTCATTTGCATAGCTTACAAGATTTTCTTCTACGAAAGTTTTACTCTCTTTCAAAAAAGCATCAAAAGCTATATGTGTCACTATGCTTCATCTCCTAAAGCAGTAAACGGTTTAAGCTCTCCATCTTCCCCAAGGATAACTGCCATTTGTTCTTGTACATCTTTCAATTTCTCATCACAAAGCTTAGATAATTCCATGCCTTCCTTAAAATAAGAAATTGCTTCCTCTAAAGGTACATCACCTTGTTCAAGCTTAGAAACGAGATGCTCAAGCTGCGAAATTGCTTCTTCAAAGCTTAACTTATTTTCCATTATTCAATTCACGCTCCTCTATGCTTGATACGCTACAATCTAGTATTCCATCTTGTAATTGAACCGAAACAGCATCTCCAAGGCTAACATCTTTCACGCTTTTTAATACTTGTTTCTCTTCATCGTATACAAGCCCATACCCTCTCATCATTACTTTAAGCGGGCTTAATACCTCAAGCTTTTGAGCCGCTCTCACAAATACGAACTCCTTCGTTTGAAGTAATGTTTGCATTTCACGTTGCAACTGCTTTTGCAACGTTTCAATTGCCGTTTTCGTTTGTATAATTTTTTGAGATGGGTGGTGCTTTTCTAAATAAAATGAAAGTTGCTTTAATTGATTTACTTTTTTATCTATATAACGCTCTTTCGCTAAAACAAGTTGTTCAAGAGCCCTGTCTAACTGCTCTTCTTTTTGCTCGTACACTTGCCTTGGATAACGGAACGCATAAGATTTTTGTAACACTTGCAGTTTTTCTTCTTTTTTATGTACTCTCTCTCTCATTGCTCTTTGCAATCTCAGAGTTCTTTGTAATACCTTTTCTTGTAACTCTATAGTATTAGGTACCGCCAGCTCAGCTGCTGCAGTCGGTGTTGGTGCACGTAAATCCGCGACAAAATCTGCGATTGTAAAATCTGTTTCATGGCCTACAGCCGAAATAATCGGAATCTCACTTGTGAAAATTTCTCTTGCAACTACTTCCTCATTAAAGGCCCATAATTCTTCAATAGAGCCTCCACCACGTCCAACAATTAAAACATCAATATCTCCCATTTCATTCGCTGTACGAATCGCTTGTACAATCGAGGGAGCTGCTGACTCCCCTTGTACAAGTACAGGAAACACAATAACATTTCCAATTGGATAACGACGTTTAATTGTTGTTATAATATCGCGAATTGCTGCTCCTGTTGGCGACGTGATTACACCTATTGTTTTAGCATACGGAGGAATTATTTTTTTATAAACTTGAGAAAACAAGCCCTCTTCCTCTAAACGAACTTTTAATTGCTCATAAGCTAAATGCAAGTTTCCAATTCCGTCAGGCTGCATGTCTTGAATATAAATTTGATAAGAACCACTCGCCTCGTAAACAGAAATCTTTCCTTTTACAAGTACTTTCATTCCATTTTCCGGTCTGAATTTAATGTTACGATTATGACCCGCAAACATAACCGCTGCAATTCTTGCATTTTCATCTTTCAATGTAAAATACATATGACCACGACTATGATATTTAAAGTTGGAAATTTCTCCTTTTAACCAAACAGACTGTAAATGCGGATCATACTCTATTTTTGTTTTAATATAGCGTGTTAATGCTGTAACGGTTAAATATTGTTTCTCCATTTCTCTCTCCTCATAGCCGATTCAAATTATTGACAAACAACACCTGCACGCTTTGCAGACTCCACAGTGTTGTGAAGAAGCATTGTAATAGTCATTGGGCCGACTCCTTTTGGCACAGGCGTAATGTAACCTGCAACGTCTAATACATTGTCAAAATCAACATCACCACAAAGTTTGCCTGTTTCTAAACGGTTAACACCAACATCAATTACAACCGCACCCTCTTTAATATAGTCAGCTGTTACCATTTTCGGTCGTCCAACGGCTACGATTAAAATATCAGCTAACTTCGATAATTCTTTTATATTTTGCGTCTTAGAATGACAATATGTGACAGTTGCATTTTCATTTAAAAACAGTTGCCCCACTGGTTTACCAACAATATTACTTCTTCCAATTACAACAACATGCTTTCCAGAAATATCAAGATTCGTTTCTTTTACTAATTCTAAAATGCCATGCGGTGTACATGGAAGGAATGTGTCTTGTCCCGTCATCATACGTCCTACGCTGATTGGGTGAAATCCATCTACATCCTTTTCCGGTGAAATTCTTTCAATGATAGCTTTTTCTTCAATATGTTTTGGTAAAGGTAATTGTACCAATATGCCATTAATGCGGTCGTCTCCATTTAAGCGATCGATTTCAGCAAGCAAACGCTCCTCAGTAATCGTTTCAGGAAGTTCAATTAGCTCTGAATAGATTCCTACTTGCTCACAGCCTTTTTCTTTTCCTTTTACATAAGAACGAGATGCTGGATCTTCTCCAACTAAAATAACTGCTAATCCTGGTACAATCCCTTGCTCTTTTAACTTCACAACTTTTTCTTTTAATTGTGCTCGTTTTTTCTCCGCAACTTCATTTCCTTTGATGATTACTGCTACCATTTTAAGTTTCCCCCTTAAAGAAATTACAGTGTATCTTTTATATTAGATAAAACGCCGTTAATAAAACGACGAGATTCCTCATCCCCAAATGTTTTTGCGATTTCAATTGCTTCGTTAATTGTTACATTGTGCGGAATTTCTTCCATGTATTTCATCTCACACACAGCTACACGTAAAATACTGCGATCAACAATACTAATACGCTCAAGCTTCCACTTTTTTAAATTTTGACGAATTGCTGCGTCAATCTCTTCTTTGTTGTCTACAAATCCTACAACAAGTGATTCTAGAAACTCATTTGTTTCTTCGCCTTCATCTAGCGTATTTTCCACCGCTACTTTCGGTTCTAATTCACCTGTAATATCCATTTGGTATAATGCTTGCATTGCTCTTTCTCTAGCCGTCCTACGTTTCATTGTAACTCTCCTTTATACTTCAAGTCTTTCCTTATGTTTTGTTATATTATTATAATTTATAAGCCGTCAATTCACTTACTCTTGCAGTTTTCATTGATTTTCCAACCTTATAATACAATGATAATAACACAATTTATCGTTTCACACACGGGGTACAAGGCTGAAAAATAATAAAAAGATTAACTTCAAGTTCCATATCTTATCACAATGTACGTTTTTTGGAAAAATGAAACGTACCGTTTTATTTTTCTTTTTTTTTGAAATAGTATAATAATTAGAGGGTTTTAATTTGTGAAGAAATGAAACGATAAAAAAGATGCCTATTTTACTAGGCACCTTTTTCCACTCTTACACTGGTTCGATTTCTGTTTTTTGTGTTTCGAATGTTACGCCAACGATGTGAACGTTCACTTCTTTTGGCTCAAGTCCTGTCATTGTAAAGAGTGCTTGGCGAATATTGTCTTGAATTTTTTGTGCAACAACCGGAATTGCTACACCAAAATACATCACAACATAAAGGTCAACAATAATATCTTCGTTTGCTAATTCAACCTTTACACCTTTACCATGATTTTTCTTACCTAACTTCTCAACAACATCTGTAGCAAAATTACCACGCATTGCCGCTACACCTTCTACTTCAGCAGCTGCAATACCTGCAATTACTTCGATTACTTCTGGTGCAATTTCTACTTTTCCAAGAGTTGTATCTTGACCCATATCTAACATATGTTCAGCCATGAAAAAAACCTCCTTTAATGTATCACTGCGTCACAAGTTCATGCTCTTCCAAAAATTTCGTGTTAAACTCACCTTTTACAAAATCAGGATGCTCTAGCAATTGCAAATGGAACGGGATTGTTGTATGTACGCCTTCAATGACAAACTCACTGAGCGCTCGCTTCATTTTTGCAATTGCCTCTTCACGTGTTTTTCCGTGAACAATTAATTTAGCAACCATCGAATCATAGAAAGGTGGTATTGAATATCCCGGATATACAGCTGAATCGACGCGAATACCAAATCCGCCTGGTGGTAAGTACATTTCTACTTTACCTGGAGATGGCATAAATTTTTTGGCAGGGTTTTCCGCATTAATTCGACATTCCATTGCCCAACCATTAAATTGTACTTCTTCTTGCTGTAACGATAACTTTTCTCCAGAAGCAACAAGAATTTGTTCTTTAATTAAATCCATCCCTGTTACCATTTCAGTAACTGGATGTTCAACTTGGATTCTCGTATTCATCTCCATGAAATAAAAGCTTTTCGTTTTATATTCATAAATAAACTCAACCGTACCAGCACCTGTATAATCAACCGCTACCGCCGCTTTAACTGCTGCGTCACCCATTTGCTTGCGAATATTCTCATCAAGTGCAGGTGATGGACTTTCTTCTAATAGTTTTTGCAGACGGCGCTGAATTGTACAATCACGCTCTCCTAAATGAATGGCATTTCCATGTGTATCTGCCATTATTTGAATCTCAACATGGCGGAAATCTTCAACGTACTTCTCCAAGTATACACCAGGGTTCCCAAAAGCGGTACTGGCTTCTTGCTGTGTAATTTGAATTCCTTTTACAAGCTCTTCTTCATGGCGCGCAACACGAATACCTTTTCCGCCGCCACCTGCAGTCGCTTTAATGATAACTGGATATCCAAGTTGATTAGCAAGCTCGATCGCTTCTTCGGTATTTTTAATAATCCCTTGTGAACCTGGTACAATCGGAACCCCTGCTTCTTTCATTGTATCACGTGCAACGTCTTTTGTGCCCATCTTTGAAATCGCTTCTGGGCTTGGACCGATAAAAATCAAGTTACACTCACGGCATAATTCTGCAAAATCTGCATTCTCTGCTAAAAATCCATATCCCGGATGAATTGCATCACAACCTGTTAATTTCGCAACACTAATAATGTTCGTCAAATTTAAATAGCTTTCTTTTGAAATCGTTGGTCCAACACAATACGCTTCATCTGCAATTTGCACATGAAGTGACTCTTTGTCTGCTTCTGAATAAATTGCAACTGTTTCAATATCCATTTCTTTACAAGCACGAATAATTCGTACAGCAATTTCCCCACGATTGGCTATTAATACTTTTTTTATCATCACAAAGACTCCCTTATTACGCTTTTACAAGAAATAGCGGTTGTCCATACTCAACAAGCTGTCCGTTATTAACAAGAATTTCAACAATTTCGCCCTCTACATCTGCGTCAATTTCGTTAAATAATTTCATAGCTTCAACAATACATACGATAGAATCTTTCGATACTCTGTCCCCAACACTTACATATTGAGGTGTATCAGGCGAAGAAGAGGAATAAAATGTCCCTACCATCGGTGATGTGATTTTATGTAGGTTTTCATCTTGAACAACTTTCTTCTCTTCTTGTTTTTGCACTTCTACTTGCGCTGCCGCTACTGTTGTTTCTACTTCAACAGATGCTGCTGGTTGTACTACCTGTTTCGTTACCGGTGCTTGCGCAGCAACAACTTCATTACCACGTTTTTTCATTTTGATTGCTGTACCGTCTTTTTTGTATTCAAATTCATCAATATTAGAGCTATCAATTAATTTAATTAATTCACGAACTTCTTGAATTTTAAACATGTAAAATCCACTCCCATACTCTTGTTTGTCCCGTTTTTACAGATTGGCATCAAACTGATTTACTGTAAAAATACGATGTATTCTATTAGAAAATTTATTCCTATGACATTTACTAATAGAAATATTTACTATTCCCATCTTACGCTAAATTTTTTAAACATTCCAATTTATATTTCTTTATTATAAATCGAAACTCCTGTAAAAATATTATTCCACCAAAAAATTATTACCTAGTAATAATACCAAGTTTCACACAAAATTGGCAAGACCACTTCCTAAAAAACATTCTTTACTTTTTCAAAACTGTAAAGTGTAAAAGCGTAATTCCCTCAGCATTCTTCATTTTATCTACGGTAAAAAAACATATTTTTACCAAATATTATTTTTTGTTTACGCGCCGTTCATTATTCCTTCATAAAAGAATAGTATGTTCAAAGTGTAGCAAATTTATTGTAGTGAGGTGCGGACATATGATATGGCTCATCCTGTTCTTGCCTGCCGTAGTGATTTGGACATTGGTCCTCTTCATTCACGTCAAATCTGGAAAAACTAATCACCATCATCACGAACCATTAATCTTTTACTCACAGCGTATTTCCCCGTTTCCAATTGAAAATACTAAATACAACTGCAAAGATGAAATAGAAAAAAGCTATCGAAAACGATAGCTTTTTTCTATTATTCTTTTATCTAATTTGAAGCAGCAACACCTATTATAATTTCAATTTATTTTACTGATGGATCAAATTTCACACCTACATCTTTTGGACCACCTTCACTTCTTACAAGCTGAATAATTTTATTCGCTTCTTTTTGTGAATGCTTTGCCGATTTAACTGTTACTTTAATGTCCGTTCCATCAGCTCTTACAAGAGCATCCTTATATCCGCCTTGAGATTTAATCACTGTCTCAAGTAATTGTTGCTTCGTTTCCATCGTAGTGATGGCATCAAGATTATCTTTCGCTTTACTCTTTTCTTCTGCTGAAGATTTTGATGACTTCATTACATTTTGTAACTTTTCTTTCTCTACACTACGCTGATCTTCCATTTGCATACGTAGCGCTGTAAAATTCTCATCGCTTGATTGAACTGTTACGCTAGCCTCTTTTTTACTTGTTTCTTTTTTGTCATTCTCTTTTTTGTCTGTTTCTTTATTTGTAGTTTCCTTGCTTGTATTTTCTTTTGTTGTCTCTTTATTTGTAGTTTCTTTCGTTGTTTCTTTTGTAACTGCTTTATCAACACCTTGCTTTTCTTGTCCCATCTTTTCACCCGTTGCCGGTGCTGCTGTATTCATTTTATCAGGAGTTGTTACGTAATAAACAGATAGTACAACCACTAAACTTAACATCGTTAATAGCCAAACCGTTTGTTTTTTTAACACTTTATTTCCTCCCTATCAATTTTTCGGTGATACTGAAACGCGATGAGCTGGTACATCTAATAATCGCGTCACAGCTTCTTTTACCATTGCTTTTATTTGTATATTATCCACTCCCTTTGCTACGACCAGAACACCTCGTACTTTCGGTTTCTCTGTTCGCAAAACAATTGGAGTTTCTTTATCACCTTCACGTATAATGACTGTCTTTTCATCAAGAGACTCGTCTTCTACTTCCCTTTTCCCGCCTGCTTTATCAGTTTCACCTGTCGTTTGTGAACGTTTTACTGTATTTTTCTCGAGTATTTTTTCTTCAGATGAATCTAAGTTCACTTTAATAGTTACATCTTTTACTCCGGCTATCTCTTCTAAAGAAGCTTTCAATTCTTGTTCATACGCTTTTTCGTATTTTTCTACATTTGACATATTATCATTGTTTTTTTGACCGAAAGTTGGTACATCTTTATCTTGGCTTTGACTTGTCTTTTCGTTAAACACAGGCACTTCTTCTTTTTTAGGTGATAAGTAATTACTAGAAAACATAAGCGCAATCCCAAGTATGAGTAGGACAAGCAAAAACTTAGGTGTTACCTTTTTCCCCTTCTCATTACTTTCTTTTCCATCCCCATTTAATAGGTTTCGAAAAAATGAGAACCTCGAATTTTTATCTTTATTGTCCATTTACGCTACCTGTCCTCCCTTCCATCTGAACTTGGATTTGTTTATCCTCTAGTTGCCACCTGCTTGAAAAGAAATCTTTCATTTCTACATTCGTTTCTTCTATTTTTTTTGGAGGTTCTTTCATATTAATTTCAATGGGCTTTACTGTTTCGATTGCATCATTTTTACTACGTTCTTTTTCTTTCAACGTCACAACAACAGATTGAATATCTTTCGCTGACTTTACTTCTTCTGCATGTTCCACTGCAACTATTTGTATTTCAGAGACTGTCATACCATACTTTTTCTCAAACTCTTTTCCTACGTCTTTTTTCATTTTGGTAGCCATCTCTTCTAAACTATATGCACGTGTTAGAGCTTGTATTTCTTTTTTCTTCGAATCTATCGAATTTTTTACAGATCCGTCTGCTACGTACTTCTCTTCATTGAAATTTGCGATAACTTCATTTACATCTGTTTGTAACAACTTAAATAGAGGCGTTAAAATTAATACGACTAACAATAGACTTACAACGAATTTAACGTACTTTTGCAAATTTGAATTTGGAAGAATAAGATGAAGCATTGTCGCTAAGAGTAAAAAAACGATAATATTTCTAATCCACTCTGTAACAAATTGCATACTCTTCACCTCCTACCGCATCATGAGAGTAATGTTCCCGGCAGCAATAATAATTGTGATACTTAAAAAGAACATAAATGATACGATAGCTAAGCAAGCAAATACGTAAATGATACTTCGTCCAATGATATCTAAACATTGAATAATTGCTCCTCCGCCTACTGGTTGCAATACTGCTGCTGCGAATTTATAAATAAACGCGATACAAAAAATTTGAATCGCTGGGAAAGCGACAATTAAGCATAAAATAACGAGCCCGATAATTCCGACTGTGTTTTTTAATAATCCAGATGCACTAATAACAGTATCCGCCGCCTCAGTAAACATCCTTCCTACTACAGGAATGAAGTTTCCTGTTACAAATTTAGCCGTTTTCACAGCTATACCATCAGCAACGGCTGACGCTGTTCCCTGTACAGATAATACGCCTAAAAAAACCGTCAAAAAGATACCAATAATCCCCACACTAACGTTTTGCAAAAGCTTGGACAATTTCGTAACTTTATATTGATCACTCATCGTGCTTACAATACTTAATATAGTTGCAAGTAATAAAAGTGGTAGAACGATATAGTTCATAAGAAGCCCACTCGTATTCATTAAGAAAATGATGATTGGATGAAAAAATGATACAGAAACAACACCGCCGCCTGTTGCTACGAGTGCAAGTAAAATTGGTAATAACGCTAGTATAAAATCTACCATTGTTTGTATCGTCTCTCTTGCATATGTCATAACGACATAAAAACTATTTAAAGCGAAAATAATAAGTACCATGTATACGACTGCATCAGCGATTTTACTCACGCTACTCTTTGAAAAAGCAGATTGCAACGATTGCAACAATGCACTGAAAATCGTGAGCATAATGAGCGTTCCAAGTAACTTTCCATTTGCAACAAGCTCATGAAATAAATATTTTAGTAGACCTATCATCCACTCTTTTATGGAGAACTCTTTTTCTCCCTTTACAAACTCCATAAAGCTTCCTTTTTGACTCTCTGGTAAATAGCCTCCATACTTTGTAACAAGCCCGTCCCAAAATTGCTTCACATCTTCAATTCCGAGCTTATCCAATTGTTGATCAACGACGTTTGTTTCTATAGGAGAAGCTTGTACAACAATCGGTAAAGAAAAGAAAAGGAAGCAAGCAAATAATAGCTTAGCTCCAAACTTCCTCAACATTCACTCCCCCTTATCCCGTAGGTAAAAAACCGAGAATTGTTTCAATTACAACCGTCAAAATAGGAATTGCCATGACGAGAATTAAGATTTTCCCAGCTAATTCAATTTTCGAAGCGATTGCACCTTGACCAGCATCCTTTGTAATTTGCGCACCAAACTCAGCGATATAAGCAATCCCT
Source organism: Bacillus sp. TH25 (assembly GCF_016650935.1). Taxonomy (NCBI): domain Bacteria; kingdom Bacillati; phylum Bacillota; class Bacilli; order Caryophanales; family Bacillaceae; genus Bacillus; species Bacillus sp. TH25. Next base: position 637,215 of record NZ_JAEKEU010000039.1, on the reverse strand, counting down.
ATAATTTTCAATAACGTTTCTACATATACGTTGCTAACCTTCGCTTCACTCGCCACTCTCTCAATCATTTGTAAAATAGAATGAATTTGATCGATTAAGAGAAGAAACATCATGCTACCAATGAACACAATAAATAACGATGTAATACTAGACTTATGCTGATTTAAAACAGCAGCTAAAAATGTAGCAACGAGGCCTAATCCGACAATTTGTATAATTTCGATTCGAACCGCCTCCTTTACTGGAAGAGAAAGACACTTTTAATCTTGTCGAATAGAGTATTAATTAAAAATGCAACATGAAACAAAATAACGACAAAACCGACAAGGATAACCCAATTTGCAATATCCTCTCGCTTTAATTCTTTTAGTACAGTATGAATGAAAGCTAAAACAATGCCGATTCCGGCGATTTGAAATATTAATCCAACATCAATGGACATCGCCTTTCTCCCCCCTATAGCAGTAAAATTACGATAAGTAGCCCTGCTAGTACCCCTAAACTCTTTATCATTTTTTCATATTGTAGTTGTAATGCTTTCGCTTCTCCTTCTTCTCTCTCCAAATGTGTAATACATAAGCGAATATGTTTTTGCTGTGATTCACGATCATGTTGTCCAAGTGTTTCACCAAATTGTTGTAAGATTTCATACTCGGTTTGTTTAAACGCCGTTAACGTCCAGTTCTCCTTCAAACTATCAATCCAAGCTTCTCTAACTGTTTGCTCCCCGTCCTCTAGCCGTTTCGAAAAGCTTTGAAATATCCAATTTAACGGCTTCGGCATTTGTTTGACTAAACGCTCTGCAGCCTCAGATAACGGCGTGTGTCCATACATAATTTCAGCTTCTAATGATTGCAATGCTGCCTTCAATAACCTAAGTTGCCGCGGTCTCTCACTGTACCTTTTAGCGTATGAAAATCCGAAAAAAGTGCTAACAGCAACTATTAATACCGCACCAAATATTTTCACCATACGCCTTGAGCCTTTCTATGAGGTAATACTGATTTTCCATATTTATCTTTCACTTGCATAACCGTTCCTGGCCCTCTCGCTTTTGATAATTCCACAAACCTATCAAATACACCAAGTTCCAGCACCGCCTGTAACGATGGACGTTTCACAACATCATCATAAGAAAATCCATGTGCACTTATAAAAAGCTGAACACCTGCATGTACCGCCTCCATAATCGCTTCACTATCTTCTTTACGTCCAATTTCATCTACGATTAATATGTCTGGGCTCATAGAACGAATCATCATCATCATTCCTTCAGCTTTTGGACAAGCGTCTAATACATCTACTCGCACGCCAAAGTCATATTGCGGGATTCCTTTCACACAGCCCGCAATTTCTGATCGTTCATCAACAATCCCCACTTTACATGAAGGAATTTTCGAAGCACTTACACCTTGACTCATACAGCGTGCTACATCTCTTAAAAGTGTTGTTTTCCCCGTTTGCGGTGGGCCGATTACCATCGTGTTTAACCATCGCGATTCATAAAGATATGGCAGAAGCGGCTCAGCAATCCCTATTTTTTGACGGGCAATACGAATATTAAAAGAAGAGACATCCCGAATCATTTTCACTGTACTTTTTTCTGTAATGACTTTTCCAGCTAGGCCAATTCTATGTCCTCCTCGTAGTGTCACATATCCACGTTTCAATTCCTCTTCCATCGTATAAATTGAGAATTGACTTAATTTATTCAATAAATGGATTGCATCTTCCGCTGTAGCGATATAGTCATAGAAAAACACTTCTCCATGTGCAATACACTCTAGTGGCCTTCCAATTCGAACGCGAATTTCCTCTAGAGTATCGTATTGCTTACAACCTTCAACTAACTGTTTCATCGTTTTCGGTAAAACTTCTAATACTTCTTTCATAAGCTTCTCCCCACTATACTCGACTTACTATTTCAACAACGCGATAAAAATGCAGCCAATTCCAAGTGCTAGAAAAAAGAGTTTCAAGAAAGAAATCTCACTTGCTACACTCGCTATGCCAATTGTCATTGTTAAAATTAATACGGTCGGTCCAACAAACGCCAACATACCATTTATAAACAATGCTTTCTTTGCATCATTCACGTAAAGCATAAGCAAAGCGGCGAATATTTCCGCGCTTCCTGAAAACAACCGAAGTAACCCCATAACAAGCACGGATGTTTCCATTGCCGCTAGCCACTGTTTCATTCTCCCACCTTCTCCCATAACAGTTACTACTTCCTTATTCTGAAAAAGAATATATTTGTACAACCATATGCAGAGGTTGTCTATTTCAGAAGTAAAAACATAATTTTTCTCTATCGACTTGATTTAAAACTGAATATTCCAATTAATTTATGGTATATTTAATAGAAAAGGAGCATAGATGATGAAGCAAGTTACTTTATTACCGCTCGATTTACGATATGCAAATGTGATTTTTGAGCTATCAAGCAATCCACATGTAAAAAATGCATTAGGGATAAAAGTAGAATCAGTGGAAGATACAAAGGCGTTCATTCTTTTTGCAATTGGAGAGGAACGAAAAAAACACTCCTTATCAAGAGTGATTGTAAGTGAGGAAAATGAAATAATTGGCCTCACGACACTTAAACATATTAATTACGAAAAAAAGCACTCACATATTGGAAGTTGGCTCGGCTATCAATATTGGGGAAGAGGATATAACGAATCTGCTAAAAAAGAGATCTTTAAAATCGCTTTTTTAGACTTGCAACTTACATACGTATTTGCCGGTGCTAAAACGACTAACATTCGCTCTTTAAAAGCACAAGAGAAACTACCTTACATTTCATTACATGTGGAAAAACAATTTCTAGACGTACATGCTGCTTTAGAAAAAGAAGTAAAATCACCTTGCGTACTGCATGTTGTATCATGCGAAAAATTTTCAAATTGGTTGAAAGTACAAAATGAGGGGGGAAAATATGAAGGGATTGAAAATTAGTTTAACAATTGTAGTAGAATTAGCTATTATTTATCTTTTTTCAAAAATGGTTGGCTGGTCATTTATGGAGAGCTTTTTCCTTGGCAGTCTAGCAATATTTGCAATTACGTGGTTAATTATTATGAGTAACTTTAGAAATAACAATATGGATCATGTAACGAATAAAACTTTTACCGGTATTGAAACTGGTGAAATACGCCCGTTTCAAATTGTTTTGACTCCATATATTATGGGTACCCTTTCACTCGTCACAGTTAGTTTTGTTATAACCGCAATTTACTATCTTCCCTACTTCCTATAAAAAAAGCACTCGTGATAATCACGAGTGCTTTTCTACTATGCACGAGAAACGTATTTACCTTCACCAGTGTTGATGATAAGCATTTCGCCTTCGTTAATGAAGATTGGTACTTGTACAACAAGACCAGTTTCTAATTTAGCTGGTTTTGTTACGTTAGAAGCTGTGTCACCTTTAATACCAGGCTCTGTTTCTGACACTGCTAATTCAACTGTGTTCGGAAGTTCAACACCAAGTACTTCATCTTGGTATGTCATAATAGATACTCCCATGTTTTCTTTTAAGAATTTTAATTCGCGCTCGATTTGGTTTTCGCCAAGTTCGATTTGCTCATAAGTTTCGTTATCCATAAATACGTGAGACTCACCGCTCGCGTATAAGTATTGCATACGACGGTTTTCGATGTGTGCTTTTTCTACTTTTTCACCTGCACGGAATGTTTTCTCTTGAACAGATCCTGTGCGAAGGTTACGTAGTTTAGAGCGAACGAATGCAGCACCTTTACCTGGCTTTACGTGTTGGAAATCCATTACTTGCCAAAGGGCATTGTCCACTGAAATTGTTAAACCTGTACGAAAATCGTTTACTGAAATCATGTAAAAAAATCCTCCTGTGTATTACAAAATAATAAGTTCTTTTGGTGATTTCGTTATTACTTCATTACCTTCACTTGTTACAATGATATCATCTTCAATACGTACCCCGCCAACACCTGGAATATAAATACCTGGTTCTACTGTTACAGCCATACCTGGTTCAAGTACTGTATCAGAACGGAACGCTAAACCTGGTGCTTCATGGATTTCAAGACCGATTCCATGACCAGTAGAGTGTCCGAAGTATTCACCATATCCTTTTTCCGTTATGTAATCACGCGTTAATGCATCAGCCTCACGACCCGTTAAACCAGCTTTAATACCGTTCACACCACGTAGTTGTGCTTCTAAAACGATATTATAAATTTCTTTTAATTTATCAGATGGTTCACCGACTGCAATCGTACGAGTAATATCAGAGCAATATCCTTTGTAATAAGCGCCGAAGTCTAATGTAACGAAATCTCCTTTTTCTATCACTTTTTCAGATGCCACGCCGTGCGGTAATGCCGAACGAAGACCTGAAGCAACGATAATATCAAACGAAGAAGATGTTGCTCCTTGTTTTCTCATGAAAAATTCAAGTTCATTTGACACTTCAATTTCAGATACTCCCGGGCGAATGAATGATAGAATATGCTCAAAGGCAGCATCTGCAATCTGTGCAGCTTCCTTTAATATCTTAATCTCTGAATCAGTCTTTATCAAGCGTAACTTTTCTACAAGCCCAGAAGTTGGGATGAATTCAGCTTCGATCGCTTCATTATGCGTTACGTAAGAGCTATATGTAAGAGTATCTTGCTCAAATCCTAGCTTTTGAATTCCAAGTTCTTTAACTTGTTTCGCAACTTCATCAAGAATTAATCCTGCATGCTGCACTATTTCGTATCCAACCGCTTGCTTACTAGCTTGCTCTACATAACGGAAATCTGTAATAAATAGAGCACGCTCTTTTGAAATTAGTACAACACCAGCTGTTCCTGTGAAATTCGCCATATATCTACGGCTATGTTCATTCGTTAATACGATACCGTCAATACCAGCCTCATCAAACGCACTTCTTAATCTCTCGATCTTTTCCATTACTTTATGCCTCCCTCAATTTCTCCATTAATGCAAATAACGCTAACTTATAGCCATAAAAACCAAATCCAACAATTTGTCCCGCACAAACAGCCGCCGTCACAGATTCGTGACGGAACGATTCACGCTGGTGAATGTTAGAAATATGTACTTCAATAACAGGAATCGAAATGCTCGCAATTGCATCTCGAATCGCATAGCTATAATGCGTAAATGCTCCAGGATTTAAAATGATCCCTTCATATATATCTTCAGCCTCATGAAGACGATCGATAATAGCACCTTCATGATTCGATTGGAAACATTCTAACTCCACTCCCATTTTCTCTGCTTCGTGTTTCATATCTGTTTCAAGCGTCGCTAACGTTCCTTTTCCGTATACATTTACTTCCCTAACGCCAAGGCGATTTAGGTTAGGACCATTTACGAGGAGTAACTTTTTCATTTTCTTAAAACTCCTTAATATTAAAAAATGTCTATACGACATTTTAACATAGGAATCACTTATTTGAATAGTTTGTCTTCTCGACCCCTTCTCCTCTATTTGTATTATTCGATTCGAATGCTACAGAATACGAAATAAAAACACCATATAATATAAAGATACATATTGTCGTTACAATTGTTTCTTTCGGTAAATGGAGTGCACTTTTAATAACAGGTGCCATTAGCCCCATCCCCAAAAATAATAATGCCCACCAAAACAAACCGTATAGTACGCCAGGGAATACTCCTTCAAACTTTTTAAAAAGGGCTTTATAGAGAAATGCCACTAAAATTGAAAGAAGTCCCATACAAACGATACCTAGTACATTTCCCCAAACCCCTTCTTTCCAATCTCCAAATGCAAACGGTAAAAGTAAATAGTTAGGTCCAGCTTCTGTAAATGAGAATATATGAAGGAAATACCATATACCTCCCCAAAATAAGCCACCAAATAAACCAATTTGTACAAAGTTTCTTATTGTTGATTGTTCTTGATTCACATTGACACCTCCGCTCACTAGTATGCCCGAAACTATTTTGAGGCATGTTTAAATCCTGCAAAATTTGTCTATAAAAAGAATAAGAAATGTCCGACTCTCGTAACATTTTCCCTTGTCATCTGCCTGTATTTGTCGATAAAATAAAGGAAACTCGGTGATTGTCTTATTTCAAGATGACAAAACCAAGTATGACAATTGCCTCTTTTTCTACATAAGAGAGAAACAAATACAGGTTGGTGTTAACATGGCAGAAGAGTCAAAACAAATATATGGCGGGCAGGCAGTCATAGAAGGAGTTATGTTTGGTGGTAGAGAATATACTGTTACAGCGGTTCGTCGTAAAGATAAATCGATTGAATTTTATCGTTTACCACGCGTTCGTAATAAAGCATTGTCTCTACTAAAGAAAATTCCATTTTTACGAGGTATTGCCGCTATTGTGGATGCAAGTGCGAATGGAGCGAAACATTTAAACTTTGCTTCAGAACGATTTGATGTCCACCCAGAAGAAGATGAACAACTTGCAAATAAAAAAGAAGAACAATCAAAATTAACGATGGTATTAGGAGTTGCAGCAGTTGGTGTTTTATCGTTCATATTCGGTAAAGTAATTTTCACAGCAGTTCCTGCACTTTTAGCTGAATTAACGAGACCGATTTTCCCATCTCATACAGGGCAAATCATTGTCGAAAGTGTCATTAAGCTCATGCTATTATTGAGCTATATATACTTCATTTCTTTAACCCCACTTATTAAGCGGGTATTTCAGTACCACGGTGCGGAACATAAAGTAATCAATGCTTATGAGAATAATCTTCCACTGACTGTAGAAAATGTTCAAAAGCAAACTCGCCTCCATTATCGCTGTGGCAGTAGCTTTATTATATTTACAGTCATTATTGGAATGTTTGTCTATTTCCTCGTCCCTACAGATCCGCTTTGGGCAAGGGTAGTAAACCGAATTTTATTAATTCCAGTTGTTCTCGGTATTTCTTTTGAAGTATTACAATTTACCAATCGATTACGAGATGTCCCTGTTTTACGAGTACTTGGATATCCAGGATTATGGCTGCAACTATTAACAACGAAAGAACCAACAGATGATCAAGCGGAAGTTGCAATCGCATCGTTTGAAGAATTATTACGTTTAGAAAACAAACAATAATTATTTAAAAATGGTGTTCAACTCCTTTCCTCATCGTTAATATACTAATTTTAATATATGTTTTTAGGAGGTGTCCCTTATGAACGGTCGTTCGTTTACATTCGCTATATTTGTGCTTATTATCGGATTGGCAATATTCGGCCTTGTTTCATCTGTTATTACAAACCCAATGGAAGTATTGAAAAACATTGGTATCATGTTAGCTGTCGTCGGTATCTTTTACTTACTCTACAAAATGTTTACAAACTCTAGTGGTTCTGCAAATTCGCAAAGCTCATATAAGCGTGCAGCGAAACAATCGAACCGCAAACACGGGAAACAAAATGTAGCACCCCTAAGCAATTCTTTCTTGAAACGAAATGCTTCTGATGACAAGGGGAAAAAGGGTAATTCTCCATCGTTGAAAAGAAAAAGAAAACAATCTCATTTAACTGTCATTGAAGGTAAAAAAAACAAAAAGAAAGACCGTGCTTCCTTTTAGGAAATACGGTCTTTTTTTATCCCGGTTGGTGCGGGGCTAATAATCAGTGGAAGATGCGAAAAACCCTACTGATTAAAGTTTCACTTTATATGTTGAAGCACTTCTTTCAAACTTTTCTCTTTCATACTTTCGATACGAAGGTGATGGTTTTCAAATTGCAAATTTCTTGTCAAATCATTAGGTACGACGACACACTTTAATCCTGCTGCCACCGCTGCTTTCAATCCATTTAATGAATCTTCAAATACAACGGCTTCTGATGATTCAATTCCTAATTCTTCTATCGCAACTTTATAAAGAGCTGGATCTGGTTTTACCTTCTCTACATCTTCTCGCGTTTTAATCACTTCAAAATAATCTCTAATTTGTAGCTCTTCTAAAAAACGAACGACCCACTCCCTAGATGAACTAGAGGCTAATGCGATTTTCAATCCAAGTTCTTTCGCTTCTTCTAAATATTCTTTTACCCCGTCACGCGCTTTTGGTATTTTCATTTTCTCTTTATGTAAAGTTGTTACTTTTCCCTTTAATGCATGCTCGTTAAATTTTTCTTTTAATTGCTCTTTTAAATATGCATAAAGCACTTCATCTGTCGTTCCAATACATTTTGCAAATTCCTCTAAAGGTAACTCGCCGCCGTATTCACGAACAGCATCTCTGAAAGAGTGAAACCATATTGTTTCTGTGTCCACAATTAATCCATCAAAATCAAAAATAATTGCTTTCATTATTCTCCCGTCCTTTTCGATTGAAATAAAAAAGGAAACGCCACACGTTCCCCTTAATTACTTTTCTCTTCATTTGCTTTTTGAACACCACGAAGTGTTTCTACTCGAACTTCATCTTGTTCAAAGTATTGTACTAAATCACCGATACGGTCAATTGATTCCCAACTTAAATGATGTTCAATTCCTTCTACATCATTATAAATTTTGCTTTCATCCACACCGATAATGCGCATAAACTGTTCTAACAATTCATGACGATATACGAGACGTTCTCCGATTTTTTTACCTTTTGATGTTAATACAAGCCCTCTATATTTTTCATAAATTAGATATTCGTCTTTGTCTAATTTTTGTACCATTTTTGTTACAGAGGATGGATGTACACTAAGCGCTTCAGCAATATCAGATACACGGGCATAACCCTTTTCATCAATCAACAAATAAATTTGTTCAATATAATCTTCCATACTAGGGGTAGGCATCGGTTTCCTCCATCCAATTTCATTTTGCTTATTCCGTACGAAGCAATCAATAAAATGATACACCAGAAAGAATAACGTGACAAGGTGGAAACGAGCCTAAATATATAAAACAAAAAAAGAATCCAGATTCCCCTTATGTAAAATATTGAATTTCTGCATCGGGAAAATACTCATATATATAACCTCGTATTGTTTCTTCCAATACTTCTGCATCATCCTTTTGATATACATATTTCCCAATACCGTATCGTCCCCATTTATATTTCCGCTTCTCTTCATCCATTTCAAGTTTCGTATTCGGATAACGTTCTTGAATGACTTTTTTGGCTGGTTTCGTAAAACGATGTTGAATTAATTCGAACGTTAAATTTGGTATCGTCATGTCTTTTAACTCATTGTACAATCGTTCAAACAATTCACGGTACCCTTCTTCCCACCCTTCATGCATATAAATTGGCGCAACAATAAAGCCAAGAGGATAATTAGCCCCCGCTACTTTACGAGCAGCCTCAATTCGCTCTTCAAATGGCGATGTCCCTGGTTCAAAATTTTTAATCACATAACGTGAATTAATACTAAATCGAAAACGCGTTTTCCCATTATGCTTTGCATCTAATAAATGATCAACATGCGAATATTTCGTAACGAAACGTAAACGTCCATGTTCACTTTCTCCGATAAACTCTATCGCCCGCTTTAATGCATGTGTCAAATGATCAATTCCAACGATGTCTGATGTACACGCCGCTTCAAATCTTGTTATTTCAGGGGCCCTTTCATCCATATATTGCTTTGCCTTCTCAAAGATTTCATCTAGATTCACATACACCCTTACGTAAGGTTTACTCCCAAGTGTCGTTTGCAAATAACAATAATGACAATGTCCCATACACCCTGTTGCAAGCGGAATTGCATATTCAGCTGAAGGTTTTGATGTATCGAACTTTAACGTCTTCCTCACCCCAACGACAAGTGTTGCTTTTGCATTACGATACTTTTGCAATTCATTTTCCCCTGGAAAATTTCTAATTTGATTGTGTGATGTCGTTTCACGAATTTCTAATCCCATCTTCGTAAACTTCTCATAAAGCTCTTTTCCAAGCGGATATTCGAGTGCCCTCGGTTCAAAGTAAACGAGTTTTGGCATAAATGGTTTCATGTGCTTCCCTCCTCTCGTTAGTATGGGAAGCAAAAAAAAATTAACACAGATTAAAGTTTTCCACTTCAGTAACTTGCTTTGCAAGTTACTGACTGTTATAATTTAGATAACAGCTACCTTGCAAGGCAAGTTACCTGGATAAAAGGTGGTGAAATCATGCACAGCCAAATGTTAAAAGGTGTACTAGAAGGTTGCATTCTATATATCATTTCACAAGAAGAAGTGTACGGATATGAACTAAGTACAAAATTAAATAAACACGGCTTTACATTCGTAAGTGAAGGAAGCATCTATCCTTTATTGTTACGCATGCAAAAAGAGAAGCTTATTGAAGGAACATTAAAAGCTTCCTCACTCGGTCCAAAACGAAAATATTATCACGTAACCGATAAAGGATTAGAACAGCTTGAAGAATTTAAAAAAAGTTGGGGAATGGTTTCAACGACGGTAAATAACTTATTACAAGGGGAGTGATAGGGATGAAGGCGCAAGACATGGTTGAATTGAACAATAAAAAACGCGAATTTCTAACACCTGAAAACGAAGCTGCTTACGGTGATATGTTAGTATATGTTCGGTTATCTAACGTACCCGAACATCAAGTAGAAGAACTTTTATTAGAAATATTAGATCATCTCATCGAAGCACAAGCAGAAAATAAAAATGCTTATGATATTTTCGGAAATGATTTACGATCTTACTGTGATGAACTTATATCAGCTTTACCAACCCAAACAAAGCTAGAAAAAACTTCTTTAATCGGTTTTATTATTAGCTTACTTCTTGCTATACAGTTTGGAATAGATGCACTTGTTTCGACTTTCATTTTAATCTTCGGGAAGAATATCGAACAATTAAGCCCAGCTTTTAGCATCCCTGGAACCACTTTGTTCGTTTCACTTATTATACTAGGCATACTTTTCATTTTATATTTATTAAAGCGCTATTCCTTTGATCAAAAGATGAATTGGAAAAGAAGGATTCTATTTGGATTTGCATTTGCTACTCCATTTTGTTCAGCTGTATTTTTAAATGTCTATTTCAAAAAACAACCTTATCTCATTTATCATCTAACCTTTTGGCAAAACGCTTTAATCGCTATTCTATTTTATATTTTATATAAATTACTATACAAAAAATCAAATTTTTAACAGCCCTTCAAACGGCTGTTTTTCTTCTGTATAATTTTACAAATCGAAAAATTTCATAAAGAAAATAAGAAAAATGCAAAATAATTAAAGTTAATTGTTGACGTGATGCTTTTATTATCGGTATCATAAATCTTCGTGAGCAATTATTTTTCGTTATACGATTTTTTTATTATTACTGAATTTTTGAGAGGAGAAATTTGATGTCAGTTAAGAAGAAAACGCAAGTACGCACCGGCAAAATGGTACGTGAACTAATGTTAGCAGACGAAGATGTAAATGCTTCGCTAATTATGGTATATAGTGAAAACGGTGTAAACGCAGAAATTAAAATCGAGGGCTTAACGCCAAAATGTAACGAAGAATTATTTTTGAGCGGAAACGTGGATTGGAACAAGAGTGTTATTTATAAAATTGTTGATTTCACTGGGAACGCTGAGGTTGGTAAAGTTACATTAACAGCGATGAACAAAAACAATGTTTCTCTAGAAGTTGAACGCGTTATGTGGAGCAAAGAAAATAAAGAAGCTGCTGAGCAAGAAGAAACAGTTGTAGAAGCTACTCCGAAAAAAGAAGTAGTTGTAGAAGCTCCAAAAGCAGTTACACCTGCTCCAAAGCCTATTACGCGAGTAGAAACACCCGCTGCACCTAAACCTACTCCGGTACCAACGCCGAAGTCAGTAAGTGTTGAAGCAGCTATAGAACTATCTACTCCAGCACCTGTGAAAAAAGCAGTACCTACTCCAGTTACAAAGCAAGAGACAGCACCGGTTACTCCTACAAAACCGAAGCAATCTGCTTTGACTGAAACAAATACAAAACTACAAGAAAATTATGTTAAACTTGTGAAAAAGACAATTGAAGTTTGTCAAGATTACGAGCTTGGCATCGACATAGATGATTCTATTGAAGGATTAAAAAAAGAACTACAAAGCCAAGGTATTAGCGTTACATTCGACAAAGAAATTATGGACGTTGTAAATCGCCTTCGTTCTTTACAAGATAAAGGAATCAAAGTAGAAAAAGTACTTAATTTACTATAAAAATAAGGAGATGGCGGTCGCCATCTCCTTATTTTTTATAATTCCATTCATTACTTTCATACTTCTCTTTTGCTAAAGTTTGAACTTCATGAAGCTGTTCTTCTGTTAGTTCATACGGCACAAGCTCTATATCTAAACCTTTTTCAAATCCAGTTTCAAACGCTTTAATTAACTGTTCAATCGTAAATGTGCGGTCTGTTAATTCATTAATCGCTACCGCTTTAGAAGAAAACATGTTTTTCATACGCTCTTTTACTCGCTCATTTGGGAATAAAAATAGGTCGTATAACTCATCTAAATCTATTTCTAACGGAATAGAACCGTGTTGTAAGATAACACCTTTTTGACGTGTTTGGGCACTACCCGCGATTTTTCTTCCTTCAACTACAATCTCATACCAAGATGGTGCATCAAAACATACTCCTGAACGCGGATTTTTTAAATTCTCACGATCCGCTTCTGTTTTCGGAACTGCATAATACGCTTCTAATCCTAATGCCTTAAAACCGTCCAATAAGCCTTGCGAAATAATTCGGTATGCTTCTGTAACTGTTTTTGGCATATTCGGATGATCTTCAGACACAATAACACTGTACGTTAATTCTTTGTCATGTAGTACACCCCTGCCGCCTGTTTGACGACGAACGAATCCATATTTCTTTTCGTTAACTACATCCATATTTATATCTTTTTCAACACGCTGGAAATACCCGACTGTTAATGTTGGTACTTCCCATTCATAAAAACGAATTGTTGGTGACATTTTCTTTGCACTTTGCCAATTTAATAAACATTCATCTAACGCCATATTAAATGCTGGTGAACATTGACCAGAGTTAATATAACACCATTTTTCTTTTCCCATCCTGCACCTCATATAACCAATTATTTTTCACATTCTCTAGTCTACCAAATTCGACAAAATTTGTGAAAGAATACGAAATTTCTTCTTATATACAAATGAATCTGTTGCATAAATACATATGGGCATTATAATATTGAAAGTAGGATAAGAAAAAAGGGAGCGATAGAATCGTGTCAACAAACTTGATTATTATACTAGCCGCAATTGCAGCATTCATCGGCTACACTGTATGGATGTATTTCTATCAGAAAAAATTAATTAAAACACTTTCAGAAGATGAATTTCGCGCTGGCTACCGTAAAGCACAGCTTATCGATATTCGCGAAGCGGATGAATTTAACGCGGGACATATTTTAGGTGCGCGTAACATTCCATTATCACAAATTCGCCTTCGCCACAAAGAACTTCGCCAAGATCAACCGGTTTATTTATATTGCCAAAGCGGATTCCGTACAGGTCGTGCAGCTCAATACTTAAAAAAACAAGGCTACACAGATTTCTACCAATTAAAAGGTGGATTTAAATCTTGGTCAGGAAAAATTAAAAAGAAATAATATACAAAAAACTAGCTGCACAGTGCAGCTAGTTTTTCATTCCATATTGTTCGCAATGTACAGCAGATTTTGTTTAATCACATCTTCAGCTTTCTCATCTACATTACGATATAATAGCTGATATTCAATCCCCTTCTCTTTCCATATAAGCGTAGCAAATTCGTCCCCTCTCTCGTAATCATCCTTATTTTTAAAATAAGCAGGTGCTCCATTATTCAATTTCATTTGTTCTTGAAATCGATTCTCTTCTACGAGGTATGGAAAACTGTAAGAAAAGTTGGCCACTGTTAATTCTATATAATCGTGCCTTCCTTTCTCTTGTTGCTTATATTTAATCGTTAAGACAGCATTCTTCTTTCCCATCGTTCTTACCTCTCCCTTCACATCACTCGTAATGTCATAAGGTAAAAACGTTGGAACTTTAAACTTTGCCGGAAAATATTTTGGAAGTTCCTTTAGGGGAATCGGATCAGTAACACGGTCCTTAGCCCCTCCTGTTGTTCCTACAAATGTTTTTTCTTCTTGCATCGTTTGCTGAAATGAACATGAGCTAAGTATTACACTAGAAAACACGAAACAAATGATTCCTTTTTTCAATTTGTTTCCGCCCTTTCATACCGCTCTCTTAACGAGCGAAGCGTTTATACTCTCTTCTATTCGCTTCGTTATCAAACGCCTCCTCCGAAAACTTTCCACGTTATTCTCACACATTTTGACAAAAATTCTTTGCAGACATACAAAAAAGACCTCGCTATTCTTACGCCCAAATAAAAAGGTTACGCGAATAACAGAAGTCATGCTTATAACATAGATTGTGAAAAGCTTTTCAGGTCAAGATTTTTTCATTCTTATTATTTTCCCCTTATAATTAAGTAAAGAGGTGATACATATGGCCAATATAAAACAAATTGCAAAAACTGCTGGTGTATCTATATCAACTGTTTCTCGTGTTCTTAATAATCATCCTTACGTAAAAGAAGAAAAGCGTAAGCGTGTTTTAGATGCAGTTGAAGAATTGAACTATGCAAAAAATATAAATGCTATCCATTTAATAAAGGGAAAAACGTATACAATCGGGGTTATGCTCCCTTTTATTAATCTTCCGTACTTTAGCACGATCATTGAAGGAATCGGAAACGAAGCGTTAGCAGCTGGATATCATATTAATTTATGCCAAACGAATTACGATAGTATTGAAGAAATTCGCGTTCTTGAAATGATGAAAATGAAACAATTTGACGGGATGATTATTTGCTCTCGCACGAGTTCATGGGAACAAATTGAACCGTTCGCAAAATTTGCCCCTATTATTTCATGTGAAAAAATGAACCATCCCCTCATTTCATCTGTCTATGTAGATCATTACGAAGGATTCCGTCTCGGTACTTCCTATTTACTCAGTAAAGGTCATGAAAAAATCGGCATTTGTTTAGCAAGAAAAACAAGTGTTAATTCAATCGAGCGTGAAAAAGCTTTCGCCGATACTCTTCGTCACGAAGGAAAAACAGTATACCCTGATTGGATTTTCCATCAATGTTATACGATGCAGGACGGGGCAAAAATACTTCATCGTATTTTAAACATGAAAAATCGTCCAACCGCTATTTTCACAGCGAACGATCAAGTAGCTGCTGGTTTATTAACAGAGGCAAAAAAACATGGCATTCGCATACCTGAAGACCTCGCTATCCTGGGATTTGATAACCATGAAATTTCAAAAGCATTAGAAATTACAACTATTGAGCATCCTGGGCTCACAATGGGATCACGTGCTTTTTCTTTATTTCATAAACAGATACACAACGAACACATTATTGGAAACTCAGAAGAACTTTCATTCCATTTAATTGAGCGAAAAACAGTCTAGAAAAGAGTGCCAACCATAGCACTCTTTTTTCAGTTCTTCACCTATTGACTTTATATTTTTTATCTCATATAATGAACCTAACGAACGGTAGGTAGGGGATGAAAATGACAGCAAACCGCATTAAAGCTGTAGCACTTTCTCATTTCGCGCGCTACGGCTACGAAGGAACTTCATTAGCAAATATTGCTCAAGAAGTTGGGATTAAAAAGCCATCGATTTACGCACACTTTAAAGGAAAAGAAGAGCTATATTTTACATGCTTAGAATCCGCTCTTCAAAATGATTTGCAAAGCTTTACAGACGATATCGAAAATTTTTCCAAATCGTCTACTGAAGAATTGCTCTTAAATTTGTTAAAAGGCTATGCAAAACGATTTGGTGAAAGTGAAGAATCAATGTTTTGGTTACGAACTTCTTATTTTCCGCCGGATGCATTTCGCGAACAAATTATTGATAAAGCGAATGTACACATTGAAAATGTCGGAAAACTTTTATTCCCTGTGTTTAAAAGAGCAAGCGAACAAGATGAACTGCATAACATTGAAGTAAAAGACGCTTTGGAGGCTTTTTTATGCTTACTTGACGGCCTTATGGTTGAACTACTATACGCAGGTTTAAATCGTTTTGAGACACGTTTAGAAGCTTCTTGGAAAGTATTTTGGCGCGGACTTTCAAACTGACGGATTGCTCCTTTGCAATGCGTCGTTTTTAAGCCCTTTACCTAACGACTGGTAGGAAGGAGAAATGACATATGGCATGGATTTATGTAATCATAGCTGGTATTATTGAAATCTTTTGGGTTATTGGACTTAAAAAAGCGGAGGCACCACTTGAGTGGGCTGGTGTTGCTCTATTAATTACAATTAGTTTCGTCTTATTATTTAGAGCATATAAAGATCTACCTGTCGGCACTGTATACGCAGTCTTTACAGGAATTGGAGCTGGTGGAATCGTTCTTACAGAGATTTTCATCTTCGGAGAACCTTTCTCTATCGTAAAAGTTTTATTAATTGGTTTAATCTTCTTCGGAGTAATTGGTTTAAAACGAGTAACAGAAGAAAAAGAAGCGAAGGAGGCCGCATAAAATGGCTTGGGTATTTTTAATTCTAGCTGGTATTTGTGAAATTGTTGGTGTACTCTTTATGAAAGTAGCCACTGAAAAGAAGGGCTGGGCACCAAAAGTTATTTTAATCGCTAACTTCGGCGTAAGCTTCTTCTTCTTATCCCTTGCAATGAATACATTACCAATGGGAACTGCTTATGCAATTTGGACTGGAATCGGAACTGCCGGAAGTGCACTTCTCGGTATTCTTATTTTCCGTGAATCAGCGGATTGGCGCCGCCTTGCCTTCTTAAGCTGCATTCTATGCGGCGCTGTTGGCTTAAAATTATTAGGCTAACGTGAGGTGAATGTCATGTGGAAAGAAAAAGGAAAACAAATCTTAACATGGATCACACTTGGGGTCGTCATTCTATTACAAATAAGTTTTCATATAATAGAATGGCTGTTTCATAAAGTATTATCCATTCTTACATTCCTTCCTAACATGGCACTTGAAATTGCATCTATCGCTTGGTCAATTATCGCCTCCATTGCAATCGTAATTATATGGAGTATCGCCAAGCTATGGAACAAATTATTTAAAAAGGACAGTTCTTCTGACAAGAAGTAACTGTCCTTTTTTTATCCCGCTATTCGCGGGCAGTAAGACCCCCACCTCAAAATTCGGCGAATGCGAGGGAGTTAGGTGGGAGTCGGGCTGCCCGTAAACGCCCGATTGGTGAAGGCTAATAATCAGTGGGGATGGACAAAACCCCCACTGATTAAAGTTTCACTTTATATTCATTCAGATTTTCTATAGAAATTTGATGCGATCAGACAAAGCAGACCAGCTATGACAACACTCATACCAATCCCTTTATGCAAATTAGGAAATGGCGATGGTATATCTGAGTAAAAATTTGCTAATATGAGACCAATTGAAAATAAAAGGACTCCTATTCTATATAACCATTTTCTTTTTTTCATCATTCTCCCTCCTAAAATTTTTCATACCCTTCTTTCTTTTGGACATACTACCTAAAAAAGGAGTGGATAGTATGCAGAATTCTATACATAAGCAAATCCTGTTTTTATTTTTCCTCTTTCTCATTTTCGTTATCGTTTTCAGCTTTATATTACATACTCCGAAAGATGTGCCTAATAGCCTTTCTGTTTATAAACTTTTGCTCTCGTATTGCCGTTATTGAAAAAGGTGCCTTATATAAGGCACCTTTTAAAATTCTCTCTTCTCATACAATTTCACTGAAACGAAGATAGATACTATGAACATGCAAATTGAACTAACGAATAACACGCTGTTGTATAGTTGAATTTGTTCCAGGTTGATTTGAAACAAAGTTTCTAAAATAACAATCGGCGCCATGAATATTACTATCGTAATAAAAATAGTTTTTTTATACCCTAGCCAAAACGATATCGGTAAAACAAAACTTAAATACACTAAAATAAAGCTAATACTAGCAACCATTGTCGTTTCAATAAATTCAAATAGGTTAACCCCATTCTTCATTCCCATCGTGAAACAACCGATCGTTACGCTTATAAAAAGAATAATAATTGCTACTATATATTTCGTATACACAATTTGTTTTCTCAATATTGGCAAACTATTTACTATAACTTCACTCTCATTTTTACTATCTGCTTCAAATGTTTTTACTGTTGCCCCAATTGTAATAATTACTGACATAATTATGAACAGATTTTCCGTATCTGTTAAAGCCATATAAAAGAAAACAGGATACAATATGTACCAAATTAAAAATTTCCATTGAATGATGAAATCTTTTAAAATTAGTTGTTTCAACACTATTCTCCTCTCTCTTACAAATCACGCTCACTATACAAATTAATTGAGAATAACATAGACATGATATATAAAAGAAGCAGCACTGCTATAAAACAAACATTTACGACTAGACTCGTGCTCCAAACATTCTCTACATCTAACCATACGTTACTTACAATTAGTCCACTCAAATACCCAAATGCTATTCCGATAAAAGGAGCAATTTGTTTTGCACTGTTATAT
This sequence comes from Bacillus sp. TH25, assembly GCF_016650935.1. Classification (NCBI taxonomy): domain Bacteria; kingdom Bacillati; phylum Bacillota; class Bacilli; order Caryophanales; family Bacillaceae; genus Bacillus; species Bacillus sp. TH25. The sequence continues at coordinate 618,704 of NZ_JAEKEU010000039.1, read as the reverse complement.
CCTACTGAGAATTCAATCGGAAGTACAATTATGCTACAAACAAGCCCACCTGTTATACCTCCGAGAATTTCTCCCCACAGCATAAATCCAGTTATATGTTCATTTTGTAACTGAATCAAACCAACCACAAGTGAGAGAATCCCCCCTAACGCAACTAAAATACTTACAAATATGTATTTTGCTATGACAATTCCTTTACGTTGTAACGGTAAACTATTTACTATTATTTCACTTTTATTTTTCCCCTCATAACTCATTGACAGTACCATGCCAAGAAAAGGTATAGATACGCTAATCGTCATAAGGAAGCTATCACTACGAAAATCAACAATAGCAAGGAAAAACAAACATATAAGATAAGCAAACCCTAACTTTCTTTGCAACATCATATCTTTTAAGACTAGTTGCTTGATCATTTATTGCACCTCCTAATATGAAAATGCTCCTTCTATAACTCTGTCTCCTGAAACATTTTCATTGAGAGCAACATGGATATGACTATACTTACTAACAATCCGATACCAAGAACACTCATTGATAATATAGCACCTTCAGAGTGAAGTACTTTTAGCATGATTGTTTTATCACCAAAAATATTGCACATAAGGCCAATCATACCCATTAAAGGAAAAATCATAATCACATTCAAGACAGTAGTAGCTTTATATCCTCCAATGTAATTAGTAGGTATCGTTACTACACAATAAATCAAAGTTGCTACTATTGCTGAAAATATTGCATATCCAGGAATAACTATATCTCTGTTCAACAAAATATTTCCTAATATTACGACTATAGAAGTTATACTCAAACCGACTATAATAAATAATGTGCTTGAAATATATTTAGCTATAACTATCTCTTTTCTCATTATAGGCAAACTCACTAATACTTTTTCTGTTTTACTTTTTTCTTCATAATAAAAAGAAATATATATAATCGTACTACATGTTATAAATAATCCTATTGCAATCCCCATCGGTTCTACGGAATTTCTAAAAACAGATAAAATAGGTATTAAAAAATAGAAAGGAAACATCTTCTTCTGTAAGAAAAACTCCTTCAAAATCAACTGTTGCATATGAATTCTCCTCTCTATAAATCACGCGTTTCATAAATTTTAATTGTAAGAAACATAGAAGCGATATATACACTAGCTAATATCATACCTCCAACTATAAACAAACCAAGATGTGATGGATTCATAATCCAATCAATGAATGATACAGTCGTACTTTCTCCGTCACCAATAAACATTCCAGTAATAACACCTATTCCAGCGGCTCCACCTGAAAATATTCCACGTACTATTTTTGATTTTGTCCCATAATAACTAGGGAACAATGCTGTAATATAAACTAAAGAATATATAGCCCCTCTGACTACTCCATACCAAGGAATTTCGATATACAAATTAGGATGATAAACTCCAATATCACCAATGACAGTGATGCCTCTTATAAGAAAAACAACTAGCATAGTAGAGATCATGCCACCTACAATGAATATTGCACCTGAAATATATCTAGCAATAATGATATCCTTTCTTCTTACAGGTAAACTATTTATAATAACATCACTTTTATTTTTTTCATCCATCGCTATTAATATCATAGAAGATGATATCGTTATGAGTAAGCAACTCAATGGAAATAACAATTCACCATCTGGCTCTAACCCAAAGAAAACAATGGGCATAATAAAATACACTAACCAAGTTACCCGAAAAAAGAATAAATCTTTATATACGAGCTGACGCATAGGCACCTCTCCCTTTCGCAGTGTAAACGATGATATCATCTAATGTAGGATTTTCTAGTACGACCTCATTTCCAAACCAATCTATAATTGCTTGTTTATCCTTCGCTAAACCTTCGAAACCAAACTTATTTTTTCGTAATCCAACAAATAGCTCTTTTCCTTCTTGATCTAATAAATCATTACTTCCCTTTACGATTACGTATTTCTCCATTAATTCATCTTTCTCACCAGTAAATATAATTTCTCCATCATTGATAAACGTAATATAATCTGCAATACGTTCTAAGTCTGTCGTAATGTGCGTTGAAAATAATACAGATACTTCATCTTCCATTACAATTTCTTGCAGCATATCAAGTAATTCACTTCGAACAACTGGGTCTAATCCTGCTGTTGGTTCATCCATAATAATGAATTCCGCATGGTGTGAAAGTGCGATTGCAATCGCAAATTTCATTTTCATCCCTTTGGATAACTCTTTAATCTTTTTATACGTTGGAACTTGTAATCTCTGCATATACGATTGATACTGCTTTTCGTCCCACTTTTTATATAACGGTGCAATAATCCGTTTCATTTGCTCACACGTTAAATCTTCGTAATAATGATTTTCATCATATACAAAACCAATATTTTGTTTTATTTCCTTTTCGGCTTTCTTATTGTCCTTACCAAAAATTTTTATATCACCGCTCTCTTTTCTGATTAAATTCATAATCATTTTGATCGTCGTACTTTTTCCAGCTCCATTCGGTCCGATAAATCCCATAATATATCCACGTGGCAATGTAAAACTTACATTTTTCACTGAGAAATCTTGATAAGTTTTACAAACGTTTTTTAGCTCTAACATCTCTTATTCCCCCTTGTATAAACACGCAATCATCTGTTGCAACTCTTCCAGTGAAAGCTGCAACACTTTACTTTCATTCACAATCTCTTCTACTTTACTTTCCAATAGACGTAGCCGCTGTTCTTTTAATAGTTCATTATTTTTACTTGAAACATAAGTCCCCTTCCCAGCAACAGTTTCTATATATCCTTCTTTTTCAAGCTCCTCGTATGCACGCTTCGTTGTAATTACACTAATTTGTAATTCCTTCGCTAAGCTGCGAATAGACGGTAATTGATCTCCACCCTTTAAACCACCATTTAAAATAAGCTGGCTTAATTGTTTTCTTATTTGCACATAAATAGGGTCTTGGGAAGAATTCGAAATAATAATATTCATGTTTTCCTCCAGTGTGTGTATATACTGTATATACCTTGTATACACAGTATATACACAACATCCTATTTTTGGCAAGAAAAAAAGACCAACATTTTCCTGTTGGTCTTTCGTATATGTATCACTTTTCAAAGCGATCTAACATTTCGTCTCTCATTCCGAAACTAACAACCGCAATTCCTACATACATAAAAAGAAGGAATGCTGGATGAACTGTATTGTACCAGCTGCTATCAACAATTAAATAAATCGTTAACGCCACAACAAGAACAAACGCTAAAATAAACATATAAAAGTGTCTTGTATTACCCATGATAAACTCCTCTCTTCTCTCTTCACCATTCAACAGTATATTGTATCGAATAATTCGATATGACTCAAGGTTAACTTTCTGTTATGTAATCAAGTTCTACCTTTACAATGTCCTCACACGCTATTGAAATGATTGTTCCTTGTTTATCAATCGCTGTCACTTCTCTATTATCCATTACACGGTGCGCTACTCTTTCTAACACTTTCCCTTGGTCTCGGTAACAAAATTCTTTTACATCTTTAATTGTTTCTCCATTTTCTAAATGGTATACCATTCTATAACATCGATATCCCACGCTTCCACCCCCGTCTTGCTCGTTTTTTCACATATACATAAAAATGAGTAATTTCTACCTCATCACATCTTCTTAATTTCAATAAAATTCTAACAAAAATAAATACTTTTATCAAACCGACTTTTTCAACAAAAACACCTATAAAACCGCATCTTTACAGCAATATGAAACAAAAAATATAAATTTTTAACATTTTTTTCATTCTATCCGCACCAATGTTGCAAAAAAAAAGAACCCGCATGTAGCGAGTTCTTTTTATTCCAATCACACTTGTACAGGTGCTAGCTTTTCATAACGTAAAACTGGTTTACGAGCAGCCAATGTTTCATCCAAACGCTTTATTACCGTTGTATGTGGTGCTTCTTGTACAACTTCTGGATTTTCTTCTACCTCTTTAGCAATTTGAATCATCTTATCAATGAAACCATCTAATGTTTCTTTTGATTCTGTTTCTGTTGGCTCAATCATAATACATTCTTCCACATTTAATGGGAAGTAAATTGTTGGTGGATGGTAGCCGAAATCAAGCAGACGTTTTGCAATATCTAATGTACGTACACCAAGTTTCTTTTGACGACGACCTGATAATACAAATTCATGCTTGCAATGTCTATCGAACGGAAGATCATAGAATGGTGCTAATCTTCTCATCATATAGTTCGCATTTAATACAGCATACTCAGTTACTGCACGCAAGCCATCTGGGCCCATAGAACGAATATATGTGTATGCACGAACGTTAATTCCGAAGTTACCATAGAATGGTTTCACACGCCCAATTGCTTCTGGACGATCATAGTTGAAGTGATAGCCATTTTCTGTTTTCTCCAAAATCGGTTTTGGTAAGTACGGAATTAAATCAGCTTTCACACCTACTGGACCAGAACCTGGGCCACCGCCGCCATGCGGACCTGTAAATGTTTTATGAAGATTTAAATGCACAACGTCAAATCCCATATCTCCTGGGCGTGCTTGGCTTAATACCGCATTTAAGTTTGCACCATCATAGTATAATTTACCGCCTGCGTTATGGACGATTTCTGCCATTTCTAAAATATTTTCTTCGAATAGGCCTAATGTATTTGGATTTGTTAACATAAGTGCTGCTGTTTCTTCGTTTACAACACGTTTTAAATCATCTAAGTCAACAAGACCATGTTCATTTGATTTCACCGTAATTGTTTCAAAACCAGCTACTGTTGCAGACGCCGGGTTTGTCCCGTGAGCAGAGTCAGGAACAATTACTTTCGTACGGTTAAAGTCACCGTTCGCTTCATGATATGCACGAATCAACATTAATCCTGTCCATTCTCCGTGTGCACCAGCTGCTGGTTGTAACGTAACAGTATCCATACCTGTAATTTCAATTAAATGTTCTTGTAAGTCATACATTAATTCCATTGCACCTTGCACTGTCTTTTCATCTTGAAGTGGATGAATATTTGCAAATCCTGCGAAACGAGCTACGTTTTCATTAATTTTAGGATTATACTTCATCGTACAAGACCCAAGTGGATAAAATCCAGAATCCACACCGTGGTTACGGTTTGAAAGCGCTGTGTAATGGCGCATAATATCAAGTTCAGATACTTCTGGAAGCTCTGCATCTTCTACTCGAATATAATCACTCTCAAACACATCTTCTAATTTTACTTCTTCTACATCTAATTTGGGTAAGCTATATCCTACGCGTCCTTCTTTAGTCACTTCAAAAATAAGTGCTTGGTCTTGGTTCTTCATTGGATAGCCCCCATTTCGTTTACAAGTGTGTCAATTTCCTCTTTTGTACGAAGCTCTGTTACTGCTACAAGCATATGATTTTCATGCTCTTTATAATCACGGCCTAGGTCGTAACCACCGATAATATTCTTTTGTATTAATACATCATTTATTTCTTTAACTGGACGTTTGCAATCTACAACAAATTCATTAAAGAATGGTCCAGCGAACGTTACAGTGAAGCCTTTCGCTTCGAATTGACGTTTTGCATATTGTGCTTTAGAAATATTTTGACGTGCCATATCTTTCACACCTTGTTTTCCAAGTGCCGTCATTGCAACTGATGCTGCTAATGCATTTAACGCTTGGTTTGAACAAATGTTAGACGTCGCTTTATCACGGCGAATATGCTGTTCACGTGCTTGTAACGTTAATACAAATCCACGTTTACCATCTGAATCTACAGTTTGTCCGACAAGACGTCCTGGAATTTTACGCATAAATGCTTTCGTTGTTGCAAAGTAACCACAGTGCGGTCCACCAAACTGCGTTGGGATACCGAATGGTTGTGCATCACCGATTACAATATCAGCACCGAATTTTCCTGGTGGTGTTAATGCGCCTAATGATAATGGATTTGAAGAAACGATAAATAATGATTTTTGTTGATGAACGATTTTTTCGATATCAGCTAACTTTTCCACTTGTCCGAAGAAGTTTGGATATTGAACGATTACACAAGCAACTGTATCATCTACTTCACTTTGTAATACTTCTAAATCTGTTACACCGTTTTTATGATCAATTTCAACAACTTCAAGATTTTGACCTTTTGCATATGTTTCAAGTACCGCTCTTGATTCTGGATGAACTGCCTTAGATACAAGAATTTTCTTTTTGCGAGTATGACCAGCTGCTAGCATTGCCGCTTCAGCTAAAGCTGTACCTCCGTCATACATAGAAGAGTTTGCTACATCCATTCCTGTTAATTCACAAATCATTGTTTGGAATTCAAAAATTGCTTGTAATTCCCCTTGTGAAATTTCTGGTTGGTATGGTGTGTAAGCTGTATAAAACTCTGAACGAGAAATAACATGATCAACAATTACTGGAGCGTAATGATCGTATACACCTGCTCCTAAGAAAGAAGCATATTCTTTTAAATTAGCATTTTTACTAGCCATTTGAGATAACTCTTTTAACAGCTCTGGCTCTGATTTTGCTTCTTTAATTTTTAAATCCCCTTTAAAACGAACACTCTCTGGAATATCAGAGAATAATTCGTCGATCGTTTGAACGCCGATCGTTTGTAACATTTCTTTTTTGTCTTCTTCTGTCATTGGAAGATAACGATGCAACATGAAATCTACCCCTCTCCCCGTTACTTTGAACGTTTATAAAATGGTGTTGGAACAACTACTGCTTTGACGCGTTTATTACGAATTTCAATTTCTACTTCTGTATCAACTGCTGCGTATTTTACATCAATTAGTGCTAAACCAATGCTTTTCTTTAACGTTGGAGATTGTGTACCACTCGTTACTTCCCCGATTTTTTCTTCTCCTATAAATACAGGGTAATGCGTACGAGGAATACCGCGTTCGATTACTTCGATGCCGACTAATTTACGAGATGCACCGTTTTCTTTTTGCTCTTTTAACGTTTCTTTTCCAAAGAAATCTGCTTCTTTATTTGGTTTTACCGCAAAGCCAATTCCCGCTTCAATCGGTGTAATATCTTTTGATAACTCTTGTCCGTATAACGGAAGTGTTGCTTCGAAGCGAAGTGTATCACGAGCACCTAAGCCACATGGTTTTAAGCCCTCTTCTGCTCCCACTTCAAGAAGTTTCTCCCAAAGTTTTGCTGCATCTTCACTCTTACAGTAAATTTCGAATCCATCTTCACCTGTGTAACCTGTACGAGATACAAGTGCAGGAATTCCATCTACAAGAATATTATTTTTAAATTTAAAGAACTTAATTTCTTTCAAATCTTCTGACACAACTTTTTGTAAAATGCCTTCTGCTTTTGGTCCTTGAATTGCAAGCTGCGCAACTTCACTAGAAACATTGACTACTTTCGCATCGCCAATTACATGGCTAGCTAACCATTCGTAATCTTTCTCGATATTTGATGCATTGATTACTAATAAATAGTCTTCTTCACCACGTTTGTAGATTAATAAGTCATCTACTGTGCCACCATTTTCATAGCACATAGCTGTATATTGTGCGCCCCCTACCTTTAAGGTAGATACGTCATTTGTAACAACACGTTGTAAAAATGCTAAACTATCTACACCTTTTACCTCTACTTCTCCCATATGAGATACATCGAACAAACCTGCTCCTATACGTACAGCTTCATGTTCCTCTTTAATGCTTGAAAATTGAACTGGTAATTCCCAACCACCGAAGTCGACTGTTTTCCCACCATACTTCGCGTATACATCAAATAACGGTGTACGTTGTAATGTAATCATGCTCTTTCCCCCTTATGCTCTGACAAATCAATAAAAGTTGCTTCCCATATCTAAACATTTTCATTCTGAAAAGATAAGGTTATACGGAATCTCAGTATATTTTTTTATGAAAGCGTAAATAAAAAGTTACTTTCTTGGATAAAATACGAAAGATTCCACACATTTCACACCATTATCCTAACATTATTCGCTATATTTCATCAATATTCTAGCATAAAAAATAATTTAGAATTTTTCATTCTTAATCTTATTAAATACAAATTTTGAAATTTAGCCCTTTATCATTGCCTATTCTTTAACTTTTAGTAATTGTGATAGCGCCTTATTACGAGGCTTATAATAAAGATTTTTTAAATAATCACTTTAGTTTATAAAAGGTGGGAGAGTCTTAATGAATGTCGATATTTCCGTAGATCGAACGTGGCAAAACAATTTTTTAAAAAGAATTGATGAAGATGGTCCTTGGACAAATTGGGATTTATATCATTTAGCTTATAAAACAGAGAAATCGTTACTCGTCCCTACTTTTGATGGATTGCAAGCACCGAAACATTTATCACATTTCACGCCGCTTCCACATCAATTAGAGGTCGCTCAAAATGTCATTGAACAAATGAATGGTAAAGCGATTCTAGCAGACGAAGTCGGACTTGGAAAAACGATTGAAGCTGGACTTATTTTAAAAGAATATATGGTTCGAGGACTTGTAAAAAAGGTACTCATTCTCGTTCCAGCTTCTCTCGTATCTCAGTGGGCGTATGAACTAAACACAAAATTTTTTATTCCTGCGGTCGCTCAAAAGAAAAGTTATTCTTGGGAACAAGCTGATGTCATCGTTTCATCAATCGATACTGCGAAACGTTCACCGCATCGCGATATCGTTTTAAACCTAGAGTATGACCTTATTATTATCGATGAAGCACATAAACTAAAAAATAATAAAACAAAAAACTATGAATTTGCACAGCGATTAAAAAAGAAGTTTTGTTTATTACTAACTGCAACTCCTGTTCAAAATAAAATCGATGAAATCTTCAACCTCGTTTCTTTATTAAAACCAGGTCATTTAGGCAATCAATCTAATTTTGAAGAATATTACGCTTCCAAAAATCGTTCCACTGAATCCGATGAAGATTTAAAAGCTCTTATCAATAAAGTAATGGTTCGAAATAGACGCAATAACACTGGCATTGATTGGCCGAAGAGGCATGTACGAACAATCTTCGTTGAATTCAATGAAGAAGAACAAGCTTTGTATAATGAAATTGAAAATTGGCGTGGACAAGATGCCGTCACATCTGCTTTCTCATCCTTAACTTTAAAACGGGAAGCATGTAGTAGTCGTGAAGCTGTTTACTATTCATTAAAAAAACATGTAGAAAAAAGACAGAAAGAAAATGAGCACTACATAAAGGACCCACATATTGATGTGCTGATGGACAAAATTAATCATATTCCGTTCAACTCCAAAGCAAATAAAGCACTAGAGCTTATAAAAGAAGTTGACGATAAAGTCATTATCTTCACTGAATATAGAGCTTCACAAATGTATTTACAATGGTTCTTACAACAACATGGCATTTCCTCTGTTCCATTTCGCGGTGGATTTAAGCGCGGGAAGAAAGATTGGATGAAGGAGCTTTTCCAAAATCATGCCCAAGTATTAATTGCGACCGAAGCTGGTGGTGAAGGAATTAACTTACAATTTTGTAGCCATATGATTAATTACGACTTACCGTGGAATCCAATGCGACTCGAGCAAAGGATTGGACGTATTCACCGTCTTGGACAAAAAAATGATGTTCATATTTATAACTTAGCAACAAAGCACACTGTTGAAGAGCACATTTTAAAACTACTATATGAAAAAATTAATTTATTTGAACGTGTAATCGGTGAACTCGATGAAATTTTAACGAGAATCAACATGAAAAATATTGATGCGCATATTCAAGAAATTTTCGCGCAGTCAAAAAGCGAAGGTGAAATTCGAATCAAGATGGAAAATTTAACATCTATTATCGATTTTGCGAAGCGCAATGAAGCAGAGGTGCAAGACTATGCAGCAAAATGAAATTCATAATTACTTATATAACTTTTTTGAGGCGAATAACTGCGAAATTTTAGAACGTTCCCCTCACCTATTAGACGTGCAGTTAACAATTGAAATGGATAAATTACTAATGAACCGCCCTTTCTATTGGCACTATCTTGAAAAAACAGGAGGCGTTCCGAACCCGATGCGCCTTACTCTTATTACAAATCCAGAAAACGAAGAAAACGACGGTGAACTTATTCATTACGGTTCACCCCGTTTGCATCAAATATTTGAAACAACAAAAGAACTAGGTTCATACATACGTTTATATGAGGAAGTGAAACATAGCGGGGCAACTCATACCCCCCTTCATCCTTGGCTTGGTGTAAATATAAAAGTATCTTATCAATGCGACCGAAAAAAAGACATACTTCATTCCATCGGTATTCATCTTATTTCCGGGACAATGATTGCAAACTTTCATGACACTTTAGCAGAGATCAAACTCACACCGAAAATACCTGACTTTTGTTTTACCCTCTCACCTATCATTAAGCCACAAAGTGGCTTACAACGTATAGAGGATGCTTTAAAAAATATAATCGCTGAAGATGACCACACGTGGGCAAAAGAAGCGAGAGTGCGTTGGAATCACGATTTAGACCTTTTAAATCGATTTTACGAAGATAGCGATGAACTTCCAGAAAGCTATGAAATTGAAAAGCAAGCATTACAAGAACAATACGAACCACGCATTACAATACAAATTATAAACGGTGGTCTCTTTTATGTTACCGCAAATCATTTTCTATCTTAAAGAAAGCTCCTTCAGATTGAAGGAGCTTTCTTTTAAGATATGTTCCCAGCCTATTCTCTATCTTCATTGCGCTCTTGCTGTTTTTTCTCTGTCATACGTTTCTGATATGCACGATCCTTTGCACTTACATGGTTTGCATCAGTTGGAAGATTCTCTTTTGAACGACCAATTCCATTACTCATCTTTTTCGCCTCCTTTTTGCATGTTTCAAAATGCATCTTTATTTTCAGCTAGAGGCACAATCCTTATACAAAAAAATAAGAGCAGCCAGTAGCTGCTCTTACTCATTCACGTATTTTTGAAACATATCATGGATGCCTTGATTTACGAGGTTCGAGATCTGTTCGTCAGATTTATTCGGATAACGATCACGTAATCTGATAGATGCCTTCACCATTAAATTTTCTAATACAGAACGGCCACCTTCTCCATAAATAATTTCAGCATACTTAACCAGTCTTCCATCCTCTAATGTTGCTGGATTATGATTGAAGAAAAATTTACTCATTGTCTCCACCTCTCTTTTGATAACGTTTACATTTATATAGATTATTTATGTTATTTATTTCACAATATTGTATGCATGTATATTTAATTAGTTTCATTATAAAGTAACATATCAATAGTAAATATGTGATTTTCCATCCATTTTGTGAACAAACCAAAAATGAAAGCGTTTCCTTTATTATATACTAAAAAAACTTACTAAGCTAGGGACAATTTTTTTAATCTACTAATCATCTACTTTTCTTTTTTTATTAAACCTTATACAATTTTCAGAAATTATATTATAAAATATATGTATGACTTAAGGAGGATTTGTATGAATCAAAATAAAAAAGCTATATTAGATCTTGTCTTTTATCTCGTATTCCCATTCCTCATTTGGAAATTTGCAAAGCCTTATATCGATCCTTATTACGCAATGTTAATTTCCTCTGTTCCGGGGATTATTTATACACTGTATACCTTTAAAAAGGAAAAACAGCTTAACGTTACAGGGTTCTTTATTTTAATTACACTCATTTCTAATACAACGGTAGACTTAATATCTGGATCAGCGGAACGAATGCTATGGAATGATGCATATTATCATATCGTACTTGGCTGCATCGTTATATGTACAATCTTTATAAAAAAACCACTTATGTTATATTTCGCAGCGGATATTTCAGCACTGCAAGGTCATGATCGTGATAAAAGTCGTGAGCTTTATCGTGATAGTCGTATATATCCAGCACTGCAATATTTAACACTATTTTTCGGCCTTCAATTTATATTAAAAAGCTTCTTAAAAATCTATTTCATCTCTGTTTTCGGTGTAGATGGATATGGTGAAATGAGAGCTATTATGACCGCTGTTGGCTGGGGTATTTCTATTTGCATCGGAATAGGGTTTGTATGGGTAAATAATAAGATACATGCGGTTACTGAAGAAAAAGAATCTGTGCAACAATAAATAAAGATCCCCTAGCAGCTTGTTGCACTAGGGGATCTTTATTTTGCCAGACATATTACGAAAAAGTTAGCTTGATTTTTTTCTTTTATTTTTTACATTTCGATAAAACAAAGCAGCGCTCAGTGGCATAACACCAAACCATTTATTTAAGAATGGCTCTTTCTCCGCACGACGTTGTTGTTTCTGTTGTTTTCGATCCTCTTTTGGAGCATCCATATATGACACAAATTGCTGTGTCACAAAGCGTACATAATCATTAGTAGACATATTATCATCACCTCTACTTGATTAGTATGTCCACTTTTTTATTCATTAATCTTTTGCTTTAATTCATTCATAATTTGCTTTACCGACTTATTTGTCGTATCGATATGAATATCAGCCTCTTCATAATAAGCTCGGCGCGATTCAAATTTCGTTATAAATGCATCTATATCTTTCTTCTGAAATAGTGGACGTGTCGTATCTTCACGAAGCCTTTCTGCAATTACATGTGGATCGCAATATAAATACACAACAGTTCCATTTTCCTTCATCCACTTTCGATTTCCCTCTCGTTCAATAATCCCTCCACCAGTTGTAATAATTACATTCTGAACCGGTAGTGAACGTAACATCTCACTTTCATACTCCCGAAAAGCCATTTCGCCTTCTTCGGCAAAAATATGCCGAATTGCCTTTTCCTGCTTCTCTTCAATTTTTTGGTCTGTATCGACAACATCCATATGAAGTTCTTTACTTAACGCTTTTCCAATTGTTGTTTTCCCAGCTCCCATATAACCGGTTATGTATATAGATTTCATTTTCGTTCCTCTCAATCATCCGTTATTATTTGTTATTATAACGAAAGATGTTACTTTATTTAATAAAAAAACGTTTTGTTCTTCTTATGCTATGAAGAACAAAACGTAACATACTCACTATTTTCTCGTAATCAAACAAGCTGGCTCACTTTTACTTATAAGTACCTCTTCTCACCCACTGCGTTGCAATCCATTTCTCACCTTTCGTTACAGGTGCTCCTCCATGTAACGTAAGCTCATTTAGTAATTGATCTTGATAAAAATACTCAAAGTATACTGCCATTCCCTTTCTAGGGTGTACAGAAAGATTTAATTTCGGAAAGAATGTTTCCCCGCCTTCTTCTACATCATTTAAGTACATCACAAGAGTACTTATACGATTATTAGCAGCTGACCTGCTATGTTCTGCAAAATAATCATAGTGCGCTTTATATTCTTGATCCACTTCATAATTTAAAATGTGCAATCCTTCTCCATGCGCTACAGGAACATTCGTGATAGATGAAATTCGTTTTTCAATCTTCGAAGTAAGTTCATTCTCTTCCAAAAATGCACCACTACTCGTTCGAATATCATTTACATCACGTGATGAACCAACTTTAGAACGTTTCATATTACTTTTAGACAATTCAATCAATTCAGCGCACTCTTCATCACTTAATACATTTGCTAATACAACAATAAGAGGTTCTTCGAATTTTGAAATAATTTGTATTTCCCTATCCTCTGTCATAATCGTATTTCCTTTATGATCAAAAATAGTTTGTTCCTTATTTTCACCTATTTGATTGTTATTTGTCATTTTCTTATCTCCCTAGAAAAAATGATTGGATAGCATGAATATATCACATTCTTTCTACCTTTCTCTTTTTTGAGAAAATTTAAACTTTTAAACATCGTTCTTATCCCTTTCCTCAAAGAAATTGACTCCCTCCACAATAGAAACTCATGGTTCTTCTCCATATATTTTACATATTATCCTTCTACCCAATCAAATATTTTATTATCCTTTTTCCTATAGTGAAAGCTCACTGTATAGAAAACTCTCTGTTTTGTAACACATTGCAAAGAAATGATAATAACATCATTTTCAAAGACGTACTTTCCACTCACTTCTCCTCTTTCATACTGAAATAAAAAAACATCCTCTTTTTCTTTTTGCTGTAAGTCTCTTTTTATATCTGAAATAGCTCGATCAACAAGTTCCTCCATGAAAAAACTTTGTTCTATTTCAGAATAAAATTTTTTATCCGAAAGTAACATATTCGTTTCGTACATCAAAAATGAAATGAATAAAATAAGAAAAATAATTGTTCCTGGCATTACAAATCCATCTTGTTTTCTCATGTTTCTATCTCAATTTCACTATAGCGCACAGCCACGCCTTCATATATTTCACCACTTATATCTTTCACATATATATATAACAAATGAGGTGTTAATTTATACGAAATCGCTTCAATCCTTTGTAATATAAATTCCCTTCCGCGCATATTTACTTTTCTTATTAAATTACTATTCAACTTTTCATACGTCACCTGATCACCATTACGAAGTTGGAAGCGTAAAATATTCCCACCGTTTTCTAGCTCTATCTTCCTCCCACTTAATACTTCACGAAACTCTAATTGCATTTGTCCTAAAAACACATCCCACTCCCAGTCATTTAATCCTTTTGAATGTGTATTTTCTATCCCCATAATATGAAGACGCGGTAAAAGTAAAAAGAACATTGATAAAAGCAACAAACATGCAATCATTTCTATTAATGTAAATCCCGCTTCTTTTTTATTTTTCCTTTGCATAAAGGCATTGCTCCATCGCTTTTCCTCTCATATCTTTCCACATCGTACAAACTTCATCTCCTCTCCAATATGTGTAATATACAATTCCTTTTATGACTTGCTCTTTTACTCGCTTTTCCTCATTCTCATACTTAAATAAGGCCGCTTCTTTTTTTAATAATATTAATGCTTTATAGCTCATTTTTATATTTTTTCTTTCTTGCATAATTAATAATGTTTGCGGGAGCAATAACGATGCCGCCATCATTATTAAACTTAACGCTACAACCATTTCAACCATTACTGATCCTTTTTGACACTTCACGATACGTAAATCTCCCTCTTCCAAGCTGAAATACAATCTCATATTTATACCCTCGATAGGAAAGTAAAATCGTACCACCCCTATTAATATTCCCGCTCGGATTATATGTCATTGGATTTGGAAAGGTATGCAAATCCATTTGGACATCTTTATCATATTCTCTCTTAACAATTAATAGGTCTGTCTCCGATTCCGAAATATAATACATATGTTTCTCTTTAAACCAGCGTAACGTATAATGTTTTTGACGCTTAATCGCTAACTGCTGCATATACAAAATATCATTTGAAAACTGTTTCAAAAACTGCTCAACTTTTTGTTTTTCATGTAATGAAGTAAC
Organism: Bacillus sp. TH25; assembly: GCF_016650935.1. Classification (NCBI taxonomy): domain Bacteria; kingdom Bacillati; phylum Bacillota; class Bacilli; order Caryophanales; family Bacillaceae; genus Bacillus; species Bacillus sp. TH25. The sequence goes on along the minus strand of NZ_JAEKEU010000039.1, from coordinate 603,340 downwards.
GTTAAAATGCGTAACAACACTCAGTACAGAAATAGCAAATAAGACAAGTAGCATTTCTAAAAGAGTAAAACCTTTTTGCTTCACGATTTCCCAGCTGATACCGTACCATCATCGGAAATATGGATTGGTTCACCTTTCGGGCAAGTTTTTGAAGTAATATACTTTCCTGTTTCAAGTTCCTCTATTGATGGAATCTTATTATGTTGTAAGTGATATGCTTGTATTTGTGCTTCTATAGATTTCACATAGGCTGCACATCCTTTTCCTTGGACGGATGAGCGCTGTGTAACTACATTTGGAATAATTAATAGTAATAATACAGTTATGACAACCATAACTAATAACATTTCTAAAAGAGTAAAACCCTCCTCATTCTGCATGTAAATGCCCCCTATATAGAATTCATCATTTGAAACATCGGCATAATCATCGCTAAGTACATCAAAATGACTATAACCCCAAGACATGTAAATAAAATGGGTTGAATCACAAATAACATACGTTTAATTTTTTGTTCTACCTTTTCAATAATGAGCTCACTGTAATCACCAAGCTCATTTGCTAAATTACCGTTTGCTTGTCCATGCGTAATGATATAAGAAAGTTCTTTTTCGTAATAACCGCTTTTATCAATAATAGATTGTAACGGTTCTCCTGCAATTAATTGCCGCTCAATTCGGTCTGCTTCATACTGAAAGAACGGATGATACTTTTGCTTCATCATTATTGTTAATGCTTCGTGTACCGACAATCCACCGTGTAATAAACCACTTAATTGAGTGGAAAAATAATGCGAATGATTTAAAATAAGAAATGTTTTCATAAGGGGAATACGGATCATAATCTTTACCTTTTGAGTAGGCGGAAGTTTTCGGAAATAAAATATATATAAACTAAATCCCGTTATAACGATAAGAACAATCATATAAATGAAGTAGGGTAATAATTTAATTGCAACTAAAATTTGCTCCGTAAGTGGTGGTGCTGTAGAACGTAAAGAACTATACATCATTTCAAACTGAGGCAATAAAATGAGATTAAAAACAGAAAGCATAATCATTAAAAAAAATGATAAAAACATAGGATATCGCATTACTTTCATCATATCTTTCCTATATTTATCTTTCTTGTAAAGAAGTACGCTCCCTTGTTGCAAAGCAAAAGAAATGTCACCATGTCGCTCTGCATAAAACAAATAACTTAACATCTCAGAGTGAAACATTAATTGGTGAAAAGAAGCGTGCAAACTTTGTCCATTTTTCAATCCCTCGATCATACGCTGTAACTGTAATTTCTTCCCTAATGGTAGTTGCAACTGCAAAAATTCTAACGCCTGCAAAAGTGAGTAACCTTTCTCTAATAAATCACTTAATCTTTTACATAATAATGCTTGATCACTTAAACTCCATTTTCTCTTAAACATATACATCTTCTTCTAAAAAGCCTAAAGCATACCCTTTTCGAACCGACGATTCCAACGTTTTATAGTGATACGTAACATGTTCTCCACTTGCTTCTTTAATCGCTTGTTTTAATTCATATCCATATAACAGTTCATAAATGCTTGCCTGTCTCACTTTCCTCATTGATTTACATAAAGTTGCACACTTCCCTCTGCAAAATGGACATTTTAATTCGACGAGCCGCTGAGCAGCTACTGCTAATAATGATTGTTCAATTTCTTGCCTTGTAATACCATAATCCATAAATCGTAGTATCGCTCCTTTCGCATCATTTGTATGCAAGGTTGTCATTACTAAATGTCCCGTCAAACTGGCCCTTACAGCTACTTTTGCTGTTTCTTCATCACGAATTTCGCCAACTAAAATAATATCTGGATCATGGCGCAAAATAGCCTTTAATCCTGTTTTATATGTGATACCAGCTTTTTCATTTATTTGAATTTGTAATAAACCATCTTTTCTTTGCTCAACTGGATCTTCTAGTGTAATGATGCGACGTGTTTGCCATTTTCTAGCTACTTCTAATAACGCATACATTGTTGTTGTTTTTCCAGAACCAGTCGGCCCAGTAAATACGAGTAACCCATGCGAATGCTTTAAAAAAGAGAGTAATTTTTCCGCTGAACTTGGAAATAACGAAAGGTGAGACAACGGCTGTACAGATGCTTGTAAATGGAGGCGAATAACGAGACTTTCTTGATATACTGTTGGAAGTGTTGAAAGGCGTAAATACACTTCTTGTCCATCAATTTGTAAGTACAACGAACCATTTTGAGGTTTTCTCCTCTCTCCTATATCCATTGATGCTAAAAATTTAAAGTGCGAAACAAGCTTTTCTCCAAATCCCTTTTCAATACACCGTTTCGTAATTAAATCTTTTCCAATACGTAATTGAATCGCCACATCCTTCTGCCTGGGCACAATATGTAAGTCCGATGCTTGCACCCCACAAGCTTCTTTCATAATCATATTTGCAAAAAGCTCGACACTATTCATCAAGTTTCCCTCCTCACTATGTATATATCATGAAAAAATGCACAAGAAAAATTAGAGATTTTTTATTTTCACTAGGAGAAAAAGGGAAAATATGTTTGTGAAAATATGAACAATTTCTGAATTATTGTCTGAAATTACCTATATGGAAGTTTATCTGTATTATAATGTTAATATCTTGGATAAAGTGATAAAGGTGGAGATCCTAATGGAACAAGCTTTAAAAATTACAGGTGTGTTATCTGACCCTACTCGTTATTACATTTATAAATATATTTCGCAAAAGCATAATTACGTAACTGTACAAGAAATTGCAGATGAGTTTAACATTCATCCAAACGTAGCACGTTTACATTTATCTAAATTAGAAGATGTTAATATGCTCAAATCAGAAACAAAAAAAACTGGGAAAGGCGGAAGACCAAGCAGACTATACGTCTTGTCTCAAGATGTCATCCAGTTACAATTCCCATTTCGCGATTATCAATTATTAGCGCAGATAGCATTTAATTCACTGCTAAGCTTAGGTAGTGCTGGTGAAAAAGCGCTATATGAAACAGGGAAACAATTCGGCAAAGAATTAATGCAACAACATATGCATCGCTTAAATGTAAGTGCAGAAGCATTGACGATAGAACAAAAAATGCAAATCGCAAAAGAAGCATTCTCAACAGCTGGTTTATCTCCTGCTTTTGAAATAAGTACGGATGGTACAAAAATTTTCTATGATGTACACAATTGCCCATTTAAAGAAGTTGCTGTTCATCATCCAACTGAAATTTGTAATATGCACGGTGATATGATGAAGGGGATTTTTGAAATCCTATTCCCGAACGCGGAATTAACACGAAATGATAGCCTACTAGACGGATGTAAATCTTGTAACTATAAAGTGCAAATTTAATTTTCTATCTTATAAGAAGTCAATTATTGTAATTGGCTTCTTCTCTTTTATATGAATGAATATTTACAATAGTTAGAAAAATAAACTATAATGAAAAGAGGTTTTACTTTTTTAGAAAAGGAGGGAGATGGCATGGAGCGCATGTTTCGCGTTCTCGGCTTTTGGACTGGAATTTTCTCGGTTATGTTTTACGTAGGGGATATGCATTCGGCCGCACTACTATTTTTAGGACAAACAGGATTCTTCGTACTTTTAAGTTATTTAAAATTAACAGAGCGTATGTATATATACGTATTCGGGGCATATTTAACCGTTTTCTTCATCGGATTTACATGGTACACAACATTTTTACTTGTCCCTGGAGCTGGGCATTAAGAGATGGCAAATTGCCATCTTTTTTTAATCCCGCAATTCCCTAGTTGACTTATAGGTTTTATTACCTTATATTCTATATAACACATTGGAATTAGGGGGAATCAACATGAATACACTGCTTGTCGGAATTAACGTTGCAGTCATGCTCATTTTAGTTGGCGTATTATATTATATGCAACGTAAGCATGTATCTTTTAATAAACGTGTATTTACTGCTTTAGGAGTCGGAATTATATTCGGTCTTATATTACAATTTATTTATGAGCCTACTTCTAAAGTAATTATTGAATCAAATACCTGGTTTAGTTTAATTGGTAACGGTTATGTGAAATTACTTCAAATGATCGTTATGCCACTTATTTTAGTATCTATTATTTCAGCATTTACAAAATTACAATTAACGAAAAATCTTGGTAAAATCAGTGGTCTTATTATCGGAATTTTAATTCTTACTACAGGAATTGCTGCAGCTGTCGGTATAGCTGCAAGCGCGGGATTTGATGTATCAGCAACAGGATTACAACAAGGTGATGCAGAATCTGCTCGTCTGAAATTAGTAGAAGAAAGATTTACTTCTATTGAGAAGACAACAATTCCAGACAAATTATTAGAACTGTTGCCTACAAATCCGTTTCTTGATTTAACAGGTGCTCGTCCAACATCAACAATTTCTGTTGTAATATTTGCCGCATTTATCGGTATTTCCTTTATAGGTGTAAAACGAAAATATCCAGAACAAGCAGAGCTATTTAAGAAGATGCTTGATGCTGTATATGCAATCGTAATGCGTATGGTAACATTAATTTTACGTCTTACTCCATACGGCGTATTAGCTCTTATGGCAAAAACAGTTGCTGGTAGCGATATTAATGCTATTTTAAAACTTGGTAACTTCGTGTTAGCGTCTTACGTAGCTCTTATCGTAATGTTTATCATTCACTTATTATTAATCGCGCTATCTGGTTTAAATCCAATTCAGTATTTGAAAAAGGTGTTCCCTGTATTAACATTTGCATTCACATCTCGCTCTAGTGCTGGTGCAATGCCATTAAATATTGAAGCACAAAAAGAAAAGCTTGGTATTTCTGAAGGAATCGCAAACTTCGCAGCATCATTTGGGGTATCAATCGGTCAAAATGGTTGCGCAGGTATTTACCCAGCAATGCTTGCTATGATGGTCGCTCCAACTGTAGGAATCGATCCATTACAACCACAATTTATTTTAACTTTAATCGCTGTCGTTGCTATTAGCTCATTCGGTGTTGCTGGCGTTGGTGGCGGCGCAACATTCGCAGCGCTAATCGTACTATCTACAATGAACTTACCAATCGGCATTGTCGCTCTTGTTATCTCGGTTGAACCATTAATCGATATGGGTCGTACAGCTCTTAACGTAAGTGGTTCTATGACAGCAGGTCTTATTTCTAGTAAATGGCTTGGTGAATTAGATCAGGATACGTACAATCAAGATGATGTAAAAACTGGTGAGATTGCTTCATAATAAAAAAGGACGCTAACAAAAATGTTAGCGTCCTTTTTTAGTTCTTTTCATCTTCCTCTTTATCTTTTAAACATAAGGCATAACATATTGTTTCAAACACTATGTCTAAAGCTCTACCGATTACTTCAGCCATGGTAAAACACCACCTATATATTAGAATAGATAATTATAAATGAATTATATATATTTTCATATTTGTAAAAAAATTCATTTTTGTAATGTTTTACAAAAACACTCCGAATTTTATTCTTCTACTAAAAACTCTTCTAGTTGCTCTTTTAACTCCTCCTCAATCTCATAACAAGATTCATCAACAAGTTCCCCTACTTTCTTACTTCCCCAAATGCTTAATTGAATTTGCATTCCTAAAAAGATTCTTTCGCATTTCCAAATTGGAATATTATAAAATCCAATCATCTCTTTTTCTTCATCTATAGCTATGGCAACTGATGAATAATAACCCACCTCAAAAGGATGCTCTTTATCTTTAACAAGTTCCATAGATAGTTCCATGTTTTTCTCTATGTATAAATATGAATACTCTTTAAAAAGTTCAAGTGATATTCGCTCTATTTCATTCTCCATACATTGAATCTTCTCTTTCAACTCCAATGTAAGCTCCTTTGCTTTATATTTCATTTCCGCCTCCTTAAACATAGAAAAAGAGAATACAATAACATATTCTCTTTTCTCAAATATATTTCATTATCTCACAGCCCGTCCCTTTCACAAATAACCATTTTGCTCGCACCATTTATGAAATTGTCCTACATCTACTCCAACTAACACGATATCCTTTAGCTCTACATCAATACTTTGTTCCCCAATTACAATAGCAAAATGGGATTCTAATTGTTTTTCATTTTTCTTTACAGTTCCAATTCGGTTCCGATGCGGCCCATCTTTTATATATGCTTTTTGTCCTACAATATCAAAGTTCAAGATTCTCACCTCTTTTACTGCGCTCAAATTGGAAATACAATCTCCACCTCGGAAAATTTCCTTTCATTGCACTATTTCTCTATATATATGACGAAACAATAAAAGAGTCCTTCCTTCTTTACAATTATTTTTTCTTTGTTTCATTTTTATGATTGAAACGTAAAGTTTATAATAAAATACACTTGGAAGCGCTTTCTACGTATTTTTTTATGTTATAATATAAAAGTAGAACTTCGTAAAGAGGGTTAAAAAATGAATACAAACATGATTAACAAAGTAATTGAAGCATTAAAAGTATATGGCTTTCAGGATGTATCATTCTGTGAAGAAACGAAGCAATTTTTATTTCATAACGAAACCGATATTATGAGCGGCTATGCAGAAATAACATATAGTAGTCAATTCGAAAAATTCAATGTACAAATTCATCCAATTGAAACGCATCACCAAGCAGAGTTACAAGAGGTTGAAAGACATATACAAGCTTGCATACGAAAAGTAGAGTATTTAAATGCACTTCTTACTGGACAAACAAAGCTAGATGATAAAATTATTATTATGTAAAAAAAAAAGAACGTGAAGCTATCACGTTCTTTTTCATTATACGTTCATTTTCGCCTTCAGCTGTAATCCTATAACAGATTCTAATACATCCATCGCTTCTTCAAACGTCATATCAAAAATTGTCTTCTCTTCTATATAGGGAAACTGTCTAAAGCGCTTTTCTAACATTTTCACTGCATCCGATGTGAAGTTTGCGCTATCAATGCCAAATTCTGTTTCAAGAAGCACAATCCAATCTAACACATGAAAACCTAATCCATTTACGAATGAAATAAGTTTTTCTTCTGGCTGTGGAGATAAGAATACGTTTCGCTCCAGCTCACTGAAAAGTTCTTCTCCTAAAATTCCTGCTAACTCATCATCATGTTCGCGTTCAATAATCTCTTCATAACCGTAATCATCAACAAGCTCTTCTACTTCTTCACTATCCGCAAAAAGCAATTGACTAAGAATTGCATCTTTCTTAAATTCACTGTTTTGTACAACCTCTAAAAAACTTGTTTCCCATCCATTTTCTAATTTCATATTTATAACTCCTTTATATGCTTTACTTATAATAACTGTGCCCAAAATAGCCTAATGGTAACCTTCACTCTTTTTTGCAAGAAATATTTCTCGCTGCATTCCCACGTCTAACATTCCACTTTATTCAATATATATGAGACAAGCCCCTCAATTTCTCCTTCGAAAATATCAACTTCTCGTAAATGGTAGAATGTCGTTTGCAACTCATTGCCCTTGTGATATATATAAATTTTCTTTTCTAAAGCAATTGCCATCCCTAATTCTGTATGACTTCCATTCCCACCCTCTAGTATGAGTAAGAAAACATCAGCTTCTCGTATCGCTTCTTGTTCTTCTTCACCAATCTTTTGCAATTGTTCTCTATTGGTTGCTCTTTCATTTTTCGTCCAATCATATGTATGCTGCCATCCCACTTCTTTCAACTGGCTTGATACGAAACGAACAAGATGTTTATTTTGAAATCCTGAAGCAATATAAAATTTCATTTATATTCACTCCTTAAATATGTATGGGGAAACTCCTTTTTTAGCGTTAATGGGATTTTTTCAAAAAAAATCCCCATCCTTAGAACTTATTTGCGTTTCAATGATGGGGTGCCTCATGATCTTCTTTTATTTTTTGTTTTTTATAACTTTCATCAGCTAACATTTCTAGTTCAGCTGTTATTTCTGATTTTTCAAGCTCTCGTTCTTGTGAAAATTTCCGTGAAATATAAACAATAACACTACCAACGTACAACACAAAGCATATAATAAGTGCAGTATTTTCATAGAGACTTAGCTCCAACACAGTCACTCCTAATCCATTCGTATTTTCACGCTTAATCAATTGGAATTTCCCTATTAACCATTTGTTATCCCGCTATTTGAGGGCAGTAAGACCCCCACCTCAAAATTCAGCAAAAGCAAAGAAGTTAGATGTGGGATTAACTGCCCGTAAAAGCCCGATTGGTGAAGGCTAATAATCAGTGGGGGATGAACCCCCCACTGATTAAAGTTTCACTTTATTGTAACATAAAAATATCAATTCTTGGAATCTTTCATCCTACTAAAAAAGACATGATTGTTTAATCATGCCTCTGAAATATGTTGAATGATAGTTTTAATCGCTTCTTTTCCATTATATTTTTTTAATGCTGTTTTATACGTCTCATTATTATGAGATAGCTCTTCTATATGCTTTATAAGTGAGTTCACCGTTACATCCTCTTCATATAATACCGATGCATACCCTTGTCTTTTAAAGGATTCAGCATTTAAAATTTGATCTCCACGGCTTGCAAATTTCGATAACGGAATTAAAACCATCGGCTTTTGCATTGTTAAAAATTCAAAAATCGCGTTGGATCCCGCACGTGAAATAACAAAATCTGTTGCTGCTAATATATCCGGTAACTCTTCATGTACATATTCAAATTGTCTATATCCTTCTTTATTTTGTAAGGATTCATCAAGATTTCCTTTTCCGCAAAGATGCACAATTTGATAATTTTTCAGAAGATCTGGAAGTGCCGATCGAACCGTTTCATTAATTTTCTTTGCGCCTAAACTTCCTCCCATAACAGTAATAACTGATTTCTTCCGGGAAAACCCTAGAAACTTTAAACCTTTTTCAAGATTTCCTCTTAGTACGTCTTCACGTACAGGCGATCCTGTATATATTACTTTTTCTTTCGGTAAATGTTTCGCTGCTTCTTCAAATGTAACAAATATTTTCGAGGCAAAACGGAGCGCAATTTTATTTGCTAGTCCAGGTGTCATATCAGATTCATGTAATAAAACTGGCACCCTATTTAGCCATCCTCCAATTACGACTGGTACGGATACGAAACCACCTTTTGAAAAAATAACATCCGGTTTTAGTTTACGAATTGTTACATACGCATCCATAACACCCTTCATCACGAGAAAAGGATCTTTTATATTTTTTAAATCAAAATAACGACGTAGCTTCCCGCTTGCAATACTATGATACGGAATTCCTTCTTTTTCTATAATCGTTTTCTCAATCCCTTGATGAGAACCAATATAAGAGATATCCCAGTTCTGCTTTTGTAAATGTGGAATAATTGCTAAATTAGGCGTTACATGCCCTGCCGAACCGCCACCTGTAAAGACTATTTTTTTCATACGTCTCCCCCTTCTACACTATAGTACACTAAAATACCTTGCCTCAGGGTGAGAAAATACCATAGCCGTTACAGACGCTTCTGGCTCCATCATAAATCCTTCTGTTAATGAAATACCAATTTCTTCTGGATGAATTAAGCGAAATAATTTTTCTTGATCAGCAAGTTCTGGGCATGCTGGATAACCAAATGATACGCGTATTCCTCTATATTTCGTACGGAATCTCTCTTCCATCGTCAGTTCAGGTGAATCTGGAATTCCCCAACGATCACGAATGAGCATATGTGTTTTTTCAGCAAGTCCTTCTGCTAATTCAAGTGCTAACGACTGAATCGCATGACTGCGTAAATAATCTCCCTTCGCCTTCCATTCCTCTGCAATATCTCGAACCCCTTCTCCAACGGTAACAGATAAGAAAGCGACATAATCAATCTCATCTCCAATCGGGCGTATATAATCTCCTAAAGTACGGTATGGTGCTTTCCCTTGTCTCGGAAATTCAAATCGCTCTATAATACGTGTGTGATCTTCCGGATCGTATATAATTATATTTTGTCCATCACTTTGCGCCGGGAAAAATTGATACACCGCTTTTGGGCGTAACCAAGATTGTCCTTCTTGTAATAATTCATCAATTAAATCATTTAGCTCATGTGCTCTTTTATCCCCTTCTTGCAAGAGTTTTTTTACGTTTCCTTTTAACCCAAGATGGTGTCCAATTAACATTTGTCTATTTAAAAACGGTGCAAGATGAAGGGCAGGAATATCCCGTAATACAACTCGTTTCGTCGAATCTGGCACTATAACAGTTGCTTTTGGCAACGGCTCAATAACTGCGGGAATTTCTATCTTTTTCTCCTCTTGTTTCACAATATGAAGATGGCGTTGCTTTTTATCTCTCTTCATCTTTTCACGTTCTTCTTCTTTTTGTAATTTGTTAATAATATCAAGACCTGTCATTGCATCACTTGCATAACATACGAGCCCTTTATAAGATGGAGAAATACGATTATCTGTAAATTTCCTCGTTAGTGCTGCACCACCTACAACAATTGGAATATCAATATTCGCTGCTTTTAAATCTTCAGCAGTCGTTACCATTTGTTGTGCGGATTTTACTAACAGACCAGAAAGGCCAATAATATCAGGTTTCTTTTCTTGTACTTCTTGAACAATTCGATCCGAACGAACATTAATTCCTAAATTAATAATTTCATATCCGTTATTTGATAAAATAATTTCAACAAGGTTTTTCCCAATATCATGTACGTCTCCTTTAACAGTCGCTAATAATACTTTTCCTTTTTTTGCACTCTCACTAGATTCCATATGTGGCTCTAAATAACTTACGGCAGCTTTCATACTTTCAGCACTTTGCAATACTTCAGCAACGATAAGCTCATTACCATTAAATAATCGCCCAACCTCATCCATTCCTGTCATAAGCGGCCCGTTAATAATATCCAGAGGTTTTCGTCCTTCTGTAAGCGCGAGACTTAGATCTTCTTGTAGTCCTTGCTTCGTACCTTCTACAATATAATTTGCCAGTCTTTCGTCAAGTGTTAGCGTTTCTTGTATAACGACATCTTTCTTTTTGGCAACACGATAAAAGTTTGTAAATTTTTCTAACGTCTCTTTCGTCGTTTCAAATAATAATGCATCCGCAAGACGTTTTTCTTCCTCTGGAATTAACGCATAGCGTTCTAATTTTTCCGTATTAACAATCGCATAATCTAATCCTGCTTTCGTTGCATGATATAGAAAGACAGAGTTTAATACTTCACGTCCAGCTGGTGGTAAACCAAAAGATATATTACTCACACCTAGAATCGTTAAACATTCTGGTAACGCTTCTTTAATAAGACGAATTCCTTCTATAGTCGCTGCCGCTGAACCTATATATTCTTCATCACCTGTTCCTACAGGAAACACAAGCGCATCAAAAATAATATCAGATGGGCGTATACCATACTTTTTCGTTAGTAATTCATAGCTTCTTTTAGCAATCTCTATCTTTCTTTCTGCACTAACTGCCATACCATCTTCATCAATTGTCCCTACAACTATCGCAGCACCGTATTTCCGAAGAAGGGGTGTCACTTTTTCAAAACGTTCTTCCCCATCCTCTAAATTAATAGAATTGATAACACCTTTTCCTTGAATATAAGTAAGAGCTTTCGCCATAACATTTTCATCTGTTGAATCAATCATAATCGGTACTTTTAACACTTTCGTAACTTCTGCCAAGAATCTTTCCATATCTTCTATTTCATCACGATCAGGGTCTGCCATACAAATATCAATAATATGAGCATTTTTCTTCACTTGCGCTCTTGCCACTTCAGCAGCCTCTTCAAATTTCCCTTCTGCTACTAATCTTTTAAACTTACGCGATCCAATTACATTCGTCCTTTCTCCAACAAATAAAGGCCTCATAGAATCATCGTATTGCAACGCTTCTAGTCCACTAATTCCATGTCCAACCCTTTCATGATGCTCACGAGGATTAATCGAGGCAAGCGCCGATTTCATTACACGTATATGTTCTGGTGTTGTGCCACAACAACCACCAATAATATTAATCCATCCTTCTTCAGCAAAACGTTTTACTTTTTCAGCAAGTGACGCTGGAGATTCGTGATAATGCCCATCTTCATCAGGAAGACCAGCGTTTGGATAACACGAAATATAACACTCCGATAAATCAGATAGGGAACGTATATGTTCCCTCATAAATTCTGGACCAGTAGCACAGTTTAATCCAACCGATAATGGCTTCATATGCTCTACCGATAAATAAAAGGCTTCGATCGTTTGACCCGCTAAAGTCGTTCCCATCGGTTCAATTGTTCCAGAAATCATAATAGGTACTATTTTGTTTAGTTCTTCAAACGCCGATTGAATTCCAATGTACGCAGCTTTCACATTACGCATATCTTGACTCGTTTCAACGAGTAATACATCAACTTCTCCTCTTAATAGTCCTCTCGCTTGCCTTGTATAGGCTTCAATTAACTCTTCAAAAGTCACACCACCTGTAACACTAATCGCTTTCGTCGTTGGTCCCATCGCTCCCGCAACATACACTGCTTTCCCACTTTCTTTAACCGCTTGCTTCGCCAAAAGCGCTGCCCTTTCGTTTAACTCTTCATCTAAATGAGACAATGCATAATCACTTAATACAATATTTGTTGCACCAAACGTATTCGTTTCAATAATATCTGCTCCAGCTTCAATGTAGACTTTATGAATATTTAAAATAACATCCGGTCTTGTTTTTACTAAATATTCATTACAACCTTCGTATTCTTCTCCTCCAAAATCTTCCGCTGTTAAGTCTTCTTGCTGGATCATCGTTCCCATTGCACCATCTAATATTAAAATTTCATGTTGTAATCTCTCTTCTATTCGTTTCATCAATTAATACCTTCTTTCACTTCTTGCTTTTCTCTCACATATTTCACGAGATGTTCTGTAATTTCATATTTTAAAAACGGTGTAATAAGATAAATACCGTTAAAGTATTTCATCGCCGCATCGATCAACTCTTGTGAAATATGAATCCCTTCCTCTATGGCTGCCTCTTTCGTTTCATGTCCATCCATTCTTTTTCTTATCTCTTCAGGGAGAGTAATACCCGGCACTTCAAAATGAAGAAAATCTGCGTTCCGCTTACTTACTAACGGCATAATTCCAATAAAGATAGGTTGTTCCAAATGCTTTGTCGCTTCATATACTTCTTCTATTAAAGCAACATCGTATATCGGCTGCGTTAAGAAATATTCAGCACCAGCATCAATTTTCCGTTCCATTCGCTTGACCGCTGCTTTTAAATGCCTTACATGAGGATTGAATGCACCTCCGACAGAAAATCTTGTTGCCGGACCAATTGATTTCCCTAAAATAGAGCGTCCGTCGTTCATCTCTTTAATCATTTTAATGAGCTCTATCGATGACAAATCATATACAGAAGTTGCACCTGGGAAATCACCAACGCGCGCTGGATCACCAGTTAAAGCTAGCACTTCCTCCATACCTAATGCTGATAATCCAAGTAAGTGAGACTGTAGTCCAATGACGTTATGGTCTCTACACGTTAAATGCGTCAATACTGGAATATCATGCTTCGTTAATAATGCACCCATAGCCATATTCGAAACACGAGGAGATGCTAATGAATTATCTGCTAGAGTAATAGCATCCGCTCCAGCCCTTTTCAGTGCTCTTGCCCCTTCAAAAAAACGCTGCGTGTCTAACGTTTTCGGTGGATCTAATTCTACTACAACTGTCGTTTGTTTCTTTGCCTTTTCTGCTAGAGTAACATGAGCTCTCGAACGCTTCTCATGTGTATGGACCACTTTAGGCCTTTGAATCGTCTCCTTTGCTATTACAGGTGCAACATTTGCAATAGCACGTTTCATTCCCTCAATATGTTCCGGGGTAGTACCACAACAACCACCTAATAAACGAATACCTTGTTCAATAAAGTTTGGTGTCATCTCTTCAAAATACGCTGGACTTCCCTCATATACGTAACGCCCTTCCACATAATTCGGGAGACCTGCATTCGGATATGCTGATAAATAGCCATTTTGAGGAATCGATATCATTTTGAAAGCTTCCGTCATATGAAGTGGCCCTAATTGACAGTTCAATCCAACAACATTGGCACCGTAATCCAAAAGCTGTTTTAATATTTCATTGACATCATTCCCATTTTGAGTCGTACCTGCCTCATGTAACGCTAACTGAGCAACAATCGGAATACTCGTTTGTTTACGCAATACTTTAACGGCATGCAATAATTCAAATTCATCATAAAAAGTTTCTAATAGTAATCCATCAACCTGTTCTTCTAGTAAAGCACCTGCCTGCTCAAGTAACATAAATTCTCGCTCTATATCAGTCGTTGTAACAGCACCAATATGTTTCATACCTCCAATTGTCCCTAAAATTGCATTCCGATCTGTTACTGATGCTTTCGCAATATTCACTGCCGCTTTATTAATTTGGACAACTTGATTTTCTAGACCATACATGCGGAGTTTCGCTTCATTCGCACCATACGTATTCGTTTGAATAACATCCGCTCCAGCAGCTACATATTGTTTATGGATCGATATAATTAAGTCCGGATCAGACAAATTCAATTCTTCAAAACTACTTTGTAAACCATGCGAATGTAATAACGTTCCAACCGCACCATCACCTATTACAATTCCTTTTGATAATAAATCTAGTAATTTCACGAATCTCCCTCATTTCTATCAATATAAAAACCCCCTCTTCACTTTGAAGAGGGGGACATAATTGTTCCTCCTCTTATTATGCAAAACACACGTTTTGCAGGTTTTAGCACCGTTTCAAACATTTAGTTTGAAGGTTGCCGGGTTTCACAGGGCCTTTCCCTCCACCGCTCTCAATAAGAGTTTGTCTTTATTATTTTATTTATGTAGTTAAAAGGAAATACGTTCCCCTTTTAACAATGTTTGTTAATTTTTTATAAATTTAGCATGCACTAAAATAAAAGTCAATGACACTTGCGGAAAAATAAAAATTATTTAAAATAAAGTTGCAATTCAATTATCTTTTGTTGTAAAGTTAAAAACATAATAAAATTTCATACGAACATTCTTATCTAGAGAGGTAGAGGGACTGGCCCTTTGACGCCTCAGCAACCATTAACATCCATTCGTTAATAAGGTGCTAATTCCAGCAAATTGTGAAAGATTTGACAGATGAGAAGAAGACTCTATTCAATCCGAAAGCCTTCTTCTTAGAAGGCTTTTTTTATTTTCACTTATTCGTTCACTTTAAAAAGGGGGAATTTTCACATGTCAACAATCGAAACAAAACTAGCACAAATCGGGAACCGTAGCGAAACTACAACAGGAACTGTTAATCCACCTGTTTATTTCTCAACTGCTTATCGTCACGAAGGAATTGGTAAATCTACTGGCTTTGACTATTCAAGAACTGGAAATCCGACTCGCGGTCTTTTAGAACAGGCAATTGCAGACTTAGAAAGCGGTGAGCAAGGGTATGCCTGTAGTTCAGGAATGGCGGCTGTTCTCCTTGTCCTTTCACTATTCCGTTCCGGAGATGAGCTTATCGTATCTGAAGACTTATACGGGGGAACATATCGTCTATTTTCCGAACATGAAGACAAGTGGAATATTCGATGTAGATACGTAGATACACAATCTATTAAACAAATTGAGCAAGCAATCACATCTCAAACGAAGGCTATTTTCATAGAAACACCGACTAATCCATTAATGCAAGTAACTGATATCGTAAGTGTAGCAAGTGTAGCGAAAAGGCACGGACTACTTCTTATTGTAGATAACACGTTCTATACACCTTATATACAGCAACCATTAACAGAAGGTGCAAACATCGTCCTTCATAGCGCAACTAAATATTTAGGCGGTCATAACGATGTACTAAGCGGACTTGTCGTTGCGAAAGGGAAATCTCTTTGCGAGGAGCTTGCTCATTATCATAATGCCTCTGGTGCTGTCTTAAGCCCGTTTGATTCATGGCTATTAATTCGAGGCATGAAGACTTTAGCACTTCGCATGAAACAGCATGAAGAAAACGCTCATGCAATTGTTGCTTATTTAAATGATGAAGATGGTGTGACAGATGTATTTTATCCAGGAAGAGGTGGTATGATTTCATTTCGCCTTCAAGATGAAACTTGGATTAATCCTTTCTTACAATCTTTATCCTTAATTACATTTGCTGAAAGTCTTGGCGGCGTCGAAAGTTTAATGACTTATCCAGCAACGCAAACTCATGCCGACATTCCAGAAGATGTTCGAACAGCACGTGGTGTGTGTAATCGTCTTCTCCGTTTTTCAGTCGGCATCGAAAATAGCAACGACTTAATTCAAGACTTAAAGCAAGCAATTAAACTTGTAAAAGAAGGTGTAAGAATATGAGTTATTCCATAGATACGCTTTTACTGCATAATCAATACAAGCATGACTCACACACAGGAGCTGTTAACGTTCCCATCTATAACACATCAACATTCCATCAGTTTGATGTAGATGCTTTCGGAAAGTATGACTATAGTAGATCTGGAAATCCAACACGTGAAGCTCTTGAAGATATCATTGCTTTATTAGAAGGCGGGACAAAAGGATTTGCCTTTGCATCAGGCATTGCAGCGATTTCTACTGCTTTTCTCCTTCTTTCACAAGGCGATCACGTACTCATTTCAGAAGACGTATACGGAGGCACTTACCGAATTATAACTGAAGTTCTCTCTCGTTACGGTGTTTCACATACATTTGTTGATATGACCAATTTAGAAGCAATAAAACAAAATATCAAACCGAATACGAAGCTCTTTTATGTAGAAACACCATCTAACCCACTTTTAAAAGTAACAAATATTCGCGAGGTTTCTAAACTCGCAAAATCTATTGGTGCTCTTACATTTGTTGATAATACATTTTTGACACCACTATTCCAGAAGCCACTTGACCTTGGCGCCGATGTCGTTCTTCATAGTGCCACAAAATTCATTGCCGGTCATAGTGATGTTACTGCCGGATTAGCAGTTGTAAAAGATGCCGAACTCGCTCAAAAACTTGGATTTTTACAAAATGCATTCGGCGCTATTTTAGGTCCTCAAGATTGTTCTCTCGTACTTCGCGGCCTAAAAACATTGCATGTACGTCTTGAGCATTCAGCTGCAAACGCCAATAAAATTGCACACTATTTACAAGAGCACACTAAAGTTCAAAATGTCTATTATCCTGGCTTACAAACACATCTTGGATTTGACATTCAACAATCTCAAGCTACATCAGCCGGAGCTGTCCTATCTTTCACTTTACAATCAGAAGAAGCACTCCGCCAATTTTTATCAAAAGTAAAATTACCTGTCTTCGCAGTTAGTTTAGGAGCTGTCGAATCGATTCTTTCCTACCCAGCTAAAATGTCACATGCAGCATTGTCGCAAGAAGCTCGTGATGAAAGAGGTATTTCTAATTCATTACTTCGGTTATCCGTTGGCCTTGAAAATGTTGACGATTTAATATCCGATTTTGAAAATGCCCTTTCTTATGTAGAAGAACCTGTAAATGCATAAAGGGAAGAAACGAAGCTGTGTACGAATAATAAAACTCTTCAAGAAATAAAATAGTTGTTTAAAAAGATGAACTCTAGAATAAATGACTAATGACTTGATTATTCTAAGATTTATCAGTTACATCCAAACATTTCATTATCATCATAATGAAGCTGATCATAATCAGCTTCTTTTCTTTTAACCTGTTATATATTCTATATATAACATTACAATTCCTTTGTCATATTATTTTAAAAATTTTGTATATTCATTTGAAAGAATAAGAAAATCATGATAAAATTGTGTTACGAATATATCTATATCTTTCAATTTTTGAAACGCATCAAAATTTTCACTCAAAAATGTCATTTTACAAAACTGTGCAAATTTATCTATTTTATTTACATCAGGGTCTCTTTTCTTACAATTTCTTTACTTTAGGACTTTTTTTCTGCAACAACTGTTTTCTTTTCTTTGATTTTTTGGTATGTATAGTATGGTATAACAGCTCACACGGAGGTGGAAAAGAACATGTTAGAAACCTTTCAAAAAGAAATAGAACTATATGAAAGCAATGCAGAATTATTGAAAGTGCTTGCTCATCCTGTTCGCTTATGTATTGTAAAGGGATTAATTGAACGTGGCCCAAGCAACGTTTCTACAATGTACACAGGCTTAAACATGCCACAATCTACAATTTCACAGCATTTAGCAAAGTTAAAAAGTGCTAAAATCGTTTCTAGTGAAAGAAAAGGATTGGAAATTTACTACAAAGTAGAAAACGAAACAATTATTCAACTCGTTCGCGTATTATTAGGTTAGGGACCTATAGACAGAGAAAAAGAGTGTATTCTATATTTTTCATCTCATATCTTTAATATAAATATATATCATGAGAGAAAATATATAATGCTACATAATTAAAAGTCGTATTAAAAAACAAGACACAGAAAATACTGTGTCTTGTTTTTTTTCATATCGTTAAATATTGATTCAAAAGTAAATTCTTCATATCTTTTGTGTGTATAACAACATCGAAAGCATTACCTAATCCTCCGTTCAAAATCATAGAGCGAATAGCTCTATTTAGTTTTTGAGTTTCAGAAAAAGGGTTGGTATCTTGATGGCTAGCAAGCTGATCTAATATTCCTGCTGCTAACAAAAACTCTGATTGCTTCCTATGCCATATCGTATTAATTCCTTGCAGCTCAAAATTCATCTTCAACTCATCCCAATGAACATGCGTAGTAAGGTCCATTTCTCCTGGATATGCAAGAGGATTACGAATTAGCTTGTGCTTATAATATCCTCTTAAACTTCCTTCACGATGTGCAGGATGCATCCATTCTTCTTTTGTATATCCATAATCAACTGTAATACATATACCTTTCTGAAACCATTTCGCAATCTCTTCTATATACTCTTCCATTGCAATAGGCACTTCAAAGCGCTGTCCCTCAGCAATATGAATGTTATATTTCAATAAGTAACGACCGACTCTTTTCTCTATCGGTCTAAATACTTCTGTAAGGTTTCCCTCATCTGTATACGTGATACGTGCTTCATACAAAATTCCATTTCTTTTCTCAACTATCTCAACAGGAAACGCATCAAATAATTCATTCGAAAAAATAATTCCTTCGAAAGACTCTCCCATTTCAATATAAGATGTATAATACGACACATTATCAAATAAGCAAAGCCTCTCCTGTTGTAGCCTTCTATGAAAAGGGCTCACTTCAATAATTGAATAGTTTAAATTGATAAAGGTTTCCGGAGATAATTGTTTCCATTCTTGTAAAACATCATAGGCAAACTTTCCTGTTCCCCCACCAATCTCACAAATATTTGGAGAAACTTCTCCCTTTTCAACAAGACGAATAAAAAACTTAGCAAAAGTCTTCGCAAATACAGAAGATACATTGCTACTCGTAAAAAAATCTCCCTGCCTTCCAATTTTTTCACGTTCTCTCATATAATACCCATGTTCCTCTGCATATAATACGAGGTTCATATACGTACTATATGAAATCGAATGATCCTTTTCTTTTCCCATCCATTCTCTTAAATTGAGCTCCATCCCCATAATGACTCCTTATTGTAAAAATGGATTATTTTCTTTTTCAAAACCAATGCTTGTTTCTGGACCGTGTCCACATAGCACCGCTGTTTCATCTGGTAATACAAATAATTTCTCTTCAATACTTCCAATTAATTCAGCAAAACTTCCACCAGGTAAATCCGTTCTTCCAATACTCATTTGGAACAATACATCTCCAGAAAATACAGCATTCGCTTCTTTACTGTAATAAGAAATACTTCCTGGAGAATGTCCTGGTGTCTCAAAAATTTCAAAACTAAAAGAACCGATCGTTAATGTACCCTCTTCGTCAATAATATGGTCTGCTGGTTTTGCTGTAATACTGCGGTTCATCATAAAAATTTGCGAGCCATTCACAGTTGCATCGCCTAACCAATCCGCTTCTTCTTTATGTACGTATACAGGAATATGAAAAGCGTCTCTCACCGCATCAACAGCACCAATATGATCAAAGTGAGCATGTGTTAATAAAACCGCAAGTGGCTTTAACTGCGCTTCCTGTAAATATGTAACAAGTTTCTCTCCTTCATGACCAGGATCAAAAATAATACACTCATTTTGATCATTCGTTAAAATATAAGCATTTGTTTGTAATGGGCCTAAAGGCATTTGTATCCATTTCATATGAAAATCTCCTCCAGTTATTTAATTTACTTTTAATGATACAACATTTCTTTCTCTTAGGAAAAGAAGGCGTGTTATCTCGACAATCATTTTTAAAACATGTACAATATAAAAGAGTAAATATTCTAAAAACTCATTCTAAGGAATGAGTAGACAGAGGAGGATATTGTATGGGCCTTGTTATTATTTTTACGCTAGTCACTCTGTTAGCTGTATTTGCTACGCTTAGAACACTTCGCGAAAAAAACTTATTCGCGGGCGGCTTCGCTATTGCAACCGTACTTGTTTTCGGATGGTTTACAATCATGACTGTTCTATATAATGGGTACCCACCAACAGCTTAATCCATTTACATTTTTATTCTCCAACAAGATCTTGCATAAAAAGAGGAAGGGGGGCCCCTTCCTCTTTTCATTATTCACAACTTATATCATCTTCGCCTCGTATTTGTGCTTTTTTACAAGCCACGCTCCTCCAATTACACCTGCATCATTACCAAGTATTGCAATTGCTAACTTTGTGCTCTTTACAGCACGAGAGAAAGCATATTGCTCGAAATAACGTTGAATTGGCTCTAATAGTGCGTCTCCAGCTTTAGATACGCCACCACCAATTACGATTTTCTCTGGGTTCAACGTACTAGCAAGATTCGCTACAGCTAATCCTAAATAAGAAGCTACTTTTTCCACTACTTCACCTGCTAGTTCGTCACCTTGTCCAAGCGCTTCAAACACATCTTTTGATGTAATAAGCCCTTCTTCTGCTAACATAGAACGTAAAACACTTTCTTTATCTGTCTCTTGTATTTGTTGCATAGCAACACGTACAATACCTGTTGCAGAGGCTACCGTTTCTAAACAACCCAACTTCCCGCAATTACATGGAAAAGCGTTCTCTGTAACAACTGTAATATGTCCAATCTCACCAGCAGCACCGCTTATACCATGTACAATCTCACCATTGGCGATAACACCACCACCAACACCGGTGCCAAGTGTCATACAAATTAAATCTTTTGCTCCTTCACCAGCACCTTTCCACATTTCACCAAGCGCCGCTAAGTTTGCATCATTATCAATAACAACAGGTAATCCCGTTTCTACTTCTAGTAAATCTTTTAACGGATAGTTTTTCCATCCTAAATTAACCGCTTCATAAATCATTCCAGATGCCACATGTACAGGACCAGGAGCTCCCATACCAATACCAATTAGCTTACTTTTTAATTCACCTAATTCTTCTAACTTTTTATCAATAGCTTTCGCTACATCAAGTGTAATATGTTTTCCTTGTTCATTTGTATTCGTAGGGATTTCCCACTTATGTAAAATTTCACCGTACACATTAATAAATGCTAATTTAATCGTTGTACCACCAAGGTCAACACCAACTAACCATTTCTCTTCCATGTTACGTACCTACCTTTATCTATTTCTTATTTATCTCTTTTTGAATTTCTTGCTTCAACAAAAATAAAGCTGTTTGATAGTCTTGTGGATCGATTAGCTGTGATTGATTTAATTCACGCAATTCATCTTGCATTAATTGTAAATCAGCGATTCGATCACCCGTATAAATAATCGTGCCAAATTTCTTTAGCAATTGCTGAATATCATAAATGGATATCATTTCATCACCCTTTATGCTCACTTACTATAAAAAAATTATAATAAGAAAACGTTCACATATTTTATTATAATCAAGAAGAAAAAGTCTCGTCAATTTTTATTTGTCTATACAAGCCCATTTATAACCATTGTTCCTTTTTCTGTAATAATTTTTTCTACATTTTTATCAAATGGCTCTACCGGAATATGTTTTACAATTTGAAAATCATAAGCTAATGATAGCGTTTTCCCTTTATAGTGCACGAGATAACGATCATAGTAGCCACCGCCATATCCAATCCGTTCTCCTCGGCGTGTATAAGCTACTCCTGGCACGATAAGAAGATCAATTTCACACGCATTCACTTCTTCCGTAAGTGCTGGAATCGGTTCACGTAAATTCATATATACTGTTTCTAATTGATTTAAATTACTAATTTGTCGAAAAGACATCGTTCTTGTCCCTTTATTACACTTCGGAACAACAATTTTCTTTCCTTCTTCCCAAGCTTTTTCGATAATAGGATATGTATTCACTTCATGCTCCATTGAGAGAGTGATTCCAATTGTTTTAGCTTCAACCCACTCTTTTTGTCCATACACCGAAACTGCAATTTGTTCCGATAAAGTTGTATACTGTTCTTCAGATAAAGAATTCATGTGTTCTATTATTTGTTTGCGTAAACGTATTTTCTCTTCTTTCACACACTTTTCCCCCTTGCAGTGACACTTTACTCTACGAAGATAGTGTATCACTTTTACGTAGGAATCGCATAAAAAAAAGAAACAGTAGGAAAATATTCCTACTGCTTACTTTGTTTCACGGTGTAACGTAGACTTCTTGTCACGCTTGCAATACTTTTTAAGCTCGATACGCTCAGCGTTGTTACGTTTATTTTTCTTTGAGATATAGTTACGATCTCCGCATTCTGTACATGCTAGAGTAATATTCACACGCATTCTTATTTCCCTCCAGTCACTAATAACTTAAATCAGACTATACTATAATACCACTTTTAAAATAAAAATTCTACACCTTTTGATATTGTCTAATTTTTTCTATAAGATTTTTCATGTTTTCCCTTGCTATTACTGGGTTTCTAGCATGTGAATACACCAAAATTTTTGGTTGTTTTGTATCAGAAACGATATAAGACCACTCTTTTTCGGTATATTTGAACTGTATCCCTTCAAATATACCTTCTTCTTTTCTTTCCATATCGGCCAATAATTTCCTCATTACTTTCCCTTTTTCCTTCCATGAACATACAACTTCATCATAAAGTAGATACAGTGGCGGTGATTGCTCTGCTATGCTAAGTAATGTTTTTCCTTGCAACGCTATTAATTCGAATAATTTTCCAATTCGATATAAAATATCTCGTTTCCATCTTAATTGAAAAGAGTTTTTTTCGTTATGCATATAAAAGAGGAGATAACATTCCCCTAATTTCAAAGACATTGGGTAAACATTATCTGCTGATTCGAGTAATAAATCTGGAATATCTACTTCTTCAAAATCAGTCCCTTGGTAAATATTACTGTGAGTGTCATATAATTCGAAGCGATTTCCGTGTTCAGAAAACATAAGCGCCATATTTGCTTTACTCGATTTCATCAGAGCTTTCACATGATCTTTTTGTTCACTCGCGTAAATCCATGTAACTGTGCATCCAAGCCTTTGTAGAAAGATCATAAGTAAATGTTGTAACATATCATTTCTCTTATTAATAAGAAGATGAAACTTCTGTTTTTGTATCGTTTCAATATCAATACGCTCTAACACAGCTTCTACATAATTATTTACAGAAACGTGAACTAGCTTATTTCGCCCCATTTCTTTCTCAGAAGCGTAATAAAACGACTCAGACATATATACTTGTTCTATCGCTTTTTGCTGCT
This sequence comes from Bacillus sp. TH25, assembly GCF_016650935.1. NCBI lineage: Bacteria > Bacillati > Bacillota > Bacilli > Caryophanales > Bacillaceae > Bacillus > Bacillus sp. TH25. The sequence goes on along the minus strand of NZ_JAEKEU010000039.1, from coordinate 579,624 downwards.
TATACGTTAAAAACGAGCCCTCCTTGCCATACAGTTGTATAACAATTCCTCTTTCGCTTTCCACTTGAACGAAAACTCCACCTGCACATTGCAAATTATGAATGGCATACTGAAAAAGCGACTCATTCATTTCTTTACATTCCATCGTATGAATCCCGCTGCCATGAATGGCATGGAGGAATAAATTTTTAAAGGAAGTTGTTTCTATATTTTCCTGACTTCCAATCAATATACTCTCTCCTTTGGCAAAAAGAGATCCATAAGCCATTGCAACTTTCACAATAAATTGAGGAGTAATTTCAACATTACCCCTTCCTACAATCCGGCTTTTTTGTAACCATCCTGCACTCTTTTCACTCTCTTTAACACCGGCAGAACCTACTATCGAATGACTATCTATCTCCTTATATGGCCATATTTTTCCTTTTTGCTTAATTACTGTACTTTTCCCTATATGACAATGATCCGCTACAATACTTTTTTGAAAAAGTGTAACATCATCTTCGACCATTGTATGATCTCCTATTGTTGTTTCTAACAACTCACAATTTTTTCCTATATGAGAGTTTGCAAAAATGATGCTTTTTTGAAGATGAGAATAACTTGAAACGATACTATTTTTCCCGATAATAGAGTACGGTTCAATTACAGCCCCTGCACCAATCATTGCTCCTTCTCCAATAAAAGAAGGGCCATGAATTTTCGTCCCTTTTCCTATCGTTACACCTTCTCCCATCCACACCATCGGTAATACTTCTGTATATGGAATAGGCACCTTCAATTTTTTCGTCAATAAATCGAATTGAGCTTGCCGATATTGATCAAATGTACCAATATCTAGCCAATAGTCTTCTGATAAATATGCAAATAAAGCATTTTTATTTGCCAATAAAGGAAACACATCATGACTGAAATCCGAAAATTCCATGGATGGTATATAAGAAAAGATTTCTGGCTCCATTATATAAATACCTGTATTCACAATATTAGAAACTACCTCATTCCAGCTCGGCTTTTCTATATATCGTATAATTTCTTGTTCTTTATTCATTACAACTAAGCCAAATGAGAGTGGGTTTTCTACTTCTTTCACAAACATCGTTACCATTCTCTTCTTCTGTTCATGAAATGCAATTCCTTCTGATAATTGAAAGTCAGTTAGTGCATCCCCACTAATAACAACAAATGTTTCATCTAAAAAACTTTCCGCTTGCTTAATACTACCTGCTGTTCCAAGCGGAGGAGAATCTTCAAAATAATACAAGTTAACTCCCCACTTACTACCATCACCAAAGTATTGCTTAATGGCAGTACTCATATATTGAACTGTAATTGCAATTTCACGAATACCATGCTGACGTAATAATTCAATATTATATTCAAGAACTGGTTTTTCTAACAATGGTAACATCGGTTTTGGAGTATTACATGTTAATGGTCTAAGGCGTCTCCCTTTTCCTCCAGCTAAAATAACCCCCTTCATATACTTCAGCCTCCACTTATATAATGTTCAAGAACTCCGTATATCATTTACCCCACATTAACTGCAGTAAAAGTCCGTTTTGGTGTGATCTAACAATCAGCGAGAGACAGCCCCACTAATTAAAGCCTCACTTTATAAATAAATGTACCTTTTAACTCCCATCAAAAAGAAAGCGCTTTCCATTAACTTGGTAAAATACTTAATAAGACGTAACTAACACATATGTACTTATTTTCCCATCAATTATGATACATCTTATCATCATAGACTAAAGGAAACAACGAGCTTTTTTTGTCATGTTTTGACTAAAAAAAGCAGGTGATTTCTCATCACCTACTTTCCCCCCTACTCATTCAATAAATAATGCTTTCCTTTTACTACATAAAATACATTCTCGGCAATATTTGTAACATGGTCTGCTACACGCTCAATATATCTTGCAACAAAGGATAGTTGTGTAATTTGTGTAATCGCTTCTGGTTGTCCAGGGATAGAGGAAATAAATTCACGAATCGCCTTCCCATAAATTTCATCAACTGAATCATCCATTTCAGCAATTTGTTTAGCAAAAGTTAAATTTTCTTGCTCATATGCTTCTAATGCTAAATTTAACATCTTATGAGCAATCTCAAACATTTCCTCAAGATTATGTAAGCTAACAACCACTTCTTTTTCACCAAGACGAATTGTTGATTTCGCAATATTAACAGCATGGTCTGCAATACGTTCTAAATCTGTCGCTGTTTTAATTGAAATGAAAATTCTTCTTAAATCACTTGCTACAGGCTGCTGCTTTGTAATAAGCATAAGCGCAAGGTCATTTATTTCCTCTTCTAAATTATCCATGCGATAATCCCCATCAATGACTTCTAACGCTTTCTCTACATCCCTGTTGTGAAGACCTTCCATAGCAATCAATAAAGCTCCACTTGCTAGCTCACCAAGCTCGATCACCTTTTGCTGTAACGTTTTTAAATCACATTGAAACTGTTCTCTTACCATCATTTCTTCCCCCTCAATATTATGTGCCATTTTATATAAAGTGAAACTTTAATCAGTGGGGGTTTTGTTCATCTCCCACTGATTATTAGCCTTCACCAATCGAGCGTTTACGGGCAGCCCGACTCCCACCTAACTTCTTTGCTCCATCCGAATTTTGAGGTGGGAGTTTTACTCCCCCCGCAAATAGCGGGATAAATCCCCTACCCAGCCTCTTGTATGTTTATTAAGCCTTAAGAAAAGAGAAATATTACTCCCCTATTTAAAATGAGGTGAAAATGAGAAATGCCCTCTGTTAAGAGGGCATTTACTCTTAGCCTTGCTAGCGATATCAACCAAATCGTCCTGTAATGTAGTCTTCTGTACGCTTATCTGCAGGTGTTGTAAATAATTTGTTCGTATCTGTATATTCCACAACTTCTCCACTTAAGAAGAAAGCAGTTTTATCTGAAATTCGTGCTGCTTGTTGCATGTTGTGCGTTACGATAACAATACTAAAATCTTTCTTTAACTCTTGAATTAATTCTTCTACTTTTGATGTTGAAATTGGATCTAGCGCCGATGTTGGCTCATCCATTAAAATTACGTCTGGCTCAATCGCTAAGCAGCGTGCAATGCATAGACGTTGTTGCTGACCACCAGATAAACCGTATGCATTATCATGCAAACGATCTTTTAACTCATCCCAAATAGCTGCGCCGCGCAAGCTATTTTCAACAATTTCATCAAGTGTTTTTTTGTCACGAACACCATGGATTTTCGGACCATATGCTACATTTTCATAAATAGATTTTGGGAATGGATTTGGCTTTTGGAACACCATACCCACATGCGTACGTAATTCTTCAACCGGATATGATTTATCAAATATGTTTCGTTCTCTATATTCGATAACGCCCGTAGTTCGAACGATAGGCACTAACTCTACCATACGATTTAGCGTTTTTAAGTATGTTGATTTCCCACAACCACTCGGACCGATAATCGCTGTTACTTCATTCTCATGAATACTTAAGTTGATATCTTTTAAAGCATGGTCTTCTCCGTACCATAAATTTAAATTTTTCGTATCAAATACTATTTTTTTTGGTGCTGTCTCAATTTTTTTCTCATTTTTCACCTGTACATTTACTACTGTTGCTACCATTTGAATTCCCCTTTCATCCACTTCCAACTTATTTTCGATTTCGTAACCATAAGACAAATATATTTATAAAGAGCAACAATCCTAGCAAAACAATCATCCCAGCTGCTGCTACATACTGAAATTCTTCTTGTGGTCTACTCATCCAATTAAAAATTTGAATTGGTAAAACCGTAAATCTATCAAGCATACTGAACGGAACATAATTTGCAAAGGCAAGGGCCCCAATAACTAATAATGGTGCTGCCTCACCAATTGCTCTCGATACCGCTAACGTACATCCCGTTACAATCCCTGGCAAAGCGACTGGCAATACAATTTGATACATCGTTTGCCATTTCGTAGCACCTAATCCGTAAGAAGCCTCTAGTAATGAGCTCGGCACAGTTCTAATCGCTTCTTGACTAGCTACAACAACAGTTGGTAAGACGAGTAAACTCATCGTCAGTGCCGCTGCCATTATGCTCTCTCCCAAATGGAGAGCGTATACGAAAATAGTTAACCCGAGTAAACCAAACACAACGGAAGGTACCCCTGCTAATGTTTGATTATTTAATTCAATTAACTTTTTAAAAACGGACTCCTTCGCATAATGCTCTAAATAAAGAGCTGTTCCGACTCCAAATATAAAAGAGACTGGTATAACAATGCTCATAAATAGTATTGTTCCTGACAAAGCAGCGACAATCCCAGCTTCTCTTGGATTACGTGAGGCGAAGTTTGTAAAGAAATCTATTGAAAGATAACTTATACCTTTTTCAAAAATTTGAAAAAGCAATATAAAAAGTATTACTACTGAAAACAAAATTGCTATATAAAACAAACACTTGTAAATCCGATCTTTTAAAAAACGCGATGCCATATTTTCTTGTATGTTCTTATGGTTTAACATTCGCATATTATGTCAACCTCCTAAAACGGCGCATAATATATTGCGAAATGATATTCATAATAAAAGTAAACATAAATAACGTTGCACCTACAGCATACATGCTGTAATAAGTAATCGTTCCGTGCGGAGCATCACCTAAACTCACTTGTACAATATAGGCTGTTAATGTTTGAATAGAATGAGTCGGATCTATCGATACATTAGGTGTTGATCCAGCTGCAATAACAACAATCATCGTTTCACCAATTGCCCTGGAAGCTGCTAATATAATCGCTGCCATTATGCCCGTAAAAGCCGATGGAAACACCACTTGTTTTACCATCTCAAAACGAGTTGCTCCTAGCGCTAATGAGGCTTCTTTAATTCCTTTCGCTACAGCTCTCATCGCATCTTCAGCGAGAGACGCAATCGTCGGTATCATCATAAACCCTATAACAATACCTGGACTAATAGCATTAAAAAACTGCAAATCTGGTATAACCCGTTGTAAAAGTGGTGTGACAACTGTTAACGCGAAAAAACCATATACAATTGTCGGGATGCCTGCTAGTAGCTCTAACAACGGTTTTAATATTTTCCGAGCGCCATTCGAAGCGTATTCGCTTAAAAACACGGCACAACCTAAACCAATAGGAATTGCTACGAACATGGCAATTGCTGTTACAAGGATTGTTCCACATATAAGTGGTAATATACCGAATTTTGGATCTTCAAAAAAAGGTAACCATTCCTTTTCTGTCAAAAAAGAATACAATGATATCTTTTGAAAAAACATGATTGTTTCATTTGCCAACGTAATAATAATTCCAAGTGTCGTTACAATGGACACGCTAGCAATGGCTTTTAGTATTAACGGAACAATTCGATTGATTCGCTGCGTTTTTTTTCTTCTATTTGTATTTCTCTCAATCAAATGTTGTACAGAAAATGTAATTTGACTTTTGTCATTATGAGCCAAAGATGAAAACCCCTTTCCACCCTGACATTACCTTTTTATTTCTGTTAACATTCGCAGCTGTTCATTATATTTTTCTTTTGGTAATTTTACATATCCGACCTCTTCAGCAAGGCTTCCAACATGCTTAATCATAAACTCAACATAATTTGCTACATTAATTTTATTTCTGATAGATGCATGATTCACATACGTAAATAGCGGCCTAGATAATGGCTTATACGTACCCGACTGAATGGTCTCTTTCGTTGGAAATACACCATCCACCTGTATTGCTTTTACCTTATCTCGATTGGCCATATAATAAGCATATCCTACAAAAGCAATGGCATTTTTATCATTCATTACCCCTTGCATAATAACTTGATCGTCTTCAGACAAGGAAACCGTTTTTACAAGGCGATTATTTTGTAAGACAACATTTTGGAAATAATCATAAGTACCAGAGTCTACGCCTGGCGCATAAAATTTAACTTGTTCACGAGGCCATGATGAATGAATTTGTGACCATCGTTTCAATCTTCCATTTTCACTCCATAATAGACGTAACTCGTCTATCGTCATATTGTTTACCCACGTATTTTGACGATTCACAACAATCGTTAGACCGTCATAAGCAACCTCAAATGGTGTAAATTGAATGGATTTTTTCTGCATTGCATTTTCTTCTACCGGTTTCATCAATCTCGAAGCATTGTTTATATCTACTTCTCCTTTACTGAAACGATTAAATCCTCCCCCTGTCCCAGAAATACTAATAGAAATTTTCACGTTTGGATGGGCCTTTGTATATTCCTCTGCTACTGCCTCTATAATGGGGAAAACCGTTGAGGATCCATCAACTCTCACTTCTCCCATTTCATTTGTAGCGAATGCAGTAGACATATTAAAACAAAGGAAACATGTCGATAATGTCAAAACTTTAATCGATGCGCTCATCCATTTCACGTGTTCTTCCTCCTAGAAGTAACCGGAAATAACAGGATTACAGATATAAGAATACTGCTAAACTATTAATTCGGTTTTAATTATTTGTAAAAGTTTTGTAAAGTCCCACAAAAACAACTGTATACACATACTTTATTTTCACTTTTGTACTTTAGATGCAGGAAATTTTCTAATCATCCATAAAGCGAAACTTTAATCAGTGGGGGTTTTGTTCATCCCCACTGATTATTAGCCTTCACCAATCGGGCGTTTACGGGCAGCAGGGCTCCCACCTAACTTCTTTGCTCCAGCTGAATTTTGAGGTGGGAGTTTTACCGCCCTCAAACGCGGGATAAAACTGCTATCGCCTATCACACACAACAAACTTAGAGCGTATGCACTAATCTTGTTGTGTTCATCGTTTTTGAAACTACATGTTTTTTCAATATTTTATGCTTGTCCACATTTACTAAACCATATGCGTAAGGCATAAAAAAAAGCACACTATCTTTTCAGATAGTGTGCTTTTTTTACAACTTTTTTATTCATCATCTTGATTTTTATTTTTTTTCGCTTTTTCATCTTGCGGAGCTTCACCAGTTAATGCTTGTTTTTTCAAATCAAAGTAAGCGTCCATTATTTCACGACTGATATATCCATTAATCCCTGTTTTATCATCATGTACCCATGGCACAACAACAGAAAATGCTACTTCTGGATCTTCAAGTGGCGCATAACCTACTAATGTTAAGTTATACGTTTCAATACGCTCACCCTTTGCATTTCTACCAATCTCTTTATCTCCGCCATACACAGTTTGAGCTGTACCTGTTTTCCCAGCGGCTTTATATGGTGCACCTGCAAAGTATTTTGTAGCTGTACCACCTGTATCGTTAAACACTTGTCTAAATCCTTCTTGAACACGTTTAATTTGTGATTCAGGCATATCAATACGATTTAATACTTTCGGTTCCATGGATTGAACCACTTTTCCAACTTCCTCTGGCTTCGCCGATGGCTGACGAATTTCCTTTACAACTTGTGGTTGCATACGATATCCACCATTTGCAATCGTCGAAATATATTGCGCTAATTGAAGCGGTGTATACGTATCATACTGCCCGATTGATAAATCTAATAAGAAACCTGGTTGATTTCCTTTACCTATTTGACCAGCAGTTTCATTTGGCAAATCAATTCCTGTTTTCACACCAAGTCCAAACTGACCAAAATAGTAACGCATAGTATCGAACGCACTTTTCGGAATATCTAACGTACCGCCTCGTACATATGGAACCCCAGCGATATTCATCGCTGTTTTAAACATATAAACGTTTGAAGACTGTTTTAACGCTGTAAGGTCATTAATATACCCCATCTGTTTCCAAGATGACTTCGTAGGTGTCCCTTTTAATTTAATTGGTTCATCTAACTGTACAGATCCAGGTTGAATCGCACCAGTTTGATACCCCGTAAGTACTGTCGCACCTTTTACAGTTGAACCCATCGGATAAGAACTTGTCATCGTTCCTAATGCAAAATCATCTACTTTCGTTTCTCCGTCTTTATTCACTAATTGTTTCCCCGCCATAGATAAAACTTCACCATTTTTCGGGTTCATCATTACAACGAATGCACGGTCTAAAAGAGGCTCGCTCCCTTTAAATCTCATTAAGTTTTTTGTAAGAATTTCTTCTACGCGCTTTTGTAATTTCATATCAATCGTTAAATTCAGATCGTTACCTCGTTGTCCTTGTGACACATTAATAGTTTCTAAAATATTACCGTCTTTATCTGTAACATTTCTAACTTCAGCTTTTGTGCCGTGTAAACTATCTTCGTACTGTTGCTCAAGGTAACTTTTTCCTACGCGATCGTTACGATTATAATCACGAACAAGATAGTGATCTAATCTTTCTCTCGGTAACCCTTCATCAGAAGAAGTTACACCACCAAGTACACTTCGGAACATATCGTCATACTTATATTTTCGCTCCCAGTCAACATTTGTATCTACACCTGGTAATTTCGCTAAATTTTCACTAATAATCGCGTATTCTTCCGGTGTTGCATTTTTTTTAACGATTTGCGGCGTCATTGCATATCCGCTTTCCATCTTGCTTTTGATCGCCAATATTTCTAAATCTTTTGCTGACAATTGATTAATCTCTTCTTCTGTTACACGATTTCGTTGACGTTCATCTAGTTCTTTATCGTCAATTTTATTCGCTTTAAACTCTTCACGATCTTTTTTTGTGATTTTTGCTTCTGCTTCTTCTTTATGTAAAGCAAGCCAATAATCTTTCTTATCGCGATCTGTTAACTTATCTGTTGGGACTTCAATTAAATCTGCTAACTTTTTCGCCGTCTCTAAGCGATCTGCTGCAGTTGATCCCTTCATTTTTGTAAATGTAATTGTACGAATAGGCTCATTATCTACGACCGCTTCTCCATTACGATCAAATATTTTCCCGCGTGGTACAGGATTACTTATCGTTGAGTTTTCTTTTTTCTCAACTTCATTTTTATATTCCTCACCACGAACAATTTGTACGTATCCAAGCCTTACAATAACCGCGGAGAACATTAAAAACACGCAAAAAAACAACACGTTTAACCGAAAAGGAACGTGGGTCTTTTTCTTTTGTTGTTTCTGCTTCTTGCTCATACAAACCCCCTCTACCAACAGCTATGTAATGTGAAAGGGACACCTTCATACAGGTGCCCTCACTGCTGTCTTACATCTTTTTCTATTCTAGCATAAAACACGCGATAAGTTAACCTTCTGGTTCAGTTTGATTCTGCGTGCTTCCTTGCGCTACAACACTGGTTTTGTTCACATTCCCCTCATCATATTTGACATTTTTAACTGCAAAATAAATAAGAAAATGTCCAGCTCCTAAAATACATAGTAAGAAAGGTAAACTTTTTTCAGGCGGAAAAAATATGACAGCACATAAAAAACTTAAAATGGAACAAATTCTTCCGGCATTTAACCATAATTCCCTGACCACTATATATTCTACACGCCATTCTCTCGCCTGTTTTGCTCTACCAATTACATCGTATGTCATTGAGCCGTACGGAACGAGTAAAATCGGATATGCAACCGCAATACATGCTGCATAAATAAGTAATTTCGTATATGTAACATTAAAAATAACTAAAAATACGACCGCATATAAAATAATGCCACCAAGTAAAATTGCTTTTTTTCGCCATTCTTTCTTTAACATACGAGCAACTAAATAATAGCATACAAATGATACTGCAGAATTCACTAAACTATATTTCCCTAGTGCTAACTCGCTACCAGATGCTAAATAGACATATACCGAAATAACGAAAATAAACGTTCCCTCTCTCAAACCTTGGAAGAAATGAGCGCGCGTAATTCTTCCCCAGTTTTCATCAACTTGCCGCTCTTTCAATACTTGCACAATTTCATAGCGTCCTTCACATTCTCTCTTCGATAAAAAAAAGCTTAGAACGACAGCAACCGCAAATAGCATTAACGAGAGGAAGAAAACGACAGTATAACCACTCCATTTTTCCATACGTGAAATTGTATATCCTGCTGCTATCGGTCCAATCATTCCAGAGAACGATGTAAGAAGTCCTAGAAAACCGTTAAAAAAATCTCTTGTTTCTGGTTCTGTAATCTCAAATGTCAACAAGTTAAAAGCGAGCCAATAAAAACCATAACCAACTCCTAAAAGGGCTCCCATTAATAAAATATAGTGAGATGCACTTTTTCCCGCTACTAAAACGACGATAAAAAAAACAGCTAACGTGCCTACACCGATTCTCAATAAAATCGAGCGATCAATACGTTTCGCTAATTTCCCGCCCACAAGAAATGTTAGAGGCTGCAATACAACGCTGGCCAAATTATACAAGCCCAGATTCACATAATTTTGTGTTTGCTTCCATAAATAAATGTTTACAAACGTATTCGATAAAGAAATTGCGAGCGTGTATAAACCTCCTATAACGAGCAATAATACTAAATCCCGATTCACTTCAACATCACCGATTACATGTTTCCACTTCATACACAACTCTCCTTTACTTCATGTTCTAGTCTTCCAAAGACAAGCTCAATTATGTAAAAGGAGAACATAGAAAAAAGCTAGGAGAAAACCCCCTAGCTTTTTTCTAGCTGTATTAACTTTAATTATTTTGCTTCTTGGTAAAGTTTTTCAGCAACGTTCCAATCTACAACGTTCCAGAATGCACCGATGTAGTCAGGACGACGGTTTTGGTAATTTAAGTAGTAAGCATGCTCCCAAACATCTAAACCGATAACTGGAGTTTTACCTTCAGTTAGAGGAGAATCTTGGTTTGGAGTGCTTGTTACTTCTAACTCACCATTGTTTACTACTAACCAAGCCCAACCAGAACCGAAGCGAGTTGCGCCAGCTTTTGCGAATTCTGCTTTGAATGCATCGAAGCTACCGAATTTCGCTTCAATCGCAGTTGCAAGTTCGCCTACTGGTTGTCCCCCGCCGTTTGGAGATAGGATTGTCCAGAAGAATGTATGGTTAGCATGTCCGCCACCATTGTTACGTACTGCTGTACGGATTGCTTCAGGTACTTCGTTTAAGTTTGCAACTAATTCTTCAACGCTTTTGTCAGCTAATTCTGCATGACCTTCTAAAGCAGCGTTTAAGTTTGTAATATACGTGTTGTGATGTTTTGTATGATGGATGTTCATTGTTTCTTTATCAAAGTGAGGTTCTAAAGCATCATACGCATAAGGTAAATTTGGTAATTCGTGTTTTGCCATTGTTATATTCCTCCCGGTTTATGTATTGTCACTACATATGTGACCTACAACTTCATTCTACCCTAATTGCCATAGGGTGCAAACAAATAAATCGCTTTGTCTTGCTATCATTAAAGTAGCAAAATTCCCACTTCTTTTCAATTAAAATGCTCATATATTCCAAAAAAAGCTTCCTTCTACAAGGAAGCTTCCTGCTGACATAATAAACATATGAAATGGATATGGACCCTGTAGGACTCGAACCTACGACCGGACGGTTATGAGCCGTCTGCTCTAACCAACTGAGCTAAGGGTCCATGATTATGTATGTACCATTAAAAACAACTATATTCCAATCGGATATATCGTTTGAAAAATGTAAGATAAATTTACCATATACGAAAGAAAAGTGTCAATTGTATTTTTCTCTACTAAAAGAAGTAAATTAACAAGAAGGAATTTAGTCCTCTCTACTATATGTAAATATAATATATCTTGAGCTTCTCTAGATTCGTACGTTACAATGATTTTATACATACATAAAGGAAGTGAATCTATGTCCATTTTTACACAGCTAGCAAAAAGCGTATATTCGCCTAAAGATATGGCGCTTTTCCGTTTTCAAAAAATCGGTAAAACCATTTTGTATATTATGCTTCTTTGCCTAATCACTACTATTCCAAGAACTTTCTTGTACGGTAGCGTTATTCAAGATGGTGTTAACATGGTAAATAAAGTAATCGAAAAAGATTTACCTGATTTTAAAATTGAAAATGGCGAGCTAACAGCTGATATTGATCAACCTATCGAAAAAGAAGATGGAAATGCCCTTTTCGTATTTGATCCAAATTCAACAGACTTAGAAAAATATCAAAATAAAACAGGTTTATTTGTTTTAAAAGATAAAGTAGTCTCCATGGGGAATGGTCAAACACAAACATACTCCTATAATGACTTATTAGGCGCATCTCTTGAGAAAAAAGATTTACAAGATTTCATTTCGTTATTTGACAGTATTTATCCAATCTTATTATTCGTTATTGGGTTCTTACTGTACTTGTTCCAATTATTTATTACCTTTGTAGGAGTTACATTGCTTGCCTTCATCGGTTCTGCGATGAGCGGTCAACGCAAATTATCTTATAAACAAGTTTGGACATTAACTGCTTACAGCTACACAATTCCAACAATCTTCTTTATGATTATGGATTTATTCAAAATAAACGTACCTGGCGCAACATTCATTTACATTGCAGTTGTTTTAATCGTTCTATACTTAACAATTAAAGAAGTTCCAAAGCCGAAAGAAAAACAAGAACTATAAAAAAATGCCTAAATAGGCATTTTTTTTTTGGACAAGCATATATTCCTAGCAAAGGAGTGAAGGATATGAAGAGATTAGGTGTACTCTTATTCGTGCTTGTCCTCGGTTATATATTTTATTACGACATAAAAATCGGTACTTTACCGATGTTAAGTTCATACAAAAAAACATCTGCTGCCCAAACGATAAAAAAAGAAAATACAGATACAAAACAAAATAAAGAGAAAGAAACAGAAAAAGAAACGGATACAGCTTATAAAGCAATCGAAGTAAAAACTGGCGATACAGTTCTTTCTATTACAGAAGCGATTAATAAGAAAAAAATTCCTTCTATTGAAAAAGTAATTGATGATTTTAAGCAATTAAATAAAAATACATCTGCTACAAAAATCCAAGTTGGAAAGTCTTATAAATTCCCCTTATATCAATAAGCAATCACTTAATCCTTGTCAATTACATAAAGGCGCTGATACAATAGTAAAAGTGAAACCGAGTACTTTGGTTTCTATAGCCCTTTCTCACACATACTATCATTGATGTAAGGGACTAAAATAAGAAACTTCTTTTATAAGGAGAGCGATCAATTCGTGAATGAAATGACTCAACGCACAAAAACACGTCCAGTTAAAGTCGGTAATTTAACAATTGGCGGTAACAATGAATTAATTATACAAAGTATGACGACAACAAAAACGCATGATGTTGAGGCTACAGTTGCTGAAATTAAACGTTTAGAAGAAGCTGGCTGTCAAGTTGTTCGTGTTGCTGTTCCAGACGAACGCGCAGCAAATGCTATTGCTGATATTAAAAAACAAATCAACATTCCACTTGTTGCTGATATTCATTTTGATTACCGCCTTGCTTTAAAAGCAATCGAAGGCGGCATTGATAAAGTACGTATCAATCCAGGTAACATTGGACGTCGCCATAAAGTAGAAGCTGTTGTAAATGCAGCCAAAGAGCGTGGCATTCCAATCCGTATCGGTGTAAATGCCGGCTCATTAGAACGTCATATTTTAGAAAAGTATGGATATCCAACTGCTGATGGTATGGTCGAGAGCGCACTGCACCATATTAAAATTTTAGAGGACTTAGATTTCCACGATATTATCGTATCAATGAAAGCCTCTGATGTTAACTTAGCAATTGAAGCATATGAAAAAGCTGCTCGCGCTTTTGATTATCCATTACATTTAGGTATTACAGAATCAGGAACATTGTTTGCTGGGACTGTAAAAAGCGCCGCCGGTCTTGGAGCAATTTTAAGTAAAGGCATCGGAAATACACTTCGTATTTCTTTAAGTGCTGATCCAGTTGAAGAAGTAAAGGTTGCACGTGAACTATTAAAGTCATTCGGTCTTGCATCTAATGCCGCAACACTTATTTCTTGTCCAACTTGTGGTCGTATTGAAATCGACCTAATTAGCATTGCTAATGAAGTCGAAGAATACATCTCTACACTTAAAGTTCCAATTAAGGTTGCAGTACTCGGCTGCGCTGTAAACGGTCCTGGTGAAGCTCGTGAAGCCGACATCGGTATTGCTGGTGCACGCGGAGAAGGTTTATTATTCCGCAAAGGGCAAGTCGTTCGTAAAGTACCAGAAGAAACAATGGTAGAAGAACTGAAAAAAGAAATTGATGTAATCGCTGCTGAAATGGCTGCTGAACGAGAAAAAGAAAAACAAGAACAATAAAAAAAGGTTGCCCACAATTTTTGTGAGCAACCTTTTTTACATTTAAATTAAAAACTCGTCAGTTATATAACCGACGAGTTCTCTTATTTTGCACATTTTGGACAACGACCATATATTTCGAACTTATGTCCCGTTACCTCATAACCTTTAAAATCTTTATTCATAAAATCCATTGGGCAAGAAGTGATTTCTTTCGTACCACCACAATCTAAACAAATGAAATGATGATGATGTTCCATAATAGAGCACATAAAACGAAAATGTTTTTCACCATTTAATTCCGTTTGCTCTAAAACACCAATTTCAGCAAAAACCGTTAAGTTACGATAAATCGTATCGAAACTAAGTCCTGGATAATCATCCTTCATATGTTCTAAAACATCTTTTGCGGTTAAATACCGATTATGCGCCGCGAATAATCTTAGCATCTCTTCCCTTTTCCCCGTATGTTTATATCCTTTTTCCTTCATTAGGCGTAAAGCTTCTGTTAGATTCATACCTATCCCTACTTTATGCAGTTTTTTTCTTCTTCCATAAAATCGCACCGATTAAAATAAGAACCGCTATCATAACAATTGTACCACCTGGTGCTAGATCAAGTTGATACGAAGCAAACATTCCACCAATTACTGCAATTTCACCAAATAAAATGGAAAAGAAAATTGTTTGTTTAAATCCTTTTGCAATACGAATACTTGCTGCAACTGGTAACGTCATTAAAGATGATACGAGAAGAACACCTACAACACGCATTGATACCGCAATTACAAGAGCAACTAATATAATGAAGATAAAGTGAATCCACTTTGCACTTAAACCGGTTGATACAGCGTATTCCTCATCAAATGATAGTAAAAACAACTCTTTGTATAATAAAACAATCGTCGCAATAACAACAATTGCTACTATACCAATAATAATTAAATCCGCACTTGTTACAGCACTTACACTACCAAATAAATAACTAAATAAATCCGTATTGAATCCATTAGCAAGTGAGATGAAGATAACTCCAATCCCCATCCCTGCTGAAAGTATAATCGGGATTGCTAACTCTTGATAATGTTTATATACAGTACGTAATTTTTCAATTAGCAATGCTCCACCGATTGAAAAAAACATCCCCATATATAAAGGGTTTAAAAACCCACCGGTAAAGATTGTCTTTTCAAGTAATAAACTTGCTGCAATTCCTGATAACGTCACATGACTTAATGCATCCGCAATAAGCGACATGCGGCGAATTACAACGAACACGCCGATAAGTGGTGCGACAAGCCCTATTAAAACACCAGCGTATAAGGAATTACGTAAAAAATCATATTGTAAAAAATCCTGTATCATTATATCCTCCCGTGATGCCCATGTTCATGTTCTAAGCGATGAACATGATGTCCATATAAAATCGACATTTCTGCATCTTCTAACTCTCGGAATTTCTCTACATTCCCATGGAAATGTAAATGCTGATTCAAACATGCAACATGCGTCACCTTCTCTGTTACAGCACCCATATCGTGCGTAACAAGAATTAACGTAATTCCCAATCTTTTGTTTAAATCCTCTAGTATCTCATAAAAACTTGCCACATTCTTCACATCAATCCCAACAGTAGGCTCGTCCAAAATAAGCAATTCCGGATCACTTACAAGTGCACGAGCAATAAATACACGCTGTTGTTGTCCACCAGAAAGTTCTCCAATGTTGCGACCTCGAAACTCGCTCATACCTACATCAGCAATCGCTTTTTCTACTTTCGCATTATCGTCTTTCGTAAAAAAGCGAAAAAGCCCTTTTTTCGAAACGAGCCCCATTGAAACAACCTCGAAAACAGTTGCCGGGAAACCTGAGTTAAAGCTACTTGCCTTTTGGGATACATAACCAACTTTATTCCACTCTTTAAATTTCTTACTATCAATGCCAAACAATCTAATACTTCCTTGCTTTGGTTTTAAAACACCCAATAAGCATTTAAGTAAAGTCGATTTCCCTGAACCATTCGGTCCAACTAAACCTAAAAAAGCTCCCTTCGGAACTTGCAAATTAATATCTTCTAACACGTTGCGATCTTCATACCGAAACGTTAATCCTTCTATTTCTAATATATTATTCATAGCATCTCACCTATTTTAATTCAGAATGATTCCGATTTATCTCTATTTGAATTATAGTACAGCTTATTATAGTTGTAAACCAATCTGCCCAAAATATATTCTTTATTTCAAGAAACCTTATTATTATAACAAAAAGCAGAGAATAATTCTCTGCTTTCAAAAGATATTACAATTAACTTTTTAGTGAATTGCTGATTTAAACTTACCACCATTTGTCTCTTGTGTATTCATAATTGTAACAAATGCGTTTTCATCAATTTCATGCACAATTGATTTTAACTTCGTCACTTCCAGACGTGTCACAACTGCATAAATAACTTCTTTTTCTTTATCTGTATAGCCACCTTTAGCAACAAGTTTTGTTGTTCCACGACCAAGGCGGTGTAAAATTGCATTTGATACTTCCTCATATTGATCCGATACTATTAAAACTGCTTTCGTTTCGTCTAATCCTTGAATTACCGTATCAATTGTTTTGAATGCGATATAGTACGTCATAACAGAATACATCGCTTGTTCAACACCAAAAACAAATGCTGCCCATGCAAAAATGAATAAGTTCACAAACATTACGAATTCACCAACAGAAAACGGTAATTTCTTCGTTAATAGAATTCCCATAATCTCGGTCCCGTCTAACGATCCACCATGACGAATAACAAGTCCTACACCAATCCCTAAAATAAGACCGCCGAAAACTGTTGCTAAAATCGGCTCTGTTGTAAATGGCGGGATAGCATGCAACGTTGATTCAATAAATGCTAAAGCTACAATTCCAAATGCTGAAGATAACATGAATGTTTTTCCAATTTGCTTATACCCGGAGTACATAAAAGGAATGTTGAGGATAACAACTAAAGTAGAAAAGCTTAACCACCAAATATTAGGAGTAAGATAATCTAATATAAGAGAAATACCAATAATTCCACCATCAATAATTTTATTTGGCATTAAAAACAGTTCAATCGCTACCGCCGCACATGCTGCCCCAAAGACAATCATAACTAAACGATATACAAGATGAATAACACTTTCTTTTCGATGTTGCTTTTTTTCCATAAGTCCTCCTTATACTCTTTATCTATAGTTTTGTTCTTATATTATAACATAAGCTTCTTTTCCCCATTGAAAAAATGCACCTTAATACGAATATGTACAAGCTATGCATACATATATTTCGATAGAAGAACGTGTGAAGGAGGACAACACGATGAACCTCATTAAACAAATTGTGAACAAAAAATTAAATCATATTTCCACAAAAGAACTATTGAAATATAGTAAAGAATACGAAGTTCCAATCACAACTGCACAAGCTGATAAAATCGTTTTACTTATGAAAGGGAAAAACATTAACATTTACGATAATACCGAGCGACTAGATTTGTTAAAACAAATCGCTAAAGTAACTACTCCTGCCACTGCCCAACAAGTAAATATTTTATTTCAGCAGCTATTAAAATAAGGAGGGGAAAATCCCCTCCTTATTGCTCTTTAATTTTTTCAAGAATTCCTTCATCAAAAGTACCATTTTTCAGCATTTCGATTTCTAATTTATATGGTGGCTTCTTATCTTTTTTATCTTCACCTACATACGGCGTTTCAAGAATTTTTGGTACGTGCGTAAGTTGTGGGTGATGCACAATGTGATGCAATGCCTTATAGCCAATATGACCAAAACCAATATTTTCATGACGGTCTTTTCCAGCTCCGCGTACATTTTTGCTATCGTTAATATGAAGTACTTGTAAACGATTTATCCCAACAATTTTATCAAATTCGTTTAACACACCGTCAAAATCATTTACAAGGTCATAACCTGCATCATGCGTATGACACGTATCAAAACATACAGATAGTTTTTCATTATATTTCACACCATCAATAATTTTCGCAATTTCTTCAAAGCTACGACCGCATTCCGTTCCCTTTCCTGCCATCGTTTCTAACGCAATGTTAACCGTCTGCTCTGGCGTTAATACTTCATTAAGCCCTTTAATAATTTGTTGAATACCAGCATCCGCTCCTGCACCAACGTGCGCACCTGGGTGAAGAACGATTTGTTTCGCTACACCTAATGCCGATGTTCTTTCAATTTCCATGCGAAGGAAGTCTACACCTAATTGGAATGTTTCTGGCTTCGTCGTATTCCCAAGATTAATAATGTATGGCGCATGTACGATAATTTCTTCAATACCGTTTAGTTCCATATGTTTTCTTCCTGCTTCTATGTTCAATTCTTCAATTGGTTTTCTTCGTGTATTTTGCGGTGCACCTGTATAAATCATAAACGTCGTTGCACCGTATGAAACAGCCTCTTCACTTGCTGCTAATAACATTTTCTTACCACTCATAGAAACATGAGATCCAATCTTTAACATACAATCACCTCTTCAATATACAATAGATATAATGATAGCATAATTTGTAGAAATATGTAGCGAATTGTTTGTTCACACAAAAGGCACTACATAAATTAAACGGACTATTCAAACAATCTGAACTCTATACTTAAATTAACCCAATAAAGCGAAACTTTAGTCAACCTTTTTTCTACCCCTCACTAATTATTAGTCTACATTAATCGACTTTCTCTCAAGCAGTGAGATAAAAAAAAATAAGGGAAATCCCTTATCTTTTTTTATTGCTATATTTTTTCTTCACTTTGTCACGTTCTGTTGCAAGTTTTCGTTTATAGTTTGGTTTTACTTTTTTCGGCTTCTTAACAACTTTTGTTGCCATAACATCTAGTCCATCACTTGGTTTTTTACGGCTCTTACGACGACGACGGTCACCTAAATCCGCCCATTCATCTCCGCGTAAATCTACATGTTTAAACTCGATATGACGTTGTTTTTCCAAACTATCTAACGCTTCTTCATTTGCTGGATCATAAATCGTCACTGCAATACCTGAATGACCCGCACGTGCAGTTCTTCCAACACGGTGAACGAAGAAATCTAAATCTGGTGGAAGTTCATAGTTAATAACATGGCTAATTCCTTCAATATCAATACCGCGTGCCGCCAAATCTGTTGCGACAATGTATTGGAACTCTAAATCACGAACTTGTTTCATCATTTTTCTACGATCACGTGGTGATAAATCACCGTGTATACGCCCTACTTTTAATCCACGTTCTGCTAATCCATCGGCTACTTCGTCAGCCTTCTTCTTTGTGTTTGTAAAGACAATTGCTAAATATGGTTTAAATTGAAGTAGCATATTTTTCACTAATTCAGTTTTATTACGGTGTCTTGAAGGCACAAGGTAATGATCAATATTTCCTGCTGCAACTTGCTTCGGATTAATATGAATATGTTCTGGATTCTCCATATATTTCTTCAAAAATGGTTTTAATTTTTGAGGAATTGTTGCAGAGAAAACTAACATTTGCAGATTTTTAGGCATACGTGCCGCAATTTTATCTACATCTTGAATGAATCCCATATCAAGCATTAAGTCCGCTTCATCGACAATAATAGTATCCGCTTTATAAACAAATAGCGCCTTTTCTTCTACTAAATCTTTAATACGTCCTGGCGTTCCAACTACAATATGAGGTTGTTTTTTCAACTTTTCAATTGATCGTTGTTTATCAGTTCCACCAATTAAACAGCGTGCTGTAATCATTTGATCTTCTGCACAGAACTTTGTTAGTTTCACAATTTCTTCGTAAATTTGTTGTGCTAACTCACGAGTAGGCGCTGTAATAACAAGTTGTACCTCTTCACGACTTGCATCAATTCTGTTTAATGTAGGAAGTAAGTATGCATGTGTTTTCCCAGAACCAGTTTGGGATTGTCCAATTATACTCACACCTTTTTTCACGACCGGGAAAATTTTCTTTTGAATTCCTGTTGGCTCTGTAAAGCGTAGTTCACGAACTGCATCTATTAAAAATGGTTTAAAATCATACTGTGTAAAAGTTTGTAGTGTCATAAGTTACACCTTCTTTCTAAAATTTCTACTGCGCACAAATCAGTCAAGTCTACATTATATCGAAATCTACAAGTAAAATCCATCTTTAGTTTAGGTTTTTATCTCAAAAACTAACCTTCTTTCCTTCCATTGCATATTGTATGTGTATATACCTAACTGAAGAAAGGAGGATTTCCCACATGTTTCCGAAATCCCCTATAAGACAAATGTATCCGAATCGAGGACAACAATCTTACACACCATATCCGATTCCACAACTACCACCGATGGCTCAAAAAAAGAAAGGTTTCCTTGCTAAACTCTTTAAAAAACACGATCCAACCGAACCTTTCATGCAAATGGTCCCTCCTTATCGACAAATGGAAGGGCCACCGATGATGCACCAACAACCGCCGCCCCAATATCAACAGCAACAGCCATACCAACAACAATATACACAACAATATCAGCCATACATGCAGCAATATCCAGAGCAGATGATACCACCTCAAATGTATGAATCAAATGATACACGTGGTGCTGCGTCAGCTACAACTGCAGCGGCATCTAGCAGCGGCATCGGTAGTTTTTTTTCAAATTTAATTTCGAACCCAACTAATATGATAAATAATATCGAAAAAGTATCTCAAGTCGTGCAATCTGTCGGTCCTGTTGTCGAACAGTACGGTCCCATTATGCGTAGTCTACCAAGCATTGTTAAAATCCTCACCTCTGGAAAAAGTACGGAAGAAAATCAAACTGAAGATGCAACAGAACAGGTTGAGGTAGCAACTCCACCTCCTCCACCTCCAAAAAGGAAACGAAAAAAAATAGTGCTTGAACCAGTAATAGAAAAAGAGGTTCCGAAAGAACCCGTTCAACAATCAGCAACAAAACCAAAACTATATGTGTAACAATCCTTTGTTTTCTATCCACTCCTCCTTTATAATGTAATGGACTATGCACAAAAGTATCCCTTGTTTAGAAGGAGAGGATTACTCACATGAAGATTGTTAAAATTTCCCCTCGTGGTTATTGCTACGGTGTTGTTGACGCAATGGTTATTGCACGTAACGCCGCATTAGATAAATCATTACCGAGACCCATTTATATTTTAGGTATGATTGTTCACAATAAGCATGTCACAGATGCTTTCGAAGAGGATGGCATCATTACATTAGACGGTCCAAGTCGATTAGAAATTTTAGATAAAATCGATTCTGGTACTGTTATTTTCACTGCACACGGTGTTTCTCCAGAAGTTAAACAACGTGCAAAAGAAAAAGGTTTAACGACAATTGATGCAACTTGTCCAGATGTTACAAAAACACATGACCTTATCGAAGCAAAGAAAGCTGAAGGATACCATGTCATTTATATCGGCAAAAAAAATCATCCAGAACCAGAAGGTGCAGTTGGTATCGCACCTGATATCGTTCATCTTATCGAAAAAGCTGATGATTTAAAAACACTAGAAATTCCAACGGATAAAATTTTAGTTACGAATCAAACAACAATGAGTCAATGGGATGTTCAACATTTAATGGAGGACATTCAGAAAAAATTCCCAACAGCAGAATTCCACAAGGAAATTTGTTTAGCAACTCAAGTTCGCCAAGAAGCTGTCGCTAAACAAGCTGATGTTGCAGATTTAACAATTGTTGTCGGTGATCCGAAAAGTAACAACTCAAACCGTTTAGCACAAGTATCACAAGAAATCGCTGGTACGACAGCATACCGCGTTGCAGACGTAAGTGAAATCCAATTAGAATGGCTACAAGGTGTAGAAAACGTAGCTGTTACAGCAGGTGCTTCTACTCCAACGCCAATTACAAAAGAAGTTATTGCTTTCTTAGATCAATATGACCCAATGAATCCAGCTACATGGGAAAGAATTCGAAAAGTACCACTTCAAAAGATACTACCTCGTGTAAAAGTGAAAAAAGAACAATAATAAAAACCGTTGCCTACATGAGCAACGGTTTTTATTTTTCTTATACAAATGTGAATGGATCTGTATGTAACTGCGAAGCGTGAATGTGTACATTGAATTTCTTCACATCTACTTTTTCTTGCAATTGTTTTTGTACACCTTGCTTCATTACT
This sequence comes from Bacillus sp. TH25, assembly GCF_016650935.1. Classification (NCBI taxonomy): domain Bacteria; kingdom Bacillati; phylum Bacillota; class Bacilli; order Caryophanales; family Bacillaceae; genus Bacillus; species Bacillus sp. TH25. The sequence continues at coordinate 557,297 of NZ_JAEKEU010000039.1, read as the reverse complement.
TTTTCAACGTTATGTCCTGGATCGACTATATTTAAACCAATCATCATCGCATCGTGAGCAACATGATAATACATATCACCTGTTACATATACATCTGCTCCTTTAAATTTCGCTTGGTTTATATATTTATTACCGTCACCACCAAGTACAGCTACTTTACGCACCTTATCATCTAACTTTCCAACAACTCTTGCACCCTTTACATGTAATGATTGTTTCACATGTAAAGCAAACTGCTCAAGCGTCATTTCTTCTTGTAAATACCCTATTTTACCAAGACCTAATGTTTCACCTTTATTATCAAGCGGATATACATCATATGCCACTTCTTCATATGGATGGGCTGCCAACATCGCTTTAATAACTTTTCTTTGTAATGAAGCTGGAATAATCGTTTCGACACGCATCTCTTCCACACGTTCTAACTGCCCAGTTTCTCCGATATAAGGACTTGTACCTTCTCGAGGGATAAACGTACCTACCCCTTCGCTACCGAACGTACAGTGGCTATAATTACCGATATGACCTGCATCCGCATCTCCAAGAGCTTTGCGCACTTCTTCTGCATGGGTTACTGGAACAAATACAACAATTTTTTTCATTTCTTCTGCATATGTAGGAGCTAATACTTCTGTATTTTGTAACCCTAACGCATCAGCAAGTAAATCATTTACCCCGCCCTTAGCAATATCTACATTTGTATGTGCGGCATAAATTGCAATATCATTTTTAATACACGTTTCAATAATTCTTCCGTACGCCTTATCTGTATGAATCGCTTTTAATGGATTAAAGATTAAAGGGTGATGCGCTATAATGATATTTGCTCCTAATTGGATTGCCTCGTCCACAACTTCCTCAGTTACATCTAATGCGATTAATACGTGCTGCACAGGTTTATTAAGCGCTCCAATCTGTAAACCAACCTTATCCCCTTCCATCGCTAAATGCTTCGGATACATACCTTCAAATAAAGAAATAATTTCATGGCCATTTGGAATTTTACTCATGATAAAACCTCTCCTATCATTTTCATTTTCGCTTCTACTTCTGCACGCTTCGCTTTCTTCTCTTCAGACTCTGCTGCACGCTCTAACTGTTTTAAAATATTTTGGAAGTTTTTCAATTCCCCTTCCCACTTTTCAACAAAAGCTTCACTTTTTTCTTTTATTAGAAATGGACCCATAAACAATTCAGTTTGTTTATTTTCAGAGTAAGGTACCGCTATATCTCCTCGCTCTCCGACTAAAATCTCATAAATCTTTCCGTCCTCTATTATAATTTTCTCACGGATAAGCTCCCATCCGTTTTCAATAAACCATTCACGAATATGGTGTGCTGCAATATTCGGCTGTACGATTAAACGTGTTACACCTTCTAATTTTTCTTTACCACTTTCTAAAATGTCACGAATTAACGCTCCACCCATACCAGCAATCGTAATAACATCTACTTCTCCTGGTGCAATAACAGCTAATCCATTCCCTTTTCGAACGTCTACTTTATCTTGTAAGCCACTTTCAGCTACAGTTGCTTGTGCAGAGCGAAACGGTCCATCTACAACTTCTCCTGCAACTGCTTTTGTAGCAATATTATTTATAATTGTATAACACGGTAAATACGCATGATCCGATCCAATATCAGCTACTGTAGAGCCTACCGGAATCTCCCTCACAACTTCTTCTAATCGTTTCGAAAGCTTTACTTCATTCATGTATTTCCATTACTCCTTCTCTTGTCAGTCTGTCTCCATGATAATGAATTTATAGTAGTTGTTGCAAGTCCATAACAACACTTCAATTCTCTATTACTAATCGTATTTTAGAAAGTATAGAAAAACAAGCCTTTTGCACAAAAGCAAAAGGCTTGTAATACGAAACTTTATTTTTTCTTCGATAACCAATCAGCTACTTTCGTTGCTTGATCAGCTGGAATTAAATTAGCTGGCATATTTCCTTTTCCTTTTGAAAGAACTTCTTTAATTTCATCTTTCGAAAGTTTCCCACCAATTTTTTGTAAATTAGGTCCCACTGCCCCTTGTAACTGATCACCGTGACAGCTCGTACAGCTTTGCTTTACAATATCCTCTGGCTTTGATGCTGTTTGTGCTGGTTTCCCACCATTTTTTGCATCAGCTAACTCTTTAGATTTATTTAGCCCCTGAAATGAAAATACAAACATAACGATAATACCTAATGCTGCAATAAGAGCGAACGGAATCAACGGATTACGTTTCATATCTCTTCTCCCCCCTCTATACCGCTAAATAGTTAGATGATTCAGTCATTTATATTGTACTTGAAAACACTCTATCAGAAAAGAGCAAACTACTACTTGTTAAAAATATTCCGTAAATTCATTTTATTGATTTTCACTATTATATCGCATATTATTTCGATAATTACTAACGTTTCTCATCATATTTTTTACTTTTCTACATATTATTTTGTATGGAATAAACAAAATTAATCGAAAAATCGAAAAATGAGCATTTGCAAATCAAAAGACAATTCTGTAAAATAAATTACAAGAAATTGTAATCGTTGCCGATAGATAAATTTTAACAAAAATTAACAAAATAAAAAAGTTTACTTCACAAAAGTGAAGTAAACTTAAAGGTAGCCTATTCTAAGAAATCCTTAAGACGCTTACTACGGCTTGGATGTCTTAATTTGCGAAGTGCTTTCGCTTCAATTTGACGAATACGTTCTCTCGTTACGCCGAATACTTTCCCAACTTCTTCAAGCGTACGAGTTCGTCCATCATCTAAACCAAAACGAAGACGCAGAACATTTTCTTCACGATCTGTTAGTGTATCTAACACATCTTCTAATTGTTCTTTTAGCAACTCATACGCTGCATGGTCCGCAGGCGATGTTGCTTCTTGGTCTTCAATAAAGTCACCTAAATGGGAGTCATCTTCTTCACCAATTGGTGTTTCAAGAGAAACTGGCTCCTGTGCAATTTTTAAAATTTCGCGTACTTTTTCTGGAGCAAGATCCATTTCTTCACCAATCTCTTCAGGAGATGGTTCGCGTCCTAAATCTTGTAATAATTGACGTTGTACACGGATTAACTTATTAATTGTTTCAACCATATGAACTGGAATACGAATTGTTCGCGCTTGGTCTGCAATCGCACGTGTAATAGCTTGGCGAATCCACCAAGTTGCATACGTACTAAATTTAAAACCTTTACGGTAGTCGAACTTTTCAACTGCCTTAATTAGACCCATATTTCCTTCTTGGATTAAGTCTAAGAAAAGCATACCACGGCCCACGTAGCGCTTTGCAATACTTACTACAAGACGTAAGTTTGCTTCCGCAAGACGGCGTTTTGCTTCTTCATCGCCTTCTTCAATACGTGTCGCAAGTCGAATTTCTTCTTCAGCAGATAGTAAGTCTACACGACCAATTTCTTTTAAGTACATACGAACAGGGTCATTGATTTTCACACCTGGCGGCACACTTAAATCATTAAGGTCAAATTCTTCTTCCGTTTTTGTAATTTGACGATTATTAGGACCTTCGTCGTTGTCATTGTCACCAACTAAGTCAATCCCTTGTTCACCTAAATATTCATAGTATTCATCCATTTGATCGGATTCAATTTCAAATCCATTCATGCGTTCTGCAATCTCTTCATATGTAAGAACGCCACGTTTTTTTCCGAGCTCAGTGAGTTGTTCTTTCACTTGCTCAAGGGTCATTTCAGTTTCAATTTGTTTAGAACGAGCTGGTTTATCAGCCATCTGTTCCCCTCCTTACGCGAGATACAAACATTCATTATACTAAAACTTTATCGAAAAAGCTATTTTCTTGCTTTTTGACTTTGTAAATATGCCACATAATATTTAGCAGCCTCTACAGGATCTGTTTTTTCCATTTGTTTTACTTTAAAGATAATTTCCATCTTTTCAAGTTTTTCTTTATGGCGTCTTAGCGCCTCCAAATGACCTTGTAACGCTTCTTCTGTGTACTCTGGATTAATAAATTCATCCGTCGAAATATCAGTAATAATATTTTTCAACTTTTCATCAGAGAGCCAACTTAAAAATGTTCCGACTGAAGGTTCATTTCCCTTTTCATAATATGCGTATAGTTCATATAAAATCCCTTTATGTTCTTCTGTATAAAAATCTTCTATATGAGGTTCCATACGCACTGTCACTTCTGCACTTTGCAACATATGGTAAATAATTTCTCTTTCTGCCCTTTCAAAACCTGTTAATTTCGGTTTCGTTTGAACAATTTGAGATGGCTTAGAAACCTGCTTTATTTGTTTTTGCTGTACCTTTTGTTCTTTGCGATATTGGTGCAATTGATTCAAAAGTGTTTCCATTGAATACGAAAATTCTTGCGATAATGATTTTAAATATGATTCCGCCTGCATCGCATCCTGTAGCAATGATAACTCTTTTAAAACACTTTTTACATATTCTTCTTTGCCAGACTCATCTTGCAAATTTTTCCCTAAACGCAAATGATTTATTTTGAAACCAACAAAACTTATACTTGATTTCACAAGATTTTCAAAAGCGGTCGTCCCATATTGTTGCACATATTCATCAGGGTCAAGCTTATCTGGCAAGGATGTAACTTTCACTTGGCAACCAACTTGCAATAGTAATTGCCCTGCTTTCATCGTCGCTTCTCGCCCTGCTTTATCACCATCATAGCAAAGAACAACAGTTTCAACGTTACGTCGCAGAAGTTTCGCTTGTTCTTCAGTTAAAGCTGTTCCCATTGTCGCAACAGCTTCTTCCACACCACTTTTCACCGCGGCTAGTACATCGGCATAACCTTCAAAAAGGACAACCTGCCCACGTTTTCTAATAAACGGCCTTGCTTGGTGGAAATTATACAACAGCTTACTTTTGTAAAAAATCGGTGTTTCAGGACTATTCAAATATTTCGGAGTGTCATCTCCTAATGCCCTTCCACTAAACGCTATCACCTTACCTTGTAAAGTATAAATCGGAAACATAACTCTTCCGCGGAAGCGGTCATAATGACTGCCATCCTTCTCACTTCTTACAAGAAGGCCAGCCTGTTCCATACTAGATAGCGACAAACCTCTTTTTTGTAAAATTTTCGTTGCTGCATCCCAAGCTTGTGATGCATAACCAATTTCAAATTTCTCAATCATCTCTTTTGTAATACCACGTTTTAATAAATATGAAAGTGCTTCATTTCCTTCTTCTGTATTTACTAATAAATGATGATAATACTTTTTCAAAAGTTCATGAGCCTGTTGCATGATGACAGTGTCATCAGATATGTCTTCTTGTTGTTGTTGTCCTTGCCCTGATGTATATTCTGCAACTGCAATTCCATTTCTTTCGCCAAGCTTTTGAACAGCCTCTGTGAAAGCAAGTCCTTCCATTTTCATAAGAAAAGAAAATACATTTCCACCTTCTCCACATCCGAAACAATGAAAAATTTGCTTATCAGATGAAACAGAGAATGAAGGAGAATTCTCACCATGAAATGGACAAAGGCCGAAATAGTTACGCCCCTGCTTTCTAAGTTGAACATACTCACCAATCACTTCTACAATATCGGATGATGTCCGAATCTGTTCAACAACTTCTTCAGGAATTCTGTTCCCCATAACTCCATCTCCGTGTCGTATTTTGTATTCGATATAAATTAAAAGATTCCTTTATAATTCGACAATATTTTTCTAAATTTGTTAGAAAGTACTGTCGATCACATTGTGTAAACGATTTTGGACCTTTCGTATAAGTCCCCAGTCTGCGTAAATTCGCAGATACATACTACTATATAAAATTGTATACATTTGCTCATCTGTTACAAATGTATCTCCTGGAGACAATACATATACTCCTTTTTCACAAGAAGACTAGCAAGAAGCACTATAGCCTGTATGATCATGAGATCTGTAGCTTTTGCATGTTAATAAATATAACAGTCAACTTCATCTTGCTCAGAATCTACATAGACCCAATTACCTTGCTGTTTTCTTGAACGATGAGCATAGGATACGACAAACAAAATTTCGACATAAAATTTTGTTCCAACTTGCACAATTGCATTCTTCACGGGATACGCATCTGCATCAAATAATATCTTATCTGATGTTTTGCATATTTCTGTATTCTACATCCCTTCTGTGAATCCTTCCATAATGTGCGTTTTCTTGTCTAGATTTTGTCGATTTAACGTAAATACATGTCTTTTTCGAAAATCCTATCCCTAGTTTATTCTGAAAAATTAAAGTCTAAACGTAAAATATAGGTTTTTATCACAATTTTTTATTATAATATATTTTCTTCAACTACGCTACATATCCCTTTAATTTTCATCTTACACTTAAAGATAACGAAATCGTTCCTTTAGCATAATTAAAAAACAGAAGAATATAAGTATAACCATTCCGCTATATTCTATTACTAAGCTGAAAGTTCATGCTCTACTTCACATCTTCCTCTAACGCCTTCTCACGAGCGAAAAAAGCACATTCACCTTTGGTAAATGTGCTAAAACATTTTTTGGTTTTGCACTGCATTCACAATAATATTTGCTGTTTCTTCAATTGCCTTATTTGATACATCAATCACTTGACAATTTATTTTACTAATTACTTCCTCAAAATGATCAATTTCTTCTTGAATACGATTAATATTTGCATATGTTGCTCCATCACTTAATCCAAGTGATTTCAATCGTTCTTTTCGAATATGATTTAACTTATCTGGTATAATTTTCAAACCGAAACATTTCTCTTTTGCCACTTGATATAATTCCTCAGGCGGATCCACTTCCGGTACAAGTGGTACATTAGCAACTTTCAAACGTTTGTTATGCGCTAAATATTGTGAAAGTGGTGTTTTTGATGTACGTGAAATTCCAATCAACACGATATCAGCTTTTAAAATACCACGTGCATCTCTACCATCATCATACTTAACTGCAAATTCAATCGCTTCAATTTTTTTAAAGTACTCTTCATCTAATCTTCGAACGACACCTGGCTCATACCTTGGTACTTGCCCTGTAATTTCTTCAATTTGATCGATAAGAGGTCCGATAATATCGTATGCCTCTACTCCTTCTTTTGCCGCTTCTGTCAATAAATATTGACGCATATCAGGCTTTACTAACGTAAAACAAATAAGCGCTTGATTGCTCTTGGCAATCGAGATTACTTCTTTTAATGTCCCTGTATCTTCTACATACGGTACACGCCTAATATCAGGAGCGAATGGGAACTGTCCCATTGCCGCTCTAACAACCAAATCAGCCGTTTCTCCTACAGAGTCAGATACGACATATACGATTTTATTATCCATTACATTACCTCACTTTAAACAAATTACACTTATTCGTTATTTACTAAATTTACAAACGCACGTGTAATATTTGTTTTTGTAATTCGTCCAATCACTTCTAAACCTTGTTTCGTATCTTTCACAACCGGCATCGCATCAATCTGTCTTTCTATTAATTCCATCGCAATATCATATAAAGAATCCTCCCTGCGACACATCGCAATGTTTGGCATCCTTGTCATGATAATATTAACCGGAAGAGAGGTTAAATCCTGCTTTCCTAAGCTAGCTCGTAATAAATCTTTACGAGATACAACGCCAACTAATAAAGTAGCTTGATCTACAACAAATAATGTACCAACGTCCTCTAGAAACATAGTACAGATTGCATCGTATACTGATACATTTTTATCAATTACAGCCGGTCTAGATTGATAATCTTGCACTTTAATTTTTTTAACAGCTTCAGATAATAGCTGTCCCCCGGTTTTACCCGTATAAAAATAACCTACACGTGGACGCGCTTCTAAATAACCAGCCATCGTTAAAATTGCTAAGTCTGGTCTTAGCGTTGCACGTGTTAAACCCAATTGCCCAGCAATTGACTCCCCTGTAATAGGACCGTGATCTTTTACAATCTGAATGATATGCTCTTGCCGTTTATTCAGCTCTATGATAATCACCACCTTTAATGCACAACGAAAAAAGTTATACTATCTCTTAAATATTATATACTAAATATGCTATTCGAAAAAGAAAGTATGTAAAAAGGACCGTATACGGCCCTTTTTATATTTGAAACTTATCAAGTTGTTCCAAGAAACGCCTTGTTTTCAAATAAATTCCACAATATTCGTCATAATATGTATTCAATACTGTGCGCATTTGTTTTTTTGTACTATCCTTCACCGATACATTACCGAGCCGGTGTAAATCAAAGTGAAAAAAGAGACGTAATAATTTATGAACAGCCTCTCCCACCGGAATACGATACGGATCTTGCTCCGCATGACGCGAGCACAGAAAACCGCCTTCCCGGACAGAGAAGGCGACAAAATCTGTTTCTTGATGACAAATAGCACATGTATCAAAGTACGGGCGCATCCCTAATACCGGAAGCATTTTCGTTTGATAAATTAATGATAATACTTCTGGATCAACACCCTCACACATATAATGCAACGTTTGATATAACATTTCAAATAAATACGGATTATGCTTCTTATCTTCTGTTGCTTTATCGGTTAATTCAATAATAAATGATGCATAAGCAGTTAAAAATATATCCCCGCGAATTTCTTTCATAGATGAAATAATCTCGCCTTGTTGCAAAGTTCCAAGTCCAGATCCCATTTGAATAAGAAAATGACCATGTGTCATAAGTTGCGAAATAGCTGCTAACCGACTCTTCGGCTTTTTCGCCCCTCTTGCCATTGCACTTACCTTACCAAATTCCCGTGAGTATATTGTAACAATCTTATTTGTTTCTCCGTAATCTGTCGTACGGATAACAATGCCCTCAACTTTTTGAAACATGTTCGTCACCATCCAAGGTTTGAACAAAACGGGTCAAGAAATTGGAGAGTCTAGATGCGCTAACTCCTCTTCATGTTGATCCATCTCATCGTTTACGTCTTTTTCCATTTCTTTCAAAAGCAAATACGTTTCAATGCTTCCTGTTTTGGAGAAAAACTTCCAGGTAAAATCTAGCATAAGAATCCACCTTTCTCAATAAGCGTAGCCTATAAACCAATTTCTTTTGTTGTTATTAAGTTGACCCATTTTGTTCATTTTCATGTGAGAAAAATTTTTCCTAATTTATCAAGGTTCATAAAAACCAATAATCAGCGGATGAACAAAACATCCACTGATCACAACTTTACTTCATATTAATACTCGTCTTCACGGAAACCAAGGTCACGAAGCTGTGACATCTTATTACGCCAATCTTTTTGCACTTTCACCCATACTTCTAAAAATACTTTAGAACCAAGAAGTGCTTCAATGTCAAAACGAGCTCTCTTACCGACTTCTTTTAACATCTTCCCTTGCTTACCTATAATAATCCCTTTTTGTGATGCACGTTCAACAACAATCGTTGCGTTTATATAAACCGCTCCGCCCTCACGCTTTTGAATTGCATCAATAACAACCGCTACAGAATGCGGTACTTCTTCACGTGTTAAATGTAATACTTTTTCACGAATAAGCTCTGAAATAATAAATCGCTCTGGATGATCCGTTACTTGATTATCCGGGTAATATTGCGGTCCTTCTGGTAAATACTTTTTAATTGCTCCGATTAACGCTTCAACGTTATTACCGTCCAATGCAGAAATTGGCACAATCTCCGCGAACTCATATAATTTACGATATTGATCAATCAACTCCAGCAATTGCTCTGGATGAAGTTGGTCAATTTTATTAATTACCAAAAATACCGGTTGTTTCGTTTCTTGTAATTTCTCAATAATAAATTCCTCACCACGACCATATCCTTCAGTTGCATTGACCATAAACAAAACAATATCAACTTCTTTTAATGTCGTTTGAGCCATCTTCACCATGAAATCGCCTAGTTTATGTTTAGGTTTATGTATTCCTGGTGTATCAATGAAAACTACTTGTGAATCATTTTCTGTATATACACCTTGAATTTTATTACGAGTTGTTTGTGGCTTATCGCTCATAATGGCAATTTTTTGGCCAATAATACGATTTAAAAATGTAGATTTCCCAACATTCGGTCTGCCAATAATAGAGACAAAACCTGATTTATAACCTTTTCTATTCATGTAAATCCTCCGCTAAAAATGCTCCTGGTAACAATTCTCCGACTGTTGTCTCTTGAACATCACCATGTAAGTTTGATAGGTATACTTTCGTATCCTGTTTACATAATTCTATCATAACTTGTCGACATGCTCCACAAGGAGGTACTGGACGCTTTGTATCCGCTACGACTGCAATAGATACAAACTCGTTATCCCCTTCAGAAATTGCCTTAAATAATGCTGTTCTTTCTGCACAATTACATAAACCATATGATGCATTTTCAACATTACATCCACGATATATTTTCCCATCCTGAGTTAGTAAAGCTGCACCTACTTGAAATTTAGAATATGGTACGTACGCTCGTTTACGCGCTTCGGTTGCTTCTTGAATTAATTGTTTGCTATTCATATTCCCGCATCCTTTCCGTTCATAGATGTGAATAGATACACTCTTTCATTAAAGGCCTTCACGGCGCTCCCAAAGCTTAATAAAAGCTTCGGAATGCAACTATACCATATACGGTAAAAAGATAATAGCACCAATTACAGCAGCTATAATTGCAAATAATAAAACTGCCCCTGCTGCAACATCCTTTGCAATTTTTGCAAACGGATGAATATCGGCGGTTGCTAAGTCTACTGTTTTTTCAATAGCCGTATTCACCATCTCTAAACTCATTACAATCCCTATCACAATAAGTACTACAATCCATTCCATTGTTGTAATATGGAAATAAAAGCCGCAGCATATAACGATGACTGCGGCTAAATAATGAATTTTCATATTTCGTTCATGACGAAGACAAAAGTATATACCAGCTATAGCATATCCAAAACTATCTAAAAGTTTTCCTGTTTTCATCGTCCTAATCCAAAGGCCTCTAAAATTTCTTTTTGTCTTCCAAACATTTCTTTCTCATCTTCTTCTGTCATATGATCATAACCAAGCAAATGCAAAAAGCCATGTAGTGCTAAAAATCCAAGTTCTCGATCAAAAGAATGTCCATATTCTTCAGCTTGTTCTTTTGCTCTTGGAATAGAAATAATAAGATCTCCTAACATACGCGGCATCTCTGCACCGACAATTTCCATTTCGCCTTCTCCCATTTCTTCCATAGCAAAAGAAATAACGTCCGTAGGCTGATCCTTATCTCGGTAATCACGGTTTATTTCACGAATACGTTCATTATCTACAAATGTAACCGATAATTCTGCGCCTTCTTCTATGTTCTCCATTTGGGCTGCTTTCTCTACTAAACCTCGAATCAAACTTATATATTCGTCTTTCACTTCTTCTGTTTCATCAATAAAATCAATTAATAAACTCATTCTTTCTCCTTTTCTTCCGGCGGTTCCGGATATGTAATACGGGAATGGAAAATACCATTTAACGTTTCACATAACGTTTTTCCAACGATTTGTAGTTCCTTAAATGTCAAATCACATTCACTAAATTGACCATCTTGCAGGCGATCTTTAATAATACTTTGCACTAAATTATTAATCTGATCTGGTGTTGGATGGTTCATCGAACGTACCGCCGCTTCCACACTATCAGCAATACCAACGATCGCCGACTCTTTAGAAGTTGCTTTTGATCCTGGATAGCGGAACATTTTCTCCGTATATTTCTCTTTATCTTCTTTAATCGCATTATAATAAAAATATTTAAGTAACGTTGTACCATGATGCTGTCCAGCAATATCGATAATTTCTTGAGGTATATGGTGTTCTTCTAACATTCTCACCCCATCGGTTACATGAGCAATTATAATATCTTTGCTCGTTACAGGGTCTAATCTATCATGCGGGTTTTCAATACCCATTTGGTTTTCAATAAAAAATTGTGGTTGTACCGTTTTCCCTACATCATGATAATACGCCCCTACACGCGCTAATACTCCATTTGCTCCAACTGCTTCACAAGCAGCTTCTGAGAGATTAGCTACCATTACACTATGATGATATGTACCTGGTGCTTCTAATAAAATTTTACGCAAAAGCGGGTGATTCGGACTTGAAAGTTCCATCAATTTCATACTCGATACAATCCCAAGACCACTTTCTAAATACGGTAAAATCCCCATAGCTAGAACAGAAGAGATAATACCCGAAACAGCAGCCATTAATAATTGCACCCCAATTTCAAGAGGCGAAAAATTCCCGTTACGTAATAATAGCAAAGCCGCTAATACGACTACATTTAATACAGAAACGAGTATACCAGCTTGTAAAATCATCGTACGACGATTTTTTTCTCTCAAGAAAATACTAACTGATAATGAACTTAATAAAACATAAATCCCCACACTATAATTCAGTGTACTCGTTACACCTTCATTAAACATAATACTTCCGCATACAGAAAAGATCATACTCGTTAAAAATACAAATCGATCACCAATCATTAATTTTACAAGTATTGTTCCCATTGCAACTGGAACAACATACGCGATTCCTGCATACTCAAGCTTTTGAAACAAACTAATGATTTTCATTAAAACAATCGTGATAGACAAAATTGTAATATACGCTAAGACATACGGCCTATCTTCTCTTTTCCGCTGTAAAAACACTTCAAACTGCTTATGCATAAAGTACAATAGCACACCAATGAGTACCGCTAACCCAACATAGGGTTGAAAACTGTTCCCTTTTTCTAACAGGCCAACTAATTTCAACTGATTGTACATATCACTTGAAATCGTTTCACCTTCTCTAACAAGGACTTGCCCTTGAAGAATATAAACAGGTGGAACTAAATCTTCTTCCGCTTTTCTCTTCTCTTTTGTTAAGGTCGGATCATAAAAATAGTTTGCAGAAATCGCATATTTCCCTAACGCCTTAATAGATTCCTTTAAACCATTATCAACATTAACACTATTCATCTCACTTACATATCGTTCCTTCGCATCCTTCAATTCATCCATTTTAACATGCTCAGTCATGATACTATTAATAGCTGTAACTGTTGCATCTTTCGCTAATACTAATTGGTTCGAATCTGCATTAATTAAGTTTAGTAAGTTTGAATCAGATAATTCTTTCGTTAAATCAGTAGGCAATTTTTTTTTCAACTTGTCCACTTTTTCAGCATCAGTAATCTTCTTTTGCTCATCCGGTCCAACCGCTTTAATCTCTTGTATCACTTCATCTACTTTAGCAAAGACGTCATTCACAATATCCACTTTATTTTGTTTATACTCACTTTTATATGTATACTGATCTTCAACTTTTGTAGCGGCTTCTTTTTTCTTTTTGTCCGTTGTAACTTTATCTTCAATTTTAATAGGAGAATGGATTGTTTTTTTCGCAATAGAATATGTTGTAACATCTAATTGCTCTGGTTTTACATTATTCATAAGTGCAAAAAACAGCACTGCCCCTAATAAAACGTAAGAAATCCAACTTAGTTTTTTCGAATGTTGTAAATTACGAAACCACTTAGAAATTTCTTGAGATCTTGACATGATTTCAATACCTTCTCCTCTCCAGAAATAAAGTGAAACTATTTATAGCTTTCATTTCTTCTAGGTAACGATACTTTTTGGACAACATTTTTATCCACTATCACCTATAGTTTATTTCCCTCGTCTTTAATGATAGTAAAAAATATGCCATTCGCCAACCTTATCATACAAAAAGAAATGACCCTGACAAATAGGATCATTCCATTTTATCATATGCCTCAATAATACGTTGCACTAATGGGTGTCTCACAACGTCTGTTTGTTCCAGTGTTATGAACGAAAGACCTGATACACCAGATAAAATATTAGCAGCAATAGAAAGACCTGACTTTACCCCTTTTGGCAAGTCTACCTGTGAGGGATCCCCCGTAATAACCATTTTAGAACTAAAACCTAATCGTGTTAAAAACATTTTTATTTGAACACCAGTTGTATTTTGCGCCTCATCTAATATAACAAATGAATCATCAAGAGTACGCCCTCTCATATAAGCAAGAGGTGCAATTTCAATTACACCACGTTCCATCATACGTTGTGTATATTCTTGTCCAAGAATATCATGTAACGCATCATATAGTGGACGTAAATACGGATCTACTTTTTCTTTCAAATCACCTGGTAAAAACCCTAAGCTCTCTCCAGCTTCTACAGCAGGTCTTGTTAAAATAATTTTCTTTACATACCCTTGCTTTAAAGCTCTCACAGCCATTACTACGGCTAAGTATGTTTTTCCTGTCCCAGCAGGTCCTATCCCAAATACAATATCATTCTTTTTCATTGCATGAATATATCGTCTTTGCCCCATCGTTTTCACACGAATGGATTTACCTTTTGCCGTTTTAAAAATTTCCTCTTCATATAATTCTTCGAATTGAGTAATTTTCCCTTGTTGCCCAAGCTGAATCGCATACGCAACATCTCTTTCCGAAATTGATACACCTTTACGGATAACAACAAGTAACTGTTGTAAGATTTTTTCTACGAGCACCACAGTTTCATCTGCCCCAGATACACGAACAGATTCTCCTCTAGTCACAATCGATACACTAAGTTCTCGTTCAATTACTTTTAAATGAGCATCATTTACCCCAAAAAGAGCGATTGCTTCGTTGGGATTTTCCAATTGTTGGTTCATTTCTACTAATTGTTCTGCCATTACTCAGTCTCCTTGAATATCGGATTCAGATATTGGTTGTGGCTCTGCAATATTTTCAATCACTGTATAATGTAATGTGACCTTTAGGTGATCCGCCTCAACCTCTTTACTCAAAATGTTATCACTTACAATCATAGCATGTTCATCCAATTTTTTCTTCAGTTCTTTTTCTGCCATCTCTTTCGCTACTTTCATTGCTTGTTTTTCGGTATATTCTCGGTTCGCTTCTTCCTCTTCTCGTACAATATCTTTCTCGTATGCAATTGGTAATGTAAATCCAAATAATTTCACATCATGTTTTACACTTTCAGTACGAGAGCGCTTATACTTATCCTGTAGAAATCCCCATATTTTTATTTTAGTACTCCCAAATTTAAGGAAATATTCATTGTATGAATTACCAGTATACACTTGAAATTGTGTCTTTAACGGAACATCCACCTCAGATTTATACCACGTTTCTCCATATACAATCCCTTTAGCCGAAACAACTGTCGGATTCTCCTCATTACCATACATCCCGGATACGAGAAGTTGCCCCTTTTCCACATGGTCATTTTTCATGACAACCGGCTTCCCAACTTCCACAAATGTTTTTGTAATAATCCCTTCTTTTTTTGCTACTAAGTTTTGTGGCTGTTGTTCACTTTCTTTTTTCGGTTCATTTTTTTCAACAATCTTAAAATGATATGTTGTCCCTCTTATTTCTAATCCCGCCCAAGTAATCGCATTAATATTGTCTGTCAAATGACGTTGAACATCTTCTACACTCGGCATTTGGAATTGTAATTTACCTTTTTTTATACCCATTTTATCCAATTCTTTCATCAATATATATTCTGTTTCAGGTTTTGCCCCTGTAATTTCAATTTTCCACACCATATTTGACAATGCGATCATTCCGAAAAAAATATTAAAAACCCAATTAAAAATCCACTATTTTTAATTACACGCTTATTCCAAAAAGGAAAACCGTAACGTCCAATAAAATATAATTTACATTCATTTTTTCTATAAATTGGTTTTATCTTTTTTACATCTCGTAATAACATACAAAAAACTAACGTTTCATCAGCTATCTTCTTTACATCCCAAACGAGTAATTTCTTCCGCACACACTCGTTAACAAAGCGTTCCGCTCCTCTACCTTCAATTCGCACCTTTACATACCCAAGCCATTTTATAAACCATTTATTTTTCATCGACTATCTCCACTACCTTTCTAAAAGTAGATACACTACTTTTCAATTCGATTATCAAACTAGCTCGTACTAAAATTAGCAGATTCCTTGATCCTCACTAATTATTAACCTTCACGAGCCAGTTTTTTACGTGGAACTCAATTCCCACCTATCCTCTTTGTACGAACCGAATATTGAGGCCAGAACGTTACCGCCTGTTAATACAAGGTAACGAAGAAAAACTTCACAAACGGAAGTTTCTCCTCACTCCTCTTTCTTTTCATTTTCTAAAAACGTCACTTGTTCAATAATCCCTTCAAGCAACAGTTCTTCTGGAAGGATTGTTTTAATAACAAAGGATTGACCTTTAATTAATAATTGACCATGTTTCAATAGCAATCTTACCTCTTTATCTGAAAACACTAATAATCCTCGATGATTTTCTATATAGATATGTACTTGCCCAACAAGCGTGATCCGAGGTAGATCCATTAACACATCCACTGGCAGGTCTATTTGCTTCGTTAACCAATTCTTCATTTGTTCTATTTTTTTCATCTCAAAAGACCCCCTCTCATCCCATATGTATGAAAAAAGAGCTTGTAATATCACGTCCAAACTGAAAAAAGCATAAAAAAACGTCTCATACGAAATGAGACGCTTTTTTATGCTAATAGCTGGATAACCAGCTTATTCACAAGTGATCCGTCTGTTTTACCTTTTACTTTCGGCATAACAGCAGTCATCACTTTACCCATATCTGCTTTAGATGTAGCACCAACTTCAGAAATAACTTGCTTAATTATATCCGCTAGTTCTTCTTCTGTTAATTGCTCCGGCAAATATGCGCTTAAAATCTGAATTTCACTTTGCAGTTTATCAACAAGGTCTTCACGACCAGCTTTTTTAAATTCAAGGAGGGAGTCCTTATACTGTTTTACTTCACGAGCTAAAACTGTTAATTCCTCTTCTTCAGTAAGAGTATGTTGCAGTTTAATACCTTCATTTTGTAAAGCAGCCTTAACCATACGAATAACGGTTAATTTTTCTTTTTGTTTATTCTTCATCGCTTGTTTCATATCATCGTTTAAACGACCGAGAAGACTCATAACTTACACCCTCTCTTAGAACTTACGCTTTCTTGCCGCTTCAGATTTCTTCTTACGTTTTACACTTGGCTTTTCATAAAACTCGCGCTTTCTTGCTTCAGCAAGTGTACCAGTTTTAGAAACCGATCTTTTAAAACGGCGAAGTGCATCCTCCAAAGACTCGTTTTTACGAACGACTGTTTTTGACATTCTCTTTCCCTCCCTCCGAAACATCACACTTACATACTAATTTCAGCATGCAAAAAGAAACCCTTCTTCAGCATGTCTTTTACGATTATAATACATTTTATCACTTCAGGTCAACTATTTGGCAGAATAAAAGAAGAATAGATGCCCTTACCTGTTCAAAAGCTATGTAGATAGCTATTATCCTTTTCCCCTGAAGAAAACTATATTTTTTATCATAACACCTTTTTTAATACAAGAAAGCATTAAATAACTACTCATTCAACGTACCTGCCTTTTCAGTACTTAACTTCTCCACAAAAAAAAGAAAGCATGCAAATCGTTTCCGTTTGCATGCTTTTTTATCCCGCTATTTGCCAGGACAGTAAGACCCCACCTCAAAATTCAGCGAAAGCAAAGAACTTAGGCGGGGGTCAGGCTGATAATCAGCGGGGATGAACACCCCCCCACTGATTAAAGTTTCATTTTATGCGCTTGCTGATTCTTTTTTTACATCATCTTCAAGAACACGAACAAACTGCGCTTCGTTATATGGATAACCAGCTTTTGTAATTTTCACTTTTACTAGCTTACCAATCAATTCTTCAGATCCTTCAAACACAATTTTTAAGTAGTTATCTGTATAACCTACATATAAACCTTCACGGTCACCATCTTTAAATGTCTCTTCCGGAATGATTTCAAGTACTTCACCTTCAAATTTAGAAGCATACTCTTTCGCTAATTGATTTGATAGCTCAATTAGACGGTGAACACGATCGTTCTTCACGTCTTCAGGAACTTGATCTTCCATACGTGCTGCTGGAGTACCTGTACGTTTCGAATAAGGGAAAACGTGTAATTCAGAGAAACGATTCTCTTTAATGAAATTGTACGTTTCCATGAATTCCTCTTCTGTTTCGCCTGGGAATCCAACAATTACGTCTGATGTAATCGCAAGACCTGGTAACGCTTCTTTCAAACGATCTAAACGCTCTTGGAAAAATTCCATCGTATACTTACGGCGCATACGTTTCAATACAGTATTAGATCCTGACTGTAATGGAATATGCAAGTGACGTACAACTACTTCTGATTTATCTAACACTTCAATTACTTCATCAGAAATTTGACTCGCCTCAATAGAAGAAATACGAAGGCGTTTCAATCCGCCTACTTCCGCTTCCATATCGCGCAGTAATCCAGCTAAGTTATACTCTTTTATATCTTCACCGTATCCACCTGTATGAATACCTGTTAATACGATTTCTTTATAGCCCGCATCTACTAATTGCTGCGCTTGTTTAATAACTTCTTTTCCATCACGAGAACGCATTAAACCACGCGCCCAAGGAATGATGCAAAATGTACAGAAGTTATTACAACCTTCTTGTATTTTTAAAGATGCACGTGTACGGTCCGTGAAATATGGTACATCGAGCTCTTCATATACACGTGTTTTCATAATATTGCGGACAGCATTAATTGGTTGACGCTCTTTACGGAATTCTTCGATGTATCCTAACATCTTCTCACGATCTTGCGTACCAACAACAATATCTACACCTGGAATCGCCATAATTTCCGCTGGAGATGTTTGTGCATAACATCCAGTTACACAAATTACCGCATCTGGATTTTGACGTACAGCACGTCTAATTACTTGACGGCTTTTTTTATCTCCAGTATTCGTTACTGTACATGTGTTAATAACGTATACATCAGATTTTTTTTCATATTCAGTTCTTTCATAACCACCTTGTTTAAACAATTGCCAAATCGCTTCTGTTTCATAGTGGTTTACTTTACAACCTAACGTGTGGAACGCAACAGTTGCCATTGATTATCACCCCATCAATTCAAAATGATAAGAAGCGGCACTTAACGCATAAAGCGGAGCCGTTTCTGTTCTTAAAATTCTTGGTCCTAAACTACATGGTACAAATTTATGTTCACGAAGTGCGGTTATCTCTTCCTCCGCTAAACCGCCTTCTGGTCCAAATACAATCAGCAGCTTTTGGCCTGGTTTAATCGTCGCTAAAGCTTTCGCAAAATTAGATTTCTCACCTTGTTTCGCTTCTTCTTCATACGCAACAAGACAAACATCATACTCGCTACTCATCGACAGCAGTTGTTTAAATGATGAGGGAACGTGTACTTCTGGAATTTCACTTCTATGCGATTGTTCCGCAGCTTCTTTTACAATTTTTTTCAAACGCTCAACTTTTTTATCTGCTTTTTTCGCATCCCACTTTACAATAGATCGAGATGCTTGAAATGGTAAAAATGCAGCTGCCCCAAGCTCAGTTCCTTTTTGAAAAATTAACTCTAGCTTGTCTCCTTTCGGCAGTCCACTTGCAATCGTCACGAACACAGGAAGTTCGCTTGACGCCTCTACCCATTCTACAATAGTGGTATCCACAAATTCACTGGTAATTTCAGCAATTGAACACTCTGCTGTTTTACCATTTACACAGCAATAAATGTGGTCACCAGCTGACATACGCATCACTCTTGCGATGTGATGGACATCATCACCCATTATGCGAATACTTGTCTCATTTACATATTTCTCTTCTACAAAATAACGTTGCATATAATCACCTTAGTAGAGTTTCGTTCCTTTCGTAAGTCAACACTTACGAAAAGAACGAAACGTTATCATTTTCATATAACAAACGGCAAGTCCCTCACCTTATACGGTGAGAGACTCCCCTGTTCTTTATAGACTAAAATCTATATTACGCATTTCGTGCAATAATTGCTACCCAATCTTCCATTCGAAGTACTTCTTCAATTGAAAATCCAGCTGTTTCTAACGCTTCAGAAATTACTTTTTCTTTCGCCCCAATAATACCAGATGTAATAAATAATCCACCTGGCTTCACAACTCTCGCTGCATCTTCAGGGAATAGTAGAATAATTTCCGCTAGTAAATT
Organism: Bacillus sp. TH25; assembly: GCF_016650935.1. Classification (NCBI taxonomy): domain Bacteria; kingdom Bacillati; phylum Bacillota; class Bacilli; order Caryophanales; family Bacillaceae; genus Bacillus; species Bacillus sp. TH25. The sequence continues at coordinate 537,206 of NZ_JAEKEU010000039.1, read as the reverse complement.
TGCTACGATTAAATCAACTGGACCTTCAATACCTTCTAATAGACTATTCTGTCCAACATTGACAATGTCATCTGTTTTATTTAAGCGCACATTCATTTCTGCACTTTCAACTGCAACTGGGTCTAAATCATACGCTTGAACAGAAGCCGCACCTAATTTTGCCGCAGCAATACTAAGTACCCCCGAACCTGTCCCCACATCAATCACAGTATCACCTGGCTGAACCGTTTTTTCTAACGCACGAATACACATCGTCGTTGTTGGATGTGTCCCTGTACCAAACGCCATACCTGGATCTAATTCAATAATTTTTTCATCTGGAGAAGACGGTGTATACTCTTCCCACGTCGGCACAATTGTGAATGTATCAGAAATTTGAACTGGATGATAATACTTCTTCCAAGCAGTAGCCCAATCTTCCTCATCGACTTCATTAATTGTAATAGTTCCTTTACCAATTTCGATGTCGAAAGATGGTAGTGCATCAATAGATGATTTTACACCTGCAACCGTTTCGTGTAAAGAATCCGTTTGTGGGAAATATGCTTTTACCAAAACACCCTCACTTGGATATTCATCTGGGTTAAGTGCATAAATCTCACCGTATTGTTGCTTGCGCTCTTTCGTCAACTCCGCTGGGTCCTCAATCGCAACCCCGCTAGCGCCTGCTTCATGCAAAATATGAGAGACAGCTTCTACTGCTTCTTCTGTTGTATGAATACTAATTTCTGACCATTTCACAATTTACCAACTCCATTTTTTATTTCCATTATTCCCCTTTGAAAGCACGTTTAAGCTTTCTGAATAAGCTATCATCCTGCTCTTCTTGCCCTGCAAATTCACGCAATAAATCTTTTTGATGTGAAGTTAATTTCGTCGGCACAACAACACGAACGACTACATATTGATCTCCTTGACCATATCCACGTACGTTCGGAGCACCTTTTCCTTTTAAGCGGAATTCTGTTCCTGTTTGTGTTCCTGCTGGAATTTTCAGCTTCACTTTGCCATGAACGGTAGGAACTTCTACTTCCGCACCAAGTGCCATTTGCGCAAATGTTATTGGCATTTCGCAAATAATGTGATCCCCTTCGCGTTCAAAGAATTCATGATTTCTCACATGAACAACAACATATAAGTCACCTGCCGGTCCGCCATTTACGCCTGCTTCACCTTTTCCAGATACACGAATTTGTTGACCATTATCGATACCCGCTGGAATTTTAACATTGATTTTTTTACGTTTACGAACTTTACCAGAACCATGGCATGTCGTACATTTCTCTTTAATCATTTGACCTGTTCCTGAACAATGTCCACAAGCTTGACGGTTTACAATACGCCCAAATGGTGTATTTTGTTCTACACTTACTTGCCCTGATCCTGAACAATGTTTACATGTTTCTTTTGAAGTCCCTGGTTTTGCTCCACTACCCTTACAAGTATCACATGGATCCTCCACTGGAATCTCAACGTTTAATTCTTTACCAAAAATAGCTTCTTCAAACTCTAAAGTAACTTGATATTGTAAATCAGCACCTTGACGTGGAGCATTTGGATCACGACGTCTTCCGCCGCCACCGCCAAAGAATGAACTAAAGATATCTTCGAAACCGAAGCCACCGCCGAAGTCTCCTCCGCCACCGAAACCTTGATTCGGACCCGCGTGACCAAATTGATCATACTGCGCGCGTTTTTGATCGTCACTTAATACTTCGTATGCTTCTTGTACTTCTTTAAACTTTTCAATTGCATTTTCTTCTTTACTTACGTCTGGATGGTACTTTTTAGCCAAACGACGATACGCTTTTTTAATTTCATCTTTTGAAGCGCCCTGGCTAAGTCCAAGGACCTCATAATAGTCTCGTTTATTCATAAATTTGCAACCCCCGAATCTTTCACATAAACGTAATTTTAACACCGAAAGAAAGTGCTTTGCAACAAAGTTTCCTCACTTACAATATGCAAAATAAAAAACTTAAGATCCTCACACATTTCTTCTTATTCGTGAAAAAAGCCAAAGCCAAGGCACGCTTGACTTTGACTTTTTGTCATCTTACTTATTTTATTTCACTGTATTACTTGTCTTCTTTTACTTCTTCAAACTCAGCGTCTACTACATTATCTTTTTTCGCGCCAGCGTCTTGTGCTCCTTGTGCACCTTCTGCTTGCCCTGCAGCCGCTTGAGCTTGCTCGTATAATTTAACAGTTAATTGTTGTACGATTTCTTGAAGAGCATCTTTTTTCACACGGATTTCTTCAAGTTCGTTTTTCTCGATTGCCGCTTGTAATGCTTCTTTCGCTTCCGTTGCTTTCGCTACTTCAGCTGCATCTACTTTACCTTCTAAATCTTTTACAACTTTGTCTGTTTGGAATACAAGTTGGTCAGCTTCGTTACGAAGTTCAACTTCTTCCTTACGTTTTTGGTCAGCATCAGCATTTGATTCAGCTTCTTGTACCATACGATCTACTTCTTCATCAGAAAGACCTGAAGAAGATTGGATTGTAATAGTTTGCTCTTTGCTTGTTCCTAAGTCTTTTGCACGTACGTTAACGATACCGTTCGCATCAATATCGAATGTTACTTCGATTTGTGGAATTCCACGTGGTGCTGGCGGAAGGTCTGTTAATTGGAAACGACCTAACGTTTTGTTGTCAGCTGACATTGGACGCTCACCTTGTAGTACGTGAATGTCTACCGCTGGTTGGTTATCAGCAGCTGTTGAGAATACTTGTGACTTACTTGTCGGAATTGTAGTGTTACGCTCGATTAGTTTCGTGAACACACCGCCCATAGTTTCAATACCTAAAGAAAGTGGAGTTACGTCTAATAATAGAACGCCCTCTACATCACCAGTAAGTACGCCACCTTGAACTGCAGCACCTAATGCTACAACTTCATCTGGGTTTACACCTTTGTATGGCTCTTTACCAGTTTCACGTTTAATTGCTTCTTGTACAGCTGGGATACGAGTAGATCCACCAACAAGGATAACTTTATCTAATTCGCTTGGAGCAAAACCAGCGTCTTTTAATGCACGACGAGTTGGCTCTAATGTTCTTTCAACAAGACCAGCTGAAATTTCTTCGAATTTAGCTCTTGTTAACGTTAATTCTAAGTGTAATGGGCCAGCAGCTCCAGCACTAATGAATGGTAATGAAATTTGTGTTTGTGTTACACCAGAAAGATCTTTCTTCGCTTTTTCAGCTGCATCTTTCAGACGTTGAAGTGCCATTTTATCTTGGCTTAAATCAATGCTATTTTCTTTTTTGAATTCAGCTACTAAATGATCGATGATAACTTGGTCAAAGTCATCTCCACCAAGACGGTTGTCACCAGCAGTTGAAATAACTTCGAATGTGCCGTCTGCTAACTCAAGGATAGATACATCAAATGTACCGCCACCTAAGTCATATACTAAGATTTTTTGCTCTTCATCTTGTTTTTCTAAACCGTAAGCAAGTGCTGCGGCTGTTGGTTCGTTAATGATACGCTCAACTTCTAAACCAGCGATACGACCAGCATCTTTCGTTGCTTGACGCTCTGCATCGTTGAAGTATGCAGGTACTGTAATAACAGCTTTCGTTACTGTTTCACCTAAGTATGCTTCAGCAGAAGCTTTTAAGTTTTGTAAAATGATTGCAGAAATTTCTTGAGGTGTAAAATCTTTACCTTCAACTTCTACTTTGTAGTCTGTACCCATGTGACGTTTAACAGACATGATTGTATTTGGGTTTGTAATTGCTTGACGCTTCGCAACTTCCCCAACTTGACGCTCTTCATTTTTGAAAGCTACAACAGAAGGTGTTGTACGGTTTCCTTCTGGATTTGGGATAACCTTTGGTTCTCCACCTTCCATAACAGCTACACAAGAGTTTGTTGTACCTAAGTCAATACCGATAATTTTACTCATGGCGATTCCTCCTACTTTTATGTAAATTATTGATTTACTTTTACCATTGATGGGCGAATCACACGGTCTTTTAGTTTATAACCTTTTTGGAATTCCTCCACAACCGCGTTTGATTCAAATTCACTGTCTTCGACTTGCATAATAGCTTGGTGCTCATTAGGATCAAACTGTTTACCAACAGATTCAATCGCTTCAACACCTTCTTTAGTCAGCGCTTCTAGCAATTGACGATGCACCATTTCCATACCTTGTAACAAGGATTTCGTTTGCTCATCAGTTGTTTCCACTTGCATCGCTCTTTCAAAATTATCAAGAGCTGGCAAAATATCTGAAACTAAACTTTGTGCTCTATATTTTTCAGCAGCCTGTTTATCCATTTGGACACGGCGCTTATGATTTTCAAAATCAGCTTGTAGACGTAATGTGCGACCTTCCGTTTCCGTTAGTTTCGCTTGTAACTCATCTACTTTTTCTTGTAAAAGAGCAGCCTCACTTTTTTCTTCTACAGCTTCTTCACTGTTTTCTGGCGTGACAGCTTCTTCAACTTGCGCTTCTTTCACTTCTTCTACCACTTGTTCGTTACGCTCTTCCACAATTTTCACCTCCTTAAAAGGTATTAGGTATCACGCTTTGCACGATTACCTAAGCATTATATATTACACACAGCAATGAAATTTCCATCACTTGAGCGAATGTATTACTCTCATTTACTTTTTAAGTCCGTCTGTAAATTGTCTTGTAAATAACTGCAACAAACTAATTACACGAGAGTATTGCATTCTCGTCGGACCTAAAATCGCAATTGTTCCTAGTTGCTCTTCTCCAATCGAATATGTTGCAGAAATTAAACTACAATCTTCCATAGCTATTGAAGAATTTTCCCTACCAATTTTCACTTGAATACCAACTTGTTTATGACGCAAAATATCATAAAACTCAGCTTCGTTATCAATCATCGTCAGCAAGGATCTTACTTTTTGAATGTCATGGAACTCTGGTTGCGAAAGCATATTTGCTTTCCCTCCAAAGTATATCTTTTCCGATAAAGGAACTTGAAATGTACCATCTAACATTTTTATTGCACTATCGTAATTATGAACATACCCACGCAAGACTGTAACAATCTCTTTAAAGATTTTATTATGAAGTTCTGCCATAGGTATACCAGATAGCTTTTCATTTAAAATATTAACCATTTTTTCTAAATCTGATAAATCAACAGATTCCGGAACGGTAATCGTTTTACTTTGCACATGCCCTGTATCTGTTACAATAATAGCGACTGCTGTTTGACGATCAAGCGGTACAATTTGTACATTTTTAAGTTTATTTGTGCTCAATTTCGGACCAAGAACAATGGCCGTATAATTCGTAAGCTCTGATAAAATTTGAGCTGATTGTTGTGCAATTTTTTCTGCTTCAAAAATTCTTTCAGCAAATAAATCTTTAATTTGTACAATTTCATCGGTCGGTAAGTTTTGCGGCGCTAAAAGATGGTCTACATAAAAACGATACCCTTTTTCAGAAGGAACACGCCCAGAAGAACTATGCGTTTTTTCAATAAATCCTAGTTCTTCTAAATCAGCCATTTCATTTCGAATAGTAGCTGAACTAAACGTAATTTCATCTTTCTTAGCCAACGTCCTCGAACCAACTGGTTGCGCTGATCCAATAAAGTCATCAACAATTGTTTGTAAAATTAAGAGCTGACGTTCCGTAAGCATCTCATCATCACCTCTGTTAGCACTCTTTGTCTTCGAGTGCTAAATCTATTAATAACTTACCAAAATTGACATTCAATTGTCAACGGAAACGTCACGAAATAACGAAACTTTTTCACGCTTATGGCACATTTAATTAATCAATCAAAAATGACTGGAATACTTCATTCCCTAATAGTTTCCCTTTCCTCGTTAAACAAACATGTCCATCTCTGTTTTCAAGTAATCCTTGTTCTTGATTACTTTGTAACTGCTTTGCAAAAACATGATCCATCTCCACATTAAATTTCTTTTGGAATTCTAACTTAGAAACACCTTTTGTTTTTCGAAGTCCTAAGAACAACTCTTCTTCCATTTTTTCTTTCTCTGTCACTGGGTGAACATCTAAATATGGAAATCCTGTCTCATCAATTTTAGTGAAATATTGCTTGAGCGGACCTACATTTTGAATTCGTTCCCCGTTCACATAGCTATGCGCTCCAGCTCCAAATCCATAATACTCTTCATTATTCCAGTATGTGAGATTGTGTCTACTTTCATTATTACCTTTTGAGAAGTTACTAATCTCATACTGGTTATAACCATGTTTCTCCATTTCATCCATTACCATTTCGTACATTTTCGCTTCATGGTCTTCACCTGGAAGTCTTAATTTCCCTTTATTCATTAAGTTATAAAATACGGTTTTCGGTTCCACAATTAAGGAATATGCCGAGAAATGTTGTACACCAAGCGTAAAGGCAACGTCTAATGTTTCCTTTACATCTTCTATCGTCTGTCCTGGCAGAGCATAAATTAAATCTACATTAATATTTGTAAAACCGACTTCCTGCGCTTCTCGAATTGCTAGGAATGCATCTTCTCTCGTATGCCTGCGTCCAATCTTCTCAAGTAGCTCATCACGAAACGTTTGCACGCCAAAACTAATTCGGTTTACTCCACCTTCTAGCAATACGTTCAATTTCTCTTTCGGTAAATCACCTGGATTCGCTTCAAATGTTAATTCACAATTCGGCGCAAATGGACGCAAACGACGGTTAATGATGTCGAGTAGTTTTTTTGTCTGTTCCATATTTAATGCCGTCGGAGTTCCTCCGCCAACAAAAATCGTTTTCATACTTTCAAACGGTACTTTTTGAACCGTATTTATTATTTCTTTCTCTAAATATTGTAAGTATTGATCAACCGGTTGGCGTTCAATAAATACTTTATTAAAATCACAATAGTGACAAATATGCTGACAAAATGGAATATGAATATATGCAGCTTGTACCAAATATAACTCCTACCTTTCTAAAAAGAAAACCTCCGCACTCCGGAGGATTCTTTACTTCTCTACTGTATTACGGATTTGTTCCATTCGCATTTTTCCCCAATCATACATCATTTCAACGATCGGTAAAAGCGACATACCTAATTCCGTCATATAGTACTCAACACGCGGAGGAATTTCCGGGTATACCGTTCGATCAACAATCCCGTCCTCCATTAACTCTTTCAATTGATTTGACAACACTTTATGAGAAATGCTCGGGAACAGACGTTGCAATTCACTAAAACGATGCGGACCTTCCACACCTAAGTGCCACAATATCACAACTTTCCACTTCCCACTAATTATAGAAAGCGTCAGTTCCTTTTCGCAATTAAAATTACCTTTTTGTATTTTCTCTCGAATATCTTTTCGAATATTTTCGGACATTAATAGTCTCCTAACTCTATATCAATCACTAAAAAGCTCTCTCACTATTGTAAATGAGAGATGCTAAGATGTCTAAAAAGTAGCATATAAAAAAGAAGCCGAACGAACGGCTTCTACTTTTATCACGATTGGTGCGGGCTAATAATTAGCGAAGAATAGAAAAATCTCCACTAATTATAGTTCACTCCATTAGTTATCATCCATTTTCAGTACAGCCATGAATGCTTCTTGCGGCACTTCTACAGAACCAACAGACTTCATACGTTTTTTACCTTCTTTTTGCTTATCAAGAAGTTTACGCTTACGAGAAATGTCACCACCGTAACATTTTGCAAGTACGTTTTTACGCATCGCCTTAATTGTAGAACGAGATACAACTTTATTTCCGATAGTCGCCTGAATTGGCACTTCAAACTGTTGTCTTGGAATTAATTTCTTTAATTTCTCTACAATTACTTTACCACGGTCATACGCTGAATCACGATGTACAATAAATGATAAAGCATCCACTTGTTCATTATTTAAAAGAATATCCATTTTCACAAGTTTAGATGGTTTATAACCAATTAACTCGTAGTCAAATGATGCATATCCTTTCGTATTTGATTTCAATTGATCGAAGAAATCATATACGATTTCTGATAACGGGATTTCATATGTCAATGTAACACGTGTTTCATCTAAATATTGCATATCAATAAACGTTCCACGTTTCCCTTGGCAAATTTCCATTACAGCTCCAACATAGTCATTCGGAACCATAATTGCAGCCTTCACAAACGGCTCTTCTACACGATCGATAGTCTGTGGATCTGGCATATTAGATGGATTATCAACAATAAAATCTTCACCGTTTGTTAAATACACTTTATAAATAACGCTTGGCGCTGTTGTAATTAAGTCAATCTTGAATTCACGTTCAATACGTTCTTGAATAATCTCCATGTGAAGCAGCCCTAAGAAACCACAACGGAAGCCAAAACCTAAAGCTTGAGATGTTTCAGGCTCAAATTCAAGAGCAGAATCATTCAATTCTAGTTTTTCTAACGCATCACGTAAGTCGTTATAACGTGCAGAATCGATTGGATATAAACCACAGAATACCATTGGATTTAATTTACGATACCCTTTTAACGGCTCTACAGCCTGACGTTTCGCATGTGTAATCGTATCACCAACACGTGTATCGCCTACGTTTTTAATAGATGCTGCTAAGAAACCTACATCACCTACTGTTAACTCGTCACGTTGCGTTGTTTTTGGTGTAAACACACCTACTTCTGTTACTTCAAATTCTTTTCCAGTTGCCATCATACGTACTTTATCGCCAACTTTTACCGTTCCATTTACAACACGGATATATGCAATTACACCACGGTACGGATCATATAAAGAATCGAAAATCATACATTGTAACGGCTCTTCTGAATCACCTGTTGGAGCTGGTACCTTTTCAACGATTTGTTCTAAAATATCTTCAATACCAATGCCAGCTTTCGCTGAAGCAAGTACAGCTTCCGATGCATCTAAACCAATTACATCTTCTACCTCTTGACGTACGCGTTCTGGGTCTGCACTTGGTAAGTCGATTTTATTAATAACTGGTAAGATTTCTAAATTATTATCAAGCGCTAAATATACGTTCGCTAATGTTTGCGCCTCAATTCCTTGCGCTGCATCCACAACAAGAATTGCACCTTCACAAGCCGCTAAACTACGAGATACTTCGTACGTAAAGTCGACGTGTCCTGGAGTATCGATTAAGTGAAGAATATACTCTTCACCGTCTTTCGCTTTATACGTTAGTTGTACTGCATTTAATTTAATTGTAATACCACGCTCACGCTCCAACTCCATAGAGTCAAGCAATTGCGCCTTCATTTCGCGCTGTGCCAACGCGTTTGTTTTCTCCAAAATACGGTCTGCCAACGTTGATTTCCCGTGGTCAATGTGAGCAATGATGGAGAAGTTACGAATTTTGGACTGTCTTTTTGCTCTTTCTTCTTTATTCATCTATGTTCTCAACTCCTAATAGTCTCGCCAATATACACTAGCACTGATTATATCAATAGAGCAGCAAAGATTCAATGAAAACTCGTGCTGCTTACAATACAAATCACTCTATCTATATCTTATGCGAACAAACCATAAGAGACAAACCTTTTTCAAATTAAAAGACAGCTCTCTTACAAACATAAGACAACCATCCTTCCCGCTACCCTTAACTAAAAATTCCTTTTATTGCCCCAACAACTATATCCGTTCCAAACTTTGTCATATTACGAGCAACACTTGCTATCGCCATACCGATACCTTCTACAACATTAAAACTTCTTAAGCTTTCTAACTGTTTTTGTTTTTCAATAGCCGAAAACGTCTCTCCCGAAATTCCGGGTTCAGCCCCAGCGCCTTCTGTTCCTGTCATATGAGCAATTTGTTCATATGACAGCTGACGATATCCCTTCATACTTTTTAGACCATGATTAGCGAGTCCCACTCCAGCTATCATCATAAGCAAACATAAGACTGTACCGCATATACATAACAGCGTAAATTGACTCAAGCTATTTCTGCCTCTTTCCATCAATGTGTATATGCCCCTGTATTATCCTGATCAATCTGATGATGCAGCGCTGCATTTAAACCGCTGGCTATTACATTTGCCATATCCTCAATAAACGCATCTACTTCTTTTGGAGTTACCATTAAATTATGACCAAGAGGAGATAACACTTCATAAATTAACTTTCTCTTTTCCTCTTCTTCTAACGTACCAATAGCTCCTAAAAACATATTTCGACTCTTTTCATCTGGCATATCTTCTTCTGTTAATTTTTTCTTTTCTCCAAATGTAAAACCTGCTGGCAATAAAGAGCGTGACGGTTTGTTTCCTTCTTTCAGTTCTCGGCCAAAATGTTTCAAAATAAAATCAATTGTATCACTCGTAATCGAAACAGCATCTACCACAGTTGGCACACCAATTGCGATAACAGGAATACCTAATGTTTCTTTACTTAGTTCCTTACGCTTATTCCCAACACCAGATCCTGGATGAATTCCTGTATCAGAAATTTGTATCGTACTATTTACTCGTTCAATAGAACGCGCAGCTAATGCATCAATTGCGATGACAAAGTCTGGTTTTGTTTTCTCAATAATTCCGTAAATGACATCGCTCGTTTCAATCCCTGTAATTCCCATTACCCCTGGACGAATGGCACTAACAGGTCTAAACCCTTCTTCCACACTTTCAGGCTGCAATTTAAACAAATGTCTCGTCACCAATACGTTCTCTACAACTATCGGTCCGAGTGCATCCGGCGTTACATTCCAATTCCCAAGACCTACGATTAAACAACTCGCTTCTTTTGAAACTCCAACCTCTTCTAAGAAATAAGAAAATTCTTTTGCAAAAATACGCTCTACCTTTTGCTGAAGTTCCGTATCTTGTTGTCGTATACCTTGCACCTCAAGAGTTAAATAACTTCCAGGTTTTTTCCCCATCGACTCAGATGCAATTTCATCAATAGTTACTTTTGTAATTGTAACTCCCTCTTCTTCCCTCTCTTTTACAATAACTCCCTGTATCCCTTTTTGTTCTTCTTGGCGCTCTTGTAGCATTTGGTGCGCCTCTACAGCAAGGTCAGTTCTAACACTATATTTACTTAAATCTAATGGTTCTTTCATCGTATCTCCTCCGTAATTCATAGTAAATATCGTTAGATTTCCCCAAGTTATATTAGGTCATTCTTTCCTTTACGTGAAATTTCATTGATATACTATTGCAATTCTCTTCACCGTTTGATAAAATATCACTTGTTCTATGTAAGAATCGAGTCATTCGATTGCACCAGGGAGGTGAAAAGTATGGCAAACATCAAATCTGCTATCAAACGCGCTAAACTTAGCGAAGAGCGTCGTTCACATAACGCTTCTATCAAGTCTGACATGCGTACTGCTGTTAAAACTGTAGAAACTTTAGTTACTAATAACGATCTTGAAAATGCTAAAGAAGCTTTCAAAACTGCTTCTAAAAAACTTGACAAAGCAGCTCGTAAAGGTCTTATCCACCAAAACGCTGCAGCTCGTCAAAAATCTCGCTTAGCGAAACAAGTAAACGCGTAAGGCGTTTAAAAAACGATCCATTCGGATCGTTTTTTATATACACAAAAAAGTTCACGTACTAAGTACGTGAACTTTTTTGTGTCACTACATATGATTTAACCGCATTAAGAAAAACTCAAGCACAAGTTTCTTATCCATCTTTCCAGTCTTCATACTATAATCAGCTTCCGCCAATTCTATAATAATTTTTTTTAATTCTTCAAAAGAGAAAAACTTCGTTTGATTCATCGCCAACTTTACCCGGTACGGATGTACACCAATATGGGACGCGATTTGATTTTGTCCGTAACCACGCTGTTGCAACTCTTTCACTTGATGTAGCAAGCGGAACTGACTTACTAATAAAGCGAGCAGTTTAATCGGTTCTTCCTGCTGTGTAAATAATCCGTCTAAAATTTGCATCGCACCAGCGATATCTTTTTTCACCACTTTTTCTGTTAAAGCAAACACGTTTTGCTCAACAGATTTCGGCACAAGTTCCGTGACAAGTTTTGGCGTAATTTCTCCGCCCATACCGACGTATAACGTTAACTTGTCCATTTCCTTCGCCAACATTGTTACATTACTTCCCACAAGCTCTAACAATAAACTAACAGCTGCATTATCAATATGCACATGCACCTCATCCGCACGAGAAACAATCCACTTCTGAACATCCTGCACTTGCATCGCATTTGCTTCTATTACATCCGCTGTTTTCTTTAATAGTTTTGTAATTTTTTTTCGTTCGTCTAATTTTTCATAAGGCGCAACAAAAACAAGAATAGAAAAAGGAGATGGCTCCCCAATATATTCTTCTAAAATTTTTATATTTTGTTCTAATTTTTCTTTTTGTGCCGTTAAAAATAGTGGTGATTTTATTAATATAACTTTACGCTCTCCAAAAAAAGGAAGCGTATGCGCATCCTCAACTACATCTTCTAAATACGCTTCTTCCAAATCGTATGTCACAACATTAAACTCTCGATCTTCCTCTTCAAGCGCGTACGTTGTAATAAGCTTTATCGTTTCATTTATAAAATAGGCTTCCGTTCCATACAGTACATACAACGGAGCGAACTGTTTCTTTTTAATCTTCTTATGTATATCACTCATATTTTTTCCTACTCCCTAACTTGGCAATATATATTTATACTAATGCCCTAGCTTTTGTTTTACAAGTACAAAGGGACGGTCTTTATAACCCGCCCCTTTATTTATATAAAACGCCACGCAATAAGCCCCGGATTTCTTATTGGTGTGCGGTAATCACCTTCCCTTTATTATTTACAATAATAATCTTAGTATAAGTGCCAACTGTTAACATGATTGGAAATGAAAAATTCACGCTACTTAACTAACTAGAAAAAGTATATAAATACTCTATTTCACTTCATATGGAAATTGTAGATTTTTTTCTGACAATATTTTATACTAAAATGGAATGTTGGGGAGGGATTCTAAATGAATGATTTTGAACAAAACGTTCAAAGTAAACGCAATGACGCTATTGATTCAGGGGTAGGATTTATCGTCTCATTTGGTTTTTTCGCAACACTTTTCATTATTGCAACTGTTATTAAATTCATCGGTTCTTAAAGGCTGCTGCTTAACGGCAGTCTTCTTTTTTTCATCTTCTATGTGTTTCATCATATGTGATTTTACTTTGAAAGGTTCCTTTTTCTCCATTAAAAACATAGGAAATAGCACCTTGCTTATCCGTACGCCATATATCAATACCCATCTTCTTAAAACGCTCTATAACTTCCTTATGTGGGTGCCCATACCTATTACGCTCCCCCACAGAAATAATCGCTACAGCAGGCTGTACAAGGCTTAAAAATGGATCTGTAGACGATGTTTTACTCCCATGGTGGGCAACTTTTAAAATATTAGCCCGCAAATCAGGATATGTTGATACTATAAACTTTTCTCCTTCTTCTTCTAGATCACCCGTAAATAGCCATGTTAGTCCCCCTAGTCTGGCCCATAGTACAATCGAAGAGTCATTTTCTCCCTTTTCTTTCCCCTTTGGAGCTAATACGAAAAATTCCGCTTCATTTACCCTCCAACCTTCCCCTTCTCCTACCACACTTATCTTCATGCTCTTTTCTAACGCCTTTTTCTTCACCACTTTTTCCAATACAGCATCTTGTTCCTTTCTCCCAAATACAACTTCTTTTACAATAATAGATGACAGCAAATCCAGCGCAGCACCTATATGATCCGCATCTCCGTGCGTTACAATTAATTTATCAATCGTTTTTATACCTTCTTTTTGTAAAAAAGGAACAAGAATATCATGCCCAACAGAAAATTCATGCTTTTTCTGTTGCCACGCTTCCTTCTTGACAGGAAGGGCTCCTCCTGTATCAATAAGATAAACCTCTTTATCGTACGGAAGACGAATTAATATCGCATCTCCCTGTCCAACATCAAGAAATGTAACACTCCCACTTTCGCGAAAATATGGATATACATAATGACAAGTACTAATAAAAAGAAACACACCCACAACTATGCACAAAATTTTTTTCGTTATTACCCTTTCCCAAAACACAAATATACTAACGATACTAAAACAATATATAGCCACAAGAAATAAAGGAGTTTGACCAAAAGTAAGTCGGATGAAAGGGAAACTTTCACAGTAACTTAGAAAATCATTAGAAATGGTTAAACATAGTGAAAGTACATATGCAATTCCTTTTGCGAAAAATGGAATAACCGGCATACATATAAGAATGATGATGCTACACGGCAATACAATAATGGATAGAAAAGGAACATATATAAGATTGAGGAAAATGCTATAAGGAGAAAAATAACCAAAATGATATAACAAGATGGGGGTACTAGCGAGCTGTGAAATTATAGAAATGTAAATAGAATTTCGAACTATCCCATTACTACGCCCTAATAATATCGGCGCAGATAGTAGTAAAGAAAAACTACCTACAAATGAGAATTGAAATCCAATGTTGAAAATAAGATACGGATCGTATATAAGCATACATATAGCCGTTATACTTAAGGCGTCTAGACTAGATAAGCGAACAGAGCACATGAAAGCTACCAATAATAAAACTCCTGTTATAGAAGCCCTCACAACAGATGGCGACGCCCCAGCTATGATCATATACAGAGGAATGCAAACTATAAGGCATACTGTTGCTATCTCTTTCGTCACACCACTTCTTAGCAAAACAAAATACATTATAACCATTAATAATACGATATGCGATCCTGAAATTGCTAACAAATGTATAAGACCAAATTGTTGATATTGCTCTTCTACTTCAAACGTCATTTGTTGTCGATCTCCAAATAATAATGCGTTCATAAATGCACCTGATTGTTCCGGGAACATTTCTGTAACTTTCGAGATTGTTTGTTGCCTGAGAAGGAAAATCCATTGCACGAGTGACAACGATGTTTTTTGACATTCAGAAATGTATGTCACATCAAATATAAAATGTATTTTTTGCTGATATAAATAATTACGATAATCAAAAACATGAAAATTCCGGGCAGTTTGTGGTTCTTTCACCTCCCCTTTAAATGTACACGATATACCTGCATGTAATTGTTGCAACTGCTTCTTTTCCGAAGCAGATTGTATTTTATAATTTAACTGCACTAAGTTTTTATTCTGATCTTCAATTTGAAAAGAGAGACGATCCCCATTAATTAGAGGTGTATTTTGCACGACCCCTCGTGTAACTTCATAGGACTCCCCTAGCGGCTTATTTAGACTCTGAACATACGTGGTGTACATAACGCCACTAAAACACGCTATTATACAAAATATGAAGGTTTTACGCGAAGTACGATATAAACAAAATAAAACATAACAAACGAAACAACAAGCAGCCAACAAATGCGATGCGGAAAAGGTAATTGCAATCCCAATTATAAACGAGATTGCAACATAGCCCCATTGCCCATTCAACTCATACTCACTCCTTATAGCATCATTTTCGCTTTAGTGAATACACGCTGTAATTCTCCCATTGATAAATTATCTTTTTCTAAAGCTGCGAATAATTCCTTTAACTGTAAATGACGCTCTTGTTCCTCTAGCGATGTAATATCGTATTCTAGCGGAACGTGCTTTACTGTTACACTCGCTTGTTCAAATAACTCTACGGCATACGGATGATTTTTATAGTCCTGTGCATAATAAACCGCTGTAACACCACTTTGAATAATCGCCTTACAGCACTGCAAACAAGGAAAATGTGTGACATAAATTTCCGCTTCCTCTGTTTTTGCACCAAATTTCGCACATTGCAATAAAGCATTCATTTCAGCATGAATTGTACGAACGCAATGATTATCAATGACATAGCAACCATCGTCTATACAATGCACACCACCTTTAATTGAACCGTTATATCCACCAGCAATAATTCGTTTATCACGAACGATTGTCGCTCCTACCGCAAGCCTTGTACATGTACTACGTAAAGATAGTAGATGGCTTTGCGTCATAAAATATTGATCCCATGAAATTCGTTCCATATTTTTCACCTTCTTTTTTGTCTACTTGTAGTGTAGCGAAAAAAGAAAAACTTCGTCAATCTTTTATGGAATAATAATTTGATCTTTTATTTTCTCTAAAGACTTCGCACCAATCCCATCAATTTCTAATAAATCTTCTATTTTCTGAAACGGACCATGTTCTTCTCGGTATTTCAAAATACTTTCCGCTTTCCGAGAACCAATGCCTGTTATTTTTTCAAGTTGCTCTTTAGAAGCTGTATTTATTTGCACTTTACCCTCGCTTTTTGAAAAAGTAGCCCCTTCTTGCACTGGCTCATTCTTGTTAGGAACATAAAGAAGCATTTGGTCTTGGACCATTTGCGCCAAATTCACTTTCTTCACATCTGCATCCGGCAACAAACCACCAGCTTTTTCAACCGCCTCCTTCACCCGGTCCCCTTCCTTCATTTCATACACACCCTCTTTAAAAACCGCCCCTTTCACATCAATTATAATTATTTTTTTCTGCTCCTTTGTATCCAATACTTTCGGTTTACTTTTTTTCTCCACATCTTTCACTTGAACTTCCGTTGTAACGAGCGATCGCTCTGTTTGCTGATTCGTTTTCCAGAAAAAAAGAAAAATCAAAGTGCCAATAATAACCACTAATCCCAACCATTTTTTCGGAAAATCCCACATCATTTTACACCTCTAATCATAAATTTATAACATCATTCATATTGTTTAGGAGAAAGCTGTTACGAAGGAGGGATGAAACATTGAACATAGGAATTATAGGGACAGGGAACATGGGGAATATACTAATCGATGCATTTTTAGAAACCCGTGCTGTCAAACCTTCGTGCCTTACTATTATTAATCGGACGCCTGCCAAAGCATATCATATAAAAGAAAAATACCCTTCTGTTCATATAGCCAAAACAATCCAAGAGGTAATCGAACAATCCCAGCTTATTTTCATTTGCGTAAAACCGATAGACATATACCCTATTCTACAAAAATACGCTGACCATTTTTCAGACGAAGATTGCTTAGTTTCTATCACAAGCCCCATATCTCCATCACAATTAGAAACACTTATACCTTGCCACGTCGCTCGTATCATTCCAAGCATCACAAACCGCGCCTTATCCGGCGCATCACTATTTACATTTGGAAATAACTGCTCTCTAGAATGGCAACAAAAACTACTTCGTCTATTCAAAAACATTTCTACTCCCCTTGTTATAGAAGAAGATATAACGCGCGTTTCATCTGATATAGCAAGCTGCGGCCCTGCTTTTTTTAGTTATTTATTACAATGCTTCATTAACGCTGCTGTAGATAAAACAAATATTACACATGAAGAAGCCACTACTTTAGTAAGTGAAATGGTCATTGGAATGGGGAAATTACTTGAAAAAGAAATTTTCACATTACCTACTTTACAAGAAAAGGTATGCGTTAAAGGCGGTGTTACAGGAGAAGGTATTCGTATTTTAGAAGAGCACGTTGGGGATATGTTTCATAAATTAATCGAACGGACACATGAGAAATTTGATGAAGACTTAAAATGCGTTGAGCAGCAATTCAATAAACACACATAATAAATACGCCATCGTAATCCCAAACCCTTTTTATTAATACTTATCTTTTTCATGCTACATTTTCACTAAAACTAGCATTTTTACACTTTGCACATATCATCTTTTTATTTTTCTAGAACTAAAACTACATCTTTTCTATAAAACAAAAGCAACCTTATCGGTTGCTTTTCTTTTATCCATTCTTCTTCGCCATAAAAAAGATGCGCTCTGTTTGTTCTGTCACTTCAATTCGTTCAAAGTCACCTGTGACGCGAAGCACTGTAAACCCAGCTTCTTCAAGCCATTTTGTTAACACTTCAACCGAATACGCACGTTGCACGTGACATTCGTCAAAACGATGATACACATCTTCTTCTGAATCTTGTACAAAGAATGTCAAATCATGTTCCACACTATCTGATTCTTCTCCAGGGAAGCAGTTCCAAATAAGTGATATTTCTTCGCCGTTCACTGTATATGTTTCATTTTGAAATACGTGATGTATTTTATATAAAGAGTGTACATCGAATAAAAACAAGCCATCCTGACGTAAATGGTGGAAAACTCTTCTAAATGTTTCTTGCACTCCATCTTCTTGCAATACATAATTTAATGAGTCACAAAAGATTGTCACACAATCAAATTCACCAGGAACATCGAGCTCTCTCATGTCTTGTTGGTAAAAAGGAATAAAATAGCCTTCTCCCCCCAATTTTTGCTGCGCGACAGTTAACATTTCTTCCGAAAGATCTACACCAATTAAGTCATAACCTTTTCGCACAAGCGGAAGTGTTACGTTACCAGTTCCACATGCTACGTCAAGGATTCTTGCCTCTTTCATAGATGCCTGTTGTAAACTTTCCTCTGTGAATTCCACCCATTTATCATAAGGGACATCATTCATCAGTTCGTCATACAGCAAAGCAAATTGTTCGTATTTCATTGATCTAGCTCATCTGCAATATCTTCACGCGGCACATCGCCCCATAGACGCTCTAAATTATAGTGATTACGCTCATCTTTATGGAATACATGAGCAACCACATCACCAAGGTCTACTAAAACCCAACGTGCTTCATCAAAGCCTTCCATACGTTGTACGTTAATTTCGAACTCATGTGCCTTCGCTTTAATTTCACGTGCAATTGCTTGTACTTGCTTGTCTGAATTTCCGTGACAAATAATAAAATAGTCTGCAATCGGTGAAATACCTTGCATATTTAGTACAACCATATCTTCTGCTCTCTTATCATCAGCTGCTTTTGCCGCTAATACTAATAACTCTTTATCTTTCATTTATTAATTTCCTCCTTGATAACTTCATTGTATGTTTGGAATGTTAATGGATAAATCGTTTGATCTTTTTCCATTAAAAATTGAATTGTTCGCTTTAAAGCAAACAGTAAAGCTTGATTTATATCTTTATATGCGAGTTTCCTCGCTTCTTCCACACCAGGAAACTTACGTCCTGGTTCAATGTAATCTGCTACATAAATAACTTTATCTAACATTGTCATTTTTTCATGACCACTTGTATGATATGTAATAGCTTGTAGAATTTCAGGATCAGTAATGCCTACTTCTTTTTCTACTAAGTATGCCCCAACAGGTGCATGCCATAACTCTTTGTTATAGTGCAGTAGATCCTTTGGCAAAGCTTCTCTCTTAATAATCTCTTCCATTTCTGGAATCGCTCTACATTTTGCATAATCGTGAAATATAGCAGCCGTCTCTGCCTTTTTCTCATCTACACCATATAACCCAGCAAGTTCAATCGCTGTTTCCATTACACCAACCGTGTGTATATAACGTTTTTCATGCATTTGTTGTTTGACAATACTAAGTGCTTCCTCACGATTCATACAACCCATTCCTCTCGATATATACCTGTACTTTTTCGGGGAGTAAATATTTGCACGTTTTCTTCGTCATATATCTCTCACGTAACAGAGAAGAAGAAACTGCAAACTCCGGAATTTCCACTTTTACGATATCATAAGGCGTATGTAATGTATAACCTGGTCTTGCAACTCCAACGAAAGTCACAAGCTTAAGTAACTTTTCAATGTTATACCACTTCGGCAAATACTCAACCATGTCTCCGCCAATAATAAAGTGAAACTGCACATCCGGATACTTCTCCGTTAATTGTACCATAGTATCGTACGTATAAGATGGGCCTTCTCTGTCTAGCTCTTCTAAACAAATTGAAAAGTATGCTTCTTCCTCAATCGCTATTTGCAGCATGTTGAATCGACTTTTCACACTCGTAATGTTACGTCCTTGCTTGTGCGGTGGAATTTGATTCGGCAAAAACCATACCTCTTCCAACCCTAAAGCATGATACACTTCATTTGCAATTAACAAATGCCCATTATGAGGTGGATCAAACGTGCCACCAATAATGCCAATTTTTCTCAAAAGAAACGCCCCTTCCTTTTACATACAGCAACTCTCCCCATACATATTCGAAGAGAGCCTACTGTTAATAAAAGTTCAATTGGTTTCGCTTTCTACATATCAAGCGTCCATTACGAAATAACTCACGTATATCTTTTATCGAGGAAGCTTAATCTGCTTATTTTCTCTTGATTCTTTGTATAAAACAATTGTGCTTCCGATTACTTGAACGATTTCAGCTCGTGCACCTTGTGCAAGCTCTTCTGCAACTTCACTACGATCAAATTCACAGTTTTGTAATACGCTCACTTTAAATAGTTCACGAACTTCTAATGCTTCTCCAATTTGTTTCACCATATTTTCATTCACGCCACCTTTTCCAACTTGAAAAATCGGTGTTAAATGATGTGCCTTTGCACGTAAAAATCTTTTTTGTTTTCCTGTTAACATATAATTAGCCTCCAAGCTCTCTCATTACTAATTGTTTCATTCTATCAATATTCGGCACACACCCTGTCCACATTTCAAATGCAAGTGCACCTTGATAAACGAACATATCGATTCCATTTTGAATTATTGCACCTTGTTCTTTCGCATCGCCTAAAATTTTCGTCTCAAATGGATTATAAATAATATCAGAAACAATCGTTCCTTGTTTCAATGAACGAATTTCCAGCGGCGTATACTCAACATGTGGATGCATACCTATCGTTGTTGTTTGGATGATAATATCATATTCCCCTTGATTTTCTGCTGCACATTCTAACGATAGAGCATGCGAATTCACATTTGCCATGCACCCAGAGATAAGGTTTTTCGCCTTATCTCTCGTACGATTAGCAATATCAATTTCTTTCACACCTACATCGGCAAGCGAGAAGTAAATAGCTCGGCTAGCACCACCTGCACCGATTAATAAAATACGTTTCTCTTGAAGTGGATCTTCACTAATTGACTGCAGGGCACGAACAAAACCAATTCCATCTGTATTATACCCAATCAATTTTCCATCTCGATGAACTACTGTATTTACCGCACCGATTTGCCTTGCTAACGGGGCAATCTCATCCAAGTACTCCATAATTGCAACTTTGTGCGGAGTCGTTACATTAAATCCTGAAATACCTAATGCTTTCAAACCTTTTACTGCTTCCCCTAGCGCTTCTTCTTCTACAAGAAACGCATGGTAATGGGCATCCATATTCAAGTGTTCAAATGCATCGTTATGCATAACGGGTGATAATGAATGTCCAATTGGATTTCCGATTACACCATATAATTGTTTCATAAATCCCTCTCCATATTAAATTAAAGATTTACGTAATGAAACACTTACTCCTTTTGGTACATGAGCAACAATTTTCGCTCCTGATTCATTTACAGTAACCCAGCCCAATCCAGAGAATACAACATCCGTTTTCGGCTCACGAATATTAAATTCATATTTCACAAACTTAGGCATATTTTCTAATTCTTCTGGTGTCGGTGGATTCAATAATTCTCCAGCGTGTTTTTCGTACAATTCATCAGCCTTTTCAAGCTTTGTACGATGGATTGTTAAACGGTTTGAGAAATGACAAGTGAATGCACGACGGCCCCCACTTACATAATCAAATCGTGCTAATCCACCAAAGAATAATGTTTGTTCTTCATTTAATTGGAATACCATTGGCTTAACTTCTGTAGTCGGTGTAATAAGCTTTAAGCTTTGTTTCCCAACATAATGCGCCATTTGATGATGATTAATAATACCTGGTGTATCGTATAAAGATGACGTTTCGTCTAATGGGATATCAATTAAATCAAGCGTTGTTCCTGGGAAATGTGATGTTGTAATTACATTCTCAGTCTCATCACTAAACTCTTTAATCATACGATTAATAAATGTTGATTTACCAACATTCGTACATCCAACAACATAAACATCTTTACCTTCGCGGTAATGCTCAATTGCATCAGCAAGTTCAGCGATTCCTTGTCCTTTAGCTGCACTAATTAAAAAGACATCTTCTGGTTTTAAACCAAGTTGCTTTGCACTATAGCGCATCCAATGTTTTACTTTATCATGCTTAACTGACTTTGGAATTAAGTCAGCCTTATTCCCTACAAGTAATACTTTATTGTTCCCTACAAAACGATGTAAGCCCGGTAACCAGCTACCATTGAAATCGAAAATATCTACGATTTTAACCACTAGTGCGTCTGATTGTCCAATTCCGTTCAAAATACGAAGGAAATCATCATCTGTTAAAGATACATCTTGAATTTCGTTATAATGTTTCAAACGAAAACAACGTTGGCAAATTACTTGTTCTTTTTCTAAAGATGATACAGGAGCGTATCCTACTTCATTTTTATTTTCTGTTTGAATTTCTACACCGCAACCAATACATTTAATTGTTTCAGTCAAACTTTATTCCTCCCAGTTAATTAAGCCTTTTTTCTTCATGTTTCTCATAATTCTTCGTTCAATTTTCCGATTAAATCGTGTCACCAATCCGTCCGTTTGCGCTACCGGTACAACTAAAATTGTATGAAGTCCCACACGATTCCCGCCGAGCACATCCGTTAGTAACTGATCTCCAATTACTACAACTTCATCTGGCTGCAGGTGCATCTCATGTATCGCACGCTTAAATGCGCGAACAAACGGTTTGCGTGCACTATGAATAAACGGAATACCTAATGGGTCAGCGAAGTCTTTAACCCGTTGCTCGTTGTTATTTGAAACGACCGTTACTTGAATATCATTTTCTTTCATTTTCAAAAACCACTCTTCAAGCTGTGGCGTTGCGTTTGGACGATCCCATTCAATTAAAGTGTTATCTAAATCAGTAATAACTCCTTTAATTCCACGTTTTTTCAAATCTTCTGGTTGAATATGATATATATTTTTCACATATTCATTTGGTAAAAATAACTTCAATTTCTTTCACCTCTTTGAGGATTTTCCATAAAATTTTTCGACAACATTTTTCGATAGATAACCTGTGGATAAACTTGTACACACTTTCCACGTTAGTTTTTCAGTCAATTTGGAATTTACTAACAATCTATTCACATTTTATCCACTGAGTTATGTGGATAACCTCTTGTTTGTGACTGTCATATTTTTTTGGTACATTAAATGCAACAACGAATCAATCCTTATATTATTAGGAGGTGACTCACCTTGAAAACAAAACATATGGAACAGTTATCTACTGATTTACTCACTGAGTCTTATTATAAAGCAAAAGAACTAAAATTAAATCCCGACTTCATTTTACTTATAAAACAAGAAATTATTAGACGCTCGTTAGAGGACAAGCTTGTCAAATCTTCTTGAGTACATATAGATTGCTGATTGACCTGTAAAAAGAGCCATCCTGCGATGGCTCTCGAATAAACAAGTACTCCCATCTAGGGGATTTCTCCATTAAGCATCTTTGTCCACATTTCTTAATTAAAGCTTCATAAGTATATTATAAAACCTTTTCTTTACTTATGAGATACTCGGGTTGCAATTTTTTCACCAAGACGCAACTCTTGCCCACTTGTCAATTCCTGCACTGCTTCAATCATATCTTTTTCAAATAATAAAACAACTGTTGAGCCAAATGTAAAGTATGCCATCTCTTCACCTTTTTGAACAGTACTTCTTTCATGAAGGAGCTCGATACTATTAACAAACATAGCACCTACTTTTACAAGTGCCATATGTTCGCCGTCACTATTTACTTCTGTAACAGAGCGATAATTTTTTGACAATGGTTCTTTCCCATACTCCATACCCGCTGCATTTACCGGATATGATTTTCTACCGAGTACAAATCTTTCAGTCACAGAGCCAGAAAGCGGGCTATGAATACGATGATAATGACTTGGGCTCAAATAAATTACCATATATGTACCGCCTGCATATCGCTTTGCACGCTCTTCATTACCTAGCATATCCACAATTGAATAACGCTTTCCTTTTATATCGAATGTTTTTGTATCCTCAATAGGACCTTGATCAGCAAAAACACCATCAACAGGACTAACGATACTCGATGCATCAGTATCAATACTACGCTTTCCTTCTTTTAGCCTACGTGTAAATAAATCATGCAATGTTCGATATTCCTTCAAACCCTTTTCCATCTCATCTTGATTAATTTGAAAAACTTTCACATACGATGGAATAATGATAGAGCTCAAACGAGATTGTGCAAATTTACGTAATATATAAGAAGTAAAACGACCATTTGTAAGTTCGATCATAAGTCGATATAATGTCCGTCGCAAATTACGAAACCTCCTAATCAGCCTATAACTTTAGTTTCCCCTTCTTTTCTCTCTATATCATATGTAAAATTGGTTCTTATTCCCACATATAGAATGGAGCCGTCTCGTTATACACGAAGAAAAACTAAGTATAATTTTTATTCTTAAATTGTTTAGCACCTTCTAATATTACAGATAGAACCCGCCATTTTCAACAGTGAACATGTATTTCTTCTTAGAACAGCTCGTTTTCTTTCCGTTTTCCCGAAAGAAAAGCAGCCACTTTTAAAGTGTAGCTGCTTACAATACACATTATTCTTTTGCTTTTTTCTCTTTCTCAGCCCGCACAAATTCATGGAACATTTTCATTAAAGCACGCTTTTCAATTCGCGATACGTAGCTTCTTGAAATACCGAGTGCCTTCGCAATCTCCCTCTGTGTTTTCTCTTTATCAAGCCCCAGTCCAAAACGCTTCACAATTACCTCTTTCTCTCGTTCGTCCAAAATATCGATATACTCTTTAATTTTTTCTAACTCCATACTAAGCTGAATCATATCAATTACATCTTCAGATTCTGATTTTAATATATCAATAAGCGATATTTCATTACCCTCTTTATCTTGCCCAATCGGATCATGAAGTGAAACGTCTTTTTTCGTTTTCTTCAGCACACGTAAATGCATCAAAATTTCATTTTCGATACAGCGTGCTGCATATGTTGCAAGCTTAGTTCCTTTCCCTGCTGAATAGCTTTCAATCGCTTTAATAAGCCCAATGGTACCAATTGAAATTAAATCTTCTGCATCTTCACCAGTGTTTTCGAATTTCTTAACAATATGAGCTACAAGCCGTAAATTATGTTCAATTAAAAGATTTCTCGCTTGAGCATCACCTTGCTCCATTAACTCTAAGTACTTTCTCTCATCATCTGATGATAACGGCTGCGGGAACGCATTGTTCTTCACATAAGAAACAAATACAAACACTTCTCGAACCATATATCCAATTGCGGCGAATAGACTCAAACCTTTCACCTCCGCCAAAATAGTGGTCTTTACTATGTGTATGTGGGCATGAGGTTGTTTGTGTCTGTACGATATCATTCCAACATGTTTTTAAGCATGATATTTGTCGCACAAAGCTTCGTTACGTATACTTAAACAAAAGATAGGAGGGTAAAATGTGAAACATTTTATTACCTTCTTGTACCAGAGTAGCTTGTAAGAGATGAACTCCTTGTACGCTCTTGCAAGCTGCTTGTACTACAAGGAGGGATTACAAATATGAAATTTGAAAGAACACGCGCTTATACAAGACACCAACGTCAGCGTACAATGCACCGAAAGATGAATATTGCAAAACACGCATGGGGATATACTCCTGAAATTGTCGGTATTTTTGCAAAAGGAAAAGTTCACTGTTCTTGCGGAATGTGTACAACAAAGTGGAGAACAGAAGGACCACCTGCCAGTGTACAGAAGTGGTTATACAAAATTGATACATGCGAAGAATAATCGTTCTTTCTAAAAAAGGTCTTCTCTCGAAGACTTTTTTCCCTATTTAAAGACTTATTTACTCCAAATCTTTTCCCCAGTGTGGGCATCAATATAACGAATTTCTCGACTACAATCGAAGGGCTCTTTATGATTTTCATCCGTCGTTTGTTTATACAGTAATTGATATACCGTTTCCTCTGCATCATTATCTATATACCATTCTAATTTAACTCGGATGGCTTCTTTGTATATTTCTAACGCTTTTTCTTTTGTCACTTTTGGTGTTGTTTCATATGTGAGCAATTCTTTTATAAAGTTGCTAGATTCTCCTGAGTAGTGCATCACAGCACCATTTTCTGTATTGATGTTGATCATAAATTGCATATAGTCTATTGGAATCCCATTCACATATACGGAAAAGGTAAATCTTTCAATCCCATCTTCTGCTTCTTCACGTTCTTCCCAAAGACGAAGATATTGTGTGATATCTGGAATAACTCGTTCTAAAAATTGAAGTGCTTTTTGTAAACATTCCTCTCTAGACAGTATTTGTTTTACTTCTTTATCGTCTGCCAGTTTTATAAAACCAGTTAATTCATTGGTTGATTTATCAATCGTAATGCCAACTAAATTATTATATTTTAACATCGGTAAATGCTTTTTAAAGAATTCATTCATTAAATATGGATTTTTTTCTTCTTTCTGCTTTTGTAATTCCTCTTTCGGAACAAATTTCATCCTTATTCCATCTTCATTTTCCGTCTCAGCTACTTTTATAAAACTTTCTTTATCCCAGTCAAATAAATCAAATATATCATCTTGCCTGCTACCTTTTTTCGGTTTTTCAACAGCTATAGTTGGAGGCAATTTATAATGATCTGGGCCAAACAAATCTTTACTTGTACTTGCATCAATAAACGCATGACTAGGTTCTGGCTCATACACAAGATGGTACCCTTTTACTTCTTCTCCACTTTCATATTCAAATGAGGAGTATGTTAAATCAGCAAATACAAGTCTTATATCTTGTCTAGCCTTGAGGTTATCTAAAACCGTGTTCTCATCAACAATTTCAATTGGCCATAACGGTTTTCCCTGTATACTTTCCCCTCCGTTATAACGGAAATTTACAACATTACCTGAAGGATGAACTCGCACAACACATCCTGTATCCGGCAATGGATATCCACTCACTTCTTGCATATAATTTATTTCTTTCCAACCACGCCAGTCATCCTTAATTGACACATATGTATAAAATTCTAATTCTTCTTCCACATATTTTTTTATAAATACATTTGCAATCTCTCTTGCCTTATTCTCCTCTATCACTTCTTTATCACTCGAAAAATAATTTTCATCATCTATCCTGAATTCAAATAAATTACCCGTATGTCTATTTAATGTAATTTGTATCTTTTTCTCCTCATCCTCTTTATGCCCCCACCATAATAGATGATACGGATCATCCACTCCTTCTTGATCATCTACAACAAGCCTATATTCATCTGGAATTTCAATAATATGAGCCACTTGCTCTTTTCTTTTTTTATCTTTTGGATTCATCATACCCTCTCCCTTATTACAATTTAAGGTAATTATAACAAACAAAACCAAAAATCATTAACAAAAAGACAAAAAGCTGAAACAATTAGTTCATACGAATTTCACATGAATCTATTACTATAAGAATTGTACATAGTGAAATTACTAACAATGACGTTTATTCATATATAATTTTATTTGAAAGGGGTTGAAAAGATGAAAACTAAATATCGCTTTATGATCTCATCATTTGCTGCTTGCGCCTACATGATTTGGTGTTTAGTATAGTAACAACTTCACTTGTAAATAAGAAAAGGTGTGTATATAAATGGAATATAATCAATCAACCGTTAACTACTGGAAAGCTTTTGTATTACCTTATACATTCGCTTTAGAAGAGTTAAAAACTAAATTTGAAATTATGAACCGGGAAGCTCAATTTTTAGAAGACTACAACCCGTTTGAACATATAAAAACAAGACTTAAACAACCCGAAAGTATCATTAGAAAGCTTGAGCGTAAAAACTTATCACCAACAGTTGAAAATGCTCAAACACAATTACAAGATATTATTGGCATCCGTATTACATGTTGCTTTGTAGAAGATATTTATCATTTAAAAAAAGTTATTGAAAATCGTGGAGACATGGAAATTGTAGAAGTAAAAGATTATATTGCTAATCCAAAAGGAAATGGCTATAAAAGTTTGCATATGATAATAAAATATCCATTGTCACTAAATTCTGGTACGAAAGATGTCTTTGCAGAAATTCAATTACGTACACTTGCCATGGACTTTTGGGCAAGTTTAGAACATAAACTTTACTACAAATATGAAGGAAATATACCTGACTATTTGAAAGATGAACTACATGACGCTGCTATGAAAGCTGAAGACCTCGATAATAAGATGGCAACAATCCGTCAAGATATTGATGACATTGAAGCATGTTCAAATCAAATTTTATTACCACTATAAAAAGGTTCTCTCCTATGAGAACCTTTTTTTATTTCTTCTCTATCGTACGAACCTCTTCAATCTTCCACCCTTCTTCTTCTTTTCCAAGTGCGTACTGCATTTTCTTCTGAAGAGTAACCCCTCCATCTACTTCTTTTTCCGCCGTTTCAACAATAACAAGCCCACCTTTACGAGCTTTCATATTCATATGTTCTAATTCTATTTTCTTATTTCCCTTCTGAAATGCCGCTTCCTTTTGTGTTTTTAAGTCTTCAGCACTAGGCATCTTCTTTGAAAATAACTCCATATGTTCAGCAAGATTTTTTTCATTCGTCGTCCGTACAAATGCCTCAATAACATCTTGAATGGATTTCTCTTCTTCTTTCGTTATATGTACCTTTTCCTCAGTTTTTTCAGCAGATTTTTGTTCTATATTATTCTCTTGAGATTGACACCCAACTAGCAATAATACAAATACTAGAAGGAATCTTAATTTCCCTAAAAAAAATCTCATCTTTCCATCTCCTAAAAAGAAAAGTGAGGCATTTCGCCTCACTTTCATTTATAATTAGCGTCTTCCTTTATTCGGGTCGCCGCCGCCAACAATGTCAAAGACACGTTTAGCTATATTTGTATTCTCTTGAACGCCAGAGAATAAGTATTTACCTGGTCCGAATGCATATACGTTCACATCTTCACCTGTATGTCCACCCGTTGTCCAACCTGTAACCGAACGCTTATTGAAGATATCTTCAATTGCATTATCAATCTTTGTTACATCTTTTGATGGAGCTATATCATTTACAGCTTTAATTTCTTCTGGTGTTAATTGTAGATCAATATACTTTTTCAATGTTTCTTCTACATTTGCACCTTTTACAATCTCATTTGCCATAAAGTCTGGCGTACGTTTCGCAGCTTTAATCGGATCTACTTTAAAATTATACTCACCATTCGCACCTAAAGATAATCCGCCAGTAGCATGGTCTGCAGTTGCAACAACTAATGTGTTCTTATCTTTTTTCGCAAACTCAATTGCTGCTTTAAACGCTTTTTCGAAGTCTTCCATTTCACTCATTGCACCGACAATATCATTATCATGTCCAGCCCAATCAATTTGACTACCTTCGACCATTAAGAAGAAACCATTTTTATTTTTGTTCAAGCGCTCAATCGCTGCATTTGTCATCTCTTCTAATGAAGGTGTTTTGTCAGTACGATCAATCATTTTATCTAAACCACCTGGTGCAAATAAACCAAGAACTTGATCGCTTTTATCATTTAATAATTGATTACGATCTGTTACATAACTATAACCAGACTTCTTAAATTCTTCTGTAAGATTTCGGTCTTTTCTAACAAAGTTATTTACGCCACCGCCAAGCATAACATCTATTTTATGCTTATCTTTAATTTTCTCATCAAAGTAATCATTTGCAATTGCATCCATATTTTTACGACTAATATCATGTGCACCGAATGCAGCTGGTGTTGCATGCGTAATTTCAGAAGTTGCAACGAGTCCCGTTGACTTCCCTTTTTCTTTCGCTTGCTCCAATACTGTTTTCACTTCAGCTTTATCATTATCTACTGCAATAGCTGCATTATATGTTTTTATACCTGCTGACATCGCAGTAGCTGCCGATGCAGAGTCTGTAATATTTTCATGTTCATCTTCTGGATATGTTTTTTGTGTTCCTACAAGATGCTTATCAAATTCTGTAGATTCCATCTCAAATGTTTTTGGATTATCTTTCATATAACGATGAGCTGTCATATATGAAGGCCCCATACCATCCCCAATTAATACAATAACATTTTTAATTTTTGCATTGTTTCCGTTCTCATCCGCATTAACCTCACTAGAACGCGTAAAATTCCATGTTGCTACCGAAGTAACTGCTAACGACGCCACAACTGCAAATGGCCATGCTTTTTTTACAAACTTTTTCACTGTCTTGTCCCCCTAATTAGGTTATTCATTTCCCACTATCAAATTTAATAGAAGACTGTTAAGAGAAAATGAGTTATATGTAAATTTTTTGTTAACTTATGTAAATTTCAGTTATAATTTGTATAAGTTTGTCTTTTCATATCAAGCATACTCCCCTTTACAAAGAAAAATATAAACATGTTGGATTTCTTTTAATACGAACCTATTATTTTACATTTCGTAATATTATTCTTATTTTTTCTAATTTAAATAGAAATATGGTGAACTTTATGAAAACAGTAAAACTAGACGAATCTTCCATTCCAGATTTACTCTCTCTTTGCAAATCAGTCGGGTGGTTACAGCATGAGATTTTTATGAAAGAGCAATTCCATATGTACCTTTCCATTGGCACAATTTTTGGCTATGTACATGAGAATAAACTTATTGCAGCGGGCGGCGTCTTTTCATTTGCCCCTGGATTTTCTTCTATCGGTATGTTAATCGTGCATCCTGATTTTCAAAGAAAAGGAATTGGCCGTATTTTGTTAAACAATAGCTTAAAAGTAACTCATCCATCGCTCCCTATTACGCTCATTGCAACAAAAGCTGGTGAATCCTTATATGAATCTTATGGATTTCAATCAATAACAACCATTCATCGTTTCGAAAAACAAGCGACTTACAAAAATACAAATTTTGTTCCCATAAAACAAATTCAGCAGACGGATGTTCAATCTCTAATTTCTCTTGATGAAACTACGACTGGTGCATATCGTTCTAAGCTTTATTCATCACTACTATCGAGAGCAACTTACTCCTTTAAAATAGAACGGGATAATCAAATAGATGCTTTTGCTTTATGCATACAAAAAGGAGATGTACTATGCATCACTCCACTTATTTCAAAAAAAGAAAAAGACTCTATTCAGTTATTAGAAATGATTTGTAAATCGTGGAATGGGACAATACGCATTGATGTTCCGCATTCACAATTCATTTTCCGCCAATTTCTTCAAACAGCAAATTTCCAGGAAACGCTCCTTTCACCTCTTATGATAAAGAATGGTAATCAACTTCCTGGAAATCGTAATATGCTATTTGCTATGATAGATGCAGCGTTATGTTAGAAAGGGGACACCTAATTGAAGCGATTTAGCTATTTTATGGTAGGTTGTCTTACTCTTACACTATTAGTAGGATGTAGTGCAGCAGAAAAGCCAGTAGAACAAGTAAAACAAGTTAAAAATACAATTACAGCGAAACTAGCTACCGAGGAAAAAATGGTAGAGATAGATGGTCAAACGATTTACTTTAAAAAGATTGGTGATGAAAAACCACCTTTACTTATGATCCATGGATTTGGAGGATCATCCGATGGTTTTCAAAAGATTTACTCAGATTTAGCAAAAGATCATACGATTATTTCTATTGATGCTTTAGGGTTCGGACGTTCCTCTAAGCCGATGGATTTTTATTATTCTTTCCCAACTCATGCAAATTTGTATTATAAGTTAATGAAAAAACTAGGGTATGACTCATTCGCAATACTGGGACATTCGATGGGCGGAGAAATTTCTCTTAATTTAACATATTTATACCCTGAAGCGGTTACCCACCTTATTTTAACTGATGCTACAGGCGGCCCTCATACGTTCGTTAATAAACAAGGTTCACCAAAACCAAAGTTGTCGACTGATTTAAGTGCCATTTCTTCTATTGCAGATTATGATGAGAGCAAAGTTAAATTCAAGCGCAATGATGAGGAACATTATAATAAAATGAAGTTGTGGCCTAGACGTCTTCAAATCAATGCAAATGAAATAAAACAACCAACTTTAATTATATGGGGAAAAAATGATAGTAGCGTTTCTTGGAAAGAGGGAGAAACTTATCATCAATTCTTAAAAAATAGCACTTTCCATATTATTGAAAAAGGTTATCATGCTCCATTTCGTCAAGAGCCACAAGAATTTGTAGGGTATGTAAAAGATTTCTTCGAGAAAAATCCTATAAATGCTGAAAAATAAACGGGTATCTCATGTTGAGATACCCGTTTTCATATATTAAGCAGCTTGCTTTTGACGATTTTGAGTTTTTGATCCCAATACTTTCGGGATAACGAAACCATCCATTCCAAATTTCCCAGCATTCATACCGGAAACAAGAACGAACATAGATAAGATAACCATCTCAGGGTTCACACCAATTGACCCACTAAACATATAGGAAAAGTTCATTAAAAGACCAAAAAAGACCGCTGTTTTTGTTAAACAGCCTACAATTAAACCAATTCCAACTAAAATTTCTCCCCATGTTACAAGTGTATTAAACAGATCTACATTTGGAATTGCAAATTCTTGTAAAAATGATGCCCACCAAGATTGAACAGCCGGTTGTGCTCCTTTAGATTTTTCAATTGCACCTTGTAAATAACCCGTTGCATCGAATCCTTTTCCTTGTAGTTTACCGATTCCAGCCATTAACCATGTGTAACCAAGATATACTCGAATTACTGCTAATACAAAAGAAACTGCTTTGTTTTCTCTTAAAAATTGAATAACCATATCTTCCTCCTAAAGGTGTAATTAAGTCAGTTACAGATAATATAATAACATTAGTTACTTATTTTTCAAACGTTAATTATGAATAATTTGTGACATACATATTAAACATTAAAAACTAACGTTTATATAGTAACTTTTATTACCTGTAAAAACTTGAACATATCATACCACAGGTGATAATCATTTTCATTGAATAAAATGTAAAAAAACTGTGAGTTAAATGTGAAACACATTTATTCGAATATAGAACAAATGTGTTTCATGCTATTTATATAATCGAAATGTATGCGTCTCCTCATCGATTACTCTTGCTTCTTGAAAAGCCTCTTCTAACGTTTTTTATGGTTAATAAACCCGTAAAATAAGCGTATTGTAAATATAAATGCTACATTTCCATCTACATAATCTATCTATCTAACATGCGATTTTGCATCATTATGTAAAATGAATTCTACTAGTTTCAACTCCCCAGACTTACACCAACCATTTAAAATATGTGTAATATGCAATTTTGCATATTACTTAATTTTCGCTACGTTAAAGTATACTCTCTGCTCATTTAAGTCATACACATCTTCTCCTAACTCTTCCATTACAAATCCTACTCCTATAAGTCCATTTCATATATACCCGTTTCTTTCAAAAAATCAGCTCTAGTTAAAGCGACTTTATGTAAATATTGCCTATACGCTGTAATTGTTCCATCATGTGAAACGATACAAATTTTTTCTGCTTTTAACTGATAGCACCAGTGCAGAAATTCATCTACTATTTGTTGAAATTCCATCTCCGAGATGATATTGACTCCCTCATTCCATAACAATTCATTTCTACTTTCTTCTAATGAAAAATGTGGAAATAAATTTTGTATTATCTTTCGATCTAACAATTGATCGCACGGTAATGTTTTGGCGGATTCCCGATAAGGAAAAATACGCGGGGATATATATGGGTGAACAATTTTTTGACAAGCAACTTCCGCACTCCATATTGTCGCAGTTTGTAAAGTTCGACGTGTAGGACTAGCGATTAATATATCCTTTTCTTGTAATGGCACATCGCACTGAAGCAATTTAGCCTGCTTCTTTCCCACGCCCGTCAATGGCGGATTCACCGCTTGTAAACTTAATGGTAAATCTTTCGTATGCTCACCTTCACCATGCCGAACAAAGACAAGTTTCATTCTCCTCTTCCTCTCACTATGAAATAGTCTCACATATTTCTTCCCTATTTTTTTCTTTACTCCTGCTATTTTAAAAGTAGATTATAAAAAGCGTTTGACATCAACGTTTGGAAAATATTACAATTATTTATGTAAAATACTTTTTACAAGAAGAGGAGAATTACAAATATGAAATGGATTATCATCTTTATCGGAATGATCATATGGGGATACATAAATGGCTTTTTTAATAGTGATAAAACTGCTAATCCTTGGATTACAGATGATGAACGTGAAACAAAAATTAAGCAAAAAGCAATTATCACAAGCTGGTCCGGTGTTTTCATATTTTGTATCATGAACCTCTTAAACAAATGGTTAGGTTTAGGAACGAGCGATACATCCCCTTACTTACCATCTTCTGTCGCAACTATTTTAAAAGAAAATGTAGAGTTACAAGTTTTACTTATGTTATTCATTACAGCTTTTCCCGAACAAGAAAGCCCATCGCCTTTAGGCATGGGATGAAAGTGAGGTTGGATACGGAGTACCACTAAAAATCGCAAGGTTCGTGGTACTTTAAGTATCCAAAGTATAGGTGGTTTCTTCGGGGTTTTATTGGAATCTTTCGAAAATAAATGATATAACTAGAATAAATGATGATAGAAGAATATTTCAAAGTGTTTGAGAGGAAGATCTCCTCGTTTCATGCAGTTGTAAAGTTTATAAACACGTTCTGATTTTGTTATGATTGCTAGAAATGTATCAGATGAACACGATGTTGAAAATCAAAAAAACAAGGGGATGAAACGTATGTCACAGA
Source organism: Bacillus sp. TH25 (assembly GCF_016650935.1). Classification (NCBI taxonomy): domain Bacteria; kingdom Bacillati; phylum Bacillota; class Bacilli; order Caryophanales; family Bacillaceae; genus Bacillus; species Bacillus sp. TH25. The sequence goes on along the minus strand of NZ_JAEKEU010000039.1, from coordinate 502,561 downwards.
CCCTAACAGTAACAGTGAAAGTGAAATTGATTCCAACAAAAGGACAAATCTGTTTATTGGAACAAAGCAGTCAAGAATATATAAAAGTTATAAATACACTTGTATCGGAAATGGTGGAAGCAAAGAAAAGTACGAAAAAAAGCACAAAAGATATTGAAGCAAATATCCCAAGTGCAGTGAAAAATCAAGCGATTAAAGATGCGAAAAGTTTGTTTGCTACAAAAGTAAAGAAAAGCCATTATAAAATCATCCCAATTCTAAAGAGACCTGTTTGTGTATGGAACAATCAAAATTATTCATTTGAACCTACTTATATTTCAATCCCATTTAAGGTAAATGGAAAGTCGACTCGTGTAAAAATCCGAGCTTTATTAAGTGATAAAAACAATCGTAATCTGAATCTGTTAAAACATAAATTAGGTACACTTCGCATCACAAAGAAATCGAATAAATGGATAGCCCAAATATCTGTCACACTTCCTATCAATAAAAGGACAGGAACGAAAATTTTAGGCGTAGACTTAGGTCTCAAGGTCCCCGCGGTAGCAATCACAGATGATGATAAGGTTCGTTTCTTTGGGAGTGGTAGGCACAATAAATATAAGAAGCGTAAGTTTCGTAGTGTTCGTAAGAAGTTAGGAAAAGACAAAAAGGTGAAAGCCATTCGGCGAATGGATGATAAAGAGCAAAGATGGATGCAAGATAAAGATCACAAAATAAGTCGTGAGATTATTAATTTTGCGATTGCAAATCATATTTCTGTCATTCGATTAGAACAACTAACGAATATAAGACAGACGGCAAGAACAAGCCGTAAAAACGAAAAAAACCTACACACTTGGTCATTCTATCGTTTGTCACAATTTATTTCGTATAAAGCAATGATAGCTGGTATTCAGATTGAATATGTGAATCCAGCTTATACAAGTCAAAGTTGTCCGAAATGTGCTAAAAAGAATAAGGCTCAAGATAGAAAATATAAGTGTCCATGTGGGTTTAAGACACATCGTGATATCGTTGGAGCGATGAATATTCGCTGCGCAACTGTGATTGATGGTAACAGTCAATCAGCCTAAGCACCTTTATGGTCTGGTTTAGGAGGGGCAATGAGATGCCCTTATCTTGAAGGCTGTTCAAAGCAGAAATGGATTGCGAACGCTTAGTCATTCAAGAATCCCACCCGTAAATCCGTAAGGATTCGGGCTTGCGACTTTAGTCGTGGGAGTCTCAAGTATGGACTATTTTACTTATACTACCGAAGAAAACTAAGCGCTTAACTTTTATCTCATGATTTTCCTCCTAAATGGTTATAGTAACTAGGACGCAATGAAAAAAGGAGAGATATAAAAATGAGTAACTCAAATGATTTTTTAGATACATTACATGAAAAACAAGCAAAAGATGAACAAAATAGAAAGCGCCAAGGAAACGGGAACCCCGCGAAAAAAAAGCCAAATAAAACACATAAATAACATTGAAAAACCTGCCTAAAAATTATATTTTAGGCAGGTTTTTTTACTCGTCTTTAACCGAAACGACATCTTCCCAATTCCATTTCTCATAATACCACTCTGGCACATCTATATTTTCAATCCACTTCTTTTCATATTTCCCATCGCTATGAGCAAGCCATACATCAGCTTTCTTACGATTTGAACGGAGCCACATTAATTGGTTGCTCTTCTTAATAAAAATAGGGTTATAATCACCTTGGCTATTTGATGGCTTTGTAATTTGATTTTGTTCATCGTTTATACTATTTACTGCATATAAAGATGGTAGTGGTCTTTTTTCTAGAGGGACCGATAGCTCTGCTTCCTTTGCCCTTGAAACGATAATTACATTATCGTTCTTCCATGTGAAATCCCAATCAACATAGCCTTTTGGAGTAAATGTATTTTGCTGGAGAGCCGGCAATTCTTTTATTTTTAAATGCTTATTCTCTAAAGCAACTCTCCCGCTTCCTTCAATATAGGCTAATATATTTTTTGATGGCGCCCATTTGAACCATTGTGTGTTTAATAACATTTGATCTACTGTTTCAAAACGATTGCCGTCTGTTCGGATTAAGCAAAGTGTATTACTATCCGCTGACAAAGAAGCTGTTGGTACTGCCAAAAACGAAATCCATTTTTGATCTGGCGACCACTTAAATCCACTTCCGACTAATGCTAAAAAGTCATCATGCTCATTCGGTAGTGCATATAAATGTTTCATCTTATGAGGATTCATATTTGCATCCTTTTGTATTTCATATAACTGAGCACCTGTCCATCCTGTTGGAAGCAAGTACGCTTCTGATGATACAAGAAACTTCTTACCATCAGGATACCATGCATAGTCACCTACACCATTGGCTACATTTTCAAAATCTGCTTTCTTTTTTTCAGCATCAAATATATTTAATGTACGTGCAAATACAAAGGCAATTATATTCTCTGTTGGTGACCATTGATAATTCGATGCTTCTGATTGAGATGGTGTAACTTTCTTTCCATCTTTCAGCCGATACAGTTCCAAATGATTTCGCTTCTTTCCTTTTGCATATGCAAGCCATTCTCCATTATGTGACCATTTCGGCCCTGTTATGTACTCTCCTTTTGTAATTTGTTTTTCTTTCTCATCGATTTTAACCCATAGATTATGATTACGAATAAAAGCAACTTTTACTCCATTATTTTCTGCGCTAGTAATAGAAGTTAAACATAAAAAAAGGCACAGAATCACGATTCCACTTACTATAAATCTTTTCATATAGCACCCCCATTTCCCTCATAGCATTCCTCACTTTCCACCTACAATATGTGAAAAATATCCATTCGACATAATCCCCAAAAATTTCCCGAGAAATTTTCAATTCAAAGAGGATTGGTATGAATTATGTCGAAAATATAGTTTAGCCAACATTCGTTTTTATATTTAATGATAAAAATGTAAGATAATTTTTCGGAATATTAGCACTTTTTATTAGGGGGAGTTTCAATGAAAAAAACTACATCTACACTATTAAGTATGGCGCTCGTCTTTTCGAGTTTTGGAGCTTTAAGCGCCCATGCTGAGTCACTGCAAAAAGAGAAGCAATTTAGTCCACAGTTAAAAGCGAATATTGAGCAATGGGGAGAAAATAAAATCGCGCAAAATGTTGAAACAAAAACATCAAAAGAAATTTCAGTCATTGTAGAATTGCAACATGCTCCACTCGCTTCACAAAGTAACATTCAGCATGCTCCAGATTTAAAAAATAGCAATGTGCAATCATACCATGCGCAACTAAAAAAGGCACAAGAGGATACAACAAAGAAAATTAAAGAAAAAGCACCGAAGGCAACGATAAAAGAAACATATAGTACATTATTTTCTGGATTTTCTATTTCTATCCCCGGAGATCAAATTGCTGCTTTAGCTTCTTTACCTGAAGTAAAAGCAATTTATCCGAACTTAACATATAAGTTACATGAAACATCAAAAAACCCAGCAGATCAAGCAACACCAAACGTTGGGGGCCCTACAGTTGGTGCACCTGAAGCTTGGAATTTAAAAGATCCAACTGGCAAACCCCTTGATGGAAAAGGAATGAAAGTCGCTATTATCGATTCAGGTGTAGACTATACCCACCCTGATTTACAAGCAAATTATATCGGTGGCTATGATACAGTCGATGAAGATAATGATCCGATGGATGGAAACGTCCACGGTACCCATGTTGCTGGAATTATTGCTGGTAACGGAAAAATAAAGGGGATCGCTCCGAATGCTTCTATACTCGCTTACCGTGTCATGAATGATGGTGGTACTGGTACGACCGATGATATTATTCAAGGTATTGAGCACGCTATTCAAGATGGTGCCGATGTTTTAAATCTATCTCTTGGTCAAGATTTGAATGTACCTGATCAACCTGTAACAATGACGTTAGAACGCGCAGCAAAACTTGGTGTTACTGCGGTCGTCTCAAATGGAAATGATGGACCAAAACCTTGGTCTGTTGACGCTCCTGGTAATGCAAGTAGTGTCATCTCTGTTGGAGCATCTACAGTTTCTATTCCGTTTCCAACATTCCAAGTAGCTGGTTCCAATAAATCTTACCAAGGATTACCTTTATCAAAATCGGATTTCCAAGTAGGAAACGATGCCCAACTTGTATATGTTGGATACGGTAATCCAAGTGATTACGCTAAACAAGATGTCAAAGGTAAGTTCGCTCTTGTCTTGCAAGGAACTTCGAGCACGTTAGTAAAAGCAGAACAAGCAAAACAAGCTGGCGCTCTCGGCGTGCTACTAATTTCTAACGAAAAAGAAATTAATATTATGCCTGAATATTTTGGACGTGAAGAAGTAGCTCTTCCAGTTATGCAACTATCCAATACGAATGGTGAAGAGTTGAAAAATTTAATTACAAAGCGCAAGAAAAATATAAAAATTGGACAACCAAACCAAACAGAACTTATTGGGAACTTTAGTTCAAGGGGACCATCGCAAGGAAGTTGGCTTATAAAGCCTGATGTTGTTGCACCTGGCGTGCAAATTACAAGTACAGTACCAAGAGGTGGCTATGAATCTCACAATGGGACAAGTATGGCTGCACCGCAAGTAACGGGGGCAGTTGCTCTATTACGTCAAATGCATCCTGATTGGACGACAGAACAATTAAAATCATCTCTTGCCAATACAGCAAAAACATTAAAAGACGTAAATGAAAATACATATCCTGTGATGGCACAAGGATCCGGTTTAATTAATATTCCAAAAGCAGTAAAAGCGGATGCATTAGTTACACCAAACAATGTAAGTTTCGGTCTAATTAAACCGAATAGCGGAAAAGTAAAATTAACACAAAATATTACATTGCAAAATCTTTCTAGCAAAAAGAAAAACTTTTCAACTCGTATTGAACTATTAGATACAAAAACGAAAGTTCAAACTTCTTTCTCTTCTTCTGTTAGTGTAAAACCTAATAGTAACATCGAAAAGCCTTTTACAATTACTGTAGATAGCTCCTTACCACAAGGTGTATATACAGGAAATCTATATGTAAAAGAGCAAGGGAAGACTGAAGAAATGCGTATTCCATTTACATTTAGCATTGATCCGAAAGAATACAAACGTATTGATGGCCTTGAAATTGTTAATTCTACTTTCAGTCCAAATAATGACCGAATACTAGATGACAACCTTATCAATTACTATTTAGTTACACCAGTTGAGGATGTAACGTTTCATGCTAATTTAATTACGAAAGACCGAGTAACATATCAAGGTATGGTGTATCAAGGTAAAAACGAAACACCTGGTTATAAATCTTTCAAATGGAATGGTACAAAAACTGATGGATCCCCTCTGCCTGATGGCTTATACCAAATCGAAGCTGTTGCTTCTAACTCTGGTGGAGAAACGAAACAGACAGGAGCTGTGTTTGTCGATCGTACTGCACCGAAATTATCGTCTGAAGTAGATCAAGAAAACCTCGTAATTAGAGGTAAAGTAGATGATATACTTTTGGATTGGATGACAGAATCCGGATGGGTTGCTCCAGGACATCCCATAACGATACAGTATGAAATTAACGGAAATGGAGCATGGGAAAGTGCATACCTAAATCCTTGGGAGAAAAACTATGAAATTTATTTCGATCGTAGTCAATTACAACAAGGAAAGAATACAACTCATATTGTAGCAACCGATGCAGCTGGAAATAAATCTAATTTAAACGTCGATTTAGAAGTGAAATAATAAAATTATTGTTGACAAGCTTTTAAATATAGTTTTATAATACAAAACATAGTTTAGTTGAACGAATTATATATCGGCTTTGAAGGAATACTAGTAGCGACTTATATCCCTGTCTCAGAGAACTGATGGTTGGTGTGAATCAGTACATATACAAGCGTGAATTACAATTCTGGAGCTTCTTTCCCGTAATGCTTTTTATGCATGAAGAGAAAGACGGATCTTTCCGTTATCTTAAAGTGAGTGGTAAACAATTTTTCTGTTTACAAATAGGGTGGTACCGCGATTTTTATCGTCCCTATCGGATTTTCCGATAGGGGCTTTTTTGCGCCTTTCCCTTTTAAATAAATTCATATATTACGCGTTGAAAGAATCGCAGTAGTATCTTATATCCCTGTTACAGAGAGCTGATGGTGAGTGTGAATCAGCACATATATAAGTGCGAATTACAATTCTGGAGCTTCTTTTTCGTAGTGCTTTTATGCATGAAGGAAAAGACGGATTTTTTCCGTTATCAGTATTTGAGATGTAAGTATATTTTCCGCTTACAAATAGGGTGGTACCGCGATTTTTTCGCCCCTATCGGATTTTCCGATAGGGGCTTTTTCTATTTATCACACAAACAAATATTAAATAATTCCGAATCTTATGATAAAATTTTATAAGCGCTTACAATTATAAAAGGAGGTGGTGCAATCTATACGAAACAGGTATTCATTTTTATAGAGAAAAAGGAGGATGTCTAAATGACAAAGAAAACAGAAATTCCATCACATTTAAAACCATTCGTATCTACACAGCATTATGATCAATACACACCGGTGAATCACGCTGTTTGGCGTTACATTATGAGACAAAACCATAGCTTTTTAAAAGATGTTGCTCATCCATCCTATGTTAACGGACTACAATCATCTGGTATTAATATAGATGCAATTCCAAAAGTAGAAGAAATGAATGAATGCTTAGCGCCAAGCGGCTGGGGAGCTGTAACGATTGACGGACTTATTCCCGGCGTAGCATTCTTCGATTTTCAGGGGCACGGATTACTACCAATCGCAACAGATATTCGTAAAGTAGAAAATATCGAGTATACACCGGCTCCTGATATCGTTCATGAAGCAGCAGGACACGCACCGATTTTACTTGATTCTACATATGCAAAATATGTGAAGCGCTTTGGACAAATTGGAGCGAAAGCTTTCTCAACAAAAGAAGAACATGAGGCTTTTGAAGCTGTTCGTACATTAACGATTGTAAAAGAAAGCCCGACTTCTACTCCTGATGAAGTTGCAGCTGCTGAAAATGCGGTAATCGAAAAACAAAACTTAGTTTCTGGTTTATCAGAAGCAGAACAAATTTCACGTCTATTCTGGTGGACAGTGGAATACGGCCTAATCGGTAATATAGATGACCCCAAAATTTACGGTGCTGGTCTCCTTTCCTCTGTCGGTGAAAGTAAGCATTGTTTAACAGATGCTGTAAAGAAAGTTCCATTCTCAATTGAAGCTTGCACCGGGACAACTTATGACGTAACAAAAATGCAGCCACAGCTATTTGTTTGTGAATCATTTGAAGAGTTGACTGAGGCACTTGAGCAGTTCTCTACAACAATGGCATTTAAAACAGGTGGCACAGAAGGATTAGAAAAAGCAATCCGCTCCGAAAATCATGCTACAACTGAGCTAAGTAGTGGATTACAAATTACGGGTACATTTACAGAGACAATTAAAAATGATACTGGTGAAGTTATTTACACACGAACAAGCTCACCAACTGCATTAGCAATTCATAATAAACAACTAGCAAATCATTCTACATCTGTGCACAGCGATGGATTCGGGACACCAATCGGATTACTAGATGGTGATATTGCATTAGAAAATTGTACAGAAGAACAATTACAATCATTAGGCATTACAATTGGAAATAGCGCAGAGTTTACTTTTGCAAGCGGCATTCATGTAAAAGGAACAGTAACAGACATTGTAAGAAATGATAAAAAAATTGCTCTTATCTCCTTTATAAATTGTGCAGTTACTCATAAAGATCGCTTATTATTTGATCCTTCATGGGGAGCATTTGATATGGCTGTCGGCTCACAAATCACTTCTGTATTCCCAGGAGCGGCAGATGCGGCTGCATTTTTCCCGATGAATGAAGAAGTACAAGAAACTCCTGATCCACTTGTACTGAATGAGCTTGAACGTATGTATCAAACAGTTCGAGATATACGTAACGATAGTATTTTACACGATACTCATACTGATCAATTAATAGCTATTCAAGAAGTATTAAATAAATTTCATCCGAAAGAATGGTTGCTTCGTCTTGAAATTTTAGAATTGCTTTTAGAACATAACAAAGGTCACGAAGCATCAGCAGCATTATTACAACAACTTTCTACTTTCACAACTGAAGAATCTGTAACACGTCTTATTAACAATGGTCTTGCGTTACTGCAGGTAAAGGATGTGAAAAATGATGCTACGATTAACTAATGAAGAAGTACACGAGGAATTAACAAAGCTGGATAAATGGACAGTGAAAGATGAAAAATGGATTGAAAGAAAATATATGTTTTCCGACTACTTAAAAGGAGTCGAATTTGTCTCTGAAGCCGCCAAACTATCAGAAGAACATAATCACCACCCATTTATCCTTATCCAGTATAAAGCAGTCATTATTACTTTGTCATCATGGAATGCAAAAGGTTTAACGAAACTAGATTTTGACCTTGCAAAGCAATTTGATGACCTATTTTTACAAAATGAAAAAGCTATTATAAGAAAGTGAAAAAAGAGAAGCCTTTTTAGGCTTCTCCTTTCACTTTAAAATGTATACAATGTCCAAACGGATCCTTGGCCTGTAATATTCCATCTTTATACGTAGCAACTACGCCAATATATTTTAAACTTTCACACACTTGCTCTTTTTGTTTTTCATCTGCTAGTACGATTGTGAAATATTTCAAACCAACGGAATTTGGCATTTGTGGTGGTATACCTTCACCCTGCCATGTATTTAAACCGATATGGTGATGATAACCACCTGCTGATACGAACAACGCTCCATTACGAGCTGGAATCGTTACATCAAAACCAAGGCCATCAACATAGAAACGTTTCGCTTCTTCTAAGTCAGCTACATGTAAATGAATGTGCCCCATCACAGTACCAGCCGGGAACCCATTCCATGTACCTCCTTGCTGTAATAATCCTTCGCCGTCTAACGGGTTACTAACAAATGGTAGCTCTCCATTTTCATCATGCCAAACTTCTTTTTGGCGATCATGATAAATTTCAATCCCGTTTCCATCTGGATCAGCTAAATAAAGAGCTTCACTAAAGTAATGGTCAGCCCCACCATGTAATGGGTGTACTCTCTCAACAAAATGACGAAGAATATTTGCTAAGTCTTGTCTGTTTGGTAATAAAATTGCATAGTGATATAAACCAGTTCGACCTCTTTGCTTCGGAAGAGCGTCTTCCTTTTCTTCTATTATGAGAAGTGGCTCATTGTCCTCATTACCAAACGTAACGATTGTACTTTTTTCTTCCAGTACCTTCATACGCAATACTTCTGTATAAAACTCTAGCGATTTCTTTAAATTTGATACATATAAATGAACAACCCCAAGTGTTGTTTCGGGATGAAGTGGAAAGCCCATTTTGTTATACCCCCATTTTAATTAATTCTTATTTAACATTTTCTCTTTTAAGAAATTATCTACAAAACCATTAGCTTTCGCAACAAATAAGTAAGCACCCATCGCTAATAATGCAAGTTCTAACTCAAATCCAGGATTTTTCCCGTCTCCTAACAAACCAGCTGACCATTTTACTTTCACAATCGCTCCAACCATAACAAGTGCAAATAATAAGCCAATATACCTTACACCTAAACCTAGAATTAACAATAGACCTCCAACTAATTCAAATGTTGCTACACCGTATGCAAGTCCTCCTGGTAAACCAATGCTTGTAAACCACCCTGCAATATTGTCAATTCCTGATTGGAATTTTGTTAAACCGTGCATAAAGAACGTTACCCCTAACACGATACGAATAATTAAGTTACCAATATGTTGATTCATTTCTTTCTCTCCTTTATAGTTTTGTTATACAAAACTTTTATTCACATTACAAAACATACACTAATTATTTTTATTCGTCAATTCATTTTTCATGAGAAAAAATATTTTTTTTTTGCTATGATACAAATAGTTGTTTACAAAAAGGAGCATGATTTTATGAATATCGGTTCTGCGATTCGTGAAATTCGTCAACGTAGAGGAATTACGATTGCCCAAATTTGTGAAGGAACAGGTCTTTCTAAAGGCTTTATGAGTCAGGTTGAAAACAATAAAACATCACCATCTATCTCAACTTTAGAAATGATTGCTAATTTTTTAAATGTTCCCCTTCCATATTTATTGTTAGAACAAAAAGATCGTTTGAAAATTATAAAAAAAGAAGAGCGTAAATACAGTGTGTATGGAAAAGATGAACAAAGAATTGAGCATGTTGCGGAGCAAGGTGGTCTCCGCCTATCTCTAGTAGAAATTTCTGCCGGATTCCCGAAAGAAAACTCACCAAATGCTCATGAAGGTGAAGAGTGTCATCTTGTATTACGCGGAAAACTAGAAGTTCAACATGGAGAAGATATTGCGATTGTAGAAGAAGGTGATTCTTTCTCTTGGAATGCATGCGTTCCTCATATTGTTCGCAATATAGGTGAAGAATCTGCATTATTACTTATCTCTAGTCATGCGGAAAATCGAAAACGTGTTTACTAAACGATAAAAAAGAAGCCTGTTTCGTAACAGGCTTCTTTTTTATTCCCTTATAATTCCATAACTCGTCCCAACCAGTACGGTCTTTTCATGTTGATTGCGATAAACTGACTCAATTGAAACTTTTTTATATCCTTCCATTTGCTCAATATTTGTTAAAGTTAATTCACAAGTAACCGTATCCCCTGTAAAAACTGGTCTAATAAACTCACTTACTAATTCCCTCGCTATGTAATGTAACTCTTCGCCTACTTTCGTCCCAATGCTAGCAGTCAATAAACCATGGACCATTAATCGTCCATTCTCATCATATTCCATATGATGTCTACCTTTATCGCCTGTAATATTTGCAAATTCAAAAACTTCTTCCTCGGTAAATCTTCTTTCGTATTTAAATATATCCCCAACTTTTACATTCATTTTTATCCCCCGTTTAATAAACTGAATTTTCTTTTATTTTATCACAAAATGAGTCTCAGTTCAGTTTATATTATTAAAATAGCAATCCTTTTTCTTTATTACCTTATAAGTTATCGATGCCCTTCCTTTTTTGCCACTTGATACCCATAGTACGCACATGTTCCATTTCTTGATAACTCTCTTACTTCAAAATCACAACTTCTATAAAAATCAAAATTGTTAGCGGACGTATGCGCAAACCAATCGCCATGCGGAAGCTTTTGTAAACAAAGAGCTACAAGTTTCTTACCTAACCCTTTCCCCCTATACTCACACTTCACAACTAAATTTACTATGTTAGCAACCATGATTTGATCAGAAATCACTCTAACCATCGCGACCATTTCTTCTTCATCCCAAATTGTGAAAGCCCATGTGGAATTTTCAAATGCAATCGTAAACTTTTCAATTTGCCAAGAAGGGATATTATCATTACTCCAGCCAGCATCTTCAAATAATGTCTTAATCGCATATGCTGGCACTCCATTCGTTCCTTCACGAATAATTAGTCCATTATGATAAATATACATGTAACCCCTCCCTTTATTTTTTATATACCATTCTCCAAAAAATGCAATTCACCTTTTTTCATCCAACCCGCTTAATGGAATAAACGAGAACATCCATCTCATGAAATGAAGTTGTTTTCTCATAACTAAGCCCTGTTTTTCTAGCAACAAATATTGAAGCTGGGTGGTCCGGATTAATAAGTGAAATTAATTTATTCATTTGTAATGCTTGAAAACCATAGTCTCGAAATGCCGCCGCAGCCTCTTTCGCATACCCTTTCCCCCAATACTTAGGAAGTAGCCAATAGCCAATCTCAATTTCCTCTTTTCCATCTACCTTCTGCTTGACAAGTCCTGCATGACCAATTCTTATCCCTGTTTCCTTTTCAATCATTACAAATAAACCGAGACCATTTTTATAATTTGGAAGTACCCTCTCCTCCAAACTTTTTTTACATTGCATAAATGTTTTTAACGTTCCATTTCCAATATAGCGCATTACCTTCTCATCCCCCCATAAAGAAGCATAAAACGGTAAATCATCCATTGTATATTTGCGAAATTGTAAGCGATCTGTATGGAACACTCTTTTATTCACTCCCATCATTTTGAACATCATTACATAACTATATATTTCAAACTACTTAAGTGTTAAATAATTTTTATCAAGAAAGCTAAAAAAGAAAGAAAATTCAGTCTTACAAAAATGTATTATATCAAAAAAAAGCAGTAGACAAAAGAGTGTCTACTGCATCCATATCATTACTAGTATAAAGAAAACTACAATTGAGGGGGTGTAGGATTTTCAAATATACTAGATACTTATCCCGTTCTAACGGGCGGTAAACTTTCCAATCTTTTGAGTGGAAAGTTTACCGCACATAAGAACTTTGCGGTCATTAAGAAAGCACTGTTAAGTACTCAAATACACGCTGAGCTTTTTCTCCACCCATTCGTGCATGTTGAAGAAGAGAGATGCCATGTGGGCCAGATGCACGTAATGCTTCTGGTTGTGCTACTAAAATGGCTTGTACGACTTCAAGTTCACCCAGCATAGCTGCTGCAAAAATATCCATCCGAGCTCCCTTTTCCAGTAAATAAAGAGCAATATCTTTACGTCCTACATGGGCCGCTGCTCCTAAGGCACTTTCCCAATCTGAGCCACCCCAATTATAAGAAGCATGAAGTAAGCTTGGCGATTCGACCAATAGCTCCTGTACTCTTTCTAGATCTCCGTGAGCTGCCATAACAAATTCCCTTACTAACTCAGTGGTAATACGCTCGTCTGTTTGCATCTCTCTTCTCCCTTTTCACAAATTCGTTTCGGTGTAAAAAATGGCTTGTCACTCCCTTGGAATATATCAACTTCAATTCCAAATACACGCTGAAACATTTGATGACATAGTACTTCTTCTGGTACGCCATCATACTGAATCTTCCCTTGTTTTAATACGAGTAAACGATCGCTATATTGAGCCGCTTGATTAATATCATGTAAAACCATTACAATCGTCATACCAAACTCTTCGTTTAATCGTTTAACAAGTTCCATTACTTCTAACTGATGGACGATATCTAAAAAGGTTGTTGGTTCATCTAATAGTAAGACATTTGTGCGTTGTGCAAGCGTCATTGCAATCCAAGCACGTTGCCTTTCTCCTCCTGATAAGGATTGTAAAAGACGATATTCATACCCTTCAAGCTTTGTAACAGACAATGCCCAATCAACAATTTCTTCATCTTCTTTATTTAAGCGACTACTCCATGATTTATGAGGACCTCTTCCGAACTCTATTAGTTCTTTCACTGTTAAATCTAATTGATGATCGTGCATTTGTGGTAACATCGCTAATTGCTTCGCTACATCTGCACTCTTCATCGTATAAATATTTTCCCCATCTAAAATGATGTCTCCTTCGCTTTGTTTCAGTAGCCGTGCTATTAAACGAAGCAAAGTAGATTTCCCCGATCCATTCGGACCGATTAAACTAACGATTTCTCCAGCTTTAATATGTACATTCATATTTTGCATTTGAAATCTTTCAGAATGTGCGTAAAACACTTTGTTAACGGAAATCACGTTGTTTTCCTCCTCTATGGATTAAATATAAGAAGAACGGACCACCTAAGAAGGACAATAAAATACCAACAGGCAATTCGATTGGATCGAACCAACTTCGAGCTATCGCATCCGCAAAAACAAGTAATATCCCACCGCCAAGGCATGATAATGGCAGTAAATATTTATAGTCATTTCCAACTAATAAACGTAACATATGCGGTACAACAAGACCGACAAATCCAATAAGACCAGAAACACTAACTGCTATTCCAGCTAACATTGTACTTACTACTATTAAATAAAACCGACTTCTTTCCACGTTATACCCTAATAATTTTGCCATTTCATCCCCAAGCATTAATACTCGAATATGTTTAATACCGAAGAAAGCTAATATAATAGCGAATATCGCATAGTAAATAATCATATTTAAATGTGCCCAACTAACACCACCAATACCACCAGCTAACCACGGTAAAACTGATTGTACTTTATCGCTATGTAATAACATTAGCGCTGAAGTCGCTGCACCAATTAAGGCGTTTATTGAAACACCTACTAATACAATTCGTGAAGGTGGCGCCCCCTTTTGCCATGATAGTGCGTAAATGACCATTGCTGTAATAAAAGCTCCTAAAAACGCTCCTAGTGGTAAGAATGCCATATGTTGAGGAAATAAAATCATGATTATAATTGCTACAAGACCTGCTCCTGATGAAACTCCGATAATTCCAGGATCTGCAAGAGGATTTCTCATAACCCCTTGCAATAATGCTCCTGATGCAGCTAAACACGTTCCTACTATAAAACCAACGAGCACTCTCGGTATACGAAGATCCCATACAATTCGATGAACTGTCGAACCTTCATCTTGTATACCTTCTATAATGTCTCGTAAAGAAAAAGATAAGCTCCCTGCAAAAAGGCCATAAAAAAGACCTAGAACAGTTAATACGACTAAAGTAATTGTTATTATCCACCTTTTTCTCGCAAAAGGATGTTCCTTTTCTCTTACTATTTCACTACTCTCCATACTTATCATTTCCTTACATTTTGTATACTTTTATACATAAAGTCCATCGCTTCTGTAACTTTTGTCCCAGGATTTGATCCAAATAAATCTGGTGGTAAAATAACTACACGATTTTGTTTTACTGCATCCAAATTTTTCCATGCTTCATTTTTCATCATTTCGCCTTCAAATGCTTTTTTCACACTATTGGGATCTCCATGTGTAATTAAATAAATCACATCTGGATTTGCTTCAATAATACGTTCTACACTTAGCTGTGCATATTGCGGATACTCTTTCATTTCTGGAAAACTAGCTGCGATATTTTTCCCGCCTGTTTTTTCTAAAATATCCCCTGATAGAGATGTTGGTAATGCTGCTAAATAAGTGCCTGGTGCTCCATAAACTAGCAACGCTTTAACGTCACTCTTTTTCTCATATTTCTTCATTTGATCATTAATTTTTTGGTTAAGCTCTTTTGCTTTATCTTCTTTCTTCATTACTGTTCCATACATTTCAATACCCTTTTGAATATCTTTTACAGAGTTGGCTGAAGAAATGATTACTTTTGTTCCTTGTCCTTCGACCGTTGGAATGTTCTTTTGGAATCCATTGTTAGCAACAAGTACATCCGGTTTTAAACTAGCAATTTGCTCAAAATTCGGTTGATGTGCATTCCCGATTACTTGTGCTTTCTTTAATTCCTCTGGGAGAGTTAATTTTGTATCAGGACGACCTACTATTTTTCCACCTAAAGCATGAATAATATCCATGTCTCCCATACTCAACGTAGCAAAACTTTCAGGAACTTTATTGAATGTTATCTTTCTGTCTGAAAGATCGGTAATTTCGATTTTGTCTGTTCCTTTGTCTGTTTTTGTTGCGGATGCTTTTTCGTTTTCTTTTGCACTGCAACCTATTAATAAGAAAAAAATAGATAAGATCGCTGTGAACAGCGTAATAGATTTGTTCATTCTTTCACCTCTAATTGATAATAATAATCATTAACTACTATTCTACTTTAATTGATAAGGATTATCATTGTCAATATGAAACGCATACATTTTCTACAAAAATGAAAAAACGCTACAAAAAGATTTCTTCTTTTCGTAGCGCCCTATTTAACAATTTTCTTCATATTCGCTCTCCTCTAATTGATTACGCATCGTTCTAACACGCTTAAAGAAGAAAAAAGCAAGAACTAAAAATACAATAATACTCCCCATCATAACAAAAGACTGTACCATACTTTTTATTCCACTTGGAATTAATAAACCGATCATTAAAAATGTACTTATAGCTAAAAGTACTTGTGCAAACCGGGTATAATCTGCTATTTTTTCTTGTAATTCTTTCATCCGCTTATCACTCCCATCCTCACTTTATCACATTCTATCAAGCTTAAAGACAAGTAAATAGAACCAATCTGGGAGATGTTTTCCAAAGTAAAAAAGAGCCGCTTACTCGCGGCTCTTTTTTATCTATTATACGCCTTTATATGCTTCCATATAGATTTCTTTCAGCTCTGAAATGAGCGGTAATTTTGGATTAGCTGTTGTACATTGATCTTCAAAAGCTCTTTCTGCTAATAATCCAACAACCCCTTCAAATTGGTCTTTAGCAACTCCTTGCCCTGCAATACTCATATTTATATTTAAGCTTTTTCCAAGCTCAATAATTGCTTGGACGAGTGATTCCACACCTTCCCCTGTTGAGCTTGCTGGAAGCCCGAGCATTCTCGCAATATGTGCATAGCGTTCATCAGCCACAAAGTGCTCATATTTTGGGAACAATGCGTGTTTTCTTGGCTTAATAGCATTATAGCGAACTACGTGCGGCATAAGAATTGCATTCGCACGTCCATGCGGAATATGGAATTCCGGTCCAATTTTATGCGCTAAACTATGATTAATACCTAGGAAAGCATTTGCAAATGCCATCCCTGCGATTGCGGAAGCATTATGCATTTTTTCTCGTGCTTCTTCATCATTTCCATCTTTATATGCTCTCGGTAAATATTTAAATACGAGATCAATTGCTTTTAATGCTAAACCATCAGTATAGTCATTTGCCAGAACAGACACATACGCTTCAATTGCATGTGTTAATACGTCCATACCAGTATCTGCCGTCACATGAGGTGGTACTGTCATTACAAATTGCGGATCAACAATCGCTACATCTGGTGTTAATTCATAATCCGCAAGCGGGTATTTAATATTATTTTTCTTATCTGTAATAACCGCAAATGGCGTCACTTCTGATCCCGTCCCTGATGTTGTTGGAATGGCAACAAATTGTGCTTTATTTCCCAAGTTCGGATACTTACATGTACGTTTTCTTATATCTAAAAACTTCTGTTTTATTCCATAGAATGTCGTTTCTGGGTGCTCATAGAATAGCCACATCCCTTTTGCTGCATCCATAGCTGAACCGCCACCAAGCGCGATAATTACATCTGGTTTAAAGCTTTTCATCATGTCCGCACCTTTAAATACAGTTTCATCTGATGGATCTGGCTCAACTTCAAAGAAAACTTCAACTTTCACATCATTTGTATGCTTACGTAAATAGTGCGTAACTGTATCTACATAACCGTGCTCAACCATCCCTGGATCCGTTACAATAAATGCGCGGGAAATGTTAGGCATGTTTGCTAAATATGCTGTCGCATGTTTTTCAAAATAAATTTTGGGTGGTAATTTGAACCACTGCATATTCTTTTTTCTATTTGCCAACCTTTTTATATTTAATAAATGAGTCGCCGTTACGTTTTGGGAAACTGAGTTTTTCCCGTAGGAGCCACAACCAAGCGTAAGTGATGGAATAAATCCATTATATATATCACCAATTCCACCTTGTGATGAAGGTGCATTTACAATGAGACGGCAGGCTTTCATACGTAACCCAAATTGTTTTTGTACTTCTTTATTTGTAGAATGGATAACCGCTGAATGCCCTAGGCCACCAAGCTCTAACATCTCTTCGCAATATGTAAATCCTTCTTCTAATGAATTTGCTTTTACACAAGCTAACACTGGGCTCAGTTTCTCACGAGATAGTGGATACGCTGCTCCGATGCCTTTAATTTCAGCTACAAGCATTTTTGTATGTTCAGGTACAGTAATTCCTACTAATTCAGCAATATACTGTGCTGATTTCCCAACAATATCACTATTTACTGCACATGTATTTTCATTAATAACAAGCTTTTCTAATTTCTTTCTCTCTTCCTCTGTTACAAAATAACAATTATTTGCAATCATTTCTGCTTTAACATCATTATAGATTTCCTTATCTACAATGATGGCTTGTTCTGACGCACAAATCATACCGTTATCAAATGTTTTCGATAAAATCAAATCATTAACAGCACGTTTTACATGTGCCGATTTCTCTATATAACATGGTACATTACCTGGCCCTACACCTAGCGCGGGTTTACCAGTAGAATAAGCCGATTTCACCATACCAGCCCCTCCAGTTGCTAGAACGAGTGCGACACCATCATGGTTCATTAATTGTTTCGTTGCTTCCACAGAAGGTCTTTCAATCCATTGAATACAATGCTTTGGTGCACCAGCTTTCACTGCTGCATCATATACTGTTCTTGCCGCTGCAACGGAACAGTTTTGTGCAGAAGGATGAAATGCGAAAATAATTGGATTTCTCGTTTTTATCGCGATTAATGCTTTAAACATTGTTGTCGATGTTGGGTTCGTTACTGGCGTTACCCCAGCTACTACACCGACAGGTTCTGCGATTTCTATTATTTCTTCATGAGGATCTTCATGAATAATTCCTACCGTTTTATCTTTCTTTATACTATGCCAAATATATTCAGTGGCAAAAATATTTTTTATGCATTTGTCTTCATAGACACCACGGCCCGTTTCTTCAACAGCCAATTTCGCAAGCGGCATATGTTGATCAACACCTGCTAGTGCCATTTCATGAACAATGTTGTCAATCTGCTCTTGTGTAAAACTTTCTAATGCTTGTAAAGCTTCTTGACCGTTATTTACTAACGTATCAATCATCTCTTTTACCTCTTGCATTTCATTTACAACTTTCTCTTTGACTACCATGTAAATTTCCTCCTATTCTGTTATCACGGTCTTTATAAGTCCCTATAGGTCATAACAAGTCCCGATTAGCGAAAAAAAATAGAGTTACCGTCCTACATGAATCTCATTGTTTGTGAAACATTTCACAAGTTTATTCGTGAATAACATTTCATGAATTCAATATACATGAAATCATTTCATTTGTGTATGTCTAATTTGTGAAATGTTTCACAAATTAATATAATAAAAATGCACTGCTCTACATTAGCAGTGCATTTTTATTATGCTAGCGCTTGTGCTAAATCTTCAATTAAATCTTCACCATCTTCAATTCCGACAGAGATACGAATTAATGTATCTGTAATTCCTAATTCTTTACGGCGATCCGCTGGGATTGATGCATGTGTCATTTGAGATGGGATAGAAATTAAACTTTCTACTGCTCCTAAGCTTTCAGCAAGTGTAAAGTATTGCAGTTTCTCAAGTACTTTATTCAACGTTTCCGCACTATCTACATCAAATGAGATGATAGCACCAAATCCATTTGCTTGTTCTGTTGCTAGTTCATGGTTTTGATGGGATTCAAGACCTGGATAATATACTTTATTTACTTTTGGATGGTTATTTAAAAACTCGGCAATCGCACGTGAATTCGTTTCATGTTCTTCCATACGAATTCCTAATGTTTTTAAACCACGAAGTAGTAAGAAGCTATCTTGTGGGCCAAGAATACCTCCTGTTGAGTTTTGTACAAAGTGAAGGTCTTCTGCTAATTGCGGGCTATTTACAACTACTAGGCCTGCAACTACGTCACTATGTCCTCCTAAATATTTCGTTGCACTATGAAGCACAATGTCTGCTCCTAAAGAAATTGGCGACTGCCAATATGGCGTCATAAATGTGTTATCAATAATTGTTAATAAATCTTTCTCTTTAGCAAGAGCAGATATTTTCTTAATATCAGTAATTTTTAGTAATGGGTTCGTTGGTGTTTCTACATAAATCGCTTTCGTATTTGGACGAATCGCTTCTACAACTTCCTCTAGGTTTGTTGTATCTACAAATGTATGCTCAATACCGAAGCGGTTTAATACTTTCGTAATAACACGGTATGTTCCGCCATAAACATCATCTGTTAAAATGACGTGGTCACCTTTTGAGAACAACATAATTGTTGCTGTAATAGCAGCCATTCCTGAACCAAATGCAAATCCAGCATGACCGTTTTCTAATACAGCAATCATTTCTTCTAAAGCTGCACGTGTTGGGTTGCCTGTACGTGAATATTCATATCCTTGATGCTTACCAACTGCTTCTTGTTTATACGTACTTGTTTGATAAATCGGTACGTTTACAGATCCAGTTGAAGGTTCTCCTATGCGAATACCATGGATTAATTTTGTCTTTGCTCTCATTTTTTATTCCCATCCTTTGTATATGTCTTTACTTAAATAGCGCTCACTACTATCAGGAAAAATCGTTACAATATTCGTACCTGGTGCTGCTTTCTCTGCCTCAAGTAAGCTTGCATGAAACGCTGCTCCTGAAGAGCTCCCAACGAGAAGGCCTTCTTTTTGCGCTAACTCTTTCACTCGTAAAAATGCATGTCGATCAGAAATTGTATGAATTTCATCAAAATAAGATGTTTTTAAAAATGGCGGGATGAATTCAAGACCAATCCCTTCTGTTTCATGTGAACCAGCTTTACCACCATTTAAAATAGATCCTTCTGGTTCTACAATAACCGTCTTAATATCAATGTTTTTCTCTTTTAAATAAGACGCAGTTCCCATAAACGTACCGCCAGTTCCTGCCCCTGCAACAAATATGTTAATTTCTCCATTCAATGCATCCCAAAGTTCAGGACCTAATGTTTTGAAATAAGCACGAGGGTTTGCTTCATTCGCAAACTGACTTGGAGAGTATGAATTCGGTATTTCATTTACTAATTCTTTTGCCTTTGCAATCGCGCCGGTCATTCCTTGCTCAGTCGGTGTATGCACGACCGTTGCACCTAGCGCTTTCATTAATTCTTGTTTTTCAATACTAAATTTCTCTGGTACACAAACAATGACGCGTAAATCATGTTCTAACGCTGCAAGTGCCAGTCCAATGCCAGTATTCCCAGCCGTCGGTTCAATAATTGTTCCGCCCTCTGCAACAAGCCCTTTTTCTAGTGCATCTTCGATTAATTCTCTTCCTAAACGATCCTTAACGCTTCCGCCTGGGTTGTAAAATTCAAGCTTTGCAAATAAACGGACTCCTTTCGGAAGTGAAAAACGAGTAATTTCCACGATTGGTGTATGACCAATCAACTCATGAACTCCACGATATACATTCATCGTGTTCTCCCCCTTATTTGCCAATAAAGAAAAGGCAACTGTATGTATTTTCTTTATATGAGACAGTTGCCTTTTTGTTACATTACTTTAACTCTTCTAGTACTTTTACGATAAAGTTTGTAGAATGAAGAGCTGCTTGATCTAAAAATTGATCAAATGAAACATTTGATTCTTTACCAGCAATATCAGAAAGTGCACGAATAATAACAAATGGAACTTCATATTGGTGGCATACTTGCGCAACAGCTGCTGCTTCCATTTCTACTGCATAAAGGTCTTCAAATTTATCACGAATTGCTGCAACGCGGTTCGGATCACTCATAAATGAATCACCTGTTGCAATCATACCTTTTACAACTTGAATATTTTCTTCTGCCTGCATACATTTCTCAGCTAATGCAACTAATGCCTCATCAGCTTTAAATCCAGGTGGCATTCCTGGCACTTGACCATATTCGTAGTTAAATGCTGTTACATCTACGTCATGGTGACGAACTTCTGTTGAAATAACTACATCACCAACATTTAGAGAGTGATGGAATCCACCAGCTGAACCAGTATTAATTACTTTTTCAGGCTTATATTTTTCTAATAAAATTGTCGTTGACATCGCTGCATTTACTTTACCAATACCAGACTTTAACAAGATTACTTCATGTCCTGCCAATAGCCCTTTCGTAAATTCACAACCTGCAACAGTTTCTGTTTCTGCTTGTTCTAGTTTGTCACGTAAAATACGTACTTCTTCTTCCATTGCTCCAATTACAGCAATTCTCAATCTAATCCCTCTTTCTATTGCTTAGTTGCCTCCATTACCCAAACGAAATGATTTAATCTCGTAAACGTTACGTGGAAGCCATTGTTTTCAAAAATAGATTGCATGATCGGAATACGTGTATAGTATTCTGTTTGCAAATCGTTTGCTAACTGATGAAAACCTCTTTGTTTTGCTACTTCGACAGTTTTATCATATGCATCTTGATCTGCAAATATCGTATCAGCAAACACTATTTTACCACCTTTGTTTAGCAATTGACTATACTTCGCAATTGCTACGTCTTTTTCTTCATCTATTAAATGATGAAATGCGTAAGTGCTCACAATAGTATCGATTGAATTTGGGACTTCAAATGAAAGAAAATCACCCTCTGTAATTGAAAACTCTTTTGGTAATTTCTCTTTTGCAATAGTACGCATTTCGCGTGACGGTTCTATACCGTAAACTGTGCGACCAGCAAGTAATAATTTATTTGTTAAATTGCCAGTACCAACACCGAATTCTAATACGTTGCCAAATGACTTGTTAACTACATCCTCTAAAATGTCCTCATAATGGGCGAAAACTTCTTTATATTGTATATCTTCGCCTTGTACAAATGAGTCGTACGTATGAGCCCATTCATCAAATAAACCATTAAATTCTGTTCCCATAAAAATTCCCCTTTTTCTTATCGGTTTTATCAGTATGATATTCTCTCTTTCTAAAAATGTCAATTGAAATGTACGTAGTATTTCCTTCTTTTCTTTGTTACACTATAGGTGATTATCATAGGAGAGGGGGCATCTTCGTGTCATTTACCTTTGAAATGTTAGAAGATAAAGTAGAATTTTTCGAGGCTGCAAACTTAGTTTCTCTAGAAAAAAAAATTAACGAACAAATTGATAATAATAAAGCACTTATGCTCGAAGTTCATCATATTTCTCACCAAATGATTATGGATCCTGAAAGCAAAAGACCATATTATAGCGCGGTTGTTCATTTTAAATTAAAGAAATTACGCTAACTAAAAAAGAGAAGCTCCTAATGAGCCTCTCTTTTTCAGTTTAGAGTTTGAACAAGTACTGGTTTCCAGCCCTCATTGTCTACCCAATCAATATTCACATAATATTTTTTACCTGATTGTTTATCTTGTACGTTACCGTAAGCTTTATTCTTACCGTTATTTCCAATTCTATGGATAACTAATTGATTTACTGGAACGTCAATTGCAGCTGAAATCGCTTGATTCATCTCATTCCAATCTGCTGTACCTTTTTTAAACGTCATCGCAGGTGTTGCACCTTGCTCTGTACCTACTGGCTTCCAAGAAGATTTCGTATAAGCATCTGTTGCCTGTGACTGTGTTTTTTCAGCTGGTGCTTTCTCGTTAGCTTTCGCTTCTTCTTCAGCTTTTTTCTTTTCTTCCTCAGCCTTTTGCTTCTCTTCTTCCTTCTTCTTAGCCTCTGTCTTATCTTGCTCATTCTTCTTCGGCTCTTCTTTACCTTTAGCTTTCTCAGCTTTATTCTCTTTTGTTGTTTGCTGAGCTACCTTTTTATCATTAGAAGACGCTTGCTCTTTTGTGTCAGGAACAAACAATTGATATGCTACAATAGCTACTGCTACTAATACAATAGCGATTGCAATATTTAAAACACCGTTTTGACGACGTTTTTGTTGTTTCTGTTGGAATCTAGATCCTCCTGCCATTCTTCAAACCTCCATGCAGTTTTTCATACTTGCTATTGTAACATTAAATCTAGAAAGGTTGAACATTTACAATAATATTTTCACGAAATGAAAACATTTCATAAATAATTGCAAGATTACTTTTCAATTTCTAATTGATGAATTGCCTCTACCATTTCTGCAAAAACTGGTGTGACTACATTTTCATTACTATCTGTTTCTATATCAACTACAACTAAAGCATATCTTGGGTTTTCATATGGAAAATAACCTGCAAACCAGCGATTCACCCTCTCTCCTTTTCCTGTTTGTGCCGTCCCAGATTTTCCAGCGACAGTTAGTGGCAACGAACGGAATGCGGTTCCCGTTCCTTTCTCCATCGTTACAACGGCTCTTAACAACTGTTGTAATTTTTTCATCGTTTCATAAGAAAGCTGTTTCCCATTTAATTTATGATTTTCAAATGTAAAAAAGTCGGTTCCATTTTTATACACTATTTTTTTCACAGCTTTCACTTCCATCTTCTCTCCACCTCTAGCAATTGTCGCCATCATATTCGCTATAGCTAGAGGTGACACACGTACATCTTTTTGTCCGACCATCGTTTGAGCAATCGCTTTTCTACTATCTTTATTTTCTTCGCTTCCCCAAATAATAGCACTCTTTTCTTCTGGCAATTGCTCAAATTCTGGTGTATGAAACACTGAACCTTTCCAACCTACCTTCTCACTTGCTCCTAAGGCCTCTAAATACGTTTCTAATACTTCCCTATCCTTTTGCATTAGTTCATCACCTAATACGGCAAACGTTCGATTACAGCTTCTAGCAAAGCTTTCCTTAAAGTTTAATGACCCCATCATAACTTGTGGAAGATTTTCACCGTATAAATCCGTATTACAGTTAAATGTACGATTAAACCGCACCAAATTCTCATCAATTACTGCTGCTGCAACTACTGTTTTAAAAACAGACCCCGGAAAATGAGGAGTTAACATTTGATTTTCAAGTGTAGATTTATATATCCTCCTATCATTCATCTGTAAAGAAGGCCTACTTACCATTGCTAAAACTTCACTATTCTTTATGTCTAGTAATACTAACCCACCTTTTTTTATTCCGTTTTCATCTATAATCTTCTCTGCTCGTCGTTGCAACGTTTTATGCATTGTTGTTTGAATAGTAACTGGATAAAATGGATTTCCTGGTGAAGTGTATTTCGCCTGCTTCCCAAAAATCGGTTCTCCTTGTCGATCCACTTGATATAGTACTTTTGCTTCTCCATCAGTCAGTAAAAATTCATCAAATGATTGTTGCAATCCAGAAATACCAATTGGCGTTTGTTTCGAAGTTTTTTTCATTTCTCCATAACGCTTTTGAAATTCCTGTTCATTCTCTCCCACATCACCAATTAAATGATTTGCCTCCCCCATTTGCTTCAGTCGAACTTCTGCTGCTACAATACCTAAAATATCTAATTGATTTACCTTCTTCATCTGCTCGAGCGTTAATTGAAATGGGGTATTCTCCTTTCGTAATATAAATGCTTGATTCTTATTTTTCATTTGCAGTCTTATCTCTTGTCTCGACACACCAATGATATGCGCAATTTTCTCTAACATGTCATTTTTTATTTGTAAAAATGGAAAAACAATTAAGACTGGATATTTCTCTTCACCAATTTCCTTACCATTTCGATCTGTAAAATGCCCTCTTCCATTATCTACTGTAAGTGATTGTGTTCGTTGCGTAACACTTTTTTCAATCAGATTGATATTTCGGTCAGTAAATGATTCCGTATCTATAATCTGTATTTGGATTAAACGACAAAGTAATAAAAAAATCACACCCATAAAACAAATTAAAACAATTATAATTCTCCGTTTCATTTTCATAAAAAACACCTCGTCTATTGTAGTTTAGACGAGGTGTTTCACCTTTTATACAAATAAAAAATCACTCGTTTTTACACGAGTGATTTTTTACGTTATTTTACAGAGATAATCTCTACTTGCATTTCTCCACCTGGTGTTTGGATTGCTACCTTCTCACCAATTTGCTTACCTAATAAGCTTTTTGCGATTGGAGAATCGTTAGAAATTCTTCCTTCAAATGGATCGGCTTCTGCGCTACCTACGATTATGTACGCTTCTTCGTCTCCACCTGGTAACTCTTTAAATATTACTGTTTTACCTAATGTTACAACTGTAGACTCTTCACCATTGTCTTCAATGATAACCGCATTACGAATCATGTTTTCAAGTTGTGTAATACGTCCTTCTACGAATGCTTGCTCATCTTTCGCTGCATCATACTCAGAGTTCTCTGAAAGATCTCCGAAGCTACGTGCGATCTTAATACGCTCTACAACTTCTTTACGTCTTACTGTTTTTAATTGTTCAACTTCGTTCTCTAGTTTTTGCTTACCCTCTTGCGTCATAGGGTATGTTTTTTCTGTTGCCATGTTTTCCACTCCTTTTATATACCAATCCCCCGAAAAAAAGAGGAGTTCCATATGAAAACTCCTCCGCTTATATAGCGGAGGTTTCTAGCACACGTAGCACTAGTGGAGTTGTCACATACAACCCCTTATTCTCCAATTCTTCCTTATATAAAGAAGGTATGTATGGAAAGTTGATATAAATATGCCCTCACCTATTGGTAGGTGAGGTTTCATGTTTCATTGTATTCGATAAGAAGGGAAAAAATCCCTTCCTATCGTATATCTTTTACTATGCTATTACAAATTTACTTTTTGTTCAAGAATTGTTGCAATTTTTGTAACCATAATATCAATTGCAACATGGTTTTGTCCACCTTCAGGGATAATAATATCCGCGAATTTCTTAGAAGGCTCAATAAATTGATTATGCATTGGACGTACAACGTTTACGTATTGGTCGATAACTGAATCCATTGTACGACCGCGCTCTTCAATATCGCGCTGCATACGGCGTAAAATACGAAGGTCTGCATCTGTATCAACGAACACCTTAATATCCATTAACTCACAAAGACGTGGGTCTTCTAAAATAAGAATTCCTTCTAAAATGATTACATCTTTCGGCTCAACTGGAATAATTTTTTCTGAACGCGTATGCAATGTATAGTCATATATAGGCTTTTCCACTTGCTCATATGCAAGCAACTGCTGCAAATGGTCAATTAACAAATCATTATCAAACGCTAACGGATGATCGTAATTTGTTTTTAAACGTTCTTCCATTGGTAAATGGCTTTGATCTTTGTAATAATAATCTTGCTCCAAGATTAAAATGGAATGACCTTTAAAATGGTCAAAAATCGCTTTCGTTACACTTGTTTTTCCTGATCCTGAACCACCAGCGATTCCAATTACAACAGGCTTATTCGTCCCCATTCGACTACCACTCTTTCTTATTGAAGTATGTTTTTGCGCATCATATTATTCACATACACTGGTTGATCCACTTTGAATTTCACGATTTGCAACGGATGTCTCGCTGCATCTAATTCGTTTCCATCCTCATCCCAAATTTTCTCCACCGTCTGCGTAAAGTTTTCTATTTCTGGCCCAAAGAACTCCACTTCATGTCCTGGTTTGAAGTGATTACGTTGCTCAAGCGTTACGATGCCCGTTTCTTCATTATAATCTAACACTAAACCAGCAAAATCATACGTTGTTTTCTTACTATGATTTCCAAACATTTGCTCTTGATGTCCTGGAACCCCTTCAAAGAATGCAGGAGCTGTATCACGATTTGCACATTTATCAAGTTCATCTAACCATTCTTGTTTAAACTCAAAGTTATCCGGATCCGCACAATACGCATCAATTACTTTACGATATACAGTTGCTACAGTCGCTACGTAATGGATAGATTTCATACGTCCTTCAACTTTTAAGCTATCAATTCCAATTTCAATCATTTTCGGAATTGATAAGATTAAATTTAAATCTTTTGGGCTCATCGCAAAGTGAGCATCTTCTTCTTGGAATAGAGGAAGCTCTTTTGCATCTTTATGTTGTGATACCGTTTGAACTAAATCATAATCCCAGCGGCAAGATTGACAACAACCACCACGGTTAGAGTCACGCGCTGTCATATGGTTACTTAATGTACATCTCCCTGAATACGCGATACACATTGCACCATGGACGAATGCTTCAATTTCAACATCAACTTTTTCTTTAATTTCTTTCATTTCTTCATAGCTTGCTTCACGAGCTAATACAAGACGATGTAAACCTTCTTCTTTCCAATACTGTGCTGCTTTCCAGTTGGATAGTGATTGTTGTGTACTTAAATGCACCTCAACAGAAGGAGCTACACGTTTACATGTCTCAATAATAAGCGGATCGGCAACGATAATTCCCGTTACGCCAGCTTTTTCAATCCCTTTTAAATATTCCTCTAGCCCATCCATATTTTCATTATGTGCAAAAATATTTGTTGTTACGTATATTTTTGCTCCATATTTCTTTGCAAATTCAACGCCTTCTGCCATGTCTTCCAGCGTAAAGTTACCTGCATTAGAACGAAGACCAAATTCTTGTCCACCTAAATATACAGCATCTGCCCCATAATGGATAGCTACTTTTAATTTTTCTAAGTTACCCGCAGGGATTAACAGTTCAGGTTTTTTCACAATAACGCGTTTGCCATCGATCACTCGTGAAATTTCTTGTACAGTCATTTCCTACACCCTCCTCGTTTAGTAAACCGTTTCTTTAAAGAAGAATCCTGTATCTAACGGACGATTTACCGGTTGTATTTCTTCTATCTCTTTAAATAAATCATCTTTCACGTCATAATACGCATCACGATCTTCTACACATAAATCAATCGCCTTACGATATTTCTTCGTTACCTCAATAATGTACTCAGAACTTTTTAGGACACCATCAATTTTTAAGCTATCGACTTCAGCATCGATTAGTTCCTCTAACTCATCGATGAAACAAATATCATTCGGACTCATAATGTGAGTACCATTTTCATCTTCATAAATTGGATATTTGTTATTACGTTCCGGGTCGTATAAGAACATATTCTCTTCATACTTTTTCTTTTCGATGTCGATATTACGCCCTTGATACTCAAAGTAGTTTCCTACTAGTGAACGCTTCGATTGGAACATGCAAGTCATACCGTGAATTTGCACTTCAAGTTCCACTTCAGCATTTTCTTTTAATTCAGCAATTTCATCTAAGCTAAGCTCACGAGCTAATACAGCGCGTTTCGCTCCTCTTTGCCCCCAATAGTTACAAGTAAACCAGTTTGTTGCTGTCGTTTCTGTATTCCAGTGAAGTTGCATATTTGGTGCAACTTCACGAACAGCCATTAATACCGCTGGATCTCCGAAAACAATCGCATCTACATTTACCTCATTTAAAAAGGCAACATAGTCCGTTAATTCTTCTACTTTATCATTGTGGAACATCGCATTCATTGCAACGTATACTTTCACACCATTTTCATGCGCAATGTTTACAGCTTGTTTCACATCTTCACGTGAAAACTCTCCTGCCAAACGTAAACCAAACTTTTGTTCACCAACCATTACTGCATCTGCCCCTGCTTTCGCAAGAGGTTCAATATCCGCCACCGCTCTAGGCGTTACTAACAATTCAGGTTTCTTCATACTTTTGTCACCCTCTCTTTTTACTTACAGCCACTCCATCGCCAATTGGGAAAATCGTTGTATCATATCCTTCATGATTCATAAGCCATTCATTGTACGTCTTAATACGACGAATCAAACCACGGGTACGTCTATTTTCAATTTTCTCTTTTGTCGTCACAAGACCATGGTACATAACGTTATCTGAAATAATAACGCCACCAGGATTTAATAACGGTTCGTATAAGTCAAAAAAGCGACGATACTGCCCTTTCGCTGCATCAATAAAAATAACATCAAATGTTCCATGTTCTTTCACTTGTTCGCCCGTTTCTAAAGCATCACCGTAAATAACAGAAATACGGTCTGTTACCGAGGAACATTCTATATATTCAAGTGCCTTTTCATATCGTTCACGATTGCGCTCTACTGTCACAATGCGAGAGTTCGGAATAGCTTGCATCATACGAATACTAGAATAACCGATTGCTGTTCCAAGTTCTAAAATACTTTCCGGTCCAATTAAACGTAAAAATTGCAGCATAAATTCCATTCCAAGTCGATCCATAATCGGCACATGGTTTTCAGTTGCATACTCTTCCATTTCAAGAATTAATTTATCTTTTGGATCAATAAATGATAATAGGTACTCGTTAACTGCATCCTCCATAATTGGTCCTCCTTATTT
Organism: Bacillus sp. TH25; assembly: GCF_016650935.1. Lineage (NCBI taxonomy): Bacteria > Bacillati > Bacillota > Bacilli > Caryophanales > Bacillaceae > Bacillus > Bacillus sp. TH25. Next base: position 472,853 of record NZ_JAEKEU010000039.1, on the reverse strand, counting down.
ACATGGAGAAGTGCCTCTATGACGCGTCAACCTTTGTCTTTTCACACATAGAATGCAATAAAAATACAAGCCAGTTTCACCCTTAGCTTGTACGTCCCGTTTTGATATTAAAAACGATTCTTCTGCCAGTTTTTAACCCGATATATTTTACCACAAAAAAGAGGGATATGCGACCCTTTTCGCTATCCCTCCCCATTTCACTGTTTTTTCGTAATGTATTTTTGCTTTAATGCATTATGTTCTTCTAATGTTTTCGCATAATACACTTCACCACTTGGTGCAGCTAAGAAATAATAATAATCTGTTTGCGCAGGATCTAACGCTGCTTCCACTGAATGTTTACCAGAGTTTGCAATCGGTCCAACCGGCAACCCTTTCACAACATACGTATTGTACGGTGAGTTTACTTTCAAGTCTTCGTATAATACACGTTGTTTATGCTTTCCAAGCGCGTATAATACCGTCGGATCCGTTTGAAGCGGCATACCTTTCGCTAAACGATTATAGAAAACACTAGAGATTTTCTGGCGATCAGTAAAGCCAGTAGCCTCTTCTTCAATAAGTGAAGACAACGTGAGAAGTTGATGAACATCCCAGTTCTTCGCTTTCATTTTCGCCTCATTTTGAACAATAATTGCATTTGTTTTCTCAAGCATCGGGATTACAATTTCTTCTAATTTCGTATCCTTTTTATAGAAAGAATACGTTGCTGGATATAAGTATCCTTCTAGTGGATATTTAATGTTACTATCAAAAATTTTATCCGTTAATAGCTTCGGATACTTTTGCTGCATTTTTTGGATAAATGCTTTATCGTTTAATTGACGCACAACATCATCTTTATTCCACTTTAATTCTGCCGCAATCACTTCAGCAATTTCAGTTACTTGCGCCCCTTCTTTAATCGTCACTTTATAAAGAGCCGGACGATGTACGTTGCCAGATGACATTTGTTCAATGACATCGTTGGCGCTCATCGAAGGATTTAATAAATATGTACCTGCTTGTAAGCTTTTCGACTTAAATTTCGTATAAAAACTAAAAACTGTACTGCTTTTCACAGCACCTTTTTCTTCTAAAATCTCACCGATTTTACTTGTAGATGACCCCTTTGGAATCTCTACCTCAATCTCTTTTTTATTTCCACTATCAACTGGCCCTAATGCAGATGAAATATACGCATAGACTGATCCACAAACTAAAAGCAGTGCGATAATCGAAATTAAAAAAATGCGTCTACGCTTCTTCTTCACTTGATTCTCTACCAAAATTCTTCCTCCTTATTCAATTGTAGACCGTATACACTTCCTCTATACAATGCCCTACAAACATAAAGCAAAACCAATCATTTCTAAATAATCGGTGACAGCTACTTATTTAAAGCCTTTTTTCATACAACCCGTCTTATTATACTATAAACAATTAAGTAGTTTCGACAAAAAATCTGTCATTTTGCATATGAATACAAAAAAGGCGAACTGTGTACACAGTTCGCCTTTTTATCCATTACTATTCTTCTTCTTGCTCATCAGCAAGAGTGTTAAACATTTCTTGTACCATTTCCCACTCTTCTTCAGATTCAATTGAAAGTAATGTTCCGCCCTCTTCTTCACTTTGCTCATATGCCATTGCATCGAAGATTTGGTCTCCATCTTCGTCTACTTCACCGATTGGAGAGAAGACTACGTAAGATTTTTTGCCGAATTTTTCAGCATCAAAAGTGAAAATAATTTCACATAAATGTTCGTTTCCTTTTTCGTCTACAATTGTAATTTGATTTTCTTCCATTTTGGTCACCTCTTATTTACTATCTAAAAATCCTTGTAAGATCACGACTGCAGCCATCTTATCGATTACCTGTTTTCGCTTCTTACGGCTCACATCAGCTGAAATGAGCAGACGTTCCGCTGCCATCGTCGACAAACGCTCGTCCCACATTACAACTTCTAATTGTAACAGATTTCGCAGGTTTTCTGCAAATTGCTGGCACGCTTCACCACGAGGGCCGATTGTACCATTCATATTTTTAGGTAAACCTACTACTATTTTGTCCACATTGTACTGTTTTACCAACTCAGAAATACGGTCAAAACCAAAGTGGCCTCGTTCTTCGTTAATCCTGATTGTTTCCAGCCCTTGTGCTGTCCAGCCCATTTCATCGCTCATTGCAACACCGACTGTTTTAGTACCAACATCTAAACCTAATATCCGCATAAACTACTCCTCACGATGATGTTTCAAGTAAGACTTCACAAGCTCTTCAATTATCTCATCACGTTCAAGCTTACGAACGATGCTTCGTGCATCTTTATGGCGAGGTATGTATGCTGGATCTCCACTTAATAAATAACCGACGATTTGGTTAATCGGATTATAACCTTTTTCTTGAAGTGCATCATACACAGTTAAAAGTACATCATTTACATGGACACTCTGTTTTTCATCTTGAATGCTAAACTTCATTGTCTTATCAAAACCGTCCATTTCAAGCACCTCACTTGTAAGTAGTAAGTATAGGGAGAAGAACTTCTCCTCTCCCTACCATTGTACACTACTATCTCTTTATTTTGAAACAGATTTAACGTACTCTTGTACAAACGCTAAAGCTTCCTCTACTTGCGCTGGGTTTTTACCGCCTGCTTGTGCCATATCAGGACGGCCACCACCGCCGCCTCCACAACGAGAAGCTACTTCTTTCACAAGTTTACCCGCATGGTAACCTTGACTAATTAAATCTTTCGTTACGCCAGCTAAAATGTTTACCTTATCGTCATTTACAGACGCTAATACAACAACTGCAGACTCTAATTTATTTTTAAGGTCATCCATCATTGTACGTAAGTTGTTCATATCTGCAACATTTACTTTCGCCGCTAATACGTTCACGCCATCAACTGTCATTACTGAATCAGTTAAGTTTCCAGCTTCGATATTGCTTAATTTCGCAGCAAGAGATTCGTTTTCTTTTTGAAGTTGTTTTACTTCAGTAAATAAACCATCAACTCTTGTTAAAATATCTTTTGGATTTGTTTTCATTTTTCCTGCTGCTTCTTTTAATAAACCTACTTGATCGTTCATTAATTCGTATGCAGACTTACCAGTTACCGCCTCAATACGACGAGTTCCTGCACCGATACCAGACTCAGCAACGATTTTGAAAATACCGATAGACGCTGTGTTATCAACGTGACAACCACCGCAAAGCTCTAAGCTGTAATCGCCTACTTGCACAACGCGTACAACATCACCGTATTTCTCACCGAATAATGCCATTGCGCCCATTTCTTTCGCTTCTTCGATTGCTTTTTGAGAAATCGCAACATCAATACTTTCCCAAATTTTTTCGTTTACGATACGCTCAATTTTTTCTAATTCATCAGCTTGTACTTGACCGAAGTGAGAGAAGTCAAAACGTAAACGTTCAGATGTTACAAGAGAACCCGCTTGGTTAACATGCGTTCCAAGTATATCTTTTAATGCTTGGTGCAGTAAGTGAGTTGCTGTATGGTTTTTCACAACGCTACTACGGTTTTTCGTATCGATAAGAGCTTTTACAGCCGCTTCTTTCGTTAATGTACCCTCTTCAACAACAACTTTGTGTAAGTTTTGACCATTTGGTGCTTTTTGTACGTCTTTTACAACAACTTTCACGCCGTCAGCAAGAAGATAACCACGGTCTGCAATTTGCCCACCGCTCTCAGCGTAGAATGGCGTTACATCAAGCATTAATTGTCCTTCTTCACCTGCTTGTAAGCTATCTGTATACTCACCATTTTTCACAAGGGCAACAACGTTACTTTCTGTTGCAACTGTACCGTAACCAACGAATTCGCTCGCTACTTTAACTTCACCAAGTACACCGCCTTGAACTTGCATAGAATCAACGTCTTGACGAGCAGCACGTGCACGCTCACGTTGTTTCTCCATTTCATTTTCAAAGCCCGCTTGATCAACTGTCATACCAGCTTCTTCTGCATATTCTTCTGTTAATTCAATTGGGAAACCGTACGTGTCGTATAGGCGGAACGCATCTACGCCAGAAATAACAGTTGTTTTTTCTTCTTTCGCTTTTGCAATTACTTCAGCTAAAATTGATTCACCATCATGAAGTGTTTCATGGAAACGCTCTTCTTCATTCTTCACAACTTTTGCGATGAAATCTTTCTTTTCAAGTACTTCTGGATAGAAGTCTTTCATTACTTCTCCAACAACCGGTACTAATTCAAACATGAACGGACGGTTGATGTTTAATTTCTTAGAATAACGAACAGCACGGCGTAATAAACGACGTAATACATAACCACGGCCTTCGTTAGATGGAAGAGCACCGTCACCAACAGCGAATGTTACTGTACGGATATGGTCAGCAATTACTTTAAACGCCATATCTTTTTCTAAATCGCCATTACGATATTTCTCACCAGAAATTGATTCTGTTGCACCAATCATCGGCATGAATAGGTCTGTATCAAAGTTCGTAGGTACATCTTGAACGATAGATGTCATACGCTCTAGACCCATCCCTGTATCGATGTTTTTCTTAGGAAGCGGCGTATATGAACCGTCTGGATTATGGTTAAATTGAGAGAATACAAGGTTCCATACTTCTAAGTAACGCTCGTTTTCTCCGCCCGGATATAATTCTGGGTCACTAAAGTCATTACCGTAAGATTCACCGCGGTCATAGAAAATTTCTGTATTCGGTCCACTTGGTCCTTCACCGATATCCCAGAAGTTTTCTTCTAAACGGATGATGCGTTCTTTTGGAACACCCATTTTCTCATTCCAAATTGTGAATGCTTCTTCATCTTCCGGATGAATTGTAACAGATAGTAATTCTTTATCGAATCCGATCCATTTGTCGCTCGTTAGAAATTCCCAAGCCCAAGTAATTGCTTCTTCTTTGAAGTAATCACCGATTGAGAAGTTCCCTAACATTTCAAAGAATGTATGGTGACGAGCCGTTTTCCCAACGTTTTCAATATCGTTTGTACGAATTGATTTTTGTGCATTTGTAATACGTGGATTTTGTGGGATTACACGACCATCAAAATATTTCTTTAATGTCGCTACACCACTATTAATCCATAGAAGAGATGGATCCTCATGAGGAACTAGTGATGCACTTGGTTCTACTGCATGTCCTTTTTCTTGGAAAAAGTCTAAAAACATTTGACGAATTTGTGCGCCTGTTAGTTGTTTCATTGTATTTTCCTCCTTAAATATAAAAAACTCCCGCCCCTAATAAAAGGGACGAGAGTTAACTCGCGATACCACCCTAATTATGAATTGATTATTATAACAATCAATTCATCACCTCATGGTGCCGTAACGTGGCAAGACGGCAGTGATTAGCTGCTCTCAGGATTAGCTTTCTGTTACCCTTCATTTAAAGCTTCTTTCAGCCATTGGAAGCTTCTCTCTATAAATGGACTGTAACATACTTGTTCCGTCATTGATTTAATGTATTATATGACTAAATATAATAGAATTCTCTTAAGTTTGTCAATGTAGATAATAATAATTATATTGTACTACACACATTTTCATTAGCTACATAAGCATCTACTTTTCATTTTAAATATCTTCTCTTTTCCAAAGAGGCCTCACATGAACGACCACTGTCCGAATGACCGCTAAAATAGGAACCGATATTAGTAATCCTACAATCCCCGCAACTTCTCCCCCTACTAGTAACGCAAACATAATGATCACAGGATGCATACGAAGCGACTTACCAACGATGTAAGGCGATAAAATGTTACTTTCCAAAAATTGCAAAATAGCAATCGTAATCCCCGCCTTAATGAGTAAACTCGTTGATACCGTTGCCGCAATCATCAACGTCGGAATCGCCCCTAAAATAGGACCAAAGTACGGGATTATATCCGTTACCCCAATAATAATGCCGAGTAATAACGGATATTTCATACCGATAAACCAAAAAGAAAGAACAGATACTCCCCCTAATACTAAGCAAACAAATAACTGTCCTCGAATATAACTTCCGAGTGACTTATCAATTTCTTTCGCAAGCATTTGACCCGTACTACGCCACTTACTCGGAACTAGTTTCCAAAAAATATGATAAAACTCACCGTAATCTTTTAATATGTAAAATACAATGAACGGAATTAAGAAAATAATGAGCAATGAATCCAATACACCACGTGCTGTGCTCATAACTTTATTTAAAAGCGTTTGTATCTTCATTTCTACACCAACGAAAATTTGCTTTACCTTTTCATGAATAAATGATGGGAAATTCGCTGTTTGTTCTGTAACTCCATCCATCCAAGAATCGTACATTTTTGTAAACTGCGGAAATTGTTCATTAATTTCTTGTAACTGTTTAATAACAACTGGCGTTCCTTTATAAATTCCATAGCCAATTCCGCCAAAGAAAAGAATATAAATGAGCAAAATAGCAAGTGTGCGTGGCATTCCTTCCTTATGGATTTTTTCAATTAAAGGGTGTAATAAATAAGCAATAAAACAAGCAATAAGGAACGGTGTGATCGCTACTTTAAATACAAAAATAATCGGTGCCCATAGTGGCTTGATTTTTAAAAAGACGAGCAAACAAAGAAAAACGAGTAACAATAATCCTAAACGATATATCCAAATGATTTTAAGATTCTTCACACGAAAAACCTCCTCCACCTTTATTTTGAAAATAAATAGGTTAGGTTATGTGCAAAAGTTTTAAAATCTTTTTATACAGACCATACTGTTTTTTAAAGACGTACATATATTTAACATAATAAGGACAACCACCCCTGAAAATACAAAATGTCAAAATATAATCAGGAGGGCTCATAATGATCTTATTTATGCTTGCATTATCCGCACTTTTTATGCTTCTTGAATGGATTTGTATCGGGTTTGGTATTTGGAAAGGCTTCTTTATTCGTTCCTCGCGAAAGGAAAGAGCTAAGCACTTATGGCATTATGGAATGCTTGGCGTTGGATGCTACGGTTTATCTTATCTCTTCTCTGAAATCGGACTTTTATATTTGCATACAAGCGCATAAAAAAACTCCCTTATCATGAAGGGAGTTTTTTACGCCTTATAAATAAGACTTAATCATCTTACGTGCTTTTTTCACATTGCGTTTTGAGAATACATCTTGTTTGCGAGCATATTGATATGCTGCAGCTCCAACACCTAATGCGATTAATGAATTGCGTAGATTCAAAGTAAATCCCCCTTTTCGTTATCCGATCGTTCTTTCATTATCATCAAATAAATCATCAAGAGAGCTTAATGAACCATCTTCCTCTACTTGATGTGTATGGATTTTCCCCTTTGAAACCGATAATTCGATATAACAATTCCAGCAATAAAATTGGTTGACACCTATTTTTCCGATGTCTTTCCCTTTGCAATTTGGACAACTGAACATATGGCTTTCATCTCCTTACAGTCTCCCAGATTCTATTCGCCATTATGTCCAAACTGCATTCATTTATACATTGCTAGAGCCTTTCAACGTTATACGTTTGAAAGTTTCACTATATAATTTCACCTTGTTACATGAAATCATACGGTGAAATGTTTTCCACATCCATTTCTTCACCATTAACCGTCACCATCTGCACTTCTCCTTGTGATTCTTGCAATCGGCCAGCTAAAGTCGTTTGACGCATTGCATCATCAAGGCGATTTACACCGGATTGAAACGCTGCTTCCTCCCCGCAAATAATAAGGAATTTCTTACTCCTTGTAATACCCGTGTAAATTAAATTACGACGTAACATACGGTAGTAGCTCTTTACAATTGGCATAATAACTATTGGGAATTCACTACCTTGCGATTTATGAATCGAGCAGCAATAGGCATGCGTAATTTGATTTAAATCCGGCTTTGTATATGTTACTTCAATTCCATCAAATGAAACGATAATCATATCTTGTTGCTCGACATTTTCTTTCGCATAAAATACTGAAACAATTTCTCCAATATCACCATTAAACACTTGGCTTTCCGGCTGATTGACTAATTGAAGTACTTTATCACCTCTCCGGTATACAACGTCACCGTAGGCAATTTCTTTACTCTTTTCTTTTTTCGGATTAAACACTTCTTGAAGAGCTTCATTTAACACATTAATACCTGCTGGTCCGCGGTACATTGGTGCCAACACTTGTACATCTCTTGCGCTAAACCCTTTCGCCTTCGCGTTTTCACATACTTTTTTTACAACTTCAACAATTTGAGCACCTGCACAGCTGATAAATGAACGATCTTTTTTATTTTGCGCTAAATCTGGTGGAAGTGTTCCGCCTTTTATCGCATGGGCAAGTTGAATAACAGATGACCCTTCCGCTTGACGATAAATTTCTGTCAGCTTGACCGTTGGAACCGCACCTGCATTCAATAAATCTTTTAACACTTGTCCAGGTCCTACAGATGGCAACTGATCTTCATCACCTACAACGATAACTTGAATATTTGTCGGAAGTGACTTGAATAGCTGATTTGCAAGCCAAATATCTACCATCGAAAACTCATCAATAATAAGGAGTTTCCCTTGTACAGGGTCTGTTTCATTGCGCTGAAAAGACCCTTCTGGCGTCCATCCCAGCAGACGATGAATTGTGCAAGCTGGAAGTCCTGTCGATTCACTCATGCGCTTCGCCGCTCTTCCAGTTGGGGCCGTTAATAATATTGGAAATGGATTATCATCACTATATTCATTCGGATTTAATGATACTCCGTGAAGTGACGCATACATTTCAACAATTCCTTTTATAACTGTTGTTTTCCCCGTCCCTGGTCCACCTGTTAATAACATCATCGGCTTATGAAGTGCAGTTTGAACTGCTTCTTGCTGAAGCGGCGCATACTGTACCTTTAGCTGTTCTTCAATTTCTCCTAATGTTTTTAACACTTCTGCTTCAGGGAATGCAGGGGTTTCTTCTTGATTCATAAGACGTCGAATTGACTTTACAACGCCTTTCTCAGAATAGAATAAAGAAGCTAAATACACTCGCTCTTCTTCTATAATGACTTTCCCTTCGCTTTGCATCATTTCAACGCAGCCTACAATATCTTCCTCAGTCACTCTGCCTTCTTGATTATTTAAAAGTGACATCGTTTCTCTTACAAGCTGACCTTTTTCCATATACACGTGACCGAGTTGTAATGAAATATTCTCTAACGTATAAAAACACCCTGCACGTACACGGTCGTCGTGATTGCCCGTTATTCCGATTGCACGCCCTATATCATCTGCTCTTCCAAATCCAATTCCGTCCACTTCTTCAATAAGTTTATACGGATTATTACGAATCACTTCTAATGTCATCTCTTTATATTGCTGATAAATTTTAATAGAAAGTTTTGTTCCAAAACCGTAACCATTTAAAAAACTCATCACTTTCTCGAGCCCTTGATGCTCAATAATCGTCTCATATATTTCCTGCGCTTTTTGCTTGTTTACAACACCACTTAACGCATCCGGATCATCCATAATTTTAGAAATCGCATGCTCACCAAGATGGTCTACGATTTTTTCGGCTGTACGCTTTCCAATCCCTTTAAATAAATCGCTCGCTAAATATTGCACCATACCTGCTTTTGTTTGTGGCAGTTCTTTTTTAAACGTTTCCACTAAATATTGTTTTCCATACTTTGGGTGGTCTTTAAAATGACCTGTTAATGTAAACACTTCATCTTCATGCATACGGGGAAAATGACCGTTTATCATTACTTTTTTTTCGTCGTATGTTTCATTCGTTTCAATGACTTTCATACTGACAACGGAATAGAGGTTTTCTTCGTTGTGGAAAATGGTATGAAGAACTTGCGCTTTTATAAATTTTTTTTCTTCCTCAAACAAATCCATTGCATGTTGATTTCCCATATTTCCTCTCCTTTCCGAGTTCTTTTCACTTTAATGAGCAGTACATCCCCCACCTCTTTCACAATCTTTAGATGAGGGGTAACTGCGCATTAAACTATAATTTCACTTTATTCAGCTTCTTGCTCTAATAAACGAATACCATTACCAGCTAAAAAGTGGTCTGCTTGAATTTCAGTCGCTTTCTTAAATAAAGTAAGAGCTTTCTCGTTATTCTCCTCAAATACGTACGCAACACCTAAATTATAATACGCATCTGCATGCTCTTCATCCATTTCTAACACCTTTTCAAAATAAGGTTTTGCCTCTTGAATATGTTCTAGTCGTGCGAAGCAAAGTCCGCATTGGAAAACAGCTTCTACATCGCCTTCATCTAATTCCGTCGCTCTTTGTAAAAATGGAAGTGCAAGACGATCATTTCCAAGTTGCACATGTGTGATACCTAACATAAATGTTACGTCAGCTGATTGTAATCCCACTTGCATCGCTTGTTCAAATACAGCCTTCGCCTCTGCAAATTGCTCTTGACCGTAATATACATTTCCTAAGCCATAATAAGCAGCCGCAGATTTACCATCTAATTCTAATGCACGTTTATAAAATAAAATTGCTCGCTCACTATCACCTAATACATCTAATAAATTCGCAAAGTTAATGTATCCAAGCGCATCTTTCGGATTTTCTTCGATTGCTTCTGTGAAATTTTCAGCTGCTTCTTCCCAGTTTCCTTCTTGCATATATTTAATACCTGTTTCAAGTTTGTTTGACATATCCTTCACCTCTACAACAAATTATAACAAAGAATGTATTTTCCAAGCGAACAAAAATTCGCTTTATGTAAAAGAAACCTCTAACCGCTAATCGGCAGAGGCTTCTCGTGTTATCCTAAATAATCTAATTTCTTACCACTATGATATACTTCATCAATTGTAGCGCCGCCTAAGCACTCATCTCCATCATAGAAAACAACTGCTTGGCCTGGCGTAATCGCACGAATTGGCTCATCACAAAGAATACGAACTGTATTTTCATCAACGATTTGAACCGTTACTTTATTGTCTGCTTGACGATAACGGAATTTCGCTGTACACGTAAATTCTTTTTCCTTCGCTTTATTACTTACCCAGCCTACATTCGTAGCAATAACTTCATCACCATATAGAAGTTCGTTATGGAACCCTTGATCAACATATAAAATGTTTTCTTTCAAGTTTTTTCCCACAGCAAACCACGGATCACCATTACCACCAATACCAAGGCCATGACGTTGTCCAATTGTATAATACATTAAACCATCATGTTTCCCTTTCACTTCACCAGATAATGTTTGCATCACACCTGGTTGCGCCGGTAAATAGTTACTTAAGAAATCTTTAAAGTTACGCTCACCGATGAAGCAAATACCAGTACTATCTTTCTTCGCCGCTGTCGCTAAACCAGCTTCTGTCGCCATTTCGCGAATTTGTGGTTTCTTTAATTCACCTAATGGGAACATTGTTTTTGATAGTTGCTCTTGGCTTAATTGATTTAAGAAATATGTTTGATCTTTATTGTCATCAACGCCGCGAAGCATTTTATATTCGCCGTCCATATAAGCAACGCGTGCATAATGACCTGTTGCTACATAATCAGCACCAAGTGCAATTGCATGCTCTAAAAATGCTTTAAATTTAATTTCTTTGTTACACATTACATCTGGGTTTGGTGTACGACCAGCTCGGTACTCATCTAAAAAGTACGTAAATACTTTATCCCAGTATTGTTTTTCAAAGTTTACTGCATAATACGGAATGCCGATTTGGTTACACACTTCAATTACATCATTGTAATCTTCTGTTGCTGTGCAGACACCATTTGCATCTGTATCATCCCAGTTTTTCATAAAAATTCCGATTACATCATAACCCTGCTCTTTTAATAAAAGAGCTGCTACAGATGAATCGACGCCACCGGACATCCCGATGACAACGCGTGTTTCTTGAGGTAGTTTGTTCATCATGTCACCTCCCATGCTAATTTTGTGTTAATCGCTTCACGATTTTCACTGTTTCGTACGCCGCTTTTTCAATTTGCTCTTTCGTATTTCCAAGTCCGAAACTAAAGCGTACGGATGAACGTATTTGATCGGAGTCTTTTCCGAACATCGCCACTAATACATGTGATGGATCAATCGAACCAGCTGTACAAGCAGAACCACTTGATACTGCAATACCAGCTAAGTCTAGGTTTACAAGAAACGGTTCAATATTCATTCCTGTAAAACTTATATTAAACACATGTGGTAAGCGATATTCCAAGTCTCCGTTTACCTCGAAATGAATGTCCTCATTTTTGAAGACAGATACCATTATATCTTTAAACTCTTCATATTGGGCATTTTTTTGCTCACGAGTTTTTTCAGCTAGCGAAACTGCATGTTGAAGTCCAGCAATACTAGGTACATTTTCAGTACCAGCACGACGTTTTCTTTCTTGCTCTCCGCCTATTAATAACGGTTCAAATTTCACATTTGCACCAGCATATAGGAATCCTACACCTTTTGGGCCATTAATTTTGTGAGCGGAAATCGATAATAAATCAATACCAAACTCTTTCACATCTATTTCTATTAAACCGTAAGCTTGTACAGCATCTGTGTGGAAATAAGCTTGATGCTCTTTTAACAACTTTCCTATTTCCACAATTGGTTGTATTGTCCCTACTTCATTATTCCCGAACATAATAGATACAAGAATCGTCTCTTCCGTTAGTGCCTTTTGTATGTCAGAAACTTGAACACGCCCTGTTTCATCAACAGGTAAATACGTCACTTCAAATCCTTCACGCTCTAACAATTCACACGTATGCAAAATCGCATGATGTTCAATTTGCGTTGTAATAATGTGGTTACCTTTATGACGATTCGCACGCGCTACACCTATAAGTGCTAAATTATCAGCTTCTGTACCACCGCTCGTGAATATAATTTCATTTGGACTCGCGTGAATGCTACGTGCACACACACGTCTCGCCTCATCTACCGCATGGCGCGTTTGACGCCCATAAAAGTGAATACTAGACGGGTTTCCAAATGTTTCTGTCATATATGGAATCATCTTTTCGACCACTTCTGGGTGAGTCGGAGATGTCGCAGCATGATCTAAGTAAATGCGTTCCATTAAATCTCCTTCTTTCCAAATCGTTTCACAAGGAATTAAATGTAAAACATATAGCCCCCGTGATTTTCTTCCTCATAACGTACTAAATCTTCTAAAGTTGTACTATCTAATACTTCTTGCACTGCATCACGAACACGCATCCATAATTGGCGTTGTGCTGGTTCTTCTTCTTCTATCATTTCTACAACACTAATTGGACCCTCTAGTACACGGATTACATCTCCAGCTGTAATGTTGACTGGCTGATCAGATAATACATATCCGCCATATGCACCACGCGTACTCTTTACAAGACGAGCGTTACGAAGTGGTGAAATTAATTGCTCTAAGTAATGCTCAGATAGGTCATGTGCCTGTGCAATTGATTTTAATGAAATTGGGCCTTCACCAAACTTTTTTGCAAGGTCGATCATAATTGTTAAGCCGTAGCGGCCTTTCGTTGAAATCTTCATCTATTTGCACCTCATTTCAAATTTTCACTTCTATTGGTTATATCTTATTTATCCCGCTATTTGCGGGCAGTAAAACTCCCACCTCAAAATTCGGCTGGAGCAAAGAAGTTAGGTGGGGGATGAACAAAACCCCCACTAATTAAAGTTTCACTTTATAAAAGAACACAATTTAAAATCCTATGAAATTATAGCATAATATAGTATTATAAGAAATTTCAACTTGTGTATCAAAATGATAACATAAAATCACATTGAAAAACTCGGAAATTATTACAATTGAAAGAAAAATAGGAATATTCATATTCATTTTCCCCACAAAACAGCATCCTATTTCAAATTTCATCAAAAAAAAATGATACGATAGAATGAGATTATACATTAAGGGAGAGGGTCAAATGAAACAACCACTCGCACATCGAATGCGCCCTACAAATATTCAAGAAATTATCGGACAACAGCATTTAGTTGGTGAAGGCAAGATTTTATGGCGTATGGTCCAAGCAAATCATTTTCAATCAATGATTTTATACGGTCCTCCAGGCACAGGAAAAACATCAATCGCTAGCGCAATTGCAGGAAGTACTGGAACCCTGTTTCGCCTCTTAAACGCTGTTACTCATAATAAAAAAGATATGGAAGTTGTCGTACAGGAAGCGAAGATGCATCGGCACCTCGTTTTAATTTTGGATGAAGTTCATAGGCTAGATAAAGCGAAGCAAGACTTTCTATTACCCCATTTAGAAAGCGGACTTCTTACTTTAATTGGTGCAACGACAAGCAATCCGTTCCATGCTATTAATTCTGCTATTCGAAGTCGTTGTCAAATCTTCGAATTACACGCATTAACAGAAGATGATATTTTAATTGGCTTAAAACGAGCGCTTGAAGATAAAGAAAAAGGGCTTGGGGAATATGATGTAACTGTTACGGATGAAGCATTACATCACTTTGCAAATGCGTCAGGCGGAGATATGCGCTCAGCTTATAATGCACTTGAACTAGCTGTTTTATCTAGCTTTACAACTGACGACAAAGCCGCGGAAATTACACTTGAAATCGCAGAAGAATGCTTACAGAAAAAGAGTTTCGTTCACGACAAAGGTGGCGATGCTCACTATGACGTTTTATCTGCTTTTCAAAAATCAGTACGCGGAAGTGATGTGAACGCCGCGCTTCATTATTTAGCACGTCTTATTGAAGCTGGTGACTTACAAAGCATCGGTAGACGTCTGCTTATTATGGCATATGAAGATATCGGACTTGCTAGCCCACAAGCTGGACAACGTACACTTGCAGCGATTGAATCAGCTGAACGGGTCGGCTTCCCAGAGGCACGCATACCACTTGCAAATGCTGTTATTGAACTTTGTCTATCACCGAAATCAAATTCGGCCTATAAAGCACTCGATGCCGCACTACACGATTTACGTAATGGCCAAACAGGCGATATTCCAAGTCATTTAAAAGATAGTCATTATAAAGGAGCCGAATCGTTAGGAAGAGGCATCGGATACTTATATCCACACGATCACCCAAACGGTTGGGTACAACAACAATACTTACCTGATAAAATTAAAAACAAGCAATATTATAAACCGAAAACGACAGGAAAATTTGAACAAGCACTTTCTACTGTTTATGAAAGATTACAAAGTTCGCATAAAACGAAGAATAAAGGGTAATATAAGCGAAAACGTCACCATTACGGAGGGTTCGCTTATGAAAACACGTCAAGATGCATGGACAAAAGAAGACGATCTCCTTTTAGCAGAAACTGTTTTACGACATATTCGCAGCGGAAGTACACAAATAAAAGCATTCGATGAAGTTGGTGATACATTAAACCGAACTTCAGCAGCTTGTGGCTTTAGATGGAATGCTGAAGTAAGACCATATTATGAAGATGCGGTGCAAATCGCAAAAAAACAACGTAAAGAATTAAAGCGTTCGGAAGCTAAAATAGAAAAAGAGCAGTTCACACAAACTCGGCAGCTCGTAATCGATGCCGAGTTTTCAGAAGATATTGTCCCAAATAAACAAGATCTTACAATGCAAAATGTCATCTCATTTTTGCAAAACTTGGAGCACAATAACCCTTCACTCGCAAAGTTACAAACTGAAAATGACGTATTACAAGATCAGCTCACTTCCCTGCAAAAAATGAATAATGAACTTGAAGCAAAATTAGCTGTTCTCACAAAAAAACAACAAGCAATCGAAGAAGATTATGCAATGCTTGTTAGAATTATGGATCGTGCTCGAAAACTTGTTTCGGTCGAAGAACAAGAAGAGCAAATTGCTCCGATTTTCAAAACCGATCAAAATGGAAATTTAGATATTATATATTCTGCAGAAAACTAAAAACAGGGATGCCACTTTTTCAACTAAGTGACATCCCTGTTTATTTTCCCTTAGTGAAAAAGCAACACAGTAAATGAAATTATATTAACGATTCGACATCGACATTTCTTTAAAACATACAAAAAGCATATATCCGAAATGGATATATGCTTTCCTTTTATTCTTGCCCTACACGCTTCACTTCTACGTTTTTAATACGCTCACGTACAACGTGACTTGCCATAATTAAACCAGCCACAGATGGCACGAATGCATTTGAAGAAGGTGGTAATTTCGCTTTACGAATTTTTGCATTTTCGTCTGGTACGATTTCTTTACGTACTTCTTCACGAATTACGATTGGGTTTTCGTCAGAGAAGACAACTTTTACACCTTTTTTAATACCATCTTTACGAAGCTTCGTACGAATTACTTTCGCAATTGGATCTGTATGTGTTTTAGAAATGTCCGCAATACGGAAACGAGTTGGGTCCATTTTATTTGCCGCACCCATACATGAGATAATTTTGATTTTACGACGTAAACATTGTTTAATTAAATGAATTTTGAACGTAATCGTATCAGATGCATCTACTACGAAATCTAAACCGTGTTTAAAGAACTCTTCATATGTTTCATCTGTATAAAACATCTCTAGTCCAATTACTTCACACTCTGGATTAATATCTGCAATACGCTCTTTCATTAATTCTACTTTTGAACGTCCTACAGTAGATACTAACGCGTGAATTTGACGGTTTACGTTTGTAATATCTACAACATCTTTGTCAACTAATACAAGACGTCCTACGCCAGAACGTGCTAACGCTTCTGCCGAAAATGATCCTACGCCGCCAATACCTAAAATACCGACTGTACTATTTTTTAATATTTCAAGGCCTTCTTTTCCAAAGGCTAATTCATTACGTGAAAATTGATGTAACATTCAGCTCTACACTCCTATTACAAAAATGGTCTACCATGTATTCTAGCGTTTTTCCGACTATTTGTATAGAAAAAGTTATAGAATTCCTAAAAATACATATTTCAAACAAGGAAAACATAATGTAAACCGGACTTTTTAAACAACCTCTATAAAAAAAGCCTAGACGGCTATAGTATAACCATCTAGACTCTATTCTTACTTCTCTTCTTTCAAGCTCAATTTTAAGCTTAGCTCTTCAAGCTGAGCTTCTGCAACTGGACTTGGCGCTTCTGTTAATAAGCAGCTTGCGCTTGCTGTTTTCGGGAATGCAATTGTATCACGAAGGTTCGTACGACCTGCAAGTAACATAACAAGACGGTCTAAACCTAATGCGATTCCGCCGTGTGGTGGTGTACCGTATTCGAATGCTTCTAATAAGAATCCGAATTGTTCTTGTGCTTCTTCTTGTGAGAATCCAAGTGCTTTGAACATTTTTTCTTGTACGTCACGCTCGTAAATACGAAGTGATCCACCACCAAGCTCATAACCGTTTAATACAAGGTCATATGCTTGTGCACGTGCTTTTTCTGGTGCTGTTTCTAATAACTCAACGTCTTCACGGAATGGCATTGTGAATGGGTGGTGAGCTGCGAAGTAACGATCTGCATCTTCATCGTACTCAAGAAGTGGCCAATCAGTTACCCATAGGAAGTTAAATTTACTTTCGTCAATTAGCTCAAGTTCTTTACCTAAACGTAAACGAAGTGCACCTAAGCTATCTGCAACAACGCTCTTCTTATCTGCTACGAATAATAATAAGTCACCAGCATCCGCTTCTAATGTACTCATTAACACGTTTGCATCTTCTTCACCGAAGAATTTCGCAATCGGTCCTTTTAAGCCGTCTTCTTCAACTTTAAGCCAAGCTAGACCTTTTGCACCGTATACTTTTGCGAATTCAGTTAATGCATCGATGTCTTTACGAGAGTATTTGCTCGCTGCACCTTTTGCGTTAATCGCTTTTACTTGTCCGCCGTTTTCTACAGCACTTGTAAATACTTTAAATCCACAACCTACTGCAAATTCAGATAGGTCTTTTAGTTCCATTTCAAAGCGTGTATCCGGCTTATCAGAACCAAAGCGAGCCATTGCATCAGCATATTTCATACGAGGGAATGGTGCACTAACTTCTACACCTTTTGCATCCTTCATGACTTTCGTCATCATACGCTCCATCATTTCTAAAATTTCATCTTGTGTTAAGAATGATGCCTCGATATCAATTTGCGTGAATTCCGGTTGACGGTCCGCACGTAAATCTTCGTCACGGAAACAACGTGCTACTTGATAGTAACGCTCAAATCCACCGACCATAAGAAGCTGTTTAAATAGCTGCGGAGATTGAGGTAATGCATAAAATTCACCATCATGCACACGGCTTGGTACTAAATAGTCGCGAGCTCCTTCTGGCGTGCTCTTCGTTAAAATTGGTGTTTCAACTTCTAAGAACTCTTCTGTATCTAAGAAGTTACGAATTGTTTTCGTTACGTCATGACGCATTTTGAATGTGTTGAACATTGCAGGACGACGTAAGTCTAAGTAACGATATTTTAAACGCACATCTTCTGATGCATCTGTATCATCAGCAATAATGATTGGCGTTGTTTTCGCTGCGTTTAATACATTTACTTTCGATGCTTGTACTTCAATACGACCAGTTGCCATATTATCATTAATTGCGCCTTCACCACGTTCAACAACTGTACCTTCTACGTGTAATACGTATTCGCTACGAATCGTTTCTGCTACTTCTAACGCTTCTTTTGATGTTTCTGGATTAAATACAACTTGTACGATACCTGTACGGTCACGTAAGTCGATAAAGATTAATCCACCTAAATCACGGCGTTTTTGTACCCAACCTTTTAATTGAACTGTTTGTCCAACCGCTTCTACTGTTACTTTTCCGCATGCATGTGTTCTTTCAGCCACTTTAAGTTCCCCCTATATTAATTTCTCTGCTACATATGAAGCAAATACATCTAACGCTACTTCTTCTTGTCCGCCTGTTGCCATATCTTTTAAGTTAATGATGCCTTTATCTAGCTCATCTTCCCCTAATACAGCTACGTATTTCGCATTTAAACGATCTGCAGATTTAAATTGTGCTTTCATTTTGCGATCTAAATAATCTTTTTCAACTGCTAGTCCAGCTTTACGAAGATCAAACGCAATTTTCGCAGCTTGGTCTTTCGCTTTTTCACCAAGTGCTACAACGTAACAATCAATACTATGTTCAATTGGTAACTCAATATTTTCAGCCTTCAGCGCCATAATTAAACGCTCAATACTCATCGCAAAACCGATACCTGGCATTTCCGGTCCACCGATTTCTTGTACAAGTCCGTTATAACGGCCACCGCCACTTAATGTTGTGATAGCACCGAAACCTTCTGCCTCACTCATAATTTCAAAAACAGTGTGTTGGTAGTAGTCTAAACCACGCACTAAATTCGGATCTTTCTCAAATGGAACATCCATCATCGTTAGTAGTTCTTGTACTTTGTCGTAGTATACTGCTGAATCTTCGTTTAAGTATTCTGTAATAGATGGTGCCGTGCTCATTAATTCATGATTACGGTCCTTCTTACAGTCTAAAATACGAAGAGGGTTTTTTTCTAAGCGAGATTGGCAATCAGAACAGAATTCTCCGATGCGCGGCTCAAAGTGAGCAATTAACGCATCACGGTGTGCTTGACGACTCGCTGCATCACCTAAGCTATTTAATACAACTTTAATATTTTTTAAGCCCATACCGCGGTAAAACTCTACAGCAAGTGCAATTACTTCTGCATCAATTGCTGGATCGTTACTACCAATTGCTTCAATACCGAATTGTACGAATTGACGATAGCGACCTGCTTGTGGTCTTTCATAACGGAACATTTGGCCGATATAGTATAATTTTGTTGGTTGTGTTGCATCACCGAACATTTTGTTCTCAACGTAAGAACGTACAACAGGTGCAGTACCTTCTGGACGTAATGTTAAACTACGCTCTCCACGGTCTTGGAATGAATACATTTCTTTTTGTACGATATCTGTCGTATCACCAACACCACGTAAAAATAGCTCTGTGTGCTCAAAAATTGGTGTACGAATTTCTTTATAATTGTAACGACGGCAAATGTCGCGCGCTTGCCCTTCGATATACTGCCATAACTCAACACTACCTGGAAGAATATCTTGCGTTCCGCGTGGGATTTGAATAGACATATTCAGTTCCTCCTCAAATTGTTTTAATCTTAATAAAAATAAAAAAACTCCCGCCTCTACTGTTTGAACAGTAGGGACGAGAGTATTATACCCGTGGTGCCACCCTAATTGAAGCACGTATGCTTCCACTTTTTTAATAACGCTTAAATTTGCGTTCATCTCTACTAAGCGTATAAGCCTTTCAAGTTGAAACCTACAGAGTGTCATTCAATCAGTCATCATGTAGAAATGTTTTCAGCCTAGGACATTTCTTCTCTTTCCATGTGTATCTCATTTACTCTCCTCTATCAACGGCTATATTCATATGTAAATATAAAATTACTATACGTTTGTTGAGTAGGATTGTCAAGTGCTCTAAGAGCGCTCAATTTGCTTCTTTAGACGCTTTACATCTTGTAGTGAAATTCCAAACTCAGAAGCAAGCTCCATTGAAGTATTGTTTTGTTCTTTTGAAATAAAATCATGTAAATTTACGTTAAACAGTTGATTTGCACCATTTGTAACAGAATGCCCTTTTTCATTCATACGCATACGTATATCCCTCACATTCAATATGGTTGTTTTACTTTTTATTGTTCCATATTGATGAGATAGTTATACATAGCCGAAACAGTTATTGATTCCAAATAAACATAAGAATGCGATTAACAATAATAACGGTAGCCAATCCACTCGCAAGTAAAGGGTGCTTCAAATGATACAACGCTGCAACACCTACTCCAAACACGATAATTTCTAACAATACATGCAATATACCACGCAATTCCCACTCTGCGTGTGGAGCTCCAAATAGCCCCCATATGACAGCAACAACAATCGGAAGAATAATAGCCAGTGTACTTTTTACAACAGGTATTTCTCCTATTCGGAACCCCCAGTATCCAACAATCCCAAGAACGCATAACTCCAGCATAAAACGTAAAGCTATATTGAATTCTTGAAGCATGCTACACCTTCTTTTCCTTTTATTCCTCTTCAAATTAAATCCTATTGTAACTAAACAAAACATACCACAATGTATGAAAAAAGAGAGGATTCTATAATCCTCTCTTCCCCGGCAACACTATTTACTTTCTACAATTAAGGTCACCGGACCATCATTGATTAAAGAAACGTCCATCATTGCTCCGAACTGTCCTGTCTCCACATGCAGTCCTTGTTTACGAACTTCTTCATTAAAGAAATCATATAAATGCTCTGCATAATCAGGTTTCGCAGCATCCATAAAGTTTGGACGTCTTCCCTTGCGGCAATCTCCGTATAATGTAAATTGCGAAATAGATAGAACTTGTCCCTTCATATCAAGTACAGAGTGGTTCATCTTTCCGCTCTCATCTTCAAAAATACGTAGGTTTGCAATTTTTTCTGCGATATAAGTTGCATCTTTTTCTGTATCTTCATACGTAATGCCAACTAGTAATGTTAAACCGAATGGAATTTGTCCTACAATCTCGCCATCTACTGTGACAGACGCTTCCTTTGATCGTTGTAAAACAACTCTCATCTTTTCTACACTCCCTATTAATGCATCATGCGTCGTACGGCATAAATTTCCGGAACACGTTTAATGCGCTCTACTACTTTTTTCAAGTGTTGTAAGTTTCGAATAGAAATCGACATGTTAATCGTTGCCATCTTATTACGATCACTTCTACCAGAAACAGCTGAGATATACGTCTTCGTTTCTGTAACAGCTTGTAATACTTCATTCAATAAACCACGACGATCATAGCCTGAAATTTCAATATCAACATTGTACTCAATTTCTTTTTCAGGACTACCTTCCCAATCTACTTCTAGTAAACGCTCCACCGCTTCTTCTGTATGCACATTGACGCAATCGCAACGGTGAATTGATACGCCTCGACCTTTCGTAATATACCCAACGATATCATCGCCTGGAACTGGGTTACAGCATTTTGATAAACGAATTAACAAATTATCTGCACCACTTACCTTTACACCAGAATCCCATTTTCGAATTTTCATCGGTTTACGAACTTCTTTAACTTCAACGATTTCTTCTTCTTCACGTTGTTTACGGAACTTGTCCGTTAGTCGCGTAACAATTTGTGCAGCTGTAATGCCGTTGTATCCAACTGCTGCAAACATATCTTCTTCATTTGCAAAGTTAAACTTCTCAGCAACACGTTTTAAATTATCAAGTGCTAATACTTCTTTCATCTCATACTCTAAGCCACGCACTTCTTTTTCAACAAGTTCACGGCCTTTTTCAATATTTTCATCTCTACGTTGCTTCTTAAAGAATTGACGTATTTTATTTTTCGCATGAGATGTTTGAGCAAGCTTTACCCAATCTTGACTTGGGCCATAAGAATGTTTCGATGTTAAAATTTCAATGATGTCACCAGTCTTCAGCTTATAATCAAGTGTCACCATTTTCCCGTTTACTTTTGCACCAATTGTTTTGTTTCCAATTTCCGAATGGACACGATATGAAAAATCAATTGGGACAGAGCCAAGAGGTAATTCCATTACATCGCCTTTCGGTGTGAAGACGAATACCATGTCAGAGAACAAATCAATTTTTAATGATTCCATAAACTCTTCTGCATTAGAAGCTTCATTTTGCCATTCTAATATTTGACGGAACCAAGTTAGTTTCTTCTCTAATGTACCCGTTGTTTCTGCTGTTTTTCCTTCTTTATACGCCCAGTGTGCCGCGATACCGAATTCTGCAATTTCGTGCATTTCTTTCGTACGAATTTGCACTTCTAGCGGATCACCTTTCGGTCCAATTACAGTTGTATGAAGAGATTGATATAGATTTGCTTTCGGCATTGCAATATAATCTTTAAAACGACCTGGCATTGGCTTCCAGCACGTATGAATAATTCCAAGCACCGCGTAACAATCTTTAATACTATTTACAACGACACGTACAGCTAATAAATCGTAAATTTCATTGAACTGTTTATTTTGCAATGCCATTTTACGATAAATACTGTAAATATGTTTTGGTCTTCCAGAAATCTCAGGTTGAATTGAAACTTCTTTTAATTTCTCACGAATACCAGTCATTACTTCATCTAAATATTCTTCACGCTCTGCACGTTTACGCTTCATTAAATTTACAATACGATAATATTGCTGTGGGTTTAAATAGCGGAGTGACGTATCCTCTAACTCCCATTTAATAGTACTAATTCCGAGTCTATGTGCTAAAGGTGCAAAGATTTCTAACGTTTCATTCGCAATGCGACGCTGCTTCTCTTGAGGCAAATGTTTCAATGTACGCATGTTATGAAGACGATCAGCTAGTTTAATTAAAATAACTCGAATATCTTGAGCCATTGCAATAAACATTTTGCGATGGTTTTCTGCTTGTTGCTGCTCATGGGATTTATATTTAATCTTTCCAAGCTTTGTAACACCATCGACAAGCATAGCGATTTCTTTATTAAATTCCCGTTCAATGTCTTCTAATGTAATTTCTGTATCTTCCACTACATCATGTAAGAAACCTGCCGATACTGTAGCCGGATCCATGTGTAAATCAACTAAAATACCTGCAACTTGAATTGGGTGAATAATATATGGTTCACCCGATTTTCTATATTGTTCGCTATGTGCATCACGCGCATATTCATAGGCACGTGCCACTAGCTCAATATCTCCATCCGCTAAATATTGACTTGCTTTCTCGAGTACCTGTTCAGCTGTTAGTACTTGCTCATTTGCCATCGAATCACCTTTTATTGAAAATTGACTTTATCTTTATTAAGTAGAATAAATTATATTCTATCATTATAACCCAATGATTGTGAATTGTGAAAAGGAAAAGATTTTACTGACATTTCACCATGTTTTTTTGTGCAATTATACAAAAGTACCCGCTCCTCTCCAAGAGATTCACGGGTACTTTTTTATCACCGTAGTTTCACCTATATAATGATTAGTATTTTTCTAATACTAATACATCGTAACCATCTAACATTTTACGACCATCTAAGTAAGTAAGCTCTACTAAAAATGCAATTCCTGCTACAACTCCACCAAGTTCTTCAACTAGTTTAATTGTCGCTTCGATTGTTCCACCTGTAGCTAATAAGTCATCTGTAATTAATACACGTTGGCCTGGCTTAATTGCATCTTTATGGATTGTTAAAACGTCCGTTCCATATTCTTTACCGTAGTCAACTGTAATTACTTCACGTGGTAATTTCCCTAATTTACGAACTGGTGCGAAACCTACTTCTAATGCATAAGAAACTGGGCAACCAATAATAAAACCACGCGCTTCTGGTCCTACTACAACATCAATGTCTCTTTTATTTGCATACTCAACGATTGCATCTGTTGCTGCTTTATATGCTTTTCCGTCGTTCATTAAAGGTGTAATGTCTTTAAACACAATACCTTCTTTCGGATAATCTGGTACAATTGCGATATGTTGCTTGAAATCCATATTTCTGAATCCTCCTCAGATATAAAAGGTTTGTAAATACAAATCCTTTACCCTAACTGTTCTACTTATTTATGATCACGAATCGTTTCAAACCATGTATATAGTTGCTGATATGTGCTATAAACCAATTCTTTCTCTAATTGTAAGTGGTTCATTTTCTCACGATATGTGTTCGATTCAATTAAATCACGCTTTTGTTTTTTGTCTGCCATAAAAATGACACCGTCTTTTATTGTAACAAATTCTAACTCAAAAAACACCTGTGTCATGAAATTTACTGTATCTTTTGACCAACCTTTATGACGACACAGTTGTTCCCCATATTGCTTTAAAGAAAATGGTGTTTTTTGGTTTAAGAAAGAATAGTACCATTTAAAATGTTCCCTCGTTGGGACCGTACTAAATAAATGATTGTTCTCTTGATAAAATAGCGTGTAAATTCGAGATGGAAATCCTACTTTAAATAAATCACGCAATTCATCTGTTCCTTTCGGCAAATCGAGTAACACAATATATTGATCATCTAAATGTGTTACCTCTGATGCATGCACGAGCTGTTCTTTATAGCCTTCTAAAGAAAACTTATTCAATACCTCTTCAGAAAAATACACCATGGTTATTTTTTCTTTCGGAAGTTCTGCTAAATTTGCTTCTACATTACGCATACTACGCCAGTCAAATAATTGCCATGCCTCTACAGCAATATCTTGCACCATTAATTGCGGCTTTTTAAAGTTATTCCATTCATTAATGGACACTTCTCCTACTACAGAAACCTTCGCAACTGGAGAGATTTCTTTCGCATAAGCACCAAATCCAAATCCAATTGTATCCAGTGTTGCTTGTCCCTCACGAAGAGCCATTTTCAAATGAGATCCATCAGATCCAATTGCACGGATACTTTCTAAGTCAGCATCTTTCACCGCAATACGCGGTTTCGGATTTCCTACGCCAAATGGCGCTAACTTTTGCATCTCCTCAATCGCGGCAAGCGTTACATCCTCTACTTTACAAAATGCATCCACTGCTGTAATCGGAATAAAATCTTCTGCTGTTAAAATTACATCTGCTTGCTCATTTAACCTGCGTCTTAATTCATCCACATCATTCATATTAAGCGTCATTCCCGCTGCCATCGGATGACCTCCGAAATGCGGTAACAATTCACGGCAATCTGAAAGGTTTGCAAACAAATCAAATCCTGCAATACTACGAGCCGATCCCTTTGCTGTTTCTTTATGAGGATCAATGCTTAATACAATCGTTGGACGATAAAAACGTTCAACTAACTTAGAAGCGACAATTCCAATTACCCCTGGATTCCAACCTTCTTTTGCAAGGACTAATACTTTATTTTCTTCTGGCGGGAAATTATTTTCGACTTCAGCGATAGCTTCTTCAGTAATTTGCTTTACAATATCTTTTCGAAGTTTGTTCAGCTCATCAATTTCTTCAGCTAGCTCTTTCGCTTCCTCTGGATCTTCTGATAATAAAAGGTGTACAGCAGGTGTTGCATCTTCCAAACGACCAACTGCATTAATACGAGGTGCGAGTGCGAACCCGATGCTTTCTTCTGTAATTTCGCTTTGCGAAACGTTAGCAACTTTAAATAACGCCTTTAAACCGATATTCCGAGTCATTCGCATATGCTTCAGTCCACGCTGTACTAACAATCTATTTTCACCATGAAGCGATACTAAATCGGCTACCGTACCGATTACTGCAATTTCCAACAAATGCTCTGGCACACGGCCCAAAAGTGCATGTGCAACTTTAAATGCAACACCAACACCCGCTAAATAATGAAACGGATAAACACCGCCTTCTAATTTCGGGTGAATAATCGCAAGTGCCTCTGGTAATTCTGGTGGTGGCTCATGATGATCTGTAATAATAAGATCTATTCCAAGTTCCTTCGCTACCTTCGCTTCATGTACCGCTGCGATACCAGTATCGACAGTAATAATTAGTGAGAACCCTGCACTGTGCGCCCAACGAAACGCTTCTTCATTTGGCCCATAGCCTTCAGTAAAACGATTTGGAATATAAAACTCTACTTCTGCACCTAATTCTTTGAGAGCAAGATATAACACAGTCGTACTACTTACTCCGTCCGCATCGTAATCGCCAAATATTAATATTTGTTCTCCATTTTCAATAGCTTTTTTCACACGTTCTACAGTCCGATCCATTCCTTCAAGTAAAAATGGATCATGAAATTCTTGATCTGCTGTATTTAAAAAGTCTACAATCTTATCTTCTGTATTTAAGCCTCTGCCAAGAAATAATGAAGTCACAAGAGGTGATAGTTGCAATTTATTTGCTAATTCACTCACTAGTTCCTCATTATATTCTTTTTCTTTCCAACGCGTCTTCGGTTGTAACACGAAATCACCCCTTAACCTATCCATTATACAAGACAGATTAAGGGGTGACAATATAATGCAAACTACGATTCGATATCTATATAATTAAATATCTGTTATGTTTAATTTGGAGAATACGGATTAATATGTACAAAAACGTTTTGTACGTTATCTTGTTTCATAAGTTTTTCTTTTACATGTTTTCCGATGCGGTGACCTTCTTCTACAGTGATATATGGATCTACAGATACTTTAATATCGACAATAACATAGTGACCATGTTCTCTTGCATATAAAGAGCCGATTTTTTTCACACCTTCCACTTGAAAAACTGCCTCCCTAAGCGGAACAACATCTTCTTCATGCAGAACATGATCGAGCGTTGCATGAATAGCTTCTGCTCCAATACTCCACGCCATCTTAGCAACGAGAATTGAAACAAATAATCCCGCAATTGGATCGGCATATACAAGCCAATCTATACCTAACTTACCGCCGATAATAGCTGCACAAATGCCGATTAAAGCTGCAATTGAAGAAAAAACATCCGAACGATGTTCATATGCATTCGCAATAATTGCAGCACTATTTATCCTCTTCCCTAATCGATATTTATACTGAAACATCCCTTCTTTCACTACAATCGAAAGAATAACTGCAAAAATCGTAATTCCTTTTGGTGGTTCCAAATCTTGTGAAAAAGCTTTTATAGACGAAATCGCTATCTCTATTCCAACAATAAATAATAATACCGCAACAATAATCGCTGAAATCGATTCCGCTTTACCATGACCATACGGATGATCTTCATCAGGCGGTTGCTTTGCCGCTCGTAATCCAAAAAGTACAGCTAACGAGCCAATTACATCTGATCCAGAATGCACTGCATCCGCTAAAAGTGCCTTACTGTTTCCAATATAACCAATTACCGCTTTTACAATCGCTAATATAATATTACCAACGATTCCGACAATAGCACCAAACTCGGCCTGTTTAAAACGTTCATCTTTTTCCATAATTGAAATCCCTTCTTTTCTTAACCTATCTTTTTATCCCGCTATTTGCGGGCAGTAAGCCCCCCACCTCAAAATCCAGCAAATACAAGGAAGTTAGGTGGGAGATCAACTGCCCGTAAAAGCCCGATTGGTGAGGGCTAATAATAAGTGGGGATGAACAAAACCCCCACTTATTAAAGTTTCACTTTATTTTAACAAAATCAGCGATAAAATTACCACTTTATTCCATTTCGTTCTTTCAAAAGTTGCTATCTTATTGTATCCACAAACGAAAAAAGAGATGCCTCATAATGAGACATCATCTTTTTTATACTTGCGGTTCAGGTTCTTCTTTCTCAACCTTCTTCTTGTTTTTTCCCCTTTTCAAACGACGGTTTTCAAGCATCAACCAAATTTGAGAAGCCACGAAAATAGAAGAATACGTACCTACAACTAATCCAATTAATAATGCAAGTGAGAAGTTACGCAGTGATTCACTACCGAAAATAAGTAGTGTGATTACTGGGAATAACACTGTTAACACTGTATTAATTGAACGACCAATTGTTTGACGAATACTTGAGTTTACGATTTCTTCTAGGTCTTTTATGTCGCGAACTCGTTTTTTCTGTTTGTATAACTCACGGTTTCTATCAAACGTAACGATTGAGTCATTGATAGAGTAACCAATAATCGTTAATACCGCAGCGATAAATGTTAAATCTACCTCTATCTGGAAAAGACTAAACACAACCATCATAACGAACGCATCATGTAATAATGCGATTACTGCAGATACTGCGTACGTAAGACGGAAACGAATACTTACGTATAAAACAATTACTGCAGAAGCAATTAATACTGCGATAAATGCATTTCGTGCAATCTCTTTACCGATTGTCGGCGAAACTGTACTTACGTTTGGCTCCGTACCGTATTTATCATGGAAGAATGTTTTTGTTTTCGCAATTTCATCTTTTGATAGAACACCTAATGTACGAACTGCGAAACCTTTATTGTCATCTCCGGTCGGTACAATATCTTCTTCCTTCACATCGATGTTCAATTCTTTCAAATCTTTATGAACATTAGAAACAGTAGTTGCTTGTTTTGATTGCAAGTCGATACGTGTACCACTTGCAAAGTCAATACCAAGATTCATTTTGAAAATCGGTAATATAATTGCCCCAGCAATTACAACTACAATTGAGAATAAGAAAAATTTATGACCGATATTTACAAAGTTAATACGATCAAATCTCGTCGGTGGATGTACTACACCTTTTGTTAATGGAATAATATCCTTTTCCTTAACACCAAAGTAAGATAGTTTCTTATCAAAGTAACGGCTCTTTACAAGTAAACCTAGTAAGAAACGAGTACCGAATACATTCGTAATGAAACCAACTAAAATACTTACGATTAAACTTGTTGCGAATCCTTTTACAGAGCTATTACCGTAAGCGAATAATACACCAGCTGCTGCAATTGTTGTAACGTTCGCATCTAAAATTGTCGATAACGAGCGATGGTTACCAGCACGGAATGCTGACATCATCGACTTACCAATTTTAAGCTCTTCCTTCAATCTCTCGTACGTAATGATATTCGCATCAACTGCGATACCAACCCCGAGCACTAATGCCGCAATACCTGGTAATGTAAGAACTGCATGCATCCAGTTAAAGACAAGCAGTGTAACGAAAATGTATAAACCTAACATAATAACCGCTACAAGTCCTGGTAGACGGTAGAATACAAGCATGAATAAGAAGATCATAGCAATACCAATTGCACTAGCGAAAATCGTTTGCTCTAATGCTTGTTGACCAAATTTCGCTCCAACAGATGTTGAATACATTTCTTTTAAATCAACAGGAAGTGCACCTGCATTTAATAAAGATGAGAGTTCTTTCGCACTTTCAACTGTAAAGTTTCCACCTACGATAGATACTTCAGCTTGGTTAAATACTTGGCTTACTGTTGCTGCTGATAAAAACTTCGGATTCGGTTTTGCAGCTTCTGCTTTATACGAATCTTTTCCTTCTTCAAAATCAAGCCAAATTACCATTAAATTCGTTGGTGGTGGCATTTTTGAAATCTTTTCAGTTACTTCACGGAATTTTTCAGCGCTTTTTAGTGTAAGACCTACGCTCGCACGGCCTTGCTCATCAAATGTTTGCTTCGCTCCGCCGCCTTTTAAATCCGTTCCGTCCATAAGAAGGTTATCATCCACATCACGGAATGTTAGTTTCGCTTGTGTTGATAACATTTCACGTGCTTTTTGCTGATCTTGTACACCAGCAAGCTGTACACGAATTCGATCTTCCCCTTCGATTTGAATGTTCGGCTCACTTACACCAAGAACATTGACACGATTTTCAAGAGCACCTACTGTACTTACAAGTGCATCACGATCGATTTTATCACCTTTTTTGGCTGGTTTTACTTCATACAGAATTTCAAAACCACCGCGAAGGTCTAGTCCTAGACTAATTCCTTTTGCTATGTCTTTTCCTGCCGCACCAATTACTCCACCAATTAATAAAACGATGAGGAAAAAGGCGGCAATTCTTGTACCACGCTTTGCCATATGTACCCTCTTTCTGCTACTAACACTTTCAATAAATCTCTTACGATTCATTTTTACACGTGTGCATACGCCTAGTTAGTAGACTTACTTTCTATAAAATACATGTATTTCCGCTAGTTCATCACTAGCTGTGTCGGTAAGCTTTTCACAATACCTACACTATTCATTATTTATTTTTCCTCTTCACTACCTCCTTTATATATAATCTTAGACATAATTAATTCCTCTTTATCAATACCTATCATTATACTGCAAAAGGAAGAACAAACCAATTACAGTCGGTTATTTATTTTCATATTCATCAAACGACCAAAGTGGCGCTTGATATGCTTCAACAGTTAAATAATTCATATATTCATTAGTACTTACTCTTAATACATCATTTACTAATTCATATAACCTAACATCACTATTTATCTTTTTCCACTTTTTTGCCTTGAGAAACTTCCAAATATCATTATCTGTCACTCGGTCGTAACCGAACAACTGAAACTCTTCTACTTTACTTTCTAAAACGACTTGTAACTGTCCGCGGTATGATTCTACCAAAGCCTCTTTATCCAACATATATAACATCTCCTTCTTATTTCAGCACGAAAAGTCGCTTTTAATCCCGCTCTAATGGACAGCAATAACTTCTTTCAAGAGTACCATTCATACTTCACTCTCTTAAATGCTTGTCATTCTTGTCTCATACGTGCATATAAATTATTGTAAATCATTCCATTGATTTTGAGAAGGTAGGAGAAGAGTATGACGAGACAAAGCTTTTTAAAAGGCGCATTTATTTTAATGATAGCCGGTTTTATTACAAAAATCCTTGGATTTATTAACCGCATTGTAATGGCACGTATTTTAGGCGAAGAAGGCGTTGGCCTTTATATGATGGCTGTCCCCACCTTCATTTTAGCAATTACATTAACACAAATTGGCCTTCCTGTTGCAATCGCAAAATTTGTAGCAGAAGCGGAAGCAGTGAACGATAAGCAAAGAGTTAAAAAAATATTAACTGTCTCGCTAGCCGTTACATCCATTATTAGTATCATTTTAACAATTGGGATTATGCTACTCACACCTATTTTAGCAAAAACATTATTAACAGATGAAAGAACTTACTATCCATTAATGGCTATTTTACCTGTCGTCCCCGTTATTGCAGTTTCTTCCGTTTTACGTGGTTATTTCCAAGGGAAACAAAACATGAAGCCGAGCGCTTACGCTCAAGTCATAGAACAAGTTGTCCGCATTACAATTATCGCTGTATGCATTCGGTTATTTTTACCTTACGGCGTAGAATATGCTGCAGCCGGTGCTATGCTATCAGCTGTTCTTGGCGAAGTTGCATCTTTATTATTTTTACTTACTTTATTCCAACGCGAAAAACATTTATCTATACGCTCTGGATTTTTCACTACTGTAAAGGAGAGCAAAAACACATTTTATTCCCTTATGGACATTGCTTTACCAACTACAGGAAGCCGTTTAATTGGTTCCATTTCTTATTTCTTTGAGCCTATCGTCGTTATGCAAAGCTTAGCGATCGCCGGCGTTGCTGCTTCTGTCGCAACTCAGCAATACGGTATATTAAACGGATATGCGTTCCCACTTCTATCACTGCCAGCCTTTATTACATATGCTCTTTCTACAGCACTCGTCCCATCAATTAGCGAGGCAATGGCAAAGAGACAACACAAATTAGTAGAACACCGATTACAACAAGCACTTCGAATTTCCTTAATAACCGGCGGATGGTCAGTCGTTATATTATATGTATTTGCTTCTCCAGTTTTAACTCTCATGTACGGATCAGACAACGCGGCCGCGTTCATCCAGCTTCTTGCACCTTGCTTTTTATTTCATTATTTTCAAAGCCCCCTTACATCTGTGTTACAAGCTTTAAACTTAGCACGCGCTGCTATGATGAACACATTCATTGGCGCTATCGTAAAATTAATCGTTATCTTTGTACTCGCTTCACGCCCAGAGTTCCAAATGATGGGCGTTGCCCTCGCCATCGCAGCAAATATAGTAACCGTAACATTCCTTCACTACGCCACTGTTTTAAAGAAAATTGCATTTACCATTTATGCAAAAGACTATATTTTCGGCGGAATTGCTATCGGGATTGCTGGTACCTTCGGTTTTTATCTTCATAAGTATATCGTTTTTTCTCATTCACTTGGCATACAAACATTATGGGAAATCACTTTAACAACAATCGTTTATATCGTTCTCCTCTTCGTTTTCAAACTCATTCGAAAAGAAGAATTAAGTCGTCTCCCTATCATTCGGAAACTTTCATTTTTGAAGTAAGCAGGCTTGCCATTCAAAATGGTAAGCCTCTAATTTTCTTTCAAATCAACGAAAAACTGTCCATTTTGAAAACTACAATATAAAATCTGTTTCACATCTTTATAACCTAAGTTATTCAGTTTCTCAACGAGCCACCCATCTGTATGTTCGATCATTTGCAAATGATTGTATTGAATTTCTCCATCAATAATTAGTGGGAGTGTAAAAATTGGTGTATCATTTTTGCTCTTTTTACTTTTTTGTTTTTGAAAGACAGATAACTTTCCAGATGGTTCTAAAATAGCGTATTCTACATCACGCACATCTCCGATTCCTTGCTCACGTAGTTGCATCAATAAATCATCTATGTTATATCGCTGCTTCCGCATCTTTTTTTCATCAATTTTACCTGCATTCACAAGAATCGCAGGCTCCCCTTCTATTAAATGCCGAAAACGCTGAAACTTTAAAGAAATGACCGACAAAATGATTTGTATACACATAAGAAAAGTCATTGGAACTAATTGATGCCAAAGTGATTTATCTGTATTTTCGATTGCCACTACAGCCATTTCACCGAGCATAATGAATACAACTAAATCTAATACACTTAATTCTCCAATTTCACGTTTACCCATAAGACGAAAAATAATTAAAATGATTATATACAAAAGCATTGTTCGTCCGATTATTGATACCCATTCCATTTCTACATCCCCTTTTTTTACTTATAGGCTCCCCTACAAAAAAGAAACTAGTCTAACTTAAGCAAAATGAAAATATGCTTGTATTAAAAAGGGGGAATGCATAATGGATGGAACGAAAAAATTATCGAGCGCAATCGGCTTCGGTATTATTACCCTATTAATCCTCGCATCTATTACAAGTATGATCATGGCTCTTTTATTAAAATTTACGAATATTAATGAAGGGACATTAGTAATTATTATTTTTATAATAGCCCTTCTATCTATGCTTATGTCTGGATTTATTGCTGGTAAAAAGGCACAAGGAAAAGGATGGCTAGTAGGTTTCACAACAGGCCTTACATTCGCTATTCTCGTCTTTCTCGTTAACTATTTAGGCTTCTCTCAAACTTTATCGAACTCACAGTTACTCTACCAATTAGCATTAATGGGTGCGAGTACACTCGGAGGTATTTTCGGTGTAAATATGTCAAAACAAAATAGTTAAAAAAAGGCCCTGCACATTTCATGCAGGGCCTTCATCATTAGTTTTTCACAACTTCACGAATCGCATTGCGATCGAAAGTTAAGTGTGCACCACCAGATTTAACAACAATTTTTGTTTCATCCACTGATTCGATTGTAGCGTGTAAACCACCGATTGTTACGATAGCATCACCTTTTTTGATTTCATTTTGCATTTGTGCAACTGCTTTTTGACGCTTTTGTTGCGGGCGAATTAATAAGAAATAGAAAATCGCAAACATCGCAACAATCATAACGATATTCATCATACCTGCATTCATCTTGTGTTCCTCCTTTTAAATTATGTATTAGAAGTTTTTAGCATTCGGTTTATTAAAGCCATACTGTTCAAAGAACTCTTCGCGGAAATCGCCAAGACGGTCTTCACGAATAGCTTGTCTCACCTGCTCCATTAAGTTTAACAGAAAATGAAGGTTGTGATAAGACGTTAAACGAATTCCGAACGTTTCATCACATTTCATTAAGTGACGAATGTACGCACGAGAATAGTTTTTACATGTGTAGCAATCACAGTTCGGATCAAGCGGCCCGAAGTCTCTAGCGAATTTCGCATTTTTCACAACTAAGCGGCCTTCACTTGTCATACATGTACCATTTCGAGCGATACGAGTTGGAAGTACACAGTCAAACATATCAACACCGCGAATCGCACCATCAATTAACGAGTCAGGAGAACCTACACCCATTAAGTAACGTGGTTTATCATCAGGAAGAAGTGGTGTTGTAAACTCAAGAACACGATTCATAATATCCTTCGGTTCACCAACAGATAGACCGCCTATAGCATAGCCAGGGAAGTCCATTGAAACAAGATCTTTCGCACTTTGACGACGAAGCTCTTCAAACTCCCCGCCCTGCACAATACCGAATAAACCTTGATCTTGTGGACGTTCATGCGCCTTTAGACAACGCTCTGCCCAGCGGCTTGTACGCTCTACAGACTTTTTCATGTATTCAAAAGTAGCTGGGAACGGTGGACACTCATCAAATGCCATCATGATATCTGAACCTAATGCATTTTGGATTTCCATCGCTTTTTCTGGTGATAAGAATAATTTATCGCCATTTAAGTGATTGCGGAAATGAACGCCTTCCTCTTCAATGCGTCGGAAATCACTTAAGCTAAATACTTGGAATCCACCTGAATCCGTTAAGATTGCACGATCCCAGTTCATAAACTTATGCAAGCCACCTGCTTCACGAATAATTTCGTGGCCTGGACGTAGCCATAAATGATACGTATTGCTTAAAATAATGCCAGAATCCATTGCTTTTAATTCTTCTGGTGACATTGTTTTAACTGTTGCAAGTGTACCAACTGGCATAAATGTCGGTGTATCAAATGAGCCGTGTGGCGTGTGCACTCGACCTAAACGCGCACCCGTTTGTTTACAAGTTTTAATAAATTCATAACGAATTGCTGTCATAATTTACTCCTTTTATTTGTTTCTCATTTTAGCGTGAGATGCAACGAACATCGCATCACCGAAACTAAAGAAACGATATTTTTCTTTTACTGCTTCATTATAAGCATGAAGTACATTATCTCTATTTGAAAATGCACTTACAAGCATAATTAATGTTGATTTCGGCAAATGGAAGTTTGTAATTAAACCATCAATTGCTTTAAATTCATATCCTGGGTACATAAAAATATCTGTCCAGCCAGAAGCTGCGCAAAGCTTACCACTATGATCTGTTGCAATCGTTTCTAACGTACGAGTTGATGTCGTACCTACTGTAATAATACGGCCGCCATTCTCTTTCACGCGGTTTAATAACGCCGCAGTCTCTTCAGACATATGGTAATACTCTGCGTGCATATGATGCTCTTCAATAGTATCTGCAGAAACTGGTCTAAATGTTCCAAGTCCTACATGGAGTGTAATGAATGCTAACCCGACGCCTTTTTGCTTCAATTTCTCTAGTAACTCTTCTGTAAAGTGAAGGCCAGCCGTCGGTGCTGCTGCTGAACCGATTTCCTTCGCATATACCGTTTGATAACGATCGCGATCTTCTAGCGTCTCTTTAATATATGGAGGAAGTGGCATTTCTCCAAGCTCGTCTAAAATTTCATAAAAGATGCCGTCATATGAAAACTCAAGTTGACGCCCACCTTGATCTGCTGTTCCAATGCAAGTTGCTTTTAACTTTCCTTCACCAAAAGAGATGACAGTTCCTTCTTTTACACGCTTCGCTGGCTTTATAAGCGTTTCCCACTTATCGCCTTCCTCTTGTTTCAAAAGAAGCACTTCAATGTGTGCACCTGTATCTTCTTTCACACCGTGCAAGCGAGCTGGCATCACTTTCGTTTCATTTAAAACTAAGCAATCCCCCTCTTGTAAGTAAGAAAGAATGTCTGTAAAATGTTTATGCTCAATATCTCCTGTTTCACGGTCTAACACCATCAATCTTGATGTTTCACGCTCTTCAAGCGGAATTTGTGCAATGAGTTCTTCTGGTAAATGAAAATCAAACAGATTAATATCCATAACTGTATCCACCTATTTCTTATTTGAATCGATTTATTATATACATAATGAAAGATAATGCAATACTTAACACAATACATGTAATGATAGGAAAATAAAAGGTAACGTTACCTTTTTTCACAAAAATATCGCCTGGAAGCCTTCCTATGAACTTCCAAGCTAATCCAACAACAATGAGCAAAATACCAGCTGTAATAAGCAGCTTTGGCATCTCCGTCATACTTTTGGCATCTCCATTCCGAAATGCTCATATGCGAGCGGTGTTACGATCCGGCCTCTTGGCGTTCTTTGTAAAAAGCCAATTTGTAATAAATACGGTTCATACACATCTTCAATCGTATGCGATTCTTCCCCAATCGTTGCTGAAACAGTTTCTAATCCAACTGGACCACCGCGGAACTTTTCAATAATACCAAGCAGTAATTTATGGTCGATATGATC
The DNA here is from genome assembly GCF_016650935.1 of Bacillus sp. TH25. Classification (NCBI taxonomy): domain Bacteria; kingdom Bacillati; phylum Bacillota; class Bacilli; order Caryophanales; family Bacillaceae; genus Bacillus; species Bacillus sp. TH25. The sequence continues at coordinate 435,995 of NZ_JAEKEU010000039.1, read as the reverse complement.
AAGTCCTAATTTATCTACTTGTAATAGTTCTAACGCCATTTGTGTAATTTCCATCGCAATCGTTCCGTCACTGCGAACTTGTGCGAAGTCACGTACACGTCGTAATAGACGATTCGCAATACGAGGTGTACCACGGGCACGTCTTGCAATTTCTAATGCTGCTAACGAATCTATTTCAACTTCAAACACTTCTGCTGTACGTTCTACAATCGCAGAAAGCTGATCTACTGTATAATACTCTAATCGTGAAAGTACACCAAAACGGTCACGAAGTGGTGCTGATAATGCACCTGCACGCGTCGTTGCCCCAACTAGCGTAAATGGAGGTAAATCTAGACGTACAGAGCGAGCTGACGGTCCTTTCCCAATAACGATATCAAGGCAAAAGTCTTCCATCGCTGGGTATAGCACTTCTTCAATAGATCTATGCAAACGATGAATTTCATCAATAAATAATACATCTCCTGGCTGAAGCGCTGTTAATACAGCCGCTAAATCTCCTGGTCTTTCAATTGCGGGACCTGACGTCGTTCGAATGTTAACACCCATTTCATTGGCAATAATATTCGCAAGCGTCGTTTTACCAAGTCCAGGTGGGCCATATAAAAGTACGTGATCTAACGTTTCTTCACGCATTTTCGCCGCTTCAATAAACACTTCTAAATTATGTTTCGCTTTATCTTGGCCAATGTACTGACGGAGCGTCTGTGGCCGTAATGAATACTCTAAATCCGCATCTTCGTATCCAGATTCCCCTGAAAGGAGACGTTCGTCCATTATACTCACCTCTTACCATTTAGTAAAAGACTAAGTGCCTTTTTAATATATTGATCCGTCGTTAGTGATTCTTTTAATAACTCTGGTACAACGCGAGAGACTTCTCGTTCTGCATAGCCAAGTGCACGCAGTGCTTCCAGTGCTTCATCAAGTTCAACTGATGAACCTTTCTTCGCATCAAAACTTTCAGTATCTGAGAACAAATCAACAAACGCATCTGGTACAACATCTGCTAGTTTTCCTTTTAAATCTAAAATCATTTGGCGCGCTGTTTTCTTTCCGACGCCTGGGAACTTCACTAAGAACTTCTCATCTTCATGTTCAATCGCTTGAACGACCTGTCCGGTTTGACCAGAAGCTAAAATTGCAAGAGCACCTTTTGGTCCAATCCCCGATACACCTAACAATTTTGTAAATAATAAACGCTCTTCACGTGTTTTAAAACCGTAAAGTGCCATAATATCTTCTCTCACATAATGATATGTATAGACACGGATTTCTTGCTTACTTCTTTGAAATACATACGGATTTGGTGTAAAAATTTGATAACCAATTCCATTATGGTCAATTACGACATATTCCGGTCCTACATACTCCACGTAGCCTGTAACATATTCAAACAAAATACGATCTCTCCCTCTTAAATCATGTATTCCATTTTAACATATTTAATGATAGAAAAGCGAGAATACCCCAACGAATGTTCTCTGTTTAAAACTTCTGTTATTTTCCATTGACAGAAAGGATAAAGCCCCTTAATATACAGAAGTCGATAATGATTATCAATACTAATTAAAGGGGTTACATCAGGATGAAACAAAAGCTATTTATTTTATTTACTATTATGCTAGTTGTTCTTTCTATCGTTGGCTGTTCTTCTCAAAAAGAAGAATCAAAAGCAAAAGAACAACCGAAAACGAAAGTTGTAAAACATGCTAAAGGGGAAGCAACAATTCCAGCTAATCCAAAGAGAATTGTTGATTTATCTGGATCAACAGAGGAATTATTAATCCTTGGACATAAACCTGTCGGTACAGCAAACACATATAAAGATAAAATCCAAAATCATTTAACTGAAAAGTTAGACGGAGTAAAAGCAGTTGGCTGGTATTGGGCACCTAAAGTTGATTTAGAGGCTGTTACAGCTCTAAAACCAGACTTAATTATTTTAAACAATCGTCAATTGAAAATTTATGATCAACTAGAAAAAGTGGCACCGACAGTTGTTCTGGAAACAAATCTAGAAGACTGGCGCGGTAAGTTTAAAGAAGTAGGTAAACTATTTGACGAAGAAAAGAAAGCAGACAAATGGATTGCAGATTACGATAAAAAAGCAGACTCTTTATCTAAAAAAATTAAAGAGAAAACAAAAGATGAGAACTTTATGTTCGTTGCAGTAACACCACAAAACTTCCGTGTATACGGTAGCTTCGGATATGGTGACATCATCTTTAACGACTTAAAACTTCCAGCAACAAAAGGTACAGATTTAAAACAAACGATGGCACAAGTATCACTAGAAGGTCTTGTTGCATTCCAGCCTGATCAAATGTTTATTGTAAACTTCGGCGGAGAAGCTGATAAAGTGTACGAAGACTACAAAAACAGTGCGGTTTGGAAAGATAATAAAGCAGTAAAAAACAATCACGTATATGAAGTATCAAATGAAGTCTTCAATACGAAAGCATTCAATCCAATCGGAAAAGATATGCTAATTGATGAAATCGCAAAAGAGATTTTAGCTAAGAATAAATAAAAAAAAGCAGCTCACCCTGAGCTGCTTTTTTTCTTATTTTGCACTGCGTATTGCTTCATTTTTTCGATTGTCTTCACGAATCCTTCTTTTGACTTAATACGAATACCACGCTTTAGTTTTGCTCGCTCATAGCTCTCAAGCTTTTTCATATCAATTTGAAAGAAGGAATGGATCGCGTTATCACTTTTCGGTACCCCTTTAAAAATTTGCAATATCCCTTCCTCTGAAACACCAAAATAACCGCTCGTTTTCAGTAAAGGAGAAATATCATCAACTTTCCTTTGTAATACGATTTGCACATCATCACGATCAACAAGTTGCCATTCTTTATATTGCTGCAAAAACTTTTCTAAATCCGCTACTTTTTCTGTCAGTATTTCCTCGCTTACTTCTCCATCAACATACATACGCTCTAATAAAATTGTAACTTCAGGTACTTTTTCTGTTATTTCTGCCCTCACATCGGATCCATAAGCTAAGCAAAACATCACAACGAAAGCTTGCACTGCAATTAGCATCCATTTCATTTCCGTTCACCTCTTCTAGGCAAAATCATACTTTCATTTGTAGCTTTTCCGGAAATGGGGGTTTTATCCATATAAACAATAGCATTAAATTTCTAAGGAAAATAAAGTGAAACTTTAATCAGTGGGGGGTTTTGTTCATCCCCCCACTGATTATTAGTTGAACCAATCGGGCTTTTACGGGCAGTTAATCTCCCACCTAACTCCCTCGCATTCGCCGAATTTTGAGGTGGGAGTCTTACTGCCCGTTAATGCGGGACAAAAAATGCAGATAAGGGTTAATCCTTATCTGCATGTATCATTTACTTTTATATAAAATGAAAGACGCCTGCAAAGCAGGCGTCTGATGCGTTTACGGCGAAAGACCAGGCGACCACATTCGCGTGTTTAGCACTTAAGCATATCTCTCGACTTACGTAAATTAGCTCATCGCTTTGCTAATATAACATTAACAAGGTAGAAGCGCAATATATTTCTAAATATATTTTTCTTCCTCTTTCAACCAATTGAAATTTATGTAAATTATAAATTGATTAATGTAATGTATACGTTACAATTAATACTATAAATATAAACAGGGGATGAATGCCTTGAAAAAAATTAAAGATGAACGCCTCATACTTCAAACGTTAAAAAACATACGTATTGCCTTTCTTTTTCAATCAATTGGTATAATCGGAATTTTAGGCTATATCGGATTCACAGAAGGAATGGATCAAATTACGAAATCTCCATTGTGGTTATTATTTATTCTTACAAGTATTGTACTCAGTTATTTACAGTTAAGCGTTTCTATCGATGTAGAAGAAAGCGAAAATGAAATAAAGTTAACTCCTTATTACAAAATTATTTTACGCTCTCTTATTGTAGGAATTATCATGGCTATTATTTATATCATTTTCAGTCCAGAAAGACCTCTATTTGAAGCTATTTTAACAGGTGGTATTCTCTTCATATGCTTTTTAGCGTCTTACTCCGTTAGTTATTTTATAAAAAAACGCCGTTTACAAGACGACGATGAATAAAGAGGAAGGGCTAGCCCTTCCTCTTTATTTTGTTATCGCATAGTACCAGTCAGACCGTAACGAATGTCTCGGAACATATTTGTTATGTCACGATTAAAATCGTTTGTAGCTGTGCCGTTACGTAAACGCGTACTCATTGCATCGACACGAGTAAACATGTCATTTCTTACAGAAACATATACGTTTCTATTTCCAACCTCATTCACAACAGCTTGACGAATTTCGTTCGCCATCGCTGTTTCATTCGTCGCTGTATTACGCGGTTTTACCGCAATCGCTACATCGTTTCCATATACAACTGTAGAAACTCGGTCTACGTTATTCATACGTTTCACACGATTCGTAATTTTCTCCGCAGTTTTACCATCATTGTTAATGTATGAATTGTTCATTGTAATATTACGAGTTGGATGTGGATTAGCAATTTGCCCATTGTAATTTACATCACGGTAATAATTATTATATCCTGTATCGTTACGACCGTTTCTATATGTTACATAATCTGTAGAACGATCGTTACGCGCTACATTATCACGATACTGGTGTGTATCATTATAAGATGTACGCTCGTAATTGTGGTTACGTCCATCCATCGCATTATTATCTTTCGGTGTACCACATGCAGCTAATGCACTGGTAACTAACAAAGAAGCAGCAATAACTTTTACTTTCGTATTCAATACAAAAACCCCCTCTGTTAGAATGAACTTCTCTTTCGAAAAGCTCCCCCTTATGATGAGTAACAGAGAGGGTTTTTACACTGTTAATATTTCACTAGGAATTTTCTAGCACTTAATGTAAATTCACCATATTCCTGACTATCATGAATACAAAAAAGGTGGGAATAACCCCACCTTTTTTAAACTTCCTCTTCATCCTCTTCTTCTGAAACTGGTTCACCAAATACATTTGGTGGGTCCGGCTGATAATACATCGTTCCTGGCTGCGGTGCATATGCTGGCTGAGTCGGTTGATAATATAAAGGATTGGCGTATTGTGGTCCACCCGGTTGCGGACTATATAACCTACTCTCTCCTCCGCATCCACAATCTTCTTCCCCTTGTACGAGTGGTGGCATATTATTATCCATTGGCATCATATTTGGATTTGGCATAGAAGTATATTGCGGTGCCATTTGTTGATACGGCATTTGATTGTATGGATTTTGTTGCTGATACTGCGGATATGGCGGCATCATTGGCTGTTGATATGGCATCATGTTTGGCATTTGATTGTTATCCATTATTGGCATCATGTTTGGCATTTGATTGTTATCCATTATTGGCATCATGTTCGGCATTTGATTGTTATCCATTATTGGCATCATGTTCGGCATTTGATTGTTATCCATTATCGGCATCATGTTTGGCATTTGGTTGTTATCCATTATCGGCATCATATTTGGCATTTGGTTGTTATCCATTATCGGCATCATATTTGGCATTTGGTTGTTATCCATTATCGGCATCATATTTGGCATTTGGTTGTTATCCATTATCGGCATCATATTTGATATTTGGTTGTTATCCATTATCGGCATCATGTTTGGCATTTGGTTGTTATCCATTATCGGCATCATGTTTGGCATTTGGTTGTTATCCATTATCGGCATTATATTTGGCATTTGGTTGTTATCCATTATCGGCATTATATTTGGCATTTGGTTATTATCCATTATTGGCATCATATTTGGCATTTGGTTGTTATCCATTATTGGCATCATATTTGGCATTTGGTTGTTATCCATTATCGGCATTATATTTGGCATTTGATTGTTATCCATTATTGGCATCATATTTGGCATTTGATTGTTATCCATTATTGGCATTATATTTGGTGGTTGATTGTTATCCATTATTGGCATTATATTCGGCACTTGAATATTAGGCGGTATTACTTGCGGGATAATAACACTTTCTTTTGATACGTTTGGTGAGACTATGCTTCCTATATTTTCTTTCTTCACTTGTGGCGAGACTATGCTTCCTACATTTTCTTTTTTCACTTGCGGCGACACTATATTCCCTACATTTTCTTTTTTCACTTGCGGCGACACTATATTCCCTACATTTTCTTTCTTCACTTGCGGCGACACTATATTCCCTACATTCTCTTTCTTCACTTGCGGCGACACTATATTCCCTACATTTTCTTTTTTCACTTGCGGTGAGACTATATTCCCTACATTCTCTTTCTTCACTTGCGGTGACACTATATTCCCTATATTGTCTTTTTTCACTTGCGGTGACACTATGTTTCCTATATTGTCTTTTTTCGTTTGCGGAGAAATGACATTGTTAGGTTTCATTTTATTAATTTGAGGAGCAATTAACTCGCTTCCCTTTTTTATTACGTCTGAAATTTTATATTCTTTTTTCGCTTTAATTGGTGGTTGCGGCGGCTGCGGTAATACATTGATAGAAAATTTAGTATTTTCTTTTGTAGTAGGTTTTAGTTTTTCTACTTTCTCTACAACAGGTGGTTTTTGAATGACAGGCGGCTTTTCAACTGGCTTCTCTTTTTGAATCGGAATTTCTTTTTGCACTTCTTTTTGTGGCTTCACTTGCACTTCCTTTTGCGGCTTCACCTGTATTTCTTTTTGCGGTTTTATCTGCATTTCTTTTTGCGGTTTTATCTGCATTTCTTTTTGCGTTTGTTGCATAGCTGGTTGTTGTGTAATAGGTGTTGATTGATACGTGATCTCATCTTCATCTTCTATTGCAAGTGGCGTTGGTGTTGATGCAAACTCTTTTTGCTGCACCTCTTTTACATATTGTTTCGGGGGCGCTGAACCCGATCCAGTTTGTTGTTTCACATGAACGCTATGCGATGGCACTTTAATTTTCATCCCTGGCATAATTAGGTCTGGATTGCTAAGCTGTGTATTTGTTTTTTTTAGCGTTTCAAAATCCACTCCGTACTTTTTTGCAATTTTCCAAAGGGTCTCTCCTTTTTGCACGATATGAATTTTCAAATTTTCCCCCTCCTGTATAACTTATCTATAAGTAAAAACACTTTGAAGTAACACTTTCTAAACAACATTAACTTCTTTTACTTTTATCACTTCTTCTATTTTCAATATGATTCGAAGTGGAATAAGCATAGAAAAACCGCAATGATTTCCTCAACACAATGTATGCCTATTTCATCCTTGTTATGATTATATGTACAAAAAAAAGCAACGGAAATCCCGCTGCTTTAAACGCGCTCTAACATACGATTTAATGCAAGAACTGCCTCTTCTGTTACTTGTTTCTCTACACGAATAACGTTAATTTGTTCTCCTCTTTCTATGTTCTCAAGTGCCCATAACAGGTGAGGTAAGTCAATTCGGTTCATCGTTAAGCAAGGACACATAAACGGATTTAGCGAAATAATTTCTTTATCTGGATGTTGCTGAATAATTCGGTTCACTAAATTCATCTCTGTACCAATCGCCCACTTACTTCCCGCCGGAGCTGCTTCAATCATATCAATAATATATTTCGTTGATCCTGCATAATCAGAAGCAGCAACCACTTCATAACAACATTCAGGGTGAACAATAATATTCATATCCGGATGATTTTCCCGCACATTTTCAATATTTTTCACAGTGAAGTTTTGATGAACAGAACAATGGCCTTTCCATAAAATCACTTGAATTTCTTCTATATCTCCATCGTACTCTAATGAATCTGTATGCGGGTTCCACACTGCCATTTTTTCTAACGGAATACCTAAATCATACGCTGTATTTCTTCCTAAATGTTGGTCTGGTAAAAAGACGAGACGCTCTTTTTGTGTAAACGCCCAAGACACCATTTGTTTTGCATTAGAAGAGGTTACTGTTGCCCCTCCATTACGACCACAAAACGCTTTGATCGCAGCTGTTGAATTTACATACGTTAATGGGATCATCGTATCCCCAAATAATTTCGCGAGCTCTTTCCACGCTCTTTCTGTTTGTTCAATATCTGCCATATCTGCCATAGAACAGCCGGCACGCATATCTGGTAAGATGACAATTTGATCATCTGTCGTTAACATATCTGCCGTTTCTGCCATAAAGTGCACACCACAAAACACAATATATTTTGCCTCTTTATTATTCGCTGCAACTTGCGCGAGTTGCAGTGAGTCCCCTGCTGCATCTGAAAATTGCACCACTTCATCTTTTTGATAATGATGTCCTGGAATAAATAGCAATTCACCCATTTTTTCTTTAATTTCGCGAACACGCTCTTCCATCTCTAATGTAGACATCATTTGATAACGCTCTGGTAACATTACTTCGATTGGCTGAACTTTCTCTAAAATACCCATTTATGATTCTCCCCCTCTAAACCACTCTCATTAGGCCTCAATATTAAAACTAATATCAAGTGCTTTCACTGAATGTGTTAACGCTCCAAGTGAAATATAATCTACCCCTGTTTTTCCGTATTTTGATAAATCTTCAATTGTAATACCACCTGAAGCCTCCGTAACGATGGCACTTGGTACAATTTTTGAAAACTCACGAATCTCTTCTGGCGTACGATTATCGAACATAATAACATCTGCGCCGGCCTCTATCGCTTCTCTCACTTGCGCCTCTGTCTCTGTTTCGACTTCTACTTTCACCATATGTCCCAATCTTTCTTTCACCGATGTAACAGCTTTTGTAATCGAGCCAGCAAAAGCAATATGATTGTCTTTAATCATGACACCATCATATAAACCGAATCTGTGGTTAAACCCGCCCCCGCATACTACAGCATATTTATCAAACATACGTAGTCCTGGCATCGTTTTTCTCGTATCACAAATGCGTGTATGACTGCTATCTAAAGCAAAAACCGCCTTACGTGTCATCGTCGCTATCCCGCTCATACGCTGAATAACGTTTAATATAACGCGCTCTGCCGTTAATAATGATGCGATTGGGCCTTGCACGGTTGCAATTATTTCGCCTTTTTCTACAAGATCCCCATCTTTTTTATGAAGTTCAACTTCAATTCTCTGATCAATTAATTTAAATCCTTCTTCAATTACTAAGCACCCTGCAAATACTCCTGTATCCTTTACAAGAAACGTTCCTTTCGCAAGTGCATTATCGGGAAAGATAAGCTGAGATGTTACATCTCTTTCTCCTATATCTTCTAGAAAAAATCGATTTAATGCTTCCTTAACTTTTAACGTATTCATAAAACCCCTCTTCCCCTTATTAAACAAGTTGTAGTTTTCTTCTCACTCGGATAATCTCTTTTTTCACGCTATTTCTTTCTGGATAATCAATGCGATAATGACCACCAATACTGTCTTCTCTTTGCAAAGCTGATACTGTTATAAGCTCACAAACTGTTAACATATTAATAAGCGTTATCTCTTCATTTGTAAGTGCATCATATTGCAAGATCATATTTCGCACACCGTACCTACTAAACCATCTCTGAGCATATGATAAATTTTTCTCAGTTCGCACAATCCCAACATATTTCATCATGCATTCTTGTATTTCTTCTTTCAACGGTAAATCATTAAGAGCTATAAAACTTTTCCCTCTCTCTTCCGGCACATTTTTTCTTTCCTCTGCTGGCTTAGCTAAAATGTGTTTTCCTATTCGTCTTCCAAACACAAGACCTTCTAATAATGAATTACTCGCCAATCTATTCGCACCATGAACTCCATTACAAGCCACTTCACCGACCGCATATAAGTTTGAAATGGACGTCTCTCCGTCACAATTCGTCTTCACGCCGCCCATATGAAAATGAGCGCCCGGTACGACCGGAATAGAATTTTCTTTTAAATCAATACCATTCTTTTTACATAATGATGAGACGGTCGGAAAACGTTGTTCAAAGTTTTGAATGGTTTCGATGTTTAAGTACACTTTTTCACCTGCAAGAAGTTGTTCATGAATAGCCCTTGCCACTACATCACGCGGTGCGAGATCTTTCCCGGGATGTATATCCATCATAAAACGCTGTCCTTTTCCATTTATAAGGACAGCTCCTTCACCACGGACTGCTTCAGAAACGAGACCACAACATCGCCCGTCCACGTATAACATCGTCGGATGAAATTGTACAAATTCTAAATCAACAAGTTCCCCCCCAGCTCGATATATCATCGCAAGTCCATCGCCTGTAATTGTCTCATCATTCGATGTAAAGGCGTACAAACCACCTATCCCTCCTGATGCTAACACCGTATTATCAGCATAGTAACGCTTCAGCTTCCCTTCACTATTTCGCGTTAAAGCTCCTATGCATTTATTATTTTCTATAATAAAATCGAGCACCATTTCATGCTCAACGACAGTAACGTTCGGAACTACTTCTTGTATTAAATGCTCTAATAGATTTTTACCAGTTGCATCTCCTCCGGCATGTAAAATGCGCCGTTTTCGATGCGCCCCTTCTTTACCAAGGTGGATCCCTTTTTCATCCCCATCAAATTTCATTCCATTCGTAATAAGCTTACTTATTTCTTTCGGTCCCTCTTCAACTAAATAACGAACTGCTTCTTCGTTGTTATAATGGCAACCTGCCACTAATGTATCTTCAAAATGCCCACTCGGATCGTCATATGTAGCAACTGCTGCTGCAATTCCTCCTTGAGCTAAATGTGTATTATTATTACGTCCTGTTTTTTTTGTGATAATTATCACATTCTTTTCGTGACAAAGCTCTTTCGCAACACGAAGCGCTGCAACGCCGCTTCCGATAATCAAGACATCTGCACTTGGCATAATTGTTGCCTCCTACTTTACACTTTTCAACTGTCTTGACACCTATATTTACATAGTTTTAAAATAATGACAAGAGTTTTTTTACAATTCTTATTTTCACTACCATTCTAAAAACGAAAACAAATGTCACTCTTACTGAAGAGAGGAAATCACATGATGATATATCTAGATTATGCAGCGACAACACCTATGAGCGAAGAAGCTTTAGAAACATATATAGCAGCGGCAAAAACATATTTCGGAAATGAACAAAGTTTACACGATATCGGCGGAAGTGCATCATCTTTATTACAAGTTTGTAGAGAAACATTTGCAGAAATGATTGGAGGTAAGGAACAAGGTGTATTCTTTACAAGCGGCGGTTCAGAATCTAACTACCTTGCGATTCAATCCCTTCTAAATGCCAGAAATGGGAAGCACATTATTACGACACCTATGGAACACGCATCGATTCGAAGTTATTTTCAATCCTTACAATCGCAAGGTTATACTATTACTGAGATTCCTGTTGATAAAAGTGGGATAATTCATTTAGTAGATTTAGAAGCAGCTATTACAGAAGATACTGCTCTAGCAAGTATACAGCACGGAAACCCTGAAATCGGGACCGTTCAAAACATTGCAGAGATCGGAGCACTTTTAAAAAAATATAATGTTTTATTTCATTCGGATTGTGTTCAAACGTTTGGTAAACTTCCAATAGACGTTAAAGCGATGGAGATTGATAGTCTCTCTGTTTCAGCCCATAAAATATACGGACCAAAAGGAGTTGGAGCTTGTTATATAAATCCGCAAGTTCGCTGGGAACAAGTATTTCCGGGAACTTCTCATGAAAAAGGCTTTCGCCCTGGTACAGTGAACGTTCCTGGAATCGCTGCTTTTTTAACAGCCGCAGAGCATATATTAAAGAATCAAAAGGAAGAGAGCTTTCGTTTTAAACAATTACGATCTTATTTTTTAGAGCAATTACAAACACTTCCTCTAGAAATTGAAGTGAAAGGACATTCTACTTCTTGTTTACCACATATTATTGGGGTTACAATAAAAGGAATAGAAGGTCAGTATACAATGTTAGAATGTAACCGTCATGGTATAGCCATTTCAACTGGAAGTGCTTGCCAAGTCGGTAAACAAGACCCTTCAAAAACAATGCTTGCAATTGGAAAAACGTATGAAGAGGCAAAACAATATGTCCGCTTTTCTTTCGGACATCACACAACGAAAGAACAAATTGATACAACTATTCATGCACTACACACAATTGGAAATCAATTTTATAGAGGTGTTAAATCATAATGAAACAAAATGATCAAAAAAAGATTTTAGGCGAAGAAAGACGACAACTCATCCTCCAGTGGCTTCTTGCTGCAAATGAACCGTTATCAGGGAATGAACTATCTAAAAAGACAAACGTAAGTAGGCAAGTTATCGTGCAAGACATTTCCTTACTAAAAGCACGAAATGAACCAATTATTGCGACTGCACAAGGGTATTTATATTTAAAGCCACAAACAAGACAACAAGCTTTTGAACGCGTAATCGTATGCCAACATAAACCGGCAGAAGTACGTCAAGAACTTACTATGTTAGTTGACCACGGCGTTACAATTAAAGACGTAAAAGTTGAGCATCCTGTATACGGCGACTTAACAGCATCGATTATGGTAAGTAATCGCTTCGATGTAGAGCAATATTTACAAAAAATCGAAAACACAAACGCTTCCTATCTTTCGCAACTAACAGATGGTATTCACTTACATACAATCGAAGCAGATTCTAAAGAGAAATTAGATGCTGCCTGTGAGGCACTAGACCGCGCTGGATTTCTCGTTTATTAATGTAAAGCACAGAGTTTTTTATCATTCTCTGTGCTTTTATTTTGTAAATGATATAATATTGTAATCAATTGTAAAGGAGGTCAAATATGGGAATTGAACTCGTTCACTTTAGCACCGGTAAACCGAAACAAATGAAATATGGCGAAGATAAAGAAATGATAACAGGTATATGTAAAGATCCTACAGAAGAGGCCTTCCTCTCAAAAGACGGATTCCGTGGTGATGATGTAGCGGATTTAAAACACCACGGGGGACCTGATCGCGCAGTTTGTGTGTACCCACACGAGCATTACGCACTATGGGAAGAGGAATTTCAAACTACACTTCCAGCTTCCACATTTGGCGAAAACATTACCGTAACAAATATGTTAGAGCGTGATGTTTGCATCGGAGATACATATCAACTAGGCGAAGCAATCATTCAAGTAACACAAGCTCGCGTACCTTGTAGCACAATTTCAAAACGTGTCGGTATTCCTGGCATTTTACCACGCATTGTAGCAACTGGATATACTGGCTACTTATGCCGCGTTCTTCAAGAAGGTACTGTGCGTAAAGATTCTAAAATTACATTACTAGAGCGTCCATCAAACAATGTATCTGTTTTGTTCTCTAACGAAATTTATTTTCATAATAGGAAAGATAAAGATGGCATTGAGAAGGTTCTTGCTGTACAAGAACTAGCCGAGATTTGGCGTGGTCAGTTAGAGGATCGTCTTTCGAAGTTAAAATAATAAATCCCACCTTTTATAGGTGGGACTCTATTTATCTATCATACGGTATACTAGCGACCGAAATTATATCGACTTAACTACAAAATACGACAAACACTCCCCTTACAACCAATAAGAAGAATAACTCCCCAGCACAGTAACAGAAAACCCGAGTGCTTCAAGTTCCATTGTTACGCCTGGCAATAATACATCATCGTATGCTTTGTCGACGTCGATTAAGAAAAAGTAATTTCCAAGGCCTGTTTTCATCGGGCGCGATTCAATTTTGGATAAGTTTAATTTTCTCCATGCGAAAGCTGATAACACTTGATATAGTGCCCCTGCGTAATCAGCAGGTAACGTTATCATAAGCGTCGTTTTCTCTCCTCGGTTTTCTCCGTTATTTGGGAGTACTGCTTTCTTTTTCTTATGGAGAACAAGGAAACGTGTATGATTGTTTTTATGCGTATGAATATCACGCCTTACAATTGTTAATCCGTATTTTTCTGCCGCTGCTTCATTTGCAATGGCGGCAACTTTTTCTTCAGGATGTTCTTTCACATATTGCGCAGCAGCGCTTGTTGATGTCATATCTCGAACTGTTACGCCTTTTAATTCCTCATTTAAAAATTTATGGCACTGTGCAATGGCATGCGGATGAGAATGTACAGCGTATACTTCTTTCCACACTCCTTCGTACTGCGGGTGTACGAGTAAATGTTGCTGAATTGGCACTGTAATTTCTCCTACAATGGAAAGTGGCTGCTCATGTACGAGATAATCAACCGTTATATTAACTGAACCTTCTATGGCGTTCTCTAACGGCACAACTGCGAAATCTACGTTTTCATTTGCGGCTGCATCAATACAATCTGGAATCGTTCGGTACGGCACATGCTCTGCTTCCGGAAAAAAACGACTCACCGCCATATTTGTAAATGTTGCCTCTGGTCCTAAATATCCTACTCGAATCATCGTCTTTTCCCCTCTTTTTCGTTTTCTTACTGTTATACCATAATTTTTAATATTCTTCTATGTAAATTTCGAATATTAAAAAAAGACTAGTCTTCACTAGTCTATATGTTTTCTATATTCTCTTTGAGCGAAGAAGAAATAGATGATACATGCAGAAATATAAAACAGAATGAACAAGCCCACTTTTCTTAATGAACCGTCCATAAAGAAAGTATTATGAAACGTATATAACGCAACTGCACTATGCATACTTCCTACTATAATAGGCGCAAAAAATAACATACATAATTGCCAACGAGAAATTTTCCATACTTCTTCCTTCGTCATTCCAAGTTTAGATAGTGCTCCGTACTGCTTTCGATCCGATGCAATATTATGAAACCATTTAAAATATACGATACTACATGAAGTGAGAAAGAATAATATACTAATGAATGAGCCTACAAATAGAGTAATGTCGCCGCCTTCTTTCATATTCACATATAACTCCATATTACTTCGAAACGCATCATTTATATTTTGTTTCATATGTTTCCGTAAATCTTCGTTTAATCCCTTCGTATTCTCGATATTTGGTAATGTATAACCTCTATATATCATTTTTTCAGAATCTGGAATTGTATTTGCTATACTGTTAAAATCTTCATCATTCATGACAAAAAACAGACCATTAATGTATGAAGGGTGATGGTTAAATTGTACCCCTTCTTTCTGACCGTTAAATGCGAATGGATACGCTTGATTCATTACTTGCAATTGAATCTCTTTTCGATTATATACATTTGGATAATTGCGTTTATTATAATAGACAAGTGTAACTGTTCCTTTTTTAGGATGATACATTTTTTGTTTTTGTTTTCTTGCCTCTTGATTGTATTCACTTTCCCTTATAAGCGGTGCCACTTCTATTTCTCCCTTATTAGACTGAAAAGATGCATACACTCCAACAAAACTCATAGATTGAAAATCATCATATCCATATTGATGCAGTAATTTTTCAACCGCACCTTCCTCAAAAACTTCATGAGTAGAAGTACCTTTTTCTATGTACGAAAACGAGTGTACTCCTCCGCCACGCCACATATCTTGCATGCTAGAAAAATATAAGAACACCATACCTGTCGCCGTAACGACAAACGTTGTTGCCATAGACAACAGAAAGAAAAAGCGACTATTTTCCTTCATTCGATGTGACAATTGATTCACTATAAATAAATACGGATATGTATACATAATCTTTTTATTTCGTTTTATCACTTCTAACAATTGGCTAACACCATGTGTAAAAGAAAAATACGTTCCAAAAAAGATAAGTATAGACACAGGGAAAAAGTATAATGCTATCGTTTGCATCGTCACTTGTAGTGCTAACGCATATCCACCCACTAAACAAGCAAAACCGAATAAACAAAGCCACTTTGATGTTTTCCTCTCCCGTTTATCTGTTCGAAATTCTTTCAATAACCGGATGATTTTTATATTCCATATACGTAAAGCACTTATAAAAGATAAGACAATAAAGACGACCATATATGTAACAAACGTTACACCAATCGCTCTCATGTCAAATATAACAGGAAGTTCTTTCGGAAGGCGAAGTAACATGCTAAACACCATAAAAAAGAGTTTTAAAAAGATCATACCAAGCCCGATACCGAAAATATTTGCGAAAATCCCGATCAATATTTGCTCGGTCATAATCACCCCTATTACGTTAGACTTCGTCGCTCCCATTAACATATATAATCCTAATTCTTTCTTACGTGCTTCTATAAAAATAGAAGTAGAATACAAAATAAATATGACGAAAAAAGAAATAATTATAACGTTACATATGATAAGTCCCCAGCGTACATTTTGATACCACATCGTCTCTTGCATATACGGATGTACAATGACAGACATGTATGCAAAAGAAGCAAATATCGCAAAACAACTACTTAAGAAAAACACTTTATAATTACGCCAATTCCCCTTTATATTTTGCAGCGCCAGTTGCTGAATGTTCATCTATCGTCCTCCTGTAACTTACTACACACGTAAAAAGCTAGAGGTTTCCCTAGCTTTTTACGTGTTTTAAATATCCTCTTTGCGCGATCATAAAGTAAATGGCAGAAGCTAAAATATATGCTCCAATTACAATCGCACCTGATTTCCATAAATCGATATAAAGCATTTTCCCTAACGTATGAAGAGCAAATCCACTATGAATTGTACCGATTAAGATTGGGATAAAGAAGATAACGCCCATTTGACGAATTGCAATTTTACGAATTTCCTTATCTGTCATACCAATTCTTTTTAATGACTTAAATTGAATACGATCTTGTTCTTTATCATTAAACCATTTAAAGTATGTCATGCTACACGCAAAGAAGAAGAACAGTACTGCTACGAAGAAGCCGATGAACATTGTAATTGCTCCTTGCTCCTTTATCGCTTTATACGTAAGGATAGAATTGTGGAAATTCTGTTGTTGTTCTTGTGCAATTTCTTTCTTTAAGTCTAGTACAAGATTTTCTGTTCCTTTCCAATCTTCAATATAATATCCATAATATTTTGTCTTTTCTTCATCTGCTACGAGCTGTGAATATTTCACAAAATCCTCATCATTCACAATCAAATAGCCATCATCATTAAAAACAGACTTTGATACTGGATCATTTAGCTTAATAGACTGTTTTTGTCCGTTCAATTTAAATTCAAATGGCTTCGTAAGATCCGGCTTGACAATATCATTCATCATATCAACTACAACCATCGTTGCACTTCCCGGCTTATTTTGCACTTCTGGCACGTTCTGTTTACGCGCTTCTTTATTATATTCCTTTTCAGAGATAATCCCTAACGGCATCTCATGTTCACCGTTAAACATCGTTACCTTTTGAGTTGCAGGAAGTTTTACATACGTTACTTTTCGCGCTTCTTCAAATCCGTGTTTTTTTATTAGTTCTTGTGCTTTCCCTTCACTGATGATGTTATGCGTATTTACCCCCTTTTCTTCATACGAAATAGCATGCGGAGCACTAGCCACTGTTTTATAACTCATATCCTCAAAGAACACGTACAGTGTACCAACTGCTGAAGAAACAACCGCCGTAATGATAGAAATTACAAATAGAAAACGAGCATTATCTTTCATTTTGTAAATAAGATTGCTAAATACGAACATATTTGGATACGTATAAAAAGATTGTTTTCTTTTTTGCAGTGCTTTTAATACGACTGTACTACCTTGCGTAAACAGTAAATACGTTCCGCCTATTGTCAGCCCTACAATCGGTAAAAACAGCATTATAAAATTCATAAATGTCACTTGGAAGCTAAGCACATATGCAGCAATAATACAGCCTATACCAACTACCCCTAACCATGTAAATGCAAAAGGTTCTACTTTTTGTTTTCTTGCCTCTCTTAATAAATCAATAATTTGCAAGCGGCCTACTGTCCAAACACTAAACAATGATAGTATTAAAAAGAGGACAAAGTATATACCAACTGTAATAAGAACTACTTTTCCATTCCACACAAGCGGCAGTGTTTTATCAATTTTTAGTAAGACACTGAGTGCTTGGAAGAAAAGTTTTGAACAAAGCATTCCAATCCCAATACCTACTACAATGGCAATACTCCCTAACATCAGTTGCTCTAATATAATCATTCGGCCAAGTTGAGACTTCGTTCCACCTATTAACGTTAATAAGCCAAATTCTTTTTTTCTTGCTCGTAAAAACGTTGAATTCGCATATAAAATAAAGAGTGCTGAGAAGATGACTACAATATAATTCATCGATTCTAACCCTTTTGTAATCATCGTCTTCATACTAATATTACCGCTTACGACATCTGGATGATAAATGAAGGAAGCATACATGAAAAATACGACAATCGATAAACAACTACTAATAAGAAACGCTTTATAATTACGCCAATTTCCTTTTACGTTATTAAGCGCGAGCTGGCGAAAGTTCATGATATTCTCCTCCTAGCATCGCAAGTACGTCTAAAATTTCTTGGAAAAAGGCTTGCTTCGTTCTTCCTTTATGTATTTCTGAAAAAATCTCTCCATCACGTATGAAAAGGATACGTTCGCAATAACTAGCGGCTACTGGATCATGTGTTACCATTGCAATCGTTACTTTCTTTTGCTCATGCAAATCTTGAAGTGCTCCCATTAATGATTTCGCTGACTTAGAATCTAAGTTGCCTGTTGGCTCATCCGCTAAAATTAATGTTGGTTCATGAATAATCGCCCTTGCAGCTGCTGCACGTTGTTGTTGTCCACCTGATACCTCGTATACTTTTTTATTTAAAATTTCTTCGATGTTTAAAAACCTCGCAATTTCAAGTACTTTCGCATCAATTTCTTTTACAGATTTCTTCGCCATTACAAGCGGCAAAATAATATTTTCTTTAATCGATAATGTATCAAGTAAGTTGAAATCTTGGAAAATGAATCCTAAATGTGTACGGCGAAATTCCGCCAATTTTGCAGCACGCATTTGATTAATTTCTTCACCATTTACAAGCACATGACCTGAAGTTTGCTTATCAATTGTTGCTAATAAATTTAAAAGCGTTGTTTTTCCGCTTCCTGAAGGCCCCATAATCCCTACAAACTCACCTTCTTCAATTTTAAAATTTATATCATTTAAAGCAGTCGTCGCTACTGAACCTTTTGATTGGTACACCTTTGTTAACCCTTTTACTTCAAGAACACTCATTTCTAATCCCCCTACGTGTTTTCTTCTTACATTTACTATAAGAAAAATAAGAAAAAGAAACGAGTGATTTCCCTTACAAAACGTTTTGTTATCTTACAGTTTTGTCATTTTTCTCATTAATGTATGATATTCTTCATCTTTTGCAAATTGGAACGTAACTGTTGTTCCTTCCCCTTCAGTTGATTGTACATACACTCCATGATGTAAATTATCGCAGATTTCCTTCGTAATATATAAACCCATACCTGTCGCTTCCCTTGTTTTACGGCCGTTTATTCCCGTAAAGAACGGATCAAATATACGCTTTACATCTTGCTCAGGAATACCAATTCCATTGTCCTTAATATGTAATAACACCTTTTGATCTTTCTCTTCAATTTGAAATTGAATTTCTTTTTTCTCTGCTTCTGAAATTTTTGTATACTTAATTGCATTCACAACAATTTGGCTCATCGCGATACTAAGCCACTTTCTATCAGACGCAATCATACAAGTCTCTTCTTCAAACATCATTTTCGGAAATACAGAAGATTGAATGAACGACTTCCGATTTTCATTAATAATATCTCGAATGACCTCTATAACATTTACTACTTCTACTTTATAGTCTTTCGAAAATTGATCTAACCTTGCCATATGTAACGCTAAATCTAACCCATTTAAAATACGGTTATTTTCTTCACGAATACTTTCAATCGTTCCCCTTGCTTCACGGTGTTCCTTACCATATTTCTGTAACAATAATTCAATAACGGATACTGGTGTTTTCATTTGATGGATCCACTGGTTCATAAAAATCATTTGCTGTTGCTCTTTTGCATGCTGCTTATGAACCTCATTCATATATTGCTGCCTTAATAGCGTAAACGCTTCAACGACCAGTTCTTGCTCTGCTGTATAAGAAGTATCAATAAGTAAAGAGTCATGTAATGTATGTCCACCGGCAATATACTGTTCTATCCTCTTTAAAAACACACTTCGTTTTCGGTAATCGTAAATAAGGTATACACTAAACACAACTGTCCCTAATAAAAGTCCGTATAACCATGTACTCCAGTCCAGCGCACGCTTTTCTAAAAGGCTTTGCAGCTGCAATACGAGTCCAAATAAACAAAGGCTTACAATATAAGTAATAATTAAAGAAAAGCGGTCTATGAGGTAATTTTTAACCTTCATGCCCTTCGCCCCACTCAGTAAGAAGAGCATAACCGTACCCACGCTTTGTGACAATTGCATTTTTAATGCCTAACTCCTCAAGTTTCTTCCTTACACGCTTTACATTCACGGTTAATGTATTATCATCAACAAAAGCTACTTCATCCCATAAAGCCTCTAACAACTCTTCACGTGTCGCGTATTGATTTGCTTGTTTCATTAAACATTCTAATAAATAAAACTCATTTTTTGTAAGTTCCGTTTGTTGACCTTTCCACTCTACCGTGTGCTGTGATGGGAATAATAACAATCCATTAACACCTAAGCAGTCACTTTCCGCGGCCAAAGCATACTCACCATACCCGCGGCGGAGTGCACTTTTCACCTTTGCCATTACGATATCTAAATGGAATGGCTTCGTAATGTAATCATCTCCGCCATTTTCAATCGCCATTACTTGATCCATTTCCCCTGTTCTTGCAGAAACAAAAATAATCGGCGCATTCGATACAGTGCGGATTTGGCGGCACCAATAGAAGCCATCAAAGTATGGTAAATTAATATCAAGTAACACAAGATGAGGACTTACTTTTACAAACTCATCTTTTATATGCCGTAAATCGCTCACTCTGAAAGATTGATATCCATACCTTTCTAAATGCTCCTCTAATATCTCTGCAATTTTTTCATCATCTTCTACAATTAATATTTTATACATATTCCTTTTCTCCCCATAAAATATTCTTCTAAAATCACTCCTTTTTCTATTATAAATTGAAACTTTAATCAATGGGGATTTTTTCCTATATCGACTTATGGTTCTCCTATATGAATTGGGTTTTTACTGGACTCAAATAACGAAAAAAAAAGACCGCCATATTTCGGCAGTCTTAATCGATAAATTCAAATTGATATTCAAGAATTTTCACAATATCTCCGTCTGTTGCACCACGTGCACGAAGGGCTTCATCAATACCCATTCCACGCATTTGACGAGCAAATCGGCGTACAGATTCATCACGTGAGAAGTCTGTCATCTTGAATGTTTTCTCAATGTCATAACCAGAAATAACAAATGTGCCATCACTTTCGCGTGTAATTTCAAAATTAGATTCAGATTCAAATTTGTACATTACACTTGCTTCAGATTCTTCTACATCATCGTACATTGGGAATTCTGGTGTTGTTTCTAATAAGTTCGCTACTTCAAATAGTAAGTCACGAACACCTTGTTTCGTTACAGCTGAGATTGGGAAAATTTTCACTTCGTCTCCCAATTTCTCTTTAAATGCTTGTAAGTTTTCTTCTGCATCTGGCATATCCATTTTGTTTGCAACAACAACTTGTGGACGCTCAGTTAAACGCATATTGTATTCTTTTAGTTCATTATTGATTGTGACATAATCTTCATATGGCTCACGTCCTTCTAAACCAGACATATCGATAACGTGTACGATTACACGTGTACGTTCGATATGACGTAAGAATTGGTGTCCAAGTCCAACGCCGGAGTGTGCGCCTTCAATTAGTCCAGGAAGGTCAGCCATAACGAAGCTGCGGTTATCACCAGTTTCAACAACACCAAGATTCGGAACGATTGTTGTAAAGTGATATTCTGCAATTTTCGGACGCGCTGATGATACAACAGATAATAATGTAGATTTACCTACACTTGGGAATCCAACAAGTCCAACATCTGCTAGCACTTTAAGTTCTAGCGTGACATCACGTTCTTGACCTGGTTCCCCGTTCTCAGCGATTTCTGGCGCTGGGTTCGTCGCTGTTGCGAAACGTGAATTACCACGGCCACCACGGCCACCTCTTGCGATTACAGCTGTTTGTTCATGCGTTACTAAATCGGCAAGAATTTCACCTGTTTTTTCATCTTTCACTATTGTTCCTGGTGGAACCTTTACGATTAAATCTTCAGATTTACGACCGTGCTGACCTTTACTCATTCCGTGCTGACCGCGATCAGCTTTGAAATGACGTTGGTAGCGGAAGTCCATTAATGTACGTAAGCCTTCCTCAACAACAAAAACAACATCTGCACCTTTACCACCGTCGCCACCTGCTGGGCCACCTTTAGGTACATACTTCTCACGACGATACGCAACCATTCCGTTACCACCGTCGCCGCCTTTTACATATATCTTGACCTGATCTACAAACATTATTTCACCACACTTTTTTCGATTAGTTGTAATATAACTGAGACTTCTTCGTCTCGTACTGTATAAGAAATGGAATACCATTTATTGTTTTCGTTCGCAAGCCACGTTTGTAGTTCTTCTACATTCGTTAGCTTTCCACGAAAATCAAAAAAGAAACGAGCATTCTCCGCGTCACTTTCAATTGTGA
Organism: Bacillus sp. TH25; assembly: GCF_016650935.1. NCBI lineage: Bacteria > Bacillati > Bacillota > Bacilli > Caryophanales > Bacillaceae > Bacillus > Bacillus sp. TH25. The sequence goes on along the minus strand of NZ_JAEKEU010000039.1, from coordinate 413,429 downwards.
TACAAACATAATTTTCAACATATACGTCTAAACTATGCTGAAGCATTAAGAAAAACTGATTCGTCCATGTACATACAGTCTCATCTAGATGAGATAAGTTATGTAATTTCCCTAATACTTCGTACTCCAATAAGCACGGTTGCTGTTTCCAATTATATGTTAAAATCCACTCTGAAAATAAAGGCATTGATAGCCCCATCAGATTGGATTCTTGTCTCGCTTCTTGGACAAAACGATCGATGAGCCTATGAATCTCTTCCACTTTTCCAAGGGAAAGATTTCCTTTAACCATCTGCAAACGATTGAGCCAATCATGTCTCGAGTGGCTCAACGCATCTATAATTGTCCATTTTTCATTCATTTAGATACCCCTTAATATAGAAAAACTCTAACCTGCACTCAGGTTAGAGTTTTCCGTGAGTTCTTATGCTTCTTGAGCAACAGGATATACGCTCACTTGTTTGCGGTCACGACCAAGACGCTCAAAGCGTACTACGCCGTCAACTTTCGCGTATAAAGTGTCATCGCCACCACGACCAACGTTAACACCTGGATAAATTTTTGTACCGCGTTGACGGTAAAGAATTGAACCACCTGAAACCGTTTGACCATCTGCGCGTTTAGCACCAAGACGTTTTGACTGAGAGTCACGACCGTTCTTTGTACTACCTACACCTTTCTTAGATGCGAAAAACTGAAGATCTAATCTTAACATACGTTACACCTCCTGCACTTTTTCTATTAAACGGATATACTTTCCGTAATCAAGTTCAATCGTCTTAAGTGAAACAACCAATCCTTCTAAAAGTATTTGTGCTTTTTCTGCTGTATGAACGTCTAAATCATTAGGCAATTCATACGTCAAGAATCCGCCATCACTTCCGAGTTCAATAGTTGCCTGCACATTACAAAGTTCTTCCACTGCATTTATAGAACCAAACACAACCGCTGTAGTTCCAGCACAGACAAGATCTTGTCCATGTGGCGCATAATTGGCATGTCCAGTCATTTTAAATGATCGGATACTTCCTAGTTTCGTGCGACTTATCGTAATCTTAATCATCTTAACCAGAATTAAGCGTTGATAGCTTCAACTACTAGCTTAGTGTAAGGTTGACGATGACCTTGTTTCTTACGATTGTTCTTTTTCGCTTTGTATTTGAAAACGATGATTTTCTTAGCGCGACCTTGTTTTTCAACTTTCGCAGTAACTGTTGCACCCTCTACAACTGGGCTACCAACTTTCACGTTTTCGCCACCAACGAAAAGAACTTTGTCAAAAGTAACAGTTTCACCAGCTTCAACATCTAATTTTTCAATGTAGATTGCTTGACCAGCTTCAACTTTAATTTGTTTTCCACCTGTTTCGATAATTGCGTACATACTTGCACCTCCTCTTAATTACTAAGACTCGCCAAAAACGAGGTAGACATAAAATGTCTTTAGGGAACCTGTCTTGTGCGGTTGTAGCATATAGCAGTTTAGGTGCTATAAACTATAACATAAAAATATTACCATGACTCATTGACTATTGTCAATGAATGTTCTGCTAACTATTTTTTCCGTTCTACAATTTCTTTCTTACTTCCAAAACGGATAATAGCGTACTTTTCGATAATATCATCTTTGAAATAAATTTCAAATGGAATATTTTTTTGTAATTCTTTTTGTGAAAAATGTTTTTGTACTTTTTTTGAAGCACCAATCAATACAGCTTCATCCTCTATATTACCATAAGTAATAAGCTCTCTCTCTAGCTCATACGCAATTGTTTCATTAGATATAACGTAACCTGTCGCTTTACAAGGCGCACACTCTTCTAATAATACGTCACGTAACGAATGTTTCTTGCGCTTACGCGTCATCTCTAAAATACCTAACTCTGTAAACCCAAGCACTCTTGTATATGTGCGATCATCTTGTAAAGCTATCATTAAACGCTCTCTTACCTTCTCTTTATCTTCCCGTCTTTTCATATTAATAAAATCAATTAATATCATCCCGCCAATATCACGAAGTCTTAATTGACGAGCAATCTCTTCAGCAGCCATTTCATTTGTGCGAAATACGGTATCTTGTAAATTTTGTTTTCCAGTAAATTTACCTGTATTCACATCAATTACAGTCATCGTCTCCATTTGTTCTACAATTAGATAGGCACCATTTGGTAGCCACACAATTTTTTGAAGTGCTTTCTCGATTTCACGATCTATTCCAAAGTGGTTAAACATCGAAGATTTTTCATTATAAAAGGATACTCTTTCTTTCCCTACTTTTTCTTCTAATTCTTTTACTATACTTCTCGTATCTACAACTATTTTTTCAATTGTTTCAATTGGGTTCTCCTGAAATACACGATCTAAAAACGTCGCTGGTTGATGAAGTAGTAAGGGCGCCTTCCCTTGATCTTCTTTTCTTTTTAACTCTTCATATAACTGCTGCAACCCTTGCATTTCAGCTTGTATTTCATCGATCGTTCCTTTTTCAGAAGCAGAACGGAAAATGTATCCACCTGTTCCTTCTACTTCAATTCCCAGTAACTGTTGTCTTCTTTTATTATTTTTTATTTTCCGAGAAACAGCGCGCATGTCATCATAGGGCATGTAAACGACATATTTTCCGGTAACTTCTATCTTCGCCGTTAATTTTGGCCCCTTCGTATCAATTGCCTCTTTCACAACTTGTACAAGTATCGCCTGTCCTTCATGTATGCGATATGAAGATGGTACATCATCAAATGAAAGATATGCATGTTTTTCTAATCCGATATTTACAAAGGCTGCGTTCATTCCAGCAATTGTTCTTACGATACGCCCGACATAAATATGTCCGACAATCTCCTGCTCTTCATTCCGTTTCCATAAAAGCTCTACAATTTTTTGTTTCTCTTCTATCACAACACGCTTTTCCGAACCAGTGTAGTTAATATATAACGTCTTCAAAATTCTTTCCTCACTTTTCATTTCTTTTCCTTACAATATAAAAGGTTAGTGTCGTCGTCAACACTAACCAATTAATTCTTCAACAGATGAGGTTGTTCGTTTTTCAGCAAAATACGCATACAACAATTCATTTTCGTCCAATGTGTAATGCTCTTTATATTTTCCATGGACGATAATAGAGTGTTTATATCCTCTGCGAAATTTTGTGAAAATCGTATATAAATGATCTTCCGTTTTCACCTCAATAGGTGCTATTTTTTCAATATCTCTTTTATTCCCATAATAACGCTCTAATAAAAAACGCATAAATGCGTACCGTCTTTGTTTCCATTCTTGATATAAAGAAATCGCTAGAAAAACGAGTAATACCCACATCATAATGTTATTACTATTCCAAAGTAACTGCCATCCTAATATTACACTAAAAAAAACACATGACAATTTCATCATCTTTTCATGTGCTTGTAAATAGGGAAAACGATATGATAATACATTAAATAATACTTTTCCGCCATCAAGTGGCCAAATAGGCAATAAATTAAACCCTAAAATAATGACATTATTCCATACAAAGAAATGGTACAAATCGTCAGTTACCCAGCCCGCTTTATACAAAATGTAAGCGACCGCAATCATCCATATATGCTGAATTGGCCCCGCCATAACGACAATTAATTCTTCTTTTAACGATTTATTCCCATGTTCTTCCATCTCAACTACGCCACCAAACGGCAAAAGCTGAATTTGTTTAATACGCCAATTATAATACGCTGCGGCAAAAGCATGCCCAAGTTCATGAACTAAAACGATACAAAATAACAATAGTAACTCTTTAAAACGCGCCGTAAAAATACCAATGACAATAATAACCCAAAACAACGGATGCACAGAAATTTTCGTGAAAACATCCCTATATTTAATCAAATGAAATCACCTGAATTGGATCAATAAATTTTTCATTCTTTTTTATTGCAAAATAAAATTTCCCATTTTTATTATTGTCATCATTACTCACTATTCCAATTTTTTGTTTCTTTGAAACGTAATCATATAATTTTACTGACATATCATTTAAATTTGCATACCATGACTCCGTGCCATCAGCGTGCTGAATTTGAACTGTATTTCCAAGTTCCTCTTTCTTGCCCGCAAAAACAACTATACCTTCATTTACTGACTCCACCGTTGCATTTGTAGCCGTTTGAACAAATACACCCTGGCCGTTTTTTTGAAATCCTTGCATCACCTTTCCAGAGGCAGGAATCGCATAATCCTTTTGCTGAATTGCCTCTTCTTTTTTCTCATTTGGAGAAAAGAAAACGAGAGGTTTTCCAAACTGATTTTCATACCATTTCGATATAGTAGCAAATTGAAATTCTTCTTGCATAACTTTTTCTGTAACAGCTCTAGTACCATCAAAAGAAGAAGGTGCGTTCTTAAATAAAATAGCAACCGAAAGAACTAATATTGCTGATAGCAAAACTTTGAAGAGAAAAACTTCTTTTCGAAATAGAGGATGAATTTCCTTCTCCCCCTCTTCAATAAAGACCGTTTCGCTATCAAAATCTCCTCCCGCAAAATACTGCTCTTCTTCTAGCAATTCTTGCTCTGCTTTCCTTTTCGCAATCCGCTTTTTAATTTCTTCCACACGTCTATTCTTCATACTGTCTCCTTTCTTTCGTTAGCCTTATTCAAATAGAAACAGTTATATACAGTTTGTACATATGTATGAGTTATAGAAGGAAGATATTCATGCGAAGAAAAAAGAAAGCACTCCGCATTTATGCGAAGTGCTTTTAACGGATTCCAAAGAAATTTTTCATCTTTGTAAATACCGATACTTTTTCTTGTTCAAATGCTTGTAATGGTACATTCTCACCTAACAAGCGTCTTGCAATATTACGATAAGCTATTGCTGCTTTCCCACTAGGTTGCAGCGCTACAGGTTCACCTGTATTCGTAGCACGAATAACTTCATCATCATCCTCGACAACTCCAAGAAGCTCGATTGACAGTGTACGTACGATTTCATCAACGTCTAACATATCCTGTTCATGAAGCATATGACTACGCACACGGTTAATGACAAGTTTCGGTGGTTCAATATCCTCTTTCTCTAAAAGCCCGATAATACGATCCGCATCACGCATTGAGGATACTTCTGGTGTTGTTACAACGATTGCTTTATCCGCACCTGCTACTGCATTTTTAAACCCCTGCTCAATCCCCGCAGGACAATCAATTAATATGTAATCATAATCTTGACGTAATACTTGTATTAATTCATCCATTTGTTCAGGTGTTACCGCCGATTTATCGCTCGTTTGTGCTGCAGGTAATAAATAAAGATCATCAAAACGCTTATCTTTAATAAGAGCCTGAGGTAAACGACAACGCCCTTCAACGACATCAACAAGATCAAATACAATACGATTTTCTAGCCCCATTACTACGTCTAAATTGCGTAAACCGATATCTGTATCAATTAAACACACTTTTTTTCCAGATAACGCAAGGGCTGTACCAATGTTCGCAGACGTTGTAGTTTTACCTACTCCGCCTTTTCCAGATGTAATTACTATTGCCTCTCCCACAGCTATACAATTCCCCTTTCTAACTTTGTTAAATTAGGTCTAAGATGAGTGAGAAGTTGCAGGCGATCGACAACAATGTGATTATTCTCATTAATGTACGCACATTCTGCCGCCTCTGCTCCGTCTTCTTTCTCTTCCGGAGCCCGCATTGTCACATCACTAATTCGGAGTTGCATAGGGTTCATACTAGATGCAGCAATAACAGCTTCTGAATCTCCATCATACCCCGCATGTGCAATTCCTCTTAATGATCCCAAGACAAAAATATTCCCCCCAGCGATAACCGTTCCGCCTGGATTAACATCTCCAATTAATAATAAATTGCCTTTTACATGTAACACTTGTCCAGAGCGAACAATTTTGGAAATAGGGACAATTTCTGTTTCTTCTTTCCAAGCTATTGCTTCTGCTTTTGTTATAACATCACTTTCGATTGATTCTACAACAAGGTTCTTCTTATTGCGAATTAACGTACGAATCTCTTCTTGTTGTACTTCTGTTAAATAGCGATTTCCTACTTTAACACGCACTTCAATTAAAGAACGTCCGTCACTCTCATAGTAATGTGTAGAAAGCTTTTCATCCAATTCTTTTAGTAGCTCAGAGAATGAACAGCAATCATCTAAATGAAGTGTTATTCCATCTTTTGTCCCTTTTATCGTTACATTTTGTTGCTTTTTTTCTTCCACTAAAGTTCACCCCACCGATTCAATTCGACATAAAATTAGAAAATCCTTTTTTCTTTTTCTTCTATCGCTTTTGAAAGACGCACTAAATATCGTCTCAGTGGGAAACAAACTATTAATAAGAAAATTCCATTTAGCAATAAAGTAGCAAGGAGACGATCTGTGAAAAAGACAGATGCTGACATGTGAGTACGTCCTAACAAAGTTAAAAACCCATACACATAATACTCTAATGCTGCAATGCCAGCCAGTACGATAGAAGCGACAATAAATAAATTCAATTGTAATACTTTCATCACACTATAAACTAAATAAGCTAAAATCGGATAAGCAAATATATATATACCGACAAGTTCCGTGTATACGGTATCAAATAAGAAACCAAATAATAGTCCGTAGTAAATCCCTTGAACCGGACTATAGTACACTGTAATAAAACATAACACAATTATAAAGAAATGCGGTGCTGCTATACTGCCTTTCCAAAAGACGTCTGTTGGAACAACAGTAGAGAACATATTTTCAAATAAAAAAACAAAAAGGAGCAAAAGAGGAAGAGCTGCTCTTTTTAAAATCGTCATCATCTCTTCTCTCCCTCCTATTCTAACGGCGCTGTAGGCATATCACGTTTTGCAACTATAATATGCTCTACATCATTCAAATCAGCGGATGGTTTTACATAAGCTGTTTTTGTTAAACCGTATGGATCTGGCTGAACATCAACAATTTTCCCAATCGCAAGACCTTTTGGGAAGATATCACCAAGTCCAGATGTTACAACTAGTTGATCTTTTTCTACTTTTGCATCAGAGCTAATCTTTGTGAAAAGAAGTAGTTGTTTTTCTTTATCGTAACCTTCAATCAATCCAAAGATATTTTCTTGTCCTTGTACAATAGCAGAAACACGGTTTGTTCGGCTCATCGAACTTAACAACTCTACTGAAGATGTAAACTGAGATACACTTTTTACGCGTCCAACTAAACCTTTCGGAGTTACAACAGCCATATCTTTTTTGATCCCTTGCTGTGCTCCTTTATCAATTCCAACTAAATCGTACCATTTATCGGGATTACGAGAAACCACACTAGCTTGTACTTCCGTATAATCACCACGGGACTTTTCTTTACCAGTTAATTCTCGTAGTTTTTTATTCTCATCGTCTAAATTTTTCACTACTGCAGATAAATCTGCGGTAGAATCTAATTTTGCTTTCAGCTTTTTATTCTCTTCATACGTGCGCTTTACATCTTCTACGTTCTCGAAGAATCCGGCAACATAGTTCGCTGGCTTTTGGAATACACGTTCTACAACACCGACAGTATCTTTTATAAACTGCTCTGGCCATGATAAACTGTTCCGTTCTTTCAATGAGATTCCAATCAATGCCACGAGAAGAATAATACTAACTAACAAAACAATTAATCTTTTGTTTAAGAAAAACTGTGGCACGTTCACACCCTCTTAATTTCATTGATTTTTATTTTGCAATATTATCGAGCAGCAGTTTTGAAAAGGTCGATATTGTCTAATGCTTTACCCGTTCCAATTGCTACGCAATCTAATGGATCCTCTGCAACAAGAACTGGCATATTTGTTTCTTCACTAATAACTTTATCTAAGTTACGTAGTAATGCCCCGCCACCCGTTAATACGATACCGCGGTCCATAATATCCGCTGCTAATTCAGGTGGAGTTTTTTCTAACGTATTTTTAACTGATTCTACAATTGCATCTACTGTATCTTTTAATGCATCTGCAATTTCTTCTGGTTGAATTAGTACTGTTTTCGGTAAACCACTTACTAAATCACGACCGCGAATTTCCATAGGCTCAATACCTTCTGGCTCGCCTGCAGAACCGATTTCTAATTTTAGTGCTTCTGCTGTTCTTTCACCGATCATTAAGTTGTAGCTTTTCTTAATGTACTGAATGATTGAATCGTCCATATCATCACCAGCAACACGAACTGATTGACTTGTTACAATACCACCTAAAGAAATAATTGCAACTTCTGTTGTACCGCCACCGATATCAACAACCATACTACCAGTCGGCTCCCAAACAGGTAAGTTTGCACCAATTGCTGCTGCAAATGGCTCTTCGATTGGATAAGCATCACGAGCACCAGCTTGACGAGTCGCATCGATTACTGCACGTCTTTCTACAGCTGTAATACCAGATGGTACACATACCATTACATATGGTTTACGTGAGAAGAATCCATTTGATTTTTGAGCTTGTTGAATGTAGTATTTCATCATTATTGCTGTTGTTTCGTAATCAGCAATTACACCATCTTTCATAGGGCGAAGTGCCACTACGTTTCCTGGTGTACGACCAATCATTTGTTTTGCATCGCTACCTACCGCAACGATTTGTTTCGTATCAGTTTGTAATGCTACTACTGAAGGTTCACGTAAAACTACACCTTTCCCTTTCACATATACAAGCGTGTTCGCTGTTCCTAAGTCTATTCCAAGATCGCGAGTAAATCCACCAAATCCAAACATATCATTTATCTTCCCTTCTTATTTTCACGGACTCATTTTTCTTACTTTATATTTATAAAAACAGTACGTTTTTTTATATCTGCATCCTTTTTGTAGATAATTTTCTACAAAAAACTCATAAATCACATTATAAAACAAAATAAGTAAAAAGAATAGTCTTAAATATGACCTTTTTCCTTTAAACTCACGAATTTATGGTCACCTATTATGATATGATCAAGTACTTCAATTCCGATAATTCGACCACATTCTACTAATCGTTTTGTAACTTCAATATCTTCACGGCTCGGCGCCGGATCTCCTGAGGGATGGTTATGAAGACATATAATAGAGGCTGCTGCCCGACGGAACGCTTCTTTAAAAACTTCCCTTGGGTGCACAATCGACGTATTTAAACTTCCAATAAAAATAGTTTGCCTATGTATAACTTGATTTTTCGTATTCAAATATAAACAAACAAAATGCTCCTGTTGCAAAAAACGCATCTCTTCCATCATATAACTCGCACAATCTTCTGGACTTCGAATACTATATCTATTTTGATATTCTAAACGTACCATTCTTCTACCTAATTCAAAAGCAGCCATAAGCTGCGACGCCTTTGCAACCCCAACACCATGAATGCTCATCATCTCTTCTAACGTTGCATCCTTTAACATTCGTAAGCCGTCAAAATGATGTAGAATATTATCTGATAACGTTAACACCGTTTCTTCTTTAGAACCCGTTCTGAGTAAAACTGCAAGAAGTTCTCGATTCGATAAACTTCCTGCTCCTTCTAACAATAAACGCTCCCGTGGCTGTTCTTCTCTCACAACATCACGAATACCGTTCATCTCTCCACCCCTTTTTTTACGATTTCTCCTAAAGAAAACCCCATGCAATTTTACGCATGGGTTACATCGCTATCAAACTGTTTTAATTCACGGACAAGACGCGCAATTGGCAAGCCAACTACACTGTAGTAGTCCCCTTGAATATGTTGAACAAAAATAGACCCTTTACCTTGAATTCCATAGCTTCCTGCCTTATCAAGTGGTTCCTTCGATGCAACGTATACGTCTATTTCTTCTTCTGTTAATCCCCAAAATGTTACTTCTGTACGTTCATAAAAAGTTACCGTTTTTTCTTTCGATATAATTGCAACACCTGTGTATACTTCGTGTGTTTTCCCTGATAATAATTGTAGCATTTCTTTCGCCTCAGCCTCATTAGACGGCTTTCCAAGAATACGTGAATCATATGTAACAATTGTATCTGCACCTAATACAACGTGATCACTATGATTTTCTGCCACAGCAGATGCTTTTTGCAAAGCAAGCGACATAACAATATCAGAAGGTGATGAATATGCACCAATCGTCTCTTCTACTTCACTAACAACGATTTCAAATGGCACATCAGCTAATTCAAGCAGTTCCTTCCTCCTAGGTGATCCTGAAGCTAAAATAATTTTCCTCATATTTTCTCCTTCCCTTCTTGCATGAAGCAGAATAATTCAAATCAATCGTATCAAAGGAATAGTTTCCCCACAAATTCTAAAAATATCATTTTCTCTAAACAAAATAATAGTTCTTTTTAAATACGATTATATTCTGCCCATACAGAAAGCACTTTGCTCTAAATTCAAAAGAAAAGAAAGAAGTATATGTACTTCTTTCCCCTTCATCATTATCTTATTATTTTACTTTTTGTGAAACCATTTTTTCGTACGAAAGTAATCCATCAATAATAACTTGATTTAATTTAGCTATAGATTCCTTATCGCTCTTCCCTTCCTTAATCGTTTGCACCGCTATTGACGTATACGTATAAAGCTTCTTTGCATCTTCACGCTTCATACTCTTCCCTTCCTTTTCCATAGCTTTCCACTCTTTTTGAATCGCTTCTATATCTTTTGGATTACTTTTTCCACTAGTTTGTACGCTGGACACATATTTTGCTAAATGAGTATATAATGGCTGCACTTTCGCTAAAAACATTCCTACTTCTTTATCATTTTTGAGCAATGCTTTATCTGTAATATCCCAATTTTTTTTCAAAACTGAAACACCATCTTGCTTATAATGATCTATTAATTGATTAACAGCCTGTTCATCGCTCGTAATAGCAACAACTAACGCATACTTATCACCACTCGGTTTCAAAGTAGCTACGCCCCCATTACTTTTCCACTCTTCAATAGCAGCCTGTCCTTTTTCTTCAGAGGAATAAAGCCCTCCTTGAACGAAAAATAGTTTCATTGGGTCTAATGACGTTCCTACCTGTGCTTTTGGTTTTTCCTCTTTCGGTGTTGGTGTTTGTTCTGCCGTTCCACCCACCTTTTGTTCCTCATTACCTGCCTGCTTCGAAGCCGTTACCTTACCTTCTCCTGTCGTCCCTTGTCCAGTTAATAAATGAATCATACCCATCCCAAATGCAGTACCAATAATTATTGCAGTTGCAACGATTGCGATTATTGTATTGCTCCACTTCTTTCGATATTTTTCCATAGATACTGATTTCGCTTTTTGAAACGGAACGACATTTTTCGGTCTCTCACTTTCTGCTACCATCCAGTCAAACTCATCCTTCTTTTTTTCCTCATACTTCGCCTCTGTTCCATTTACTTTCACCGAGATCGTTCGTGATTGCTTGTCCATACACTCACACCTCACCTCTTGTCATTGTCCGCATCATATCATATTCATTTCACAAAAAAACGAGATATTTGTCAGAGGAATTCGTCAAATAACCCTATATTATTATCTTATATGTATGCATTTGACTTCATTTGTAGAACAAAAAACTAGATAGCAAAGACTATCTAGTTTTTCTCGCGAATATATTTTCTAACTTCGGAAATGAAATACAAAGAACCTGTTATGATTAAAACATCATGTTCTCCTATCATGTCAACCTTTGTATCAATTGCCTCTTTCCAATCTTCAAAAACTAATTTTGACTCTTGTTGTGAATACGATGCAAGCTTGTCAGCAGAAATGGCACGATCAAAGGCAAACGTCGTAAATATTATTTCATCAGCAACTTTTTCTAATTGCCCTACCATGTTATGTAACTGTTTGTCACCAAGAGCAGTAAATAAAACTATTACATTCTTCTTTTTATAATGTGCCTCTACTGTTTTTACAAGACTTTCAATACCTTCTGGATTATGAGCACCATCTATTATAATATCTGGATTACTTTGTAACTTTTCAAATCGACCAATCCAGTATGCTTCTTGTAAGCCAACTTTTATTTCCTCTTCATCAATTAAAAATGATAAATATGTTTTTAAATACATTACTGCCATAAGCGCTAGTGCTGCATTGCCTACTTGGTGAATACCTTTCATTGAAATCCGAACATTTTCAAACGAGGCAAATGGACAATCAAAATCAAAGTGTTCCCCATCTTTATTAGAATGTTTATGTAGTGTTGTAAACTGTTTTCCAAGTTCATATAAGCTTGCATGATTTTCCTTAGCAACCTTTTGAATTACTTGCAATGCTTCTTCATTTTTCACACCAGTAATAACTGGAACACCAGACTTAATAATCCCTGCCTTTTCATATGCAATTTCTCCTAGTGTATTGCCTAAAATATGCATATGATCGTGACCGATATTCGTAATAATCGTGAGAACCGGATGAATAACATTTGTAGAATCAAATCTTCCCCCAAGCCCCGTTTCAAATAAAACGACATCACAGAAATTAACTTTACCGAAATAATAAATTGCCATTACTGTAATAATTTCAAACTCAGTCGCTTCTCCTAAATCCGTCTCATCTAATTTTTCAACGACTGGCTTTACCATATTTACAAGTTCTGCAATCTCTTCATCTGCAATCGGTATTCCGTTTACACTAATACGTTCATTGAATGTTTCTATGTAAGGCGATGTAAACGATCCTACTTTATATTTCGCACCTTCTAACATGTAGCGCATGTATGTTAAAGTTGAACCTTTTCCATTTGTGCCGGCTAGATGAACACATTTTATATGACGCTCTGGATTTCCGAGTTCTTCTAACATCCATTGCATTCTTTCTAGCCCTGGTTTTATCCCAAATTTCAATCGGCTATGAATCCAGTTTATCGCTTCTTCGTATGTATGTATCACGTGTGTTATTCCCCTTTCAAAAGACAACCTTCATACTTCTATTATACGCAAAGAAAAGAGACTCACCAATATAGTGAGTCTCTGAAAAACATTTTTATTTCTCAAGATCCGCTAGACGTTGACGAACCGCTTCGCGTTTTTCTAGATAATCTTGCTCTTTCGCACGCTCTCCGTCAATAACTTCTGCAGGAGCTTTCGCTACGAATCCTTGGTTTGAAAGTTTCTTCTGTACACGTTCTACTTCTTTACCGAACTTCTCAAGTTCTTTTTCAAGACGCGCTTTCTCTTCATCAAGATTGATAAGATCAGCTAACGGTAAGAATAACTCTGCACCTGATACGATTGCAGTCATCGCTTTTTCTGGCGCTTGTAAATCAATCTTAATTGTTAGTTCACTTGGGTTACAGAAACGCTCAATGTAAGAGCTGTTTTTCGTAAGCTGGGCTAGTACTGCCTCGTCTTTTGCTTTAATTTGCATTTGAACTTTTTTGCTCATTGGCGTATTTACTTCCGCACGGATGTTACGAACAGAGCGAATGATATCAACTAGAAGGTGCATTTCTGCTGCCGCTTCTTTATCTTGTAAATCTTCGCGAACTGTTGGCCATGCTGCTACTGTAATAGACTCGCCTTCATGCGGTAAATGCTGCCAAATTTTCTCTGTTACAAATGGCATGAATGGATGTAATAGACGCATTGTTTGGTCTAATACGTAAGCTAAAATCGAACGAGTTGTTTTCTTAGCTGCTTCATCTTCACCGTATAGTGGAAGTTTCGCCATCTCAATGTACCAGTCACAGAAATCATCCCAAATGAAGTTGTATAATGAACGACCAGCTTCACCGAACTCATATTTATCCATGTTACGTGTTACACTTTCGATTGTTTCGTTTAAGCGAGTTAAAATCCACTTATCTGCAACTGATTTTTCACCAGTTAAATCGATTTCTTCATACTTCATGTCATCCATGTTCATTAATACGAAACGTGATGCGTTCCAAATTTTATTAATGAAGTTCCAAGTAGATTCTACTTTTTCCATGCTGAAACGTAAATCTTGACCTGGTGCACTTCCTGTTGATAAGAAGTAACGCATCGCATCTGCACCGTACTTCTCGATAACATCCATCGGATCAATACCGTTACCAAGAGATTTACTCATTTTACGTCCTTGCTCATCACGAACTAAACCGTGAATTAATACATCTTTAAATGGACGCTCTCCTGTAAACTCTAAACCTTGGAAAATCATACGAGATACCCAGAAGAAGATGATATCATAACCAGTTACTAAAGCATCTGTTGAATAGAACTTTTTAAAGTCTGCTGCATCTTCATTCGGCCAGCCAAGTGTTGAGAATGGCCATAATGCTGAACTGAACCATGTATCAAGCACGTCATTATCTTGATTCCAGTTTTCAAGATCTGCTGGCGCTTCTGTACCTACGTATACTTCACCAGTTTCTTTATGATACCAAGCTGGAATGCGGTGTCCCCACCATAATTGACGAGAAATACACCAGTCATGAATGTTTTCCATCCAGCGTAAGTATGTGTTTTCAAAACGCTCTGGTACGAACGTTACTTTTTCTTCTTCTTTTTGTTGAAGTTCTACCGCTTTTTCTGCAAGTGGAGCCATTTTTACGAACCATTGTGTTGATAAATAAGGCTCAACAACTGCACCGCTACGCTCACTATGACCTACTGAGTGCATATGAGGCTCGATTTCTACTAATACGCCAGCTTCTTGTAAGTCTTTCACTAACTCTTTACGGCATTCGAAACGATCCATACCGTTATACTTACCAGCTTTTTCGTTCATCGTTCCATCTTCGTTCATTACTAAAATACGTGGTAAGTCATGACGGTTACCTACTTCAAAGTCATTCGGGTCATGAGCTGGTGTAATTTTCACAACGCCTGTTCCGAAGTCTTTTTCTACGTATTCATCAGCAATAATCGGAATCTCTCGGCCTACGATTGGAAGTGTAACTGTTTTTCCGATTAAATGTTTGTAGCGATCATCTTCTGGATGAACTGCTACCGCTGTATCACCAAGCATTGTTTCTGGACGAGTAGTTGCAAGGCGAATGTGACCAGAACCGTCTGTTAGCGGATAGTTCATATGGTAGAATGCACCTTGAACTTCTTTATGAATTACTTCAATATCAGAAAGAGCTGTGCGTGTTGCTGGATCCCAGTTAATGATATACTCACCGCGGTAAATTAAGTCTTTTTCATATAATTGAACGAATACTTTATTAACAGCGTTAGATAAACCTTCGTCTAATGTGAAGCGTTCACGAGAATAGTCTAGTCCTAAACCAACTTTCCCCCATTGTTGACGAATGTGAGAAGCGTATTCTTCTTTCCATTCCCAAGCTTTTTCAAGGAATTTCTCACGACCAAGATCGTAACGTGAAATACCTTCTTCACGAAGTTTCCCTTCTACTTTCGCTTGCGTTGCGATACCAGCATGATCCATTCCTGGAAGCCATAATACATCGTAACCTTGCATACGCTTTGTACGAGTTAAAATATCTTGAAGCGTCGTATCCCAAGCGTGACCTAAGTGTAACTTACCAGTTACGTTCGGAGGTGGAATTACAATTGTATATGGTTGTTTCTTCTCATCTCCTGTTGCTTCGAAATATTTGCCTTCAAGCCACCACTTGTAAAGGCCTTCTTCAACGGACATATGATCATATTTAGTTGGTAAATTATTTTCCGTGTTTGACATTATTTTCCCTCCTTAAAATAAAAAATGCCCCTCATCCAAAAAAGGACGAGGGACATCGCGGTACCACCTTTATTTACAAACAAATTCAGAATTTGCTTATACTCTTAATTTGATAACGGACAAATCCGTCTTTTCCTAATAAGAATCATTCCGTTCAGAAAAGATGCTCCAGGGCTACCTTCTAACATAACTATCTAGAGAACCTCCCAGCCAATGGTTCCCCTCTCTGAAGACGTTTCATGTTATACTCTTCCCCTTCAATGCATTTATGTGATTGTTAATTATTATATACAATAGTGTAAAAAACGAAACCTTATTCGTCAAGATAAATTTGAAACTACGGCTTTTATCTCTTTATGGAACTAATAAAAAAAGATAAGCAGGGTTCTCCCTACTTATCTTCTTTATCCGTTCCCTTGCTGGGCAGCTTGTAATTGCGAAAGGAAATATTCTGTATTACTAATGAGCCAATGCGATTGCTGCAGAATTTTCACCCCGCGAAGCTCATTTTCTTCATTACGACTCTTTCTTCTTTTCGTATACGACTGAATTTGCCGAATAAAATGCGACGGGTACGTCATATACGCAAACATAAGAAGCTGCTCCTCTTTCGTAAATGGAAAATTTTTTTGATACATTTGATACCATTCAAAGCGGTCGCTCCGCGCAATTGGATATGTGTTCAAAGACCTTGAATAAAAGCTGACGATATCCTGTACCGGTGTAGCAAACTGAGACTTTTCTAAGCTAATAAAATAACCGTTTCGTTCATAATCAAATAAAAAGTGATTAAGCGATACATTTCCATGAACGAAAGTAGTACGTGTTTTTTCCTTTTCTTTCATTGCATCATGCCATTCACTTAATTGTTTCGTTGCGAACTCACGTGCTCTCATAACGTGGTGATAATACGTACAATATTGTAATTCAAATGGAGACATATACCACTTCGCTTCAGATTCTATGAGAAACTCTTCTAATATCTCGCCATCATTTTCCCAACGGTCGGATATATTTGTATAATGTTTTTCTAAATCTTCTTCTGTATAAGTCTCCTCTTTCACCGTTTTTTGATGCAACGTCCCGAGCGTTTGAAACATCTTATGGTATTGATCATTATCTTCGCCGTTTCCTTCCGCACGTTCTAACCAAGGCATTAAATAATAGCTATACGCCCCATCACTTAAAACATAATTCCCGTCCGTCGTGTGATAGATAGGTACATAATTCGAAAAACCTTTCTCCTTCAAATATTGAATATGGTGTAAAAAATTATTCCGCTCTAATTTTCTATCTTGTATTTTCTTTAACGCATACGGACCTTGATTCGTATAAATTTTCATTACACTTCCGTGCTCTTCCATATGCTGAGTGTCCAATCTATATTGCCTCACAATGGGTTCATAGCGATTTCGTAATTCAATATCCATACGAATAACCCTTTCTTATTCAAAACATAGCTTCTAGGAAAAGAAAAGAGGTGAGTGAAAAAACTCACTCACTTATTTCACTGTTGCT
Source organism: Bacillus sp. TH25 (assembly GCF_016650935.1). NCBI lineage: Bacteria > Bacillati > Bacillota > Bacilli > Caryophanales > Bacillaceae > Bacillus > Bacillus sp. TH25. Next base: position 396,330 of record NZ_JAEKEU010000039.1, on the reverse strand, counting down.
TTTGAAACAGGAATATATATAATTTGCCCTGTAGTTAAATATATATCTTCTGATTGATTTACACGATATAAGCTTTGTACAGTCGTTTCATAACGTTCTGCAACCGATTCAATTGTATCTCCTTCTTGTACGAAGTACATTCTTAACTTCGTAAATTCTTCTTCTGGTTCTTTCGTAAATAATTTCGTTAAATAAAGTGCATTTTCATCTCGCTGTGAATATGCTTCTTCCTCTGGCTCTTCCTGCTTTTTCGCTTTTTCTTTCTTGAAATTTTTCCGCCCGAACAATTCAAATTGTGGCGTCTTTTCTTGCTCCTCTTCACGCTCCACAAGTTCATGTTCTTCTAATGCCTCTTCTTCTATTTCTTGCTCTTTTCTTTCCTCTAGCTGAAACGGTTCAAATGCATAATCTTCCCATCCATCTGATTCTTTATAGACTGGTACCTCTTCGTGCAGCACAGGTCTACTTTCATCCTCTTCAGCTGAATCAGCTTCCAACTCAGCATACACCGTCTCTTCCTCTTCATCCTCGGTTCTTTCCTCATCACATAAGCCTGTAATAGATATATCCGCTAATAGTTGTAAGCAACCATTTTCCTTTAATTCATAATCAAATTCCTCGATTGATACATATAATTCTTCAATTACTTTCACTCGATTTCTTGGAATTGATATTTCGAGCGGAAAGGAATGGACAAGCTCATTAACCCCGTCTCCCCTTGTTTCTACATAATCAATTGCCTTTGCTGGTGATAGCTCTCTTAATGAATAAGCTGAATCATCTTGCCTTGCAACGTACTCTCCCGTTAAATCTAATTGCCCCCTCACGATAACTTCATGATCGAGCTCCTCTATCTCAACGTCTGGATCTAACGAAATTGACAAAAGTTCTTCGACTTCCTGTCCCTTCTGGAACCAAACAGATTCTTTTAATGAAAATCGTAATGAATGATCTGTTGCCACTTCTTTTCCCCCTCCCAAACTATATGTCATTACAGATTTATGTTCCCTAAGGCTACTTTATGAATAAAAAAAATCGCTCCCCTAATGGAAAGCGATTTTCTCTAAGAAATTATGCTTTTAATTTTGACATTGCAATTTCGGCCGCTGCAATTGTCGCCTCAATATCTGCATCACTATGTGCTGTTGATAAGAATAAACCTTCAAATTGAGAAGGTGGTAAAAATACACCTTGTTCTACCATTTCACGATAGTAAGCTGCAAAGAATTCTAAGTTTGAAGATTTTGCTGCATCATAATTAATAACTTGCTCATCCGTAAAGAAAATACCAATCATAGAACCTGCACGATTAATATGATGCGGGATATTATGCTTTTCAGCTGCCTTACGTAGTCCAGCCTCTAATATTTCTGCTTTACGCTCAAATTCCACATATGATTCTGGCGTTAACTGCACTAACGTTTCATAACCTGCTGTCATTGCAAGTGGATTACCCGATAATGTTCCAGCTTGGTAAATCGGTCCGCTTGGTGCAACTTGACGCATAATCTCTGCCTTCCCACCGTATGCTCCTACCGGCAAGCCACCACCGATTACTTTACCTAAACAAGTTAAGTCAGGAGTTACACCGTAGTAACCTTGTCCACAGTTATAAGCTACACGGAATCCTGTCATTACTTCATCAAAAATAAGCAGTGCACCGTTTTGCTCTGTCACTTCACGAAGTCCTTCTAAAAACCCTGGTTGAGGAGGAACAACACCCATATTCCCTGCCACTGGTTCTACAATTATACAAGCGATGTCATCACCGAATTGTTCGAAAGCATATTTTACACTTTCTAAATCGTTATACGCTACTGTAATTGTATTTTTCGCTACACCTTCTGGTACACCAGGGCTATCTGGTAAACCTAGCGTTGCTACACCCGAACCTGCTTTAATCAATAAAGAATCACCATGACCGTGATAACAACCAATGAATTTCAAAATTTTGTTACGTCCAGTGTAACCACGAGCTAAACGTAGTGCACTCATTGTCGCCTCTGTTCCAGAGTTAACCATACGCACAATCTCAATTGATGGTACACGCTCGATAACAAGCTGCGCTAATTTATTTTCAATTTCTGTTGGTGCACCAAAGCTTGTTCCTTTTTCAGCAACAGCTTTTAAAGCCTCAACAACACGATCATTGGCATGACCATGAATTAAAGGTCCCCACGATAATACGTAATCGATGTATTCATTCCCATCGATATCATATACTTTAGAGCCTTTTCCGCGCTCCATAAACAGCGGATTCATACCAACAGACTTAAAAGCACGAACAGGGCTGTTTACGCCTCCAGGCATTAAATTTTGAGCCTCTTCAAACGCCGCAATCGACTTATCAAATTTTTTCATTATTTAGCGCCTCCTTCTTGTAACCATCTTGCTGCATCTTTTGCATGATACGTAATAATCAAGTCTGCTCCTGCGCGTTTCATGCTAATTAATTTCTCAAGTACAACTTCTTTTTCATTAATCCAACCATTTTGTGCCGCTGCTTTAATCATCGAATATTCACCACTTACGTTATAAGCAACGACTGGTAAGTTAAAGTTATTTTTCACATCACGAACGATATCTAGATAAGAAAGAGCTGGCTTTACAATTAAGAAGTCGGCCCCTTCCATTACATCTGATTCTGCTTCACGGAATGCTTCCATACGGTTCGCTGGATCCATTTGATATGTTTTACGGTCACCAAACTGCGGTGCACCATGTGCTGCATCACGGAACGGTCCGTAAAATGCTGATGAATATTTCACAGCGTACGACATAACTGGTACGTGCGCAAAACCATTTTCATCTAATGCATGGCGAATCGCCGTTACGAATCCGTCCATCATGTTAGATGGTGCAATAATGTCCGCCCCTGCTTCCGCTTGACTTACAGCTGTTTTTGCAAGAGCTGCAAGAGACTCATCATTTAAAATAACGCCATCTTCAATAACACCGCAATGACCATGGCTTGTAAATTGACATAAACATGTATCTGCAACTACTACTAGCTCTGGGAACTCATCTTTAATTTGCTTAATTGCACGCTGTACAATTCCATGCTCACAATATGCCGATGATCCAACTTCGTCCTTTTCAGCAGGTAAACCAAATACAATAACAGAACGAATACCTAAATCAACGACCTCTTGCATTTCAGCTTGCAATAAATCTAAAGACATTTGATATACGCCTGGCATAGAAGGAACTTCATTACGAGTATTTTCTCCTTCTAATACAAAAATAGGGTAAATAAAATCTTCTGTATGTAAAAATGTTTCACGCACAAGTGCACGCATGCCCCCGCTTTGTCTTAGACGACGATGACGATTAAATTGTAAAGAATTCATAGATTTCTATCCCCATTCTTTTATTTTATAGATTCACAAATGCATTGCAGCAATGCTTCTACAGTGTACTCTTTTGGCACAATAACATGTGGAAAATAGAGGTTCGCCTCTTTTTCCGTAATAGGCCCTATACAAGCAATTGTACATTTTTCCGTCCATTCTCTCCAGTTTGTACCCTCAAGTAAACGAACAAAACTATCAACAGTTGAAGGGCTCGTAAATGTAATAATATTTACTTCCCCTAATTTCAATGCTGTTATAAGTTCTTGTTTTTTCTCTACATTCACCTTCGTACCATATACAATTAACTCATCTAGAAAAACACCAAACTCCCTAAGTTTAACCGGGATTACATCTCTTGCTAAATTCCCTTTCGGAAATAAAATACGCTCGTTTCCACTTAATTCTTTTAGAAACTCTTCGGCAAATGTTTCTGCAACAAACGAGGTCGGAACAAAATGAACTTGATAGCCCCTTTTTTCTAACTCTAATTTTGTTTTCACGCCTACCGCAGCAATTTTAATCGGTCCGGGGAGCTTCTTTCTCAAACTATCTAGAAAAAAAGCTACACCATTTTTACTCGTGAAAATAACCCAGTCATACGAATGTAGCTGCCCTGCTATATGTTGAATTTGCCTATGAGACGTACCTTCCATACGCAAAAGCGGAATTTCCAATGGAATTCCGCTCCTTTCTTTCACTGCTACACTCATTTGTTTCGCTTGGTGCTGGGCACGTGTAATCAATACTGTTTTGCCAGCGAGAGCGTTCATATTTATTGTTGCTCCTTATTTGCAGCAAGGATGAGCTCTTTTGCTCCTTGTTTAATTAAACGGTCCGCAGCCTCTAATCCAACTTGCTTCGGATCATTACCTACTACTATCTCTTTCAATAAAACAGAACCGTCCATAGAACCGACAAGCGCTGTTAATTCGATTGCATCATTTTCTTTAAGAGTTGCATATCCAGCGATTGGAACTTGGCATCCACCTTCAAGTTTATGAAGAAATACTCGTTCAGCAGCCACTGTTCTTTCTGTTACTGCATCATTAATATGCGCTAACAACTGAAGTAAATCCGTATCATCCTCACGACATTCAATCGCTAATGCACCTTGTCCTACGGCTGGTACACATAACGTTTCATCTAAATGTTCTGTAATAACTTCTCCGTCCCAGCCCATTCTCTGTAATCCAGCTGTCGCTAAAATAATTGCATCGTAATCTTCATCTTTTAACTTACGTAAGCGTGTATCGATATTCCCGCGAATCCATTTCACTTGTAAATCTGGTCTCGCAGCTAGTAGTTGTGCACTACGTCTCAAACTACTCGTTCCTAAGATCGCACCTTCTGCTAAGTCTTTAAACGATTCTCCGTTTTTAGAAATAAAAGCATCACGAGGGTCAACGCGCTTTGGCGTACAACCAATCGTTAATCCATCTGGAAGTACAGCTGGCATATCTTTCATACTATGTACAGCCATATCAATTTCTTTCGTAAGTAACGCATGTTCAATTTCCTTTACAAATAAACCTTTTCCGCCTACTTTTGAAAGAGTAACATCTAAAATAACATCACCTTTTGTGACGATTTCTTTCACTTCAAATTCATATGGTAAACCAAGCGCTTTTAATTGATCAATAAACCAATTAGTTTGTGTTAATGCTAGTTTACTCTTTCGTGAACCTACAATAATTTTGCGCATAATTCTCTCTCCTCATTATAAATACCAAAAGTGGAAATTAGATAAACTGCTTAATAGAAAAATGTTAACTAGCATTACGAGAAATGCCCCGATATTCCACTGCACAATTTTCTTACCTTGCAACACATCTGCCGCTCGTAAATATAAGCCCACGCAATATACAAATAGAACGACAAAAGACCCAATTACTTTCGTATCATACCAATGGAAATTATCCAATTTTGTATATCCCCATATGCATCCTAATATAATTGCTAATAAGAAAAACGGAACAGAAAATAAATTTAATCCGTAAGACATAGATTCAAGCTTCGGCAAATTTCCTAATCTTCTTAATCTCGCATTCCACTTTTTCTTTTTTAATAGTCGGTATTGCAATAAATACATAATAGAAAAAATAAACGATACAGTAAACGTTGCATAAGAAATAATCGCCATACCGACATGCACGTATACAAGTTCTGAAACTAATTGCTCTGCAAGTACTGGCGACATCTTCCCGAGCGGTGTAAAAATAGAAAAAGCGCTTACGCCAAATGCTACAACATTTGTAAAAAAGACTAAAAAGTCAATACGCATAAATCGATTAATGACTAATGACATCGTAATCAATAACCAAACATAAAAATAAATCCCTGATAATAAAGTTAAAATAGGATTCGTTTCTGAATCTGTAGCCCTAAGCAACATAAAGATAGACTGCAGAACCCATACAATCGAAAGTAACCAAAAAGCAAAGCGGTTCGCCTTTCGGTTACTTTGAAAATAATCTATAAAATATAAACTAATGCTACAAGCATATAAAATAATTGCAATATGATAAATAATACTGTTATTTAAAAAACTCATCCGATCATCCTTCCAAGTTATAAAGATGGAACGGATGGTGTCCACGCTCTTTTATGTTCTACTTCTTCCGTATTTCCCGCTTCTTCCACTTCTAAATCAAAAATCTTCGCAAATAAAGCTAATTTTTCGCCGGCTCCCTCTTCAACAGCTAATTCTTTAGCTACTAAAATTGGGTCCTTTAACAATTGGTTAATAATACTTTTCGTATGTTTACTAATTACTTTTTTCTCACGATCACTAAGGTTTGGTATTTTTCGCTCAAGACTTTCCATCGTATCACTTTGAATTGCTAGCGCTTTATCACGAAGAGCTGATATTAACGGTACAACACCAAGCGTACTTAACCAAGTTTTAAATAAAACCATTTCCTCTTCAATCATAAATTGAATTTTCTCTGCTTCTTTTAAACGTTCAGCACGGTTTGCTTCAACTACACCCTGCAGATCGTCGATATCATATAAGAAAGAGCCTTCTAATTCATCAATCGCAGGATCAATATCACGTGGTACTGCAATATCAACCATAAATAACGGACGACCAGAGCGCATTCTCTCTACTTTTGTCATCATTTCTTTCGTAATGACATATTCTGATGCACCCGTTGAACTAATTAAAATATCCGCTTCTAATAATGCACATTGCAATTCACTTAAAGGCTTTGCATGTCCCATATATTTCTCAGCCATCACTTCCGCTTTCGTAAGCGTCCTATTCATAACCGTTACTTTACGAGCTCCACTTCCGTATAAGTTTTGCAGTGCAAGTTCACCCATCTTACCCGCACCAAGAATAAGTACATGACAATCTGTTAAATCGCCAAATATTTTCTTTCCGAGCTCAACAGCAGCATAACTAACAGACATCGCACTTTCACCAATCGTTGTTTCTGAGTGCGCACGTTTTGCTAACGTAACCACTTGCTTAAACAACTCATTAAAAATTGTACCTGTCGCTTTTACTTGTTGTGCTTCTAAAAAGCTATCTTTTATTTGACCTAAAATTTGCGTCTCTCCAACAACCATAGAATCCAAACCGCACGTTACGCGGAATAAATGATCTATTGCGCCATCTTGTTCAAAAATAGACAAGTATGGTGCGACTTCTTCTATTTCAAGCTGAAACCAATCAGCTAAAAACTTCTTAATGTAATACCGTCCCGTGTGTAATTGATCGACAACAGCGTAAATCTCAGTGCGATTACAAGTTGATACAATGACATTTTCTAGCACGCTCTTTTGGTTTTGTAATATAGTCATTGCTTGCTCTAGCTCTGCTGCCTGAAATGTGAGTTTCTCACGAAATTCTACAGGGGCTGTTCGATAATTTACACTAACAACAAGAATATGCACGCAGCATGTCCCCCTTCACCCGTTTTATCACTTTATCTACTATCATAATACAACTTTCCTCTTATGAATCTGACAATCGTGTGAACAACTGATTATTTTTTATTTATTCTCCATATGTAATAAAGGAGCTTCAGTAAGACTGATAAAGAACTTTCTACTTTATAATAATTATAAAATAATAACTCTATTTGTACGTTACCAAAAAAAGTCCTCATAATCAAGTGATGGAAACTATTCCATATTAATTATAACATCATCTTTTCTATCTTCTTTCATCATGAAGGAAAATATGTATGATTGTTCCAAAATATAGTACTCACTTTCTCGATGCAATGCATTTGACATTGTATTTCTTTTTCGTTATATTGGTTTTACAAAATTAAATTGTGCACAATTTAAAAAATACAAGGAGTTGCCTATGAAAGAAAATCCTTTGCATCTAGATAACCAACTTTGTTTTTCTATTTACGCTTGTTCTAGAGAGGTTACCCGTTTTTACCGCCCCTATTTAGAAGAAATGGGCATTACGTATCCCCAGTACATTACTTTACTCGTACTCTGGGAACAAGACGGACTAACAGTAAAAGAAATTGGAGAACGTCTATTTTTAGATTCTGGTACTTTAACACCTATGTTAAAACGTATGGAATCATTAAAACTTGTACAACGTGTTCGTTCAAAAGAAGACGAGCGAAAAGTTTGTATTGAATTAACAGAACAAGGTAAAGATTTAAAAGAAATAGCTTGTTCATTACCAACAACGATGGCTACAAATTTAGGAATTACAGAGCAAGAATATCATTCTTTATTAATCCAATTAAACACATTAATTGAAACAATGAAAAAAATTAATGACAGAAAAGGGGAATAAACATGGATAAATTATATACTGCTTCAGTAACAGCAACAGGTGGAAGAAACGGTAAGGTAGTTTCAGATGATGGCATATTAAATCTTGATGTAAAAATGCCAAAAGCACTAGGTGGCGCAGGCGGAGAAGCAACAAATCCAGAACAATTATTTGCAGCTGGTTATGCAGCTTGCTTTGATAGTGCATTGCAACTTGTAATTCGTACAAAACGTATGAAGGTGGAAAGTACAGAAGTGACTGCACACGTTTCTATCGGTAAAGATACAGATGGTGGTTTCGGACTATCTGCTGTACTTGACGTACATGTTGCTGGTGTTTCTCATGCCGAAGCACAAGAACTTGTAGAAGCCGCTCACGGTGTATGTCCTTACTCTAAAGCAACAAGAGGAAATATTGAAGTTACATTAAACGTACGCTAAAAGTTTAGTAAATAAAAAAACGCGCGACATTCGTCACGCGTTTTTTGTTTTTGTCATTTTATGAATTGCTTTCCATGCTTCTTCTTTTCCAAGTCCTGTTTCAGAAGAGAATAGAACGATTTCATCGCCAATTTCAACAGCAAGCGTTTCTTTTACAACTTTTAAATGCTTTTGCCATTTCCCTTTCGGAATTTTATCGGCTTTCGTTGCAATAATAATTGTTGGGATTTCATAATGCTTTAAGAAATCATACATCATAATGTCATCTTTTGTTGGTTGGTGACGTAAATCAACTACTAATACAGCTGCGTCTAGTTGCGTACGTGTTGTAAAGTAAGTTTCAATCATTCTGCCCCATGCCGCGCGCTCTGTTTTAGATACTTTCGCATATCCATAACCTGGAACGTCAACAAAATGCATCATTTCATTGATTAAGAAAAAGTTCAGCGTTTGCGTTTTTCCTGGTTTAGAAGAAATACGTACTAACTTTTTACGATTTAAAATTTTATTAATAAAGGAAGACTTCCCGACATTAGAACGACCTGCTAAGGCAATTTCTGGTAAATCACTGTCTGGATATTGTTCCGGTTTAACGGCACTAATTACAATATCTGCTTTTGTTACTTTCATTGTTTCACTCCTACTAATGCGTGCTCCAATACTTCGTCTAAATGAGATGCAAGCACAAACGTAAGGTTTTCTTTTACGCTCTCTGGAATATCATCTAAATCTTTCTCATTTTCCGCCGGTAAAATAATTTTTGTTAATCCCGCGCGGTGAGCACTTAATGTTTTTTCTTTCAAACCACCAATCGGTAATACACGACCACGAAGTGTAATTTCACCTGTCATACCAACTTCTTTACTTACAGGAATACCTGTTAGTGCAGAAATAAGTGCCGTTGCCATCGTAATACCTGCTGATGGTCCATCTTTTGGAACTGCTCCTTCTGGAACATGAATATGAATATCGTTTTTCTCATGGAAATCCGGATCAATATGAAGTTCTTCTGCACGAGAACGAATATAGCTAAACGCGGCTTGTGCGGATTCTTTCATAACATCCCCAAGTTTCCCTGTTAAAATTAATTTCCCTTTTCCTGGCGCTACAGACACTTCAATTGCAAGTGTATCGCCGCCCGCTGCTGTGTAAGCTAAACCTGTTGCCATACCAACTTGGTCTGTTTTTTCAGCTTGACCATAACGGAATATATGCTTACCAAGTAAATCAACAATATTTTTCTCTGTTACAACAATGCGCTTGCGTTCTGCTGTAACGATAATTTTTGCTGCTTTACGGCAAACTTTTGCAATTTGACGCTCTAACGTACGAACACCAGCCTCGCGTGTATAATAACGAATAATTTCAAGAAGCGCTTCATCACGTACTTGCAAATTACCTTTTCGTAGGCCATGCTCTTTTAATTGTTTCGGCAATAAATGCTCACGAGCAATGTGCACCTTTTCAAGTTCTGTATAACCAGCAATTGAAATGATTTCCATACGGTCAAGCAATGGGCCCGGAACACTTGCAAGTGTATTAGCAGTTGCAACGAACATAACTTTCGATAAATCATATGGCTCTTCAATGTAATGATCACTGAAGTTATGGTTTTGCTCTGGATCTAATACTTCAAGTAACGCCGCTGATGGGTCTCCCCTGAAATCGTTAGACATTTTATCAATCTCATCTAATAAGAAGACTGGATTAACTGTTTTCGCCTTTTTCATACCTTGAATAATACGTCCTGGCATCGCTCCTACATATGTACGACGGTGACCACGAATTTCAGATTCATCACGCACACCACCAAGAGAAACACGTACAAAATTACGGTTTAACGATGTTGCAATAGAACGTGCTAACGAAGTTTTCCCAACCCCAGGAGGTCCTACTAGACAAAGAATTGGCCCTTTTAATGAATTCGTTAACTTCTGTACAGCTAAATATTCAAGTACTCGCTCTTTCACTTTTTCAAGACCGTAATGATCTTTATTTAAAATTTCTTCCGAATGAGTGAGGTCAATCATATCCTCTGTTGCTGTTGTCCATGGGAGAGCTAATAACCAATCAATATAATTATGAATGACACCACTCTCAGCAGAACTTACAGGTAATTTTTCATAACGATCTAATTCTTTCAGTGCAGCCTTCATTGTTTCTTCAGGCATTCCCGACTGTTCAATTTTCTCACGAAGTTCTTCAACTTCCCCGCCCTTGCCTTCTTTATCACCAAGTTCAGTTTGAATCGCCTTCATTTGCTCACGTAAGAAATATTCTTTTTGCGTGCGCTCCATTGAACGTTTCACTTTTTGTCCAATTTTCTTTTCTAGGCTAAGTAACTCTTGTTCATCTTGAATAATTGAAATAAGTGTATGTAGTCGCTCTTTCACAGATACAATCTCTAAAATCTCTTGTTTCTGCTTCGTTTTAATCGGTAAGTGAGAAGCAATTAAATCAGCTAGTCTTCCCGGTTCTTCTACATCAGCTACCGTTGCAAATGTTTCATTTGAAACTTTTTTCGAAACTTTAATATATTGTTCGAAATGCTCCAGTAACGTACGCATAAGAGCCTTCTCTTCCAAATCATCTTCTACTTCTTCAGTTACTGTTCTAATAGAAACTTGTACCACATTTTCTTCTTCGATAAACTCTACTACTTCTGCTCTATGTAAACCTTCTACAAGGACACGAAGCGTACCGTTCGGCAATTTTAACATTTGCTTCACTTTCGCCACTGTACCTACACTATATATGTCATCTTCTTTCGGATCGTCGATATTCATTTCTTTTTGCATTGCTAAAAAGATGATATTTTCATCCATTGCCGCCTGCTCTAGTGCTTGTATCGATTTATCACGTCCTACATCAAGATGCAGAACCATCGTTGGATATACGAGAATGCCTCTTAATGGTAGGAGGGGCACAATTCTTTCATTCGTATTCATACTAGACATAGCACCTCCATAATAAATTAAACTCCTGTTCAACTATTTTATATTACAATACATCTAGATGCAATTGCAGAGATTCTTCGCAATTGTTAATCCCCTGTTTTTTTGTGCCTCACGAAAAGAAAAAAGACTCCGCTTAAGCATACAAACTTAAACGAAGTCTGGCAAATTTTTATTATTGTATATTCTCACATTGATTGTGCATCTGTTTCGTCCAAATCATTATGTGCATCAAGCTCACGATGCATATTTTCCTGCATAAATGTTAATTCAAATACTTCTTTTAATTTGCGAACAGGAATAATCTCAATTCCCTTTATTGTATACAAAAATGGTTGCATGTTTTCAGCCGGAATGATGACTTTCTTAGCTCCCGCTTTTTTCGCAGCTTTTATTTTTGCGTACACACCACCAATAGGCTTCACTTCTCCGTGGATACTTATCTCACCTGTCATCGCTACTTCATTATTCACATACGTACGATGCACTGCTGAATAGACACCTGTTGCCATAGCAATACCTGCTGAAGGACCATCAATCGGGATACCACCAGGAAAATTAATATGTATATCATACCCTTCCGGCAACACATCTAGAGAACGAAGTACTGTTAACACATTATCAACAGAACCTTTCGCCATACTTTTACGACGGATTGATTTCGTTTGATTTCCAATACTTTCCTCTTCCACAATTCCAGTGACATTTACTGATCCTTTATCTTTCGCAGGAATAGCTGTTACCTCAATTTCTAATAACGCACCTGTATTCGGCCCATATACAGCAAGCCCGTTCACAAGACCAATTCTCGGAATTGGATAAATACGTTTTTCGTACTTTGGTGTAAGCTGACTAGAATGAACAACCCACTCAATATCTTCATCTTTAATGAAAGGTCGTTCTTCATTTATCGCCATACCAGCAGAAATTTGCACGAGATTAATTGCTTCTCGCCCATTTCTTGCATACATTCCAATCATTTCGATACCGTTCTCACCTACTTGCATCTCCACTTTGTCAGCTGCATTTTTCGCTACTTTTTGAATTTCTTCTGTATCTAACTCACGGAAGAAAACTTCTAAACAACGCGACCTAATTGCAGGAGGAATTTCCTCTGGTGAACGTGTCGTTGCACCAACTAAGCGAAAATCTGCAGGTAAACCTTTTTGAAAAATATCATGTATATACGTTGGAATCATCGAATTTTCTTCACTATAATACGCACTTTCCAAAAATACTTTCCGATCTTCTAACACCTTTAGCATTTTATTCATTTGAATTGGATGTAATTCACCAATCTCATCAATGAACAAAATACCACCATGCGCATCTGTTACAGCTCCTTTTTTCGGTTGCGGGATACCCGCTTGTCCCATTGCACCTGCTCCTTGATAAATAGGATCATGCACTGAACCAATTAATGGATCCGCAATACCACGCTCATCAAACCTAGCTGTCGTCGCATCAAGTTCGATAAATGTTGCATTTGTACGAAATGGAGATTTCGGATTTCGTTTCGCTTCTTCTAATACAAGGCGTGCTGCCGCTGTCTTTCCGACACCTGGCGGACCGTATATGATCACATGTTGCGGATTAGGACCACAAAGAGCCGCTTTTAACGACTTAATCCCGTCTTCTTGCCCTACAATGTCTATAAAGGATGTAGGACGTACCTTTTCCGCAAGCGGCTCTGTTAAAGAAACCTCACGCATTTTACGAAGCTGCTCTAATTCTTTTTTCGATTCTCGATCAATTGAAACTTTTTGTGTTCGCTGATTTCGAAGTAAATGCCAAAAATACAATCCGACAATTACGCCAAAAACAAGTTGAACAAGTAAAAATATATTTGTCCAGCTCATAATTCATTTCCTCCCGCTATGTTTTACCTTTTAGTATTTCCTGGGAGGAATAGTGCTAAACATAAAGAAAAACAGCAATTATAAAAATTGCTGTTTCTTCTTCGCATTATGCAGATGTTTTTGTATCAAGTACAGTACCGTCTTGTAACACCAATTTCGGTGGTTCATTATCAGCTACTGTTTCTTTCGTAAGAATACACTTCTCGATATCTTTGCGAGATGGAAGTTCGAACATTACATCAAGCATCAAGCCTTCAATAATAGAACGAAGTCCACGAGCACCTGTTTTACGTTCAATTGCTTTTTTCGCAATCTCAACTAGTGCACCTTCTTCAAACTCTAACTCAACATCGTCAAGCTCCAATAATTTTTGGAATTGCTTAACAAGTGCATTTTTCGGTTTAGTTAAAATATCTACAAGAGCATCTTCATCAAGCGGCTCTAGGTTCGCAATAACTGGAAGACGACCGATAAACTCCGGAATTAAACCGAATCTTAAAAGATCCTCTGGTAAAACGTGAGATAAAACATGCTTCTCATTTACATCAGCATTTTTCTTCTCAGCACCAAATCCAATTACTTTCTCACCAAGGCGACGTTTAATAATAGGCTCGATGCCATCAAACGCTCCACCACAAATGAATAGGATGTTCGTTGTATCAATTTGAATAAACTCTTGATGCGGGTGCTTACGACCACCTTGAGGTGGAACGCTTGCTACAGTACCTTCTAAAATTTTCAGAAGTGCCTGCTGTACACCTTCACCAGATACATCACGTGTAATTGATGGATTTTCAGACTTACGTGCCACTTTATCAATCTCATCAATATAAATAATTCCTTTTTCCGCTTTTTCTACATCGTAATCAGCCGCTTGAATTAGTTTTAGTAAGATGTTTTCTACATCTTCCCCAACGTATCCAGCTTCTGTTAAAGATGTTGCGTCCGCGATTGCAAATGGAACATTTAAAATACGCGCTAATGTTTGTGCCAATAATGTTTTACCACTACCAGTTGGCCCAATAAGTGAAATATTACTCTTCGCTAATTCTACATCATCAATTTTGCTGTTAGAATTAATGCGTTTGTAATGGTTATATACCGCTACCGCTAGTGCTTTTTTCGCGTTATCTTGTCCGATGACATACTCATCTAAGATTTCACGAATTTCTACCGGTTTCGGTACATCTTTGAATTCTACTTCTTCGTCCTTCGCAAGCTCCTCTTGTACAATTTCAGTACAAAGCTCGATACACTCGTCACAAATGTAAACACCTGGACCTGCAACTAACTTTCGAACTTGCGTTTGTGTTTTACCACAGAAAGAACATTTTAATTGACCTTTTTCATCATTAAATTTAAACATATTTTCACACCCCTTACAAAGTGCTAACCTCTTGCCTTCGTATGTACACGATAAATGTATCGTATGTAAATACATATTATGTCACTACGTAGCGAGAAATACAAATAATATGACTAGTTATGTACAAATAAAAAAATTTTAAAACTTTTGAAATATGTATATTCGACTTACAAAGGCACTTTTCCTTCTTCATCGAAAAGTTTTATAAATATATTTCTATATTTATAAAACAAGGCACGATTAAAATCGCGCCTTGTTATTTTATTATGCAGCGTTGTCTACTAAGAAGTCTACAGCTTTACGCACTTTAAGATCTTCAGATAAAGCGTCTACGCTTCCAAGAGCTTGCTTGATAGCGTCTACTGGCATACCGTACATTTCAGCCATTTTTTCAACTTCTGCAGTTACTTCTTCTTCAGTAACTTCGATGTTTTCAGCTTCAATGATAGCTTCAAGAACAAGATTGATTCTTACACGTTTTTGTGCATCCTCTTTCATTTGCTCTTTTAATTTGTCAGCATCAGTACCTGTGAATTGGTAGTAAAGCTCAAGGTTCATACCTTGTTGGCTTAAACGTTGCTCGAATTCACGAACCATACGATCTAACTCAGTGTCGATCATAGCTTCTGGAATGTCGATTTCAGCGTTAGCAGCAGCTAATTCTACTACTTCGTCACGTACTTTGTGCTCAGCTTCGTGCTTTTTGCCTTCTTCTAAGTTTGTACGAAGTTTTGTTTTTAATTCATCAAGAGTTGCAACTTCTTCGTCAGCATCTTTAGCGAACTCGTCGTTTAACTCAGGAAGTTCTTTTGTTTTGATTTCGTGAATTGTTACTTTGAATGTTGCTGGTTTACCAGCTAATTCAGCAGCATGGTACTCTTCTGGGAATGATACTTCAACTTCTTTAGAATCACCAGATTTAAGACCAATTACTTGCTCTTCGAAACCTGGGATGAAAGTACCAGAACCGATTGCAAGAGAATAGTTTTCGCCTTTTCCGCCTTCAAATGCTTCGCCATCAACGAAACCTTCGAAGTCGATTACAGCTGTATCACCATCTGCAGCAGTTCCTTCTTCTTTAACAACTAGTTCAGCTTGACGCTCTTGTAAAGCTTTTACTTCGTTCTCTACATCCTCGTCAGTTACAGTTGTTTCAACTTTTTCTACTGCTAAACCTTTGTAATCACCTAATTTAACTTCAGGTTTTACAGTAACTTTTGCAGTGAAAATTAAGTTTTGGCCTTTTTCGAATTTCTCGATGTCAATCTCAGGATGAGCAACTGGGAAGATACCAGCTTCATCGATTGCTTCACCGTATGCTTTTGGTAAGATGATATCTAAAGCATCTTGGTATAAAGATTCAATACCAAAGCGTTGTTCGAATAATGGACGAGGCATTTTTCCTTTACGGAAACCTGGTACATTAATTGTTTTTACTACTTTTTTGAATGCAGCGTCGATAGAGTTATTTACTTCTTTAGCATCAACTTCGATTGTTAAAACGCCAACGTTACCTTCTAATTTTTCCCATTTTGTAGACATTTATTCTTTCCCTCCAACTATAATAATGTATGCACATACCTCTATAGATTAAAATTTTTATTATCTCTTTCTTGAAATAACAAATGTACAAATAACCCTCTAGCAAAAAGCTTTCAGATACAATGTTCCAATCTACTAATTGTCTAAAAGACAACTACGGTATATTTTGTTCGAGACTAATATGAAACATATTAAGTAAGAGAATTATACTCCTCTTCTCTTACAAACAGGCAGATTTCTGCCTTTTGCAACCCTTACATTATAACATAGAATGTGCTCGTTTCAATAACTGAACGATTCTTTTTCATAATTATACGGGCAAATACCCTTCTCTTTCAATGCGCAGTAACCATTGATAGGCAATATGAAATTCCTCAAACTCAATATTGTATGCTGTCATAAGTTCTTCTTCATCAATAGCCAATCCGAAACGCTTTCTTCCAATTCTCTCTAAGACAGCAGCCCAAATTTCTACTTTATCCATTAATAGAGGGAACGGAAAAATGCTAATTTGTAATTCTTTCCAGTATGTAACCATCGTACTAAATATATCTGGATAATTTTGCTCTAATCGGTTTGAGAATTTATGTATAATTTTATCGGATTGCTCCTCATTATGACCTATAAATGCTGGAATCACCTTTATCGTATTTCCAAACTTCTCTACTTCTATCTCTTCTTCTATTTGATTTTCTACCATTTTATACAAAATAGAAGTTTTTAAATACGGGTGCTGATCTTCGTCTATTAAAAATTTCTTTAAAGTAGGAAGTGCGAGATCCAGGTCTTTTAACGAAAGTTTCTGGATCACTCTTAGCTTTTGACCAAAGTTTTCTCCAAAAATCCCATCGGTAAATTCTTCTAATTCAAAATTCGAATCCACTAGCGGTGTATCTTCTTCATTCAGCATCCCTTGCGCAAACAAAGCAAGCTGCGCCAATTTTTCCTTTTGCTCAGGAATTATATCTTTCGTTTGCAAAACTTCCTCAACAGTTTCAATGACACCTTCATAATCATTTGTTTGAACTAAAATAGTTACATACGTTTCAAGAATATCACCAAATAATACAGCTCCTGTTTCAAGCAACTGCTCACATTTTTCTTTCGCTTCTTCCATACGTTTTAATTCTAGCAAACAAATAACGGAAGCTAATTCTGTTTGTTCCGTTTCTGCATTATACTGACGTAATATTTCAAAGCAGCGCAATGCATCTTCGAATTCCCGCTCTTTCAACGCTAAAAAACCTTTATCAATATAGCGTTCTGATAGTTGCGGAAACAATACGACCGTATTTTCTTTTTTATCCATACGTCCGCCTCTTTTTCTAGATTTTAATGATCTTCAAAGTAAATATATCAAATGCGTAATGAGAACACAACATTCCAAAATTATTTATTTGAAATATAGGAATATTCTATTTTCATAACGAAAAAGCAACAAATTTTTAAATGAAATTCATTTTTCACAAACAAAAACCCTCAGCAACAGACGGCAGAGGGTTCATCATTAATGGAAAGCTTTTATAATTGTGGGGTATATAACAAGGGTAATAATTTGGAGAACAATAATTGCCATAACAATCATGCTAAAATAGAAGATTGGTTTACTTCGCTTCATTAAAAACATAATAATAAGCATCGTACAAGCAAACAAACTCAAAAAGAACAAACTTGTTGTCGAACTAAGTATACCACTCGGGACAAAGAACAATAAAACTACACTACAAGTACCTATAATTCCAAATAACCATTCCATTCATTCACTCATTCCCTTTCCCTCTCATGGCAGTTTTTTCTACGCTACTAAATGTTTTACAACATCAATTACATATGTTAACTTTTCATACGCCACAAACCCAAAAGCTACTGTTAAACCCGTTACAATTAATCCTTTCATCATCTCTTCCTCCTCATGTATCGTTGTTATCTTCATTATAGAGGATTAGTAATTTGTTACCATCGAACTTCCTTACAGTTACCTTACAGAATTGTAAGATTTCAAAAATTGATTTAAAATCGTGTTAATATATTTTTGTACAATTAAGAATTTAATTTACAAGGGGGATTATACATGTTTAAAAAAATGGCTGCAGATGTATTAGGACTAAGCGATGTAGGATCTGTCATTACACCGAAAGATTACGATAAAGTTGATGCTGATGATTACGTGATGCATGAAGATGGGGAGAAAATTTATTTTCTAATTAAATCAAAATCAGATGAATATTGTTTCACAAACAAAGGATTAATCCACCTAGATGGTACAAGCGCAACAAGTAAAAAACGTACACTACGCCGCTTTAGCTATAGTAAATATCAAATTAAAAACGTAGCACTTGAAACTGCGGGAACAATTGATTTAGATGTAGAAATTAAGTTTCAAATGGGAGATGAACATTACTCAATTGATGTTCATAAAAAACATATTGAAGAATTAAAAGATTTATATAAGGCTTTACTTAAAATAGAAGAAATCTCATACGACAACGATATTACATTGCAGTATGCACACAAAAGTCTAGATATGGCATCTAACGCTTTCAGCCGTATTTCAAACGCCCAAGTAAATTTAGCAGAGCAATTTAAAGAGATGAACGAGATCGCCTTTAACTGGCTCGTTGATACGAAGAAACAATATAATGTGAAAGATTATGGTTTTGTCTTTGAAAAATTTATTAATAACTAATTTAAACAAACAAAAAACCTTGTTATCAAAAGATAACAAGGTTTTGTTAGCGTCCCAGGAGAGATTCGAACTCCCGACCGTACGCTTAGAAGGCGTATGCTCTATCCGGCTGAGCTACTGGGACATGGAGCGGGTGAAGAGAATCGAACTCTCGACCAGAGCTTGGAAGGCTCTTGTTTTACCACTAAACTACACCCGCATATGTTATTTCATTTTTCTTCGTTAGCGCCGTTGCCCTATCGACAATATTTATTATATTCATAACCACTTATAAAGTCAACACTTTTTTAAAAGAGGATAATTTTTATTATCCTCTTTTAAAAGTTGCTTGTTCCACCAGCTGTCCGTCTAATGTTTCAAAACGAACTTCTATATGATTTTCATCCATTTCTAATAAAGCGAATGTCTTTTCTACACGAGAGCGCGGGAGCAAAATACTTCCTGGATTAATAAATAAAATCCCATCAAGTAATTCTGCCCCTAATACATGAGAATGTCCAAAGCATGCTACCTGCGCTCCTACTTCTTCTGCATGATATGCTAATGTTTGTAATGTCATTTTCACATTATGACGATGACCGTGTACAACTAAGAAGCGAATTCCATCTACATCAGTTACAATTTCATCTTGAAAGTTAGCATAATCACAATTCCCTTTTACAACATGGAAACCTTGCAGCTCTTCGTGAGCAGGTGTTAGCTCTGAATCACCACAATGAATCATGACATCTACTTTCCCTTCGTACTTCTCTTTTAACTGCTGTAATTCCTTCACAGAGCTATGACTATCGCTTACGATTAAAGCTTTCATCAATCTCTCTCCCTTATTCTTCTAAAAACCATTCTGGGATTTTTTCTTCTAATTTACGAAGCGCGTGTCCGCGGTGACTAATTGCGTTTTTCTCATCCGAACTTAGCTCAGCCATCGCTTTTTTATATTCTTCTACATAAAAGATCGGATCGTATCCGAAACCATTTTCCCCGCGGCGCTGTTCTAGAATTTTCCCTTCGCACGTTCCGTTTACAATAACCGGCTCTTTATCCACTTCAGGGAAAGCAACTGCTAGCGCACAGTAAAAACGAGCTGTACGTTTTTCTAAATCGACGTCAGTTAACCCTTGTAACACCTTATCTATATTCGCCTGATCATCTTTCGGCTCTCCAGCAAAACGAGCTGAATACACACCTGGTTTCCCGTTTAAGGCATCTACAATAAGACCAGAGTCATCCGCAATTACGATGGAATTCAACTGTCTACTAAGACTGTCCGCCTTTAAAATTGCATTTTCTTCAAATGTTTCACCAGTTTCTTCGACTTCTTCAATATGAGGAAAATCGTGTAAAGATTTCACTTCTAAGTCAAATCTCTCAAATAACTCAGCAAACTCACGTACTTTCCCAAGATTTTTCGTCGCTACAACAACTTGCTTCATATTTTCCACCTCTACTCTATATGAGATACGATGTCACCTAACGCTTCTTTTTGCTTTTCAACAAGTTGGAAAATCCCTTGTTCAGCAGCATCAAGTAATTCATTTAATTCAGCTCTGCTAAACGTCGCTTCTTCTCCAGTTCCTTGCACTTCAACAAACTGACCTTTTCCAGTCATAATAACGTTCATATCAACGTCTGCTTTAGAATCTTCAGCATAATTTAAATCTAAAACAACACCTTGTTCTTCAACAACACCTACTGACGTTGCCGCTAAATAATCTTTCACCGGAATTTTAGATACTTTTTCTGCTTGCAATAATTTTTCAAAAGCTAATACCATCGCTACATAAGCACCTGTAATAGAAGCTGTTCTCGTTCCGCCATCCGCTTGAATTACATCACAGTCAATCCAAACCGTTCTTTCGCCAAGCGCTTCTAAATCAACAACCGCACGTAATGCTCGTCCAATTAAACGCTGGATTTCCATTGTGCGCCCTGTTACTTTCCCTTTACTTGACTCTCTGATTGTACGTTGCTCTGTCGCACGTGGAATCATTGAGTATTCTGCTGTTACCCAGCCTTTTCCTTCTCCGCGCATAAACGGCGGTACACGCTCTTCAATTGTCGCTGAACAAATTACCTTTGTATCCCCAACTTCAATTAGTACTGATCCCTCTGGATGTTTTAAATAATTTGTATGAATATGTATATGGCGTAGCTCTGCCTTTCCTCTACCATCTACTCGCATAAAAATAACCCCCTCATAAATACTCTCATTTAGTATAGCCAAATTTAAATGTACGATATGTATAACAATAAAAGAAGGGGAACTCAAAAAGCAATTCCCCTTTCTTACATAAGTATATCAAATTATTCGCGATTAAAAACTACCTGTATTCACGTTTTGTGGACGATCAACAGGTTTTATTAACTTTTCACCTTTCTCATCCATAAGATTTGCTTTCCCATTCACTTCAATAGAAACATTTTTCACACCTTGTTTTTCCGTTAAAGATAAGACTAACGATTTCAACACATAATTTGAAATCATGTTTTTGTCTGGGTTCACAAATATATTTTCATTAAAGTTTAATGTAATATTTCCGTTCTCC
Source organism: Bacillus sp. TH25 (assembly GCF_016650935.1). Taxonomy (NCBI): domain Bacteria; kingdom Bacillati; phylum Bacillota; class Bacilli; order Caryophanales; family Bacillaceae; genus Bacillus; species Bacillus sp. TH25. The sequence goes on along the minus strand of NZ_JAEKEU010000039.1, from coordinate 374,834 downwards.
ACTTTTGGATTCGTAAGAAGCTTAGCTCCTGGATTAAAATCATTTAGTAGCGATCCTTGAATCGGACCTTTTACAAGCTCATCCACAATTGCCGAGTAATCATTTTCTTTTCCTTCTGCAACGCGCCTTGTTACCGGTACGTAATATTGCTGCTTATTATTATTTTGCGCCATAAAGTAAAGTGTAACCGGTTTTGTATGTGTCACATCTGCTACTTGTTCATCATCAAAGTTAATTCCATTCGCACGACTTACACCTTCACCAAGCGGCGTACCCGCAACAGGCATCTTCGCTAGCTTTTCACCATTTATTTGGAACTGCACTTGTTTTATTTCTGTAAATTGAGTCAAAGTCCACGCTACTGATTCAACAATTTGACGTTCTTCTTCTTTTGAATAATTTTTCATTTCTTTAGAGAAATCAATTACTGCTGTCCCGCCTTTTTTCAAATTCAAGGTCATCGTCGTATTCGCTGGAAGGACTGCTCGAAATCCATTTGGCAATAAATTTGTAACTGGTCCATCTTTCACAAGATACTCTAACGTTTGCTGGACAACTTCATTCGCTTTCGGAGTAGGCATTGCAATAGTTTGCGGTACGACATATCCATTTTTATCAACGAGGTATAACTCTCTATTTACTGTTTGCCCTTGTTTATCTTTTTTAGCAGTTTCTTTCTTTTCACCTTCTGTATACGTAACTTTTTTTGGCGGATCAATTTGTTCTGTCGCTTTCTCTTGATTTAACAAGCCACACCCTGATAATAAAATCGCACTCACAGTAGCACCAACAACCCATTTAAAAGTGGATTTAGGCATGCCATTCCCCCCTAAAATCTAAGTTTGTACTATTATGTATACGAGCTGTTTCATGTTTTAGAACAAGCTATGGCTACTTATACAGAAAAAACCCCTGATTTCTCAGGAGTTCTCTTATATGAATCTACTATTATTCTATTTCTAAATTGATATGCTTCACATTTTCAATCGGCTGACCGAACCACTTTGATGCAATTTCTTTAAACAGGCCTATTTTACCAGTCGTTAAGAAGAGATGATCACTTTGTTCTTCTCCGTCATTTAACATCTTACTATGGTATAAAATCGTGCTTACTTCACGCGCTGTTTCATCACCCGAACTAATTAATTGTACTTGATCCCCCATTACCTTTTTAATAACAGGACCTAAAATCGGATAATGGGTACATCCTAGAATAAGCGTATCAATGTCAGTACTTTTCAACGGTTGCAATGTTTCTCTTACAACTTCATACGCCATTTCACTTTCGAAATTCCCACTCTCTACAAGCTCAACGAAAGGTGGGCACGCTAAACTTTCTACCATAACACGGTTATTAATAGACTTTAGCGCCTCTTCATAGGCGCCACTTTTTACTGTTCCAATCGTTCCAATAATCCCAACATGATACGTATTTGTCACTTTTAAAGCTGTACGTGATCCTGGATGAATAACTCCAACTACTGGAATTGGTAATTCTTTCTGCATTTCTTCTAATACAACCGCAGTTGCTGTATTACACGCAATAACTAACATTTTGATATTTAAATCTAATAAATGCTCCGTCATTTCCCACGTAAATTGACGCACTTCTTCACGAGAACGCGGACCATAAGGGCAACGTGCTGTATCCCCTAAATATATAATACGCTCTTTCGGCAACTGACGAATTAATTCCTTCGCTACTGTTAAACCGCCCACTCCTGAATCAATAACACCGATCGCTCTATTCAACTTAATCACCCGTTTTCTCATTCATCATCTTTTATGTTTATCAGTATATTTTACACACTTTAAGTTCGCTAACTTAAAGTGCCCCTGTATAAAAATTTTCATTTGTACCTATATAGATCAGGACCTTTTTTATTTTGCTCCTTTTTTTCATAATTTGCAAGGCAGAAAAATAACCGACCTTCTATATGAAAGTCGGTTTCTTCTATATAAATTGCGTATTTACCCCGCTATTTGCCGGACAGTAAGACCCCCATCTCAAAATTCAGCGAAAGCAAAGAAGTTATATGGGGGATCGGGCTGCCCGTAAAAGTCCGATTGGTGTGGGCTAATAATTAGTGGGGGATGCCCCCCACTAATTAAAGTTTCACTTTATTGCTCCATCTTTTTTCGGAAAGAAGACATTCCTATTAATAAGAAGAAATGAGCAGAAATTAAAATGATGATTAAAATAAAATTCAAACGATAACTATTTGTAGATTCCATAACTTTACTCGCTACAGCTGGTCCAAATGCCATACCGAAAAAGTTAATTAAATTATATAAACCAAGACCGACTCCAACTTTAGCTGGATGTAATGTTTTCGGTATAAATGTGTTTAATGATACTTGAATAGCTGAATAACTCATAAATGTTAAAATAATCGCCAATACAATAACGACTATGCTTCCATTCGGAATAAATCCTAAAATTAAAAAGCCAACGATCATAATGACAGACGCTACATAAATCATATTCACATTTCCAAACGAAGGGACAATCTTTCCCGTAATAAAACTAGATACAATACCAAAGAGTGATGCAACAAACAATGCAATTCCGATAACGAATGGCGACAATCCGTGCACTCTTCCTAACAGTGATGGCAATAATAATAGACTAGCACATAACGCCACATTAATTATAAACCCGACCGCTATTAAACGAAGAAATGGTTTGTTCGAAAATAACTCAATATCAATAAATGGATGCTCCGCGTTCTTCATACGAACCGTGAATAAAAATAAGAAAGCTACCGATAACACAAATAGCCAACTATTAATATTGACACCTAATAAAACAGTCGTAATGAATGCAAATAATAACGCCGCTCCAATGTAATCAAAATGAAACGCTTCATCCGTATGCTGCGCTTCTTCTGGCATAAATTTTATAAGCAAGAAAATCCCAACTACTGAAATAACCATAAATAAAAATAAATATGGCCACCCTAATGTATTTGTAATAGCCCCGCCAACTAAAGGACCAATGCCTATTGCTAATGCAATAGAAGAACTAATCATCGCTAGTGCACCAGGCTTCTTAGCAGGAGCAACTAATTTTGCCACTGCAATCATACTAAGCGCAATAAACGCCGCGCCCCCACTCGCCTGCACTAATCTTGCAAGAATGGTAATCGCATAAGATTGATTCATAAATCCAATAATAGAACCCGCTACAAATATGATAATTGAAATAATCAATAGTTTTTTCACGCTATAACGATCAGCCAACTTCCCATATATCATCGAACCAATACCGACAACTAAGGAATAACCTACTACAACCCAACTTACTTTCGATTGACTAATAGATAAATCATTAGCAATATCCTCTAACGCTACATTAAATAAAACCGCATTCATCGGTCCTAATAAAACGATAAAACATAATGTGAAAACAAACCATTTTGAATGGTTACTTATATCTTTCCCCATGCGTAACACCTCTTCTGATTGTAGTAACTGTAAATGAAAAATAGAGTTGTTTAGCTCCTCTATCACTACTAAACAACTTCATCAAATGTATAAATTTATCGCGCGACAAATTGAATTCGAAATGTAACATTATGTTGTTCGATATTCATGGAACTATCATAGTTTCAGCATTACAGTTTGTCAACGAGAAATATACAAAGTAAACCAATTTAGTGTTTTTAGTTTACTTTGTCCAAAAATTGTTATACACTAATTTCGAATCCGGTATAAGGGGGACTGACATGGTTATTCAAATTTGCAATTTCTAACTTAATAAAATTAAGTAAATAAAGAACTTTTATATAGAAGAAACATTACAGGAGGATTATGATGAAGAAAAAAATGTTAGTTGTATTAACGAGCGTAGAAAAATACCCAAATTTAAATAGAGCTACCGGGCTTTGGCTTGGTGAAGCTGTCCATTTCGTTAAAAAAGTAGAAGAAGCTGGTTACGAAGTAGATTATGTCAGTCCACAAGGCGGCTATACACCGATTGATCCGCATAGTTTAGCGATGGCGGAGAGCATTGATTGGGAATGGTATCAAAAGAAAGAATTTATGAATCGTCTCGGTTCTACAATGAAACCGAGTGAAGTGAATCAAGAAGACTACGCTGTTATTTATTACGCGGGTGGTCACGGAGTTATTTGGGACTTCCCAGAAAACAAAGAACTTCAAAATATTAGCCGCAACATTTATGAAAATGGCGGAATTGTTTCCTCTGTTTGTCACGGAGCTGCTGGTTTATTCCATATCACATTAAGTAACGGGGATCGTTTAATTAACGATAAAAAAGTAACAGGATTCTCAAATAAAGAAGAGAAACTAGCTGAATTAGATCAATTCGTTCCATTTTTAACAGAAGATGAACTCGTTAAATATGGGGGACTTTACGAAAAAGCTGCGCAACCTTGGGAAGCTTACGCTGTAGAAGATAATCGTGTAATTACTGGTCAAAACCCTGCTTCAGGTGGTCCAGTAGCTGAATTAGTATTAAAACAGTTGCAAAAATAATATGTACTAAAAAAGCAGATTTCCCTCTAGTAAGGGAAATCTGCTTTTTTTACGAAATCATTTGTAAATTGGCTATAATTTCTTTTTCAATTTCAGAATCATCAACTACATCTAAAAATTCCGGTTTAAACAGTTGGTATTTCTTCAAATTGTAGAAATCAAGTATCGCTTGCTTTAACGTAATATCGTACTGAATGCAAAAAGTATGATCTATAATGCGTCTTAACATCACATCATCTTGCACCATAAATAGTTGCGCATTCATTTTATTAAAGTAACCTTGTTCCATACCCGACTCAAAAAACATTTGCAAATTACGATTGCGATTTTGTTGTGCAGCGACTAATTGATCCGACAAATGCGGATACGCTTCTTTCAAATCTTGTAAAAAGACATCCGAAATATACGTCACACATTTTAAAGAATGGATAAACGTCTTTTGGAAACGTTCTGTAAACGACATACTTTCATCTTGATTATCCGCATCTCCTTCAAGAAGATAGTTTATAAAATCCTCTACTACTGCCTCAATAATCTCATCTTTCGAAGAAAAACGTTTATATAAAGTAGCTTTACTAATATCCATATATTTCGCAATCTCATCTATTTTTAATTGGCTAAAACTCGTCTTTCGAATAACGGGCTTTATTTTATTAATATAAGTATTTGCACACGCTACTTTTCTCATTTAAAAGAGCCTCCCCTTTTGTTCATACAAAATAGTATAGCAAATTCATGAATGTTTATAAATGAAGTTATTATACTCATTACGTCTTTTTAGTTTATTACAATTTCAATCTACGCTATACATAAAAAGTACCCGCTACCTTTGTTAGTAGCGGGCACCTTTTCTATAATTTATTTACAGCTCTTTTTATAGCCTTACCTATTCCCACACTAGACTGCGGATTCTGCCCTGTAATCAAACGCCCATCTACTACAACATGCGGCGTGAAATTAGGTGCTACATAAAATAAAGCCCCTTCTTCTTTCAACTTACTTTCTAGCAAAAACGGAACTCGATTTTCTAAATGTACAGCTTTTTCTTCATCGTTTGTATAACCTGTTATACGCTTACCGGCAACAAAAAACGAGCCATCTTTATTTTTCACACCAACTAAAGAACTTACCCCGTGACAAACAGCCGCTACGATCCGGTTATTATTGTACATATTATCAATTAAATTTGCTACATATGGATTACCTGGAAAATCTACAATCGCCCCATGCCCACCACCAAATAATACCGCATCATACTCTGATGAATGAACAGTTGAAATCGCCCTCGTATTTTGCAATAAAGAAGCGACATGCTTAAATTCACGAGGTATGCCATTCGGAATAGACACTCTATCAATTGGTACTCTCCCGCCTTTTATCGACACAATATCAACATCGAACTTAGCTTTTTTAAATAAATGATAAGGAGCTGCGAGCTCTTCCAGCCACAAACCAGTCGGGTGTCCCTTTAGATCATGAGCGCTTGTTGAAACTAATAATACCCTTTTCAACATATCCCCTCCCTTACTACCTATTTATGTATGAAACATTCTTATCATTCATATGGAGCATGAAACAAACAGAAAAATAGCCGACCTTTTGTATAAAAGTCGGCTGCTTTCTTATAGTTCGAGCTCTCCCATACGAAGAAGCTCAACAACTGCTTGTGAACGTCCTTTAACCCCTAGCTTTTGCATTGCGTTTGAGATATGATTACGTACTGTTTTTTCACTTATAAACAGTTCACCTGCAATTTCCTTCGTTGTTTTATCTTGAACCAGTAATTCAAATACTTCTCTTTCTCTCTTTGTGAGTAACGGTTTAGATTGATACGCTTTTTCCTTCAACTGGTATAACCCTCCTTGCTTAAGCCAGAGCTGTATATGTGTAAGTTGGGTGTTTATTTAGTCAAGATATTGTATGAGCGAAATGTGCAGGTGGTGAATGAAAATGGGCTTTATTTCTTATGTTATTTTAGACTTTTATACAGTGCGTACACTCTTTTTATCCACTTACTTTTCAGTACGCCATATTTGTTCTAGTAATATGCTGACAACTGTACCTACGAACAAACCATTTCCGAATATATATTGCATCACAGACGGCAAGGATTGGAGTGCTCCAGACGGTAAAAACATAACACCACTTCCAAATAATATAGCAACTCCTAAAATCGTTACATTCCTTTCGCTGAGCTCCACTTGTTTTATATTATTAAATCCAATTCCAATTAACTGTACGAACGAAGCCATTAAAACCGCAGATGCGACCGCGGATGGCAGAGAGGCTAAGTAGCGGATAATACTTGGAAACAGCGACATACCGACTAATAGTACACATGCAAATAAGAATGAACGCATGTACTTTTGATTTGTTAAACGTATGAAACCTGCCGTTGCTGGTAATGGAACGACACCTACAGTTGAAAACAAAGAGGAAATCATATGCGAAATCCCTCCGACCCACGTACCATCTCTCAACTGTTTTTGTTCAATAGTCGCTTTATGAATGGTAGCTTGATTAATTGCTATAATAGCTGCCACTGTATTTGAAACTAAAATACATACCATAACGAAACTTGATACAGCCATACCTGTATTCCATTTTGGAATTCCCCACGCGAATATATGTGGAAGTTGCACAAAATGAGTTACTTGAGATGGGATCGTCACTTTTCCTGCAATGAGAAAAATAATCCAGCCACTAATTAGCCCTATTAAAACCGCATAACTTTTAACAAACCCTTTTCCGAAGTTGGAGAGTATGACTACGAATAAAAATATGCCAAAAGCAATTAATGCTGTAAATCCATCAATTTGAGAAACAGTAGCTGTAATTCCTAGCATTCCTTTTAAAAATACACCACTTAATTGTAAACATAATAAAAGTAAGAACGTCCCTGTCACGAGCGGCGTAAATAAAAATAAAATACGCCCGATAACTCCCGTTACTCCTAGCCCTATTAAAACAACTCCCGCAACCATCATTCCTAATTCTAAAATTTGCAATGTACTATGTAATTGATCCTGCCCTACAGTTGCATAAGCAAGCACGGTAAATACACCAACCCAAGATCCAGCTGGTCCATCCGCAATCGGAAGCTTATGTCCAAGCCATCCTTGTAAAAAAGAAGATATACCAACTACGAAAAACGTACGCTGCATTAAATAAAATACTTCTTCCGTCGTAAGATGAAATAATCCGCCAACGACAATTGGTAGCGCGATTGAGTTTGCTAATAAAAAAATAAACCATTGCAAAGTTCCCATAATATGATTTTGATTATGTTGATTGTCCAAACTTTTCATCCCTTCTTGCTTCCTTATAAGGAAGTATAGTACTTCCCTGTTTCTACTAAATAAAAAAGAAGGGTTCTATTTTCACAATTAGAACCCTTCTAAAAACATCTAAACGATTCCTCTATACAAGATTATCAGATTTCACTTGATCTAAATCCCCTATAACAACATTCCCTTTATACATAACTACACGCTTCTCTGTTTGACGAGCCACTGCTTCCGCGGCGCATGTTGCATTCGTTAAAACAAAACTGGCCTCATCCCCTACATTCGGCCACACTCGTTTCCCTTCATTATTTAACGTTTCTTTCCCTCCAGTAATAAAACGAAGAGCTTTCCCTAAAGACCTTTCATCACTCCAACCAAATCGTTCTGCCAATCGATTTGCCTTTTGAAGCATATCACCTGTGCCAAACGGAGACCAATGATCTGTAATACTATCATTTCCTAATGAAACTTTAACACCTTTTTTATCTAGTAACGGAATTGGGATTACTTGTTTACCGATTGGAACGGTTGAAGTGATATCAATCTTTAATGCTGCTAGTCTTTCTGCCACTTCTTCAGCTTCTTTATCAGTAACACCACCAAGTCCAAGCGCATGACTAATTGTTACACGACCTTGCCATCCTGCTTCTTCCGTTAGACTTGCCAATCTCTTCATTGTAAACGTTCCAAGGTTATTTGCATCATGCAAATGAATATCAACATCCGCGTTAAATTCTACCGCAATGTCCATAATCGTATGTAATGATTTTTCAATATCATTATCTACTGTAGCCGGGTCCACTCCGCCAACTAATTGTGCGCCCATACGCATCGCATCTTTCACAAGTTGCATAGAATTACTTCGCAATAATCCATGTTGCGGAAATGCAACTATTCTACCAGACAACCGATCTTTATATGTTCCTAAAGCCGCTAACGTTGCCTCTAAATTACGAAGTCCAATAACCGGATCCACATTACAATGCGTTCTAATATTTGTTGCGCCATTTCGAAGCAATAACTCTAGCATATTTTCCGCCCTGTCTTGAGCAGTTGCTAATTGCTTTGGTAAAATCGTTTTTTCTTCATTAAAACGTGTAAAAATATTTTCTGCTGGCATACAAGCTTTCCAAGGCCCACTATAATATGTTTTATCAATATGAATATGCATCTCTTCAAAAGCTGGTAAAACTAATAAACGATTAGCATCAAAAGTTAACGTTCCTTCCTCTTGGGCGATTCCCGATATAATTCTTTTAATTCGCCCATCTTCAATAAGAAGACTGCATATCCCAGTTTCCGTTTGTGAAATTTTTGCTTCTTCATATGTATAACCTGTTTCAAGCTTTACATTAGTCAACCAATATAATGTCATTACCATTTCCCCACCTTATATTAGAAAATACGTCACACCCTCATTTTCATTTTAATACCAACTGAAAATTAAGACAATTAATCCACTGTATTGTCCTTTCACAAAAAAATGTAATATAACCTAATGGTCTTCTCATAAATTTCCATATAGAATAAAAGTACACTGTATCACTCATACATAACAGCGGTGATATAAAAAGGAGAGGATCATAATATGTCGAAGAGGTTATATAAATCCGAAACTGATAAAATGTTATTTGGTATATGCGGTGGTTTAGGAGAATATTTTGATATTAGCTCTACTCTCATTCGTATTATTTGGGTCATTGCTATTCTATGTTTTGGAACGGGATTTTTAGTTTATTTTATTTGTTTATTACTTATGCCACGCGCGTACTAACTGGTATCATTCCATATACTTAAGAAGAGCATATAAAAAATCACCTATAGAATTCTTTTCTATAGGTGATTTTTTCATGAAGAATATTTCATCGTTAAATGTAATACCGCTACTTCATCCTCTTCATTTTTATAACTATGTTTCTTATTAGCTTCAAACTGAATGGAGTCAAACTCATTTAGCACATATACGTCATTCTCAACTTGAATAGAAACTTTCCCTTTCATTACTGTTACAAGCTCAATTGCTCCTTCATGATGAGCTTCCGGTTCATATATACTATTCGCTCTTAAACAAGCACGGTGCATTTCCATCCCTGTTTCTTTCGTGTAACGGAACATCGTTTCTAAATGCCATGCTTGTCCTACATCTACTGCAAATCCTTCTCCGCAGCGCGCAACAGCTACTGGTTCTCCAACAACCATTAATCTCGATAAAGGAATCGATAACCCTTTCGTTATTTTCCAAATGACAGCTAACGTTGGATTTGTTTCGCCTCTCTCAATTTTCCCTAATGTTAATTTACTAACCCCTGTTTTTTGGGCTAATTCTTCTAAACTTAATTTTTGTTCATTTCGAATTTGTCTTAATAGCTGACCTACTTGCTGAATTACTTCTTTCGTTTGCATATCTTCATTTTCTTTCATCTATAAAACCACCTTAAAGTATAAAAAAGTTTACTTTTATTATTTTAAAGTATATTATACTATACATAATTATTTTTTCCAAAAGGAGTGTTATATTTCATGCGCGCAATATTACTAGGTCTTTTATCATCGGCCTTTTTTTCTGCAACCTTTATTATTAACAGAGCAATGAATGTATCTGGAACAAGCTGGGCTTGGACTGCTTCCTTCCGTTTTCTATTTGCTCTCCCTATTTTATTCCTTATCGTTTTATTTCGCAAAAACTTAGGAGCTTTATGGGAAGAATTAAAAAAACATCCATTTGTATGGATCGGGTGGGGCTCGGTCGCTGGCATCGGCTTCTATTCTTTATTAAGTTTCGCAGCTGTTTTTTCTCCAGCTTGGCTCGTTGCTGGAACTTGGCAAGTTACGATATTAGCAGGTTTACTTTTATCGCCATTATTCTTCATTAAAATAGAAACAAAATCTGGTACAAAACTTGTACGTGGAAAAATTCCACTGCGCAGTTTATACGTCGCTTTATTTATTTTACTTGGTGTACTTTGTATGCAAGCTACTGAAGCGGGTCATATTACAATGACTCAATTCATTTCTGGTTTTTTGCCTGTCGTTTTAGCAGCTTTCTTATATCCCTTCGGTAACCGAAAAATGATGGAACTTGTTGGCGGGCGTCTTGATACATTCCAACGTGTATTAGGAATGGCAATCGGAAGTCTCCCTATTACAATCCTACTTGGTATATACGGATTTTCCACTACCGGTATTCCATCATCAAGTCAAATGATGCAAGGATTTTTGTTAGCATTATGTTCCGGAGTTATTGCGACGATGACATTTTTCTTTGCTACTGACTTAGCAAAAGACAATCTTGCTTTACTTGGAGCTGTTGAAGCAACACAAGCTGGAACGATGGTCTTCACTGTGCTTGGTGAGATTATTTTCTTAAATGGTTCATTCCCTAGCGGGCTGTCACTGATTGGGATGATTATTATCATGCTAGGAATGATCGTAAATAGTGTTTTAAACCGTTCTGTTCCAGTCATTAAACAAAAAAAATCAGCATAAAAATAGATATGGTTCTTCTTCATAGAACCATATCTATTTTTATTATCTCCCTATTTCGCCTTATCAGAATAGTATTTCATTAGCTATTTATACTAAAACCTATGTTATAATACGTTTCATGTGCATTAATAGGAGGTAAATTATGTTAAAAAAAGCAATTGCTGAATTTATTGGTACATTTGTACTTGTATTATTCGGAACTGGAGTAGCTGTCATTGGTGGCGGAATTGAAGGAATTGGAACATTAGGTATCGCTATGGCTTTCGGATTATCTATCGTGGCTATGGCATATAGCATTGGAACAATTTCTGGATGTCATATTAACCCAGCAGTATCAATCGCTATGTTCATCAACAAAAGAATGAACGCTATGGAACTTAGCTATTATTTATTAGCTCAAATTTTAGGTGGTTTATTAGGAACTGCAACGTTAGTAACAATTTTACGATCTGCTAAATTACCTTTAGATAATTTAGGACAAAATAGTTTTGGAACTCTTGGTTTATCTGGAGCATTTTTAGTTGAATTCATTTTAACTTTCGTATTTGTTTTAGTTATCGTTGCTGTAACAGGTAAAAAGGGAAGTTCTTCTTTAGCTGGACTAGTAATTGGTTTCACATTAGTATTAATTCACTTATTAGGTATTCCGTTAACTGGAACATCTGTTAACCCAGCTCGTAGTATCGCACCAGCTCTATTCGCTGGAGGAGAAGCAATTTCTCAACTATGGGTGTTCATCGTTGCCCCAATTTTTGGTGGTATCGTAGCAGCTGTTGTAGGAAAGTTTATTTTAAATACGGAAAAATAGAACTTTCAATATTTCCGAATAAAAAAATGCGAGCCCTCATCATGAGGAAGCTCGCTTCTTTTTATTCTTTAATTTTCGACTTTAAATTTGTAACTAATTGCTGCACCGTTACATTTGCAAGTACGTTTTCCATCGCTTCTTGCGATTGTATTAAAATAATCTCTAATACCGATTGAATATTAGCTCCTACTGGACATTCAATGTTGGGATTTTCATGGAAAGAAAATAGATGTCCTTCTTCTACAACTTCCACAGCTTTATATACATCAAGTAATGTAATTTCATCTAAATCACGAGCAAGTGTCGTACCACCTTTACCAGCTTGTACATCAACAAGTCCTGCTCTCTTCAACATTCCTGTAATGCGACGAATCACAACTGGATTTGTATTCACACTACCAGCAATCCATTCAGAGGTACAGCGAGAGTTTCGATCTATTGCAAGTAACGTTAACATATGAACACCTACTGTAAAACGACTACTAATTCCCATCTGCACACCCTCCTTTTTATTCATTCTATTAAAAGACAACTCTTATTATTATATACTATTTTTAATTTATACATAAAGTGAAACTTTAATCAGTGGGGGTTTTGTTCATCCCCCACTGATTATTAGCCTTCACCAATCGGGCGTTTACGGGCAGCCCGACTCCCATCTAACTTCTTTGCTCCAGCTGAATTTTGAGATGGGAGTTTTACTGCCCACAAATAGCGGGGTAAAGAAAAAGCATGATTCCATTAGAAAATCATGCTTTCCCTCTATTATTGACGCTTTATAAATTTCGCCAAATCTTTAAACTTCACTTTATCAGAGTAATTCATTACACCGTTTACATAGATACGGCTTGTAATCGCATTTAATATACCAATCGTCGCCAATAAAACTACTAATGTTATCGTAATCTCTAACATACCTGCTTCACCAGCTACAATCCGCGAGAAGGTAACCATTGGTGTGAAAAACGGAACATACGAACTTACAACAACAATAGTACTATTTGGATCACTTAATGATTTAATACTAATGAAGAATGCAGCCATGATCAAAATCATTATCGGGAAAGATACAGCTTGTAAATCCTCTGTCTTAGACACAACAGCTCCAGCCGCAGCGTACATCATCGCATAAAGTAAATACCCCGTAATGAAATAAACAAGAAACATACTTATAACCTTTGCATCTAATTTTGTAAAGTCAATTGGAACACCAAGTAATGAAGCACTTTCTAAATCGACCCAACCTAACAAATAAGGAATAAGATAACCACACGCCAATATTACAAGTTGTAATAACGCCGTTGAAACAACCGCCAAAATTTTCGCATACATCATCGTAAGAGGCTTTACTTTCGGAAGCATTACTTCCATTACACGTGACGCCTTTTCAGATGCAATATTCATTGCGATTGTATTTCCGAAAGCTACAATAAACATATACAAAGCAAATGTAAAGAAATATGCAATTCCGAAAGAAGATGTACGATCTTTTATCGCTTCTTGCTTCACTTGAATTTCTGCTTGTAATTGCTGCGCAATTTCTGGTGAAACATTATTTTTTGCAATCGTCACCTTCGTATATTGTTGTTTTAAATAACCCGCCATAATCGCAGAAGTTGCTTGGCTTGGAAATCCATTATACATATATGTAACTGCTGGAGTCCCATCCTTTTCCGTCACATGGAATAGACCATCTAAATCCCCCTCTTCTACTTGCTTATGCAGTTTATCAAAATCATCCTTTGAACCGACCGTTATTTTTGCTGATGGCAATAGCTTATTTAGCTCTTCTTTTTGTACTTTGTATGTGGAACTCTCTACTACCACTGCAATTTTATCTTTATCCTTATTTTTATCATCGCCTGAAGTAAAATGATTAAATGCAAAAATACCAAACACAACTAAAAATAAAATCGCACTCGTAATTAATGATTTTTTAGATAAAAACGCTTCCTTAAAATAAAATGAAAATACATGAGAAAATTTACGCATCTTTATTTCGCCCTCTCTACAAAGATTTCGTTTAACGTCGGCTCTAACATTTTAAATTGTCGTAAGCTAATACCTTGCTCTTGCAACTGTTGCAAAATCTTTAGAGCTTCTGCATCGCCTTGTACTTTTACATAAAGAAGGCCTTGTTGTTTTTCATACGGAACGTGTATAGCTTCTAATCCCTTTTCATTCTCTACTGTATCTTCAATAGTTAAATTACGGAAACCGTATTCTTTCTTAATATCACTTAACTGTCCTTCTACGACCGCTTCGCCTTTTTTCAAAATACATACATGTTGGCAAAAAGCCTCTACTTGCTCCATACGGTGACTAGATAAAATAATTGTCTTTCCGCTCTGTACTTGTTCTCCAATAATACTAGCCAACATTCCAGCATTAACTGGATCAAGTCCGCTAAATGGTTCATCCAAAATAAGAAGTTCTGGATCATGAAGAAGAGCAGCAATCAATTGAATTTTTTGCTGGTTCCCTTTCGAAAGTTCTCCTGCTGTTTTGAATTTATATTCTGGGATTGCTAAGCGCTCTAACCAGTAATCAATTGCAAGATCCACTTCTTTTTTCGTCATTCCTTCTAATCTGCCAAAATATCGCAACTGATCTATTACTCTACTTTTTGTATATAATCCTCTTTCTTCTGGTAAATATCCAATTGTTACCCCGCTATCACCAAATGATTTTCCATCCCACGTAATAGAACCTTCATTTGGCGTTAATAAGCCTAGTAACATTTTAATTGTCGTTGTTTTCCCTGCACCATTTCGGCCAAGTAACCCTAACACTTCACCTTTCGGTAACGAGATTTGCAAACCATTAACCGCTTTAGATTCTCCGAATATTTTTGTTAAGTTTTGAATTTGTAAACTCAATGTATAAAGCCTCCCCTTTAGTATCATTCGTACCCTCTGTTAAAGCCTATGATTGTTCAGAATGAAATATAGTACTATATTTCATTCTCTTATATGTATCACTACACCTAACCCATCATTTGTTTCATTTAGTTAAAATTGTAAATAAAAATCCCGTTTTTGTCAATTATAATTGTCATTACGACAATAAAACTTGTCAAAATAATTATTATTATTTAACCCATCTTTCTAATATAGGACAAACTACTACATATACAAAAGACAATATGCAAATGTTCATAAAAAAAAATATAAAAAGCATTATATTTTAATATATAATATTAAATGATTTACTAACATCAAGGAGGATACATATGAAGATGAAGAGGGGTATTACCACTTTATTATCTGTAGCCGTTCTTTCCACATCGCTTGTAGCATGTTCAGGAACAGCTGAGAAAACAGTGGCGAAAGAAGAAAAAGTAAAATTAACAGACCAGCAATTGATGGCTGATTTATGGTATCAAACAGCTGGTGAAACGAAAGCACTATACTACCAAGGATACAATATTGGTCAATTGAAGCTTGATGCAGCTCTTGCAAAAGGCACAAACAAAAAACCTGCTATCGTACTTGATTTAGATGAAACTGTTTTAGATAACAGTCCCCATCAAGCAATGAGCGTAAAAACAGGAAAAGGCTATCCTTATAAATGGGACGATTGGATTAATAAAGCTGAAGCTGAAGCTCTTCCAGGCGCTATTGATTTCTTAAAATATACAGAGTCTAAAGGTGTAGATATTTACTACATCTCAAATCGTAAAACGAATCAACTAGATGCAACAATTAAAAATCTCGAGCGCGTAGGTGCTCCTCAAGCAACGAAAGAACACATATTACTACAAGACCCGAAAGAAAAAGGAAAAGAAAAACGCCGTGAACTTGTTTCTCAAACACATGATATTGTCCTATTCTTCGGTGATAACTTATCTGACTTCACTGGTTTTGATGGAAAATCTGTAAAAGATCGCAATCAAACAGTCGCAGATTCAAAAGCACAATTTGGTGAGAAATTCATCATTTTCCCTAATCCGATGTATGGCGATTGGGAAGGCGCTTTATATGACTATGATTTCAAAAAATCAGATGCAGAAAAAGATAAAATTCGTCGTGACAATTTAAAATCATTTGATGCAAAATAACAAAGAGGATGGCTTTCGCCATCCTCTTTTATTGCATATTTCTTGTTAAAGGTAAAATAAATACTTCTACACGTCTATTTTTTGCTTTTCCTTCTGGTGTATCATTTGGTGCAATTGAACGGTATTCTCCGTAACCAATTGCACTAAATTTTTCTGGTTGCAAATCTTTATTTTGAAGTAATACCTGCATAAAATTAACGGCACGCTGTGTACTTAACTCCCAGTTTGATGCAAACTGAGCATTTGCGATAGGAACAGTATCTGTATGACCAGACACTGTAATTTCACGAGGTGATGCGGAAACAAGTAGGTTAGACATCTCTTTTGCAATCCCTAACGATTCCAACTTCACATCTGCTTTCCCTGAATCAAATAGTACATTTTCTAATATTGTTACCATTAAACCTTTTTCAGTTAAATCGGTTTTAAAAGAAGAAGATAATTGCTTTTCCTCAATATACTTATCAATACCTTTTTGTACTGCTTTTAATTCATTCATTTCTTGCTTTTTCACTTCAGCTTCAGCATCTTTTTTGATCTTCTCAGATTCCAAACTACTTGCCGATAATTCTTTTTCTTCCTTTGGTTTTTGATCACTTAAAAACTCTTTATTTCCTGTTCCACCTGCTAGTTCACTTCGAAAAGCTACTGCCATCTGTTTAAATTTCGCAGCATCTATACTACTCATTGCAAATAAAACAATAAACAGTGCAAACAACAAAGTTAGCATATCAGAATACGGAATTAACCAAGTTTCATCAATATGCTCTTCATGTTTTTTCTTTTTGCCTCTTCTATTTTTCTTACTCCGCATTTTTTTCCGCTCCTTTTTCTAGCTTCTTACGCTCAGTTGCAGAAAGCGCACCTAAAATGCGGTTTTTCATAATAAACGGATATGTACCTTCTTGTAACATTAATAAACAATCAATAATTAAACGTTTCTTCTCTAATTCAGCAGCAGACTTTTGCTTCAATTTGTTTGCAAATGGATGCCATAATACGTAACCTGAAAAAATACCGAAAATCGTTGCAATAAACGCACCTGAAATAGCATGCCCTAGCTTTTCAATATCAGTTAAATTTCCAAGTGCAGCTACAAGACCAATAACAGCACCTAAAACCCCTAGTGTAGGTGCATATGTACCAGCTTGCGAAAAAATAGCAGCCCCTTTTGCATGTCTCTCTTCAATCGCTTCTAATTCGGCTTCTAAAATTTGTTCTAAATCTTCCGCAGATACGCCATCAATAACAAATTTCATACCACGCAAAAGAAATTCATCTTGAATTTTATCTAATTGTTGCTCTAAAGATAAAATACCGTATTTTCTACTCTCAGATGTCCAATGAACAAATAATTCTAGCAATTGTTCATAACTTAAATCTTTTTTATTTGAACCAAAAAGAACTTTAAATAATTTTGGAACTTTTTTTAGTTGATTCATCGGAAATGCAATACACACTGCAGCAAATGTACCGACGAAAATAATTAGTGCTGCGGCAGGATTTAGTAAAGCTGTTATGTCAGCGCCCTTGACGACCATCCCTACGACTACCGCTAATACTCCTAAAATGATTCCAATAATTGTTGCAAAATCCATTCCCATTCACTCCTAGTCTATACAAGAGGTCTTTTATTCTCGATAATCGCTACATCTTCTTATATACATATATTACATAAAAAATGCACTTCATGAAAGATAAGAAATGAATTATATGAAAAAATACTACATTTTCACACATTTTCTGACATTTTCTTTGCATTTCTATTACGTTATGACTCTTATATTTCTTTTTCAATAAACTAGACTTATAATAAAAACGATACATATTTTATTAAGAAAGGACAGTGATTACAAGGTATCATGAAAAAGATAATAATTATTTCTGCCATTACTATTGTAATCGGTATCACATCTTTCGCTTACTTTGGTTCTAAATCACCACTGCAAAATGAGGCGAAAGCTGTCGAAAGTCAAAAACATAGTAACCATCCAAAAGAAGAGATTCCTGCTTTTCCAAAAGCTGATCATAATGCAAAGAAACTAGATGATAATTTTTCCATTGTAACAAATCCAGATTCTGCTCTTGTATTAGTCAATAAACATCGTAAATTACCAGATGGGTACATTCCAGAAGATTTAACGAAACCGAACGTACCATTTACTAGTCCAAAAGATAAAGAGAAAACATTACTTCGTAAAGATGCTGCAGACGCTCTTGAAAAAATGTTCCAAGCAGCGAAAGAAGAAGGTTTAGAACTTACAGCAGTTTCAGGTTACCGTTCTTACAAACGCCAACAGTCATTACATAATACATATATTAAACGCCAAGGAAAAGCTGAGGCTGATTCGGTAAGTGCAATTCCTGGAACAAGTGAGCATCAAACTGGTCTAGCAATGGATATTAGCTCAAAATCTGCCAAATTCCAATTAGAACCAATTTTCGGAAAGACAGCAGAAGGGAAATGGGTTGCAGAACATGCCCATGAGTTCGGATTTGTCATTCGTTATTTAGAGGATAAAACAGAGACAACAGAATATTCATATGAACCGTGGCACTTACGCTACGTTGGCAATCCATATGCCGCATACATATATAAGCACCACCTAACATTAGAAGAGGCAACGAAGGACAAAAAATAAGAGAGCGAATCGCTCTCTTATTTTTCTTTTATTCTATTATTGTAATAATTCCTTCCATTCCTCAGGCCACTGTTCGCCTCTTCCAGTTTTTTTCGATGCTTGGACCATCATACCGCGTCCAACTAAACAAACTTCTCCTTCTGCATTTTTGACCATATAGTGTAAATCTAAAGAGGAATTCCCAACCGCTCCCGCCTTTACATATACTTTCAACTGCTCATCAAAATAAATTTGTTTAATAAAATTGCATTGTAGATCTGCGACGACTATCATCGTTTCTGATGATTCATGTGTCCATTCTTGCATAAATCCTAGTTCTTTAAACAATGCGATACGCGCTTCTTCAAAATATGTAAAAGCAACGACATTATTTACATGTCCAAACATATCTACTTCACCAAAACGAACTTTGACAGGATTATAAAATGAAAAACCACTTTCCCATTGCTCAAAGTCTTCAATATAAGAAATTCTCTTCATCGTTCCCTCTCCTTTTCGCCCTTAAAATAAACAGAATAAACAGAAATATAAAGTTATAAATATTGCCTCTTCAACATGAAGAGGCAATATTTATTAATAGTTATTGTCGCTACCAAAGAAATCTTTGAACGATTGAATTGTTGTATCACGGTTTAATGCTGCAATTGAAGTTGTTAATGGAATACCTTTCGGACATGATTGCACACAGTTTTGAGAGTTACCACAGTTTGCAAGTCCTCCATCACCCATAATTGCACGTAAGCGATCTGCTTTATGCATTTCACCAGTTGGATGCGAGTTAAATAAACGCGCTTGTGAAAGCGGTGCTGGTCCAATAAAGTCAGACTTACTGTTTACGTTCGGACATGACTCTAAGCAAACACCACATGTCATACATTTCGAAAGTTCATATGCCCATTGACGCTTTTTCTCTGGCATTCTTGGACCTGGCCCTAGGTCGTACGTACCGTCGATTGGAATCCAAGCTTTAACACGTTTTAACGCGTTAAACATACGGCTACGGTCAACTTGTAAATCACGTACAATCGGGAATGTCTTCATCGGCTTTAAGCGAATTGGTTGCTCTAACTGGTCAATAAGGGCTGTACATGATTGACGTGGTTTTCCGTTAATCACCATCGAACATGCTCCACATACTTCCTCTAAGCAGTTCATATCCCATGCAATCGGAGTTGTTTGGTTCCCTTTTGAGTCGACAGGATTACGGCGAATTTCCATAAGCGCCGAAATAATATTCATATTAGGACGATATGGAATTTCAAACTCTTGGTCAAACTCTTGTGCATCTGGTCCATCTTGTCTCGTAATGATGAGGCGGATTGTTTTCTCAGACATGTTGCTTATCCCCCTTCTCTTCACCCTTAGCAGCTACATCGTGTTTTGAGGAATAATCACGTTTACGTGGTTTAATTAATGAAACATCCACTTCTTCGTAATGGAATGCTGGTGCCTTTCCTTCTCCCTCAAATTTCGCCATCGTAGTTTTTAAGAAGTTTGCATCATCACGATTTGGGAATTCCGGTTTGTAATGCGCCCCGCGGCTTTCATTACGGTTATATGCTCCAATTGTAATAACACGCGCTAACTCAAACATATTTGCAAGTTGGCGTGTAAATGAAGCACCTTGGTTACTCCATCTTGCTGTATCGTTAATGTTAATGCGTTTGTAACGCGCCATTAACTCTTCAATTTTCGCATCAGTTTCTAGTAACTTTTTATTTTCACGAACTACTGTAACGTTATCTGTCATCCATTCTCCAAGCTCTTTATGAAGAACATATGCATTTTCGTTACCATCAAGCATTAAAATATTGTTAAATTTCTCTGTTTCAATTAATTCATTTTGCTCATATACAGTAGATGAAACAGCATCAGATGATTTAGAAAGACCTTTCATATACTCAATTGCGTTCGGTCCTGCTACCATACCACCGTAAATTGCTGATAATAATGAGTTCGCACCAAGGCGGTTACCACCGTGCATAGAATAATCACACTCACCTGCTGCAAATAAACCTGGAATACTTGTCATTTGCTTATAATCAACCCATAATCCGCCCATTGAATAGTGAACTGCTGGGAAGATTTTCATTGGTAGTTTACGAGGATCATCACCTGTAAATTTCTCATAGATTTCAATAATTCCACCAAGTTTAATATCTAGTTCTTTCGGATCTTTATGAGAAAGATCTAAGTACACCATGTTTTCACCGTTAATACCTAGTTTTTGCTCTACGCAAACATCAAAGATTTCACGCGTTGCAATATCACGAGGTACAAGGTTTCCGTAAGCTGGATATTTTTCTTCTAAGAAGTACCATGGCTTACCATCTTTATACGTCCAAACACGTCCACCTTCACCACGTGCAGATTCACTCATAAGACGTAACTTATCGTCTCCAGGAATTGCCGTTGGATGAATTTGAATGAACTCACCGTTCGCATAATATGCACCTTGTTGATATACAGCAGACGCTGCTGTACCTGTATTAATAATAGAGTTTGTTGATTTTCCAAAGATGATACCAGGGCCCCCTGTTGCCATAATCACGGCATCAGCTTGGAAACTTTTTATCTCCATAGTTTGTAAGTCTTGCGCGACGATTCCTCGGCACACACCTTCATCATCTACAACAGCTCGTAAGAAATCCCAACCTTCATATTTCGTTACAAGTCCTGCTACTTCATGACGACGTACTTGCTCATCTAATGCATATAGTAATTGTTGACCAGTTGTTGCGCCAGCAAATGCTGTACGGTGATGTTGTGTTCCACCGAAACGACGGAAATCCAGAAGTCCTTCTTCCGTACGGTTGAACATAACACCCATGCGATCCATTAAATGAATAATACCAGGTGCTGCATCACACATCGCTTTAACTGGTGGTTGGTTCGCTAAGAAGTCCCCACCATAAATTGTATCGTCAAAGTGGATCCATGGAGAATCCCCTTCACCTTTTGTATTTACGGCACCGTTAATTCCACCTTGGGCACATACAGAATGTGAACGTTTTACTGGTACTAAAGAAAATAGTTCAACATTTACTCCTGCTTCTGCCGCTTTAATCGTTGCCATTAAGCCGGCCAAGCCACCGCCGACTACTATAAGTTTCCCTTTCATGCTCTCCCACTCCTTACTGGTTTGCTAGCTGTGGATCGATGAACGCTAATAATGCACTCACACCTACATAAGATAGACCTAAGAAAATAGCTAATGTTACATAAGTAGAGATTCTTTGTGAACGTGGAGATACTGTAATTCCCCAGCTTATACAGAATGTCCATAGTCCATTTGCAAAGTGGAAAATTGTTGAAACAACACCAACTAAATAGAAACCAAACATAAATGGGTTGTTTAAAATATCTGCCATCATATCATAGTTTACCTCTTTACCTAACAATGCTTGAATACGAGTTTCCCAGACGTGCCAAGAAATGAAGATCAGCGTAACGATACCTGAAATTCGTTGGAAGACGAACATCCAGTTACGGAAATAGCCGTAAGATACCGCATTGTTCTTAGCTGTAAATGCAATATATAAGCCATATATAGCATGGTACAGTATAGGTAAAAAGATGATGAAAATTTCTAGCGCATACCGGAATGGAAGGAGCTCCATAAAGCCTGCAGCTTTGTTAAAAGCCTCTGCTCCTCTTGTTGCAAAGTTGTTTACAATTAAATGTTGCGTCAAAAAGACACCAACCGGAATGACCCCCATTAATGAGTGCCACTTACGAAACGTATACTCGCGGCCTTTCATGTCCCCATTACCCCCTTGAATGTTTGACTGCTGTTTTCAGATTAATTTACAACAATAATGTTTTTTCACTATTGGCATAAGAAAAACTGAAAAAATTATTCAAAATATTTCAGCATAATTTAATACCAAGTTCATTTTACCCCTATTTTTGTCGAAGCGTCAAGAAAACGTATACATAATTTGCATATAATTTGCCAATTCTTTTTTTCTTATATATTCAGATTTCCCCAAAGAAAAATCTATTTTTATAAATGAAAAATGTTATATAATAATCCCTATAGAAAGAGGGGAATATTGTGAGCAAAAATACAATCGATATAACATCTTTAGAAGATGTTTCATTGAACGCCTTCGCTTATGAATTGCTACGTGAAGAATTACTACCTGATTTAATTGGTAACGATTTAGATGGTATTTTATACTGGGCCGGTAGAAACCTTGCGAGAAAATATCCGCTAGAAACAATTGAAGAAGTCATTCAGTTTTTTGAAAAAGCTGGTTGGGGCACTTTAAGCATCATTGAACATAAACGTCGTGAAATGCAGTTTCAACTTAAAGGTACACTTATTACTGAGCGTCAAAAACAAAAAAGACATTCATCTTATCAATTAGAAGCTGGATTTATCGCCGAGCAAATTCAAAGACAAAGAAACGTCGTTGCAGAGTCCTATGAGGAACAGAAAAAGCGTTCAGACTCTATTACATTTCTTGTTAAATGGGATATAAAAGATCTCATTGAAGTGTAGCATCTACTTACAGTCAACTAGACATATAAGTTTAGTTGACTTTTTTGTATATTCATTCAGATGAGTTTATTTTAAATCTTCAGAAATTATACCAAAAAACAGAAGACGTTGTAAACTACAACGTCTTCTTATCTGTTAAATAAGTATATATCATCTCTGCAACATTTTTCGGCATACCTGCTTCGACAAATTCAGCTATGGAAGCTTCTTTCATCTTTTTTAACGAGCCAAAATGTTTTAACAATACCTTTTTTCGTTTATCGCCGATTCCTGGAATATCATCCAATGCTGATTGAATGACCGATTTCCCGTGCAACTGGCGATGGAATGTAATTGCAAATCTATGCACTTCATCTTGAATGCGTTGCAATAAATAAAATTCTTGGCTATTCCTCTCAAGCCTCACAGGTTCAGGCGGATCTCCAATGATTAAATGTGATGTTTTATGTTTGTCATCTTTTACAAGCCCTGCCATTGGAATATATAATCCGAGTTCATTCTCCAGAACATCACTTGTAGCGGCCAGATGGCCTTTTCCACCATCAATAATGATTAAATCTGGTAAAGGTAAATTCTCTTTAAGCGCCCTCGTATAACGGCGTCTTACAACTTCCCTCATAGATTCGTAATCATCTGGCCCTTGGACCGTTTTAATTTTATATTTCCGATATTCTTTCTTCGCTGGTTTCCCATCGATAAAAGCAATCATTGCTGAAACAGGATTTATTCCTTGAATATTTGAATTATCAAACGCTTCAATACGATATGGTGTTTCAATCCCTAGTTGCTTCCCTAGATTATCAACAGCTTTAATCGTCCGTTCTTCATCACGTTCAATTAAGTGAAATTTCTCTTCTAGTGCAATTTTTGCATTTTTATTTGCTAATTCCACAAGATCTTTTTTCTTCCCACGCTTCGGCTGTGTCGCTTCAACTTCTAAAAAGCGCTCTACTAATTCTGAATCTATACTTCCTGGAACAACAATTTCCTTCGGCTTGAAATGACTACTGTTTTCATAAAATTGACCGATAAAAGTTAAAAATCCCTCTTCTGGTTCATCATAAATCGGGAACATAGAAACATCACGTTCAATTAGCTTTCCTTTTCGAACGAAGAAAACTTGAACACACATCCACCCTTTATCAACTGCATATCCAAACACATCACGATCCACTAAATCACTCATAATCATCTTTTGCTTTTCCATAATTGCATCAATATGAGCAATTTGATCTCGCAACTCTTTCGCCCGTTCAAATTCTAGCTTTTCTGAAGCCTCATACATCTTCGTTTCTAATTCTGAACGAATTTCTTTATGCCCACCGTTTAAGAATTTAATAATTTCATCAACAATTTCTTTGTTTTGCTCATCCGTTACTTCTTTCACACAAGGTGCTAAACATTGACCCATATGATAATACAAGCAAACTTTATCTGGCATATTTGAACATTTACGAAGTGGATACATACGATCTAATAATTTCTTTGTTTCATGTGCCGATTGCGCATTTGGATAAGGCCCAAAGTACTTTCCTTTATCCTTTTTTACATTTCGCGTAATGAGTAAGCGCGGCTGTTTTTCAGCTGTAATTTTAATGAAAGGATATGTTTTATCATCTTTTAATTGAATATTATATTTTGGATCATATTTTTTTATTAAATTTAACTCTAAAATAAGAGCCTCCAAATTTGAGGAAGTCACAATATATTCAAAATCAACAATTTCTCCAACAAGCCGAAGTGTTTTCCCATCATGCGAACCAGTAAAGTACGAGCGCACACGATTTTTGAGTACCTTTGCTTTTCCGACATATATAACCGTTCCCTGCTTATCCTTCATTAAATAACAACCAGGTTGATCGGGCAAAATTGCTAACTTCTCTTTTAAATGCTCGTGCACTCGTCTCCCTCCATTTCTACATGCTTATCATTTTTATTTTCACATAAAAACATACTATGCCAAAACACCCAACATACGTTCTTTTATTGTAACGGAAAGGTTGTAAAAAAGAAAATAAAAAAAGCTACCAAATGGTAGCTTCTTTATTTTAGAAGTGTTTAGAAACTAATTCTACTAACGCTTCTTTCGGTTTATATCCTAACGCTTGATCAACCACTTTACCGTCTTTTAATACGAAAAGAGCTGGAATGCTCATTACTTCGAATTGACGAGCAGTTTCTTGGTTTTCATCAACGTCCACTTTTACTACTTTTACTTTCTCGCCTAACTCTGAATCGATTTCCTCTAATACAGGAGCGATCATTTTACAAGGTCCGCACCAAGGCGCCCAGAAATCTAATAGTACAACACCTTCGCTAGTTTCAGCTGCGAAGCTTTGGTCATTTGCATTTATAATTGCCATTTTATTTCCTCCTTCAAGTATATTCTACCAAGAGTATATCATTAACTTTTATACGTGGCGAATATTATGTATCGTTATGTATTGTAACAAAAAAATGTTCCTTTATACTATATAAAAATATGGATGAAATACTAAAAAGATGAGAGACAGGGGATCTCTCACCTTTTTCTATATATAGGGGTACTTCACTTGGAACTCAAGGGTACTCAAATCATGAATGTACTTTTAACTTTTTAAACTCTTCTGTTAAAAGAGGTAATACTTCAAACAGATCACCGACAATACCATAGTCAGCTACTTTGAAGATACTAGCTTCTGGATCTTTATTAATCGCAACAATTATTTTTGAATTAGACATACCAGCTAAATGCTGAATCGCACCAGAAATCCCGCATGCAATGTATAGGTCTGGTGTAACAACTTTACCTGTTTGACCAATTTGTAATGAATAATCACAGTACTCTGCATCACAAGCACCACGAGATGCTCCAACAGCGCCGCCTAGTACGTCAGCTAATTCTTTTAACGGTTTAAATCCTTCTTCACTCTTCACACCACGTCCGCCAGCTATAATGACTTTCGCTTCAGAAAGATCAACACCTTCTGCCGTTTTACGGACAACGTCTTGAATGATTGTACGTAAGTCTTTCACATCAACTGTAATAGAAGACGCTTCACCTGTGCGAGACTCGTCTTTTTCAAGAGTTGCGATATTATTTGGACGCACTGTCGCAAATAATATACCATCTGTTACAATCTTCTTCTCAAATGCTTTACCAGAGTAGATTGGACGAGTAAAGATAACATTGCCACCTTCAATTTCTAAAGCAGTTACGTCAGAAATTAAACCAGCTTCTAATTTCGCTGCTAATTTTGGTGATAAATCTTTACCAAGTGCCGTATGTCCAAATACAATGCCTTCTGGCTTTTCTTCAGCATATACAGCTAAGAATGCTTGTGCATAACCATCAGATGTATATGATTTTAATTTATCATTTTCAACTGTCACAACGCGATCTGCACCGTAATGAATCAATTCATTTGCAAAAGAGGCAACGCTGTCTCCAACTAGAAGACCTACCACTTCACCGCCTTCTGCAATTGTTTTTGCTGCTGCTACCGCTTCAAACGAAACGTTACGTAGCGATCCATCACGAACTTCACCCATTACTAATACTTTACGAGCCATAGATTTTCCCTCCTGCATATATAATTTCGTATTTTATTAGATTACTTTCGCTTCTGTGTGGAGCAATGATACAAGTTCTTTTACTTGATCTTGCAGCTCGCCTTGTAACACTTTTCCTGCATCTTTCTTAGGAGGCAAATAGATTTCAATTGTTTTTGTTTTTGCCTCCACATCATCTTCTTCTAAATCTAAATCATCTAATTCTACCGCTTCTAGTGGCTTCTTCTTCGCTTTCATAATACCTGGAAGTGATGGATAACGCGGTTCATTTAAACCTTGTTGCGCAGTTACTAGAAGAGGTAATGATGTTTCAATTACTTCTGTATCCCCTTCAACATCACGCTCAATCTTCACATTTGTACCATCAATTTCAAGCTTCGTAATTGTCGTTACATACGGGATATTTAACGCTTCAGCTACTCGTGGACCAACTTGTCCAGATGCACCGTCAATCGCAACGTTCCCGCCTAAAATTAAATCTATTTCTTTATCTTTTAAATATTCAGCAAGCACTTTTGCTGTTGTAAATTGGTCACCATTCTCAACATCATCTTCAATGTTAATTAGTACCGCTTTATCGCAGCCCATCGCTAATGCTGTGCGAAGTTCTTTTTCACTATCCTCGCCACCAACTGTTATAACAGTAACTTCTCCACCTTGTGCATCTCTTACTTGAATCGCTTCTTCAATCGCATATTCATCGTAAGGGTTGATGATGAATTCCGCTTCGCCATCGTAAATTGCACCGTTTTTAATTACGATTTTTTCTTCTGTATCAAATGTTCTTTTCATGAGTACGTAGATGTTCATTCCATTTACCCCCTTATTTTTCAGAAAGATTCTATCAATTTTAAAATTCTGTTAATTTATATTAAAAAAATAATCGAACTACCTACCACTAAACGAAGGCTTACGTTTTTCTAAAAACGCTGCTACACCTTCTCTTCCATCTTCACTCGTAAATACTTCACCGAAGATTTGAGCTTCACGCTGTACACCTTCGTAATAATGAGACGATTTTGTCGTTTGCAATAACTCTAGCACAGCACGAGTTGTTGCTAGACTTTTCCCAGCAATTTGTTTTGCAACTTTAAGTGTATCGTCTAACAGTGTTTCTTCAGAAAACACTCCGTTAACAAGTCCCCATTTTAATGCTTCTGCACCAGTAATTGGTGTACTCGTTAGCATCATTTCACAAGCTTTCGCTTTCCCAACATAACGTGGTAAGCGCTGTGTACCTGCAAAACCAGGAATTAATCCAAGTGTTAATTCAGGCAAACCAAGTTTTGCACTTTCAGTTACAAAGCGCATGTGGCAAGACATAGCAAACTCAAGGCCGCCGCCAAGTGCCGCTCCATGAATTGCCGCAATAACTGGTTTTGAACATTTTTCAACGCGCTCAAACGTAACTTGTCCAAGTTGCGCTAATTCCGTCGCTTGTTTCGCTTCAGTAACAGATGTAAATTCTTTAATATCTGCTCCTGCTGAGAAGAAGCGCCCTTCACCATGGAGAACAACAACACGAATGTTATCATCCTTTTCCACTTGGTCAATTAACTCAGTAACGTCATGCATAACTTGTGAAGACATCGCATTCGCTGGCCCGTGGTTTAACGTCGCCACCGCAATATGGTCTTCAACTCTTACAGATAGGAATTTCAACATGATCCCTCCCATTATTGACGATAACCACAAGCTGCAATAAGTAGCCCATGTACCGTTTTTGAAAGTGCGACCAGATCATACTTATGATCGCTCATTACCCAATTGGTCACAACTTCATCTACTGTTCCAAAGATCATTTGTCTTGCCACGCGAACGTTTAAATCCGCCTGAAATTCACCTTGCTTTATACCTGTCTCTAAAATCTCATCCATAACTTGTAAGTAGCCTTTTAATACTTCATTTATTTTAAGGCGCAAGTCTTGATTGGACTGCCTTAGCTCTAATTGCGTAACGATAGCAAGAGGATCATTTTGTGACAACAGCAAGAAGTGCGTTTCTACCAACATGAATAACTTCGCTACAGCGCTTTCAATTCCTGCTATTTTTTGACGAATTGTTTCAACAAATTCTCCCATCTTCTCTTGGAATAAGGATATTAATATATCTTCTTTATTTTTAAAATATAAATAAATCGTGCCATCAGCTACCCCAGCTTGCTTTGCAATTTTAGAAACTTGCGCTTGATGGTATCCATTCTCCGCAATCACAATGACTGCAGCATCAATAATCTGATTGTATTTCGGTCTATTTTTCTTCACTTTACTGTCCCCTTCAAGAAGATGACTGAATGAATAGTCATTCATATTCTTATAATACTGACTATTTAGAAAAGTGTCAATCCTATTTTTTCAAAAAGAAAGGGCCTTAGCCCGTTTGCTCATCCTCATCCTCATTCTTTCTCTTCTCTTCATCTATTAGGACACGACGTAAAATTTTTCCGACTGTCGTCTTCGGCAACTCACTTCTAAACTCATATACCTTCGGAACTTTGTAAGCTGCTAAATATTTACGTGCAAACTGATCTAATTCTTCTTCAGAACACTCAGCGCCTTCTTTCAAAACAACAAACGCTTTTACAGTTTCCCCTCGATACGGATCAGGAACACCGATTGTTACCACTTCTTGCACCTTTTCGTGTTCATATAACACTTCTTCTACTTCACGAGGATATACGTTAAAGCCACTAGCAACGATCATATCTTTCTTACGATCTTTCACATAGAAAAAGCCATCCTCATCCATGTATCCTACATCACCTGTATGGAGCCAGCCATCTTGCAGTACAGCTGCCGTTTCTTCTGGCTTATTCCAATACCCTTTCATAATTTGTGGGCCCTTTACAACAATTTCACCAATTTCACCTGGAGGTAATGACTCTCCTGTTTCAAGTGACATGATGATTGCCTCTGTATCCGGCCACGGTACCCCAATACTTCCCGGCACACGCTTTTCCCACAAAAAATTCCCATGTGTAACTGGTGATGACTCCGTTAATCCATAACCCTCTACTAATTTACCACCTGTAACTCTCTCAAACTCCTCCTGCACTTCTACAGGAAGCGGTGCAGAACCACTAATACAAGCCTGAATTGAAGAAATATCATATTCTTTTAAAAGAGGACTATTTAATAGAGCAATATAAATGGTTGGTGCTCCTGGAAATAGTGTAACTTTATGTTTCTTAATTGCTTCAAAAACCATTTTCATATCAAACTTCGGAATAAGCACCATTTTATATCCTTGCATAATACTTAAATTCATTACAGCTGTCATCCCGTACACATGAAAAAACGGAAGAACACCAAGAATTACCTCTTCTCCTTCTTTACAATTATATAACCAATGCGCTCCCATTAAAGTGTTCGAAACGAGGTTTTTATGCGTTAACATAACCCCTTTTGGAAACCCTGTCGTTCCCCCTGTATACTGCAAAAGGGCTAGATCATTTTCAGGATCACATGGAACTTCAACATCAGCATTACTTTCTCTTTCTATCGATTTCCAAAGATGAATCGTTTCGCTTTCCGACACATTCACAACAAGATTTGCCTGCTTTTTTTGTACAAATGGATAAAGTAAATTTTTAGGGAATGGTAAAAAATCTGCAATACGGGTTACGATAATATGCTCAAGCTTTGTTGCAGTTTGAACATTAGTAACTCTCGGAAACACTAAATCCAGGCAAAGAATAACTTTTGCCCCTGAGTCATGAAGTTGGTACTCAAGCTCTCTTTCTGTATAAAGAGGATTCGTTTGTACTACGATACCTCCTGCAAGTAATGTACCATAATAACCAATTACAGATTGTGGACAGTTCGGCAACATAATAGCAACTCGATCACCTTTTTCAATACCAAGCCTTTGAAGGTAATTCGCAAATTTCTTTACCTTGTCATGGAAATCTGAAAATTTAACATCTTTACCTAAAAAATGAAGCGCTTTCTTTTCTGGATAACGAGCAGCCATTTTCTCTAAATATCCATGAAGTGGCTGAATATCATATGAAATCGTACCTGGGATTTCCTCTGGATAACTCTGCAACCAAGGTTTTTCCACTCTCATTCCCCCTTCCAATACTTGTGAAAATAAATGAATGTTCATTCATGATAGTTGTTTTCATTATATTATAGTCGTAACATCGTTACAATCATAATATTCTGACTTCTATATAACTATGCTTTACTTCCTTAACTTCTTATTATATGTAGAAACTCTCCTAATTTTAAAAGAATAAGAGAGTTCACGTTACTTAGCTTAATCTTATAATCGTTAAAACTGCACCAGGTGTAGTCGTTGATAACGTGGCAACAGCTAACAATCCAAACAACTGCAAACTAATTGCACTCCCCGCTGCCAAAGTCGTAATAATTGTTGCACTAAATGAAGTCGTTGCTAATGCAGGAGCGTTGATAGTTCCAGCAAGCGCTGCTCCATTAATTGTAATCCGCGAACTGACTAATAATGAGGCCGTTATATTAATTGTATATGAAATATAATAATTCCCGGCATTTGCAACCGTAAATACTGTATTCCCCCCAGACACAGTAATTCCCGGACCGATATTTTGATTATTTGGAAGTGTGACATTTGTCCCACCAAGTAATACTGATATTGCCGTACCCGATGTATTATTCGCAAATGCATACGTAGCAGTTATACTTGTACCTGTATCTCCTGTTGCTCCTGTTGGACCTGTTACTCCTGTTACTCCTGTTGATCCTGTCGCTCCCGTTGGACCTGTTACTCCTGTTACTCCTGTTACTCCCGTTGCTCCTGTTACTCCTGTTACTCCTGTTGATCCTGTTGCTCCCGTTACTCCTGTTGATCCCGTTGCTCCTGTTGATCCTGTTACTCCTGTTGATCCCGTTACTCCTGTTGCTCCTGTTGCTCCCGTTGCTCCTGTTGGACCTGTTACTCCTGTTACTCCTGTTGCTCCTGTTGCTCCTGTTGCTCCTGTTGGGCCTGTTGCTCCTGTTGCTCCTGTTGATCCTGTTGCTCCTGTTGGACCTGTTACTCCTGTTGCTCCTGTTGGGCCTGTTGGGCCTGTTGGGCCTGTTGGGCCTGTTGGGCCTGTTGGGCCTGTTGGGCCTGTTGCTCCTGTTGGACCTGTTGCTCCCGTTGCTCCTGTTGCTCCCGTTACTCCTGTTGGGCCTGTTGCTCCCGTTACTCCTGTTGGGCCTGTTGGGCCTGTTGCTCCCGTTACTCCTGTTGCTCCCGTTGCTCCTGTTGCTCCTGTTGGACCTGTTACTCCTGTTACTCCTGTTACTCCTGTTGCTCCCGTTATTCCTGTCGATCCCGTTGGACCTGTTGCTCCCGTTATTCCTGTCGATCCTGTTGCTCCTGTTACTCCCGTTGGACCTGTTGCTCCTGTTATTCCTGTCGATCCTGTTGGACCCGTTGCTCCTGTTATTCCTGTTGCTCCCGTTGGACCCGTTGCTCCTGTTATTCCTGTCGCTCCCGTTGGACCTGTTGCTCCTGTTATTCCTGTTGCTCCCGTTATTCCTGTCGATCCCGTTATTCCTGTCGATCCTGTTGGACCTGTTGCTCCCGTTATTCCTGTCGACCCCGTTGGACCCGTTATTCCTGTCGATCCTGTTGGACCCGTTGCTCCTGTTATTCCTGTCGACCCTGTCGGACCCGTTGCTCCTGTTGGCCCTGTTGGACCCAACTTAGGAACTGTCCCATCGCAACTAAAACAGCATGAATCAACATGTACACCGTTTTGATTATTACACCCACAATTATTGCTCCATAAAGACATGCTGATCCCTTCCTTCGTGTTCAATCTTTTAAGTACAGCCAACAATTAAGAAACATCTTTCTAATAAAAACTTGGTTTTATTTTCACTATCAACTACCCGTTCTAAAACAAACCTTTTATAGACAAAGGTTCGTTCCTAACATTCTAATAATTATTACATGCAATTCTCTCTCCTTTCGCTTGTACTTTCGCCTTCCTCATTAAACGAATTTCCTCTTCTTCTCATGGAAATCAGGATTTAGCCCAACAGCTCTTGCCTTAATTGGAATCGGAATTTCAGCGCTCGGTTCAGCGATTATTCAAATCTTTATCGTTAGGGCAAATTTAAACGTTGCTGTACTTGGAGCGCCTTATTTCTTGTGGTTGATGAGGAAGAGTGGGAAAAAAGTTAGTTAATTAAGGAGACTTCTTGTTAGAAGCCTTCTTTTTTATTTTTTGTATTATTTACAAGGAACCTCATTTTTCTTCACGAATTTAATCTAGGAACAAAACTAGGGGGGGATAACAATGTACCAAACAATTGAAGGCTTTTTACAATCATGGGTATATGAGGCTGAGTCTACTCAGAAGATGCTCGATGCACTAACGGATGGATCTTTATTACAGGAAATTGCACCTGGGCATTGGACGTTAGGAAGGGTTGCTTGGCATATCGTGACGGCAATTCCAGTTATGCTATCTGGTACGGGACTTAAATTTGAAGGAGAAACGAAAGATTATCCTGTTCCAACTTCAGCTAAAACAATTGCAGATGGGTATCGTAAAGTAAACGCAGCTTTTGTTGAAGCACTTCAAAGCGAATGGACTGATAAAGATTTAGCAACTATTAATGACTTCTTTGGCCGTCCTATGCCGAATTCTATATTTTTAATGACACTCATTAATCATCAAAATCACCACCGCGGGCAAATGACCGTTTTAATGCGACAAGCTGACTTAACAATTCCTGGCGTATATGGTCCTGCAAAAGAAGAGTGGGCTGCAGCTGGAATGGAAGCTCCTAAAATGTAACGACAGAAAAAGACAAGGTGATTGCTCACCTTGTCTTTTTCTGTAACTTGTTTCATGTGAAACTATTTTCTACTAAATAATTGTTTTATGAGGAAAATACGTTAAAATAAATTCATATTATTAGGAAAGGGGAACCATATTGAATACAAAGAATAAAAAAATAACATTGGGAACTCTTTTACTAACTTCAATCATTGGAGTTATCGGTGTATCTATTTACTTCACATATTATGGTACCCCTTGGGGAAAACAAGCAGCAATTACGGAATCAAAGAATTATATTACAAAATACTTTAATCTAGATGCAGAAGTCAAAAATACTTCTTACGATGCTAAAATGAATAGCTATGCAATCTCCTTTGAAACAAGTACCGACGGAGAGTTTACTATCGAATATAAAAGTCCTAATAACTTTAACATTTCTCCAGGAGTGCAGGAGTATTTAAGTAAACACTACAAATTAACAAAGTAGTAACGAAGCATACATATACAAAAAAGAGTTGGTGTAACGCCAACTCTTTTTTACGTATTCTTGTCATACTGTTATATCTTCCTTCTCTATATTTTTAATTCCGTAATATGCAATCGCAACTCCAATCGCTGCAAATGTGAATTGAAGAGGAAGAAACGTCGCTATAGGAAATATGGACGGGTTATTAATTGCGATTAATACAACGATAATAGAAGAAACGATTGTAGCTGGCACAGAACGTTTACGCATCCCGAAATATAGAGGAATTAAGCTTATTCCTGCCGTGGCAATGGCTAAAGGAATAAGCTTTATCCCTTCTTGAATCAATTGATCTACTGTGAATGAATTAGGAAGAATTGAAAAATAACTATCTATCCCAAAGAAAATTCCTACTAATAAAATGTTCGATAAAATAACTGTTATAAATGTTAATGTTGCTGTAATGGCCAACTTACTAACCATCATTTTCTTTCGGTTAATTGGATAAGAAAACATGAGTAATATTGTTTTGTTTTTATATTCATCAATTATTAACTTGGCTATTAGTACGCCACCAAAAATAATAAATGTTGCTCTTACTAACGCACTAGCCATCGACAAAATTATCTGCGAATCCCTTATTTTTGGATCCCCTTCTATTTGAGCAACGATACTAACGAAGATTAGTAGTGCCAGTATAACGATATTCGCAATAACCGCTCTCTTCACATACCATCCAAGCTTAAACTTCTTCAATTCTAGCTTCATAAGACGTAGCATGATAGTCCTCCTTTCATTTTAAATTTAATTGATATAAATCGCCCCTGTTTCACTTAAAATCTTCACTTCGTTTTTTGCATCACCGATGGTTCCTTTTTTTACCTTTTCTGTATTTTTATCTTTCTTAAGTCCGTTTACATTCACCATTATGTCAGACGAATTACTTTTAGCCATAAGTTTCAAAGAAGTCGGAACACCCTTATACCGTACGCCAATATCCCCTGATTTTGTTTCTACAAATAATGATTTTCCTTCTGTCATATCTTTCAGTAATACTTCACCAGATGTTGAAGTGATGTTCATATTTTCATTTTTTATATTTTTCACATAATTATCGCCAGTAGTAGAAGTTATATTTACTTCTTGTAATGAACTATCTTTTAACATTAAATCTCCACTTTCGGATGTGAACTCACCCTTATCTGCCGATAGTCCTACAATCATTTCATCTCCAGACTTGCCTTTTGTCACGATACTTTTTACTACTATATCGCTTATTTTCACATCGCCCGATTTATTATTTAATACAATTTTATCTATTTCTTTCTTCGGAATAGCTATAGATATACTATTTTTCTTCCGAAACGTAAAACCATTAAAAAATCTGGTCGCCTTTTGTTTTTGCTTAATCACAACTTTATTTCCTTCATGTTCTATTTCGACGGGATCTAAATCTTTATCTGCTCGTTGGCCTTGAGCAGAAATCACTATTTTGTTAGCGTCTGTGCTTTTAAATTCAATATCCCAGTTTTCATTGTCTACTTCTATTTCTTTTATATCATTTATCTCAAAAGACTTTTCTTTCTTAAAATCTTTCCCCTGAAATGCCTTAAAACCAAAAACCACACTAGCAATTGTAATAAGTAAAATTGCAATTACTATTATTTTTTTCACTATTCATACCCCAGTTCGTTGTTGTTTTAAGCTTGCTTTACGCCACATCAATCTTGTCGATTTTACGATATGAAAGATAACTAATAAAAATCCCTAATAAACAGAGCACTATTGGGATAGCGATAAAATTAAACATACTTACTTGACCGTTTCCAGAACCAAAGTTACTACTAATTAGCATCCCAATTATTACTGCAGAAGTAATTGTTGTCGGTGTCGATTTCTTTCTCATCCCAAAAAATAAAGGAATTAAACTTATACCAGATATCATAAATGCATTTATAAAAGTAGCTGGAACGATAGCTATTATTTCACCTATCGTAGCTGGCGTTTCAATCAGTCCCATCATTGGACTCACAAAATATACGAGCAAACTAATAATGAAAGTAGCAATAATCGTGCTCACAAAACAAAAACAAAAAACAATTGTTAATTTCGCCCTCATTAACATTTTTCTTTGCAGTGGGTACATAAACGATAGTTGCATTGTTTTGTTCTTATACTCATCAATTATTAAACGTGATAAAATGACCGAACTAAAAATAATGAATGTTATCCTAATAACAGTGTTTATTAAAACCATTTGTTGCGTGAAGTCAGAGAATAGCCCATCTACCTCGTCTTTCGCTCCCAACGCCATGAGATTTACTACGGCGAAAATTGCTATAATACAAATTGCTACACTTTTAAAATAACTAGATAATTTATGTTTCTTCCATTCAAGCTTCATTAATTTAAGCATACAAACCACGCCTCCATTCCTTATATAACTATCTCTACGCTACTAACATTCTAATTCCAGCAGTAACTACGCTTAACATTCCTATCACTAGTAGAATTAACAACCCTTTCCGCTCTGGTTTCCTATAATAGAGAATTCCACTTATAAACATTACGATTAATCCACTTACCAGGTTCAGCCACAGTCCATTAAGCATGAATACCTTCTCCATCCATTACGTTTAAGAAATACTCCTCTAAAGAACTATGTTTCTTATTAATACTTTCAATTTCTACATCGTTCATAATGAGTGCTTTTGAAATGGCTTGCTGCGTCGCCTTCAATTCATAAACACGAATCATGTTTCCACTCATTATTTTGTAGTTTTTTATACCGAGTTTATCTTCTAAAATATAAGCTGCACGCTTCACATCAGGAACAGTGATTTCAATGTACTCTGTTTGTTTTCCGTTAATACTCTTCATCGAAACTTCTTTTATTAGTTTTCCATTTTGAATCACACCAATTGTATCTGCCATTTGTTCCATCTCACCTAAAATATGACTAGAGACTAATAAAGTAATGCCATATTCTTTGCAAAGCATTTTAAATAAGTCTCGTAACTCTTTAATACCAATTGGATCTAAACCATTAATCGGTTCATCTAAAATGAGTAATTCTGGCTTTGTCATGATCGCCCTTGCAATACCGAGTCGTTGTTTCATTCCTAATGAAAAATCTTTTACTTTTTTATTATCTATACCGTGCAGTTTCACTAAATTTAAAGCATGATCAATTGCGTTTTTATCGTAATATCCCATATATTCACAATGTAATTCTAAGTTTTCCTTCGCCGTTAATTTATCATAAAAGATTGGATATTCAATAATTGTCCCCATTCTTTTTAATACTTCATAAGATGTGTCTGTTAACTTCTCACCGAAAATTTCAATATCACCGCTCGTCGGTTTTATTAAATTTGTAATCATTTTCATAATCGTTGTTTTACCCGCGCCGTTCGGTCCTAAAAAGCCGTAAATCTCTCCTTTTTTCACATGCATATTAACGCTAGAAATAACTTCTTTCCCTTTAAACACTTTCGTTAACTGGTTCGTTTTTAATATATATGTCATGTCACTTTCCCCTTTCGCACTGCTCTATATTTCTATAATAGACAACGGAAATCTCTTTTTTCTTACCCGTTCCTTACAAATTCCTTACGCTGAAAAAAAAGCTTGTAGAATCTACTTCTCTACAAGCTAAAACTGCATCTTTGTTAATACAACTGTAAAAACCGTTTTTTCATACGGCTTACTAGAAAGATAAATTTCTCCATCCATCGCTTCCACAAGCCTTTTCGTAATTGTTAACCCTAGACCACTTCCTTGGTACAATCTATTTCTTGAATCTTCAAGTGTGTACATACGCTCAAACACTTTATCAATATGAGATTCATCAATTCCTTTTCCTGTATCCCATACGTCTATATACACACTCGTTTCATCATCTCTTAACGTCATACCAAGTGTCTTTCCATCGTCTCCATATGTAATCGCATTTGATATTAAATTATTCAATACTCTACCTAATACTTCTACATTTCCAAGTGCATATATATTTCTTTCTGGTATATCAATATGAACTTGAAACCCTTTCGTCGTCACTAAATCATAAAAAGATAAAATCTTCTCGCGACAAACTTCATTCATATTTACTTTTGTCATCTCGATTGCTTTGTCACCGGATTCTAATTTTGCTAAATCAAAAAACTTATGAATCAGTTCCATCACTTCTAGTGTTTTTACATGCACCTTTTCGAGTAATATTTGCTGCTCTTCCTCGTTTATCGTTTTATCCTTATTTAACATTTCGGTATATCCAAGAATAACTGTTAGTGGTGTTTTCAAATCATGTGAAATATTTGAAAGCATTTTTCTCATCGAAATTTCCACTTTCGCATGATCTGCATTCGTTTTCTGTTTTGCATCTAATAAATGATTAATCGCCACTAATAACTTTTGCAATTCTAGATCATCTGTCATAATTAATAGCTTCTCACCAGTTTGTTCTTTTACAATTCGATTTAACTTCTCATACGTGTAGCGTAAATTCCTACTACTATTTTTCCTGATTTTATATTGCACGTAAATAACGATAAGCAATATAATAATCACCACTGTTAAAAATACAACCATACTACATCACTTCCAACTTATAGCCGATGCCCCATAATGTTTTAATATATTCTGGATTAGATGGATCACTTTCAATTTTCTCACGTAATCTTCTCATATGAACATTAATAACATTATCATCACCATAATATTCTTCATTCCAAACAAGCGTATATATTTGCGCTTTCGTAAACACACGATTTTGATTCTTCACGAATAGCTTTAAAATCTCAAATTCTTTTAAAGTAAGTTTAAGCTGTCTTCCCTTTTTCTCCACAGTAAAATTAATTGGGTCAATTATTAAATCACCAATCTGAATCGCCTCATCTTTTGATTCCACAGCTGAATACTTTGTAGACCTCCGAATACCCGCTTTTACACGTGCAGCTAGTTCAATCATAGAAAATGGCTTACAAATGTAATCATCTGCTCCAAGTCCTAATCCAATAGCTTTATCAACATCTGTATCTTTCGCTGACATCATTAAAATCGGAACGGCACTTTTTTCTCGAATGATTCTGACGACCTCTAACCCATCTAACTTCGGCATCATAATATCGAGGATAATCAAATCAAATGATCCTTTTAAAAATGCATTAACTCCTTCTTCTCCATCAGATGCGATTGTAACTTGAAAACCTTCTTTTACTAAATATGTTTCAACCATCTCTTGAATTGAGATGTCATCTTCAACTAATAAAATATGATGTGACATATTTCTATCCCCTTTTTTAACAAACATTAACAATTTAATTGTATCGTAACGAATGAATGCTGGAAAGAATTATATGAATTTTCAAACCAACTTCCCTTCCTTCCTTAACAATGATATGATGAAATTCACTACGATTGTTCATAATTAACTTTATATAAAGGAGACTTATCATGTCAGAAAACAAAAAAGTAAGCTTAGCTGATTTAATGCGCGAACAACTTGCGAAGAAAAAGCAAGGAAATGGAAACGGCTCAAATAATGGAAGTCAAAGTCAAGAAACGAAAAAATTACAAAACCAACAAACGAAGAAAACAAACAACCAACGTAGACGTACAGGTGTATAAATGAACGGGCAAAAACGGTCTAACATTTCATCAGGTCTTGAAGTTGATATTGTATTAAAACAAGATCAACGTACAGGTAAGCTAACAAGAGGAATTGTAAAAGATATTTTAACTAACTCACCCTCTCATCCGCACGGCATTAAAGTAAGATTGCAAGACGGACAGGTTGGCAGAGTACAAAATATTATTCAATAAGAAAAGGAGCTCATTTAAACTTGAGCTCCTTTTCTTATTTTCATTAACCTTTAATTTTTTCGATGAAAACTACTTTTAAATAGTCTCCCTCTTTAAATTGATCAATTGTACGGAAATCTTCCGGTAAAGAATGTTCTTCTAATATTTTATATTTACCGTTCATTTCTTTAAATGCTGTATCGATAAAGCCATTAAACTTTTTCATATCGAATGCGCTACAA
Organism: Bacillus sp. TH25; assembly: GCF_016650935.1. Lineage (NCBI taxonomy): Bacteria > Bacillati > Bacillota > Bacilli > Caryophanales > Bacillaceae > Bacillus > Bacillus sp. TH25. The sequence goes on along the minus strand of NZ_JAEKEU010000039.1, from coordinate 334,719 downwards.
TTTGTAGAAGCAACGATAATACCGTTATTTTCTGTAATCGCAATTGTTTCTTTTAATAAGTTTTTATAATCTTTCGCCGCACTGAACGTATATTTTTTCGAGCGTGCAAAGCTTGGGGGATCAAGTACAACCATATCAAATTTCATCTTTTTCTTAGCTGCATATTTGAAATACAGAAATACATCTTCTACAATAATATCTTGTGCTTCATAATCAATTTCATTTACACTAAACTGCTCAATCGTTTTACTTAAACTACGATTTGCAAGGTCCACACTTGTTGTTTTACTTGCACCACCAAGCGCTGCAAATACAGAGAAAGCCCCAGTATAAGAGAACATATTTAAGACTGTTCTCCCTTTTGCATATTTATCACGAATTTGTTTTCGAACGTTACGCTGATCTAAAAATACACCAACCATCGCCCCGTCATTTAAATATACAGCAAAGTTTACACCGTTCTCTTTTACGATAAGTGGGAACTCACCACGCTCTCCTGCGACGAAATCATCACCTTCAATGTATTTCCCTTTCGTATCAAAACGCTTTTTCTCATAAATCCCTTTGAAATTTGCTACTTTTTGAAGTGCTGCTATAATCTCATCGCGGAAAGTATAAACCCCTTCACTATACCAACTTACTACGTAATAGCCGTCATAATAATCGATGATTAAACCACCAAGGCCATCGCCCTCACCATTCAGGGCACGAAATGCTGTTGTATCATTTGATTTATAAAAATCTTTTCGTTTATGTAAAGCAGATTTGATTTTACTTTCAAAGAAAGGTTGATTAATTTGCTCTTTCTCTTTTCTCGTTAAAATCCATCCATATCCTTTATTTTGTTTTCCATAATAGCCTTTTCCGATGAATTGGTTCTTCTCATCTACTACGTTGATGATTGTTCCTTCTTCACGTACATCATTTAAATTTTGAATAGCATCTTTTAAAATAAGTGGATATCCACTTTTAATTTCTTTTATAAACTTCGGTTTTATTTTTATAGTTACTTCAGATCGCATGTAATGTCTTCCTTTCCATTTGAATGCTTTCTAATTAGTAGGAAGCAATGTAAAAAACGAGGCTGAAAAAAGCCTCGTTTCACTATACCATATTATTGCTTTGCTAGTACAACTAGCTCATCTCCTGGTATAACCGCTATATATTTATACAATGTTGAAAAAGTAAGACTGCCATCATCGTGACGAATAAATAATATTACATCCTCTGAATCGCTCTCTTCTTTATTAATTTTTTGTTCTTCCTCAACTTGTATCGTTTTAAATGTATAACCCTCTTCAATTTTTCTATCTAACTCTTCATAAATTTCATTTTGACCAAACAGCAAATGAGCTTTTTTCGAAAGAGAGATGCGTTCTTGCTCAATCTTTTCCACATCATGAATCGGAAGTAAAAATGTATTATGATGTCCAAACTGCGGTACATATGTGTTTGCGACTAATACATTGTAAGAATCGGTATCTGTAACTGAAATTAAGTATTCATACTGATTCATATCTACTTCAAATTGCAACTGCTCTGAGAGTACTTGGCCGTTATATGTATTAAGCCCTTTCACCTTTGCGCATTGCAAATGTTCTTCCGATACATCTACGATTAAGCTCGGAATCCCCATCTCTTTACAATGCATAGCGAATGCAGTTGAGAATGTACTAGCTCCTGAAATCAAAATACCTGGTGGCTGTGTATTGGCTAATCCTAATTTTTTTGCTAAAAATCCAATTGAAAATCCATGAGCACAAACGGTCGTAATTACGAGTGCAAATGTAAGTGCTGTTAATATAGAAGCATCTTTATACCCTTCTTGTAATAACTCCGTCGCAAAGTAACTTGAAACCGTTAATGCAACAATACCTCGCGGCGCAATCCAACCAACTAGCGCCCTTTCTGATCTTGTTAACTCTGTTCCGATTGTCGATACCCAAATTGATAAAGGACGAACAACAAATAGCATCATAAGTACGAAGCTAATAATAGGCCAGCTAAAAATCTCCATAATCGTCGTTCTTGGAAGTGATGCTGTTAAGATGATGAAAACAGTCGATGTTAATAGTACGGAAATATTTTCGTTAAAATGACGAATATCACCGATAGAAGAAATATATTTCTTCATCCGTGCAAGTGTAATCCCCATTACTGTTACGGCTAGCATACCTGTTTCATGCATGACTTCATCTGCAATGCCGAAGCATAGTAATACCGTAACGAGCAAAATCGGTGCCTTTAAATATTCTGGTACTTTCCCTTTTAAAATCATATAACTCATAAAAATACTAAACGCATACCCAAGCACCATTGCAAATAACGAACCTGCAAAGAAATATAGTAACGTATGTAAGTGTACATTTTCTTTCGTTAAGAAATTTACAATCTGAAAGGCGAATACAGCAAGTAATGCTCCAAACGGATCAACGATAATCCCTTCCCACTTTAAAATTGCAGCTGTCCTTGGCTTTAATCGTGCTTGGCGTAACAACGGAATAATTACAGTTGGACCTGTCACAATAAAAAGTCCTCCAATAATAAATGCAACCGCCCAATCTAATCCAGCGACGTAATGAGCTGCAAGTGAGCCAGCAATCCAAGCAATAAACGCACCAAACGTAACAATACGAAATACTGGTTTTGATAGTCCCCTCAGTTCACGTACATCTAAACTTAAACTACCCTCAAACAATATAATGGCAACAGAAAGTGATACGAGTGGACTAAAAACATCTCCAAGCACCTCTTTTGGATTAATAATACCGAAAACTGGACCAATTAATAATCCGGCAACTGCCATAACAACAATAGCAGGGAGCTGGAATCGCCATGCAGTCCATTGTGAGGCGATGCCTAGTGTAATAATAATAACGATACTAAGTAACAGTGATTCGACCATAATACCCTCCTTGTTCATAGTATTGCGAAAGCAAGGTATAAACCATACTTTACTTGTATATATTTCTTATTTTGTTTTATTTTAACAATATATAACTTAATTAACTATATGGTCAAATTACTTATATAATAGTAAATTCATCCTTAATTCTACATTTATATGAAAATTACTATTGACAATGATAATGATTTTCATTATCATTTAATGTATATGAGTTCTTGAAAATAAAGGCTACATTTATAGGAGGAATAAACATGATTATTGTTACAAATACAACTAAAATTACAAAGGGAAATGGCCATAAATTAATTGAGCGTTTTAATAAAGTAGGTAAAGTCGAAACAATGTCAGGATTTTTAGGATTAGAAGTTCTTTTAACGCAAAATACAGTTGATTATGATGAAGTAACAATTAGCACTCGCTGGAATGCAAAAGAAGATTTCCAAGGTTGGACAAAGAGCTCAGCATTTAAAGATGCTCACTCACATCAAGGCGGGATGCCAGACTATATTCTTGATAATAAAATTGCTTACTATGATGTAAAAGTTGTACGTATGCCAATGGCTGCAGCACAGTAAGCATATTTCTTTTTTAAAGTATAGAATATGAAGAGTGTTACCACTTCTCATATTCTATACTTTTTTTATTTAATGTCTTTTTACTAGTTTCGCATGTACTACTAATCTTCCCGCTTCTGGATCAAGTGCATAGTCACACGTCGAAAGTGTTACGATTTGATCACTTTCTGTCACTTTTGTATCCGTTTTGTACAGCGATTTTTCTTGAATTTTCTCCAAAAATGATGTGTATTCCGTATCACTACTAAAATCCGTTTCAATGTAATAAAAATCAGTTGTTGTTGTATACACCGAAAACACTTCAAGATCATATCCTTCAAATAATGTATCGTAATATAATTTACGATGCGACATGAAGAAATCTTCATCCAACATTTTCTTTAAACTTCCAAACATAGAACCATCTTTCATACGGTGACCATATAAAATAGTATTTCGATTTTGAGATTTCACATCATTACGATAGTCCATAAAAATACTTCCTGCTCTCATATCTTCACCTTTATAATTTCGAAATAAATAGTAATCATTGTCTTTTGCTTGAACGATTGGATAATTAATTTGTGTATTATCCATCGTAATCCATCCAACTATTTCTGGGTTAATTTGCTGCAGAACTTTGAACTGTTTACGTACTTCCCCGTCTTGTGATTGCTCTTCCATCGGACTTTTTTCATAAATGTTTTGTGCTTCGGCCATTACTTTACGATTTTCATAGTAATCCATGAAAATATCACCTAATTCATATACTGAATAGAAAAAGGTACCTAAAAAAACAACTGTAAGTATTCGTTGAAAAAAAGAATTCTTCTTCCTTTCTTTTTTGCTACTCAAATTATCACCTCAAAACGGATTGTTCGCATGTTTAAATACCCATTGGGACCATATACAATCCTGTATCTTCATCTTGCTTTACAACGACATCTACACCGTATATCGTCTTTATCATACTTTCTGTCACAACATCATTCGGCTTGCCTTTTGTAACAATTTCACCGTCTTTCATAACAATGATATGATCACTATAGCGAATCGCCTGATTAATATCGTGTAATACCATAACGATTGTCAATCCTTGTGCTTCATTTAATTCTTTTACTAACTCTAATATTTCAAGTTGATAATAAATATCTAAATATGTTGTCGGTTCATCTAAAAAGAGCATTGGCGTCTTCTGAGCTAACGTCATGGCAATCCAAACACGCTGTCTTTCTCCACCAGATAAAGCATGAATTTCCTTATCACGTTTACTTAGCAAATTCGTACATGCTAAAGCCCTTTCTATTGCTTCTCTATCTTCATCAGTTTGCGAAGAAAATATATTTTTATGAGGCATACGGCCAAAGCTTGTTAATTTCTCTACCGTCATATCTGCCGGTGCTTCATTTTGTTGATGGACAACGGCTAACTTTCTAGCAAACTCTTTCGGTTTATATTGGCTAATTGCCTTCCCATCAAGTATTACCTCTCCACTACGAGGATCGTGATTTCTTGACATCACACCAAGTAATGTTGATTTCCCGCAACCGTTTGGTCCAATAATTGTTGTAATTTTACCAATCTCTATTTCACTACTAACGGACTTTAATCGATCCGTTACATTATCGTACGAAAAGGTTACATTTTTAATTTCCATGAACTTTATCACTCTTTCTAAGCAAGAATATTAAGAATGGGCCACCAATAACTGCCATAATCGTCGCTGCTGGAATTTCGTTAGGTGGCACAATTAACCTTCCAATCGTATCCGCCGTCAAAATTAATAACGCCCCTGCAAGAGCAGAAAATGGAATTAATGCTTTATGGTCTGAACCAACTAGTTGTCTTGAAATGTGCGGAACGAGTAATCCTACGAAAGCGATAACACCTGCAATTGCTGTTGATACTGCCGCTAAGAGTACTGCAATAGCAGAAATAATAAGACGAACTCTCGTAACGTGCAAGCCTAAGTTTTTTGCTGTCTTATCTTGTAGAGATAATAAGTTACACCAAGCTCCGACAAACAGTGCAAGAATAAGACCAATTGTTCCATAAGTAACCATTATTTCTACATCGCCCCACGTCTTCATCGTTATATTAGAAGTCGTCGTTTGCTTAATACTCTTAATGAAGTATCCACAAATCGTAATGAACGATTCATTTAATCCAGTGAACATCGCATTAATGGCAATACCAATTAAAATAATGCGAAGCGGACTTAATCCTGACTTCCATGAAAACGAATAAACGAGATAACACGCAAACGCACCACCTAGAAAAGCGAATACCGGCGTCCAGAAAAAGAATTGCGGGAATAGCGTAATAATAACAAGTGTCATAAAACTTGCTCCTGAAGATATCCCGATTACCCCAGCATCAGCGAGTGGGTTTTTCATAACAGCTTGAAAAAGCACACCCGAAACAGCAAGAGCTGCTCCAGTAAATAGTGCAATAATAATACGTGGGAAACGTAAATCTTTAATCACTTCAACATCTTCATTTCCCCCTGTAAATATTCCTTGTACAAGCTCAACAATACCTACTTCTAAACTTCCTTTCGTTGCTGACAATGATGTCATAACAATAAGCAATACAGTAACAATGAAGAAACTCCAAAATTTTTTATTCATGCTAATCTTCCTTTATATTAAAATGCATCACGGATACATCATTTTTTTCAATTCATCTAGCGCTTCAGTCGCTGCTAAATTTCCTGTCGTTCCAAATAAACGCTCTTCTAAATCGTAAACACGATTATTTTTAACTGCAGCGAAGTGTTTCCAAATATCATTTGTTTTAAATTCTTTATCAAACATTTTTACAACTTCATCAGGCATACCATGTGCCGCTCGTAAAATAATGTCTGGATCAGCTTTTTTTAAATACTCTGTATTAGAAGCTAAATACTCTACTTGTTCACCTTGTACAATGTTTTTACCACCTAATTGTTTCACTAAATCTCCAATATAAGAATGCTCTGTTGCTACTAAATAACTCCCCGGTACACCTAATAAAATAAGCACTGTCGGTTCTTTCTTTCCCTTTACTGCTTTTTGAATCTCTGCAACCTTGTTATCTAACTTAGTTACAACTGCTTCAGCCTGCTTTTCACGTCCATATTGCCTACCTAAATTACTAATGGAATTTTGCATATTTTTTAAACTTGTTAGATCTAAAAAGTTTGCTTTCATACCTACACCATCAAAAACTGGCTTTAATTCGTATTCAAGTGTTGTCACGGATAATACTTCTGACGGCTTTAATGATTTTACCTTTTCCATATCAGGACTCATTGGATTCCCAACTTCAGGTAAACCTTTATATCTCTTTGGTAAATCTTTAGTACTTGTTGGTACACCAATTAAATCTACTTCTAACGCATCCATAATTTCAGTAACAGCAACTGTCGTTGCGACAATCCTCTCTTTACCCTCACTCTTTACCTGCTTCGCTGTTTCTTTTTTGGGCGTCTGGCATCCAGCTATACTCACTAATAAAATGATAGCCATTAGTACACTTACAATTTTCTTCACTCTTAATCACCACTCCTTTCCAAACAATATGAAACAAGTCTTGATGCATGCAAACATGCATCAAGACTCCAAAAATTACAATCTACCTGCTCTATATTTTCGAACTAGTAAAGCAAGTGAACCGAGCAGTAGCACCATGTATAAACCAAGTTGTGCTGTATCTGCTGTTTTTGAGTTTTTCTCTTTTTTCGAATCATTCTTTGTATCTTCTTTTTTCTTCTTATCATCTGCATTTCGGTTAAAATCAGGAGTACCTACTGTTTTTACATTATCTACTTTCGGTGTAGTCACTGGATTTTTCAGATCATTTTTTGGATCTTTTTTTGGATCCTCTTTAATAGTTCCTACCGCGCCGATATTATTTGTATCAAATTGAATTTGTACATCGTAGAAGTGGTGGTAGTTCATCTCATCAATGTCTACTTTCACTTTTGCATTTAATTTTTCAAATAAATCTTCTACTTCAAATTGTACTACTCGCGTATTTGCATTTTTATCTTCACTTACTACTTTTGCATCAGCAAAAAGACTATTGTTTTCTGTTTGGAATTTCGTAATCCACGCACTATTTTTCAGCGTCATCTCAATGTACTTTTTACCATCTTTAACGATTAATTTTGCTGGATTTACAGTATAGTCATGCATCTTTGAAAGTTCTTCTGTTTTGTCTTTTAACACTTTAAATGTAATATCATATTGACCATCTACTAAATTTTTCGGATCAACTATTACTTTCGGTGTATTATTTCCACCTTGATTGTCATTTCCGCCTTGGTTATCGTTTCCACCTTGGTTGTCGTTTCCACCTTGGTTATCGTTTCCGCCTTGGTTGTCGTTTCCACCTTGGTTCCCTAAAGCTTTGATACTATCTTGATCAAATACAAATTGAACATCGTAGAAATGGTGATAATTCATTGAATCAATATCTACTTTTACTTTTGCATTTAATTTTTTAGACAAATCATTTACTTCTACTTCTACTACTCTTGTATTTTGCTCTTTATTTTCACTTAATACTTTTGCATTAACGAACGAGCCATTCTTCTCAAAATCAAACTTTGTAATCCATGTACTATTTGTTAATGTAAACGATACATATTTCTTACCATCTTTTACTTTCAATACACCTGGGCTTTTTGTGTATGTATTCATCATTGATATTTCATCTGTTTGATCTTTTAATACTTTAAAGCCAATGCTGTATTCACCGTCTTTAAGAGCGTTTGGATCAATTGTTGTATTATTGCCTTGGTTGTCGTTTCCACCTTGGTTGTTGTTTCCACCTTGGTTATCATTTCCGCCTTGGTTGTTGTTTCCGCCTTGGTTGTCGTTTCCGCCTTGGTTGTTGTTTCCGCCTTGGTTGTTGTTTCCACCTTGGTTATCATTTCCGCCTTGGTTGTCGTTTCCGCCTTGGTTGTCGTTTCCGCCTTGGTTGTCGTTTCCGCCTTGGTTGTCGTTTCCGCCTTGGTTGTCGTTTCCGCCTTGGTTGTCGTTTCCGCCTTGGTTGTCGTTTCCGCCTTGGTTATCTAACGGTTTAATGCTATCTTTATCAAATGCAAATTGAATATCATAGAAATGATGATAATTCATTGAATCGATATCGACTTTTACTTTTGCGTTTAATTTTTTCGATAAATCTGCTACTTCCACTTCCACTACACGCGTATCAGCTTTCGTATCTTCACTCAATACACTCGCATCAACAAACGAACCATTTTTATCAAATTCAAACTTTGTAATCCAAGCGCTATTCGTTAATGTGAATGATACATATTTTTTACCATCTTTCACTTTTAACACGCCTGGACTCTTTGTATAAGTGTTCATCATTGAAATTTCTTCTGTTTGATCTTTTAAAGCTTTGAAATTGATACTGTATTCACCATCTTTAATTGTTTCAGCATCTGGATTTTTATTTCCATCTGGTTTTTCTACTTCCGGTTTCTCTACTTCTGGTTTTTCTACTTCTGGTTTCTCTTCATTTTTAATTTGTTCAAGCTTATCTTGTTCAAATAAAAGTTGCACATCATGTGTTTGCTTATAGTTTCTTGATGCCATTTCGATAAATACTTTTGTATTTAGTTTTTTAGATAAATCGTTTACTTCAAACTCTACTACTCTTGTATCTTTTTCTTTATCTTCACTCACTACTTTTGCATCAACAAATGCACCATCTTTTTCCGTTTGGAAATTTTTAATTAATGAGCTACTTTTTAGTGTTACAATTGCTTTTTTCTTACCATTTTCTACTTTTAATACCCCTGGATTTACCATGTAAGTATTCATCTTAGATTCTTCATCTGTTTGATCTTTTAACACTTTAAATGGAATGCTGTACTCTCCATCTTTAATTAATTCAGTATCTGGTTTTTCTACTTCCGGCTTTTTATCTCCATCCGGTTGTTTCTCTTCATTTTTAATTTGTTCAAGTTTATCTTGTTCAAATAAAAGTTGTACATTATGTGTTTGCTTGTAACCTTGTGATGCCACTTCAATAAATACTTTTGTATTTAGTTTTTTAGATAAATCATCTACTTCAAATTCTACTACTCTTGTATCTTTTTCTTTATCTTCACTCACTACTTTTGCATCAGCAAATGCGCCATCTTTTTCCGTTTGGAAATTTTTAATTAATGAGCTATTTTTTAACGTTACAATTGCTTTTTTCTTACCGTTTTCTACTTTTAATACCCCTGGATTTACCATGTAAGTATTCATCTTAGATTCTTCATCTGTTTGATCTTTTAACACTTTAAATGGAATGCTGTACTCTCCATCTTTAATTGTGTTAGAATTTGGTTGTTGATCTGGGTCAGGCTTTTGGTCGGGCTTCTGACTCGGATCCGGATTTTCATTTGGATCTGGCTTATTAGCTGGGTCCTCTTTTTCATTTGGTTGTTCTACATGAATCGGTGTAATACTATTTTGATCAAATGCAATACGCACATCATAGTCATGATGATAATTTAAAAAGTCAATGTCTACTTTTACTTTCGCATTTAATACCCTCTCTACATCGTCCACATCAAATTCTACGACTCTTGTATCTTTTTCTTGATCTTCACTAATTACATTTGTCGCAACAAACTGACCACTTTTTTCCGTTTCAAACTTTGTAATCCATGAACTATGTTCTAACGTAAAGGATACTTTCTTTTTCCCATTCTTTACTTTTAAAGTTCCTGGACTTACAGAGTATTGATTCATCATGGATTCTTCATCTGATGTGTCTTTAAGAACTTTGAAACCGATTGAGTATTCACCGTCAGCTAGTTGACTAGCAGCTTGAACTGCAAGTGGTTGTAGCGTTGATACGAATGTGAAAATCGTTAGAAACATTGCAACAACAATTTTAAAATACCTGTTCAATAGAATAACTCTCCTTTTTTAAAAATTTCCAATTATTTAATGCTGTTCCCATCAAATACAAAACGAATATCATATGAAGCGTTATAATTAATAATTGGGATGTTAATTTTCACCTTTCCTTTTAGTTTTTCTGACAAGTCAGCAACTTCAAATTCTACTACTCTAGTATTCTCTTTTTTGTTTTCACTTAAGACTGTTGTTTCTAAAAATTGACCATCTTTTTCTACTTGGAAACTTTTAATAGAAACACTATCTTTCACTTTCAATGAAACGTATTGTTTTCCATTTTTAACTGTTAATGTTGCTGGACTTTCAAAATAACTATTCATTCTAGATGATTCATCTTTATCGCCTTTCCATACAGTAAAAGCAATATTATATTTTCCATCAGCTAGTTGTGTAGCAGCTTTTGCATCTTGTAACCCTAGTGTTGCTATAAACGTAAATAAGACAGCAAATACGGCAATAATCATTTTAAATTGTTTAAACATATATTCATCGCCCTTCCAAAGATTTATTTACCTAACTTCACTTTACGAATTAAGAAAACACCTGAAATAAGAAGTAATGCTGCAAATAATCCGATACGTGCTTCATCACTTGTTTTTGGGTTATCTGTTTTTTCAGCTTTCCCACTTTCATTTGTTCCTTTATTTACATCTTTGTTTGTTTCTTTGCTCTCTTCTTTCTTCACTTCTTCTTTTACTTGTGTATTTTTTTGAGTTTGATCTTCATTTTTTGTTGCAGCAGTTGCCTTATTCTCTCCACCTACTGCTTTTACATTTGCATCAAACGCAAAGCGAATTGTGTAATTATGGTCATAATTCACATTCGGTACAACAACATGAATTTTTGCAGCTGCTGGTTTAGATAAGTCGTCTATTTTAAACTCTACAGTTCTTTTATCTGCAGATTCATCTTTACTAACAACTTTTGCATCAACAAAGTTTCCGTTCTCTGGTGCTTTAAATTCTGTAATCCAAGCACTATGATTCATCGGAATTTGCACTCTCATCTCACCATTTTTTACAATTAACTTAGCTGGTTTTTCAAAATAATCATTTGCCATTGAAGCTGAATCATTTTCTGCTTTTTGTATAACATAGTTAATATCGTAAGTACCGTCAGCTACATTTGCCGAAGCTTGTCCGAATGGCACTACGAGAAAAGCTAGCATACATACGAATGTCATAATAAAAGCGGGTAATACCGAAAACTTTCTCATTTACCTTACTGCCTCCTTGTTTTTCTTTTTTTGAAAATGATAATTATTCTCAATATATAAGAAAAAAATAATCTTTCTATCTCTATTTTATAACGAGTAACACTATGTAGTTAGAAATATATTGATTATCATTCTCATTGATAGACAAAAAAATAATCCCACCAATTTTTCCTATAAGAATAAACATAAAACTCTTTCATCATTTTATTGATTATCATTCTCAACGAATTTCAAAAAAAATAAACCGCCTAATTCTATCGTTTTATCACCTCTTCTTACAAAAATGATATAGTCATAGAAAACCTCTTCCCTTCCAATATTTCCACAACTAAGTCAATCTTAGCCTACTGGTAATTTTTTTGTCAACTATATTACGTATAAAATTTTTAATATCTGAATTCTTCTATATATAATTTTTCTACAAAAAAAGAGGCTTTCTTTTAAAGAAAGCCTCTTTCCCTTATTTTTCTACAGCAATTTCTTGCTTTTGAAATAAAGAAACTACATATCCAATTGCAATTCCAATGATACCCGGAACTAGCCAACCAATCCCTACACTATATAATGGAATTTTATCTAAAATAGGAGCAAGGGCCGCTACTTGAAGATTGGCATTATGCAATCCATCAAAGAAGCTAATTGCAAATGCGCCTACAATACCGCCTACATACATCGATAATGGAAGACGAACATAGTTTTCAACGAGTGACAATACAATAAGTACGATCCCAATTGGATAAATTGCGATTAAGATTGGTAATGCTAATGCGTTTAACTGAGTTAAACCAAGATTCGCTACCATAAATGCTAATACAGAGAAAATGAAAACAACTTTTTGATAAGAAAGCTTTGGTAATAAGGAAGAGAAATATTCTCCACAAGCTGCAACAATACCGACAGAAGTTGTTAAACATGCTGCTGTAATTGCGATGCCAAGTAATAATGTTCCGTAGCTACCAAATAAATAATTCACGACATTTGTTAAAATAATTCCCCCGTTTGCTCCCATTCCAAGTGACACACTAGAAGCTCCAAGGTAAGCAAGTGCTAAGTAAACTAATAGTAAACCAAGTGCTGCAATAAATCCTGCAAAGATTGTTACTTTCGCAATACTGTTCTTATTTGTAATACCTTTTGCTTTTAAAGCATTAATGACAACATTCCCGAAAACAAGTGCTGCAAGTCCATCTAAAGTTAAATATCCATCAATAAAACCTTTAAAGAGCGGGGCACTATACGCTTCTGTCGGTGCACCAAACTCTCCCATTGGAGTAATAATTGCTTTCGCTACGATAATTGCAATAACAGCTAATAAAATTGGAGTTAACACTTTACCGATGCGTCCCACTAATTTCGATGGGTTTAAAGCTAAATAGAACGTTACTGCAAAGTAAATAAGTGTAAAGATAACAAGTGGATATGATTGACCAGCTATTTCACTTGGTAAAAACGGTGCAATGCTCATTTCATAAGCAACAGTCCCTGTACGTGGCACACTAACAAATACGCCTAAACATAAATAAATTGCAGTAATGAAAATTAGCGCGAATACAGGATGTACACGTCCTGCTAATTCATTAATATCTCCCTTTAAAGCTATAACAATTACCCCTAATAAAGGCAATCCTACACCTGTTACGATAAAGCCAAACAACGCGATCCATACATCTGTTCCAGCACCTTGCCCTAACGCTGGTGGGAAAATCATATTACCTGCACCGAAAAATAGTGCAAATAACATTAAACTTATTGCAAACATCTCAGAAAACTTTAAAGATGACTTCATTTCTACTACCTCCTAATTATTTTATTGACAAAATATTCTGAATTAAAATCCGTCACATATCCTCTTTCAAGCATACTTCCCCGTAAAAGAACGCAAAAAACACCCGTCCCTAACAAAGGGACGAGTGTTGAAATCGTGGTTCCACCCTTATTCTAATAAAATGAATTTATAACGAAATAAGCTCATTTTATAGCTCGTGTAAATTGATAACGGTTTTATCCGCCAAGAATTACAATGCATCATGCAGTTCACTCTTGAAGTTTAGAGGTGGTAAGTTTGTCTTTCCGTATTAGGAAGCTCACAGCCTAAGGCTTCCCTCTCTGAGAATCGTCAAAAACAACTCATGTCCTCATCATTACTTTTATAAAATATCTTGTCGAAACTTGTTGTTTTTTATTATATGGGCTATTTTTTAAAAAATCAATAGTTTTATTTTTTCTGACAAAAAAATATAGTGAGAAAACTTTCCTCCCTATAACTGCCCTGTTAATATTTCTAATTCCTTAGGTGTAATGTCTCGCCATTTTCCAGCTTCAAGCTCATTTAGCTCTATATTCATAATGCGCACTCGCTTTAGCTTTGTTACAGTAAACCCGAAAGCACGACTCATTCTACGAATTTGTCTGTTCATTCCTTGTGTTAAAACGACCCGAAATGTAGACTGATCGATTCTCGTCACTTTACATGGCTTCGTCATTCCATCTTTAATTTTCACTCCACCAGACATCTCATCAATAAACCAATCTGTAAACGGCTTATCAACAGTGACAACATATTCTTTCTCATGCTCATGATCTCCGTGTAAAATTTGATTCGCAATCGTGCCGTCATTCGTTAATAGAATAAGTCCTTCCGACGCTTTATCTAATCGTCCAACAGGAAAGATTCGCTCTGGGTAATTGATATAATCAATAATATTATCTTCAATATGATCAGCTGCTGTACAAGTAATTCCGACTGGTTTATGGAAGGCAATATACACCTTTTCTTTCTCTTCTTTTTCAATAACCTGCCCATTAATCGTTACAATATCACCATCGCGGACGCGTGTACCGTGCGTACATATTTCACCGTTAATAGCCACGCGTCCTGCTTTAATGAGACGGTCTGTTTCGCGCCTTGAGCAGGACTTTGCTTCGCTTATGTATTGGTTGATTTTCATGTTTTGTTCCTTTTCTTATAGATTAAAAGCGTCAATCCATGGCAATATCATTATGCCAAGATTGACGCTCCTTTACTTCGCAAAAACAACTAAATAAATAACCCCAATTACCAAAAATATTCCGCAACAAGCTAACAATACTTTTGCAAGTTTGTCCATAAACATATAATGGTTTCCCCTTTTGTTTGGTTGTTTGCTATTTTAATTCGACAACTGTTACGCCTAGGCCTCCCTCGCCCATGTCACCGTAGCGGTAGGTTTTCACGCCGCGATGTTTCTTCAAGTAATCTTGTACACCTTGGCGAAGCGCTCCTGTTCCTTTACCGTGAATAATTGATACACGAGGATAGCTTGCAAGCTGTGCATCATCTAAATATTTTTCAACGCGCATCATTGCATCTTCATAACGTTCGCCGCGAAGGTCTAGCTCTAACGACACGTGATAATCTCTACCCTTCACACTTGCGACTGCTTTTTTCTCAGTTTGCTTCGGTGTATTAATGTATTCCATATTGGATTCTTTCACTTTCATCTTCAGAATACCAATTTGTACGCTCCACTCTGTATCACTTACTTTTTCAAGCAATTGACCTTTTTGACCGAACGTTAACACTTTTACTTCATCACCTGATCGTAATTGTTGTTTCGGTGCTGTATTTTTCACATTTACTTTTTGTTTCTTCACAAGCTCTGGCGCTGCCCCTTCTAGACGGCTCTTCGCTTCAATAAGCTCATGGTCTTTCACATTTACAAGCTGTGCTTTACGCAATTGACGAAGTTCATGAATAATGCCTTCTGCTTCTTTCTTTGCAGCTTCGACTTTTTCTTCCCCTTCTTTTTGCGCTTTTAATAATTTTTCATCGCGCTCATCGTTAAATTCAATAATTTGACGCTGTAATTCACGATGAAGTTTTTCAGATTGCTTACGGTGCTCTTCCGCTTCTTTTCGTTCGCGCTCTGCATTTTTTTGGCTTTCTTCTAGCTTTGCAATCATATTTTCAATTTTGTTCGTATCTGTACTAATATGGTTACGAGCGCGATCAATAACGCGATCAGACAAACCAAGACGCTTCGAAATTTCAAAGGCGTTACTACGTCCTGGTACACCGATTAATAATTTGTACGTTGGGCTTAATGTATTCACATCGAACTCAACGCTCGCATTAATAACTTGCTCACGATTGTATCCATATGCTTTTAATTCTGGGTAATGCGTCGTTGCAACAACGCGAGCACCACGGTTACATACTTCATCTAAAATAGAAATCGCTAGTGCAGCCCCTTCTTGCGGATCTGTCCCAGCACCTAATTCATCAAATAGGACTAAACTTTCAAAATCAGCTTTTTCTAAAATATCTACAATGTTTACCATATGAGAAGAGAATGTACTTAAATTTTGTTCAATCGATTGCTCATCACCGATATCAGCAAAAATATTTTTAAATACACAAATCTCTGATTCGTCCATTACTGGAATATGAAGACCAGATTGCGCCATTAAGACACAAATACCGACTGTTTTCAATGTAACTGTTTTACCACCTGTATTCGGTCCTGTAATAACAATTGTTGTAAAGTCTTTACCAAGCATAATGTTATTTGGCACGATAATTTCCGGATCAATAAGCGGATGGCGTGCTTGTTTTAAATCCATGTAGCGTTCATTATTTACGATTGGCTTCGTCGCTTTAATTCGCTTCGCATAAAGAGCTTTCGCAAAAATAAAATCAAGATTTGCAACTACTTCTACGTTTGATAAAACGATATCAGCTTCCACTGCTACTTCTTCCGTTAACATCATTAAAATGCGTTCTACTTCTTGTTTTTCTTTCACACGTGCTTCTTGAAGTGCGTTATTTAATTCCACGATTACTTGCGGTTCGATAAATAATGTTTGTCCAGAAGCAGATTGATCGTGAACAATACCACCATATACGCCGCGGTATTCTTGTTTTACCGGGATTACGTAGCGTTCGTTACGAATCGTTACAATTGCATCTGATAACATTTTTTGCGCGTTTGAAGAACGCGTCATGTTTTCTAATTTCTCACGAATACGGCTTTCCGCAGTACGAATTTGATTACGAATACCACGCAATTTGTCACTTGCGCTATCGACTACTTCACCGCCGTCACCAATACAATTTGTAATCTTCTTTTCTAAATCATATAAAGACACAATTTGCGCGACATGTGTTTCTAAAATTGGAAGCTCAACACCGTTGTCAATCATATCGTCAATGAAACGTTTCATTTGGCGACTACCGTACATCGTACTTGCGATTTCAATTAATTCATGAGGACTTAACATACTTCCAATTTTCGCACGCTTAATATTTGAACGAATATCAGAAATCCCTCCAAGTGGTACATGTCCTTTTAAACGGATGACTTTCGCTGCCTCATCCGTTGTTTCTTGCAATTCCACAATTTCTTCAAAATCTGTGCTTGGCACTAAATTCTTCACTTTATCACGACCAAGTGAAGATGCTGTATGTTCAAGTAATTGTTCTTTTACTTTATTGTATTCTAATACACGCAACGTTCGTTCTAACATGTTGCAGGTCCCCCCTGTATTACTTATTACGTTTAATATAGTCTAATAAACGTTCAATATCCCATGTGTTAATCACGTTATCTTTTTGAATCCAACCTTTACGCGCTGCTGCTACACCTGTTTCCATATCTTCTAACATTTCAAGTGTATGGGCATCCGTATTAATCGCTACTTTTACACCAGCATCTTGTGCTTGTTTTAATAATTTCGCGCTTAAATCTAGACGGTTTGGATTTGCATTTAATTCTAAAACTGTATTTGTTTCTTTTGCGAGCTGGATTAATAAATCTGTATCTACATCGTAACCCTCACGGCGCCCAAGAAGACGTCCTGTCGGATGGGCAATCATTGTGACATGCTTATTCTCAAGTGCAGTGCGAAGACGCTTCATAATCGTTTCACGGTCTTGTGAGAAGCTAGAGTGAATAGCTCCAATGACATAATCTAGTTCTGCTAATACTTCATCGTCAAAATCAAGTGTCGCATCTGGTAAAATGTCCATTTCAATCCCGCGCAAAATTGTAATGTCTGGATACTTTTCATTCATACGTTCAATTTCTTTCGCTTGTTCACGAAGACGCTCTTTCGTTAAACCGTTTGCTACTTTCAAGTATTGCGAGTGATCAGTAATTGCCATAAATTTATATCCACGAGCGCGGCACGCTTGCACCATTTCTTCAATTGAAAAAGCACCGTCACTCCACGTTGTATGCATATGTAAATCACCCTGTATATCAGAGAACTGAATTAAGTTCGGATACTCTTTAATTAATTCAATTTCTTTTCCATCTTCACGCACTTCTGGTGGGATGAATGGAAGGCCAAGGTGGGCGAAGAATGCTTCTTCTGTTTCGAATGTTTTCACTTCACCTGTCTCTAAGATTTCCACACCGTATTCACTAATTTTCTCGCCTCTATCTTTCGCAATTTGGCGCATTTTTACGTTATGGTCTTTTGATCCTGTGAAATGGTGAAGAGTTGTAATAAATTCTTCTGGTTTTACTAAGCGGAAGTCAATTGAAATATCATATTCATATTGAAGACGAACAGATACTTTCGTATCTCCACTTGCAATCACTTCAATCATATTATCAAATTGTAGTAAATGTTCACGCACTACTGCTGGCTCTGTCGTTGCAATGATGAAATCTAAGTCCTTCACTGTCTCACGAACACGGCGTAAACTACCAGCGCGTGAGAAACGAATTATTTCAGCAACATTCGACAATTTCTCCTCTATTTCCCCGGCAATAGGCAATACCATCGCAATTGGTAAACGCTCTGGACGAGAGCCTACTTGATCAATTGCTTCTAATATTTTCTCTTCTGTTTTCTTACCGAATCCAGCTAAAGCTTGCACTTTATTTTCTTCACAAACAGCTTTTAACGTTTCCATATCAACAACACCAAGTTCTTTGTATAACTTGGCCACCTTCTTACCACCAAGTCCTGGTAGTTTTAATAGTGGTAATAAACTGCTTGGTACTTCTTTTTCAAGTTCTTGTAGTACTTCAGATGTTCCCGATTCTATATATTCTTGAATAACTGCTGCCGTTCCTTTTCCGATACCTGGAATCTTTGTGAAATCTTCAATTTCAGAAAGACTGCGATCGTCGCTTTCTAGTGCTGCCGCCGCTTTACGGAATGCAGATATTTTAAATGGATTCGCGCCCTTTAGTTCCATAAACAGGCCGATTGTCTCTAGTAATTTGATAACTTGTTTTTTATTCACTTTCATCATTGCCCCGCCTTTCTTTCATAGAAAAAAACTTCTCTTTCCGAAAAAAGAGAAGTTACACTCTGCTACCTGTCTGCCATAGTTCCTTCACCTTTTCAGAAAGAATCGGTGTATCGTCTACAATTATTTTGCTAATTGATGATTTTTGTAATGGTGTTTGTATTTGTTCAATTGGAAGAATTGATCCAACAATAATTAAGACAAACAGAATGATATACACTTCTAAAAAGCCAAGAAGTGCCCCAGCAACCGCATTGACTTGCTTTAAAACTGGGATTTCTGCAAACATATTCAGTAAATTACCAAGTAGTGAAAGTGCGATTTTTGTAATAATAAATAATACGATAAACGCAATTGCTTGATAGAAGACACCCTCAATATTATTCGCATCTATCCATTCTGGAACAGAAACATTCTTATCAAATGGATACGGAATAATTTTCGCAAGTGCTGGCGCTAAATCTTTACAATACCAGTATGCAACGAGGTATGCGATAATAAAGCTTGTTAACTTTACAAGTTGCAAAATAAATCCTCTGCGTAAACCGAGGAAGAATCCCATAACAAGCAATAAAATGATAATAATATCAATCATGTTTATTCAATTCCTTTTTGTGTCATACTTTCTTTCAACTTCTCATGTTCTTCTTTTAATTTTATGTAATCGTGTATGACGTTTACCGCCGTCAATACCGCTAGTCTACTCGTATCAAGCGAAGGATTCTTGGCATTGAGTTCGCGCATTTTATCATCCACAATCGCTGCTACCATGCGGATATGACTTGTACTTTCATCGCCAACAACTGAATACTGTTGGCCATATATTTCTACATTAATTCGACTTTTATTTCCCTTTTGTTGTGACAACTCACCGGCCTCCAATCACGTACAGAATCCTAAAGTTTATCATACCATGAACCATCATAATATGGAAACAGAAAGAACAATCCGATATGATAAAAATAACAACATAAAAAAGGAGCGACCATTTTGTCAAATTCTATCGTAATACAAACAAGTTCTACAGTAATTGAAGACATGAAACAACAATACAAACAAGCACTTAGCCCCAAAATTCCGCAAGGCGGTATCTTTATGGCAAAGGTTCCATCTTGCACAATTACAGCTTATAAATCAGGGAAAGTGATGTTTCAAGGTGGACGTGCTGAAGCAGAGGCTTCTCGTTGGCAAACTGTCTCTCAAACACCAAAATCCGCTGTAAAAAAATCGGTCAATTCGCATCAATATGCACCACCTTCTTCTATTGGTACAATGTCGATTTTAGGGTCCGATGAAGTAGGTACTGGTGATTACTTCGGACCGATGACAGTTGTTGCTGTATATGTGGATGCGAAGCAAATTCCACTTTTAAAAGAACTCGGTGTAAAAGACTCCAAAAACTTAAATGATGCTCAAATTGCTGAGATTGCCAAACAACTCCTTCACGTTGTTCCTTACAGCTCCCTCGTTCTTCATAATGAAAAATATAACGAGCTATTTGATAAAGGAAACAACCAAGGTAAACTAAAAGCTTTACTGCATAACAAAGCCATCACAAACTTATTGGCAAAAATCGCCCCTACAAAACCAGAAGGCATCCTAATCGACCAATTTACACAGCCTGATACATACTATAAATATTTAGCGAAACAAAAACAGGTACAGCGTGAAAATGTTTACTTCGCTACAAAAGGAGAAAGTGTCCATTTAGCAGTAGCCGCCGCTTCCATTTTAGCTCGTTACTCATTCGTAAAACAATTTGATGAACTAAGCAAAAAAGCTGGCATGCCACTTCCAAAAGGTGCTGGTAAACAAGTTGATATTGCCGCTGCTAAATTAATTCAAAAAGTCGGTAAAGAAAGACTACCTGAGTTTGTGAAAGTGCATTTTGCTAATACAGAGAAAGCGTTTCGCTTATTAAAATAGTATCGACAAAAACAGGAGCCTACAAACTCCTGTTTTTTGTTTCACTTTAGTCCACTCTACTATCACCTGTGTATTTTTGTTATAATTAAAATATACATATTTTTCAAACATATGAGTTCCCATTGCTACTTCTACAAATGATTCTAAATATTTTACTAGGTGATCCACACGAAAGACAGTTCGAAATTAGAGAAAACATTCAGCTACTAAGTGAACAACCAGTGTTCAACGATTTAATAGAGTGCTATGGCCGATCTTTCTTATTAAACTTTCGGATTCGAAAGTTTATCGGGAAACACGATGCTCTCTTGTTAATACACAATCCCGCAAAACTACAACACTTCTATGAGGAACTTGAATTTATGATTAGAAGAAGAGGATTGTTTAAATAAGGAGAGAATTCATATGAACTCTGAAAAGGTTAAAAAGTTATTATATGTTTTCGTACACCTCGTAGGCCCGCTTTCTTACCTCATTATCTCCACCATTTGGGGAGCTTTTTTCACTTCCAAATCTACATTCGAAAATATATCTGATAATCTTTGTGTGATGGCCATCTATTACGTGTTTATAAGCTTACTGTGGTTTTTCTATTTAGGTCGATTAGACAAAGACGTGGATAAGATTACACAAGAGATTCATAACAACAAGATGTAATACATATAAAAAAGGAGAGCCGCCAAGACTCTCCTTTTTGTGTTAACTTCGCTTCTGCTTCTTATTTGATGAAGGTACTTTATAAGAACCCGTTTCATGCGTAGTCGTTCCTTGTCCTTCCACTTCCGGAGAACCTAAGCTTGATCTAGAATGGTCTGTTTTCACTTTCTTACTCATTACAATCACCCCCAAGATTACTTTTCACTTAAGGGTAAAAAACTATTCAACATAACCATCTGAACATATACTGGCTACTCTTTTATCCTCCTGTCTGTTTTTCACTAATGTCCCATAGACGTTTTGCGACATCCTTATCCAAAGCGGCTTCAGATGTTTTCCCCACTTGCTTGTCGGTATAGTAACAGCCACTCTGTTCAGTAACTCCAGTTGATTCCGCTAGCCATACTAAAGTTTCAGCACCTTCCTCAGGCGTACGAGAGAAAGGTTTCATTGCTGCCATAGTTAAGCGAGCAACTAGACCATTGTCCTGGTTGAAATTCGTAGCCACTAGCCCTGGATCGAAGCTGTATGCACTAACACCCGTCCCCTCCAACCGCTTTGCCAATTCAGCGGTAAATAAAATATTTGCTAGTTTTGATTGAGCATAACGCATTGTAGGACCACCCATGAATTTCTTAACACCACGATAAAGTTGTTCTGCATCTAAATCACCGAAATCAATTCCCTTTTTAGCCATTTTGTGACCGTGAGATGCGGTGGTGATAACACGAGCAGGAGCACTTTCTTTTAAACGCTCCAACAGCAAATTAGTGATTAGGAATGGACCTAAATGGTTAACCGCCCAAGTCATCTCCAAATCGTCCTCTGTAAGCTGCCTTGTTTGAAATAAAGCACCAGCATTATTCACTAATATATCTATTCTCGGACACCTTTCTAAAATATCAGTAGCTACCCGGCGTATAGATTGTTTGGAAGCCATATCAGCTAAAAATAGATCTATCATCACATCCCCATTCGTTACATCCTTAATTTGAGCAATAGCAGCATTCGCTTTTTCCTCGTTACGTGCAATGATTCCTAGTTTGGCACCGCGCTCTGCAAATGCCTTAGCTGCCGCTAATCCAATACCACTTGTTGCACCAGTAATCACCACATACTTGTCCTGCAGTGTCCACTTTGTATGACTTGTAATCTCCCCCATCGAGCCAAAACCCCTTTCCCTTGCCCATAAATATTTCATTCGTTTTACTATATGTGAGATACGAACGAACCTATGAACAACATTTTTCCAAACAAAAAAAGCGAGAGCAATTGCTCTCGCTTTTTTCATCTTAAAACTCAGAAGAACCTGGAGTTCTTGGGAATGGAATTACGTCACGGATGTTAGCCATACCAGTGATGTACATCAGGAAGCGCTCGAAACCTAGACCGAATCCAGCGTGTTTTGTACCGCCGTATTTTCTAAGTTCTAAGTACCACCAGTAGTCCTCTTCGTTCATACCTAATTCTTTAATTCTGTCTACTAAAACGTCCATTCTTTCTTCACGTTGACTTCCGCCGATTAATTCGCCGATGCCAGGAACTAGAAGGTCAGTAGCTGCTACTGTTTTACCATCTTCGTTCATACGCATGTAGAATGCTTTAATGTCTTTCGGATAGTCAGTTACGAATACAGGGCGTTTGAAGATTTCTTCTGATAAGTATCTTTCGTGCTCTGTTTGTAAGTCAATACCCCATTCTACTGGGTATTTGAATTCAGCACCTGATTCTTGAAGTACTTTAATTGCTTCTGTATAAGTGATGCGACCGAAGTCAGAGTTGATTACGTTGTTCATGCGCTCTAGAACTGTTTTATCAACGAAGCTGTTGAAGAAGTCCATTTCTTCTGGTGCATGCTCTAGTACGTATTTCATTGCATATTTCAGCATATCTTCTGTAAGATCCATTACATCGCCTAATTCAGCAAATGCAATCTCAGGCTCAACCATCCAGAACTCAGCTGCATGGCGAGTTGTGTTTGAGTTTTCTGCACGGAATGTAGGTCCGAATGTGTACACATCACGGAATGCTAATGCATAAGCTTCAGCGTTCAGCTGTCCACTTACTGTTAAGTTTGTTTCTTTACCGAAGAAGTCTTTTGATTCATCAACTTGTCCGTCTTCACCTTTAGGTACGTTGTTTAAATCTTGCGTTGTTACGCGGAACATTTCGCCTGCACCTTCTGTATCACTACCAGTGATAATCGGTGTGTGAACATGTACAAATCCACGCTCTTGGAAGAACTGGTGAATCGCAAATGCTGCGATAGAACGTACACGGAACGTTGCAGAGAATGCATTTGTTCTTGGACGTAAGTGAGCGATTGTACGTAAGTATTCAAACGTATGACGCTTCTTTTGAAGTGGATAATCAGAGTCTGATAAGCCCTCGATATCAATTTTTTCTGCTTTAATTTCAAATGGTTGCTTCGCTCCAGGCGTTGCAATTACTTTACCTTCTACTTTAACTGAAGAGCTAAGTGGAAGTTTTGCAATTTCTTTGAAGTTCTCTAATTCTGTATCGAAAACGATTTGAACGCCTTTGAAGAAGCTACCGTCGTTTAATTCGATGAAACCAAATGCTTTTGAATCACGTAAGTTACGAATCCACCCTGATACTTGTACTGTTTGATCTGCATACTTTTCTGTATCTCTATACAGACTTTTTACTAATGTGTTTTCCATAGTGAAATTCTCCTTTGCTGATATATTTAAATACAAAAAAACCTTTCATCCATAAAGGGACGAAAGGTTAAACTTCGCGGTACCACCCAATTTGTCATAAAGACCAACTTTAACTCGTATGTAATACATACTTCCCGGTTTGTAACAGGCCGGATTCCCGTCTAAGTCTACTCTTGAATACAAGTTTCAATTTCGGTTAGCAACTCCAAGGTGTTCTTCACATATACCGCCTCATCAGGCTCTCACCGCCCCTGACTCGCTTTGGATTATAGTATATACTACTTTTCCTTATCATCGTCTTTCGTTTTGTTAAACTAAAATTAATGTACTACATTCGAGGGAAAGATGCAAGGTGTATATCAACTGGTTAACACCTCGTCTAATAACAGAATAATTTTGTCGTTCTCTGTCGATAAGTCGATATATCTTGTTGAAACGGCGATATATAAAAAAACTGCCGGAAAAATTCCGGCAGCTGTTTTTATTACTTACGTAACTCCGCACCAAATTTCTCTTCTACCGCTGTTAATACACGGTTATGTGCTTCTGTTACTTCTTCGTCTGTTAATGTACGTTCTGCATCGAAGTAGTTCATAGAGAATGCAAGTGATTTCTTGCCTTCTTCCATTTTTTCACCTTCGTATAAGTCGAATAGTGCTACGTCTTTCAGAAGTTCTCCGCCAGCTTCAGCAATTACTTGCTTCATTTCACCAGCTTTTGTTTCTGTTGTTACTACAACAGCCATATCACGTGTCATAGATGGGAAACGTGGAATTGCTAAGTAGTAAGTTTCCTCAGCGTCTGCACCGAATACTTTTGCAAGAGATAATTCGAATACGAATGTATTTTTCACATCTAATTGTTTTTCTGTTTCGGGGTGCAATTGACCGATGAATCCGATTGCTTCACCATCTAATACGATGTCAGCTGTACGGCCTGGATGCATACCTTCACGTTTTGCTGGTGCATAAGTGATTTGGTTTGCAACGCCAAGTACGTCGAATAATCCTTCTAATACACCTTTAACAACGAAGAAGTCTACAACTTTCTTCTCACCTTGCCATGCATGGTGAAGAGCAAGACCTGTCATAACACCTGCAAGATGTTGTTCTTCTTTCGGAAGTTCTCCTGCTTCTGTTGGTAAGAAGATAGAACCTACTTCATATAATGCAACGCTATCGTTTTTACGTGCAACATTGTATGAAACTGCTTCTAACAATTGTGGCACTAAGCTTAAACGAAGTTGGCTACGCTCTTCACTCATTGGAAGTGCAAGATTTACAGGAGCTTTTTCGTTTGGCTCAACCATATATTGTTTCGCTTTGTCAGCGCTTGTTAATGAATACGTGATTGCTTCATATAAACCAGCACCTTCTAGGAAGCGGCGTACTTTACGACGTTTCGTTTGTGCTGATGTTAATTTACCACGTGTCATTGTTCCAGATGGTAATGTAACTGGAATGTGATCATAACCATACAGACGACCTACTTCTTCTACTAAGTCTTCTGAAATTGTAATGTCAGGACGACGTGCTGGTACATTTACATGGAATGTTCCTTCTACTTCTGTGAATGGGAATTTTAAGTTTGTGAACATTGTACCCATTTCACTCGCAGAAATATCTGTACCTAATACACGGTTTACTTTTTCAGCTGTAACAGATACTGTACGTTCTTGTACTTGTAAGTTATCAGCTTCTACTACACCTTCAAGCGCTTCTCCACCAGCGTATTTTGCCATTAAAGCAGCTGCATGTTGAATTGCTTCAAATGTACGTGTTGGGTCGATTCCTTTTTCAAAACGTGCACTTGATTCGCTACGAAGGCCTAAGTCTTTTGATGTACGACGCACTGTTTGACCTGCAAAGTATGCAGACTCAATTAGAACGTTTACTGTCTCGCTATCAACTTCAGAATCCGCTCCGCCCATTACACCAGCAACAGCTAACGCTTTTTCACCGTTTGTAATAACAAGGTGGTGGCTTTGTAACGTACGTTCTTGAGCATCTAATGTTTGAATCTTTTCGCCTTCTTTTGCAAGACGAACAACGATTTCTTTTGAACCTAATTTATCGTAATCGAATGCATGTAACGGTTGACCGTATTCCATTAAAATGTAGTTTGTAATATCAACTACATTACTAATTGGACGAATGCCAGCTGCCATAAGACGAGTTTGCATCCACATTGGTGATGGACCAATCTTTACGTTCTTCACCATTTTTGCAATGTATAACGGGTTTTCTTCTTTTGCTTCTACACTTACAGAAATGTAATCAGCTGTTTTTTCTGCTGATTCTTGTAAGTTGATAGCTGGAAGTTTTACTTCACGGCCGTAAATAGCAGCTACTTCATATGCAACACCTAACATGTTTAAGCAATCTGCACGGTTTGGTGTTAAACCAAGCTCAAGTACTTCATCATGTAAATTTAAAATTTCAAGTGCATCTGCACCAACTTCAGCATCACTTGGGAAGATGAAGATACCGTCTGCATATTCTTTCGCAACGAATTTCCCATCAATACCAAGCTCTTGAAGAGCACAAACCATACCATGAGAAGCTTCCCCGCGTAGTTTTGCTTTTTTAATTTTGAAGTTACCAGGAAGTACAGCGCCAACTTTTGCAACTGGTACTTTTAAACCTTTTGCAATATTAGCAGCTCCACAAATAATTTGAACCGGCTCTTCTTCACCGATATCGATTAAGCATTTGTTTAATTTATCAGCTTCTGGGTGTTTTTCACATTCTAATACGTGACCAACTACAACACCTTTTACACCTTTATTTAATAATTCAACACCTTCTACTTCAATACCACTTTTCGTGATTTTGTCTGCTAGTTCTTGTGCTGTTACATCTTTAATATCTACATACTCTTGTAACCAACGATATGATACGAACATATTTATCCTCTCCTTCCCTTACGCTCGTTTGAATTGTTGTAAGAAACGTACATCATTTGTATAGAAATGACGAATGTCATCTACGCCGTATTTCAACATTGCGATACGCTCTGCGCCCATACCGAATGCGAAACCTTGATATTCTTTTGAATCATAACCAGCCATTTCAAGTACGTTCGGGTGAACCATACCTGCTCCTAAAATTTCAATCCAGCCAGTCCCTTTACAAGTACCGCAACCTTTACCGTGACACATCATACAAGAAATATCCATCTCTACAGATGGCTCTGTGAATGGGAAGAAACTTGGACGAAGACGGATTTCACGATCTTCACCGAACATCTTTTTCACGAATACTTGCAGTGTACCTTTTAAGTCACTCATACGAATGTTTTTATCAATTACAAGACCTTCAATTTGCATGAATTGGTGTGAATGCGTCGCATCATCGTCATCGCGGCGATACACTTTACCAGGACAAATAATTTTAATCGGTCCTTTTTCTTTATTCTTTTCCATCGTACGTGCTTGCACAGAAGATGTATGTGTACGTAGTAACGTTTCTTCTGTAATGTAGAATGTATCTTGCATATCACGCGCTGGGTGATCTTTCGGTAAGTTTAATGCTTCGAAGTTGTAGTAGTCTTTTTCTACTTCTGTTCCCTCAGCTACTTCATAACCCATACCGATGAATACATCTTCAATTTGTTCAACAACTGCTGTTAACGGATGGTGACAACCTGTTTCAACAGGACGACCTGGCAGTGTAACATCAATTGTTTCAGTAGCTAATTTCGCCTCAATTACTGCTTTTTCTAAGTTGCCAATTTTGTCTTCTAGACGCGTTTGAATCGCTTCACGTACTTCATTTACTAATGCTCCCATACGTGGACGCTCTTCTGCTGATAATTTCCCCATGCCGCGTAATACTTCTGTAATTGGACCTTTTTTCCCTAAATAAGCTACGCGTACGTCGTTTAAGCCCTTTAGCTCTTTCGCTTCTTCAATAAGCTCTAACGCTTTTTGCTTTAGCTCTTTTAAACGTGCTTCCATTTGGAACCCTCCTAATTTTAAAAATAAAAAAACCCCGCTCCCAAAAAGGGACGAGGTAAATTCGCGGTACCACCCTAAATTGACAGAACAAGTCTGCCCACTCATTAGTTATAACGATCAATTCTGACCGGAACGCCTTTACATATAAATGGTCCTGGCGCCAACTCCAGAGGTGAATTCACTTCCATCTACCATAAGAATGCTTTCAGTCTACGGCACTCTCTCCCTATATGGCGATTTTGTAAGCTACTCTTCTCTATCAACGTTTTTCATTAATATACTTTTATTATATGTTCAAAAAAGTTCGATACTCATTTCACCACTTTTTTATGAACATGTACTTCAACTTATTATAAGAAGTTTTTTATCGATTCGCAACTGGGCTTTGTAAATAATACGTTAAAATCCCTGCTGCAACCGCAACATTTAATGATTCTGCCCCGCCGTAAATCGGAATATACAAGTTTTGATCCGTTTTCGCAAGAATTTCTTGGCGTACGCCGCTTCCTTCATTTCCTACAATTAATGCAAAACTTCCAGCCGGTGTTACTTCACCAAATGGAACTCCATTCTCAAGAGCCGTTCCATATACAGAGACGTTACTTTCTTTTAACTTGTCTACCCATTCTTCTAAGTTCCCTTTTACAATCGGTAAGTGAAAAATAGAACCTTGTGTAGAGCGTAATACTTTACTATTATAAACATCAACGCAACCTTCTCCAAGCACAACGGCATGAATACCAGCTGCATCAGCTGTACGAATAATCGTTCCCAAATTACCTGGGTCTTGAAGGCCGTCTAATAAAAGAAATTTCCCATCAGTAAGAGCTACTTCTTTCTCATGTTTCTCACAAACAGCAAATACGCCTTGCGTTGTTTCTGTTTCGCGAAGTACTTTTACAATTGCTTCAGGCACAATATACATTTCAACATCATTAACTGTCCAATCTTTCGGAAGATCTGTCTGATCTGAAACGATAAGTTCTGTTACAACTCCTGCCTTTAACGCTTCCTCTACTAAATGGAATCCTTCTACAAAAAATAAACCTTTGGTATCGCGCTCTTTTTTCGTCTGCAGCTTTTTCCACTGCTTCACACGCGGGTTTTGTACTGAATCAATGTTTTTCATAATATGTATTTCCCTCTCTTCTTGTCTTATCATTATAGCCTATTTTTCATACATATTTACATAAAAAAGAACAAAAACTAACGTCAGTTTCAATTCTGAAGAAGAGGTGAAGATAATGAGTTTTAATTTACGCGGCGCGGTATTAGCGAATGTATCTGGAAATTCACAAGACCAATTACAAGAAACGATTGTCGATGCAATTCAAAGCGGTGAAGAAAAAATGCTTCCAGGTCTTGGCGTTTTATTCGAAGTCATTTGGAAAAATGCTGATGAAAATGAAAAACACGAAATGTTAGGAACACTGGAGCAAGGATTAAAAAAATAAACAATTTGAAAATCACCTTCGCATAAGCCAAGGTGATTTTTTTTACGAAAAATTTTTTTCTTCTCCTAAACATTTCTACTTTACTAACGCTACCCCGATGGAGTACAATGTTCAAAATACATTTAAACCGATCGATTTTTCTTCATATACATCATTGGATAAAAGGAGTGAATGTTTTATGCAACGTATTACGCTTGAACAAGTTTTTAAACATCACATTACACAAAAATATGTAAACCGTTCTGGAATGGTCCACGCGATTGCTGTCGCTTACCATGCGTTTCACTTAGCCAAAAAGCATCACGCCTCAGTCGATGCTGCGACAAAGGCTGGCTTCCTTCATGATATCGGACATCATACGTGGTACACAGGCGGCGAATGGGACTATGACTTGTACAAAAAGAATGATATACATGCGATTAAAGGGGCAGAAAGATCTCATAAATTGCTTATTAGATTAGGAGAACATCCGAAACTAGCAAAAGAAATTTCTGTTGCAATTCTTCTGCACACTGATTCTTTCCTACTAGAACAAACACTTGAAAGAACACCTCTACAAAATGTTATTAAGTGGGCGGATGAAGCCGACGAAGAACCAGGTGGCGCACACCATTATAGAACTATTTCTTATGAAAAAGCATTGAAAGCAATTCAGCAATTAGACCGATTGGTAGAGCGTGAATTACAAATAGAGCAAAAGAAATTGAATGACAAGGCAGAACATAGTTATCAATGAGAAAGAGGCATCACTATAGGGTGATACCTCTTTTATTATTTTGCGAAAAATACACCTTTGTATGTAATATTTAAATGTTACACTCAAAAGTAAAATACTTTATAATTAAATATACAAATATAAAGAGGTGAATTTACAAATGCAACCCGTTACACAACTTTCTAATGAACAGAAATACTCTATGTCATGGGGACAATTTATTAGCTCCGTTTTATTCGCTTTTTTCGGAACCGGACTTATTACTGTGTTCCTCGCAATGCCCTTAACAATTTATACAGCTGGTCTTACAGATAAAAAACAAATTGCCCTGTATGAATCTATTGCAAATACTGCAAGTATCGTATTACAACTAGCCGTGTTGTTATTCTTCATTTTTAAATTCGAACCCGCAAAAAAATTACTACTAAAATCTTTTAACTTTAAAGTACTTAAAGAATGGCGTACATACGTATACTTACTTCTTTTCTTCGCTATAAACATTATACTCAATTACATCTTGTTAAATTATGTGTTCCAAGACGCAACAAAGCAGCAATCTTCCGCACTAAACTTAGACGTTTTTAAGCAGTATCAAATATTATTACTTCTCGGCTTCGCTATACTCACACCAATTTTTGAAGAGCTTATTTTCCGTGGTTTTATACTTCGCTTCTTCTCAGAACGCTTTCCATTTTGGATTGCAGCCATCATAACAAGCTTCTTCTTCGGTATCGCTCATACATACTCACTTGGAGTAATGGTAATTACTTTCTTCATGGGATTATTAATGGCTATTTTATGTAAAAAAACAAAATCCATTATTCCAGCTATTTTATTTCATATTATGAATAATATGTTGGCATTCTTGAGTTAAAAAGAGGTATCATCGCGATACCTCTTTTATTAATTCGTATCATCACTTCTCATTTCTATCAATTTATACATATTTATTAATAATATCCAAAATAAACCTCATGTAGTAAAATATAACTCATCACCATAGAAGGAGATTATTTATGTCGAGCTTACTTTGGATTTTTTATATGCCACTTCTTGTTTTATGCGGATTTTTCGGTGGTATTTTTTTAATTATTACTAGCATTAAACATCTTAAATTATTTGTGGGTTTAATGGGGCTACTTAGCCTATCTTTTGTCACACTACCTTTTGTTTTTTGGGGCATGGGGGTGAATAGCGATACGATCCTCCCTATTTCAACTACTTTATATTGGATACTGTTTTCTTTAACTGGATTATTGGCAGGATTAAATGGATTACAGGCAAAGATTAAAAGTATACGTAATATGGGATTCATTATTTTTATCGCTGGCATATTAGGGGTTATTTTCTGGGTACTTATGTCTGTAGGGGATTCATTCTATATATAATATTTTATCGGAGGTAATACAGAAGTGTTTGGAATATTAACTTGGATGGTTTTGGCTCTTACTTTGATGTTATGCCAATTCATCGTTGGCATTTTTTTAATTATTGCTGGCATTAAATATCGTAAATCACTTACTATTATAGCTGGTTTAATTAGCATATTGCTTATCGTTGTTCCTATCATTTGTATAGGTTATGGAATAGACTTAGAAGGGATGGTTCCAATTTCAGGAACTTTATATTGGAGTTTCTTCTCTTTAGCTGGACTATTAGCTATTATAAGCGGAGGGCAAATATCGAGTATTCGTTCTATGGGAACAATTTTGTTTATAACAGGATTGTGCTCCGTAACTGGTTATCATTTTTTATATCTCACTCTTTAAAAAGACAAAAAAGCAGGGAATTTAATTCCCTGCTTTTCTATTTGATTTATTGCCTGATGGTAAGAAGAACGATAACACCCAAGCAATACCAGCGAGTATTGTTGCAATTAAGAAGGCATCGTTAATACCGTTAATTGCAGATAGCTTTGAAATTTGTCCGAATAATAGTTGTGTACTCATCGCATCTCCTGCTTGAGCTGATCCGGCTAATGCCGCTAAGCTTTGGCCCATACCGTGTACTTTATCAACTAAAATCGGGTTTGACGTTGTTAACATATTGCCGTAATCCGCTACGTAAGCAGTAGTTTGTTGCGTCATAAGCGTGATTAATATCGCTGTTCCAATTGAACCAGCTACTTGTCTTGACGTATTTTGCGTTGCTGTACCGTGAGAAATTAATTTCATCGGCAGTGCATTCATACCAGCTGTCATAATTGGCATCATAATGAATGACATACCAATTGAGCGTATAATATAATCCGTCATAATAACGCTATACGGTGTATCCATAGATAACGTTGTAAATTTATATGTCGCAAATGTTGTAATGGCTAATCCGACAATTGCTAACGGACGAATACCATACTTATCAAATAGTTTACCTGCAACTGGTCCCATGATCCCCATAATTAATGATCCTGGAAGTAATAATAAACCAGATTCCATCGGTGTAAAACCGCGAATGTTTTGCAAGTATACTGGAAGTAATAACATACCTCCGAATAAGGCCATCGTTACAATCGCGTTAATTACTAATGTGAAAGTGAACGTCGGATATTTAAACACTTGTAAATCAAGCATTTTATTGTCTGTTGTTAACTCTCTCCAAATAAATACAGCTAAACCAATGACACCGATGATAAGTGTTATAACAACTTCTGCACTAGTCCAGCCATTATTTCCAGCTTCACTAAATCCGTACAGTAAGCTACCTAGTCCAATACTTGAACTAATAACACCGAATACATCTAACTTTGTTTTAGACACTGGCTGAGCTAGTGTAAAGAATTTAAAAGATAAGAACGTAATAATTAAACCGATAACAAACATCCCATAGAACATTAAGTTCCAGCTATAGTTTTCAATTACCCAACCTGTTACAGTTGGTCCGATAGCTGGTGCTAAAATCATCGCTACCCCAAGTAACCCCATAGCTGCTCCGCGTTTATTAGGCGGGAATAATGTCATGAAGATATTCATACCAACTGGCATTAAAATACCTGCACCAACCGCTTGAATAACGCGGCCCGTCATCATCATTGTGAAGTTTCCTGATGTAGCACAAATGATAGATCCTACAGTGAAGAATAACATTGCTGCTATGAATAATTTACGATACGTAAACCTTGAAACTAAAAATGCACTGATTGGTACTAAAATTCCGTTTACAAGCATGAAGCCTGTAATTAACCATTGTGCTGTTGAAGTTGATACGTTAAATTCGTTCATTAATGGAGGCAATGCAACATTAATGATCGTTTGGTTTAAAATAGAAACGAACATACCGAGAATTAATACAGCTACAACTGCTTTTACATTCACATTCTCTACCGGCAATTGTCTCTTCAGCATTTCTTTTTCCTGTTTTACTTGCTCTTGCTTCCCTGTTTCTAATTCCACTACGTTAGAAGCTTCTGTTTCTTGTTTTTGTTCAAGTTCTTTCTCTACTGTTTCTGCTTGACTTACTTCTATCTTACTTACGGCTGGGACTTGTTCTTCTCCCACATTCGTTTTTTTCTTTCGTAAAAGACGATTTATAAGGAAGAAGACGATTATACAAAATAGTGCATATCCTACAATTGCAATTGAGGACATCTCATCTCCCCCTTACTTATGAATACGAACTGACACATTCATTCCAGGAACAATATTTACTGATTTACTATGATCTAAAGAAATTTTAACTGGTACAACTTGCTTTACTTTCGTATAGTTCGCTGTTGAGTTACTTGATGGTAACATCGAGAATGTATTCGCCGTTGTTAATCCAACTTGTTCTACTTTTCCTGTTAACGTTGTATCTGGGTATGCATCTACATACACATCTACTGTTTGGCCTTTTTGAACATCATCAATATTTGTTTCTTCAATATTTGCTGTTACCCATAAATTGTTCATATCAAATGCGTAAGCAATTGGACTTCCTGCTCCAACGAACGCATTTGTTGTTGCGTTTGATTGTACAACTGTTGCATTTTGCGGAATTGTTACATCTACTGTTTGCTCACCATTTGCTCCTGCTACAGTAACCGCACCTAATTTATCGTTCTCATTGTAGTTTTTTCCGACTTCAGCTTTCCATTCTGTTAATTTACCTGCTGCTGGTGATGCAATTGGGATTACTTTCCCGTCAATCTTTGCATTTTCTGTTTTTAAGTAGTTTTCCGATTGATTGTAATAGTAATAACCGCCAATACCGCCGCCAACTAATACAATTAATGTGATAATGTTGATAATTACCATTCTTCGAAACTGATTCATTGCATTCCTCTCCTTATATCGCATATAATTTTTTTCTAAACTATTTACATCCTTATTGTTTATATTGTTTAATTGTTAATTATATTAACCTTTAAACAAAAAAAGCACACCTTTCACGACGCAAACTATGCTTTGTCTGCATCCTAGCGGTGCTGATTTCTAAAGGACTATCGTTTATAATTATAAATAATTATCCCAAATCTACAACCAACAATTTAAACCTATATGTTGTTTAAACAACATGACACTATACGTGTGTTGTTTAAGTTAAAAAAATTAAACGAGGTGAAGTAAAAATGTCTATTAAAAACACAAATGACCCACGTGTAAAACGAACGAGACAACTCATACAGGATGCTTTTGTCGCTTTAGTAGGCGAAAAGGGCTTTGAAAATGTAACTGTGCAACATATCGCGGAACGTGCTCCTGTAAATCGTGCTACATTTTATAGCCATTACCATGATAAATATGATTTATTAGAAAAAAGCATAGAAGAAATGTTAGAAAAACTAGCTGAAGTAATTAAACCACAAAAACGAAATAAAGAAGATTTTCAGCTCACATTTGACTCACCACATCCAACCTTTTTAGCTCTATTTGAACATATAGCAGAAAATGTGAACTTCTATAACGTTATGCTTGGTGATAAAGCCGCTGGAAATTACTCTTATAAAATGATGAAAACAGTCCAAACACATTTAACATTAAGCTTATCTATTTCACAGCCTGATGATGAAGAACTCATGGTTCCTCGTGACATTCTTATTAGTTATGTTACAGGGGCTCATATCGGAATGATTATGTCATGGTTAAAAAGAGGCATGATTTATACCCCGCATTTCATGGCAATGCAATTAACTCGCTTAATTATTTTAGGAGCCCATACTGCAGCAGGATTGGAAAGACCGTTTTAAAAATGGAAAAAGCGAAGGAAATTATCCTTCGCTTTTTTCTATTAATTAAATGTAATGTTATGTACAGCCTCTTTATCAAGACGTTTAATAACTTCCACAATTAACTTCACTGCGTTTTCATAATCATCACGATGTAACATCGCTGCATGAGAATGAATGTAGCGTGTCGCAATCGTAATTGCCATAGACGGAATACCGTTTACAGAAATGTGAATTGCTCCTGCATCCGTTCCCCCGCCCGCTACAGAGTCATATTGGTATGGAATTTGTAATTCATCAGCAACATCAACTACGAAATCACGTAAACCTGTATGACCAATAACAGAAGCATCATATAAAATGATCTGCGGTCCATCGCCCATTTTACTTTGCGCTTCTTTTGCCGTTACACCTGGTGTATCCCCAGCAATACCAACATCTACAGCGAATGCGATATCGGGCTTAATATAGTTTGCAGATGTTTTCGCACCACGAAGACCAACTTCTTCTTGTACAGTACCAACGCCGTATACAACATTTGGATGCTTTTCATCTTTTAATTGTTTTAATACGTCAATTGCAATTGCACAACCAATTCGGTTATCCCATGCTTTTGCAAGTAACATCTTTTCATTCTTCATCACTTGGAATTCGAAGTACGGTACAACTTGATCTCCTGGTCGTATGCCCCACTCCATCGCTTCTTCTTGGCTAGAAGCACCAATATCGATGAACATGTCTTTAATTTCAACTGGCTTTTTACGAGCTTCTGGAGGTAAAATGTGCGGTGGTTTTGAACCAATTACACCTGTTACATCTCCTTTACGCGTTACAATCGTTACGCGCTGTGCAAGCATAACTTGCGACCACCAGCCACCCACCGTTTGGAAACGAAGGAAGCCTTTGTCATCAATTTGCGTAATCATAAAGCCGACTTCATCTAAATGACCTGCAACCATAATTTTCGGGCCGTTTTCTTCCCCAACTTTTTTCGCAACTAAACTTCCTAAATTGTCAGTAGAAAGTTCATCTGCAAACGGCTCAATATATTTCTTCATTACTTCACGTGGTTCGCGCTCGTTACCTGCAATACCGCGTGCGTCTGTTAATTCTTTTAGCATTGTCAATGTCTCGTCTAATTTTATCATTGCCAACACCCTCCTTTTTCTTCAGTCACTTTATTATACAAAAGGAAATTGAAATATTCAAAAATTAAATTAGTATCCTTGTGTTTGACGCTGATGATTTACTTCATTTTTATCTAAATATGCTTTTTCAATTTCATCTTGTTCAAATTCAAGCGCTTGTCCAAGGCGAAGATAGCTTGTAAATAGTTCAATATAGTTCGTAATAGAAGGTTGATCTGTAAAACGAATTACTTTCGCATATGTGTCTAAGAAAATTTCCACTTGTGTTTTATTCGTTTGCGCACATTTATAGAATAAAAAGTTTTTATCAATTCCTAAATCGATTCCGATTGATAAAATAAAATGTAAACCATCTACGTATTCTTCTAATATTACTTCACGTTCTGAAGCTGGTTTATTGCTCCAATATTTAAAACAACGTGTTTCATTTGCAAGTTCTCCAATTTCTACAAGAAGAGCTAACATTTTTTCTTTTAACAATTTTTTCGGTTGTAAGTCATGTTCTTTCACAATACGGTCATCTAATTCTTTTTGTAATTTAAATAGTTGTAGTAAGTCCATTCTATTGTCCTCCTCCAACATCGCATTTTCCGCAACAATGTTGTTTCATCTCAAAGTTCATTATTATTTTTCGTTTCTTATTAACAAGTCAGCTACCTACATCTTTATAAAGATAGCTTGTCCTTAATTTGCAAATACGTTTCAATCATCACTCATAGATTGTTCACTTGATGAAAGTTCCATATCATCTTTCCATTATAGCAGTGTCGTTTCTGCTAGGAAAGATGCACTTCTCACGAATGAGTTCAAATAAAAAAAGTCAGGAGGATTCTCCTGACTTTTTTTATATATTCTTTTATATCGCTATAGCTTTTATATTGATTTTGTCATATCGATAACGGCACATCCGTTAATCTTTCCTACTTTCATGTAAAAGCCTCCTCGTTATCGTTACAAAAATTCTTACAAGCACATCTTAATATACTTGAGCAAGAAATAACGATAATAAGTGGAGGATTTTACAATAAATGCAAATAAAAAAACCTTAGAAGAAAATCTTCTAAGGTTTTAAACAATTAGTTAATGTTGTTTTTTGCAACTGTTGCTAATTCAGCGAAAGCTTTTTCGTCATGAACAGCTAAGTCAGCAAGCATCTTGCGGTTAACTTCGATGCCAGCATTTTTTAAACCGTGCATTAAGCGGCTGTAAGAAAGACCATTCATACGAGCTGCTGCGTTGATACGTGTAATCCATAATTTACGGAAGTCACGTTTCTTTTGACGACGGTCACGGAATGCATACATTAGAGATTTCATAACCTGTTGGTTAGCAACCTTAAATAATGTACTCTTAGAACCGTAGTAACCTTTTGCTAATTTTATAACTTTTTTACGACGTTGACGAGTAACTGTACCACCTTTTACTCTTGGCATAATATTACCTCCTAGTTTGTTCTATATATCAGCCGAACTTATTTTAAGTTGTCAAGCATTTGACGAATGCGTTTGAAGTCACCAGCGCTAACTACACCAGCTTTACGTAGTTTACGTTTAGCTTTTGTAGATTTGTTAGCGAATAAATGGCTTGTGTAAGCGTGAGAACGCTTCAGTTTACCAGATCCAGTCTTTTTGAAACGCTTTGCAGCGCCGCGATGAGTTTTTTGTTTAGGCATAGGTATTTCCTCCTCTATCTATTACTTATCGTTTTTCGGTGCTAAAACTAAGAACATACTACGTCCTTCCATTTTAGGCTTAGATTCAATTGTACTAACTTCAGCACAAGCTTCTGAGAAGCGATCTAAAACACGTTGACCGATTTCTTTATGAGTAATGGCACGTCCTTTAAAGCGAATTGACGCTTTAACCTTGTCGCCTTTCTCTAAAAACTTGACAGCATTACGAAGTTTTGTGTTAAAGTCATGTTCATCAATTGTTGGACTTAAACGAACTTCTTTCATGCTAATTACTTTTTGATTTTTGCGCTGTTCTTTTTCTTTCTTCTGTTGCTCAAAGCGGAATTTACCGTAGTCCATAATGCGGCATACTGGTGGTTTCGCATTTGGAGCAACCAATACTAAATCAAGATTAAGACCTGCAGCTAAGTCTAAAGCGTCATTACGAGACTTGATTCCAAGTTGATCGCCGTTTGCGCCAACTAAGCGTACTTCACGTGCACGAATTTGCTCGTTAATCATCATATCCTTGCTAATAGTAAGCCACCTCCAAGGTTTTCTTAGAATACGTTTTGCAATTGTAGAACCCGAACAAAAAAAGTGCGGGCACACGGCACCCACACTTGTAATATCTTTAGTAAGAAATACATTTACCTGCTAACTGCGAATGCGTCCATCAGGTGAGAAGCGGGTGCTTCTACTTGTCAAAACCATATTCTATTATCCTTGATGAGTTTATCATAGGACATGACGTCTGTCAAGAAGACGCGATGTGTTTTACTAACAACAAGAAATATTGTAACAAACAACCAGCATACTTGCAATACTTTTTTATGATAAGTATTGTTTGGTTATTTTTTCTAGATTTTCTTTTTTATAATACATAAAAAAGCCGCGGTATACCGCGGCTCTTTCTTATCGTTTTCCTTCTACCTTAATCATGTCAACAAACGCATCTAATGCGATTGTTTCTGATTTTTGTTCACCATACTTACGTACGTTAACGCCATTTTCAGTAACTTCATTGTCACCTACTACAAGCATGTACGGAATCTTTTGCATTTGTGCTTCACGGATTTTGTAACCAATTTTCTCTTCACGAGTGTCTAATTCAACACGGATACCAGCACGTCGTAATTCATCTTGTACTTTCTTCGCATAGTCTAAATGTACTTGCGGAGAAACTGGAATTACTTGCGCCTGAACTGGAGCTAACCAAGTTGGGAATGCGCCTTTGTATTCTTCAATTAAGAAGGCTACGAAACGTTCCATAGTTGATACAACGCCACGGTGAATTACAACTGGACGATGTTGTTTACCGTCTTCACCAACGTAAGTTAATTCAAAGCGTTCTGGAAGTAAGAAGTCTAATTGTACAGTTGAAAGTGTTTCGTCTTTTCCAAGAGCAGTACGAACTTGAACGTCAAGTTTCGGACCATAGAATGCCGCTTCACCTTCAGCTTCATAGTAATCAAGACCCATTTCATCCATAGCTTCTTTTAACATACCTTGTGCTTTTTCCCACATCTCATCATCAGCATAATACTTTTTAGTATCTGCTGGGTCACGATAAGATAGACGGAATGAATAGTTTTCTAAACCGAAATCTTTGTACACTTCTAACGTTAAGTTTACAACACGTTTTAATTCTTCTTTAATTTGATCTGGACGAACGAAAATGTGCGCATCATTTAAAGTCATTCCGCGTACACGTTGTAATCCAGATAATGCTCCAGACATTTCATAGCGGTGCATTGTTCCAAGTTCCGCAATACGGATTGGTAATTCACGGTAGCTGTGAATATCGTTTTTATAAACCATCATATGGTGAGGGCAGTTCATTGGACGAAGAACTAACTCTTCATTATCCATTTCCATTGATGGGAACATGCCATCACGGTAATGGTTCCAGTGACCAGAAGTTTCATAAAGCTCTCTACTTCCTAATACTGGAGTGTATACGTGATCATAGCCTAAGCTTGCTTCTTTATCAACGATGTAACGCTCGATAATACGGCGAATTGTTGCACCTTTTGGTAACCAAAGTGGTAAACCTTGTCCTACTTTTTGGCTATTAGTAAATAGTTTTAACTCTTTACCTAATTTACGGTGATCGCGCTCTTTCGCTTCTTCAAGCATACGTAAGTGCTCATCTAATTCTGCTTTCTTAACGAATCCAGTACCGTAAATACGTTGTAACATTTTATTATTGCTATCGCCGCGCCAGTAAGCCCCAGCAACACTTAATAATTTAAACACTTTAATCTTCCCTGTAGATGGAAGGTGAACACCACGGCAAAGGTCGAAGAATTCGCCTTGCTCATAGATTGAAATAACGGCATCTTCTGGAAGATCGTTAATTAAATCTAATTTTAACTCATCGCCGATTTCTTCAAAGCGACGAAGTGCTTCTGCACGTGGTACTTCATGACGAACGATTTCTAAGTTTTCGTTCACGATTTTTTGCATTTCTTTTTCGATTTTCTTGAAGTCTTCAACTGTAATTGCTTCTTCCATATCAATATCGTAGTAGAAGCCATTTTCGATTACTGGACCAATGCCAAGCTCAAGCTTAACATCTTTATATAAACGTTTTAACGCTTGTGCTAAAAGGTGAGCTGTTGAGTGGCGTAAAATATATAAGCCATCTTCAGAATCTAATGTAATAATAGAAACTGCACCATCTTCTTCGATTGGTGTAACAAGATCGATCATCTCATCGTTTAATTTTCCAGCCACAGCTTTTTTCTTTAAGCCTGGGCTAATAGAAGCTGCGATTTCTTCAGTTGTTACTCCTTTTGGAAACTCCTTCACAGCTCCATCAGGGAAAGTAATTTTAACTACATCTGCCATCACTGGTCACTCCTCTTTTTTTTCAAAATAAAAAACACTCATCCCATAAAAAGGGACGAGTGTTGAATTCGTGGTTCCACCCTTGTTCCAATTAACCTTATTGTTAATTGCTCAAGTTCAACATAACGGTGTTGTCCGTTAGCAATTACTAGAAAAACGTTCACTGCTAAAGTTTAGAGGTGGTAAGTAATAATCCCGTACTAGGAAGCTCGCACCCTAAGGCTTCCCTCTCTGAAAATCGTAGATAACTACTCATGTCCTCATCATGACATTTCAATATATTTCATTTATGTAGGTAATTATATGCTCAAAAACTTAGAAAATCAAGGGCGTTACCTTTATTTTTTAAATTTTTCACATTGCGCTCAAACTCATGCAAACCATGTAATTGGACCCGTTCTTGAAATACATTTCGCAAAGTAACAATCATGTTATGATCTTGTTCTTTCGTATATAAATAAATTTTTTTCGGCGAAATAGAAAGAAGTGGTGCAATTACTTTCGTATCGATATATACATCCTGTTTCTTTAATAATTCTTCATCTATATATTGAACCAATTTCTCCTGTTTTAAACGCCTACCTTTATCATCATAGAAAATAAAACTTTCATCAAAAATAAGATGTACACAGGACAAACGTGATTTCCGGCTACTTACTTGTTGGCGAAGTGTCTCAATGAATATTTGGTATTCCTGCTCCATCTTATACTCATCAATTGCAACTTCAGCAAGCTTAGTTACCATTTCCCTATATGTACGAAGACGAAAACGAACGTATGATGAAAACGAGAATGAGAGCGGATCACAAAGCCAATCATTCAAAGACGACGCAATATAAGATTCAAATTTTTGACGTGTTAAATCACTAGCTACTCCTTTTCTTCTTTCCTTTAAAATCTCATGTGCCATATGCAATATTTGATGACACTCTTCTTGTTCTTCATAAAAAAACTTTTCTTTTAAAATGGTATGAATCCATTCATTTTGTTTCACATTCATAATGAAATATAGTAATACTGGCAATAAAATCTTTTCAATATAATTTGATTCACATAATGGTATATGAATAACAACCTTTTGTTCGTTTAAATATACACTTGTTTCCTTATATAAGGATTCTGTTCTTTTCGTTAGTTGTCTGTATACGTACACAGCATCATTTTTTTCTTCGAAGCAAATTTCAATCACTTTTGTCCCCCCTTTTATCCCCGCTCTAAAGGATTGCATCTATACGTTACAAATCCTATAAGAGTCCGATCTATGGAAGTTCACTCTTAGTAGAAACCTATCTCCCATCGTTAGAACATCCACTCGATATGGCTTGCTAATTTTATATATATTAAGGGAGGGAGAAAAAAATGATACAAGCTACTCTGAAAAAATGATTAAAATAAAGTGAAACTTTAATCAATGGAGGTTTTGTCCATCCTCCACTGATTATTAGCCGCACCAATCGGGCTTTTACGGGCCGCCACTTCTTTGCTTTACAGCCAAATTTTGAGGTAGGAGTCTTACTGCCCGCCAATAGCGGGA
This sequence comes from Bacillus sp. TH25, assembly GCF_016650935.1. Classification (NCBI taxonomy): domain Bacteria; kingdom Bacillati; phylum Bacillota; class Bacilli; order Caryophanales; family Bacillaceae; genus Bacillus; species Bacillus sp. TH25. Next base: position 292,143 of record NZ_JAEKEU010000039.1, on the reverse strand, counting down.
TAAAAAAGAGCGAGCTTCTCAGCTCGCTCTTTACTTATTACGACGATTCTTCCCGCCAATTGGGATTGGCTTCGCTAAATATTTAATTCGTTCCATAATACGGGCCGCTTTCATCTCTTCTGCTTCACCGCGCTGTGTATACGTTAAATGATGTTCCAACTGTTTGAAATCAAAGTTAGATGTAAAGAACGTCGGTAAGTTTTCCAACATACGGAATTGCAAGATTGCACCGAGTACATCATCACGTACAAAACTTGACATCGCTTCTGCCCCGATATCATCTAACATTAATACTTGTACACGTTTGACAGCATCAATCTTTCCGCTAATCGAATTATCTTGAATCGAACTTTTGATTTCACGTAAAAATTCTGGGAAGTATACGAGCATCGAACTAATTTTCTTTCGCGCAAGCTCATTTGCAATTGCCCCTAAAAGATACGTTTTCCCTACACCAAATTTACCGTACAAATATAAACCTTGTGCTTTTTTACCTGGTTCGTATGTGTTTAAAAATTCATTCGTTGCACCTATTGCATCAATACGTGCATCTAAATCTGAAGGGTCTAAATTCTCCATAGTTGCCTGCAAAATGTCAACTGGCATATATACACTTTGAACGAGTTTTTCATATTTCTTTCTCTCATCATATGCTACTTTTCTAATACAACGATCGTATTGAATATCAATCATCTTACCTTGAATGACGAGCTTCGGCTCATATCCTTGTAGCATATTTTTACATGACCCTAAATCTGGACAATCCGCACACCCTACACTTTGTCCAATATATTCATATAACTTCACAAGACTTCGTTCAATCATAGAAGTCGTTACTTCACCTTTATGTTCGTCTATAAATTCTTTCACACGAGGGTGCGCCATCACTTCTGCCTTTAAGACTTCATATCTATTTTTAAAGTTTTTATTTTCCATTAATTTCGTAAATGAATTTTGAATATGCTCCATTTTCTCACCTCAAAGAGCGTTCATTTTCTTTTATTAATCACGCTTATATTTTTTCAATACTTCTTCTAATCGTTTCCGTTCATCTTCTAACGTACTTGCATCTTTTTTCGCACTTACGTCATTTTTTACAGGTGCTTTCTCTTCTTCTTTCGACTCTTCTTTAAGCCAATCTGGTACCATTTCTTTTCGCACTGTTTTCTTCGCTGTACGACCTTTTTTCTTCGTCTCAGCCCACTCTTGATATTGACGATTTTCTTCTTTCGCTAGCGCCATCGCCTCGCCTACTGTACCGACCTTTTTTCGCGCCCAATGTCCAGCAATCTTCTCGACATACGTTTTAGCAAGCTTCATATCTGAGCGTAGCATAACGTAATAAATAAGTACATTCACAACCCCTGGCGTTAACTTTTGGTTTATCATTACATCCTCAACGATTTGCAAGTCCGCTTTCGTCGCCTCTGCACCGCCTGAAATCTCTTTCAATAGTTGTTTTGGCGAGATTTCCTCTAACTGCTTCATTAGCATCTCTTCTTGCGTAGATGGCTCTTTCTCTTTCATTGTACGAGCAGCATGAGGTTGCACTCTTTCACTTAATACAGGTAACGCTTGACCATTTTCGAATTGATACCAATCGCGTGCTCCCTTCCGAAGCCTTTCGATATCAATTGTTTGCATTTCTGTCACTGCGCCAAGAACGATATTTTGCATCGATAACACATCCACACCGTACACATAAGCGAGTGTAATAACACATTCTCTCACTTGATCTGTAATCGCCTTTTTAGGAACAAGCGCTGATAGTCCGTCTACAAATAAAGAGAAATCAAAGAAATCGTTCCAAACTTTCGGAGCATCCCCATTCTCGTTACTTGGCATAATTGTCGTTTTCGGGATACGCAGTTCTTCTTGCGCATATTCAAACTGACCTGGATTAAACGAATCAAATATATCGTTGAAGGAGCGCGTAACATTTTCATAAGAAGCAAAATCGAATTCTTCTTCTAAGAAATATTGCTTTACTTGGTTGTATTTTGTCCGACTCAAGCGATTATATAAAAAGATACTTAAAACAATATCATCAAAAAACTGCTTCGGAGATAAAGGTGGTTGCAATTCATATATAAACATTCGAATATCTTTTTCTTTCTTAATATATACATTTAAAAGACCAATCGCTTCTAACTTTACTCGTTCCCCATATATTTCAGGAAGTTGCATTTGCATAGTCACCATAAGGGAGTGATGTGTATTCTCTTTTCCAAACACACGATCTTGCTCTAACTCTCCCCATAGTGTCATGTATAAGCTAAAAGCTCTACTACCTATTAACGGCTGATACAACATCGTTAATACTTTCCGGTCGTAATTATGTAACAACCCTTTCGCACTTACTTTATAACGATCAATCGGCAATAGCTCCATCCATGACTGTTTTTCCATTCTTGCTTTTCCTTTCTCTCATCCAATCTAACCTACATTTCACTCGTTCTATCTTTATTATATAATTTATTAGCGAAAAAGAGCTATTAGCTTCCGCTTCTAGCTCTCTTATCTCGTTTACTTACAGTATATAAAGAGATTCTTTCTACTCTCTCTCTTTTTGCAGTATATCTTTTAATTCTTCAATAAATACATTTAAATCTTTAAATTGACGATACACAGAAGCAAAACGTACGTAAGCAACATCATCAATATCACGAAGTTCTTCCATAACAATTTCACCAATCATATCACTTTTCACTTCTGATATACCTAAGTTACGAAGTTCACGTTCCACACTTTGTGTTACTTCCTCTAACTGCCTTAAAGATACAGGTCTTTTTTCACACGCTTTAATTAAACCGCGTAAAATTTTCTCTTTATTAAACTCTTCTCGTGTTCCTTCTTTTTTAACAACGATAAGAGGTGATTCTTCTACTCTTTCAAATGTCGTAAAGCGACTTAAACAACTTTCACACTCTCTTCTTCTTCGAATAGAGCGCCCCTCGTCTACCGGACGCGAATCTAACACTCTTGTGCCATTATGAAAACAGGATGGACAACGCAATTCATTCACTCCTTTACAATATAATCTTTATTCTTTCGCTACTCACCTACATGTGAAAATATATATACAATATTATATAACTCATTCTTCTATAATGACCACTCTAAGTTATTACATATCGTGATCCTGTTTTATATAAACTAAAAAAGAGGTGCATTATACACCTCTTTACATTTTAAATCAATTATGTTCTTTTTTAAAGAGCTTTTGTTTCTCTCTGCTTAATTTCGAAGCTACCAGTGCCTCGAGGAAGCTCGATGCTCTCACGCGTTTTCGCGTTTAAACCTTCTGCAATATATTCTGCAGCAACATTGGGATCAATACGATCCCCACAAGTATAAACATCAATACTTGCGTAACCGTGCTCCGGAAAGCTATGAATTGTTAAATGTGATTCCGAGATAATTACTACTCCACTTACACCTTGTGGTGCAAATTTATGAAAAGCAACCTCACGTACTTCAGCACCAGCTCTTAGTGCTGCATCCACAAATAATTGTTCAATATACGGCATGTCATTAAGCTTGTCGAAATCGCAATCCCAAAGTTCAGCGATCACGTGACGACCCATCGTATCCATAGTATCCATTCTACAGTTCCCCCTTGTAAATTTATTCTAACTGTTCGAATTGAAAACTAATTTGCAATTTGGCTTGCTCCACTACCACGGGGGAAAGTTAGTCCAGAGAGGTCCTAACCCTTTAAGTAGTGACTACGTACCTCAGCTCTTAAGTTTACGAGTGTTAGTATACTTTGTTTATTTTCATTTTGCAACCACAGTTTTTTCGATTTTCTGTCATAATTTCCTCTTTACTTTTCCCTAAAAAAATTAATCGATTCACAAATACAGTAATCCCAATGGTTTTTGGTATGTCCACTATTTGAAAATATATTCATATAATTTTTTCCCTTTTCAGAAAAAAATAAAAAAAGAGGGCAAATATTTACTTGCCCTCTCTCTATTTCACTTAAATATGTTGCACATTTTCTTGTTTTGCTAATTCATCAACAACTAACGTTACAAGATCTACAACACGACGAGAGTAGCCCCACTCGTTATCATACCAAGCAAGTACTTTCACTTTACGCTCACCCATTACCATTGTAGATAAACCATCAATAATAGCTGAGTGTGTATTTGTATTAAAGTCGATAGACACTAAAGGCTCTTCGCTGAATTCTACAATTCCTTTTAACGCACCGTTTGCAACAGTTTTGAATGCTTCATTAATATCTTCAACTGTTACATCACGTTTTACGTCTACTACTAAATCAACAAGAGACACGTTTGGTGTTGGTACACGAAGTGCCATACCATGAAGTTTTCCATTTAAATGTGGAAGAACTTTTGCAAGCGCTTTCGCAGCACCCGTCGTTGTCGGAATGATAGACTGTCCGCAAGCACGCGCTCTTCTTAAATCTTTATGTGGGTTATCAATATTTTTTTGGTCATTTGTATAAGCGTGAACAGTTGTCATTAAACCGTTTTCAATTCCGAACTGCTCATCTAACACCTTTACAACAGGCGCTAAACAGTTTGTTGTACAAGATGCATTTGAAATAACGGTATGTTTTGTAATATCTAATTGGTCTTCGTTCACACCAACTACAATCGTTACATCTTCATTTTTACCAGGTGCTGTTAAAATGACTTTTTTCGCTCCAGCTTCAACATGAAGAATTGCTTTTTCTTTCGAGTTAAATTTACCAGTTGCTTCAATTACAACTTCAACACCTAATTCTTTCCAAGGCAATTCCTTTGGATCGCGGTTGTTTAAAAGGCGAATCATTTTCCCATCTACTAGTAAGTGATCTTCAAATGCTTCCACTGTTCCGTCAAACTTTCCATGAACTGTATCATATTTAATTAAATGTGCTAACGTTTCTGATGGATAGCTTGCATTGATTGCTACAATTTCGAATGCGCTTTCTTTTATTGCTTGACGAAACACCATTCTCCCAATACGTCCAAATCCATTAATTGCCACACGAGTCATAATATGTTATCCCCCTTGAATGCGTTATACTATTTATCTCCAATCCCAATAATAGTATAACACAAAAAGGAGATATGTCACTAAGCATTTTCATTAATTTCACAATTTTTTAATCAATAATGTTCCATTCCTTCAAAATAGCAGCTAATTGTGTTTTCGTTCCCATAATTGTGCCATCATTATAAATCACTTCATCCGCCATCTTTATTTTTTCTTCTAGTGGCATTTGAGATTGAATACGAGCCGTTGCTTCTTCTTCTGAAAAGTTATTTCGTTTCATTAAACGTTCCAATTGCGTATTCGGTGTGACTGCTACAACTAAAACACGATCAACGAGATTTGTTAATTTACTTTCAAACAAAAGAGGGATATCTAACACAACCGCTTGCATACCTTCTTTTATGTACATCTCCTTTTGTGCATTCATTTCTTCACGCACTGCAGGATGAACAATTTCGTTTAACTGCAATCGTTTTTCTTCATTATAAAAAACGACACTCCCAAGCTTTGGTCGATCAAGCTCTCCATCTTTTTGTAACACTTCCGTTCCGAACACCTCTACAATTTTGTTATATGCCGGTTTTCCTCGTTCTACAACTTCTCGCGCAATAATATCTGCATCAATAACCGGTATACTCATTTCACGAAACATTTCTGATACCGTACTTTTTCCGCTTGCAATGCCTCCTGTTAATCCAATTACTACTGTCATAATAATCCTCCTCACAATATTAAAGGCGCGAAACTAATGTTCCACGCCCATACTTACATTTTCCAAATTCCAATAATAATGAGTAATACCCCAGGCAGGAATGTAAATTTTTGTAACCATTTCATATTTGATAAAATCGTACCGAGCTTCATTCCAATAAATAAAAATAAAGAACTCATAACCGCGACTAATACCGCCATCATCGCGGGTGCATAACCTAATAAAGATGCACCAATTCCAGCACCAAACGAATCTATAGAAAGAGCGATACCGAGAAGTAGCGCTTCTCCTGCAGAGATAGTTCCTGATTTATCAAAATCTGCAACAGTCGGCTTCCGCAAAATTTGAATCACTAACCCTAGCGACGCAATTTCTAGTTTCCAAACCTTCTCCTCTTGCTTCGGTTCTTCTTTTTTATCACTTCGAAAAAATTGATATAATACCCAAATACCTATTCCAATAAGAACAAATCCGCCGATACGCGTTGCGATAACAGGTGAAAATATTTTCGCGATCATATGTCCAATTCCCATGGAAACGAGCATTACAGCTGCTGAACAAATCCCGATAATTATAATTGATCTTAGTGGAATTCTTACGCTCCTTAACCCGTATGTTAGCCCTACACTACAGCTATCTAAGCTTAATGTAAAAGCTAATAAAATAAGAGATAAATAAAGGTACATCGGTAAGCTCCTCCCTTATACATAGCTCTGCTCTATGTATATGACAAATGCCTATCCGATGTTATCCCTTTTCTATATTCTAGGTTGGCAAATTGGGCAGTAATGTGTTCCCCTTCCGCCAACAACTGTTTTTTCTAATAGCGTACCGCAATTCACACACGGTTCTCCTTTTTTCCCATATACATTTAGGAGTTCCTGGAACGAACCAATTTGTCCTTGTGAATTAATATACGTTCTAATTGTACTTCCGCCTCGCTTAACAGCTTCGCCCAGCGTTGTAACAATCGCCTCGTAAATTCTTTCTATTTCTTCTTCTGTTAAAGATGCAGCTTCTCGTTCTGGATGAATTTGCGAACGGAATAATACTTCATCTACATATATATTTCCAAGCCCTACTAAAAGACGCTGATCTAATAATACGACTTTTATTTTGCGATTTGTCTTTTGCAATCTTTCTTGTAAGTACTGCGGTGTCAATTCAGCATCAAATGGCTCTGGTCCTAAATCTGCAAGAGGCATTTGAGTAAACTCTTCACCTTTCTTAAAGAGATGCATCGTACCAAACTTTCTCACATCTTTATAATGTAATTCAGTTCCATCTTTAAATAAGAAACGTACGTGTGTATGTTTATCAATTGGCTCATCCTCTTGATGAAGTAAAAACTTACCTTCCATACGCAAATGTGAAACAATTACATAGTTCGTTACATACAAAAGCAAAAACTTACCTCTTCGCTTTATATTCTCGATCATTTCGCCTCTTAGCATGTCTTTAAAGATTTCTGCATCGTCCGGTCGTTTCACTATTTTTGGATAGGTGACAATTACATCTTCGATCACTTTTCCCGTTACAAGATTTTCAAGTGTCCGTCTAACATTTTCAACCTCTGGTAATTCCGGCATTTTATCACTTCCTTATTTCGCGTCGTACCAAGTTGGACCGTAAGAATAATCAACTTTTAACGGAACTGCTAGTTCAATTGCATGCTCCATTACTTCAGGTACAAGCTTCTCTAGTTTTTCCACTTCTTCTTTTGGCGCTTCAAAGATCAATTCATCGTGTACTTGCAGAAGTAAGCGAGCTTGTAGACCTTCTTCTTCTAAGCGATCCGCCATAATAATCATAGCCTTTTTAATAATATCCGCCGCACTACCTTGAATTGGTGTATTCATTGCTGTACGCTCTGCAAAGCTACGTAAATTAAAGTTACGGCTCGTAATTTCTGGAATGTAACGACGGCGATTTAATAACGTTGAAACATATCCTTTTTGCTTCGCATCTTTTACAATGTCAGCCATATATTCTTGTACCCCAGGGAAGCTTTCTAAATACCTTTCAATAAATTCCCCTGCCGCTTTTCTCGTGATTCCTAAGTTTTGTGAAAGGCCGTAATCACTAATACCGTATACAATACCGAAGTTTACAGCTTTTGCTTGTCGTCTCATATTAGATGTCACTTCATCCTTTCCAACACCGAATACATCCATAGCTGTTTTCGTATGAATATCCATGTCATGTTGGAACGCTTCAACTAAACCTTCATCTTTTGCAATGTGAGCAAGCACACGAAGTTCAATTTGTGAATAATCGGCTGCGTACATAATCCATCCTTCTTCTGAAGGAATAAACGCCTGACGAATCTTCCTTCCCTCTTCTAAGCGAATCGGGATATTTTGCAAGTTTGGTTCCGTTGAACTTAGTCGTCCCGTTTGCGTTAACACTTGGTTAAATCGAGTGTGAATTTTAGATGAATCGTCATGTACAACTTTTAATAACCCTTCAATATATGTAGAGTTTAGTTTCCCTAATTGACGGTAGTGTAAAATCTTCGGAATGATTGCATGATGATCCATAAGCTTATCTAGTACATCAGCAGACGTAGAATAACCTGTTTTCGTCTTTTTAAGAACAGGTAAATTTAAGTTTTCAAACAGAATAACCCCAAGCTGCTTCGGTGAATTAATATTAAATTCCGTCCCCGCTAGCTCATAAATCTCCTGTTCCATTTCCTTTAATCTACCCGCAAGTTCTTCTCCCATATTACGAAGACGCTCCGTATCAACTGTAACACCTTTCACTTCCATGTCAGCTAATACACGAGCAAGCGGTAATTCTAACTCTGTAAATAGTTCATATTGCTCATTCTTTTCTAATTCTTCCTCGAATATTTGCTTAACATCATATAATACATGCACTTTACGAGCTACATGCTCAGCTACTACCTCTTGCTCCGGAACAGCACGCTTCGCACCTTTCCCGTAAACTTCTTCGTCAGATTTTACCGCATGTGTTTCTTTCATTTTCGCAACAGCACGGAAATCTTTATCTGTATCGGCTGGATCAAGTAAATAAGCGGCAATTAATAAATCAAAGTCAATCCCTTGAATATCTACACCTTTCCACTTGAGAGCAACGATAGCACGCTTCGCATCAAATGTATGTTTTCTCATTTCCCCATTTGCAAGCCACTCTTTAAAAGCATCTGATTTAAGAGCAACATCGGCTGGAATGAAGTAACAACCATTTTCATTTTGAATACCAAAACCTTGAATATCGGCTTTATGATAATTATCTTCTTGCACTTCAACAATAAGCGCACTATCTTGCTGAAGCATTTCTTCTGTAACTTCTTCTACAATATCAAATGTAATATCATCTAATTCAGCTGGAGCCGTTTCCTCCGGCGTAACACCTAACTTATTTAAAAGGGATGTAAATCCTAAATTCTCGAACATTGGAATCAAATCGCTTGGTTCATACCCTTTATATTCCATATCATCTACATGCACAGTAATCGGTGCGTCTGTAATAATAGTCGCAAGTTCTTTACTCATAAGAGCTTGTTCTTTATTCGCTTCTAACTTTTCTTTTAATTTCTTTCCACTCACTTGATCTAAGTTTTCATATACTGCTTCTACCGTTTCAAATTGCGTTAATAATTTAATGGCTGTCTTCTCACCAACACCTGGTACACCTGGAATGTTATCCGATTGGTCTCCCATTAAACCTTTCATATCGATAATTTGCTTTGGTGATAAGCTATATTTCTCAAATAAAGCTTCTTTCGTATATTCATCTACTTCCGTAATCCCTTTGCGAGGAATACATACGAGTGTATTATCTGAAACAAGTTGCAGTAAATCTTTATCTCCTGAAATAACTTTAACATGAAACCCTTGCTCACTCGCTTCTTTCGCTAACGTTCCCATAATGTCATCCGCTTCATAATTTTCCAGCTCATAACGCGGTACATTGAATGCATCAAGCACCTCACGAATAAACGGGAATTGCTCTGATAACTCAGGTGGAGTCTTTTGACGCCCTCCCTTGTAATCACTATACGTTTTATGACGGAATGTTGTTTTCCCCGCATCAAACGCCACAAGCATATGCGTCGGTTTTTCTTCCTCTAGTATCCTCATTAACATCATTGTAAAACCATAAATTGCGTTCGTATGTATGCCTTTGTCGTTATTTAAAAGCGGTAGTGCAAAGAAAGCACGATACGCGATATTATTACCATCTACTAATACGACTTTTTTTTCCAAACTACAAACCTCCCCATACATATTTGAAACGGTTTTTTCCACAGAAAAAAAACCGTTCCTGTCCTCTCTCTATATTAACATGACTAATAGAGAGAAGAAAAATAACGGTTTTTTTCTATCATATATAAACAGACTTACATTGGCATAAAGGGAAGTGACGAGAATAGCATAACTACTCTCGTCCAAAATTACTCCTTGGATGAAGGGGTTTTCATATATTATATTAACAGAGCTTTATTAATATTTAATTAAGCCATTGTTAATATATTGTAAATATCCTTCATCCTATTTTTCAGTAGCTGATTTTGGTAAAACAACTGTAAATGTTGTTCCTTCCCCAACCTCACTATCCACCGTAATCGTACCTTGATGCGCTTCAACTAAATGTTTTACAATTGATAAACCAAGACCCGTTCCACCCGTATTTCTACTTCTTGCTTTATCCACTCGGTAAAAGCGTTCAAAAATACGTGGGATTTCCTCTTTACTAATACCAATTCCAGTATCAGATACTTTTATATAAGCATTATATTTATCTTCTGCCAATTCAACAGAAACAACGCCTCCAGCCGGTGTATATACAATCGCGTTATTAATTAAATTAATAAAGATTTGTTTCAAGCGACCTGGATCCCCAATGACAGAGACACGTTTTAATGCATTCACTTGTAAAGAGATTTCTTTTTCTCCCGCTTTATTATCAAGCACCATATGAATATCTTCAAGAAGTTCCTTCATATCAACGGTCCCCATATTTAGTTTAAACCCTTGTTGCTCGATCTTTGACAAGTCTAATAAATCTTCAATTAATCCTTGCATGCGTTCACTTTCTTTTAAAATAATATGTAAGAAATGTTCGCAGAATTTTTTATTATCCATAGCCCCATCCAAGAGCGTTTCTGAAAAACCTTTAATAGAAGTAATTGGCGTCTTTAGTTCATGAGAAACATTCGCTAAAAAGTCTTTTCTCATTTGTTCTAATTTCTTTAACTCTGTTATGTCATGGAACACAAGAACAATACCTTTCCATTCATGGTTCGTCCCAATAATTGGCGCTCCATATACTTCGAAATGCTTTCGCTCAATTCCAAGCGGCAATAACATTTGTTTACGCACTTTCACTTCTGTCATAAAGATTTCTTCCACAAGCTCAATAATTTCTGTATGATGAAACGATTCATAATATAAGCGATCTAAATATTCTTCATCTGTTACGTGGAAAGTTTCCTTATAAGAACGGTTTACAAGGTTTATATAACCGCGACTATCAATTAAAATCATTCCACTTCCCATATTTTCAATTAACGTATGCAGACGATCCTGTTGCATTTCCTGCTCAAGAGTCATCTCTTGTAAATTACGAGCTAAAATATTAATCGCTTTACTCAGCATCCCTGTTTCATCCGAATGACTTTCATAAGCTCGTGCTTTATAATTTCCCTTCGCTAATTCAATGGCAACTTTCGTAACCGATTCAATCGGCCTAATATATTGCCCCGTAATTTTCATACCTAAAAATACGACTACGAGACAAGCAATAACAAATCCTATAATTAATAATCCCCACGTTTTTTGATGCACGTCTTTCAATGGCTCAATTGTACTTTTTACCAAAATATATCCTTGTTTTCCTGCTAGATCTTGAACGAACACCGCATGATAAAATTCATTCTTTTGATCTGTTTCTTGCGTAATCACTTTACTTCGTTGTTTTGCTGCTTCAGAAGAAAGTTCTTTAATCATCTCTTGATTAAATGCAGATGGTTGCCCTCCGCTATATTGAACTTTCTTTTTTTCATCAACAAATATAATAGAAGCTGGTATTTTTTCTTCTAACTTTTCAAATACATAAGGCTTTTTTAAAACAGCATCAAACCCTTGCTCTTCTGCTAATACCGCAACATACTGTGTCTCTTTTATCATTCTCTCTTTAGCATGATCTATATAGTAGTTTTCAAATACAGTTTCTAATAATACACCTAGTCCAACTAAAATAAAAACGATAAGAGAAACAAATGTAAAAAGAAGCCTGGAACGAAACTTATTCATCCACTTTTGGCTCCTCTAATTTATAACCTAAACCACGTATCGTTTTAATGTACGTCGGTTTTTTCGTATTTTGTTCAATTTTATCGCGCAAATGGCTAATATGGACATCAACAATTCTTGTATCACCGGCAAAATCATAATTCCATACAGCACTTAATAATTGGTCACGAGTTAATACACGACTTTTATTTTTCGCAAGATAAACAAGTAACTCAAATTCTTTCGGTGTTAATTCCAGTTTCCTTCCTTGGAAGTACGCTTCATAAAACTCCGGTAAAATTTTAAGCTCTGCAATTTTGATGCTCTCTTCATCTGGCGATTCTGAAACTTGTTCTTCCTGCTGTAATTTCGTACGGCGCAAAATCGCCTTCACACGAGCAACAACTTCCCTTGGACTAAATGGCTTCGTCATATAATCATCAGCCCCAAGCTCAAGACCTAGCACCTTATCAAATTCATCATCTTTTGCTGTTAACATTAAAATCGGCGTCATAATACGCTGCAATCGTAATTCTTTACAAACTTCCATACCATCCATTTTTGGAAGCATTAAATCTAATATAATTAAATCTGGGCGTTCTGTAGTCGCTTTTTGAAGCGCCATTTCTCCATCCATTGCTGTAATAACTTCAAACCCAGCTTGTTGTAAATTAAATTCAATTAAAGTTAAGATAAATTCCTCATCATCAACTACTAAAATACGATTGTTCATTCTTTTCCTCCAAGTTATAGACTTGAAACCTTCTTCATCCTAGTATTTTCCCCGTTATTCTCATCATACTAGAAAACAAGGTCTCCCTCAATATAATTGTCTATTCATGGAGCTCGTTTGTACTAGAGTTTCGGAAAATAAAAGCAATCGTAACTTCATTCCCTCTATCCGGTCGCTATCCAAACTTTATAGATGAATTTATCTTTTTTAAACTCTTCTTCCGTATGAACTATAAACTCTCGATTTTGCGCTAGGAAAAACGAAAGAGCATACGCTATTTTATAATCTGGTGTTTCATATCCATCAAATACTTTCCCGTACATTTCATTCGCGATTGAATCGGCCCATACTTCAGCTTCTCTTATCGTTTCAAAAATAATGTCTTCCCTCTCCCATTTCACAGTTATATCACCCTTTCCAAACAAAAAGTAGCGCTAGCATACCCTTAATAAGAATATGACTAACGCTACTTTTATATCATTCTAACTTTCATTTTTTAAAAATTATCTAATGCTTTTTCCATAATGGAAACAGATTTAAAAGGTGGTGTTACTGTTAATGAACCTTTTACAACAGTTTCTCCTTTTTCATCATGAGCAAATACAAGCATATCAATTGTATGTTCCTCCTCTGAAACAGCCACAACTTCAAAGTGGATTTGTAACGTTTCATAATGGTGAACATGTTTCACGAACGTAAGGTCCTTCCTAGTAATATGACTACCTGGACCTGGTAAATATTTCGTAACCGCCGTTGTAATCAGCCCCGTTAGCATAATGCTTGGGACAATCGGCTTTTCATACGGAGTTTGGGATGCGTAATCATGCTGAATATATAATGGATTGGCATCATTCGTTAACCCTAAGTACAATAACAAATCTTTATCCTCAATTTTTTCAGTGATAGATAATTTCTCTCCTACTGTAATTTCATCCATTCTACGACCAATTTGAACTTTTTTCTTTAACATGTTACAACCCCCTCCGATTTTTTCACCTTATTATCCTACTAAAAGCGATACCTTATCCGAAATTTACTATGATGAGGGCAATGTATAGTATAAGTCTATAGTTTCATTATAGGACACACCAAATGATAGCGTTTTCATATTATTTCAAAAAAACATTTCAATATATAGTAGAAAAAGATTCGGGGCCCCGAATCTTTTTCCACTTATATTTAATTATTAAACAAGAACTTTCATAACGTTACGTACAGATTCTACAGAGCGATCTAACGCTTCTTTTTCATCTGCAAGAAGTTCTAATTCAATAATTTTTTCAATTCCGTTACCACCTAGAATTACTGGTACCCCTAAGTAAAGGTCACTATAACCATATTCACCTTCAAGGTACGCAATAGCCGGTAATACACGGCGTTGATCTTTCAAGATTGCTTCTGTCATTTCAACTAAAGAAGCAGCTGGTGCGTAATATGCACTACCGTTTCCTAATAAGCCTACAATCTCACCGCCACCTTTACGTGTACGTTCTACGATTGCTTCTAAACGCTCTTTTGGAATTAATGTTTCTAACGGAATGCCACCTGCATAGGAATAGCGTACAAGAGGTACCATATCGTCACCATGTCCACCAAGAACAAATCCTGTAATGTCTTTCACAGAAAGGTTTAACTCTTGTGAAATAAATGTACGGAAACGAGCTGTATCTAATACGCCCGATTGACCGATAACACGCTCTTTCGGGAATCCTGCTTCTTTAAATACAGAATATGTCATTGCATCAACCGGATTTGTTAATACAACAATAATCGCATTTGGTGAATGTTTTGCAATGTCGCGCGTAATACTTTTCATAATTTTAGAGTTTGTTGCTACTAAGTCATCACGGCTCATACCAGGCTTACGCGCAATACCAGCTGTAATAACGACAACGTCAGAATCAGCAGTATCTGCGTAATCAGATGTACCAATAATGTTAGCATCAAAACCTTGTACTGGGCTCGCTTCTAACATATCTAACGCTTTCCCTTTTGTTGGATTTTCCAGCTGTGGAATGTCCACTACTACAACATCTGCAAGTTCTTTTTGTGCTAATAAGAATGCTGTTGTTGCTCCTGTAAATCCTGCACCGATGACTGAAACTTTCTTGCGTTTGATTGTCATAATTTACCCCCCGCTTTAATTATGCGTTTTTGATTATCGCTACATCCATGTTTTTAATAAGTTCATTAGCAAACTCAGAACATTTCACTTCTGTTGCACCTTCCATTAAGCGCGCGAAATCATAAGTTACTACTTTTGATTCAATTGTTTTCTCAACTGAATCAGTTACTAAATTCGCAGCTTCGTTCCATCCTAAGTGCTCTAATAATAATACACCTGAAAGAAGAACTGAAGATGGGTTTACTTTATCTAAACCTGCATATTTTGGAGCTGTACCATGTGTAGCTTCAAAGATAGCATGTCCAGTCACATAGTTAATGTTTGCACCAGGTGCAATACCAATTCCACCTACTTGTGCAGCAAGTGCATCAGAGATGTAGTCTCCGTTTAAGTTCATTGTTGCAACAACATCAAACTCACGTGGACGAGTTAAAATTTGTTGTAAGAAGATATCTGCAATAGAATCTTTTACGATGATTTTCCCAGCCACTTCTGCGTCTGCCATCGCTTTATTCGCTGCATCTTTACCATCTTTTTCAACGATACGATCATATTCAGCCCAAGTAAATACTTTGTCGCCGAATTCTTGTTCCGCTACTTCGTAACCCCAGTTTTTGAAAGCACCTTCTGTAAATTTCATAATGTTTCCTTTATGAACTAATGTAACAGAAGAACGTTTTTCGTTAATTGCATATTGAATTGCAGCGCGAACAAGACGCTTTGTCCCTTCCTCTGAAATTGGTTTAATACCAATCCCTGATGTTTCTGGGAAGCGGATTTTATTAACACCCATTGCTTCTTTTAAGAAAGCAAGAACTTTTTCTGCTTCTGGAGAACCTTGTGCATATTCAATTCCAGCGTAAATGTCTTCTGTATTTTCACGGAAAATAACCATATCAGTATCTTCCGGACGTTTTACAGGTGAAGGAACACCTTCAAAATAACGAACTGGACGTAGACATACATATAAATCTAATTCTTGACGAAGCGCTACGTTTAGAGAACGAATACCACCGCCAACTGGAGTTGTAAGTGGACCTTTAATTGCGATTAAATATTCACGAATTAAATTTAAAGTCTCTTCTGGTAACCACTCGCCTGTTTGGTTGAATGCTTTTTCCCCTGCAAGCACTTCTTTCCAAACGATTTTCTTCTCACCATCATAAGCTTTTTCAACTGCTGCTTCTATTACGCGAGATGCTGCAGCCCAAATATCAGGACCAATTCCATCTCCTTCGATAAATGGAATAATCGGATTGTTTGGTACATTCATAACACCATTAGTTACAGTAATTTTTTCACCTGTCGTCAATGTGATAACCCCCATGTTTGAAATTTCATATGTATGAAACTGAGGGAATAACCCCTCAGTTCAAACCGTTAGTCAAATTTAAATATTCTAATCATTACATCTTCCCAAAAAAATCAGACTTTTGAAAGCGTATTTTCACTATCAAAATAGTGTTTTTCGCTTATCGTTGCGCTAGTGGAACGTACACTTGATGTGTCGGTCCATCATAATCAGCACGCGGACGGATTAAACGGTTGTTTTCATATTGTTCTAGAATATGAGCTAACCAGCCTGACATACGGCTAATTGCAAAGATAGGTGTAAATAAGTCATGGTCAATTCCTAAACAATGGTATACAGAAGCTGAATAGAAATCAACATTTGGTGGAAGACCTTTTTCTTTTGTTACAATGTCTTCAATTTTGATAGACATATTATACCATTTGTCTTCTCCTAAAAGCACGCATAATCTCTTAGACATTTCGCGTAAGTGTTTCGCGCGTGGATCACCATGCTCATATACGCGATGACCAAATCCCATAATTTTCACTTTATTTTGAAGAGCATTATGAATATATGATTCTACATTTTCTTCTTCGCCAATTTCAGTTAACATCTTCATTACATTTTCATTTGCCCCGCCGTGAAGAGGACCTTTTAATGCACCGATTGCTGCTGTAATACCAGAATACACATCTGAAAGTGTAGCTACGCAAACACGTGCAGTAAATGTAGAAGCGTTTAACTCATGATCGGCATGAAGTACAAGTGCCTTATCAAAAGCCTCAATTTCAACTTCATTTGGCTCACGATCATTTAACATGTACAAGAAGTTTGCAGCTAATGATAGATCTTTTCTTGGCTCAACAACATCTAAACCTTTGCGAATTCTTGCATAAGCCGCAATTAAAGTTCCGACTTGAGCCTGTAATTTAACCGCTTTCAAATAATTAGACTTTCCATCCATTATTTCAGCACTCTCATCATATAATGATAGCATGGAAATCGCAGTTCGTAAAACCGACATCGGGTGCGCGATTTTTAAATCTACTTGTTTCAAATATGCTAAAATCTCACCTGGTACTTTATAGTATTCAGATACTGTTCCACTAAATTCCGCTAGTTCTTTTTCGTTAGGAAGCTTGCGGTGCCATAATAAGTACACTACTTCTTCGAACGTAGCATTCTCAGCTAAATCATCAATATTATACCCAACATAAGTTAATGTATCATCAATAATAGAGCTCACAGATGATGTTGTTGCTACTACCCCTTCTAAACCTCGAATAACAGTCATGACATTCTCTCCTTTTCCTGAAAATTCTCCCAACCTTGCTCCTTATATCTATTTGCTCCCCTTATAAATTATGAACGCTCGTTCACTCTTTAGGCAAGCAAAATGCACGTTCATGCAAATTTATTGCGATGTTCCCCTCTTATTGTCCATGGCTTACATGGAAAGCATGAGCGTGAATGTCTCCTCGAATCCTCACGCTCAGAACAACAAGTTAGTGAGGAAAATGAATTCCGAAGAGTTTATGATAAAAACAACATAAAACAATATCATTATAAAATTGTTTTATGTTGTTTTTATTTTATCTGGTGTAAAGTCTCTGCTGTTATGTAACTTTTCAAAGTTTCTAATCCTATTATAAACAATTATCTGACTTTTGTGAACAGAAAGAATTCAAAAATTTTATATTACTATAAAATTCCTTATTTAAACATCTGTATAATACTCATAACTGCATAGGCAATTCCAGCCCCAATTAATGGACCTACAGCGACTCCATTAAATAAAGCTACAGCTATAATTGTCCCAAAAACAAGTGCGGTTGTAATATGTGGGTCCGTCGTCAATAATTGTACGCCGCCTTTCGCTAACAAAGCGACCGCCACACCTGAGGCTAAAGCAATCCATGCATAATACGATTTCGCTGCTTCTCCGAGTTGTTTAAAGCCTATTTCTCCAGTCGCAATCGGTACGAGCACTGCTATTGTAATGACTGTTACACCAAGGTTAATCCCTTTCGTTTGTAGATAAGGAAAGACTTTATCTCCTAAAAACGTAAACTTCAATAAGAATAACACTCCAATAGCTACAGTAAGCGATTGGTTTTTAGCAATAAGTCCTATAATAAGTAGTATGAATAAAAATAACGTTGACTGACTAATCATGTTTGCACTTCCTTTCTGAAAATAATGAACTCGCTTCCAAACAAAAATACCTTTAAACCTATCGTTATACATGCTATATCGATGCGTATTTGCCAATTATAATAAAGAAACAAATTGATTTTCATGCGCATTTCAAAATTACAAACAAGACTTTAACCAGAAAAAAATAAAGCATGCATATACATTTAAAAGCGGATGTCTCTCCTTTCTTTTATAATAAGAAACAGGTAAAATAAAAAGGAGAGAAAATGAAGTTTTTACCATATAGTAGAAGCATCACCAACAAGCTTCTGTAGTCATTAATCCGCTGCAGAAGCAGGCTAAATCCATCATTCCACTATAACATAAAGTGAAACTTTGATCAGTGAATCTCACTAGTTATAAGTTGAACGAATTAGGATAATCCAAATTGGAATGGGAGGTATACATCTTTGAACCGAAACTTACTATATATGATATTACGACTCATATTTGTCATTGTAGCAACGGTAGTTGGGTTCTATGCATTGCTGTACATGTCAGGCCTTATCTACCCTTTTATTATCGCTTTTGCATTCGCTTATTTGATTAATCCTGTCGTCAATTTCCTTAATCAAAAACTACAATTCCCTCGCGCATTAGCGGTACTCGTTAGCTTAATTCTCGTATTCGGAGCTATCGTTGGACTTGTTACATACCTTGTAACTGAAGCAATATCTGCCACAACGTACTTACTACAAATTGTTACAGTGAAGTTTCCAGATATCGTTTCATTCGCCCAACAATTTGCACTTAATCATATTATGCCTCTCTATGATGATTTAATCTCTAAATTTAATCATCTCGGAGAACCACAGCGATACACTATTACACAAAACATTCAAAACTTAGGCACCGAAGCAACGACACAAATGAAAGAACTTTTAACCGCCATTATAAGTGGGTTAACAAATTTCATTAGTGCATTACCAACAACTTTAACTGTCCTTGTCTTCGTCTTATTAGCCACCTTCTTCATTAGTTACGATTGGCACCGTCTTGCTCATAAAGTAAGAAAACTTCTACCTAATCGTGTGCATGGATACGGAAAAACTATTTTTGTCGATTTAAGAAAAGCTTTGTTTGGTTTTGTTAAAGCGCAACTTACACTCGTATCTATGACAACTATCATTGTACTAATCGGCCTTTTAATATTACGCGTTCCATACGCAATTACTATCGCGATTATTACAGGGGTTGTAGATTTACTCCCGTATTTAGGAACTGGAGCCGTCTTCGTTCCTTGGGTTATATACGTATTTTTCACAGGCGATACTGCATTCGCCATCGGTCTTCTCATCCTGTACATCGTCGTGATTGTCCAAAGACAAATCATGGAGCCAAAAGTACTTTCATCTAATATTGGACTAGATCCATTAGCGACACTCATCGCTCTATTTGTCGGCTTTAAGCTCTTTGGTTTTTTAGGATTAATCATCGGTCCAGTCATATTAGTACTACTTAATACATTACACAAAGCTCATGTATTCCACGACTTATGGAAATTCATTAAGGGTTCACCATCAAAATAATATTTCCTAATTCATACACAATAAAAAATCAACTGTAATCAGTGGGAAATTCCCACTGATTACTCACTGTACTTTTTTGTACTACCTACATCTATAAGAGAATTTCCTAAAAAAGGATAATCCTCTTATTTTTTTGCATAAAAACGCATATTTTAGGACGAAAATACATTTTTACTCTATATACTTTATAATTATTACTTACATTTATTACTTTTTATGTAAATGAATAAATATACAAAACAAGACAGATGAACCCTTTAATCCGTAATTTTTCTTCTCCTGTCTAACTTCTGCTCACTAATCGAATCTTACTACAAGCAAAAACATCATCCTAATGTAACACTTTTCATTCACAAGAACCCTCTGCATCCTATCGTTTAATAACTAACAAAAATCCAACCCGGGCAGGAAGCTAACAATTGACTATAAATAGCAAATAAAAAAATAACGCGTAGATCGCTATAATCTACGCGTTATTTCTGAACAATAATAGTAGTTCTCTTTCTAAATTTCCAATCAATCCACTTCATAACAGCCGGCTTCAATAAAGCTCTCGTTATAGGAACAACAAAGATAAAACCTATTATATCCGTCACATATCCAGGCAGTACTAAAAGAATACCTCCTACGAATATAAAAATACCATCTAGAACCGCATCACCCGGCATTTCTCCTCTATTTAACCTAAATTGAATCTCTCTAAGTACTTTAAACCCTTGTCGTTTCGCCAAATATATACCCACAATACCCGTAAATACAATCATAGCGAACGTAGACCATAAACCTATTACATGACTCGACCCTATTAACACCGTAATCTCAATCGCCGGCACTGAAATAAGTAAGAACAGTAACCACTTCATAGCTCGCACTCCTTCATATTTCATTTAAAAGGTTTGAAAGTATCACCCTTGCAAAACCCCTTATAAGCCCCTTAAAACGCTCATACAAGCTTCACAAAGGACAATTAACCCTCTTCCCACTAAACATTATAATAAACGTTTTTCAACGCGATTTCAGGTATTTAAAGCTATCTCTATCCTTTTTTTGTGTAAAAAAAAGAGAAGGACTCCGATCCTTCTCTCCGTATTACTTCTTATAGCACTTCCGCATGTCCATTATAAACAATTCCGCGTGCTGCATCAACTGTTACTTCTTGGCCATTTTTTAAAGTTGTTGTTACGCCGTTTACACCAACGATAACAGGAATACCGATTGATACACCTACAACAGCTGCATGGCTTGTTAGACCGCCTTCTTCTACAACTAGAGCAGCAGCTTTTTCAATTGCAGGAATCATATCTTTATCAGTGCTTGTTGTAACAAGGATATCACCTTTGTTTACGTTCGCTACAGCTTCAGCAGCTGTTTTCGCTACAACTACTTTACCTTTTGCAGATTTACGACCGATTCCTTGCCCTTTAGCAACTTTTTCACCAACAACGTGGATTTTCATTAAGTTTGTTGTACCAGTTTCAGCAACTGGAACACCAGCAGTGATCACTACAGTATCTCCAAGTCCGATTAGACCCGCATCCATACCTGTTTGAATTGCTGTATCTAACATTTCGTCAGTAGAAGCTGCACGTTTCTTAGACATAAATGCTTGAACACCCCAAACAAGTGCAAGACGACGTCCTACTTGCTCGTCAGATGTTACAGCTACGATTGGAGATTTCGGACGGTATTTAGAGATCATTTTCGCAGTATGTCCACTTTCTGTTGGAGCTACGATTGCAGCTACATCAAGAGCAAGTGCTGTGTGCGCAACAGATTGGCTAATTGCATCTGTAATTGTTGGTGTGAACTCTTTAATACGTTTTTTGAACATATCTTCATATTGTAATGATTTTTCAACACGTACCGCAATGTTAGCCATCATTGTTACAGCTTCTACAGGGTATTGACCCGCAGCAGTTTCACCTGAAAGCATGATTGCATCTGTTCCATCGAAGATTGCGTTTGCTACGTCACTTGCTTCCGCACGAGTCGGACGTGGGTTACGTTGCATAGAATCTAACATTTGTGTTGCAGTAATAACTGGTTTGCCTAATACGTTACATTTTTTGATTAGACGTTTTTGTACTAATGGTACTTCTTCTGGTGGAATTTCTACACCCATATCACCACGAGCAACCATTAAACCGTCAGAAACTTCTAAGATTGAATCGATGTTGTCGATACCTTCTTGGTTTTCGATTTTTGGTACGATTTGGATGTATTGAGCGTTATGCCCTTCTAATAATTCACGAATTTCTAATACGTCAGATGCTTTACGTACGAAAGATGCTGCGATGAAATCAACTTTTTGCTCGATACCGAAAACGATATCTTGCACGTCTTTTTCAGTGATACCAGGAAGCTTAATGCTTACGTTTGGTACGTTAACACCTTTTTTATTTTTTACAGTTCCGCTGTTTAATACTTTTGTACGGATGTTTCCGTCAGCTTTCTCGATTACTTCTAGTTCGATAAGACCGTCATCGATTAGAATACGAGAACCTGGATCAACATCATCATAAAGACCAGCATAAGATACAGAGAACTTCTCTGCAGTTCCTAATACTTGTTCAGTAGAAAGAATTACTTCTGCACCTGTTACAAGCTCAGCTTGTCCGTCTACGAAGTCATGTGTACGGATTTCTGGACCTTTTGTATCAAGTAAGATACCAACTGTTTTACCAGTTTTCTTTGAAGCTTCACGAATATTTTTAATACGAGCTCCATGCTCTTCATGGCTACCATGAGAGAAGTTTAAACGAGCAACGTTCATACCCGCTTCCATTAATTGCTCTAATTTCTCAATACTTTCACTAGCAGGACCTATAGTACATACAATTTTAGTTTTACGCATATTGCACCTCCGAAAATTATGAAACCGTTCCCAAATACAAGGCATTAAGCCGATTAGATAGATAATTCTTTAGATAATTGATACATATCTTTATCGATTGTATGCTTTTGAGCTAACGCTTCGATAATGTCATGATCAACAAGTTTATTATTTTGAATACCAACACAACGTCCGCCATTACCAGCAATTAATAATTCAACTGCTCTTGCGCCAAGACGACTAGCTAATACACGGTCTTGTGCACTTGGTGACCCACCACGTTGTACGTGACCTAATACAGTTACACGAGTATCAAAGCTTGTTGCTTCTTCAATGTGCTTACCGATGTCAATTGCACTTCCAACACCTTCAGCTACAACGATAATACTGTGCTTTTTACCACGTTCACTACCGCGTTTCAGACGAGAGATAACATCTTCCATGTCATACTTTTCTTCTGGAATTAAGATAGTTTCTGCACCATCAGCTAAACCAGCCCATAATGCGATATCTCCAGCGTGACGTCCCATTACTTCGATAACATATGTACGTTCATGAGATGTAGCTGTATCACGGATTTTATCAATTGCATCAATAACAGTATTTAAAGCTGTATCAAAACCAATTGTGAAGTCTGTTCCAGGGATATCATTGTCGATTGTACCTGGTACACCTACACATGGGAATCCTTGCTCAGTTAATTTTTTTGCGCCTTGGTACGAACCATCTCCACCAATAACGACAAGTCCTTCAATACCATGTTTCTTTAATTGCTCGATTCCTTTTAGTCGTACTTCTGGATCTTTAAACTCAGGACATCTTGCTGTATATAATTTTGTACCACCACGGTGGATAATATCGCCAACAGAACCAAGTTCTAATTTTTCAATATGACCAGAAATTAAACCAGCGTATCCATGGTAAATACCATATACTTCAATATCATGGAAAATCGCTTTACGAACAACTGCACGAATGGCAGCATTCATACCAGGTGAATCTCCACCACTTGTTAATACACCAATACGTTTCATTTGTACTCACCTCATAAAGATTATTTGCCTTATAATAAAATAACACGAAAAAATACAAAAACACAATGGAGAAGATGTGTCTTTTCATAATAAAAACGTGCATTCGCGAAGAGGAACGCACGCTTTTCTTATTTTATCCCAATGGAAGCGTTTGAAAACGAAACTTGCCCAATTTTCATATATTTTTCATAACGTTTTTCGATTAATTCATCTTTCGAAATTCCGCTTAATTGTTCAAAAGTTTTCTTAAGCATTAAATCTATATTTTCTGATTGTTTCAAAACATTACGATGTGCTCCGCCTTTTGCCTCTGGAATAATTTCGTCAATTACACCTAATTCTTTCAAATCTAATGCTGTAATTTTCATCGCTTCTGCAGCTTCTTTTGCTTTACCAGCATCTTTCCAAAGAATCGCCGCCGCACCCTCTGGTGTAATAACAGAATAAGTGGAATTTTCCAGCATATGAATGTAATCTCCTACTCCAAGACCTAACGCACCACCGCTACCACCTTCACCGATAACGATACAAATAACAGGTACAGTTAAACCCGCCATTTCAAATAAATTACGGGCAATTGCCTCACTTTGTCCACGTTCTTCAGCTGCTTTACCAGGATAAGCTCCCTTCGTATCGATGAAACAAATAATGGGACGATTAAACTTTTCCGCTTGTTTCATTAGACGCAGTGCTTTTCGATATCCTTCTGGATGAGGCATCCCAAAATTACGACGAATATTTTCTTTCGTATCTTTTCCGCGTTGGTGCCCAATTACAGTTACGGGCATCCCCTTATATTTCGCAATGCCGCCGACAATCGCTGCATCGTCGCCAAATAGGCGATCTCCATGACATTCAAAAAAATTAGTAAATAAGTGCTCAATATAATCGAGCGTTGTCGGTCGTTCTGCATGACGAGCAATTTGAACACGGTCCCATACTTTCATATTGCCGTATATATCTTCCTCTAGTTTTTCTAGCTTGTCTTCCAAAATACGAATCTCCTCACTGAAGTCCATCTGGCTGTTTTTCGTATAGTCTTTCAGTTCACGAATCTTATTTCTTAGCTCAACAACTGGTTTCTCAAATTCTAGCTCTGCCATACAGCCATTTCCCCTCCTTGATGAACTTCTAAAATCTTACGGAGTGATTCTCTCATATCATCACGATGCACCACCGCATCTAATTGACCGTGCTCTAGTAAAAATTCTGCCGTTTGGAAATCTTCCGGCAGTTTCTCACGCACTGTTTGTTCAATTACGCGTCTACCAGCAAATCCGATAAGTGCACCTGGCTCTGCAAGATTGTAATCACCAAGTGAAGCGAAACTCGCTGAAACCCCGCCCGTCGTTGGGTGAGTCATAACAGAAATAAATAACCCTCCTGCATTACTATGCTTTTTCAAAGCTACGCTTGTTTTTGCCATTTGCATTAAACTTAATATCCCTTCCTGCATACGAGCACCACCCGACGCAGTAAAGATAATAAATGGAACTTGTAAGTCGTATGCCTTTTCAACCGCACGGGCAATTTTCTCTCCTACAACAGAGCCCATGCTGCCCATTCGAAAACGAGAATCCATTACTGCAACAACAACAAGCATGTCATCAATTGTTCCTTCACCAGTTACAACCGCTTCATTCAATTTAGTCTTCTTACGATCGTTTTCTAGTTTCTCTTCATATCCCGGAAACTCAAGTGGATTTAGTGAAACCATCTCTTTGTCATACTCACGAAATGAACCTTCGTCCAATATACTATCAAGGCGTTCCCATGCATTCATCGGATGATGATATCCACAATTCACGCATACTTTTAAATTTTTAAGAAGCTCTTTCGTATACATGATTTTTTTACATTTCGGACATTTTGTCATAACGCCATCTGGTACATCTTTTCGTACTTGTTCTGAAGGTATTGCAGCGTACTTTTTCTTTTTCACGAATAAATCTCTTAGCACAATTTGACCCCCTTCATTGAGAGCTAAGGTTAGCGTAAGAAGAAAATGGGGCTAACACCAATGTTTGATGTTAGCCTTATCTTCTCAATCTGTCTAATAACCTCTCTCTTTACGTTTAACTTTAACCGCTATGCGGTAGAATGTTTGTCATAACGTGTCATGGTCATTTCGACAAATTTTATACATTACGAGTGAAACTGTATATTCTCTACTAATTCATCGTAAATTTTTAAAGCATCATTTTCTTGTTTCACTTCCAAAGTAGCATAAAGCTTTCTATACATTTCGATAGAATCTCCTGAAACTTCACAAGAAAGAGTTGCAACGTAATCATTTACGATCATCCAAATGCGATAGAGTAAATAATTATTGAATTGTTCAATAAGTGTTTTAAAGAACGTTTGATGAAGCACCGGAATTGAGCTTTCATTTTCTTCAAGCACTTGGTGTAATTTACTTAGTACTTCAGAAAACGTTTCTTTCGGTAAATTACATACAAGTCGAATCATATCTTTCTCAAGCAATCGTTTTGTTTGTAATAAATCACGAATTGTTTTCTCATCTTGCAGCAAGAACGGAGCAATTAATTGTACAAGACCGTTATCGTAAAAGTTTCGAATAAACGTTCCCTCACCACGTCTCGTTTCAATTAATCCTACCAGTTCTAACGCACGTAATGCTTCTCTTACAGAGGAACGTCCAACATTTAAGCGTGAACTTAACTCACGCTCAGATGGCAAACGATCCCCTGCTACTAAACAATCCTCTTCCATAATGGAACGGATTTTTTTTACAATTTCGAGATATACTTTTGTATTTGATGATGTCAATGGAAATTCCTCGCTTATTCTTTACCAATCAGCGCTAATTGTTTTGTTTTCTCAGCGACTTCATTTGGATCTACTTGACGGCGAGCTACTCCTGTCTCCATTGCTGCTTTCGCAACGTAAGCCGCTACTTGAGGCGCTACACGCGCGTCAAATGGCGCTGGAATGATATGATCTGCATTCAACTCATCCTCTGATACAAGCTCTGCAATGGCCTGTACAGCTGCCATCTTCATTTCTTCATTAATTTGTGTCGCATGTACATCAAGTGCACCGCGGAAAATACCTGGGAACGCTAGTACATTATTTACTTGGTTCGGGAAGTCAGAACGACCTGTTCCAACAACAGCTGCGCCCGCTGCTTTTGCCAATTCTGGCATAATTTCTGGAACCGGATTCGCCATTGCAAAAATAATTGCATCGTCATTCATTGTACGAACCATCTCTTCAGTTAATGCACCTGCTGCAGATACACCAATGAATACGTCCGCACCTTGTAAAACGTCAGCTAAAGAACCTTCTATACGACTCTTATTTGTATATTTTGCAACTTCATCTTTCACCGGATTCATACCGACAGGACGACCTTCATAGATTGCACCTTTACGGTCACACATAATAACGTCACGTACACCATAGCGATATAAAAGTTTAATGATTGCAATACCTGCTGCACCTGCACCATTTGCGACAACTTTAATATCAGACATTTTCTTTCCAACTAACTTCAGCGCGTTCACAAGGCCTGCTACTGTTACGATAGCTGTTCCGTGTTGATCATCATGGAATATTGGAATGTTTGTCTCTTTTTTCAAACGTTCTTCAATAACGAAGCAGTTTGGCGCTGCGATATCTTCTAAGTTTACACCGCCAAAAGTTGGCTCCATTAATTTTACAGTTTCAACAATTTTATCTACATCGTTTGTATTTAAGGCAATCGGGAATGCATCTACACCAGCAAAGCTCTTGAATAATACAGCTTTACCTTCCATTACTGGAAGAGATGCTTCAGGTCCAATGTTACCAAGACCAAGTACAGCCGTTCCATCTGTCACAACTGCTACCATATTTCCCTTCATTGTATATTCATATACCTTACTTTTATCGTCATAAATTTCTTTACAAGGCTCTGCAACCCCTGGAGAATATGCAAGACTTAAATCTTTTGCATTTTCTACTTTTACTTTTGATACAGTTTCTAATTTTCCTTGATGCACTTTATGCATGTGAAGTGCTTCTTCACGAAGTGTTGACAAACTATCCACTCTCCTCAAATTATGCTTGCTGATATCAATTTCTCCAAGTGGTCTGACCACGAACACTACTACTATAATAATCGAAGTGTAGGGAGATTGTCCATTATATTTTCACAACGACATTTTCGTCACCGACAATTTCACGAAGTGCTCCTAGACATTCTTCACTTGGATGAATCGATAAACTTCGAGATAATTGTACCATTTTATGTTCCTTTTCATAATAAATTAGTACTTTCGTAAAACCTGAATAATCAAACAATATTTTCGTAACTTGATTTACAAGCTTTTTTTCATATTGAGACGGCAATTTCACGTAAACAGACGCTTCTTTCATCCCTTCATAAACATCCATTTCTTCTAGCGGATATAGTCCATTCACGATCCATTGCAACTTATGATTTCTTTGCTCGATCGTACCATCAACTAAAACGATTGCACCTTCTTGTAACCTGTCTGAAAAATGTATATACGTTTCTGGAAAAATAACGGCTTCCATTTCATCATTTTGATCACAGAATGTAATAAACGCCATCTTTTGCAACTTTTTCGTACGAATAACTTTCACACTTGTTATATATACGATCGCTCTTTGTACTTTTTTCTTATGTCGCATCGCCTGAGCAAGAGATGGAATTTCTAATTCTTTTCCTAGTTCCGCATACTGCGCTGTCGGATAGCTAGATAAATAAAAACCGAGTGCTTCCTTCTCTTTATTTAACTGTTCAATAAAGGATAGCTCTTCTCCTTGTACGTATTTTGATTTCGGAACAGCATCCCCTAAATCAAAATCACGTGCAAGATTTGCATACTCCAACGCTCCTTTAAGACTTCTCCATAACGTCGTCCTCGAAACACCAAAACCGTCAAAACAACCAGACCAGACAAACGCTTCTAAATTTCGCTCTGTTACAAATTTTGATGGCATACGAAGACAAAACTCAAATAAATCTTCGAACATTTTTCCCTCTCGTTCTTCGAGTAATGCCGTCACGGTAGCCATTCCGATATTCCGAATCGAAAGTAAACTATATCGAATCGCATTCCCTTCTATTTGGAAGTTGTAACCACTTCTCTGAAGAGACGGCGGTAAAACGTGAAAACCTTTCCGCTTCGTTTCTCGTACATACTGCACAATCTTATCTTCATTTCCAATTGCACTTGATAATAACGCAGTCATAAATTCCAGCGTATAATTTGCTTTTAAATATGCAAGCTGATATCCGATCATACTGTAAGCTACAGCGTGACTTCGGTTAAAACCGTAATTCGCAAATCTTACAATTAAATCATAAATTTGTTCTGAAGATGTCTCATCGTATCCGTTTTCCAAACAACCTTGAACAAAATGCTTACGTTCTTGATCTAAAATATCACGATTCTTTTTACTCACTGCACGGCGCAGCAAATCCGCTTCTCCAAGCGAAAATCCAGCTAACTTCGATGCGATTTGCATAATTTGTTCTTGGTATACAATTACGCCGTATGTTCTTTCTAAAATCGGCTTTAAATCCGGATGTAAATATTCAATTTGTCTTTTCCCATGCTTCGATTCAATAAAGGTTGGAATTTGTTCCATCGGTCCCGGTCTGTATAACGAGTTAACAGCGACTATGTCTTCAAATTCATTCGGTTTTAACCCACGAAGTACATTTCGCATACCACCTGATTCAAGCTGGAATACACCTGTTGTATCCCCTCTTCCTAACAATTGAAACGTCTTTTCATCTTGTAGAGGTAAATTTCTTATATCAATTTGTTTCCCAGTTTTTTCAACAATAAATTTTATAATATTTTCAAGTAACGTTAAATTACGTAAGCCTAAAAAGTCCATCTTGAGCAATCCAAGTTCTTCTAATGCATCAGCTGGATATTGCGTAACATAAACATCGTTATGCCCTTCTTGAATCGCTACACTTCCCGTTAACGGTTCTTGGCTCATAATAACGCCAGCTGCATGAATAGACGTATGACGCGGTAATCCCTCTACACGTTTTGCAATTTCAAACACACGCTCATGTAACAGATTCCCTTGTATAAACTCACGGAGCGATTGCGATTCCTCATATGCATCTCTTAACGTTATACCAAGCTTTGATGGGATAAGTTTTGAAAATATGTCAATATCTCTTGGCAGGAGCCCCATTACACGAGCAATGTCTCTAATTGCGGCTTTCGCTGCAAGAGTTCCGAACGTTACAATTTGAGCAACACGAAGCTGACCATATTTATCTTTCACATATCGAATCATCTCATCACGTCTTATATCTGGAAAATCAATATCAATATCTGGAAGTGTCACACGTTCAGGGTTTAAAAACCTTTCAAATAATAATTCATATTCAATCGGATCAATATCTGTAATTTCCAATACGTAAGAAACGAGTGAACCAGCTGCCGATCCACGGCCTGGCCCAGTTAAAATATGATTTTCATGTGCATATTTCATAAAGTCCCACACGATGAGGAAATAATCGCTAAATCCCATACGAGAAATAACATTTAATTCATGATCCAAACGTCCTATATGCGCTTCTTTCGGCGTACCATAGCGTTTCTGCAAGCCTTCTTCACAAACACGGCGCAAATACGTATCATTCGTCTCGTTAGATGGAACAGGAAATTTCGGTAATTGATTTACATGGAAAGGAATTTCTACTTGGCAACGTTCCGCGATTGTTATTGTATTTTGAACCGCTTCCTCAGCATGAGAAAATAGTGCTCCCATTTCATCCGATGACTTTAAATAATACTGATCCGTTTTCATTCTCGGTCTATCTGGATCAGTCATTTTCGTTCCGCCTTCAACAGATAATAAACATTCATGAACAAGTGCGTCACTTTGATTAATATAGCGAACATCATTTGTTGCAACGACTGGAACGTTTACCTTATTAATAAATTCAGGCAGTTTTTCTTGTAAAAGCAGTTCATCTTGAATTGCATGATGCTGCAAACTTATATAAAAATTGCTGAACATATTTTGATACGTATGAGCTACTTCTTCAGCCTGACTCTCTTTGTCTTCTAATAATAGCTGTTCAATCTCTCCGTCTTTCCCTGGTGAAATTGCAATTAACCCTTTCGCATAATGAGCAAGCCACTTCTTCGGGATACCTTCTTTTGACTTCGTCATAATGCTGCTAGAGATCTTTAATAAATTTTGATAGCCTATTTCATTCTCAGCAAGTAAGACAAGTGGATAAGACCTTTCTTCTTCTTCACTAAAAATAGAAGCTGTTAAGCCGATAATAGGCTGTATACCATTTTTCTTGCATGCTTTATAAAACGGAATAACTCCATACATAACATTTTCATCTGTAATGGCCAGCGATGAAAATCCAAGCTCTTTCGCCCGAATGACAAGCTCATCAATTTTACAAGCACTTTTTAATAAACTAAAAACGGTTTGACATTGTAAATGCACAAACTTCACTGTTGTACCCTCTCTTTACCTATGTGACTACTTTTATTATAGGTGATGAGGAAAGCGGAAATCAAAACATACTTCTCATACTTTGTCCATATATATGAAGAAGAAAGGGGAATGACGATGGATGTAAGAGAACATACTTTTTTCTCTCTGCTTATTATTAGTTATTTTATTGCCTTTGGAGTTATACTTGGTGGTTCATTAATAGGCGGATTTGGTGCATTTCTCATCGGAAAACCAACTCTAACTTATATTAATCAATTCGCCCAAAATTTAAGAATTTGGGCACTCGTTGCAGCAATTGGCGGAACGTTCGATACCTTTTATAGCTTTGAAAGAAGCTTCTTTGGCGGAGATATGAAAGATATCGTAAAACAAATTCTCCTTATTTTTTTTGCAACTGGCGGTATGCAAACTGGTCTTATTATTATTAAATGGCTTACACAGGAACATGTATGAGAGTACCCAGTGCCAATACAGCCAAAAGGTGGTATTTAGTTTTAGCTGGCGCTGCTGTTGGAGGAGTGTTGAGCTGGTTTGTTTTTTTGTACATATACGGTGTTTTTCAAGAAGAACAAACTAGTAAAATAGCAGAACAAAAAGAAATTATCGAAAAACAAGAAGCAAAACTCCACGTCCTTCTCGAAGACCAAGAGAAATTGAACACAGAAAATAAACGGCTCTTAACAATTCAAGAAATCAAAATAAAAATTATAAATCGAAAAAAATACGATTTAGACAATCTTACACTTGAAAACATGACCACTTCTATCCATAATGATCTCCAGCATCTTTTAACGAAAAACATTCAAAGCATCGCAAAAAATAAAGACCTGCTCAAAAAAGTAATCGAAAATAAAACGTACAAACATTACGATCGTATATACCGCTTTAAAGTAGACACAGTCTCTTTTGATACCGTACTTGAAATTAGTATTGATATAGAGAAAGAAAAATAAAAAAAAGGAGGGCTTCAGTGCCTCTCCTTCTCTTTCGTTCAACCTACAATTTTTATCTACACAGCTCACGTAAATCAGCAAACAGGCGATCTGCTTCTTCCCAAGAAGATGCTTTTGCACCAGAAGCCATCGGATGTCCTCCGCCATTATATTGCATTGCTAACTTATTAATAACTGGTCCTTTTGAACGAAGACGAACACGAATAACATCATCTTCCTCTAAAAATAGAACCCATGCCTTTAATCCATCAATATTACCAAGTGCTCCGACAACACCAGATGCTTCAGTAGAAAGTACATCAAACTCTTCTAGTACCTCTTTCGTTAATTTAATGTACGCTGCACCTTCTTCTACCATCGTAAAGTTTTGTAAAATATAACCGTTTAAACGAGCAATTTTTTCTTTCGTTTTATACATTTCATTGTATAAATCTGTGAATTTTACATCCATGTCAACGAGCTCACTTACGTAACGAAGTGTTTTCGCTGTTGTATTTGGGAATAAGAAACGACCTGTATCTCCAACAATACCCGCTAAAATAAGGCGAGCTGCTTCCTTTGAAATCGTTAATCCTTTATCTTTTCCATAACTGTAAAATTCATAAATCATTTCACTTGTAGAACTTGCTGTCGTATCCACCCATGTAATATCTCCGTACGGGTCTTCATTCGGATGATGATCAATTTTAATTAACATCTTTCCTTTTGCATAACGCTGATCACAAACACGCTCTTGGTTCGCTGTATCACACACGATAACAAGTGCATCTTCATATACACTATCTTCAATATCATCCATTACTCGTAAAAACGATAAAGAAGGCTCGTTGTACCCAACCATATAAATATTTTTCTCTGGAAACGATTCTTGCAGAATTGTACCAAGTCCGCACTGAGAACCTAACGCATCTGGATCCGGACGTACATGACGATGAATAATAATTGTATCAAACTCTTTAATTGCTCCTAAAATTTGCTCATGCATATGTATAATCTCCTTTTTATTCAACTTCTTCATTTTATCCCGCATTAACGTGTAGTAAGACTCCCACCTCAAAAGTATTAAAAACAATGGGGCAAAATTAATTTGGAGCCTGGATGCACGTAAAAGCCCGATTGGTGAGGGCTAATAATTAGTACGTGGGATCTCCCCACACTAATTAAAGTTTCACTTTATCCCCCATTATAACGGAAAACATTTCATACATGCGAACAATTGCTTTATAATAAAAATTAGAAAGTTTAGATTTTTCTTTTTTCTAAATTGTTATTTTTATACCAATCGATGGGAGCGTGTATTATGCCAGTATTCGTCTTTTGTATTATCATCTCATTTGTGTTGTACCTCTTCTACAAAACAAAATTCTTTCGTACAAACCGTCCAATGGAGAAAGGTTGGCTCTCTGGAAAATCCGCAATGGCACTCGGCTTATTCGTCCTCTTCTTTGGGATAAACCAATTCTTTTTAGAACTTTCAACTGCACGCATTATCGTTGGTGTTTTGTTTATTTTACTTGGCAGCGCGAGTACATTTAATGGATTCCGCCAATATAAACATTTTCTACCATTAGCAGTCAAAGAAGCCGAATCTTATAAAACAACGTAAAAAAAGCATCAACATTGTGATGCTTTTTTACGTCCCTTCACTTTCAAAATCATATATGCAACAAACGCAGATGGTATATTAAAGGGATTACCTTGCACGTGAAAATGTAATTGTTCTTCTCCAAAAGACATCTGTTTGTATAGTTCTTGCTGAGATAATCCTGTTCGTTTCTTTTTTTCATTTAATCCTTGTAAGTATAAGTATTGAATTGGTATCATCACAAGGAAATAAAAGAGTGCGATACCACCAAAAAAGAGTAATTCTGATGACATAATGCATCCCCCTTCCGACATCCATTATCTTACAATCTAATTATATCATAGTATACAATCTAAGTGAATTAATATTCTGTTTTTTCTAATTATACATTCATCTCTCCTTATATATATATTTCCCGCTAAAACTCTTCCACATCTTTAACAACAGCTTCCAAACCCAATAAAACAAAAAAGATGGAACAAACCAAAGCGATTTGTTCCATCTTTTTATTTATCGATCAATTGCACCATAAGTAATGCTTTCCCGACAACATTACCTTCATGATGCACTTCTACATCAATCTTACCAAATTTACGCCCAATTTCTAATACTTTCGGATGAACTGATACAACATTATCAATTTGAACTGGCTTAACGAAATAAATGGTTAAGTTTTCAACAATTAAATCGCTCTTCTTCTGCGCACGAATGACACGGTTTGTTGCTTCTGTCACAATTGTTGTGAATACACCGTAAGATAACGTCCCGATTGAATTCGTCATTTGTGGCGTCACTGAAAATTGATACAAATGCTCATTTTTCGCTTCTTTCGGCGTCATAAATTGGTTCGTTACAATATCATCAATTGTTTCCCCAACTTGCGGTTGACGTTGAATCATTTGCAGCGCCTGAAGTACATCTTGGCGACTAATGATCCCTTGCAATTTATTCCCTTCTTCCACAACAGGAAGTAACTCAATACCTTCCCATACCATCATACGTGCTGCAGCTGCGACAGACATTTTTCCGTTTACCGTAATTGGATGCTTTGTCATCACTTTATCAATTGGTGTTTCTTTCACGACACCAATCATATCTTTTGAAGTTACAATACCTAACACCTTTTTATTTTCATCAACAATTGGATAACGTCCATGCATCGTTTCTTCATTGTACTCATGCCATTTCTGCACTATGTCACTAGGCTTTAAATATAGTGTTTCTTCAATTGGTGTTAAAATATCTTCAACTAGTACAATTTCTTTCTTAATAAGTTGATCATAAATTGCACGGTTAATTAACGTTGCGACCGTAAATGTATCATAACTACTCGAAATAATTGGCAATTTCAATTCATCTGCTAACTTTTTCACATGCTCTTCTGTATCAAATCCACCTGTAATTAATACAGCAGCCCCTGTTTCTAATGCTAATTGATGTGCGTTCGTACGGTTACCGATAATAAGTAAGTTCCCTGCTTCTGTATAGCGCATCATCGCTTCTAATTTCATAGCCCCGATTACGAATTTATTTAATGTTTTATGTAGCCCTTCTCTGCCTCCAAGTACTTGACCATCGACAATGTTAACGACTTCTGCATATGTCAGTTTTTCGATATTCTCTTTCTTCTTTTGTTCAATTCGAATTGTTCCGACACGTTCAATTGTACTAACATATCCTTTATTTTCTGCGTCTTTAATTGCACGGTAAGCTGTCCCTTCACTTACACTCAAATCTTTCGCAATTTGCCGCACAGAAATTTTATGCCCTACCGGCAGGCTATTAATATGTTCTAAAATTTGATTATGTTTGGTAGCCAAATGGTTTCACCATACTTTCTTTTCCCTAAATTCTTCATGTGTTGTATTTTCAGTATACTATATTTTCAAAACTGTTACACTCTCTCTTTATATGCCTGTACCATTTTTTTTATAACAAAATACCCCTTACATTCCACCAGTCATTCTATTACAACAATGTAATGGTATTGTCATCTCGTTCGATAGTTTGTCCAGACGCTTCAATATACAATTAAGACAAGAAATGAAACAAAGGAGCGAATACATTATGAAAAAAATTTTAGAGGTTGTAGGTGCTGTATTTTTAGCTTTCGTAGATGGAAAAAAAGTTGCAATGGAGTTGAATGAAACACCCAAACAGCCACGTACAAAACGAGAAGAATCAGCTAAACAAATACAGACTTTAAAAACTGTACTACACACATAAAAAACCCTTCACTTGTCATTTCAAATGAAGGGTTTCTTTTTTATAGTGTAATACTTTCTCCAGCTTCTAATACTTTCCCTGTACAATTTTGTAGCTTTCCTACAAATTGATATGGATCTTGTTCAATAACTGGGAACGTATTGTAATGCATCGGTACAACTGTTTTCGCCTCTATCCATTTTGATGCTAACACAGCATCTTCTGGCCCCATTGTGAAATTATCGCCAATTGGTAAAAATGCTAAATCAATATTATTCATTTCTCCAATTAACTTCATATCAGAGAATAAAGCAGTATCTCCTGCATGATATACCGTTTTCTCCTCTGCTGTAAACAAAATACCAGCTGGCATACCTGTATATGTAATCGTCTTATTTTCTTCATCAATATAACTAGAGCCGTGGAATGCTTGAGTAAATTTCACTTTTCCAAAGTCAAATTCATGTGAACCACCAATATGCATTGGATGTGTATTTACACCTTGCCATCCTAAAAATGTTGCTAGTTCAAACGGTGCTACAACAACTGCATTATTTTTCTTCGCAAGCTCTACTGTATCTCCAACATGATCACCATGACCGTGAGATAAAAGAATTGCATCCACTTTTACATCTTCAGCTTTTAAATCTGTTGTCGGATTTCCTGTTAAAAATGGGTCAATTAAAATAACTTTGCCATTCGTTTCAATCTTTACAACTGAATGCCCGTGATACGATACTTTCATCTTTACATTCCTCCCCTATTCACATTCTCACTTTTTATTCTACATGATTTCTCAATTCCCTGTCTTTTCTAACATCGATTTACTTGTCATAACGCTTTCCTCCGATGTAAAGTTATATTTGTAATTAAATATCTCGGGGGTGCCAATCGATGAATGCTAGATTAGAAAATTTAATGCAATGGCTAAAAGAAAAAAACGTAGAAGCTGCGTTCTTAACTTCTACACCAAACGTTTTCTACATGACAAACTTCCACTGTGAACCACATGAAAGACTACTTGGTATGTTTGTATTCCAAGAAAAAGAGCCTATTTTAATTTGTCCTAAAATGGAAGAAGGCCAAGCGCGTAACGCTGGCTGGGCACATGAAATTATCGGATTTACTGATACGGACAAACCATGGGATATGATTGCAAAGGCAATTAAAGATCGTGGTATTGATGCAAATGCAGTTGCAATTGAAAAAGAACATTTAAACGTAGAACGTTACGAAGAATTAACAAAGTTATTCCCAAATGCAGCTTTCAAATCAGCTGAAGAGAAAGTTCGCGAGCTTCGCTTAATTAAAGACGAAAAAGAACTTTCTATTTTACGTGAAGCAGCTAAAATGGCAGATTATGCTGTTGAAGTTGGTGTAAATGCAATTAAAGAAAATCGTAGTGAGCTAGAAGTATTAGCAATTATTGAGCATGAATTAAAAACAAAAGGCATCCATAAAATGTCATTCGATACGATGGTATTAGCAGGTGCAAACTCTGCTCTTCCACACGGTATTCCAGGTGCAAACAAAATGAAACGCGGCGATTTCGTACTATTTGATTTAGGTGTAATCATTGAAGGTTATTGCTCTGACATTACACGTACAGTAGCATTCGGTGAACTTTCTGAAGAACAAACTCGCATTTACAACACTGTACTTGCTGGACAATTACAAGCAGTTGAAGCATGTAAACCAGGCGTTACATTTGGTGCTATCGATAATGCTGCTCGTTCTGTTATCGCAGATGCAGGTTACGGAGACTTCTTCCCACACCGACTTGGTCACGGACTTGGAATTAGCGTACACGAATATCCAGATGTAAAAGAAGGCAATGAATCTCTATTAAAAGAAGGTATGGTCTTCACAATCGAGCCAGGTATTTACGTACCAAACGTAGGCGGCGTTCGTATTGAAGATGATATTTACATCACAAAAGACGGATCAGAAATCTTAACGAAATTCCCGAAAGAATTACAATTTGTGAAATAATAAAAAAGGTAGCGTGATCGCTACCTTTTTTATTATTTACGCTTTAAAACTATCTTCTCTTCATACTTATCATCCCATTTAATCACAACCTCTATCGGTTCATCTTTAGATAAAGGTGCACAACTTACACAAGAAGATTTCATTTCAATCCTTGCTCCTTTATGAATTTCTGACGTTTGTGTCATTGTACTAAACGCTTCATTAATAGCAATCTCTAAATTCTTCAATTCTGTATTTCCATCTCCGCCCTTATACTGAAACGTAAACATTCCATCTTCACTGTCATCCTTAATATGACCTTTATATTGCCCCGTCCAACTTTTACTCTCGCTAGAAAAAGTAACATACGAAATCGAACAACTTCCTAAAAAGAAAATACTAGTAAAAAAGAATAATGCTCTCTTCATAATACCCCCCATTCAAAAGCACTTATTTCTTGTCTATTTCTTCTTCTCATTATACTATTAATATACAGAATTTTCTAAAATAGGAGGATTTATATGTTACAACAACAGTTAGAAGAAATTCGTGATAATAATTACGTAATCAATGGTGCACTCAATATTGATTCTTTAAGTTCAAGTATGCTTCAACATATCGGTGTTACTGATAGCTATTTAAGGGACAAACTCATTTACTCTACTTTTTATCATCTAATCAAGAAGGACTATATTTCACACACCCACTTACAGAAACTATTATCAGAAAGCATCAGTGAAAAATATTTATTTTATAAGATTCATTCGGATGACGACGATGCTGTATTTACCCGTGCATTTACAACATTATTAATCGCACTCATTATTGATGCTGATACAAATCATAATTTCTTATCACAGACTGATATTTTAAATGTAAAAGATAAATTAATTCTATATATGAACAAAGAACAGGATTTCCGTGGGTATGTACAAGACCAAGGCTGGGCACATAGTATCGCTCATGCTTCCGATACATTTGAGGCACTTGTTAATAATCCTAAACTGGAAACTTCACATTACGAAGAAATACTACAAACTTTATTAAACAAAGTTTGTGTCCATTCCATTTATTACAAATATGAAGAAGATGAGCGTCTCGTTTATCCGATTGTCGTAATGCTGCAAAATGGCCTAGAGGAAGAAGTACTCATATTAGCCCTTCGTGATCTAGTAGCTCAATTACAAGTTCAAAAACCGACACTACATATTGACTCGTATGAATTTCTATACGGAAATATAAAATCTTTCTTGCGCAGCTTATTTTTCAAATTACGTACAATGTCTATATGTAAAAAAACTGAACGTGAAGTTGAAAAATTACTACAAGAACTTCATAAATATTATTACTAAAAAAGAAGGCCACTCAAAAAGTGCCTTCTTCTATCTCACTAATATTTATTTGAAATTTCACAATCCAAACTGAGAAAAGGTGGACAAGAAGCGCAAACGCCATACATGCTCCACTTAAAAAAGTTAATATAGGATGCGAATACACGTGCCCTAAACCATAGGATATCACCACGAGAAATATTGTTATGTAAATATAAATTGCTCCATGTATTTGCTTCATATTAGCCTCCTTTTCCCATATTATAACATAAATTTTCTGATTATTCACATTAATTAACTGTAATTAATATTTCTCCACTGTTACACCTCTAACAGCCGCCTTAATATATGGTACTCCTTGTAAACCTTGTAAATCCTCTGTTTTTCCAGTTACGACTACTCCGTATATTGGTATGTCTTTTGGTTTCGTGTTTTTTATTTCTTTATAATATTGTTCAAAATAATCACTTGGTATACCTTCACTATTTTTTGCTAAATACTTCATTTGGTATAGAAATTCTTTTGAGTTTATTGTTATATCGTTTTTCATATCTTCTTTCCCTTTTGAATAACTTCCTTCAAATCCAAAAACATTTTTTGCCATTTCCGCATTTAATATCGCACCATCTTTAGGATCTTTTAACCCTACATAAAAATCGCTTTTCTTTTCATTATATGTATCTACCCAAAA
Organism: Bacillus sp. TH25; assembly: GCF_016650935.1. Classification (NCBI taxonomy): domain Bacteria; kingdom Bacillati; phylum Bacillota; class Bacilli; order Caryophanales; family Bacillaceae; genus Bacillus; species Bacillus sp. TH25. Next base: position 252,193 of record NZ_JAEKEU010000039.1, on the reverse strand, counting down.
CCAAACTGGCTGTACACTTTTGGGAAGCATCTCAGTAATTTGTTCAGCTGTATACGATTTATCAAAAGATAAGGCTACTTCTGCAACTTTATTTTGCAAATTCCTGATATTTTCCAGATCATCCACATAATTTTTATAAGTAACGAAAGGTAAATAAAACCTCATTTCTCTTTGCATTGTTTGTACATTATAATCTGGTATGGTAACAGCCCCTCCCCCCCTTTTCTCCTCATCTAGACTAACAAGTTCACCATTGTAGTGCTTCATACTATAACCCCAGATACCTGATTCATATATATCATTTATCCATTTTACTGGTTGACCGGCTATATTTTTATAAGAGTTGTATATTACTGTACTTCCTGTCATACCGAGACTTAAATACATGCTTCCGCTGAAACGGATATTAGGGCCTTGAACCTTATGTAGTGCATTCATTTCTCTTTCCATTTTTCTAAACGTTTGCTGAGAAAAATACGCTGCTCCCAAAAACAAACTTACTATAACAATAATGGACGCACAAATAGAAATAAGCCAGTTTCGCCAAAGCTGCTTCCTCTTCGCTCTCTTCATCAAAGTCTTCATCTGCTTATCATCCATATTCAAATCAAAGTCCTTCCGACTCATCATTTCTCCTCCTATACAATTTTTTAAATTGATTTCTTGCACGGTACAAACTTGTTTTCACTGTTTCTTCTTTCATACTTAATAAAATGGCAATTTCCTTATAAGATAGTTCATATTCATATTTCAACAGTAAAATATGACGATAATCCTCCGTCATCGTCTCCAGTATTTCTTGTACTTCTCCTTGCAGTTCACTTGTTAAAAGCACTTCATCTAATGACTTTTGACCAATAAGAACGACCGATTCAATCGCAATTGGATTTAGTCTTTTTTCTTTTCGGTGTAAATCTCGGTGCTGATTGATCGCAACTCTAAATAGCCACGGTGTTAAATGCTCTAACGGTATTTCCTCCATAAGCAATAAAGCCTTATACAACGTATCTTGCACAATATCTTCCGCTTCTTTTCTATCTGCTCCAATCTTAATTAAGTATCCAAACACAGCTTTTGATTTCTCTATTAATAATGTTTCAAAAGTATCATGGCTCATTCTGCTCTCCTTTCTATATACTCAACGTTTGAGAGCGTAAAATGTATACAGCTTTTCTTTAAAATTTTTTTCAAAATAAAAAGCACATCTATTTTGATGTGCTTCTCTCCAACATACTATTCTATTATTTCATTACTTCCTTCACAACATCTTGAATCATAACAACTTCTGTTTCCATATCAACAGACGGTGTTTCTTCATCAATACATTCATACCAAAACGCTAAGTGCTTTTTATCAATTTCATGATGAGAATTTTCGACAAGAGCCCCGCCTTCTCCTTGCACAGAATACCAATATAAGTACTCTTCTCCATCTCTTATTTCCCGGAAAATTGTCTCTACATACATCTTTTCGTCGTTTAATGTCAAAAGCACTTCTTTCATATTATCATTAAGAAGCTGCATCCATTCATCTACGCGATGACTTTTACCTGGCTTGACTTTGAATCTTGTTAATTCTACGTTCATCTTTTATTCCCCCATTTTCTTGCGGACAAACAAAACATATTCTACTGGATTATGGAAGCTTAATTTACTAGCTAATTTTTGTGAGGGAATGTTATCTACATTACAATCCCAGCATGGTGTAATATGATTTTGTATACACTGTTCAATGAAACGTGTTGCGACAGCTTGAGCTAACCCTTTCCCTTGATGTGCTTCATGTGTTGCAATATCAATTTCAGCAAAACCATTCCCGCTAAATATTGAGACGCATTCGGCTACAATCATCCTATCTTGTTCTATACAAAAACCAAATCCGTTATTTAAAAACACGTCTTTTGATCCCCAATATTCTTTGTAATAATCCTCTGTAAATTCATTACTTCGTTCTATATCACTTTTATCAATACGTTTAATTTCATATGTATTTTTGTTTAATTCTATTTTTCTATCTTCAAAAACTTCTCTTTGAAATTGAAATGTCATTCGTGGGATTTTCCGAAATGCATTACTAAAGCACTCTTCAATCATCATTTCCCACTCTTCACTCGAAGTGAACAGTGTAAATCGTTTCTCTGTTTTTTCAATGGCTGTTTTTATATACGAAAATAAATCTTCGTTATAACTTTGGTCTCGAGTGTCACCAAACAAATAATAAATACCATTAGTGGTGACGATTAGTCCTGCTGTTAACTTCTCATTTATAAAAATCTCACCATTTATATTTTGATTACAAACTGCATACGCAAAAGTTGTTGTTCGGTGGTTCCCTTCTAAAAGAGGAATTACTTTATCGTATTCTTCAATCTGTAACCTTCTCATACGCCCTCCACAATTACTGTATCCGCCTCTACATTTTCAAAACAAAGATTTACCGTTCTCTCCAATGCTCTCGTCCTATGAATTGTACCTGCTGAAATTAAAATAGAATCATTCGGCTTTAAAACTGCTGTCTCTCTATCTTGAAAATCGATAAGTAATTCTCCCTCTAACACAATGAATAATTCATCCGAATTAGAATGGTAGTGCCAATCATATTCACCAGTAAATACAGCAATTCGTAAGCAATGACTATTTACATTTGAAACGACGAAGTTTTTATGTTGTTCTTGAATGTCCGTTGTTAATTCTAATAAATTCACAGTTTCCATCTTTCGTCCCACCCTTTCATTAGTCGTTCTTCTGAAAAACTAATTTAGTCTCCACCACCTCCGCAATCTCCTCCACCATCACTTGAACTGCTACAATCGTTGCTACTGTAATCACCAAATCCGCTTGATGAGCTTGAATCGGATGAAGATTTTTTTCTTCTTTTTCTATCTTTTTTACTTTCATGACTAGGCCACACTTTATCAAATAATATAAAGAATAAGAATCCTTCTACCATAACAAGTGTAACGCCAAAAATACCTTCAATAACATTAGGGGTTATCCCAAAATTTTTAACCATCCCACATAAAAACACGCAAAAAATCACATACAAGAACATACAAATATACCGAAATGTTTTTTCTATCATAATGACTACTTTTTTTGAAAGAGGTATGTTCTGTTCCTGTTTTTTCTTTATATACTTTTGTCTTTTAGCTTGCTTTTTCTTCCTATTTTTACTCCCCATTGAATCCCCTCTATCGACTTTCATTTTTCATTTAATTCCAAATTATCACAAAAAACAACATCATAACAAGCTATATTTCACGTAAAGTTTTGTTTACTTTTTGTAAGGTTTTATTTACTTATTACCTAAAAATGGATATTATAAAAGTAACAAATTTACAAAAAGGAGACTTTGTATATTTGATTAAAAATAAAGTGAAACAATTCCGCGTCGTTAGAGACATCACCCAAGAACAATTAGCTTCCTCTGTTCAAATCACTAGACAATCCCTCATCGCTATCGAGAAGAATAAATACAACCCGAGTTTAGAATTAGCATTGAAATTATGTGAGTTTTTCGGCTGCAAAGTAGAAGATTTATTTCAATTAGACAAAACTGGGGAGGAAAAAGAATGAAAAATACTTTTAATCAAGAGTTCATTTCGCATCTTACCATTTTATTGTTAGGTTCAACTTTTCTTTATTTCAATAATAATGATGAAGAAAAGATTAGTTCTGTCCTTCTATTCACTGGCGTATACATACTCTTAGCCTTAATACTATTCGTAGTGAAACGAATATTCTTTAAGAAAAAAAAGAACGATTCCGAGAAATATCCATTACCTGAGATGGATGAAAGAATCGAGAAGATGAGTTTAAAACTTATGGCGCAAATTTTCGGTCTCTCTCATTTAATCGGTTCTGCGATACTATTTATTTTATATATCACTGACAAAAATTCGATGATACGAGTTGAGTATGCCTTGTATTACTTGTTCGGTATTCTTTTCTTTACAATGATGTTCGGATTGAGAATTGTAAAGAAATTAGATAATTAATTTAAACAAAAAGACCCTTCCTACAAAGGAAGGGTCTTTATTTTATTTCTATTATGATAAAGCAGGAGCTTTTTCAAGAAGCTCTTTTGCATCTGCATATTGTAAGCTGTGCGCTTCTGCAACTGCTTCGAATGTTACGTAGCCATCTAATGTGTTAATACCTTTTAATAATGCAGTGTTGCCTAGGCAAGCTTCTTTGTAGCCTTTGTTAGCAATTTGTACTGCATATGGTACTGTTACGTTTGTTAATGCAAGAGTTGATGTACGTGGCACCGCACCTGGCATATTTGCAACTGCATAATGAACAACACCATGTTTCTCATAAGTTGGGTTGTCATGAGTTGTAATACGGTCAGTTGTTTCGAAAATACCACCTTGGTCAATCGCGATATCTACAACGACAGAACCTGGTTCCATTGATTGAATCATTTCTTCTGTTACAAGTTTTGGCGCTTTTGCACCTGGGATTAATACTGCACCGATTACAAGATCAGATTCTCTTACAGCTTCTGCAATGTTATACGGGTTAGACATTAACGTTTTTACTTGGTTTCCGAAAATGTCATCTAATTGACGAAGACGTTCTGCACTTAAGTCGATGATTGTTACATCTGCACCTAAACCTACTGCAATTTTCGCTGCGTTTGTACCAGCTTGACCACCGCCGATAATTGTTACTTTACCGCGTTTCACCCCTGGAACACCTGCAAGTAAAATACCTTTACCACCTTTGTTTTTCTCAAGGAACTGTGCACCGATTTGCGCAGACATACGACCAGCTACTTCACTCATTGGTGCAAGTAATGGTAAAGAACGATTGTCTAATTGTACTGTTTCGTATGCAATTGATACCACTTTGTTATCAATTAATGCTTTTGTTAATTCTGGCTCTGGAGCTAAGTGTAAGTATGTGAATAAAATTAAACCTTCGCGGAAATAACCGTATTCACTTTCAACTGGCTCTTTTACCTTCATAACCATATCTTGATTCCATGCTTCTTCAGCAGTTTCAACAAGTTTCGCACCAGCTTGTACGTATTCTTCATCTGTAAAGCCTGATCCTACACCTGATCCTTTTTGAACAAAAACTTCATGACCATTTTGTACTAAATGTACAGCTCCCGCTGGCGTCATTGCCACGCGGTTTTCATTGTTTTTAATTTCTGTTGGAATACCGATACGCATTATTAGTTCCCCCTTGAGTTATGAAATGACCCCTGAATCATTTTTTAAAGCGCTTTCTATACTCTTATATTCTAACATAATATCTCAATATTTGACAAAAAAATAATACAAGTTTTCCGATAGATTTAATCTTACATGAAAGGACAGTATTATCCGTACCTCTCAGTATAAAGGATAAACTGTCCAATTATTCGAAACTTCACTTTATTTAATTCTATCGATGTCTATGAATAACATCAACAGCGCCTGTTACTTCAATAATCGTGCCAGTAATCATATCAGAATCGTCCTCACATAAAAACGAAATGGTTCTTGCGATATCTTCCCCTGTTCCAGATCTACCAATTGGTGTGTTACTACCTTTCAGATTTCGTGCTTCTTCAATCGTTGCCTCTTTCATTTCACCAATTATATCACCAGGACATACCATATTCGCAGTAATACCGTATTCAGCTTCTTCGTATGCGACTGTTTTCGTTAAAGAAACAAGTCCGACTTTCGCAGCTGCAAAGGCTGAACGATAAATCCATCCAGGCGCGCTATCTGCCCCTTGAAATCCATAGTTAATAATACGGCCAAATTGCTGGTTTCTCATAATCGGTACGACAAGTTTTAATAAATGAAACACCGCTGTTAAATTACCCTGGATCATTTCATTCCATTCGCCTTCTTCGTAATCGACTAATTTTTTCCTTTCAAATACGTAAGGACCAGCATTATTAATTAAGAAGTCAATTTTGCCAAAACGGCTCATCGCTTCTTCTACTATTTTATGTAAATCTTCCTTTTTCGTGACATCAGCTTGCACGAACTGTAGACGTTCTTCCATATTTTTATATGTTTCTTTCATTGTTTCCATAGCACTTGTATCGCTATGATATGTTACTGTTACTGAATATCCTTTATCCAATAACTTTTCTGTTACTTGCTTTCCTAAACCTTTCGTACCGGCTGTAATGAGCGCGTGTCTCACAAACATGCCTCCTTTTAAATTGCTATACTCCATATGTAACAAGTTCTCGCCTCAATTACAACTAAAATGAATTAAGGCAAAGTTTTCAAAATTCTGTAACGTTTCCGACAAGCACATTACCAAAATTTGTTTTATAATAAAGTTGTAAACGGTAATAAAAATGATTGGGAGGAATTTACTATGAATAATACATATACAAATATTTTAATTGCGGTGGACGGTTCTAAAGAAGCAGAAAAAGCCTTTAAAAAAGCAATTCAAGTTGCAAAACGAAACAACGCAACATTAACAATTGCTCATATCGTTGATGTAAAAGCATACTCAGCAGTAGAGGCTTATAGCCGCGCAATTGCTGAACGTGCAAATCTATTTGCAGAAGACTTATTAGAAGACTACAAAAAAACTGCGCTTGAAGCTGGTCTTGAAAAAGTGGAAACTGTATTAGAATTTGGTAATCCTAAATCTAAAATTTCAAAAGAAATCGCTCCAAACCATAAAGTGGATTTAATTATGTGTGGTGCAACTGGTTTAAATGCTGTAGAACGTTTCCTAATTGGTAGCGTCTCTGAACATATTATTCGCTATGCGAAATGCGATGTCCTTGTTGTTCGTGGTGACGAGGAGCAAGGTGATCTTTAATTTATAAATAAAACACCAAGTCCACATAGGCTTGGTGTTTTTCATTTCACAAACTTCACTATAAATACAAGACAAGCTACAACAACAACGGTACCTGCCAACACATACGGCGGAAGGAATTTCAAAGACCATAGCGCCATCATTATCGTCGCAACAGTTAAGTACGTTTGCTTTGCATCTTCTGTCATTTTTTTACGAAGTAAGAAAACATACACATAACCAATTGGCGGCGTAATGAAGCAAAGAACATATATAATTTTTGATTTTAAATACCACTTTTGTTCCCCAAGTTTCTTTATGCCTTCTTCTATTCTCTTACTCTCTTGTTCTCTCACTTCTTCTTCAATCGGATCTTCCTCTTCTCTTCTAAATTCTCCACCTAATATATGTAATTCTTCCTGTGTAGTATCGTTGAGTTTAGACACAAAATGGGTTATCCTTCCACACAATCCATATGGAAGGATAACCCATTTTCGGATTTTATTCATTTCCTTAACTTGATGGCTATGTGCCCTATAAGGATGCTTATTTTATCATTTTAATCTTTTCTCAATTTCAAGTGTCGGGAAATAATCACCAAACTCATTTGTTTCCTTTTCATTACGATTCATACTAATACTTCCTAACTGGTTAGGGGTTCTGAAACCATAAAAAATTAAAAAATCATTCTTCAACTAAACTCCCCTTATATACAGATTTTTGACCGTATTTATCATAAATAAAGAAACAAAGGTAAAGGGTACACCATATCAATGTTTTGTGTTTGATACTGTATATAACTGCTTTAATAGTTTAAATACATTTTTTAGAAATAGACGGACAAAATATATGTGTTTAGAAAAGGAGGATGCTACATGGATGATTATGAACGCATTATTTTAGATGTGAATGGGAAAGAAATCGAAATGTTAGATATGATTCGCGAGCATTTTAAAGAAAAACATGGTGTTGAACTAAGTCACGGTGCATTGCTTCGAGATTTAATGGATATTGAATACATTCGGATTACGGAAGATCGACACAAGTATGATTAATCGATGAAACTTTAAGCCTAGAACATATTGCTCTAGGCTTAATTAAATCCATAAAAAAAGGTAAGGTACTTTCTAAAAAAGCACCTTACCTTCTATATCATATATCATTTAACTTCCAACAAACTCTATTGCTAACCCCTTCGCTTTCTCCAAAGCTTTTTCAATTTGCTCAAACCCTGTCCCACCAGCACTGTTACGGCGCTTTACAGCTGCATAAGGTGAAAGAACTTCATATAAATCTTCTTCAAATAACTGACTCATTTCTTTATACGTTTCAAGTGGTACATCTAATAAATAGATTCCTTTTTGCGTACAATGAAGAACTAGTTTCCCGACAATTTCATGAGCTTGACGGAACGGCAGTCCCTTGCTTGCTAAATAGTCGGCAATTTCTGTTGCGTTAGAGAAGTCTTGCGTCACAGCTTGCCCCATTTTTTCTTTGTTTACAGTCATCGTTTCAAGCATGCCTGCCATAATATGAAGGCATCCTTCTACTGTTTTCACTGTATCAAACATTCCTTCTTTATCTTCTTGTAAGTCTTTATTGTAAGCGAGCGGCAATCCTTTCATTACTGTAAGTAAACTGAATAAATTACCGTATACTCTGCCAGTTTTACCACGAATAAGTTCCGCCATATCCGGATTTTTCTTCTGCGGCATAATACTGCTTCCTGTTGCGTATTGATCGCTCATTTCAATAAATTGAAATTCTTGACTACTCCATAAAATAAGTTCTTCGCAAAAGCGTGATAAGTGCATCATAAGCATAGATGAGTTACTTAAAAACTCCAGTATGAAATCACGATCACTTACCGCATCTAAACTATTTTCATAGATTCCATTAAATCCAAGAAGCTCCGCACTATATTCTCGGTCAATCGGGAATGTTGTACCAGCTAGTGCTCCTGCTCCTAACGGTGAAATGTTAATACGCTTTAACGAATCTTCATAACGATTCACATCGCGCTCTAACATCCAAAAGTAAGCAAGAATATGATGCGCAAATGAAATCGGCTGTGCACGTTGCAAGTGCGTATAGCCGGGCATAATTGTTTCAATGTTATTTTCCGCTTGATGAACAAGAACAATTTGCAATTGTTTTGTAGCTTTTATAATATCTTCTACTTTTTCTTTTAAATACAAATGCATATCTGTCGCTACTTGATCGTTACGGCTTCGGCCTGTATGAAGTTTCCCTCCTACTTCACCGATTCTTTCAATTAACATCTTTTCAATATTTAAATGAATGTCCTCAGCCTCGACTGAGAAATTCAATTTATTTTGTTTCGCTTCCTCTAGTAAATATTGAAGCCCTATCTTTATTTTCTCTGCTTCTTCTTTCGTAACAATGCCTTGCTTTGCTAACATCGTTACGTGTGCGATACTCCCTTTTATATCTTGATTTACTAATTGTTGATCAAAGGAGATGGATGCTCCAAACTCTTCAACCCACGCTTCCGCTTCTTCTGTAAAACGTCCGCCCCAAAGTTTGCTCACGCTTCCACCTTCTTTTGATTCACTTGACTGTATACTTTCGTAGGTAAACCGAATAATGAAATGAATCCAACTGCTGCATCATGATTAAATTCATCCTGGGCAGTATACGTTGCTAATTTTTCATCGTATAAAGAGTACTCAGATTTACGCCCTTCTACAATCGCATGACCTTTAAATAATTTCACACGTACTGTACCTGTTACATTTTTTTGCGTTTCTTGTAAGAAAGCATTGAGCGCTTGTTTTAAAGGTGAGAACCATAAACCGTTATAAATTAATTCTGTTAGTTTTTGCTCAATCATCGGTTTGAAATGAGCAACCTCTTTCACAAGTGTTAAATCTTCAAGTTCTTTATGCGCTGTTATTAATGTCATTGCTGCTGGGCATTCATATACTTCACGAGATTTAATACCGACAAGGCGATTTTCTACATGGTCGATACGTCCAACGCCATGTTTGCCAGCAAGTGCATTTAACGTTTTAATTAGTTCTGAAAGTGAATATGCAGTGCCGTTTAAAGTCGTCGGTACTCCTGCTTCAAATCCGATTTCTACAAACTCTGGTTTATTCGGTGTATCTTCTAATGCTAATGTCATCTCGTATGCTTCTTCTGGCGGCGCTGCCCATGGATCTTCTAAAATTCCACATTCGTTGCTGCGTCCCCATAAGTTTTGATCGATTGAAAACGGGCTATCTAAATTAATTGGAATCGGTATATCATTTTCTTTTGCATATGCAATTTCTTCTTCACGTGACCATTTCCATTCACGTACAGGCGCAATAACTTCTAAATATGGATTCAACGCTTGAATAGAAACTTCAAAACGAACTTGGTCATTCCCTTTCCCTGTACATCCATGTGCAACTGCACTTGCGCCTTCCTGCTCTGCAATTTCTACTAATTTTTTTGCAATAAGCGGACGAGATAATGCAGAGACAAGAGGATATTTCCCTTCGTATAACGTGTGAGCTTGCATCGCTATCAATGCATATTCATTCGCATATTCTTCTTGAACATCAATCATATACGATTTAATTGCACCTACTGAAAGTGCTTTTTCTTTTACAAACGCTAAGTCTTTACCTTCCCCTAGATCTAAGCAAAGCGCGATAATATCATAATTCTTCTCTTGTAACCATTTAATTGCAACGGAAGTATCAAGACCTCCGGAATATGCTAATACAACTTTTTTCTTCTCCATTTTGCATCCCCCTAAAGAATAAATATTCATCTTTTATTATAATAATCCAAACTTTATCACCTTTCATAAAATGAATCAAGGGGAATTTATAAAATTTTTTCAAACAATTTCGTCGAACTTCTTTCTTTTTTTATGTAAAATAGAGGAAGGAAAATGGAGGGGTGTCTATGAAAAAGTATTTTATATACAATGAACATCTAGGAATTGAAGTACCGAGCATACAAAAAAAATGGGAAGACATCTCTGAACAAGCGCAGCATTCTATTTTATTAAAATGGGAGCAAGTTCGCGGAAAAATACCTGATCGCATAAAGGAACTTGAGCACCATATTAACGCTAAACAACACCACTTAAATAACGAAGAAGACTTCGAAATTTCTTGCAAGCTAAATTCAGAAATTGCCGATCTTGCTTCAATTATTAACGATCTTTGGCTTTGGTATCGTCTAACCCAAAACGTATCTGAGGGAAAAGCACACCAATGAAAAAAGCATGCCCCTCAATTAATTCGGGTCATGCTTTTTTGTCGTAACACGATTTACAATATATTTCTTGTGCTGTTTTCGCCAAACACACATCAAACGGACCAACTAATATACTTCTTTCTTTTGGCAACTTTACAAAAGCAACTAGCTCTTCTTCATATTGAATCTTTTTCTGACATGAAACACATTTTAATTCTTTTCTTTTAAACATGTCTTTTAGCATATCTCCATTCTCCCCCTCATCTATCTATATTAATATACTCTCATAATAGTTAGAGCTTGTAAAAAAATGACACATTCCGAAACAAATTATTCATATACTATGTACAAAAGGAGGTCTCAAACTTATGCGAGCTTTCATTATTATCGCTTTAACTTTTTTAAGTATCATTAGCTGGGATGCATTTTTTAAAGATAAAAGTGATGAGAACAATACAATTGAATAAAAACCCTTCTTTTCTTACTTATTGGACAAACTTCTAAAAGTTGTCCAGTTCTACGAAATAACTTAGGCTTTTCTACAAAAATATTTAAACATAACATTTTTTGTAGATTCTCTCCGGTTATTGTCGGTTTCCATCCGCATGTATTTTTTGAAAGTATGATATAATAATATAAATCTTGAAGGAAGGGATTTTGATATCATGATCGCTCGAAGGAGCATGTGGCATCGTATTGACGAATCATACACGTAGCGTATTTTTCAGCTCAGATACTTTAGTCTAGCGAAAAAAATACGAGAGTGGGGAAATTATGATTGCCCGAAAGATAATTTGGCAAAAAAAAGACTCTTCTTACACATAGCGTTTTGTTTAGGACTTAATTGTTACTAGCTAAACAAAACAAAGAAGAGCAGGATTGCTAAATGAAGAATCCTACTCCCCGTTTTGTTTAGTCGCTTTAAGACTTAAACTAAAACGAAGGTAGGGAGAATTGATGGACGAGAGGATTATTCGTTATTTCTTCAGCGACATATAGCGTAGTTAGTTTTTTTCGTAAACTAACTGAAAGCTACATGTGAGCTCGTAGTTAGTTTACAACACCAAAGGACTACTAACTACGGAAAGAAGGAATAACGATGAGGAACATCCAAAGTCGACAAATTATTAAAGAAGTTTTTATGGTTTTAATCGGTTCATTTATATTAGCAGCAGCGCTATATCACATTCACTTCCAAAACCACTTAACAGAAGGTGGCTTTGTAGGTATTGCACTATTCATCCAAAATTTTTATGATATTTCACCATCTATTTCAACTGTAGTAATGGATATCCCTATTATTTTACTATGTGCTTCATTTTTAGGTAGAAAAATGGTTGGCTATTCATTCTTAGGTTCACTTTCATTCGGAGTATTTTATTCCCTTATGGAAAATTATTCTCCTTTTACGGTAGATTTATCAAATAATTTATTTGTAGCTGCAGTAGTTGGCGGTGCGTTAGCTGGTATTGGACTCGGTTTTATATTGCGATTTGGCGGTGCAACCGGTGGAGACGATATTTTAACAATTATATTAAGTAAACGAACTCGGTTTACAATTGGGCAAATTTTCTTCGTCTTTGACGCGATTGTTCTTGCGCTTTCATTATATTATTTAAATTGGACAGAAATTGCTTTTACTATTCTTTCGATTGCCGTACAGGCAAAAACATTGGATTTAATTTACTATCCAAAAACAGAAAAGAAAGCAGCAAAGCAACCCGTTTCTATTCCAATATCCAAAAAACATGCGACAAACTAAAAAGCGAAAGGCTTCGGCCTCTCGCTTTTTTTCATGCTCTCTTTTCTTTTTCTAATATGTAGCGTACTTGATAAAACTTATTTGCAAATTCAGTAACATTCCTCGTTAAGCGGTAGTTCACTGTAGAGCCAATTGCCATTCCAAGTACAGGAATGCCTTGGAATAATTTACGACGGAGAGCATAAATCGAAAATGTCTTCAAAATTTGTTTTAACACAACCTCAGTAGAAGCTGGCTTTAACACCTCTTCGTCTCCTTCATAAAAGAATGAATCTTCTTGCTCAAGTTCTCTCAGTAAATTGTACCATGCGTATTGCTGAAGTCTCGCCGGCAATAATGCTGCATGGAATACCTTTAACGCAAGCATCATTTCATACGGCTTGTTCACATCATGCCCAAATGATGTCGCAATAAGTTGTACAGCCTTCACATTTAACGCAATCATAACCGGAAAATCAGCCGTTAATAATAATAGACCGCCAGCACCTGTTGCTCCGCCTTGTACGAATGAATATAGACGATGACGTGCTGTTTGCTGCTCTGCTATGTATGTTAATTGATCAATAGATAACGCCTTCAAATCTTCAAGTTGCTCAATTGATTCATCAAATAATCTCGATGTTCCTAAAATACGATTACGTGCATCTAACTGTGATTGTGAACTTTGAATAAGTGCATGCAAATGAAAGAGCCATCCATCTGCTTTCGTAAAAAAGTCTTTTCGTTTTTTCTCAGGTAGTTTTGCAACTGTAGTATGCAACCACTTATCAAACATCTTTTGAAAATCGGTCGCTTCTTGCTCTACTAATTGCCCTTCCCACTCTTTTATATTTTCTAAAATGGCTTGTTCTCGCTTCGATCGCATCACAACAACCACCTCGTTCGATTTTTTTCTATTGTATCATATTTGCAAATATGCTTGTACATCGCATGTTCTTTATTTACAGCCTAAGAAGTCGCAACAATCTATCCGAATAAATGGTACCAGTTTCTATTCAGCTAGATTATAATCGTCCCTATACAAAACAAATAAGGAGCGATTATACATATGTACCCACGTGCAAAAGCTTTTGGCATTGCTATACATCACGATCGACTTCTCGTACAAGAATATCATACAGGCGATGAAACATATTACCGACCTCTTGGCGGATCAATTGAACTTGGTGAAAAATCAGCACATACTGTTATTCGCGAATTTCAAGAAGAGCTTCACACAGAAGTGGAAATCACCAATTATTTAGGCTGCTTAGAAAACATCTTTCATCTAGATGGAGAAATTGGTCATGAAATCATTCAGCTATATTCTTTACGCTTATTAGACATGTCACTATATGAAATGGAAATACTGAATATACCAGATGAACAAACACTGTCATATGCAAAATGGATTTCCCTCACTGCATTCATTCAAAAAGAAAAATTACTATATCCGGATGGAATTTTGAAATATATCCAAAAGAAAAAAGACGAGATCCTATAGGATCTCGTCTTTTTTTTCATATAGTATATTAACCAATATCCCCAAGACGTAATACGTCACGAGCAATCATAACTTCTTCGTCAGTTGGAATTACGATAATTTTTACTGGAGAGTGCGGGAAGCTGATGAATGCTTCTTCACCGAATACGTTATTGCGTTTTACGTCGAAGTATACGCCCATGTACTCAAGGCCTTCTAATACGCGCTCACGAATAATTGCACTGTTTTCACCTACACCAGCTGTAAAGATGATAGCGTCAACGCCTTTCATACGAGCTGTGTAAGAACCGATGTATTTATGGATACGGCTCACGAACACGTCAAGTGCTACTTTCGCACGGTGGTCGCCTTCTTCTTCTTTCGCAATGATGTCACGTAGGTCACTAGAGTAACCAGTAAGACCTAACATACCACTCTTCTTGTTTAATACGCTAACTACTTCTTCTACAGTTTGGCCTGTTTTTTCCATGATGTATGGAATTAACGCAGGGTCAATGTTACCAGAACGTGTACCCATTGTTACACCAGCAAGTGGAGTGAAGCCCATAGAAGTATCGATAGACTTACCGCCTTCTACTGCTGCGATACTTGCACCGTTACCTAAGTGACAAGAAAGTAGGCTTAAGCTTTCAATTGGACGACCTAATAATTCAGCCGCACGCTCAGTTACATATTTATGAGAAGTTCCGTGGAAACCGTATTTACGGATGCCAAATTTCTCATAGTACTCATATGGTAAGCTGTATAGGAATGCAGATTCCGGCATTGTTTGGTGGAATGCTGTATCGAATACTGCTACTGCTGGTACGTTTGGTAGTACTTCTTGGAATGCTTTAATACCAACAAGGTTTGCTGGGTTGTGAAGTGGTGCTAAATCGCTTAATTCTTCGATATCAGCTAATACTTCAGCATCAATTAAAACAGAATCAGCAAATTTTTCGCCGCCGTGTACAACACGGTGACCGATACCGCCAATCTCATCAAGAGATTTTACGATTCCGTTTTCAGTTAATTTCTTAAGAAGCATGTTAACTGCTACTGCATGATCTGGGATGTTTGTAATTTCTTTTTGTTTTTCGCCATTTACAGTAATTGTGAAGATACTATCTTCTAAACCGATACGTTCTACTAAACCTTTTGTTAATACTGTTTCACTTGGCATTTCAAATAATTGGAACTTTAACGAAGAGCTTCCTGCGTTAATCGCGATGATTTTTGACATCTAGTCTTTCGCCCCTTTTTCTCTTGGTAGTTGTGTGGATCATTCCACAAACCGCTCGATTTTATCTAATTAAATTCACTCATTATGAAAACGTTTCATCATTAGTAAATTTTATACTCACGATTTTAATTTAAACATCGTCCGACATATATTTCAAGTGAAAAAATTGTAACACCAAGAAAAAAATATATTACAGATTTCAAAAAATTCAGTTAAATCTTGTATATATTAAAAAATATTACATATCCTATACAACTGTACTACATTAATTACTAACCCTGTTACATATATATCGCGTTATTTATGTGTTGCAAACCAAGTATTCAATTGATCCATAATGTTCTCCATAGCCTTCATGTTAGAGAATTTAGGTAATTCCACTAGTAGTGCCTGTTTCGGCATTGTTACACCTTGGCCTTTCTTTTGGAGAACAAATATACTTTTTGCATTTTTCTCGTTTTTAAACATGGAAACAGGAAGCTGTAATAATCCTTGAATAAAGCATGTCTCTTTAATGAATGCATGTAGCTTTGGCGCTTGATCACTTTCAAAAATGAAGTTTGGTACTAAGAAGAATAAATACCCGCCTTCTTTCGTATGTTTCACACTTTGTTCAATAAATAAGTGATGTGCATATGACATTCCTTCATCTGCTTTTAATGTATATTCACTTGCAACAATTTCATTTGGATAATAACCAATTGGTAAATCTGAAACGACTGCATCAACTGGATCAATATAAAGTGGTGCTAGTCCATCTTGGTGGAAGAATTCGATTGCATGCTTTTGTAAATTTGCATTTACTAAAGCAAGTTTAATTAACACCTCATCCACTTCTACACCAAATCCACTCATTGTTAGTTCTTCTTTGGCGCTATTAAACAATGTAGTCATTAAGTTACCAGTTCCAATTGCAGGGTCTAAAACAGTAATTTCTTTTTGACCTTGCATAAATTTATGGAATAAGTAGCTCATGAACATTCCAACTGCATCTGGCGTCATTTCGTGATTCGCTTGTACGCCCTCTTTCATTCCTTTTAAAATGGCTAGCTGAAATGCTTTACGAATTTCTTCCCCTTTATATGTTTCTTCATTAAACGTACTATATTCACGATTCAACCTTTCAATTGTTGATTCGGATAATTCCTCTTGTAAAATCGCTCCTTCAAACAAGTTATCACCTGTTTCTACAAGCGCCTCTAAATATGTTACATCTAATTCTTTACGTAAAACTACCGTAGAAGAATCAAAAATAGAAAATAATGTTTCTACTGCCTGACTCACGTACATTCCTCCTTCTCTCTTTTACACATAACTTATATCATACCATAATCTAAATTTTTCCCAAAAGAAAAAGCGACCTCTTGCAAAGAGCTCCCCTTCAAGTTGTTTATGATGTAACGTCTTTTCTCATATATTGGTTCAGTTAACAATACATGAGAAAAGACGACCTCTTCTAAAGTAAAACTTTAATGAGAGGTCGTCTTCATTTACATTACTTCGCAGATTTAGCTGCTTCTAATGCTGCTTCATAGTTTGGATGGCTTGTACCTTCGCCTACGTATTCTGCGTAAACTACTTTGTCATTGCTATCTACTACGAATACTGCACGAGCAAGTAAACGAAGTTCTTTCATTACTAAGCCGTAAGCTTCACCAAATGAAAGGTCACGGTGATCAGAAAGTGTTACAACATTTTCTAAACCGTTTGCTGCACACCAGCGTTTTTGAGCGAATGGTAAATCAGCGCTAATTGTTAATACTTTCGCGTTTTCAATACCTGCTGCATCTTCGTTAAAACGACGAGTTTGTGCATCACATACACCTGTGTCGATTGAAGGTACAACACTAATTAATTTCACTTCACCTTTGTATGTTTCTAAACTTACTGGAGATAAGTCATTTGCTAATACTTGGAAGTTAGGCGCTTGATCGCCAACTTTAACTTCTGTTCCAACTAAAGTCATTGGGTTACCTTTAAAAGTTACATTTGCCACTTAAAAATCCTCCCTTATTTTAAACAAAATATGTACAATGTAAATGATAGTTTGTCCCTATCGATAATGCAAATAAAATCGCTTTATTTACAAAAAAATTAAAGAAGCTAATCCACTGATCAGCTTCTTTATTCGTTAAATTTGAAATTCAGGATCATCTTCTTTTCGTTTATCCATCATTTCTTTCACTTTATCAACAGCTTGTGGCGCTAATTCAATTATTTTATCGATGACGTGTGTTTGCTTATCTAAGTGTAATACTTTCACACCTTCTCCATTTATAACAAGAAAGGCAACAGGATTAATAGAAACTCCTCCACCACTTCCCCCGCCAAATGGATGACGGCCTGAATGTTCTACTTTACCAAATTCACTTCCACCAGCAGCAAATCCAAAACTGACTTTCGAAACTGTAAGAATTACACTTCCATCTGCCGCTTTAATTGGGTCACCAACAATTGTATTTACATCAGTCATTTGTTTTAAATGCTGCATTGCGGTTGTCATTAAACCTTGAATTGGATGGTCCATTCTATATCCCCCCTATGCTTGAACAGATTTTTCTGTCATACCAGATCTTTGCTTTCTCATAAACATGAGTAATTTTATCGCTGTTTTTACAGTACGGAATATACGAAAAGATGCTGTTAACTCGCATCTTGATGCAAATCCCTTTCCTTGAAAAACAGGAGTAATTTCAAATTCTGGTACGTCGACAATATGCATATATTGTCCTACAACTCCAGCAGCCATTCCTTTTGTCCCCCATGCATATCCAGTGACAATTCCAGTACTAGCCGCGTCGCCTGCTCCAATTTGCGTATGCCATTTCCAACCATTGATTTTCACTCTTTTGAGAAAATCTTTAACAATAGTATGAACGTCTTGAAGCTTTTTTATCAGTTCCCCTATACTATCAAGTTGTGCCATAATTTTATTATCTATTCCGCCGTCCTCTTCAGCTTTTTTAATTTTTTGTCCTGTCTTCTTCTGCTGTTTTTCAATTCTTTCCAATACATCAAACGTATATCGAATCATCCATATTTTCACTTGAAATAAACATTGTTTTTCCATTTCTGAATATAAAAACGTCACCTTAAGCGATATTTTCGATAATAGTATAAGCAAAATAAAAAGTAGAAGAATTATCATTCCAATTACGAGCCACTTCATTCGTACCATCCTTTCACTCCATACCCATTATCGACAAGTTTATTCATCATTAAACAGACTTTGATAAAATTGAATATAAAAATTTTTCTAAAAATAAAAAGGAATTTTGACAATTTATATCGAAATATACTATTTGAACATATCATCCAGAAACATACTCTGACGATATGTAGCACTAAGACTAGAAAATTTAACTGCAGTGGAGGGATACATAATGGCAAATCGTCGCAATTTATTTTTCTTTTATGGTGATGACAAAGTAACGCTCGTTGAAAAAATGAAACCAGTATATCGTATTTTAGAGGAGAATGGATTTACCATATTAGATCATCCAAAAAATGCAAACGCTATCGTCAGCGTTGGAGATGATGGAACTTTCTTACAAGCCGTTCGTAAAACCGGCTTTAGAGAAGATTGCTTATACGCAGGTATTTCTACGAAAGATGAAATTTCTTTCTACTGCGATTTCCACATCGATCACGTTGATACAGCCCTTCAAGAAATTACAAAAAACGAAATTGAAGTGCGAAAATATCCAACAATTAAAGTAGATGTAGATCACGGTACATCTTTCCATTGTTTAAATGAATTCACACTACGCTCTAGTATCATTAAAACATTTGTCGTAGATGTACACGTCGACAATTTACATTTCGAAACCTTTAGAGGTGATGGATTAGTTATCTCCACACCAACAGGAAGTACCGCTTACAATAAATCATTACATGGTGCAGTTGTCGATCCACTTATCCCATGTTTCCAAGTAAGCGAACTAGCATCTTTAAATAACAACACATACCGTACACTCGGATCACCGTTTCTTTTAAATCACGAGCGCACGTTAACTTTAACACTTAAACCAGATGGTAATGATTATCCTGTTATCGGCATGGATAACGAAGCACTTAGCATTAAGCAAGTGGAGAAAGCCGTTGTTCGTTTAAGCGATAAACAAATTAAAACTGTTAAATTAAAAAACAACTCTTTCTGGGAAAAAGTACAGAGAACATTTTTATAGTATTAAAATAACCGCAGAATTATGGGATTCCATAATTCTGCGGTCTTTTATTTCCCCCGATTGGTGTGGGCAGCCATCTCTTACTATGCAGTCGCCATTATTGTCAGCTTTTGTCGGTAAGTCGATATATTTTAATAATCGCTGATATATTTCAAGTTATGGTCGATATATTTCAATAATCGCTGATATATTTCGAGTTGCGGTTGATATATTCCGAAAATCGCTGATATATTTTCACACGTCTTTCCTATAAACAATCTCCCCATCAATGACGGTCATTTCTGCCTGTACTTCTTTTATTTCTTCCGCCTCAATTTCAAAAATATTGCGGTCTAATATCGTAAAGTCTGCTTCATATCCTTTTGTAATTTGTCCTCGCTTTCCTTCTTTTCCAATTGCATACGCACTTCCTGTTGTAAATAAAGAAACAGCCTCATACACCGTTAATCTTTCTTCTGGGATATAACATACACCATCAATAAAACTTCTACGTGTAACAGCACTATATATACCTAAAAATGGATTCACTTGTTCAATTGGAGCATCAGATCCACCATTGCAGTGCAGCCCTGCGCCGAGCAATGTCTTCCAAGCATACGCATAACGAAGACGATGGTCTCCTAGTTTTTCAATCACTGATGGAAAATCCGATGAAACAAAGACTGGTTGAATATCAATAATAGCTGGCAAGTGTTTCATTCTTTCAATCAACTCTTCACGAGCTAGCTGACAATGAATAATACGGTCACGTAATCCTTCTGCTGGTGGATGTAATTCAAGCGCATCAATGACATATTCAAGCGATAAATCACCAATTGTATGAATCGCAACTGGCATATGTAAATCTCGTGCTTTTTTCACTAAACCTGCAAGCTCTTCACGTGAGAAAATGGCAACTCCATTTGTTTCCTTCGCATCTTCATACGGTTCACTTAATAAAGCTGTTCTTCCGCCAAAAGAGCCGTCAGAAAAAATTTTCATCGCACCAAATTCAATATAGTGCTCATTTTCATATTCTTTTCGTTCATTCGCTACTTCATGGTGAACGAGTAAATGCGCTTTAAACCGCATTTCTTTTATAACGTATGAAAACGCATTGTACGTTTTTTGAAAGCCGCCATAATAATTTAAGTCTTCCGTATGTCCGCCAACGAGTCCGTATTGCCAGCAGTCTGAAATCGCTGTTTGCAGAGCACTTTGCAAATACACTCCATCTATTTCGGGCTGAACATGTTTAATTAACTCTTGTCCTTGCTCATATAAAAGTCCTGTTAATTTATTTAATGAGTCACGACCAATTTTTCCGCCCTTTGGATCTTGCGTCGCTTCTGTTATGTTCGCTTCTTGCAATATGTATGAATTCACCCATGTCACGTGACGACAAACGCGCTTTAATAAAATCGGATATTCTTTAGAGATTTCATCTAAATCACGTACATGAACTTGTTTTGTATCTGTAAAATTATTTTCATTCCATCCTTCTCCGATAATCCAAGATCCTTTTGGCGCTTCTTCTACGCGCTTCTGAACAAGAGTAAGTACTTCGCTATAAGATTTGCAATTTGATAGATCTAGACGAAGCAACCTCTCCCCATGGCCAATAAGGTGCATATGGCTATCAACGAGTCCTGGAATCATCGTTTTCCCTTTTAAGTCACATAACTTCACTTCTGAATATCGGTTTTCTAACTCTTCTTTATTCCCTATATCAACAATGACGCCATTTTCAACGTAAATAGCTTCTACTTTTTCATTCTCTTCTCGCATAGTGTAAATGGTGCCGCCATACCAAATTTCTCCCATATACTCATCCCCCTTTTCCCTTTAGTCTACGAAATTCATTCGTATAAAAAAAGCACCATTTCGATTAAAAATGGTGCTTTCCCAAAAATTAATTTTGTTCAGTAGTAGACGTTGTAACTTGCCATTCAATGTTAAATTTATCTTTTACTTGTCCGTATGCTGGGCTCCAGAAAGTTTCTTGAAGTGGCATAATAACTTCTCCACCTTCTTGTAACTTATCAAATACTTCTTTCGCTTTTTCTGCATTATTAATTTGAATTGCGATTGTTACTTGAGATCCGATTGCATGCCCTTGACCTGGGAATGTATCAGAAATCATAAGGTCCGTATTACCAACTTTTAAAGTAGCATGTAAAACGCGCTCTTTCGCTTCAGCTGGAATTGGGTATTCTGGATTTTCAGGCATGTCACCAAAAGTTTGCATTACTTCTACTTTTGCGTCTAACGCCTCTTTGTAAAACTGTACAGCCTCTTGCCCACTACCATCTAAAACTAAGTACGGATTAATACCTAAAATCATACGGACACCTCTTTTTTTAATTTATAAAATCGAACTTGTGTTCGTTTTTATGATATCATCGTTTTACATTTCATTCAACTATTTACTTCCCTATTTTCAAAATTATTTTGAAGGAAGCTCCATTTCTTGTTTTCTAAGTTCAATACGGCGAATTTTTCCGGAAATCGTTTTTGGTAGTTCATCTACAAATTCAATTTTGCGAGGGTATTTATATGGTGCAGTCAATTCTTTGACGTGTTGTTGGAGCACTGGAATTAATGTTTCTTCGTTCTTGTCTATATTCTCTCTTAATACGATAAATGCCTTCACGACACTTCCGCGAATTTCATCAGGGCTTGCGACAACCGCACATTCTCTTACATATGGATGTTTTACAAGTGCATCTTCGACTTCAAACGGTCCGATTGTATAACCAGAGCTAATAATAATATCATCACCGCGACCTTCAAACCAAAAATAGCCTTCTTCATCTTTTTTCGCTTTATCACCGGTAATATAATAATCACCGCGGAATTGCATCGCTGTGCGCTCATCGTCTTTATAATATTGTTTAAAGAGTGCTGGTGTTTCAATGTGAACTGCAATATCACCAACTTCTCCTACCTGTACAGGAGTTCCTTCTTCATTTACGATATCAACATGGTTTCCTGGCGTCGGTTTTCCCATTGATCCTGGTCTAATGTCCATCCCTTTCATTATCCCAACGAGTAATGTGTTTTCCGTTTGCCCATAACCGTCTCTTACCGTAATATCAAAATGCCTTTGGAACGTTTCAATAACTTCCCTGTTTAACGGCTCACCAGCTGATACAGCGCTATGTAACGCTTCTAAATTATACTCACTTAAATTTTCTACCTTTGCCATTAATCTATACTCAGTCGGCGTACAACAAAGTACATTCACCTTATTATCACCTAATAAATTCAAATATGTTTTTGGTTCAAATTTGCCGTTATATACAAATCCTGTTGCACCTGAACCGAGAGTCGCTACAAACGGGCTCCAAATCCATTTTTGCCAGCCTGGACTAGCCGTTGCCCATACAACATCTTCTTCTTCGATTCCGAGCCAGTTCGGGGCGCTTGTACGTAAATGAGCGTATGCCCATGCATGCGTATGAACAACTCCTTTTGGATTTCCTGTCGTCCCTGACGTATAAGATAAAAAGACCATATCTTCTTTATCCGTCTTCGCCATTTCTAACGTATCACTTTCCGTTTCTAATGCTGTTTTTAAATTCGTCCATCCATCTACTGATCGCTCGCTCAGGACGAATTTTTGAAGAGATTCCACCGCTTCTACGCCGTCGAATTGTCCAATATACGGTTCGTAACTTACAATTGCTTTCACTTCTCCGTGCCCAATACGGTACTCAATATCTTTTTTACGCAACATTTCTGAGCTTGGAATAACGACAAATCCTGCTTTAATCGCAGCAATATACGTCATGTAAGCTTCAATTAAGCGCGGCATCATAATAAGGAGCTTGTCCCCTTTTTGTAAGCCACTTTTTATAAAAGCGTTTCCAATTTTATTCGCACCTTGCATTAATTCAAAATATGTAATCTCTCGTCTATTCCCTTTATCATCTTGCCAAATTAAAGCAAGCTTCTCTTTATCACTCATATATTTCTCTATTTCCGAAACTAAATTATAAGACGGCGGCGCTAACAATTCCTCTCTTTTCATATAACATCCTCCTTTATTTCTATGCCTCCCTTATATAATAAAGAATTTTCAGTAAATTTTGAACCCTCTTCTTTTGACAATTTTTTTATATTTATGTCGAATTGATGTATGGATGTATAGCGACGATGTTTTTAACATAACGATTCATCGGCAAATAACGACGAAAACGACAAAAAGAAAGAGCGGGAGAACCCGCTCTTTCTAAGCCATCGTATATGGGATTATTTTTGGTAACCGCCTAATTGTTGCTCAGCTAGTGAAACTAGACGTTTAGTAATTTCGCCACCAACAGATCCGTTAGCGCGAGATGTTGCATCAGCTCCAAGTTGAACACCAAACTCTTGAGCGATTTCGTATTTCATTTGATCTAATGCTGCTTGAGCACCAGATACTGCTAATTTATTTGTGCTTGCCATGTTGTATCACCTCCTTGTGAGTATAGAGTGTGATAAACAACATGACTTCATGCACATTTGAATGTGGTAATTTATGGGTTTAGAAAAGTTCTTCGAATTTTTCTTCTTCAGCCACTACTTCTACTGTTTGTAATACCATTGTTTCTTTGTTCGCTACAGCCTCTTCAATTAACGGCGCGAAATCGTACTTCGCTTCAAAACGATTTGCTTTCTCACGCTTCGGTTTCGTCGATGGACTTGCTGGTGTAAATACTGTACAGCAGTCTTCATATGGACGAATTGAAATATCATACGTTCCAATTTCTTTTGCAATTTTAATAATTTCTAATTTATCCATCGTAATAAGCGGACGAATAACAGGATAGTTTGTCACTTCGTTAATCGTATGCATACTATCTAACGTTTGGCTCGCTACTTGTCCAAGACTTTCACCAGTCGTAATTGCAAGTGCATTACGCTCCTCTGCAATACGCTCTGTAATACGCATCATCATACGACGCATAACTGTCATAGAATAGCTAGATGGAATTTCTTTATTAATCGTTTTTTGCACTTCAGTAAATGGAACAAGGTGAAGTGTTACACGTTTACAGTATTTCGTTAACTCTTGTGCTAAATCGATTACTTTTTGTTTCGCGCGCTCGCTTGTGAAAGGTGGACTATGGAAGTGAACTGCTTCCACAGATACGCCGCGTTTCATCGTTAAGTAAGTTGCTACCGGGCTATCGATACCACCAGAAAGAAGTACCATTACTTTTCCGCCAACGCCAACTGGTAAACCGCCAGCTCCCATGTGCTCACCACACATAATATAGCTGTAACCACTGCGAATTTCTATACGTACATTCACATCTGGATTATGAACATCTACTGTGATATCCTCTGTATTTTCTAAAATGTGCCCACCGATTTCTGGAAGTAACTCCATCGTCTTCATTGGGAAGCGCTTATCAGAGCGGTGCACTGTAATTTTAAATGTTTTCACATCACCTTTTACTTGTAAGAAAGCTGCTAATGCACCTTTTTTAATATCTTCTAATTCTGATGGTACTTTCATTGCTAAGTTAAACTTATGAATACCAAATACATCTTTCAATCTTTCAGAAATTGCTTCATGGTCTTCACCATTTAACTGAATGTACATACGATCATGTGTTGCATCAATTTTAATGTTTGGGAATTTTTTTAATTTGAATTTCACATTATCTTTTAACGTACTTACAAACTTAGAACGGTTCTTTCCTTTTGTCGTCATTTCTCCATAACGAACTAAAATATATTCATATGTCATCATATTTCTTTACCTCATCACTTCATATAATTTTGGCATCGTCTCTTTAACAATACCTTCAAATTGTTTTACTTCTTCCATCGTGTTGTCTGGTGCTAGACTAATGCGAATCGCACTTGTAGCTGCGGCGTGCGGTACTCCCATTGCCACTAGTACTCTGCTCACTTCATTTGCTTTTGAAGAACAAGCAGACTTCGTCGATACATATACACCATGCTCTTCTAAAGCATGAACGACTACTTCTGGTTTTAAACCGACAAATGATACATTTAAAATGTGCGGTGCCGCATATTCAAGTGATGTATTAATCGTTACAGTTTCCATCTCTTTAAAGAAACGGACCAGCTCTGTTTGTAAATTTTGCAAATGAACTATCTTTTCTTTCACTTGTTCCATCGTCATACGAAGTGCTTTCACCATCGCTACAATACCAGGTAAATTTTCTGTACCTGAACGATACTTGAGCTCTTGTTGACCACCTGATAAGATTGGATCTAATCTTACACCATCACGTACGTAAAGAAGACCTGTCCCCTTTACGCTATGAAATTTATGTCCAGATATTGAACAAAGGTCAATATGAGAAGCGTATAAATCAAGTGGTACTTTTCCTATCCCTTGTACATGGTCCACGTGGAATCTTATTTTCGGATAGTTCGTTAATAATGTTCCAATTTCAGTAACGGGCTGAATCGCTCCAGTCTCGTTGTTCACGTGAATAATTGACACAAGAATCGTATCTTCACGAAGTGCTCGTTTTACATCTTCTACCGATACAACACCGTGCTCGTTAACCGGTAAATACGTTACATCAAAACCGAGATCTTCTAATTGTTTATATGCTTCAAACACAGACGCGTGTTCAATATTTGTTGTAATGATATGTTTACCGCGCGAACGATTCCTCATCGCTATCCCTTTAATCGCAAGGTTATTCCCTTCCGTTCCACCTGATGTGAAAATAATTTCAGAAGGTTTAACGTGAAGGAGCTGTGCCGCAATCGTTCTCGATTGTGTTAATAGACGCTCTGCCTCTCCTCCAAGCGAGTGAATAGAAGAAGGATTACCAAAATATTTCCCTGCAACCGTTACGTACGATTGAAGCGCTTCTGGATATGGCTTCGTCGTCGCACTATTATCAAAATAGATCATCGTTCTTCCCCTTTCAGCGCTATCACATCATATAATCATATCACAAATACGTGTAATTACGCTAAGACTACTCAAAGGTTCCGTTTTTATATAAAAGTGTACATTTCCCCCGGCCATTTGCAGGCATACTGAGTGGTGAAGATTAATAATCAGTGGTGGATGAAACCCCATCACTTATGGTTTCACTTTATTTTGAAACGAACAACCTTACTGTATTCCGCTATTCATTATAGCAACATCGACTTCAAAATTACACAAAAAAACAAACCCTTTATTAAAGGGTTTGCTCATTGTCTACATATTCAGCTATTTTTTTAACAACACCAGGTTCAAGTTGCTCTAATATAGAAGCCGCTTGTTCTAAAGCTGCATCGTATTGATATTCACGGAATAATTTCTCCGCATAATTTAAGCTTTCTGCAAGGTTCTCATCATGACTGCGGTATCGGTTACCGTATTGAATTAGTTTTTCAACTAAATAAGCTTGTCCAATTAGTTCTTCTGTCATTTCAGATACACCATTCACAACTGTGTATGCTTCTTCTAAACTGCTATTTACAGTATTCATATTTAACGGCTTTACTTCTAATTGCTCATATACAGCTTGCATCGCCATTTGCCCTTTTTGTAAATCTTCCATAATACTCTCTGGAAGACCTGGTAAATTCGACTTTTGCATAAAACGTTTCGTCTCAAAAATTGTATTTCGCATTTCTTGTAACTTCTCACGTGCTTCAAATTCTTCTTTGCGCATCGTTTGCAGCATTTCTTTATATTCTGCATGAAGTACTTTTAAAGTTTCACATTGCTCATAAACCTCTTCTAGTTCCTCACGAATAATAGAGAATGCAATATCTTGTTCAGCAACGCGTATTTGTAACACTTCAAAACGTTTCATTAAAATATGCATTTGCTTTTCAATTACTTTTTGTGACTCAATATCTTTGTCTTGTAATTGATAACTTTGTTTCACAAGTTGTGTTTCTATTTTCGTTTCAATTGTTTCTGTACGAATTTCTTCTAAATCTTCATAAACAGACAGTGTTTTTTGCTCCACATAATGTTTCGCATGCACTTCTTGTTCAAGTTGATCATAAAAACTGTCTAAACGAGTTTTTAAGTTCTCTACTTTTTCTGCTGCTTCTGTTATATGAAGTTCCTGTATATCCATTAAACATGTGTGTAGTTGTGTCGTCATATCGCGGACTTCTTTAGGGATTTCCAAATACTCTAATACATAGCCTTGTCTTATCATATCATCATGACCTTGTAATAAATCTTCCAGCTGAACTGGTAATGTCGCTTGACACTCTACCAATAAATCCGGAATTTGATGAATAACGATTTCTAAACTTGCTAAACCTTCTTCTAAACTAATAACAATTTCTCTCGCTTTTAAATAATCACCATTATCTGTTGCCTCTTCAAAAGTTTTGAACTTCTCGGATTCAACATCTAACATCTCTTCAATTTTTTGCTCAGCTGCTCCATACATGTGTCGATGAGCAAGAACGCTCTTTTTCATACTACGATATGTATCACGTAACCCTTCAATTTCCGCGCTATTTTTCTCATGGCTTTCTAACAGTTGCTGTAATTCATTTAAAATGTCTGTAATACGATTATCAGCGTCATCTAAACCACTTATGGATTCTTTCATCGCATGCTTTGCTTTGCGGAAGGAGAATTGCGAGGCGAATTTTCGCGCTTGCCCTAAATCTTTTTCAGCTTTCGGAAGAGTTGTTGATACAATTTCATCCCACTCTTCACGCCATTTACCAAACAGCTCTTCTGTTTGACCTGTCATATTTAAATCTTTTACCCGCTTTAGTTCATCTGCCACAGGTTTATCTTTTATCTCTTGTTTCCACTGCTCCAGTGCTTCAATATCTTTATATGAACGATTTCTTATCACAAGCTCTATCATGAGCAGCACTAGAATAGAGCTTACTACAATGATAACGATCGTCAGGATAGAATCCATGCAAAAAAGCCTCCTAGTTATATCTCTTTTTTTGTCCGTTCCGTTTATGAAATGGAAGGCATTATGTATAAAAAGGGAATTCCCCTATATTTAACAACTAACAATGTTCTAATCATACCATGTAATGACGTGTTTTTGACCTAGTTTTTTTTAAAATTTCATGTTTCTTTACTTGTGATTGTAATATTTCTTAATATTCCACTTATTCCATTATCCGTCCTCAAATGAATGCAATAAAGGTAAGGCTTTTACGGGCAGTTAATGCAGGATAACGAGCTCTCTTTCATATGAGAGACGAAATAAATCTTTCGCATTAGTGGTGGTTCTACAGAAATCGTACGTACGTTACCTTGCATTACGGCTTACTGTAAAGCGGTTTCCGGAAGCAATGTTATACCAAGTCCAGCTCCTACCATCGCAATCATCGGTTCTGCATAAGATGTTTCAACCGCAATTATTGGTTTCGCGCCCATACATTGAAACACATTCATAATCATTTTCCTTACATCACATATTTCTGGGTATACAATTAGCTGTTCATTTTGCAACTCTTCCATTTTGATTACCCTTTTCGCCCTATACGGATGATCATTCGAAACAGCACAAACGATTTTTTCTTCCCGCATTTCTTTTATATACGTAGCGCCTTCTACTACTGAATCGATGAACATCGCTTCAATTTTTCGCTCTTTAAATAACTCCATTAATACTTTCGTATGCTCAATTTCCCATTCTATTTCATAATATATCCTCTAATAAGTCTTTACACTTTGATATGTAATGAGCCGCTAAACTCGGTAATATACCTACACAAATATAATTTCTGTACCGTCACTACATACAGTTATGAGCGTTCGTTTTGAACTCCTTTATATGTCGATTGTTGCGGGGGGTATCGCTGTATTTTGCTGGAACACGGGAAATCGATATATTTCGTCTATTAACGGCATATTATTTATGAATTTAGTTCCTGTACTTGCACTTATCGGTTCTATGTTTCAAGGTTATACTGTCGATAACATAGAAATTGCCGGCGCCTCATTAACAATTATTGCGCTAGTATGCAACAATTTATGGCAAAGAAAACAACATATAAAAATCCCCACCTCAGTTCGTTAGGTGGGGATTTTTCACATATGAATAGCTCTTGGCAGTTCATAATACATACTCGCTTTATATAATGTTCGTTCCATCCATTGCTCAATTTCCTTCGTATACATTTCTAAGAAAAACGTCTCAGATGGAAACGAGTGTAGCACCTCTGATATATATTGTGGATATAAAAACGGCATATTCATCATGCCCTTTAATTGCGTCATAAACATTGTAAAAGATACCTTCTTAAATTCTTGCTTCATTTGTCCTTGTTTAATGATTTGTTCTATATAATATCTTTCTCTCGAAAAATAAACGGTCATCACTTCACGAATTAATGTCGTATCAAGCGAAAGCTCTCTATAAAAAAAACGTGTCAGTTCTCTATTATCAAATTGATATCGTAAAATCCCTCGCACCATTTGCACCATCACATCTTTAGCCGATAAATATTCTCTTTGTTCAAATGACGTTTCAATTACGTGAATATATCCTTCTAAAAAATCCGTAATAAGCTGTTCTAATAACCCTTGCTTTCCAGCAAAATAATATGAAATATTCGCTACATTCACATCCGCTCGCTTTGCAATGTCTCGCACCGATGTCCCGTCATAACCTTTCGTATTAAACAACGATATTGCCGCATCAATTACCTTTTGTTTCGTCTGCTTCATGCGCTCACTTCCTCTCAATGAACAGCTATAGTTTAAATTTCTTGACTTTTAAGACAAATTCCTTTAATTTTCTATCGACAAAGTCATGTGAAATACATCGTATTTTGCTACCATTTTACATATCTCGATAAAAAGGGAGTTGTTTCCATGTTTACAAAAGAAAGTTATGCAGGATCTCGTGAAAAGCAATACGAGACAGTAATTAAACAACTGGATGCATTATTAACTGGCGAACCGAACGTAGTCGCAAACTTATCAAATGCGTCCGCACTATTAAATCAATTTTTAGATCGCGTTAATTGGGTTGGCTTTTATGTAACAGAAGGAAATCAGCTTGTTCTTGGACCATTCCAAGGAATGCCAGCTTGCGTGCGTATTCCGTTCGGACGCGGTGTTTGCGGCGTTGCAGCTGAAACAAAAACAACGCAACTTGTAGCGGACGTGCACCAATTCCCAGGACATATCGCTTGCGATAGTGCCTCTAATTCTGAAATCGTTGTACCGATTATGAAAGAAGGAAATATCATTGGTGTGCTTGATATTGATAGTCCTGAAAAAAATCGTTTTGATGAAGTAGATCAGCACTATTTAGAAAAGTTTGTGGAAACACTCCTAAAACATATTTAATAAAGAAAAGAGTGAGCTATCGATTACGTACGTAACGTACGAAACCGATAGCTCACTCTTTTTTATCCCGCATTAACGGGCAGTAAATTCGGCGAATACAAGGAAGTTAAGTGGGAGATAACTGCCCGTAAAAGCCCGATTGGTGAGGGCTAATAATCAGCTAGGGATGGACAAAACCCCCACTGATTAAAGTTTCACTTTATTGATTACTAACAGTAGATATCTTCTTTAGTGCCTGTTCTAAATCAGAAACGATATCTTCCCATGATTCTAAGCCGACAGATAGGCGTATTAAATTATCAAAAATACCCATTTCTTTTCTTAGTTCAGCCGGAATAGCTGCATGCGTCATCGTCGCTGGATGCTGAATTAACGTTTCTGTATCACCTAAACTTACGGCAATTGTAATAAAATGGAGGTCATTGATAAACGACTGTGTTTCCTCTTTTCCACCTTTAATTGAAAAAGAAATAACGCCCCCACCTCGTTTCATTTGCCGAGATGCTAATTCTCCCTCCGGATACCAAACACCTTCTACTGCTTCATGATTTTTCAAAAACGATACAATTTTTTCCGCATTATCACAATGACGATCCATTCTTACTGCTAATGTTTTTAATCCGCGTAACAATAACCACGCGTCAAACGGCGCCATAATACCGCCGATATCTTTTCGCATCGGACGGATTTTGTCAGCTAACGTTTTCGTTCTACAAATTGTTACACCCGCTACAACATCCCCGTGACCACCAATATATTTTGTCGCACTGTGAACGACGGCGTCACAACCAAGTTCAAGAGGTCTTTGTAAATAAGGTGAACAAAACGTATTATCAACAATAACAAGCAAATCATTGCGCTTCGCTACCCCAATCACCTTTTCTAAATCAATTAATTTCATCGTTGGATTTATCGGTGTTTCAACGAAAATGAGCTTTGTATTTGGACGAATTTTATTTTCAATATCAGTCTCTGTCTCCATATCACAAAACGAATGAGTAATCATAAATTTCTCTTCTAATACTTCTAAAAAACCGTACGTACATCCATATAATCCATTTGAACAAATAATATGATCTCCAGCCTTTAGAAAACCGATTAACGTTGCTGAAATGGCTGCCATACCTGAACCGAACGCCAGCGCTTCCTCTCCACCTTCTAAAACAGCCATACGTTCTTCAAATAATTTCACAGTTGGATTCCCAAGCCTTGAATAAATATAAGATGGATCTTCTCCCGCAAAACTCGCTTCTCCTTGCTGTGCTGTCTCAAACGTAAATGTAGAAGTTTGAAATAAAGGTGGTGTTAAACTTCCTTTATGTTCCTCTGATGTATAACCGTGATGAATTAACGCTGTCTCCATATGCTTCTTTTTCATAAAAACATCCCCCTTATGTCTTTATTGCCACATATCCACCAGTAAAAAACTGATGAACGTTTTTACTACATTTTATGTAAGCGTTTTATTTGTGTTTCTATCTTTTCTTTTATATTGTTTTAAATTCCTTCTTGTTAATTTCGAAAATTTATCTGCATAAAACAAAAAGGGAGTCTCTTGACGAAACTGTAAGTAAAAGATATAATAGCGTTTGTGTAAAATAAAAAGGCAGCCTTGTAATGTGAGTTTATCGTTTGTATTTTGTTCCTCTGCGGAGGTGTATCTCGTAACTCCCTGCTGCTGGAGCGAAGGTACATGAAAACAAAATACCCGTAAATATCGATTACGTCTGTTTTTATTTTACGAAAATAAAAACATTTTTAAAGGAGGAGTCAACTATGGCTCGTTATACAGGTCCAGCATGGAAACTGTCTCGTCGTCTTGGAATCTCTCTAAGCGGCACAGGAAAAGAATTAGAAAAACGCCCTTACGCACCAGGTCCTCACGGTCCTAACCAACGTAAGAAACTTTCAGAATACGGTTTACAATTACAAGAGAAACAAAAACTTCGTCACATGTACGGCATGACTGAGCGTCAATTCCGTCGCACATTTGACCAAGCAGGTAAAATGCCTGGTAAGCACGGCGAAAACTTCATGATCCTTCTTGAAGCTCGTCTTGACAACCTAGTTTACCGCATGGGCTTAGCTCGCACTCGTCGTGCAGCTCGCCAATTAGTAAACCACGGTCACATCACGGTTGATGGCGCTCGCGTAGATATCCCATCTTACCGCGTTAAACCTAACCAAACTATCAGCGTTCGCGAAAAATCTAACAGCCTTGTTGTTGTTAAAGAAGCGATCGAAGTTAACAACTTCGTACCAGAATACTTAACTTTCGATGCTGATAAGTTAGAAGCTACTTACACTCGTCACGCTGAGCGTTCTGAGTTAGCAGCTGAAATCAACGAAGCATTAATCGTAGAGTTCTACTCTCGTTAATCTCGGTACTCTGCAAAGAGTATTATTAAAAGCCTTAGGAACCTTGTTTATCAAGGGGCCTGGGCTTTTTTTATTTATATAAATGTCGTATGTATAGTAAGATACTTCAAGGAAGTTTTTTCATGAGTTATGGATAATCGTCCTTACTTCTCTTTTATTCATTCCAACGATTGGATTCTCTTTAATACTGGCTCCGTTTATTGTGCAAAATTTTATAATCCATCTTCATTACATGCTGTTATACTTATTCCCTTAAACATATAATCATTTCGTTTTCAGACTACTCCTTTTTTCATTACTTCCAAATTATATCTCAATAGAAAAAGCTACCAAAGAAACTAAAACGTTCTCTCTGGTAGCTTTTATTTATATATTAAAATTATTTATTTTCCTCTTTTTGAACATATACATAAGCATCTTTCTGCTCTTTATGTACATCAACCTTCGTGCTCTCTGCAAGCTGACCAGCGTTTAGCAAAGAAAAAATAATGAGCGCTTCTAGTGACATTTTGTTTTACCACTCCTTTCTATTTGTTATACATTTATCATACCGCTTACATGTGATTTCCGTATGAACTCGAAAAGGAGATTACAACAAAAAAGTTACAGGATTGCTAACTATATTTTATCTACAGAATAGTTTATTAAGGCAAATTATCACGTTATAATAACCATAAAATGGGGGTGTTTTTTTTGACAATAAATCAAATGGTTCAATTGGGTAGTGCCTGTATGCTTTTTATTACTTCAGCACTTATGAGTTGGTATCAAGGGAGTAATTTAATAGATAATCCTGATGAATGGAAATATAGCGCTAAGTTTACGAATTATTTTAAAGGGTACGTTTCACATTATGACGATATTTATCAAATCGATTTCTTTATATATGCGGCAAAATTTTATCCCGGGGCATTTGTCGTTATGCTAATTAGCTTACTTTACATGCTCGTATTAATTCTTCATATTCTATTTAAAAGAAATCATGAGGCAATTTAAATGCATACATAAAAACCCCGAACGATAGACTTTTCAGCCTACCATTCGGGGTACTATTTGTTTTAAATTCGTTTCTGATTAGTAACGAATTAAGAAATATTTCTTCTTACCGCGGCGAACGATTGTAAATTTACCTTCGATGCGGTCGTTTTCTGTTACAACGTAGTCTAACGCTTGTGTACGCTCACCGTTTACGTAGATTGCACCGTTCGTTACATCTTCACGTGCTTGACGTTTAGATGGTGAAATTTTGCTTTCTACAAGTAAGTCGATTAATACTGTATCTTCTGCAGTACGTTCTACAGATGGTACGTCTTTGAATCCTTGCTCGATTTCGCTTGCAGTAAGTTCTGCTACAGAGCCACTGAATAATGCAGCTGAAATTTTAATTGCTTGCTCTAACGCTTCTTCGCCATGAACAAGTTTTGTCATTTCAGATCCTAATGATTTTTGTGCTGCACGTTTTTCTGGTGCTTCAGTTACTTGCTTTTCAAGCTCAAGAATTTCTTCATGAGATAAGAATGTGAAGTATTTTAAGTATTTAACAACGTCGCGGTCATCTGTGTTAATCCAGAATTGGTAGAACTCGTAAGGAGTTGTTTTCTCTGGGTCTAACCAAATTGCGCCGCCTTCTGTTTTACCAAACTTCGTACCGTCAGATTTTGTAACTAGTGGAATTGTTAAACCGAACGCTTTCGCATCTTCTTCTGATTTACGGATTAATTCAAGACCAGCTGTAATGTTACCCCATTGGTCACTACCACCGATTTGTAGACGGCAATTATGGTTTTGGTATAAGTTTAAGAAGTCGTATGATTGTAAAATCATATAACTAAACTCAGTGAATGAAATACCAGTATCTAAACGAGATGCTACTGTATCTTTTGCTAACATATAGTTTAAACCGAAGTTTTTACCGATATCGCGTAAGAATGAAATTACATCTAAGTTACCAAGCCAATCATAGTTGTTAGCCATTGTTGCTGGGTTGTCCACGTTTTCAAACTCTAAGAAGTTTGAAAGTTGGTTTTTAATGCTTTCTGTGTAGTAAGCAACTGTATCTTTCGTATTTAATGTACGCTCTGCTTTTTTACCACTTGGGTCACCGATCATGCCAGTACCACCGCCAACAAGTGCAATTGGTTGGTGACCAGCTAATTGGAAACGACGTAACATTAATACTGGTAACATATGACCGATGTGTAAGCTATCCGCTGTCGGGTCGAAACCACAGTATAATTTAACGCTTTCTTTTTCTAATAATTGCTCAAGTCCCTCAGCATCTGTTTGCTGATTAATTAAACCGCGAAATTCAAGATCTTGTAAAATACCCATATCCTACATACTCTCCTTTAAGTTCATTACTGGCGTGAAGGTTGAAAACATAAAAAAATCGCCCCTTAAATAAGGGACGATTTTGATTATCGCGTTACCACCCTAGTTGCAGGCAAAAAAAGCCTACCACCTTATTTACATAACGGCTTAGCACCGTCTTTTCCCTTTTGAATACACTTCAATCGAAAAAAGATGCTCTAGGGGCGTAATTCGCGATCATCTATGTGCTGATTTCCACCGACCATCAGCTCTCTAAAACAGGGAAATGATCACTACTTCTCCCTTTCCACGCTCAATTATTCATATACTTTTCTTTATACCATCATTTATATAGGCGTGTCAAATAGAGGTATGAGTTCTTTCCCTACCAATCCTTTATAAAGTCGCAAGGAATATCGTAATAAGAGAAATAACTGGAACACCAACTAATAACGACACATGAAACACAACCGATAAATCATTCCCAATCGTCGCTTCCACAGGATCTTTCGCTGGAGAAGCAAGAAATCCAAGAAATCGCTCGAAGCGGCTTACCGTTTTTGGAAAATCCGGTATTTCTACATGATCGCTATCTAAATGCTGCTTTAATTTATATTCATTCTTAAAGGGATTTTCGTTCAATTTCATCCACCTCCAGCAATTGTTTCAATTTCTTTATCCCGTTATGAAGTCTCGACTTCACTGTTCCAACAGGAATATCCAGTACCTCTGCAATTTCTTTTTGCTGCATATCATGATAATAAGAGAGAATCAGGACCGCTCGCTGTTCTTCAGGAACTTTCAAAATTGCTTCTCTTACCGTAAGCCGGTCTTCGTGGGAAAACTCCTTTTCCTGAATCGGCACTAAAAATGGTAAAAGAGAACGCCATTTCTTTCTTCTATTTAATTTATTAATCATAAGACGATAACCGATTTGAAATAAATACGTTTTTATTTTGCCTTTTCGGGTTTCATACATATGTTTCTTTCGTTCTAACGTCAAAAACGTATCTTGCACGAGATCGATACTTAATTGTTCATCTCGGTTAAATCGATACAAGAATGTATATAGCGCTGGTTTAATTAAAACGTATAGTTTTTCCCCAGCCTGCTTATCTCCACTTTGATAAGCAAGCATGAGCTCCTCCTCAATCCCAATCTGCGCCATGTTTTTTTATCTCCTTTATTCCTTTTAACGTTAATGAAATACGGGAAATTAAATATACACTTGCTACAATAATCCATGTTTGTGATTGAAGTATAAAAAATTGAACATATGGATTTAGTATTGTATGACCACTTAATACTAAAATATTTAATGCTTGCACACATATACATGCATACACTGCCAGGCAAGCTGAAATCGTATCAAATACATTCCAGCGAAAGTACACTTTTGTTTTTGTAAAATCAATTTTATATCCTTTTTTCCGTACTATATATTTTCTATCAAATGGAATAAGGATTGAAAACATAACAATCATCATAACTCCAGCTGTAATCATTGAAACTTTAAATCCGATTGGTATCGGCAAAAACAGTCCACAGGAAAACACAACTATAGTTCCAATTAAGGCAAAAGTAAGAAGTAATTTATTAGACATATAAAAGCCTCCCTCATCTATTCTTTCATAAATGTATACAGACGAGGAAGGCGCTTCGTTCAAATATTATTTTATTTTTTTAATAATCTTTGCAGGATTTCCGCCAACTACTACATTTTCCGGCACATCTTTCGTTACAACAGCGCCAGATGCGATGACCGCATTGTCTCCAATTGTTAAACCTGGATTAATAATCGCTCTTCCGCCAATCCATACGTTATCACCAATTGTAACTGGTTTTCCGTATTCTGATTCACTTATGCGTTCTACTGGATCAAGCGGGTGTGTTGCTGTATAAATGTGAACACCTGGAGCTAACATACAGTTCACTCCGATTGTCACCGGGCATACGTCTAAAATTGTACAGTCAAAGTTTGCGTAAAAATTTTCGCCAACGTGAATGTTATAGCCGTAATCACATCTAAAAGAAGATTCAAGATGAATATTATCTCCAGTCGTTCCGAATAGTTCTTTTACGATTTCGCTACGCTCTTTTAATTTCACTTCTGGCGTATCATTGAATTTTCTCGTTAATATACGAGCTTGCTTCCTGTCTTGAACTAAAACGGGATCAGCCGGTATGTACATTTCCCGATACGATAAACTTAACTAAATCTATACAATTCAATCAAATTTATACAAGTTAGTGCTTCAAAGTGTTCTCGCAACCCCGAAGGGACGAGGGGTATAACACTCCACACGAGGCAGTATCGTTACCTCCTATTATCAAGCAATTATTTTACCCATCTTGATAAATTTATCGAAGCATTTAAATCCCTATCGTGATGGCTATTGCACCCAACACAGTTCCATTCACGAACCTTTAAACTCCACTGTCCTTCTGGTTGAACTGAATGGTCGTATTTCACTCCGCAACATGAGCAAATCTTGCTTGAGGCGAACCATTTATCAGCTTTTACATACTCAATGCCATACTTTTCGCACTTGTATGATAAACATTGAAAGAAGAAGTTTAATTTTTGAAATGAAAATGCTTTCGATAGTTTTTTGTTTTTTAACAGGTTTGAGATAGGTAAGTCTTCCACAACGATCCTCATTGGTTTGGTTTTCACCAATTTAGCTGTTGCTTGATGGATATGGTTATTTCGGATATTCGTAATTTCCCTAGATAACCGCAGGTGCTCAGTTTTAGCTTTTTCATATCCAGCAGACTGAATTTTTACACCTTTTTTAAATCGCCTAGACATATCTCTTTGTGCTGACTTTTTCCTTTTCAAAAGTTTTTTAACCTTGGCATCTTTGTTTATATTTCGTTCTTTCGTACCATTAGAAGCTACAAACAGCTCTTTTAAACCAACATCCACACCAATCGACTCATTGGTTAGTTCTTGTGATTCAAAGTCTTCTTGGAATCCTACACTAATCCACCAGTGACGACCATCAAAGGTAACTCTTGGATTGGATGTTTTTTTGTTTCTTGGTAGTTGTTGGCTTGTTTTCACTTCTCCGATAGACTGAATATGAACTACTTTCTTTCCTATAATCAGTCTTTCATAATTGGCATAAAATCCTTGGATTAAATCTTTTTTGGATTTATAAGAAGTGTGATAACCATTTTTGTACTTTTTGAACGAATTTTTCCTCGCCTTATCAAAATCTTTTGAAGCCTGTTTGGGAACTTGTGCGTTGATGTCATTTAACCACTCATATCTCTTTCGCTTCTTGATCTTTGTAAATCGCTTCTGTAAAGCTAACTGTGAAACAGATTTTCCAAATAGCTTATAGTATCTATCACTCATTCTTTTACAATAGTTATAAGCGAATCTTGCAGCACCAGCATGGTTTCTAAGCACTTTTTCTTGTTCAGGCGTTGGAATCAGTCTGACTTTCTTCGCTAATATCATCAGAATTAAACTCCTTTACTGTGCGATTATTCGGGCACTCACCTTTCAGATAATGAAAGATTGGTTCTTCTGAATAGTAGCGTGTTCCACCAGCATTCTCCTGAGACTACTCGGATGCAAACCTGTTAATTCTGATACTTGACTAACTCGTGAAAATTTCATTATTATTCTCACCTCATTGAACCTAACATAGCACGTATGTTCGATATTTTCAATAAAGTTTGATAGATTCAATAAAATTTATCTTGTTCAACTAAGGGCGCAATTCCTTAGCCAGTTCTCTTATGAACTTCTCATGTTTTCACATGAGCGCAGACTATATGTTTATCTCTTTAGAGATAGAGGATTTTTCCATCACCATAGGCTTGTGATGTACTCTCGTCAGTTATACGAGATAGTCGTTGAACGTTCATCTTATCCATTTTGACTTAGATGATTCGAGGCGGAAGACCCATTGTTCTAGTGTTTAGGATTTAACCTTGCACGATCTGATTGATTTTTTCTGCTTTCGCGACATTCACGCTCGCTATTTCTAGCCACGTTGTAGTTCAATCAGCTTTAGGGATTGCCCGCAGTTAACCCTCACTACTAGCCAATCACTTGACTAGCAGGGCTTACTGATATATTTAATTAACTTTGGTTATAATTGGTTAAATAAATCGTAACAGTTAGTTACCCTTGTATCATCTTTTCTTTTTCTGTTCTCATTTCCTTCTCCCCTTCCAACACGTATATATAAGTTCATCATAACATAAAAAAGAAAGGTCTGAACGTTGTTTCGTTCAGACCTTTCTCTCTTAATCTTCCATCGTTGATAAGTCACCTGTTGGTAAGTTTAATTCCCACGCTTTTAATACGCGGCGCATAATTTTACCACTTCTCGTTTTCGGTAATTTATCTCTAAATTCAATTTGTCTTGGCGCTGCATGAGCTGCTAGGCCTTTTTTCACAAATTGACGAATCTCTTCTTTTAATTCATCAGACGGTTCGTATCCCACGCGAAGCGCGATAAATGCTTTAATGATTTCCCCGCGTACTGGATCAGGAATACCAATTACACCAGCTTCTGCTACAGCAGCGTGCTCGATTAGTTTACTTTCTACTTCAAACGGACCAACGCGCTCACCTGACGTCATTATTACATCATCAATACGTCCTTGGAACCAGAAGTATCCATCTTCGTCCATATAGGCAGAGTCTCCTGATACGTACCAATCTCCTGGCATGAAGTAAGAATCATATTTTTGTGGGTTATTCCAGATTCCACGCATCATAGCTGGCCAACCTTTACCAATCGCTAAATTCCCCATTGTGTATGGAGGCACTTCATTTCCTTCATTATCAACAATCGCTGCTTTCACACCTGGAATTGGTTTACCCATTGAACCTGGACGGATTTCCATACAAGGATAGTTACAAATAACTTGTCCACCTGTTTCTGTCATCCACCACGTATCATGAATACGAAGTCCAAATGCGCTCATACCCCAGCGAATTACTTCTGGATTTAATGGCTCACCAACACTTAATACGTGACGCACTTGTGATAAATCATATTTTTTAATTGTGTCTTGTCCAGCTCCCATTAACATACGGAACGCTGTTGGTGCGCTATACCAAACTGTTACACCGTAATCTTGTAACGCTTCATACCACGCTTCTGGACTAAAGCGTCCACCTAAAATAACATTTGATGCTCCCACTAACCACGGTGCAAAAATACCGTAAGCTGTTCCAGTTACCCAGCCTGGGTCAGCTGTACACCAATATACATCATCTTCTTTTAAATCTAATACCCATTTCGCTGTTTGATAGTGCTGAACCATTGCGTTTTGAGCATGAAGGACGCCTTTTGGCTTACCAGTAGAACCAGATGTGTAATGTAGAATTAAACCGTCTTCACGGCCTAACCACTCGATATGTAATTCTTTTGAAGCTTGTTCAAATAAAGGATTGAACGCTACAGTTTTACCGCCTTCTTCTGCATTGTCTCCAACAAGGAAGACTGTTTTTAAAGCAGGTAAATCATTTAATGGTATGCGCTCTAACAATTCAGGAGTTGTAATTAACACCTTAGCTTCGCTATCTTCTAAACGATCGCGAACTGCGCCTTCCATAAATGCTTCAAATAATGGTCCAACAATTGCCCCTAATTTCACTGCACCTAAAAGTGCGAAATATAATTCTGGGGAACGCGGCATAAAAATAAAAACGCGATCGCCTTTCTCAACATCGCCATAGTTTTTCAGGACATTTCCTGCTTTATTAGAAAAATCCTTCATTTCCTTAAACGTATATTTCTCTTTTCGCGATCCATCTTGATAATAAAGTGCTACTTTATTCTTTCGATCGGATTTCGCATGCTTATCAATTGCCTCATACGCCATATTTACTCGGCCAGTTTCATTCCAAGTAAAATTTTCATTAACCTCTTCCCAGTTAAAATTCGCGTATGCTTCTTCATAATTCGGCAAATTATTTTCTCCTTTAATGACAGGAAGCGTTTCCACTTTCATACTTTACATCCCCCTCCTATGTATTCTATTATCTATTATAATAACATTATTTAAAATTTTCAGTATTTTTGTTGATTTTTAGACAAATTTTTAATGACAAAATTCGATTCACATCGCATATATTATAAAGTACGATATTAATAGATTCACAAACCCTCAAGGTGGTGAGCAATAAATTGATTCATAAAAAAATATATAATGCCAGAAACTTAAAAACAGCGAAAGGCACTTTAATTATTGAAGGTCCTGTCTCTACACATAACTTAGAAATGTATGAATTTCATCCAGACTTAATTGCGTTTCGTCCTGCCGAGCAGCAATATAAAGCAATTGTCGAAATTTCTAAATTACCAGAAGCTCGTCTCATTATTGCTAGACATGACCAAACGATCGTTGGATATGTTACATACTTATATCCTGATCCGCTCGAGCGATGGTCAGAAGGAAAGATTGAAAACTTAATTGAACTCGGGGCGATTGAAGTTGTCCCAGCCTTTCGCGGTTGCTCTGTCGGAAAAAACTTATTAGAAGTTTCAATGATGGACGATCATATGGAAGATTACATTATATTAACGACTGAATATTATTGGCACTGGGATTTAAAACAAACAGGCTTAAATGTTTGGGAATACCGAAAAGTAATGGAAAAAATGATGAATGCCGGTGGTTTACAATGGATGGCTACAGACGATCCTGAAATTTGTTCACACCCCGCTAACTGTTTAATGGTTCGCATCGGTAAGCGCGTCGATACGGATTCCATTCAAGCATTCGATCGTCTACGTTTTCACAATCGTTTTATGTATTAATAAAGGGGGCAACTGGAATGATTGTAGAAGAAATTATGAATCAAAATGTAGTAACATTGCATCCAGATGACACAATCGAAACAGCAATCCGAACGATACGTACGAAAGGTATTCGGCACATTCCAATTGTCGATCAAAATAATCACGTAGTAGGCATTATTTCTGACCGGGATGTAAGAGATGCAAGTCCATCAATTCTTGATGAACAAGTTTCACTCGATATGCTACAGCAACCGCTCGAACTTATTATGAAACACCCTGTCATGACTTGCCATCCTCTCGATTTCGTTGAGGAAATTGCTACTTTATTTTTCGAAAATAAAATAGGCTGTCTTCCTGTTACGAAAGCTGGAAAACTCATAGGTATCATTTCCGAATCTACAGTACTGCACACGTTAGTAAAATTAACAGGTGCACATCAACCAAGTTCACAAATTGAAATTCAAGTAAAAAATGAACCTGGTATTCTTGGAAAAGTCGTTGCTATTTTTAGTGATTTACAAATTAATATTGTGAGCGTTCTCGTCTATCCAGCAAAAGATGAGAATGATAAAGTACTCGTTTTTCGCATTCAAACGATGAATCCTCTAAAAGTGATTGATGCACTTGAAGCAGAGGGTTACCGCGTATTATGGCCAAACATAATGGGGATGCAAGCATGAGCAGCGCCTTCATTTATTCGGATGACTTTCGGGGCTATTCTTTTAGCCCTGATCATCCTTTTAACCAACTACGCGTCACACTTACCTATGACTTATTACAAAAGAGCGGTTTTATCTCTCCCTCTCAAGTCATCGCGCCACGGATGGCTACAGATGAAGAGATTGCCTACGTTCATACAGAGGAGTACATAAATGCGGTAAAACGTGCTGGAGAAGGTAAGTTAGAAAAATCAATTGCGATGACATACGGACTCGGAACAGAAGATACACCGATGTTTCCCAATATGCATGAAGCAAGTGCATTACTCGTTGGCGGAACATTAACAGCTGTCGATGCTGTTCTTTCCGGAAAAGTAAAGCACGCCCTCAATTTAGGCGGCGGCTTACATCATGGCTTCCGTGGTAAAGCATCAGGCTTTTGTATTTATAACGATAGCTCTATCGCAATGAAATATATTCAGAAGAAATACGGTTTACGCGTTTTATATATTGATACAGATGCTCATCACGGTGACGGGGTACAATGGTCTTTTTACGACGATCCTAACGTATGCACCATTTCATTACACGAAACTGGGCGTTATTTATTTCCTGGAACTGGCGCAGTAAATGAACGTGGACAAGGAAATGGATATAATTATTCTTTTAACGTTCCACTCGACGCTTTTACAGAAGACGCATCGTTTTTAGATTCATATCGAACAGTTGTAAAAGAAGTGGCAGCATACTTTAAACCGGATATTATTTTAACGCAAAATGGTGCTGATGCACATTATTACGATCCACTTACACACCTTTGCGCAACGATGAACATTTACCGTGAAATACCGAAGCTCGCTCGCGAAATCGCTAATGAATATTGCGATGGTCGCTGGATCGCTGTCGGCGGCGGTGGCTATGACCACTGGCGCGTCGTCCCAAGAGCTTGGGCACTTATTTGGCTCGAAATGAACAACATCCAAAACATCTCA
The DNA here is from genome assembly GCF_016650935.1 of Bacillus sp. TH25. Classification (NCBI taxonomy): domain Bacteria; kingdom Bacillati; phylum Bacillota; class Bacilli; order Caryophanales; family Bacillaceae; genus Bacillus; species Bacillus sp. TH25. Next base: position 208,181 of record NZ_JAEKEU010000039.1, on the reverse strand, counting down.
GGTTATCTCCCTCCAGAATGGATTGACGCTTGGAAAGGACAAGCAAAAACCGACCTTCCTCTCACATGGGAAGATCCAGACAACATGTATAAACCTATCCCCCGTAAACCAGAAATTGAAGAAAAGAATGCATTAACTGTAGCGAAATCCCTTGAAATTATTCGGAATAATATGACAAAATCTTTATATTAAACAGAGAGGAGGCTCGCTTTTTGAACAGCCTTCTTTCTTTTATAGTTTGTTTGCTACTATTGTTGTGTTTTGTCGTTAAATCGATATCCCGTGTCGAATCGATGATATATTTTTATTTATTAATGAACTAACCCCAACTCTAATGAGAAAAGGTAGTGACACTATGTGGAAACAACAAATAATCAACACGAAACGCGGCACATTCGAACTCTTTACAAAAGGAAATGGCGAACCGCTTTGCATTACACATCACTATTCACAATTTAATGAAACTGGTGATTACTTTGCGGATGTTTTCACTGCTACGCATCGTGTATTTCTTATTAATTTACGAGACGCTGGTAACTCCGCAAAAGCCAATTCAGAAAAAGAATTAAGTATGATTGAAACAATTCACGACTTAGAAGCAATACGAGAAGCTTTACAACTTCCAATATGGCATTTCGCCGGTCATTCAACAGGTGGTATGCTTGGACTTTTATATGCGATTACATATTCAAATTCCTTACAATCATTAGTCGTCGTTGGAGCCGCAGCAAGTAACTATACCGAAACACCATTTTGTATTTATCATCCAAAACATCCACAGTTTCATTATATGCAAGAACTCATCGAAAACTTGAAAAGCCCTCATCTTACAAATGCAGAACGAAAAGAATTATCTACTAAGAGAACCCAATTATCATTGTTTGAACCTGAAAACTACAACTCTTATTTTTGTAAACCAATCCAAAAAACAATGTCCGCTAGCCGGATGAACTCTTTCACCAATGAATATCCGTCATTTGATTTAAGAGAAAATTTACCCTCCATCCAAACAAAGACCCTTATTATATGCGGAAGACATGATTTACAGTGCCCAATTCAGTATTCTATCGAGATGCATAAGGGTATACGTAATTCTATCTTCATTCCATTTGAGGAGAGTAACCATTACCCTTTTTTAGAAGAAGCTGCTCAGTTTACTTCTACTACTCAAATATTTTATAAATCGTTACACTAGTACCGCTATTATTAAGGAAAGCTCACAGTCTCTATAAGACTATGAGCTTTTTTCAAAAGAAATATTTCACACTAAAAACAAATAAAAGAACACAAGAAATAATAACTAAACCCACATCAAGTAATACTGCATTTTTATCTCCTTCTTTTATACTCATCATAAAATTAGAAATTATTTTAATTCCAAAAAAGACCATCATAAATAATCCACCGAAATGATCATTTGTAGAATCTTCATCATAAAACATTTGTATTGCACCGATAATTAATAAAATAAGTACGATATTAGTTCCAATCTTTACAGCCTTGTTTAATTTATTATCCTTTAATTCAGCCCCCAAAATCTAGCACTCCCTCTCAAACTATCGTGCGTGTTGGCACAGATCTTTTATTCCCTTTTAAATTTTAACATAAATTACCTTATATATCCTTTTCCTTACAGTCATAGGCATTCCGACAATAATGATGCTCCCTTCATTACAACATACTCGCGCTCATAACTTTGCAGAAATAGAAAAGATTTTGTTAGAAGGACGTAAGTAAGAAGCTAATTTTTGCCTTCCTCCCCCACCCTATGCTACATTTAACCCGTTACATCAATATTAATAGGGTGGGAATAAACATGAACAAACCTAAAATTGGGATGATTGGACTTGGAAGTATCGCACAAAAAGCCTATCTTCCAACACTTACAAAAGAAACAGATTGGAATTTTGTAGGGGCGTTTACACCTAACGCGGAGAAAAGGAAACAAGTTTGCCAGCAATACCGCATTCAAGACTTTCATTCTATTGAAACGTTAGCTTCGGAATGCGATGCAATCTTCGTTCATAGTTCAACTGCTACACATTATGAAATCGTTTCTGAACTTCTGAAAAAAGGAATCGATGTTTATGTTGATAAGCCGCTAGCAGCTACAGTAGAACAAGCTGAGAAACTAGTCGAGTTGAGCGAGAAGTATAACCGAAAGTTGATGGTCGGATTTAATCGCCGATTCGTTCCTATGTACGTTGCTGCCAAAGATCAAGCTAATGATATTTCATGGATTCGAATTGAAAAGCACCGCACAAATAAAGTGGGGCCATATACGTATGACTTTACTATGTTAGATGATTACCTACATATTGTAGATACTGCTCGCTGGTTAGCTAACGATGACCTTAACATCGTTCATAATATGATGCAAATCAATGAAAAGAACGAACTTCTTTACGGACATCATACATATACAACTCCAAGTGGACTGTTACTTTCTACCGCGATGCATCGCCATGCAGGTACAAACTTAGAACAAATTGAACTTGTAACGACAGGGAAAATTATTCGCGTAAAAAATATGAATACATTTGAAATTGAACAAGAAAACTCCGTTTCGCAAAGCGGTTCACCATCATGGGATACGACGTTAAAACAGCGCGGTTTTGAAGATGCTGTTCATCATTTTATCGAATGTGTTCACGGAGATACAAAACCTGTTGTAGATGGATTAGAAGGATTAAAAACGCAGCAACTGTTGCAATCTCTACTGGAGAATGCAACTAAAAATTAAAACGGATACATTTTTCAGAATTTACTTTCATTCCCATTTCCTCTTTATTTCTCTCACAAATTTCTATAGAATATGTTGATAGGAATTATAAATTTCATATTGAATCGTGGAAAGGATGGGATTAACACATGTGGAACGAGTTTAAAAAATTCGCATTCAAAGGGAATGTAATCGATTTAGCTGTCGGGGTTGTAATCGGTGCTGCATTCGGTAAAATCGTTAGTTCTTTAGTAAAAGATATCATCACACCATTACTTGGTATGGTACTGGGCGGCGTTAACTTTACAGATTTAAAACTTACATTCGGTAAATCATCTATTATGTATGGTAACTTCATCCAAACTATTTTTGATTTCTTAATTATTGCAGCTGCTATCTTTATGTTTGTTAAAGTTTTCAACAAACTAACATCTAAAAGAGAAGAAGAAGAAAAGAAAGAAGAACTTCCAGAACCAACAAAAGAAGAAGAAATTCTTGGCGAAATTCGCGACTTACTAAAACAACAAAACTCTTCTAAAGATAGAGCATAATTGAACGGATAAAAAGGCATGCCCCCTCGGGACATGCCTTTTTTTATATGCTATAACGTTTCCGAATTCATATGAATAAATAAAATAATACCAGCAACCATAAGTACCATAATACTACCTGCAAATAGTGTAATACCCATGAACATTAAACTTGTGCTCATGTCCACTGATACACTTTCAATAAAAATAGAAATTACATACGTGATAAGGGCGATTCCTGCAAGAATACTTCCTGGAACAAATCGCTTTAAGCCATTTTGTTTTAACGTCATATATGCAAAAATAGCAGTCATGCAAAGCGTAATTATCCAAAGAACGATCATCTCTTCTCCCCCCTCACAAGCCTTTTCTTTCTATTATACATGACATTGCCCTATAATAGTTAAATTTGCACTTGTGTGACATATAACAAGGAATCTCCCCCACTGTAGCGAATGTCTTATGAAGAATCCCAAATACATTATCATTATCAAAGTAACGTATTTACAATACCCGCTTCACTTATCGCGAGTATTGTTTATAAAGTAAAACATTCAGCATAAGGAGACTGATCTCATGTGTATGCTGTAAAATTATTATTTGAATCTGTCCATTCAAGTGAGCCTAATCCTAGTAAAATTGATGAACATTATGAAGAGAATCACGATACACTTTTTGAAGAAAGTATCATTCTCGTTAAGGCGAACAGTTTAGAGGAAGCTCATGAGCTAGGTGAAAAGATAGCTCTACAGTCTGAAGATACGTACGATAATATGTACGGTGAGCAAGTAACATGGACGTTTAGAAAAGTGTTGCATGTTTTCGAATTAGATGACACACCATTTGAGACAGGAAAAGAATTATATGCACGCTTTTTACATGTTAAGAAAACTGAAAGTGTAGATACAGTAGTTAAACATCATTATCCTGAATATGAATAAAAGCTCACAGCTATCGCTGTGAGCTCTCTTATTCTTACTTCGTTGAATCTCTAAATTGGATACGGTGAGGTAAGATAACTGAGTGATCTTCTACTTTTTCTTTGTTCATATATTTCGTTAGTAGACGCATTGCTACTGCACCGATATCATACATTGGTTGTACAACTGTTGAAAGTTGCGGACGAACCATTAATGCAAGACGTGTGTTGTCAAAACCAAGCACTTCGATATCAGTTGGTACGTTTAATCCCGCGTCTTGTGCTGCGTGGATTACACCTAGTGCCATTTCATCAGAAGATACGAAGATTGCTGTTGGTTTTTCATCCATGCCCCAAAGTCTTTCAAACGCTTCTATACCTGAATCATATGTGTAATCTCCATCAATTATAAGATTTTCATCATATGAAATACCTGCTTCTTCTAAAGCTTTTTTATAACCTTGTAACTTCTTCGCGCTTCCTGCTTTATTAATGAAAGGACCAGAGACGAAACCGATACGTTTATGTCCTTGCTCAATGAAATGCTTCATTGCATCGTAAGCTGCTTGTGTATAATCAATATTTACTGATGAAGTTTCATTTTGTTCATCAAATGACGCTGCTAATACAATTGGTACTGGAGATTTTTTGAACTCTTCAACGTGAATATCTGTAATATCTTCACCCATGAAAACAATCCCGTCCACTTGTTTCCCAAGCATCGTATTTAATAAGTGGAACTCTTTCTCTTTGTTCTGGTCAGAGTTACTTAAAATGATGTTATATTTGTACATTGTTGCGATATCTTCAATTCCACGAGCAAGTTCTGCATAAAACGTATTTGAGATATCAGGAATAATAACACCCACTGTAGTTGTCTTCTTACTTGCTAGTCCACGTGCTACCGCATTCGGGCGGTATCCTAAACGATCAATTGCTTCTAATACTTTCTTTCTTGTTGTAGGCTTTACATTTGGGTTACCATTCACAACGCGTGATACGGTAGCCATTGAAACATTTGCTTCACGCGCTACATCATAGATTGTTACGTTCATCTCTTCGCACACTCCTTCTATTTATGTTATCTATTTTTATGTATCGGTTCACTTGAATGAAAAAAAGACATCAACTCTATTTGCAGATGCCAACAATCGTCCCGAGTTCTTCCTTTTACTAATGATACGCTAAAAACACAGGGTCATACAATATTTTCCCGCAAAAGTTTCGAAAAAATTCGCTTCTTTTCTCGTATTTTCGTATTTTTTATGCAAAAAAGGTCAATTTTTGTAAAAAAGCTATGTAACAAGGGCTACATAGACTAAGAAATCTTTTTATAATTTACTTCCGAATGCTTTTAATTCTTTCATAAACTCATTGAATTCTGGAATGTCCATTTGCTGCGCTGCATCTGATAATGCAACTGCTGGGTCTGGATATACTTCAGCCATAATAGCAAAAGCACCAATTGCCATAGCCGCTTTTGCAAACGGTAAGAGAAGGTCACGTCGCCCTGTAGAATGCGTTACATCGACAACAACAGGTAAATGTGTTTCTTTCTTTTAAATTGGCACAGCGGAAATATCAAGCGTATTACGCGTTGCTGTTTCATATGTGCGAATACCACGCTCACATAAAATGATATTACCATTCCCCTCTGCCATACTATATTCTGCTGCATTAATAAATTCTTCAATTGTTGCTGATAAACCACCCTTTAATAATATTGGTTTATTTACAGCACCAGCTGCCTTTAACAGTTCAAAGTTTTGCATATTGCGAGCGCCAATTTGAATAACATCAACATAATCTGACACTTTAAAGAAGGCACTGAAAGAGTCTATTTCATAAGAAAAAAGAGGGCATTCCCTACTATGTACAGGTAATGACCTCCTTTCTTCTTTCAACATCTTTAGGAAATTCGAAATGTTTTTCTCCAAGTATTCACTTTTTCAGTAGCCTCAGCTTAAAAACTGTCTTTTCATTATAAGAAAGAAACAAACGGTTTATCGCTGTTCTTCTCTTTTATAATAACAGCCTCGATTTTATTCTCGGACTTTATTTGTAATTGAACTTTAGCATCTTTAGGAAATTGTTCTAACATACTTTGAGCAGCCGTTTGAGAGAGTGCCATTAATTCTGACTTACCGTTATATTTAACGACAATATCCATCTTTAATTTATCCATCTTATTTTGCTTATAAGAAATCTTAGCATTAACAGGGATATAATCTCCTGGAGAAAATGCCTTCATTGCTTTAGAAAAATTCTTTAGCTTATCATTATCTTCCCCATGTGCCCCCTCAAATTCTTGAGAAGGATACGAATACGACTTTTCATCAATAGTATCCCAATTTCCAAGGTTAGTCTCGTTCTTTTGAACAGTAGCGCTTGAAATATAAGTACCATTCTTTAAAGAACTTGTACTTTCTTGCTTGAATATAGCAAATGTAATTGGAGATTTGTTATATTTATCATTTTTATTAATAGCTTCTATAAGCCCCTTAGCGACTTCAGTGCCTTTAGAAATAGCTTCCTCATTAGATACACTTGAAGACATAGATAAACCAATAACAACACCAGATAAGCTTAGTTCATTTGAATTCTGTTTGCCGAAGTAGTCCTGTTCTATAATATTAGTCAAAACTGGTACTTCTTGTTTCGTAACTAATTCATCAATTGTTTTCTCTGGAATATATTGATTTAATTGTAATACGTAATTTTCTGTATCGAATTGTTTTGAAGCAATATTCATTAAACCATTTTCATATTCTGCCAAATCTAGTTTAGAATTAGTTTTAACATTAACTGTATTAATTACCTTTTGTTCTTTTAAAGGAATAACAGTTCTATAGTAATCCTTAGAAACAGCATTTCTTGGAATCATACTTTTTTCTTTCGTATCTTTCTGTACAACTTCATCTTTCTTCTCAATAGTATTATTGCTGCAAGCCCCCAGTAATAAACTTAAGCTTGCGATGCATAACGCCATTTTCTTCATTGCTTAAAACCCACTTTCAAAAGTCAATTTACTTAGTTTTAATGTATCTATAGTGTACCATTAAATATATTGCAACAAAATAAAAAAGAAGCAAGCCCTTCGCTTGCCTCTCCCTATTTTACATTCTCTTCTAATGCTTCTTTTTTTATATTCCAGTGCGATGTATGCCATACTACCATTCCATCTTTTATGTATAACACTTGCGGAGATTCATGCTTAATGCTGTACTGCTCTGCAACATGGTTCGAAACATCTCTCGCCTCTTGTACGTATAAGTAATATGCTGGCACTTCTCTTTCTTCACCGCAATACGCTTGAAACTCAGTATATGCACCGTGACTAATTGGGCATGTCGTACTATGCTTAAAAAGAACGTAAGGCTCGTTCTTTTCTACTAACGCTTCAAGTTCTTCAATCGTTTCAATCTTCATCATACTCATCGTTACTCACCTCTCATGCGAAGTCTAGAGCGCTTCTCTCTCTTTTCAGCCTTCTGCTCAGCTCTCTCAAGTTTACGCTCTTCTTTTTCAACCCTTTTCTCTTGTCTCGTAGTACGGTAATGGTTGTATACTTCAATTGCTGCACTGCTCCATTGCACAACTTGTGCTACTTTATCTGCATTATTTTCAATTTCGTCCGTAACAGACTCTGATACATTGCGAAGCTTCGTATTTAAAGAGTGGATCGTCGTTCCGATTCCATCCACACCTTCTACTACTTTATTTAGCGACTGTGACTTCTGTTGAATATCATCAGCTAACGCATTTGTCTTATGTAATAATTGCTCCGTCTCTACGCTTATTCCTTGCATTTGCTTTTCTAAACCTTCTAACGTGCTCGCAACGTTTTCTAACGTCTTCTGAACCGATAACAACGTTCTGCATACATACACTACTAATACTGCGAAAGCAACCGCGATAATAGCCGCACTTACATATAGAAGAACTTGCATTTCATCACTTCCTTTATCTTTTTCATACTTTCTCCCATTATACAATCATTTTCCGTTTCATTCTAATCCCTATCTTTTCATTAGAATTTTCATACTTATTCGTTAACTTTAACATAAATGATTCAACAAATTCCACTAAGTAGGTTACAATAGGAGAGGATACATAATTAGTAGGGAGGCTTTACATATGAAAGATCCACGCATTGAAAAGTTAGCATACAATTTAATTAACTACTCTATTCGTTTACAAAAAGGCGAAAAAGTATTAATTGAAAACTTTGGCTTACAAAAAGAACTTGTAACTGCACTTGTAAAAGAAGCATATGCAGCTGGTGGTTTCCCATTCGTTTCTTTAAAAGATCATCAAGTAGATCGCTCTTTATTAATGGGTGCTACTGAAGAACATTTCGAACAAATCGCTGCATATGAAGCGAGCGTAATGAAAGATATGGACGCTTATATCGGCCTTCGCTCTGGTGATAACATTAACGAACAAGCTGACGTTCCAAGTGAACGTATGAAAGTTCACGGCCAAACAATTGGCAAAAAAGTTCATAGAGACATCCGTGTTCCGAAAACACGCTGGGTTGTTCTTCGCTACCCAAATGCTTCTATGGCGCAGCTTGCTAAAATGAGCACAGAAGCTTTCGAAGACTTCTACTTCGAAGTTTGTAACTTAGACTACGGTAAAATGGATAAGGCGATGGATAGCCTTGTTACATTAATGAATAAAACAGATAAGGTTCGCTTAACCGGCCCTGGAACTGACTTAACATTCTCTATTAAAGACATTCCAGCTATTAAATGCTCGGGTCATTTAAACATTCCAGATGGTGAAGTATACTCTGCACCAGTTCGCGATTCTGTTAACGGTACAGTTTCTTATAACACACCATCACCTTACAACGGCTATACATTTGAAAATGTACAACTTAAATTTGAGAATGGCCAAATCGTTGATGCAACTGCAAACGATTCAGAGCGCATTAACAAAATCTTCGATACAGACGAAGGCGCACGCTACGTTGGTGAGTTCGCAATCGGCGTAAACCCATACATCTTACATCCAATGGGAGACATTCTATTCGATGAAAAAATCGATGGCAGCTTCCACTTCACACCTGGACAAGCTTATGATGATGCATGGAACGGCAACAACTCTAACATTCACTGGGATTTAGTATGCATTCAGCGCCCTGAATACGGCGGCGGTGAAATTTACTTCGACGACGTATTAATCCGTAAAGACGGACGCTTCGTTGTAACTGAACTAGAAGCTTTAAACCCAGAGAACTTAAAATAATATGAAAAGCGCTCGGATAGAATCCCGAGCGCTTTTTCATTAATACTCTAATAATTTTTTAGCCACATCTTCTGGTACTTTAAAACTATTTTTATTTTTTATTTTATTAATTTTCAATTCAACCTCAACATAAGGGACATCTTTATATACTGTCATAGTACCAATTTCATATAACTCTTTTTTATCTTTACTCGAATCCAATAATTTCGGTGTATCCTCTTGATACATTTTAAACGTTTTCCCTTGCGGAGTATCCATAGGAGCCGATTCCATTTCCCACTCATCCATTTTGATTGATTCAAACAACTTTGTGATTTCTTTCTTATCAGTAATTGTTTTTTTATCACTCAAATCAATAAGCGATTCTATTTCAATTTTTTGTGCCTTTTCTAAACTAACATCAGACTTCTCTTTCTTCGCACTACATCCTATTAAAAGAATAGATGTGGTTAGCAAAAATAAAAATAACATACAGATTTTTTTCATTTCTAATCCCCCTACTTTATATGGAGCTACTTTTCTCGCTTTTTGCTTGCTGGAAATGAAAATAAAATAAAAGCGTCACTGCGATAGTACCTATTAATATTGGAACATATAAGGGCAGATCCCATTTCATATATACTCTAGTGCAACCAACAAGCACAAACAAAATTTCCAAACAAAATAAAGTGAAACTTTAATCAGTGGGGGTTTTGTTCATCCCCCACTGATTATTAGCCCTCACCAATCGGGCGTTTACGGGCAGTTGATCTCCCACCTTACTTCTTTGCTCCAGCCGAATTTTGAGGTGGGAGTCTTACTGCCCGCAAATAGCGGGACAAAAGTTTTACATATTTCATTTCTTACCTACCATTTCTATTTTCACATGTGGATTCTCTTTTTCAACAAGTGACAAAAAACTTGTCATATCTTGCGGCATCGCAATCATATGTACTTTATATGCATTCGTCGTAATTTCAAGGGATTTCCCAACTTGACGAACAATTCTTATATCTTTTAATACAACATCATCATTTAAAATACCGTACTTTAATACGCCATTTTCCACCTTATGTTTTTTAATAAATATTTCCCAAACGATTGGTACATTTACAATGAAGCATAAACCCATTCCAATCAACGCTGACATCCACTGCTCTTTATTTGTGAAAAGCATGACAATTGGATACACAAACATAAAAGCTAATGTGAGACTAACGAAAATTACCGCTGACTTACTTCTTTGAATTGGAAAATCCATACATGCACCTCCCTAACCAAATTATACCATATTTTCCATTTCAGTTCATAAAAAAGGCCATTTATGAATGACCTTTTTAAACAGTATACCTATAAAATTTCTTATCTACCTCTAGCACTGGAAAACTTTTTGGCAACTCTTCTATACTCACGCTTTGAAAACCATTCTTTTCGTAGAAACGGTGTGCTGCTAGAAATTTAACTGTTGTTCCTAAATAAATGTCTTCCAAGTTCTTTTCTTTCGCCCAAGAAATTGCCGTTTGAAGTAGCGTATGTGATGCGCCCCATTCTTTTCCGCGGAACTCTTTCTTCACGAACATTTTTCTTAGCGCTACTTGATGCTTTCCAATATCTAATAAAGCTACCGTTCCAACTACTTTCCCATCATAAGTTGCTACCCAAAAATTTCCGTTGTCCCTTTGATAGAACGTTTCTATTTCAAGTAAGTCCGGCTGCTCTTCTTTCGTAATAGGGACATTGTACTCTTTTCGCTGAATATGAACGATAAGATCTACTACTTCCTCTTGAAACATACTTTCATACGGAATAATACAAATCTTCTCGTTCATCGAATCTTCTTCCATTCTGAAGCTAGTAAACTATACACAGCGATATCTTGGAAATGATCATATATCCATTCTTCATCTCTTAAAATACCATCTAATTTAAAACCTAAACGTTCTGGAATCGCACGACTTTTCGCATTTTCAACACCGCAACGAATTTCAATTTTATTCAGCTTTAAATTATCAAATGCGTAATGAAGCACAGTCTTCACACTTCGCGTCATAATACCTTTCGCGCCAGCATCTTCTGCAAGATAATAACCAAGACTCGTAGCTTTCTTACCCCAGCTCACCGGATGAATCCCCACCATCCCAACGAGCTTTCCTTTATAACGTATACCAGCCTCAAACCCATCGCCCTCTGCAAATTTCTTTAACCACATCGGAAAAATCTCATTATACGCATCAGCTGATTTCGTCCCATCTACCCACGGAAGCCATCTTCTTAAATGATTACGATTTTGATCTATTAATTCATATAGTCCCTCTTTATGATGTTTTTCTAATAGTTGTAGTTCGATTTCGTCATCTACTCGAAGTGTGAACATGTTTTTAGCCCCTTTTTATTTTTCTTATTATTCTAACACTTACAGGTGCAAAATGTTGAATATTCACACTTTTTTCGGTTTTATTTGTATAAAACCAGAAGAATATAATACTCCCGTAACAACCAATATCATTCCTACAGATTGTGCGGGTGTTATATTTACTCCTTCAATAAAAGAAATAATCATTGTAACAACAGGCACTACATTAAAAAATAATGATGTTCTCGCTGCCCCAATTTGAGCAATTCCATTATTCCACCATAAGTAACCGAGCACACTCATTCCAATTGCCATAAAGAGAATCGCTCCCCAAGCTAACAAAGGAATTTCCAAAACTGGTACTATACTTTTTTGAGTGACAGATATCACAATAAAGGCAAGAGCACCAATCGTCATCGTATATGTCGTAGTTTGTATTGGGCTACCAGTTTTAATAAACCTTCTGCCTAGTACACCGTATAACGCCCAGCAAATATTCCCTAATAAAATATAAAAATCCCCTTTTGAAAATGATAAGCTTTGTAGTATTGTAAACGAACCTTGTGTAAGTACAAAAACAACACCAAGTAATGCAAGTAACATTCCAATACCTTGGCGCTTTATAATTTTTTCTCGTAAAATAACACTTGCTAACAGCGTCGTAACGAGCGGATTCGTCGCCATAATAAGTGCACCATTAACAGCTTCTGTATGTTTCATACCTAAAAAGAAAAAGAAGTTAAAACCAAATATACCAAAAATACCCAGCAAGAGGTAATAAGCCCTATTCTGCCTCCATACCTCCACCTCAAAATCTTTTCGTATTTTTAACAGACATAACATCACAAATGCAGCAATCCCAAAACGCCATGCCGCTATATGAATCGCTTCGAAATATTGCACCGCATATTTCGAAGCATTAAATGTTCCACCAGTGAAAATCGCAAACCCTAGTAACTGAGCGTATACTTTATTCTTCATTGTTGGCCTCCGAGTTTTTCTCTTCTAGAAAACCATAATAAATTTCTAACTTCTCCTCTGTTAACAAAACTACTTTTTGCAATTGCTCCTGCTGTTCCTTTAAACGATCTAAGTGTGTTGTTAAAATTGAAATCCTCTTTTTTATTTTCGCAGGTACTTCCTCTTCCCGCTGTCTAATCTCCTCTATAATACATCCGTCACTTGCAAACTCAGCCATCTCTTCTAAAGACATTCCAGTTTGCTTTAATGAATATAAAAATTTTAACAGGCGCACATCACCTTCTGTATACTGACGAATACCACTATTTCGCGTTGGTGGTGGCAATAAACCTAGTTTCTCATAATAGCGCAAAGTATGAATACCCATCCCTGTTAGCTCTGCTACTTCACCGATTTTATACATGTTTTCTCCCCCTTGTTTTTACATATTCATCTTACAACCTAGAGCTAACTCTAGGTCAATACATAAATAAAAATCGAACACAACAAAAAAAGACGCACAGCCAAGCTATGCGTCTTTTCTATTACTTCTCTGCAACTTGAACTTCTTTTACGTAAGCTGCTTCGAATTTTTGGATGTCACCTGCGCCCATGAAAATAAGAACGCCGTTTTTATGTTTCTTTAACACATCCGTTGTTGTATCTGTAATTAGTTCTGCGCCATCGATACGTTTTTGCAGATCTTCAATTGTTAATTCACCTTTGTTTTCACGTGCTGATCCGAAAATATCACATAAGTATACTTGGTCAGCTTTACTTAAGCTTTCCGCGAACTCATCTAAAAATTTCTCTGTACGTGAGAATGTATGTGGTTGGAATACAGCGACAACTTCACGCTCTGGATGTTTTTGACGAGCTGCTTCAATCGTTGCATTAATTTCTGTCGGATGGTGTGCATAGTCATCAATGATAACTTGTTCTCCCATTGGCTTTTCATTAAAGCGACGTTTTACGCCTTCAAAAGTTGTTAGCTGATGCTTAACTGCTTCTACATCAACGTTTTCATAATGACAAAGCGCGATTACTGCTAATGCATTTAATACGCTGTGATCGCCGTATCCTGTAATTTTGAACGTGTCATAATACGTATTACGAACGAATACATCGAATATAGTACCATCAGTTCTCTTTTGAATGTTACGTGCTTGGAAATCATTATCTTCTCCAAATCCATAGAAAATAACAGGTACTTTCGCTTGAACTTTTTGAAGTTCTTCATCATCACCACATGCAATAATACCTTTTTTCACTTGCAATGCCATCTCTTGGAATGCATTAAATACATCATTGATGTCTGCAAAATAATCTGGGTGATCGAAATCGATATTTGTCATGATTGCATAGTCTGGATAGTAAGACAAGAAATGACGACGATACTCACAAGCTTCAAATACAAAATACTTACTATTTTCTACCCCATGCCCCGTTCCATCTCCAATAAGGTATGATGTTGGGTGTGCACCTTGCATTACATGGGCTAACAAACCAGTTGTTGATGTTTTTCCATGTGCACCAGTTACAGCAACACTTGTGTACTGATTCATAAGATCACCTAAGAAGTGATGGTAACGATGTACTGGGATATTTAATTCTTTTGCTGCTACGATTTCTTCATGCGTATCAGGAAATGCATTTCCTGCGATAATCACTTGTCCTTCTTTAATATTATTCTTATCAAAAGGAAGGATGGAAATACCACGCTTTTCCAATGCTGTTTGTGTAAAGAAACGCTTTTCATAATCAGACCCTTGAACAGTATGCTTCATGTCATGAAGAATTTGTGCTAATGAACTCATTCCTGTTCCTTTAATTCCTACAAAATGGTAAACTGTCATCTTAAAGAACCTCCAACATTTCGAACTAATACAACGGCCTATCTATAAGACAGTATATGAATCTTTTCTTATTTTGGTAATCATCATACATTTCTGATGCAGTGAATTTCTTTTTATATTCACTTATCAGTGATAAACTCGTACGTACTTCTTTTATGTCCATAACACATTTATTATAGCAAAAAACAAGCCGCTATACTATGATAACAGAAAAACTGATAGGGTCAATCACCTATCAGTTTTTCTCGCTTTTACATATCTTCTTTTGTTTCTAATTGAACACGCTCTAGACGTGAATTTGGACGGTATTTACGACCAGCTTTTGCTTCTGGTTTTCCATTTAATTCTACGTTATCACCAGTAAAACCAATATTCATTTTTAATAAGCTACTTCCTACTCCGTATATATCGACAGGAACATTTTGAGCTTCAAATTCACGAATACGCTTCTCATCAAACCCACCAGTTACAACGATATCTACATGTTGGAACCCTTCCTCATCAAGAGCCTTACGAAGTGCAAATACAAGTGATGGATTTACACCACGTGGATCGAATGTTCCAAGTACTTCTGGGTGACGAATGAAGTATTGATCAATCATTGTGCGAGACGTATCGACACGTACACCTTTTAATGTTGATCCAAATTCACGCGCTACGCGAAGTGCATCTGTAATGACATCATTGTTATAATCAATTAGTACGACTAATTCATCTTCTGGGAATTTTTTATGATATGCCTTTGCAGCTTCAACAACATCACCATTAAACATTTGAATTAAAGCGTGAGGCATTGTCCCCATACCACTTCTGCCCCACCATTCATTCATTGCATGCGTCGCTTGCGCGCTCATACCTCCGATGTATGCCGCATAGCCGTCACCAGCTTGTTGCGTATAATGATCGTCACGATCTCCCATGAAAATAACCGGTTTTTCTTTATCTACACTACGTGCAGCTTGGACAACGTTATATACGTTTGTCGCAACTGATGTACGACGAGCTAAAATCCCATCAATTACACCTTCTAAAAAGCCGAAGTATTCATAAGGACCATGAATTGTTAAAACTGTTTCAAACGGACTAATATTATCGCCATCCTTTAAAGAATGAATTTCTAATTCCTCAGGATTTTTGGCAAATGTTTGTAGCAATGCGATTACCTCATCTGCTCCGCAAAGAACTGCATGTTCTTTTTGGAAAAACTGCATTGTTACAACACTTTTCGGGCGAAATTCTTCAATGATTTCTCTAGTTTTTAAAAAGTAAACGGCAGAGAACCAGCCTTCTCCAACACGTTCATCAAATTTAAATGTTTTATTTGTTAGTCGATTTATTTCACCTTTTAATTTTAATTCAATTTCTTTCATGTCGCTTTACTCCCTACTTTACTATCCAACATTTTCTCTTAGTATACAGCAAAACCGTTTCCTATACATTTGTTTCCTGCATAGCAGCGAATTCATCCTCAGAAATAAGGACATCTCTCGGTTTCGTTCCTCTTCCTTCAGAAATAATCCCTTGCGACTCCATCTCTTCAATTAGACGTGCCGCGCGATTATAACCTATGCGGAATTTTCTCTGTACAGAAGATGTGGACGCTCCCCCTTGCTCTACAACAAATTGACATGCATCAAAAAATAGTTCATCTTCAGACTCACTCTGCTCTGATTTTGCTAATAAATCCTCTTGCTTAAATAAGTAGTTTGGCTTCATTTGCTTTTTCACATGATCAACTGTTCTTTCAATCTCATCATCTGATACGTATACACCTTGTACACGAACTGGTTTAGATGTGCCGTTTCCTAAAAATAGCATATCACCACGACCAAGTAACTTCTCCGCGCCCCCAATATCGATAATCGTACGCGAATCAACTTGAGATGATACTGTAAACGCAATACGCGTTGGAATGTTTGATTTAATTAAACCTGTAATAACGTCTACAGATGGACGCTGCGTCGCAACTAATAAGTGAATACCACAAGCACGAGCTTTTTGTGCAATACGACAAATCGCTTCCTCCACATCACCAGGAGCAACCATCATTAAGTCCGCTAACTCGTCAATGACAATTACAATATAAGGTAATGTCTCACCTGGGATTTCTCTACCACTTACAATCGTATTGTAACGAGTTAAATCACGAGCACCAGCATGAGCAAACAATTCATAACGACGTTCCATCTCTTCAACCGCCCACTTTAACGCAGCTGTAGCTGCTTTTACGTCAGTAATAACAGGTGCTACAAGATGTGGAACAGAATTGTATGGTGCAAGCTCAACCATCTTCGGATCAATTAGTATCAACTTCACTTCATGCGGCTTCGCTTTATATAAAATGCTCGTTAAAATCGCGTTAATGCACACACTTTTCCCTGAACCAGTTGCACCCGCAATAAGTCCATGTGGCATTTTTCGAATATCCGTTACAATTGGATCACCTGAAATATCAAGCCCCAGCGCAACTGTAAGCGGTGATTCACTCTTTGTAAATACAGGACTTCTTAAAATTTCACGCAGGAATACTGGCTTACTTTCCTTGTTTGGAACTTCAATTCCAATTGCACTCTTCCCTGGAATTGGCGCTTCAATTCGAATATCTTTCGCAGCTAAACTTAACTTAATATCATCACTTAAATTTGTAATTTTATTTACTTTCACACCTGGGTCTGGTTGTACTTCAAAACGAGTTACCGCCGGCCCTTGTGACACATTAATAACATGTGCTCCAACATGGAAATTATTAAATGTCGTATTTAATAATTCTTCCTGTTCTTCTAGCCACTCCGTATTATCTAATGCTGCCTGCTGTGGAATTGACAACAACGTTAATGGCGGAAGTTCATACTTCGGTGGCGCTTGTAGTACGTTGCGCATATCATTCTCTTTTTGATTTACAACATATGCTTTCTCTTGTACTTCCGTACTTGAAATTGGCTCTTGTACTTGTTGCATTGGCTTTTCTTCCACTTGAGCTTCTACTACCACTTGCTGCATTGGTTTTTCTTCCACTTGAGCTTCTACTACCACTTGCTGCATCGGTTTTTCTTCCACTTGAGCTTCTACTACCACTTGCTGCATTGGCTTTTCTTCCACTTGAGCTTCTACCGCTACTTGCTGCATTGGTTTTTCTTCCACTTGTGGTTCTACTACCATTTGCTGCATTGGCTTTTCTTCCATTTGTGGTTCTACTATCACTTGCTGCACTGGACTTTCTTCCACTTGTGGTTCTACTACCACTTGCTGCATCGGTTTTTCTTCCACTTGCGGTTCCACTACCACTTGCTGCATCGGTTTTTCTTCCACTTGAGCTTCTACCGCTACTTGCTGCATTGGTTTTTCCGTTACTCGTTCACCCACAGTAGATTGCGTTACGTTCGTTCGTACCGCATGTCTTTCCATTAACTTCTTTCTGTCTTGTTTTAACATGACAACGTTAAATGGAACATGACGCTTTTTCTCACGTTTCGGCTCTTCTTTTTGTGCAGCAGGCTGTTCTTCAACAACTTGTTTCTTTTCTTCAGCTTCTTCAATTAAAACATTCGCAAAGCTTTGAACATCTTTCTTCGTTTGCTCATCTGCTTCTGAAACTGGTACGAATACTTCACTTTCTTCCATGAACTCAATTGTTTCTTGCTGAGAAATCACTGGTTGCTCTTCAACTGCTATATTTTCTAACGACTCTGTATTCATCGTTTCTTCAATTACTTCTTCTTGCGGTGTTTCCTCTAATGCGAATTCCGTAACTGATTCTATTTCCTTAGATTCCTCTAATTCCACAGCTTCTTCTGCTTCCTCAGATTCTTCTAACTCCACAACTTCTTCTTCTTCCTCAGATTCTTCTAATTCCACAACCTCTTCTGCTTCCTTAGCTTCTTCTAACTCCGCAACTTCTTCTGCTTCTTTAGATTCCTCTAATTCCACAACTTCTTCTGCTTCCTTAGCTTCTTCTAACTCCGCAACTTCTTCTGCTTCTTTAGATTCCTCTAATTCCACAACTTCTTCTGCTTCCTTAGCTTCTTCTAACTCCGCAACTTCTTCTGCTTCTTTAGATTCCTCTAACTCCGCAACTTCTTCTGCTTCTTTAGATTCTTCTAACTCCGCAACTTCTTCTGCTTCCTCAGATTCTTCTAATTCCACAACCTCTTCTGCTTCCTTAGCTTCTTCTAACTCCGCAACTTCTTCTGCTTCTTTAGATTCCTCTAATTCCACAACTTCTTCTGCTTCCTTAGCTTCTTCTAACTCCGCAACTTCTTCTGCTTCTTTAGATTCCTCTAACTCCGCAACTTCTTCTGCTTCTTTAGATTCTTCTAACTCCGCAACTTCTTCTGTCGCTTCCTCAGATTTCTCTAATTCCACAACTTCTTCTATCGCTTCCTCAGCTTCCTCTAATTCCACAACTTCTTCTATCGCTTCCTCAGCTTCCTCTAATTCCACAACTTCTTCTGTCGCTTCCTTAGCTTCTTCTAATTCCACAACTTCTTCTGTCGCTTCCTCAGGTTTCTCTAATTCCACAACTTCTTCTGTCGCTTCCTCAGATTTCTCTAATTCCACAACTTCTTCTATTACTTCCTCAGTTGCTTCTAATTCCACAACTTCTTCTGCTTCCTTAGCTTCTTCAAAAGCATCTGGTATTTCTACAGTAATTGTTTCTTCAAGCTTTTCATCTGCTTTTACAATCACTACATCTTCTAAGGTTTCTTCTTCGACTTGATTTGCTGCAACTTCAGCAACAGTTTCTTCTATTTCTGTATTACATTCATTTTCTTCTGTTAATATCGAATACACATGCTCTACTTTAGAATCTATTGACTCTTCTTGTAAAGTTTCTTCGTTATCTTCTGTAGATGATAACGCCACTACATCTTGCTCCTGCTTCAAGGCTTGTACAATTGTAGCCTCTTTTTCCACATGCTGTCCTACTGTTTTATGAAGCAAATCATCACTTAGGCTTTCTTCTAATGAAGGGGCTTGACGTTCAACTTCGTAACCGTTTTTCTCTAACCATGTATCCACAACCGATTTTTCTTCTACTTTATTACTTCGTTCGTTCACTCCGTTCTTAACAGATGAACTTCCTTGTAGAACTCCCGAAAAGTCAGATAATGTATATCCCTTTTTCTCTAACCATGCGTCAACAACAGCTTTTCCTTCAACAGATATTTCAAGATCTTCTCTTTCCTTTTCTTCCTCCTGCACAACCTTCGTTTCTACTGAAGGACGGTTATATCCATAAATCGGAGAAATCATTTCTGTTGGACGAAATGGTCTACGGTTACTTTCTTGCGACGGTACGAATGCTTTTTTTACGACAGGCTCTGGTTCCGGTTCATATTGCAATTCCGGTTCCTCATATGTAGGTGCTTCTGTTTCCACATACGGTCGTCTGCTTCTTTCCACTTTTATTCCTCTTTGAGTAGGCTGTTCTTCATATGCTCCCCTTTGAATAGGTTGTTCTTCAAAGTTAGGCAGTTCTCTTACATCCTCCTCATCGAAGCCATTATCTGGTATTAATGGAAAACGACATTTCCCTGCATTTCGACTTGCCATTTGTGCTTCTCTTGCTTCAGTGTAGTGGTTTACACGAGGAATTTTCGGCTGACTTTCAATTTGTGCCGGTACTTCTTTATTCATCACTGTTTTTTCTTCCTCTTTGTTAAACAGCTTTTTCATCCAATCTAACATGTTTACCACTCTTTCTACTAAATAGTAACATCCTTTATTGTATCAGCATTCGGCAAAAAGTGCAGGTAAAATTAAGCATATTAGTTTTATCCATAATATTCTAATTCACGATTGTTTTTCATATAGAAAAACGAGGTCTTACATGTAAGACCTCGTTTAATCTTTACCCTTCCGATATTCATCCACACTATCCGTTACACTTTGCAATAAAGAATTTACATACTGTGAGTCAGATAATTTTTTGTCTTCTTCAGGGTTTGACATAAATCCAAGTTCTAATAGCACGCCAGGAACTTTTGCCCAATTAAATCCAGAAAGATCGTCCCTAAATTTAATTCCATTTACTTTCACTTGATGATTCTCTCTCATTTTATTTACTATCGTTTGAGAGATTTGAAGACTTTCAGCATAAATCTCTTTCGTATACGGATTTCCTTCTGCTGGCGTCAATACAGCGAACCCACTTTGGTTTTTGTTTTCAGAACCGTCTGCATGAAGGCGCAAAAATAAATTCGCTTTATGATCATTCGCGAATGTTGCTCGTTCCTTATTACTTATATCAACCTCATGTGACGTTCTCGTCATCAATACTTGTACACCTTTTGCTTCCAGTTTTTCTTTCAATATAAAAGCCATCTCTAATACAAGAACTGATTCCCTCTTTTTCGTTACAACTCCCGCTGTTCCGTCTGTTACTTTATATTTTTGCGTAGTTGCTCCTGGACCAATTGGCTCTAAATTTAAATTCGCTTTTTGTTGATGCCCTGGATCAATAACGACGAGAAACTTTTCTTGTTTTTCATTACTCTCTACTTTTTGTTCATTATTTTGTACTGGTTGCTCAGTTGGCTGTAGCGGTGTCGTTTCCTCTTTCTTTTCCTCGGCCGGCACTTCCTCCTGCTTATGTTCCACTTCCTCATTCGTTTGAATTGCTTGCGGCTGTTCTTTCTTTTCTTGTTCTTCTTGCTGCTTTTCTACCGGTGCGTCTTCCTTGTTATCTTTGTTTTTTTCTTGTATAGAAGATATTGTTTCTTTTTTCGGCTCTTCTTGCGAACAACCTCCCATATATATTCCAATGACTGCAATAGCGCTCATTATTTTTATATACTTCATTTTTCTCTCCTATCACTTTGCACCGGGCTCAAAGTATTTCTTATAATTGTTTTATAATCTCATCCATACTTCCGATATAAATCGGTTGCCACGTTTCCGTACCTCGCTCAGCTGTATAAACAGGGTAAGTATCTTCATCTACATTAACGAAAACAGGATCTCCCATATCCGTTTCATATCCGAAAACAATCCATCCTTCTTGCCATTTTCCGCTTTCATTGCTTATTAATGAATTTTTATGTTTATCATATCGGTAACCGATTTGCCCTTTTTCTAATTCACTTTCACTAAACACATATATTTCATAGGAACCTAACTCGATATCTTGCTGTTTTGAAGTTTCAATTCGTTTCAGAAGTTCTGCAATTTTTGGTTGTTGTTTCATACGTCTACCCCCTTCTTTTTTCTAAATTTTACCTAATCCATTTTTGAAATACAATATGGATTTTGAGAGGAAACGTTACAATCCTAGGAATTTCGCACAAAAAAATAGCCTCACATATGCGAGACTACTTTTTCTAACATCAATTAAAATTTAAATTCTTGTCCAACTTCAAAGCTATCTTCTAATACAAGAATACCTTTTTCTTCTGGAGCATCTGGAAGCTCTAACTCACGTGCAGAGCAAATCATTCCAGAAGAAGGAACACCGCGAAGTTCAGCTGGTTTAATTAACATACCACTTGGCATTACAGCACCGATTTTTGCAACAACAACTTTTTGTCCTGCGTCAACGTTTGGTGCACCACATACGATTTGTAATGTTTCTGTACCGATTTCTACTGTACAAATGTTTAATTTATCAGCATTTGGATGCTTCTCTTTTTCAGCTACATAGCCTACAACAAATTTCGGCGTGAAATCAGCTTCTACTTTTTCTTCAAAGCCATTCTTCGCTAAAATTCCGTTAATTTTTTCAACAAACTCTTTCGTTAATGTAACGTTTCCGTTGTCTGTTACTTCTACATAAGAAGACGCATTAAAGATGTTGAATCCTGCTGTTACGTTGCTTTCACGATCGTATACGCGAGCAACATCTCCTTTGCGGTCAAATGTACGGTTTTCTAAAGTAATATCTTGTAAGGTAACAATTAAAGTGTCACCAATTCCTTCAAGGTTGTAAAAAACGTTCACTTCGTTCATCCTTTCTCTTTTCCATCTGTCTTCTTCCGATTCTTCGCTAAAATAAAGATTGGTTCAAAATCCCCATCTTCATATACGAATGAAAGTGATGTAATCGGAACATGCCCTTCGGCAAAAAATTTCATTGTCATTTGTGCAATAATATCATAACCGATTTCGTTGACGATATCAGCAATAATTAATACATCTTGGTGAGGAACTGCAACAACCATATCACCAGAGATCTTTTCACGCATCGAATGTAGTAACGATTCGTTTAAAATACGACTCGCATCGTATCCATCATTTGTGTTTAAAAAGTAGAATGTATTACCTGCTACTGTCTCCTGCTTAAATTCATAGCCTAATGAGCGAGCATTAAATAATGCCATTTCACGTACTTGTTCCTCTGTAAGCTCTAATTTTTGCAATAAGCGCTCATTAATTAATCGATACGTTTTATTAGAATCTAGCGCATAGTAAATACGTGTTTCCGCCGTATGGTCCGTCATCATAAACGGATTTCCTTCTTCTGATTGTTTCGGGAAAGAAGTAGAGCGAATAACAGGTAAAATTTTCGCCGTGCTATTTTCTTCTTTATGCATTGCAATTAGCGCTTCTTGTACGTAATAAGCGACCTCTTCAATTGCTTTTTCTTTGTTCACTTCCCATTTTGCAACTACTCCTGGAAGTGATACGTTAATACCTTTTTTCGAGTCTGTTTGTTCAATACGAAGAACTTCTTTCTCGCTATCATAATGAAAGTCCCATTCTGGTCGAGATAATTTCTTCATTAACTCGTCTTTCATCTTTTTACTTGTCATTTTCATCTCTTTTTCCTCCCTTCCAAAAAAATAACCTCCCCCGCGAAGGTAGAGGTTGTTTTTACAATTCAATTGGCTAATTGTCTTATTTTAAACCTTCAATAAACTCTTCGATTTGCTCTTGTGTTTTACGATCTTTATTTACATAGCGTCCAGTTTCTTCACCTTTATTGTACGCTACAAAGCTTGGAATGCCAAATACGTCTACTTTCACGCATAAATCAATAAATTCATCACGATCTACATAGTAAAATGAGAAATCACTATACTTCTCTTCTACTTCTGGCATAAATGGATCAACGAAACGGCAATCTGGGCACCATTCTGCTGAGAACATGAAGACTACATTCTCTTCATTTTTTAATTCTTGGAATTGTTCCATGCTTTCTAATGATTTCATCTATATTTCCTCCTCTAACGAGTGCACTTTTTCACACTATAATCTTTTCTTTATACTACCATACATCGCGCATGGTGCAAGGTTTATGATTGCTTTTCATCATACTTATATTGCCCAACAAGTAACTTAACAACGTGTACAAATAATTCCGTTCGGTCGACATAATCATCTGTAAAAATACCGATAGCACCTTCGTGACTACGAATATCTTCTCGCTCTACAAACTCTTCCATCACTTCACTTAGCTCTTTTCCTTCTTCAAGCGGTGCTAAAAAATCGTCTGGTAACTTAATACGCGCCCCGCCCGCAACAAATGTTTTACCTTCAATCGTCGCTAAAGCACCCCAGTTACACATAAATAACCCATGCTCCGTTTTCATAACGCCGCCTTCTAGCCCAATGCCGATATGAGCTGCACCTTCCTGCAATGCTCTCTTCGCTCTATTTACTGCTCCTTGCATCGTCTCTTCATCTGAAAAAGGCTGATTTGCTACTCCTGATGGAACAGAAAGAGATGTAATTTCAGCATCTTCCCAAACCTTCTCCACAGCCCCAACCTTCGTCTTATTCTTCGATCCAACTACTACCTTCATTTCATTCACCTCTATATAAATTCATCATTCTATCCT
This sequence comes from Bacillus sp. TH25, assembly GCF_016650935.1. Classification (NCBI taxonomy): domain Bacteria; kingdom Bacillati; phylum Bacillota; class Bacilli; order Caryophanales; family Bacillaceae; genus Bacillus; species Bacillus sp. TH25. The sequence goes on along the minus strand of NZ_JAEKEU010000039.1, from coordinate 183,833 downwards.
AATACTAGCCTCGAACACCAAATCAGTCTTAATGACTGAGATTTATACCGTAGTGCGCCTGACCGCACACACGCATCTCTGTATCATCTCTCCCACCTAAAAAAAGAAAAGGTTTTCCAAAAACAGCCTTCCTCTCTCTTCCTATCCGCGGTCTTAATACATCGCTCGAACACCAACTAGGCACTGATCGCTCCCATTCATCGCTGGGTCATCTATTCAACCTAAAAAAAGAAGGGTTTTTCACCCTTCCTCTTTACGCGTTATTCTTAATTGTCTCTAACGTCGTTTTGTCCGTTGCTCTCACAAGCTTCGTAATTAATTCCTTCGCTGCCGCATAATCATCAACATGTAAAATAGAAGCATGTGTATGAATGTAGCGTGCACAAACACCAATTACTGCTGATGGGATACCAGAGTTACTTGTATGCACACGGCCCGCATCTGTACCACCTTGTGAAATAAAGTATTGGTACGGAATGTTATGTGTTTCTGCTGTATCTAAAATGAATTCGCGCATTCCTCTATGTGTTACCATTGTACGGTCATAAATACGAAGAAGAGCGCCTTTTCCTAATTGACCGAACTGCGTCTTATCACCAGATGCATCATTTGCTGGACTTGCATCAAGCGCATAGAAAATATCTGGTTGAATCATATTTGCAGCAGTTTGTGCTCCGCGAAGACCTACTTCTTCTTGTACAGTCGCACCAGAGTATAATGTGTTTGGTAATGTTTCATCTTTTAATTCTTTTAGCAATTCGATAGCAAGGCCACATCCATAGCGGTTGTCCCAAGCTTTCGCCATAATTTTCTTTTCATTTGCCATTGGCGTGAATGGGCAGATTGGAACGATTTGTTGCCCTGGCTTTATGCCAATTTCAATCGCATCTTCATAACTATCTGCACCTATATCAATTAACATATTTTTTATATCCATCGGTTTTGCACGTTGCGCATCACTTAATAAATGAGGAGGAATGGAACCAACAACCCCAATAACAGGACCATTCTTCGTCATAACTTGTACACGCTGAGCTAATAGTACTTGGCTCCACCAGCCACCTAACGTTTGAAAACGAAGCATCCCATTTTTCGTAATTTGCGTAACCATGAAACCTACTTCATCCATATGACCTGCTACAAGAACGCGCGGGCCAGTTTCGTCCCCTTTTTTCAGACCAAATACGCTACCTAAACCGTCTTGCACAATCTCATCAGCATATTTGCTTAATTCTTGCTTCATAAAACTGCGCACATCATGTTCAAAACCTGATGCACCTTGTAATTCTGTTAACGTACGAAATAATTGTAATGTCTCTTTATTCACGAAGTCCCCTTCTTTCAAACCTTAGTAGAATACCTCTTTTATTGTAACGAAATTTTCGAAATGTTTCTAGTTTCTTCTTTTTTAGTTGCATTTGCATTATAATTATTATTGGTACACTATTTTTATTTTACAGAATTGAGGTGAATATATGAGCTGGAAAGGTTTAGTCACAGGTCTTGGCGTTGGGTTCGCAGCTGGTTATTTCGTTGCAAACAAAGTACAAGAACAATCCCATATTTCTTCAGAAAAAGCATTAAAAATGGTGAAACAAGCATTAAGTCATAAAGGTGAAATTACTGGCTCTTGGGTACATATGGTTCCGGAGGCATTTGAAAAATATGATGTCGCGTACGAAGTTTATCGCGGCGGTCTTACAACGATGTTAGATGAAATACAAGAACGATTTGAATTTTTAGTTGATGCTAAAACAGGTACTGTTTTAGAGGTTATAGCAGCATAAAAAGAGGTTTCCCCTTAGGTGAACCTCTTTTTTTTTAGAATTACCAACAAAAGCTGATAATAACAGCAATACATAATAAGTGGAGATTGTTCCAATAAATATTTTTGGACACCTTCCTCTTATTAATATTAAGCTTCTATATTTGTTTTTCTCTCTATCTTCTCCACTATATGCCCTTCCTCATTCCACTTTACTGCACGGTAATATGCATCATGATAAAAAGTAAACCACGCCTCTTTTTCAGTACCATACTTCATCCACTTTTGTTTATGTTCAATCGATGTCATTGGATAGTCATCGTATGCCATTACCCATAATACATTTTGATGTGCATGCGTCGGTAAAATATCCGCTAAATGAAGCATCGTTTCACCCTGACTTTCAAGGACGACAACGGCATGTCCATCGCTATGACCACCCGTATGCACCATCTTTATTTCATCCGTAATTTCTATTTCTTTCCTGAACGTAACAATCTTATCAACGATTGGCTCCCAATTTTCCTTCCAATATGTATTACGCGATCTAACATTCGGATTTTTCATTTCATTCCATTCAGTCTCACTTACATAAATCGTTGCGTTCGGAAACGCCGGAACAAGGTGATTTCCCTCCCATTTTGTTAAACCAGATGCATGGTCAAAATGAAGATGCGTCATTAAGACATAATGAATATCTTCATTATGCAGTCCCAATTTTTCTAAAGATTCCTTAACTGATGATTCTTCTGTTACACCTTGATTCCGCTTCATTTTCTCATTCAATTTACCATTCCCTATCCCTGAATCAATAAGCATGTTTCCTTCTTTCGTTTGTAAGAGTAACGGATCTGTTCGTAAATAAATATGATTTGTATCATTATGTTTATATTTTCGTGACCAAAGTACTTTTGGCACAACTCCAAACATCGCGCCTCCATCTAAATGTGTATTCCCACCTTTTAGCCACGTCACTTTTATATTTCCAATTTGTAACTGTTCCATATCCCATCCCCCTTTTCCATTTAATTTTAACATAATATTCCGATTATTTTTTCGTATAAAAAACCTATGCATTACTGCATAGGTTCCGTACGATATTTTGCTTCAACTCGATAAATACGATGACCTTTACTAGAAAATTTCTCTTCGTATTCTGTCATAATGTTTCCTTCATAATCACTATTATGAAGATCTAGGCTAAGGTAAGTTAATAACATACCATACTCAGCCATACTCATAATAGAATATTCAAATAAACCTTGGTTATCAGTTTTGAAATGAATTTCTCCGCCATCTACTAACACTTCTTCATAATTGCGTAAAAATGTTTTATACGTTAAACGACGCTTCGTATGACGATTCTTCGGCCATGGATCTGAGAAGTTTAAATAAACGCGGTCAATTTCACCTTTCGCAAAGAAAACTGTTAAATCTTCAGCATCTTTATTAATTAACTTTAAGTTCGGTACTTCTTCTTCAATTAATTTATCAAGTGCATCTACAACAACACTTGTGAATTTTTCAATTCCAATATAGTTAATATGCGGATTTGCTTTTGCCATATCATACATAAAGCGGCCACGTCCTGTACCTACTTCAATATGAATTGGCTGTTCATTTCCAAATATTTCTTTCCAGTTACCAGCGCTCTCCTCTGGGTTTCCAATTACGATATGTGAATACTCATTAATTCGATCCATTGCATAAGGCTTATGTCTTAAACGCATAGATGTCTCCCTCTCTTTACAAAACTATTTTAAAGGAAAAATTCCTTCTTTCTGTTTTAATCAATCTATCAAACAAAAAACCAAGTACGTACGAGCACTCGGTCCGTTTCTTTCAAGTATAAGATGTACCATTTTGATAAAAACTACATAAAGCATTAAACATTCCATGACGAAACAGCTTTTTCTCTTACATTTCTAGGGAGAGAAAAACACTCGAAAGGATGATCCGTTCATGCCAATTAATCAACAGCATCAATTAGAAGTGTTAAAAGATATTTTAATCAACCATCAAAGTGATTGCTGCGGGACAGTTTCTGAATGCGAGCAATTAGAGCGACTCATTCAATCGTTACTCGCAAACGATAGTATAAGTAGTGACACTAAAGTAATGCTAAACGATGTATATTCTTATAGTCAATCGGGTAAATCTTCCTCTAATTTGGACAACCATATTTCCAATAATCAAGAACAACTTACTCAGTGGATTGCTGGAATGGACAATTTTTCTTAAGTATTATTCTGAAGCAAGTAGTTGCTGTAAATATTGATGCCAATATTTAGCTTCTGCTTGCTGCTTTTTTGTTGTGTGCCATTGCATAGATAAAATCGTTTGTGCTATCACATACCATCTCATACGCCTAAGCAATGATTCATCTAGTTCAATCTCATAATATCCGAGCCACTCACTCCATTCATGGCGCGGAACATACCAATATAATAACATACCAAGATCTAAAGCTGGGTCAGCAATAACAGCCCCATCCCAATCAATTAAAAACAATTCATCTTCGTCCGACAATATCCAATTGTTATGGTTTACATCACAATGGCATACAACGAATTCATTGTACTCAATATCTTTTAATGACTCCGTTAAATATTGAAGACCTTGCTGAATTGTTTCATCAACTCTTATATCTCCTCTTAAAACGAGCTGTAATTGTTGTAATAACTCTTGCGCATGAAGCGGCTGCTTTCCTAGCCTTTGAATCATCTGCACAAGCGCTTTAGAGGAGTGTATTTTCTTCAAAAGTTTCGCAACACGTTCTAGTTTCATATCCTCTGGCTCTAACTTCTGTCCCGGAAGCCATTTTTGAGCAGAAATTACATCACCGTTCGTTACCCTTCTTGTCCAAAGTAATTTTGGAACAATTCCTTCTGCTGACAATACCGCTAAAAAGGGCGATGTATTCCGCTTTAAAAATAACTTTTGTTGTCCGTTTTGCGCAATATATGCATCGCCCGTTACTCCACCAGCCGGTATAAGACTCCACTCTTTTCCTAATAATTGTTCCAACCATTCCATATTCATTACCCGTTAACAAATCCTTATCTTTTATAGTTATGAAAAGAAAAACCGCAACATTTCTACACATGTTGTGGATTCATATATTTTACTGTATTTGAATGAAAAAACTTGGCATAAGCCGAAAACAGGATAAATCACCTGTTCTTCTAGTTTATTTTACAAAATCAATCATAGAATGACAACTTATGAAAATCGTCACCTTTGTCAATTCTACATTTATTACATTCTCATCGTCAAGTAGCGATTTGTCACATTATCGTCAATATATACGTGCTAATTGGAGCCAATTGAAGTTCCTTTCCTCTAAATGAAGAAATTGGCTCTATTTTCGCTTGCTTTTCGTTTACTAACACATGCCACGTTTCTTCTTTTGGAAGCTGCACCGTTTTAGCTTCTAAACCGCTATTAAATAAAACTACAATCTCTTTCCACGGTCCAAATAATTCTACATGCTCTAGGTGGTATGCCAGTACTTCTGTAGATGTTTGCAAAAAAGTCATATGCGTTTTTATAAGGTCTGCATTTTGTAATCGGAATGCCCCGTGCCCTTTGCGAATCGCAATTAACCCTTTTATATAGTTAACGGTCTCCATCTCTTTCTCTTTTTGATCCCAATCTAATTGATTAATTTCATCATTTGCATTATAACTATTTTCATTCCCTTGCTTCGTACGATAAAATTCTTGCCCCGCATGTAAGAAAGGAATCCCTTGTGAAAGAATAACCATTGCAGTTGCTAAACGATGACGCCTTTTCAAAATTTCTTCTGATTCTGGATTACTTTGCACTAGTTTATCCCACATCGTCATATTGTCATGACATTCTACATAGTTGATGCTTTGCATTGGCTCTAGGAACAATCCTGTTTCTTTCATACTTAAAAGGCTACCAGCTACTATATACTGCAAATGATTACAATCTACATGCCCACCAAATGCAAAGCCACGTTTATTAATATTAAAAGTACTTCCTTTTATTCCATCACGAAATTGATCATTAAACTGTGCGATACATGGCATTTTATTCGCATTATTTAACGTTGCTTTCTCTTCAAGAGGAATCGGTGTTTGTAAATCCCATCCTTCACCTAATAACAGCGCATCCTGCTTTATTTTTCGTACTTCTTTTTCTAATTCATTCATCGTTTCAACATCTAAAATTCCCATTAAATCAAATCGGAATCCATCAACATTGTATTCAGTAAGCCAATATAAAACAGATTCTATAATAAATTTCCTCATCATTTTCCGTTCAGATGCTATATCATTTCCAACTCCCGTCCCATTAGAAGGCATACCGTCTTCCCCATGACGAAAATAATATCCCGGGACAAGCTTCTCAAATGATGATAATTCTCTTTCATAAACATGATTATATACAACATCTATAATCACCCTGATGCCGTGATCATGAAATGTTTCAATTAGTTGTTTACACTCTACTATCCTGTTATATGGATCAGAAAGGTTTGTAACATAAAATCCTGTTGGTATATTGTAATATAACGGATTGTAGCCCCAATTATATGCGGAAGCAGGATTCACTTCATCTATACCACCAAAACAATGTAAAGGTAATAGTTCAACATGTGTAACGCCTAAATCTTTTATATGAGACAATCCTGTTAATGTCCCATTTCGCCCTACTGTCTCCTCTTCCATTAGCCCTTTATATGTTCCTTTCTTATTCACCCCACTGTTTGGGTGAATAGTAGCGTCACGAATATGCAGTTCATACAATATGGCATCTGTCATTGACTGTAATGGTGATAATTCTACTCGTTTTGTCACATTCGTTTTTTCCAAATCGATAACGACGCCGTATTTTCCATTTATCGTCGCAGACTTTGCATAAGGGTCAACCGCTTCGTTCCATATTAAATTAATACAAACAAGGAATGTATATCGTGCTCCATCATGATCACCTTGTAATGTATGAATCCACACTCCGTTTTCTTCTCTGTACATTTCATAATCAATATATTCTTTATCACTTTTATAAATCCGTACTTTCGCAAGCCTTGCAGTCGGAGCCCATACTTTAAATATTGTTTCTTCTTTTTTATACACAGCACCTAAGTCGGTACCTTCGTAATAATATTTTTCATCGAAAACTACTGTTCGAATCACAGCGCCTATTTGTAAATCTGTTTCTTCATTCCGTTCATCCCGTACTGTATAATACTTCCCCACATCTATCGGCTCTTCTATAAAACATTCATACTTCGTTGCATCTGGAAGAGCAATAGTATGAACAATCGGTAACTCTTTCACATTGCTTCCTTCTTGTAAACGAAATGTCCGGCTTGTTCCATACGCATGCGGGAGCAAAATTGTAATTTTATTCATTTCATCTAAATAGGCATCAAATGGACGTTTTACTTTCAACATAAAAAATCACCATCATTCTCAAAATTAAAATAAAGTGAAACTTTAATCAGTGTGAACGCTTTACTCCCACTGATTATTAGTTGAACCAATCGGGCCTTTATGGGCAGTAGAGGGGTGAAACGAGCTGCAAGTGATAAGGGTTTTCTTATCAGCGAAGCTCTATACAGTAACACATTATTCCCTATAGTATATTCACCTGTATAAAAAACGTTTTCATACATTCTATTTTTGTAGTTTTATTTCAGTAATCGATTTATACTTCGGCGTTTCCTTAACGTGAGATTCATACAAAGTAATCGTATCTGCTTGAAATGATGTTACAGGTAACTCTTTTACATTTGTCAGATCAAACACTTTTTCTCCTACCCATTTACGCGCAACAGTAATATGTGGATGATAAGGACGTGTATCTAGAGAGAAGCCATTTTCTTCACAAATTGTATGCACTTGCTTTTGTAAAGTAAACAAATCTTGATTATCACTTATCCCCGCCCAAAATATACGCGGCTGGTCCACCTGTCCGAATGTAGAAAGTCCTTGTAACGTGAACGATAATTCCGTTTTTTCTGTAAGTGTTTGTAATCCATTCTTTATTCCTTCTAACTGTGCCTCTGTCGCACTTCCTAAAAATGAAAGGGTAATATGATAGTCTTCTTCATGTACCCACGAGCGAAATGGTAATTCATCCTTCATTTCCTCTTTATAATTAGAAAGAATTTCTTTTATATGACGTGGTAAAGTTACTGCGACAAAATAATGCGGCACCATCTACATCGTCTCCTTTATGTTATTGTTGCTTTTCTTCCTTATCTCATTCAGCTAAAAAGAATCCGCCCTCTAAAGTAGAGAGCGGTCATTATTTACATATCTTTTATTTTGCTAATTCATGAATTGCCTGAGCATAAATCGCTGTCGCTTTTAATAAATCTTCAATTTCAATGTACTCATCTTTTTGATGCGCAAGTTCTTCTTTTCCAGGGAATAGCGGGCCAAATGCAACGCCAGCTTTCAATGAACGAGCATAAGTACCACCGCCAATTGCTAACAATTCAGCTTTTTCACCAGTTTGTTCTTCATATACACGTTGCAAAGTACGAATTAACGTATGATCTTTGTCAACGTGATGCGGGCGAGAGTTAGAATAATCCGCTACTTCAAATCCATGAGTACCAACATATTCTTTTAACTTTGCAATCGTTTTTTCAAAGTTAGTTGTAACTGGATAGCGTACATTTAATCCTAAATTACCACCGTTTTCTTGCGAGTAAGACAGGCGACCAACATTCACTGTTAACGGCCCGCTAATATCGTCTTTATAAGAAATACCAGCTTTTTCTCCAATAATATCACCTGTAAATGTTTCTGTTACAAACGAGGTAAATGAAGCCCCTTTTCCATCAAGAGAAACTTTCGTTAAGAAGTTTACCAATAATAAACCTGCATTTTCTCCCTTTTCCGGAGTAGATCCGTGAGCTGAAATCCCTTTGATTTGCAACGTCACCGTCTTTCCTTCTACAATTGCTTTACCTATTTTTTTAGCAGTTTGTAAATACTCTTCATATGCTACTGTAAGTGTATTTACATCTTCTCCTGTAATAACTGCTTCTGCAAAATCAGGAACCATATTTAAACGACGACCTGACTCAAATGAAATAAGCTTAAATGTGCCTTCTTTCTCTTCGCCACCACTTTGCACAACTTGTATGTCAGAAATTCCTTTTTCCGCATTAATAATAGGAAAATCTGCATCCGGCGCAAAACCGATTGTTGGCATTTCTTCATTTTTAAAATAATGATCTACACACTTCCAATTACTTTCCTCATCTGTTCCTAAAATCATACGAACACGTTTTGAAAGAGGTAAGCCCAATTCTTTAACGATTTTCATCGCATAGTAAGCTGCCATCGTCGGCCCTTTATCATCAATTGCACCGCGTGCAAAAATCTTCCCGTCGCGAATATCCGCACTATACGCAGGAGTTGTCCAGCCATCTCCTTCTGGTACAACATCAACGTGACAAAGAATACCTACTAATTCTTCTCCCTGTCCCATTTCAAGATGACCTGCATATCCTTCTAAATTTTTAGAACAGAAACCTTCTGCTTCTCCTTTATGTAACATGAAAGATAAGGCTTTTTCTACACCTTCACCAAATGGTGCGCCCTCTTTCGCAGATTCTTCTTCCCATACACTTTTAATTTGTAAAAATTTTTGTGTATCACGAATTAAATCATCTTTTCGTTTTGTAACTTCTTCTGTCCAATTAATCGTCGACATCACGCATCCATCCTTCACTATATTGTCTCTTTCATCATAGCAAACGAAAATCTCTTATGCCATACATGAAAACCTAATAACGGACAATTGTAATATTTCAGATATTTCTTATTAGTTTTTCTTTTATTTTTTTAAAAAAATTTGCAGGAATTTGGCGTTTTACGTAGAAATTTATGAGTTAGTTGACTGACCAGACATACAATGTCAACTACCAATATTTTTCTATATGAATATTTGTTAAACTTTTGTAAAATTTAAGTAGATTAAAGCATGAATTTTATCATGTAGAGTACAATGGTAGTAACGACCTTCTTTCCTGAATGGGGTCAAAAAAACTAGTAGAGGAGTGGTTTTCTCTTGAAACCTACAACTACTCGTATGCTAACACGCATTAAATCAATTTATATGTACATCAATGAAAACGGTACGGTAACAACGAAAGACCTTGTAGATGAGTTCGGAATCACACCGCGAACGATACAACGTGATCTAAATGTGTTGCAGTTTAATGAACTCGTGTATAGCCCTTGCCGCGGCAAGTGGACAACGACAGGAAAGAAAGTGAGAATGACCTCATAACAAAAAAATAATTGTATGTAAATAAATACATACCCCTTTCTAACTCATTAGAAAGGGGTCTTTTCTATGCTCTGAAATTGGCGTTACTTTTCGTTATCTACTTGATACGTCTTTAACATTTCTACTTCTTCATCTGTTAATTCACGATATTGCCCAAGTTCTAACTCTTCATCTAACATTAAAGGTCCCATCTCTGTTCTCTTTAAATAAACTACTTTTTTCCCTACCGCTTCAAACATACGCTTCACTTGATGGAATTTTCCTTCTGTAATAACGAGTTCAATCTCAGAAATATCATCACTTTTTAAAATTGTAAGTTCGCCTGGCTTCGTTTCATAGCCATCTTCTAAGATAACACCTTTTGAAAACTCTTTTACATCCTCTTCCGTTACAACGCCTGAAATGTGCGCATAATATTTTTTCGGCACATGCTTTTTCGGAGATAATAGTTGATGCGTTAACTTACCATCATTTGTGATTAATAAGAAACCTTCTGTATCAATATCGAGCCTTCCAACAGGGAATGGATCGAAAATCGCATCTTCTAATTCTAATAAATCTATTACTGTTTCGTGGTTATCATCTTCTGTCGCTGAAATAACACCTTGTGGTTTATGCATCATTAAATAAACAAACTCTTTATATTCAACAACTTCACCGTGAATCATAACTTCTTGCTCTTCTATATTCACATGAAACTTCGCATCTTTCACTGGCGTTCCATCAATCTTCACAACGCCGTCTTTCAGTAATTTCTTTACTTCTTTTCTACTTCCGTGTCCCATATTCGCTAATAATTTATCTAATCTCATGTTCTTCACCTTCTTTATTTATCATAGAAAAGGGGACGTATTTACGCCCCTTTTGATTTCAACTTTATTTTGAATCTACTACCAAGTTTACGCTGGATTTTCTCTAAAGCTTCTCCGCCAAATACTCTTTCTAGTACTCCCGTGCGAATCGCTAACAATCCGTAAACAAGACCACCAATACCTGCACAAATCGCAACTGTAATAAGAGCACCAATACGGCCATCAGGCGAAATCATGAAGGATAGAAGCCATTGTGATAGTTTTACAGCAATAACCATTACAAGTGTTAAGACTGCAATTTGGAATGTTCTCTTATATACAACACCAAATGAATAGTGTGCGTGTTTTTTGATTTGTCTATTCGTATACCATACGGAAGCTAAGAAACCGACTGCAGTAGCCAAAATCGCCCCAACTGTACCGAAATAACGAATAAAGATTACGTTACATGCAAATTTCAAAATAACACCCATCACAAGCGCAATAACCGCATGTTTCTGCTGGTTAATCCCTTGCAGAATTGCTGCTGTTACTGTGAATAAAGCGAATAACAATGCAACTGGCGCATACCACATTAATACTTGTCCACCTAGTGGGTCTGAATCGTAGAAAGCAGTGTAAATCGGATATGCAAGTGTAGAAATACCGACAACTGCTGGCAATGTTAAAAACATATTCGCCTGGAATGTTTGTGTAATTTGTAATTTCAAATAACGGTATTGCTTTTCAGTAAACGATTTTGTAATCGCTGGCACGAGCGTTAAACTAAACGCTGTTGCAAGTGATACTGGAATCATAATTAATTTATGCGTCCACATCGTGAAAATACCGAGTGCTCGCTCTGCGATATCTCCTTGACCAATCGCCTGCATAATAGAGTTAAATGTCAATGTATCAATTTGTTGATATAAAGGAATTGTTAATCCAATTACAACGTAAGGGATTGCATATGCAAACAACTCTTTAAACAATTGAGCGGTACTTACCGTCGACTCTGGTACAGTTTGCTCAATTAAATATTGATCCAAATATTTTTTACGTTTTAACCAGTACCAAATTAATACGCCAAGTGCTCCAACTGCTGAAACGAACGCAGCGAATGTCGCAACCCCAACTGCCGTTGCTACTGTACCGCCAAGTACTTTAATAACGATGAAACTACCCGCTAATAAAAAGACGATACGAATAATTTGCTCAATAATTTGTGAAACCGTAGTCGGTCCCATCGATTGGTGGCCTTGGAAATAACCACGAATCAAACTTGCTGCCGGCACAACAATAAGCGCAAAACTTACGAGGCGAATAATCGTCGTAACTTCTTCTATCTTATTTTGTAAACTTTGTTTACCAAGCATTGCTTCTGCAAATAATGGTGCGGTCATGTACAGTACTAAGAAGGAAAGAACTCCTGTCACTATCATCATAACCATTCCCGAGCGGAACATTCTCCGGCTCGTTTTATAATCTCCAAGTGCATTATATTTGGAAACAAACTTAGAAACAGCAAGCGGCACTCCTGCCGTTGCGATACTTAAAAATATCGTATATGGAATGTATCCATATGTATAGAGCGTTCCGCCTTCTGTGCCTACTAATGCATGAAACGGAAAAACGTAAATCATGCCTAAGAACTTTACTAAAAATGTCCCTAACGTCACAATAAGCGTTCCGCGCAGAAATTTTGAATCGGACATACGAAAATCCTCCTACATCTACATAAAGTGAAACTATAATTAGTGGGGGTTTTGTTCATCCCCCACTGATTATTAGTTGAACCAATCGGGCTTTTACGGGCAGTTTATCTCCCAACTAACTTCTTTGCTCTAGCCGAATTTTGAGGTGGGAGTTTTACTGCCCGTTAATGCGGGATAAAGTGAAACTATAATTAGTGGGAGACTCCCCTCCTACTAATTATTCGAGCATTTACAGGCCGCTTTAACTCCCTCTTTACTTCTCATAAATCTTAAGATAGTAGTCTTATTGCCCATAAATAGCAGGATAATGCTGAACTCTAACTTTTGTATTGTACCACAATTCTCCTCTTAAGCAGTACTTCACTCTATTTTTCTTTTAAGGGAAAACATGCTATTCTTTTAGGCAGGAAATGTAGAAAATGAGGTCGATATATTATGCATTATGATGTTATTGTCATCGGCGGCGGTCCTTCAGGGCTAATGGCTGCAATCGGTGCTGCTGAAGAAGGCGCAAGCGTCTTACTTCTTGATAAAGGAAATAAACTAGGACGTAAACTTGCGATTTCTGGTGGTGGTCGTTGTAACGTAACGAACCGTCTACCACTTGATGAAATCGTTAAACATATACCTGGAAATGGTCGCTTCTTATACAGTGCTTTTTCTATTTTCAGTAATGAAGATATTATTACATTCTTCGAAAATCTCGGTGTAAAACTGAAAGAAGAGGATCATGGCCGCATGTTCCCAGTATCAAATAAAGCGCAATCTGTTGTAGATGCACTGTTAACACGATTAAAAGACTTAGGTGTGAAAATACGTACGAATACGCCTGTCGAAACGATTGAGTATGAGAACGGTCAAACGAAGGCTGTTATTCTGCAAACAGGTGAAGTGTTAGAAACGAATCACGTCGTTATCGCCGTTGGCGGAAAATCTGTTCCTCAAACTGGTTCTACTGGAGACGGATACGCTTGGGCTGAAAAAGCTGGGCATACAATTACAGAACTTTTCCCAACAGAAGTACCAATTCTTTCAAACGAACCGTTTATTCGTGACCGCACATTACAAGGTCTTGCTTTACGAGATGTAAACTTAAGTGTATTAAACCCGAAAGGAAAAGTTATCATTTCTCATAAAATGGACATGCTCTTCACTCACTTCGGCCTATCTGGTCCTGCTGCTCTTCGCTGTAGCCAATTCGTCGTGAAAGCACTGAAAAAGTTTAAAACGAATACAGTACAAATGAGCATCGATGCATTGCCAGAAGAAAATAGTGAACAACTGTTCCAACGCATGCTGAAACAAATGAAAGAAGATCCGAAAAAAGGAATTAAAAATGTTTTAAAAGGTTATGTACCTGAGCGTTACTTCCTATTCTTATTAGAAAAAAATGAAATTGATGGCAGCGAACAAGCTGGACAAGTTTCTCACGAGAAGATTCGTGCACTTGTGAAAGACTTTAAAGAATTTACTGTGAATGTAAATGGTACGCAGTCAATCGAAAAAGCATTCGTGACTGGCGGAGGTGTATCCGTTAAAGAAATTAATCCGAAAGAAATGTCTTCTAAATTCACGAACGGCGTATATTTCTGCGGAGAAGTTCTTGATATTCACGGTTATACTGGTGGCTACAATATTACATCTGCTCTCGTTACTGGTCGAATTGCCGGAACTACAGCTGGAGAAAACGCGAAAATGCAATATTAAAAAAAGAAACAGGGCTTCCTGTTTCTTTTTTTAATATTTTGAAATAGCAAAGCAATACACGAAATTATATCGGCGATACTTTAAATATATCGACCGTTTCTTCAAAAATATCCCTTCCTCCTAACTTCCCATTGCTTTTTTGTTGCTTTATATACCTTAGTACCTTTATATTTTATATTGTTGAATATTCGAAAAAGGGTAAGGGGAAAACAAATGAGAAAAAAAGTCATGATGTCTTTAATGCTAATGACGTTTCTTTCTGCGGTAGAAGGAACGATTGTTAGTACAGCGATCCCTCGTATAACGAGTGATTTGTCAGGCGTCGAACTTGTTAGTTGGGTATATGCAATCTATATGCTTGCAACAGCTGTTTCGACTCCAATATACGGAAAGCTAGCTGATTTATTCGGCCGTAAAAAAGTTCTGCTCATCGGAGCAACAATCTTCTTAATCGGTTCTACACTTTGCGGAGTCGTTACATCAATGGAACAATTAATCTTCTTCCGTGCTCTTCAAGGTATAGGGGCTGGTGCTGTTATGCCGATCACAATGACGATTATTGGAGACCTATATAGCGAAGCGAAAGACCGCGCGAAAGCACAAGGCTGGATGAGTGCAGTTTGGGGTGTATCTGGTGTTATTGGGCCGTTAGTAGGTGGATTTTTAGTTGATTCTCTTTCTTGGCGCTATATTTTCTTCTTAAACGTTCCTTTTGGAATTATCGCTTGCTTAATGTTTGCCACTTCTTATAAGGAATCTGTTAAGTCCGCCGCTAAGCAACATATCGACTATCTTGGTGCGACAGTTTTCTCATTAAGTACAATTGCTTTACTATACGCATTATTAACAGGTAGCAGTAAGCAAAACTGGGGAGACATTTCAATTATCGGCCTATTAATCTTTGCCGCTGTTTCATTCATTATTTTCTTATACATCGAGAAAAAGTCTCCGGAACCATTAATTCCGCTAGCACTTTTCTCTAACCGTACATTATCTACAATAAACATACTAACACTTATTGCTGGCGCAATGATTATTAGTATTACAGTGTATCTTCCAATTTGGAGCCAAGGTGTTTTAGGAAAAAATGCGACAGAGGCTGGACTCATTTTAATGCCGATTCCTGTTATGTGGACATTCGGTGCGATGTTCTCCGGTAACTTAGTTGGCAAGTTACAAACGAAACAAATTATTTTACTTGGAGCTAGCATTTTATCAGTTGCTACTTTCTTATTATTTACATTATCAACAGATTCACCATCATTCCTTATTTATGTTGCAGTCGGATTATTCGGCTTAGGAATGGGGCTTGTTACACCAATTTACATGGTAACAATTCAAGCAGCTGTACCGGCGAATACGCGCGGAACTGCAGTCGGATTAAATACCTTTATTAATACTTTCAGTCAAACACTAGGTGCTGCAATCTTCGGAACGATCTTCAATACGATGATTCATGCACGTGGCATTAAAAACCTTGATCTTGTATCTGGCGGACACGGCGGAACTACAGCAAACGTGGTAACTGAATCGCAATCCGCATTAGCATCAAGTGTACACGTCATTTATATGAGTACTTTCGTATTAGCGGTATTCACATTAATTATCGCTTGGATCCTATTAAAGCCAGCTAAACAAACAAGTGAACAATAAAAAGAGGATGACCATTTTGGTCATCCTTTTTGCATAAAATCTACTCTTCATTCTCCACAATATGTTTAAGCACGGACAATTTATTATCCCAAAATCGTTCATAGTACGAGAGCCACTGCTGTAATTCCTCTAATGGTTCTGGATGCAAACGATATATCTTCTCTCTTCCGCTCTTTCTTCCACTCACTAAATTCGCTTCTGAAAGAATATGAAGGTGCTTTACAACTGCAGTACGGCTCATCGGAAAATGATCCGTTATTTTTGAAATGGGTAACTCTTTATCACTTAATAACCGTAACACTTCTCGGCGGGTTGGATCAGCAATTGCTTGAAACACATCATATTTCGCTGCTGATGAGGACATTTAACCTTCGACAACCTTTTTCAGTTTTTCATTTACAATCGCTACCCAGCCGCCATTCATTCTATCGCGAATAATAGAGCTCTTCGCATTCGCTTTCGGAAGGATTTCATCAGGATGTTTCCAGCCGCCGTGAATTAACGTAAATTCTGTTTTACTATCTCCTAAGTCTTTCAAATTAAATGAAACAATCCAGCCATCTGTATCCCATGAGAAAGATAAATGATTTGGCTCATCAATCTCTAACACTTTACATGGTGATGGCCCAAAAGGTGATTGCACATGAAACTCATGTCCTACCTCTAATTCGAAATCATTTGGCATAAACCATGACGAAATTCCTTCTGCAGTTGATACTACATTCCATACTTTTTGAATAGGCGCGTTAAAAACGATTGTTTGTTTAATATCATTTAATGTATTTTGTTGTTCCATTTTATATCTCCTTTATTCGGCATTAAAATATAACACCTTTTAGTTTTACATTAACAATATAACACCTTTTGGTTTTATGTCAAGAAAGACTCTTTTTCACTGTTGAGAAATTCTCAACATTTTTTCAACAGGACAAACACCCTCTCACCATTCCTTCATAATATACTCACAAAGGCAATGAAAAATAGAAAATTCCCTCAATATGAAACTCTATCACTCCTATTGAGAGAAGCGCCTAACTTATCTCATCTGTACTTCGTCTCTCCTCCTTCCCTCGGGGACAATACGCGAGATATGTAAAAATCAGAAGGAGTACGCCCGCCATTTGGGTAGGTAGTTATTTCTCTTCTCCTCAACATTTCCTTAGGAGCGAAATGACTACCTCCCCACTTTTTTAAACAAAAATAAAAAGGAGATGAAAGCTATGTTCTATTGCATTAATTGTTCTGAAATTCACCATAAAAAACACCCGAATGATAAAGTTTTCAAAAACGGTTTTTATATTGATCCATTTTTAGGTGATCGTTATCACCTCGGTATGTGCACTGATGCTCAGGAGCACGAAGCAGAAAAAGTTCTTTTAACGGAAAAGAAAATCGGCGCAACACAATCTATTATGAGTATTTTACCGACACATGTTGTCCCAACGTAAAGCATAAAAAAGAGCTGGCTCCCCAGCTCTTTTTTATGCTTTATAAACAATCATCGCTGAAAAACAATAAATTTGATTTTCATCATCGTTAATTGAAACACCAACTTGATACTTTATATCTACAAAATTTCCATCATCAATTTTTTTCAAAAATACATTTACAGCGTCTTCTAAGTCTTTTTCATGACTTTCATCAAACACTTTCACACGAATCATGTTAACACCATCCTAGATCGCAGCCCTCCGCCGCTTGTTTATTGCCACGGTGCGTATCTATGATGCGATAAAACTTTCCATCTTCATATATATATCCGTCTTCTAACACATATTGTTTATCTTCAGTATAGACATAAAACTTACCTATCATAAACTTACTCGTATATAATTCCAAATAATCTTGCCTAAATTTAGCTACAACTTTATTTGTAATATCAATTCTAATTGTGCGCCCCACCTTCTCTCCCTCCCTTGCAAAGAACGGATTTAGGTATATTGTATTAGCGATTTTATATTTTATGCTTAAAAATAAGTGGATATGCCCTCTTTCTGCGCCTGTACTATTTTTCTAAAAAAATTCCCCCTATTTATTCAACTTATAAGAGCAAAAAAACAAACAAAAAAACGACTTTTATATATTGACTACAGCATATCAGATGTGATATCATATAAAATTTGACATTTTTATCCTAGTGTGTTATCATTAAAAGTAGTTACCACATACGGAGGTGGATGATTTGTTTCAAATTGGTGATAAAATCGTTTATCCAATGCACGGTGCAGGAATCATCGAAGCAATTGAAGAGAAAGAAATATTAGGCACTACGCGTCAATATTGTGTTATACGCATCATTAGTAAAGATATGCAAGTAATGCTTCCGATGAATCAATTACAAAAATCAGGTATACGTTATATCGTCGATAAAGGTACGTTAGATGGTATACTTCTTGAATTTCATCATGGGGAATCAGACCCCTCACTCTCTTGGAAACAAAGATATACAATGAATATGGAAAAAATGAAGAACGGCAATCTTCAAGATAGTGCAGAAGTTGTTCGTGATTTACTTCGTCGCAATAAAGAAAGAGCATTAAATGCGAGCGAAAAACAAATGCTAGATAATGCGCGTAAAATGGTTATTAGTGAAGTTGCGCTCGTACAGAATGTTTCAGAACATCAAGCAACAGAATTTCTTCAAGATACAATCAATCATTAATTTTA
Source organism: Bacillus sp. TH25 (assembly GCF_016650935.1). Taxonomy (NCBI): domain Bacteria; kingdom Bacillati; phylum Bacillota; class Bacilli; order Caryophanales; family Bacillaceae; genus Bacillus; species Bacillus sp. TH25. The sequence continues at coordinate 165,249 of NZ_JAEKEU010000039.1, read as the reverse complement.
AAAATAGCCGACCGCTATTTTTTTTTGCGTAAAAAAGGCCAAAGAGTTAAATCTCTTTAGCCTTTCATATTACCCACGCCCCGCTTGAAACGATGGGTATAAAGTCATTCCACCATCTGCAAATAACGTAATTCCAGTTACGTAACTTGCCTCTGCTGAAGCAAGCCACGTTGCTACTGCTGCGATTTCTTCAGATTTTCCAATGTACCCCATTGGAATCATACTTTCTACGTCGTCACGTTTTTTCGGGTCAGCAAATTTTTCAGCATTAATTGGCGTATTAATTGCACCAGGACCAATATTATTTACTCGAATACCTTTTGGTGCATATTCTAACGCTAACGTTTCTGTCATAAGCTTAATCCCTCCCTTACTAGCCGCATAATGCACAAATAATGGCCACGGGATTTTCTCATGAACACTAGACATATTAATAACCGAACCTTTAATATCGTGTTCCACAAAATATTTAATCGCTTCACGACTTCCTAAAAAAGCACCTGTTAAATTTGTATGAATTACTTTATTCCAATCCTCTAACGGCATTTCATGCGACGGTACCGCGTTTTCTATCCCTGCATTATTAATCATAACGTCGAGCGTACCAAACTCTTTCACAGCAGATTGAATGAGATTCACAACATCTGCCTCGACCGTCACATCACCTTTTACAGCAATCGCTTCTCCACCTACCTTTTTTATTTCTTCTAATACATCGTTCGCTTCTGACTCTCTTGAGCGATAATTAATAACAACTTTCGCCTTCTCTTTAGCAAATCTTACTCCCATGGCTCTTCCAAGACCAGTTGCTGATCCTGTAATAACGACGACTTTCCCTTCTAAATCACTATACATTTTAATACCTCCTTAACTTTTCGCAATCCCCAGCATAATTCCAGCTGCAATGATAAAAACGATACCAATAACAATCCCAATTAATTGACGCTTCGTTTTCCTTTCACCTAATATAAAAATCCCGCCAAGCGTCGAAATAATAATTCCCATTTGTGAAAGGGAAAAGCTTGTTGCGACCCCCACTCTTGGCTGCGAAATGAATAAAAACATATTTCCAGCTGCCCAAATCAATCCTGGAAGAATATTTCGAATCGCATATTTATTGAATGGATGATGTTTAAATGTGAGTAAAATCCCGCCTAATACCATACCGACCGCTTGTGGTAATAAAGCCGACCAACCGTTCACGTTAAATAACCGGATAACTACTACGTAAACTAAATAACCGACTGTTGAAATTAATAAAATAATAATTCCTTTTTTAAAATTTCCTGCTTGCTCTGCATTTTTCTCTTCTTTACTTTGAAGCGATGTTAAAATAACCCCGATAATAATACAAACGAGCGCCAAAACTCCAAGAACGACCGATATCGTCGTTGACCATTCATGAAACACGATAACCCCAAATAATGTTGTCGCGACTAATTGAAGCCCTGTTGAAATCGGCATCGTTCTAGAAACACCCATTAAATCAATACTTTTTAATTGATTCGCTTGACCAAGTGCCCAAAATAAGCCAGATACAATTCCAACTCCAATAACGGTCGGAGTTAATACCGGCTTCATAAAAATATAAACGACAATTGAGAAGATAAGTGCACCGAACGTTGTACCGAGCGTTTGACTATACGGTCCCCCGCCCAGTTTCACGTTAAATAGCACAATACTCCCCCAAAATATAGCTGGTAAAATCGCTAAAAGTATATCCATCGCTCATTACCTTTCTCTACAAAATGTCATAGATTACCGCTCTAAATCATTAGAGTGAGCTTTTATTTTTTCGTTTTTCCGTGCACAAATCTTTTCTACAATAGCGCCAGAAACATTCTTTTCTCGCTCCACTTTCTTTATCTTTACGTGATCTAAATTATCTTCCAATGTAAGTGTAACTTTATCATTCGGCGGATTATGTGCACCTTGAAACGTAAGAAATTGTAGCATAATTTCAAATCTAGGAACGAACTCATCCTTCTTACCGAGACGCTTTATATTTATAACAGATTCACATTCATGTTGATCTTCTGTCACTTGCCTTATAACCGAGTAATATCGATTCAGTAACGCACTTTCTAAAAGCTGTTCCGTCGATTCTTTTGCCAAAGAATTGCTTGGAGAAAAGAAAAAAACAGAACATATCATTGCAATCATTACACATATCTTTTTCATAACTTCCTCCTTTTCCTATAAGATAGTGTTCTCCAAAATGCCATAAAAAAACGACTTTCCCTATTTAGGAAAGTCGTTTTTCATAGCATAAATCCAATATTAACCACCACTCACTGGTGGTATTAGTGCAACTACATCACCAGAGTGTATCGTGTCATCTTCATTTGCGTACTCTTCATTAATCGCAACCATAATTGGCGCTGACACTGGTACATTATATTCTTTCGCAACAATATCTTTTAACTCTGCAACAGTAATATTTTCTTTCTCTATTTGTAATTCACTCGTTCCTGCTTCTTCTTGCAAGTTAGCAAATAACAATACTCGAATCATATTTATAACTCCTTCCCAGGCTCTCCTGCTGGATATGGTGTTTTTTCTAATTGGTCACCAATCCATGAGTCACCATCTTCCCAAAACTCCTTTTTCCAAATCGGAACAATTTGCTTAATACGCTCCATAATATATTCATTCGCTTCATAAGCCTCTTTGCGATGAGGCGTTGATACAGCAACAACAACCGCTATATCAGAAATTTGCAGCGTGCCGATGCGATGCGTAATCGCAACATGTGTACCGGGCCACTTCTCCTTCACTTCTGACCCAATTTTCTGTAGCATCTTTTCTGCCATCGTCTTATAAGCTACATACTCTAAGTATAGTGTACGACGCCCTTTCGTAAACTCCCTAACTGTCCCGATAAATGTTGTAACAGCACCACATTCACGGCGAACTACTTTCTTTGTCACCTCTTCAATCGAGATTTCTGTATCAATTACTTCATAATACGTATTTATCATTTTGCACCCCTAGCCGTTTGTAAAAACCAGTCTATATACAATTTTTCTTCTGTTATATGAAATACTTTATATTCTTCTCGTACATTTGACGAAGCATCATACCACGTAATAACTGCCGCTATATTTTCTACTTTATGTAAAAGTTCAGCGTCTTCCGCAGAACGAAGTAACACTACTTTCGGATAGTTCTCAGCTTTATAGCCCTCTATTAAAATCGTATCTACTTCAAAAAATTCGTACAAGCGGATAATTTCTTGCAAGGACCATTCATCTCGCAAAGAGGACAAAGATAGTAATCCAGCACCTTCTACACTACTTACTACAGCACCAGCTTTTCTGTGTCTTTCACTATCTTTTTGCGCTACTTCAGGAAAGCCCCCGTGACCATGATGTTTAATTGTGGCAACCTTCATTTCTCTTTCAGTTAATGCATGCACCATCTTCTCTACAAGTGTTGTTTTCCCGCTATTTTGATATCCTACTATTTGTAAGATTGAAGAGGCTTTGCCCACGGCCAATCACTTCCCTCAGAGCATTCTAACAATAATACAGATACTTTCATTCCTGCTTCAAATCCTCTAGTTCCTCCAGGCAGCACGATAAAAGCATTTGCATCCGCAAGTGAAGAGACCGCACTCGATTTATCTAAACCGACTGGCATCGCTTGTAGTGCCCCATTAACAATACTCGCTTTCGCTCTTACAAAACGAGTAAACGGATTTGGTTTCGGAAAATCTTTTTGCAAAATAGCATCAGTTCTATATACGTGAGGCTCCTTCGCATGCAAATACGTTTTCATAATTGGATGTACAAATAATTCGAAACCTACATAACAAGCTGACGGATTACCTGATAAACCAAAGAGTAGCTTTCCATCAACTTCAGCTACTGTCGTTACACTACCCGGTCTCATCGCTATTTTATTAAAGAGTACATTCGCCTGTAACCTTTCATAAATAGCTGGCAAATAGTCGTAATCCCCTACTGAAACACCGCCCGTTGTAATTAAAATATCAACCTCATCCATCGCTGATTTAACGGCTGTAAAACATGCATCTAACTCATCGGCAAGTTGCCCATAGTAACGCACTTTCCCGCCAGCTTTCATAATTTGAGCGGCAATCATGTAAGAGTTACTATTTCTAATTTTCCCTGGCTCTAACGCCTCATGCACTTCTAGTAATTCACTTCCTGTCGTTACAATACCGACAACAGGCTGTTTTACAACTTTCACAGTGCTATATCCAAACGTCGCTAATAATGCGGCAACACCTGGATTAATTACAACACCTTTCTTAACGAGGACTTGATCTTGTTTGATATCTTCTCCTTTAAACGACACATTGTCACCGTTTTGGAAAGGACGTTTTAACTTCATATATGTACTTTCGTTCCTATCGAATCCTTCCGTCAGTTCTAGCATTACGACTGCATTGCAATCTTCTGGAATAGCTGCTCCTGTCATAATACGAACCGCCTGAAAAGCCCCTACTTCTTCCGTAAAAACAGATCCTGCTCCGATCTCTCCTATTACTTCAAATTCAATCGGCTGCTCTTGACTCGCTTCCTTCGTGTCTTCTGCTCGAATTGCGAAACCATCGTAAGGAGAACGATCAAAGTGAGGAACGTCGTGATCTGAGACAACATCCTCTCCAAGAATCCTCCCGTAACTTTCTGTAATAGAAACTTCTTCTACTTCACCATGCTTAGCATATTTCATAACCCGCTCTACAGCCTCAGCAACTTGAATCGGGATTCGTTTTTCTACCATTGTTTCTCACCTCATATTTGCAAAATATCTAATCTCGATTACACTTTATATATTAAATCGCAATTACTTCAAGGAGGAATTCCATGTCTTCATTCACACATTTCAACGACCAAGGGCGCGCTAAAATGGTTGATATAAGTGACAAAAAAATAACCGTTCGAACAGCAATAGCATGCTCGAGCATTCTCGTTACGAAAGAAATTTTTGATAAAATCTCACGCAACGAAATTGGTAAAGGTGACGTATTAGCTGTCGCACAAATCGCAGGTATTATGGCTGCAAAACGTACTTCTGATATTATCCCAATGTGCCATCCTTTATTATTAAAAGGTGTTGACGTCTCTTTCAATTGGAAACAATCAGAAGAACAATATCGACTACTTATTGAAGTAAAAGTTAAAACAGAAGGTAGTACCGGCGTTGAGATGGAAGCTTTAACAGCTGCTTCCGCTACCGCTCTTACTGTATATGACATGTGTAAAGCCGTTGATAAGGGTATGATTATTGGCGAAACGTACTTACTTGAAAAAACGGGCGGAAAAAATGGAGATTATATTAGAAATTCTTAATCCTACCTTTTCCATTTGAACCTAAAGGACTCTCCTTTAGGTTCAACCTATATATCTTGCATATAGTCGTTTTGCAACATTCATATCATTCGTACCATGAATAAACGCCCTACCATCTGTAAATAAAACAAAACGATATTCTTCCACCGGAAATGACAATAAATATGGCGTTGCTTTTACATCCACACTTTTTTGTAAGCGCTTTTTAATTTCTTCTAAATTAAAACCCTGACGCACACCTGGACGGATTTGAACTGTATTTCGCCCACATAATACTTCTGTTTTCGTTTGTGCTTCAAATGTTAAACTCGGATATGTACGTAACTTTCCACAAGATAAACATGTATCCTTTTTCTGCCTATTCACTTTAAATGCCATCTGTTGATTATTCCAAAGATCAAATGATAGCATCGTTTCACGAAGTGCCTCAAAATCTTCTACTAATATTTTCAAGGCTTCCGTTATTTGATGTGCAACTACTAATTGCACTGCTGGCTGTATAATACCGGCCGTATCACATGTCGCTCCGCTCGCTGGATGCTCCATTAAACATCGAAAACATGGCGTTTTTCCTGGCAAGATTGTATAAGTTACTCCGTAGCTTCCAACGCATCCTCCATATATCCATGGAACATTATACATTTGAGATATATCATTAATAAGAAGGCGCGTTTCAAAATTATCCGTCGCATCTAATATTAAATCTACACCTTTAATTAACTCTTCCATTTCTTGAACCGTTACATCAGTCACAACCGGTACAATTTCTACTTCGGAATTAATTGCCTTTAAATGTTCTGCTGCCGCTATTGCTTTCGGTTTATAATGCTTTGCATCTTCTTCTGTATATAATTGTTGCCTTTGTAAATTACTCCATTCTACATAATCACGATCCGCAATTGTTATTTTTCCAACACCTGCTCTAACAATTGCTTCTGCATTCGCTGCTCCAAGTGCACCAGCACCGATAACGAGCACATGCTTCCCTCTTATTTTCCGTTGCCCTTCTTCCCCAACACCAGAAAATAACATTTGTCTTGAATATCGCTCTTGCATACGACATCCCCCTTTCTTATCCTCCTATATAAGACATTTCAATTTTCGGACGATTTTTCGCACTTTCTTCTGTCCGTTCATCTGAATATCGATCTTTTCTATTCTCCCATACATATTGTATAGCTTTTAATAACTCATTATCCGAAAGGTTCTCCCTCAGAAGTTTCCTTAAATCCATTCCTTCTGTCGCAAACAAGCAAGTATAAAACTTTCCATCTGCCGAAATTCTTGCTCTCGTACAAGAAGAACAAAATGACTCAGAAACAGAGGTAATAAAACCAACCTCTACATTCGTTCCAACGTATCGATACCGCTTCGCAACCTCACCAAAATAATGAGCTTCAGCTGGCTCAATTGGATACACCCCATGAATCATATCAATTAATTCTCGTTTCGTAATAACTTGATCAAAATTCCATCCATTCGTACTGCCAACATCCATAAACTCAATAAATCTAAGTGAAATTCCTTGTTCTTTAAAATACGTAGCAACCGGAAGTACTTGATGATCATTCATTCCTTTTTTCACAACCATATTTACTTTCACTTCAAGGCCTGCTTCTTTCGCTGCCATAATTCCTTTTAACACTGGCTTCGTATTCATATTCCGGCCATTAATTGCGCGGAACACATTATCATCTATCGCATCCAAACTAACATTTACTCGGTGTAACCCAGCTTCTTTTAACGCCTTCGCTTGCTTCGTTAAATGAATCGCATTTGTCGTTAATCCTATATCTACTAAACCGTCAATTTTCACGAGACGTTCGATAAGTTTTGTTAAGTCCTTACGGAGCAAGGGTTCGCCACCAGTAAGTCTAATTTTCCGTACACCGATGCTAACAAATACTTTTGCTAATCGCTCTATTTCATCAAATGTCAGTAAAAACTCATCTTTCAAAAAAGCATAATCAGGACCAAACACTTCCGCTGGCATACAATACGTACACCGTAAATTACAACGATCAATGACAGAGATGCGTAAATCTTGAAGTGGGCGTCCGAAAAAATCTTTAACCTTCTCCTGCATCGCCACTCTCCCTTTCTGCCAAATTTATACCTCTCTTCATTCTATTATAATATATTTTCGAACTGCGATGTTTTTGCTAAGGTGAATAAAGTGAAACTTTACTAACCAATTAGACTATCTACAAATAACGAGATAAAAAAACCTTGAAACATAAAAGTTCCAAGGTTTTCTGCTTATTAACTTAATCTAATAATAGTTAGAGTAGCTCCTGGCATTGTTGTAGATAATGTAGCTATTGCAACTAATCCAAATAACTGCAGACTAATAGCAGCTCCAGCAGGCAAGTTAGCAATTATTGGTGCACTAAATGAACCAGTAGCCACTGCCGGGGAGTTTATCGTTCCCGCAAGCGGACTGCCATTTACAGTTATACGAGAACTTACAAGTAATCCTGCCGTTAAATTAATTGTATAGGCTATATAATAATTCCCTGCATTCGCAACTGTAAATACAGTATTTCCACCACTAACGGTTATTCCTGGTCCAATATTTTGATTGTTCGGTAATGGGATATTCGTACCACCTAATAAAACAGAAATAGCGGTTCCTGATGTATTATTCGCAAATGCATACGTTGCAGTTGTACTAACTCCAGTCACCCCAGTCACCCCAGTCGCTCCCGTGGCTCCTGTTGCCCCCGTTGGACCTTGAATTCCTTGTGAACCTGTCGCTCCTGTTACCCCCGTTGGACCTTGAATTCCTTGTGAACCTGTCGCTCCTGTTGCTCCCGTTGGACCTTGAATTCCTTGTGGGCCTGTCGCTCCTGTTGCTCCCGTTGGACCTTGAATTCCTTGTGGGCCTTGCGCTCCTGTTGGACCCGTGTCCCCGGTTGGGCCTTGTGGACCTTGTAAACCTTGCACCCCTTGCGGACCAGTTGGACCTATTTCTCCTTGCACTCCTTGTATTCCGGTTGGGCCTTGTGGACCAGTCGGACCTTGCACTCCTTGTATCCCTTGAATTCCCTGTGGGCCTTGTGCTCCGGTTGCACCTGTTGCCCCTTGTATCCCTTGTGGGCCTTGACCTCCTTGGATTCCTTGAGGACCTGTTGGACCTTGGATTCCTTGCGGGCCTTGAATTCCTTGCGGCCCTTGATCTCCCGTTGCTCCCGTTATACCTTGGATCCCTTGTGGACCTTGAACACCTTGCGGCCCGGTTGGGCCTATGTCTCCTTGTACTCCTTGTATTCCTTGTGGACCCTGCAACCCTGTTGCTCCGGTTGCACCAGTTACTCCAGTTGCTCCGGTCACACCCGTCGCCCCTGTTGCTCCCGTATCTCCTACTCCTCCCGTTACACCTGTCGCTCCTGTCGGACCAGGTGGTCCACCTGATGGACCTGTCACTCCTGTCGGACCTGATGGACCTGTTGGGCCAGTCGGTCCGGCTGGGCCTCCTGATGGACCAGTTACACCTGTTGGACCAGTTACTCCAGTCGCTCCTGTAGTCCCTTCCCCTGTCACCCCTGTTGTACCCGTATCTCCAGTTACTCCTGTCGGTCCTTGGATTCCTTGAATTCCTTGTGGGCCTTGCACTCCTTGCGGACCCGTCGGTCCTTGAATTCCTTGGATTCCTTGAACTCCCTGTGGACCCATTGGACCTGTTGGACCTATATCCCCTTGAGTACCTTGCACTCCTTGCGGGCCCTCTGGACCTGTTGCTCCTATATTCCCTTGAACACCTTGAACTCCAGTTGCTCCTTGTGCTCCGGTTGCTCCTGTTATACCTTGAATCCCTTGTATTCCCTGAATTCCTTGTGGACCTTCTGGACCTGTTACTCCTATTGGCCCTTGAATTCCTTGGATTCCTTGTGGGCCCTCTGGACCTGTTGCTCCAGCTGGTCCTGGCACTCCTTGGATTCCTTGCGGACCCTGAAGTCCTTCTGGGCCTTCTGGGCCTGTTGGTCCTATATCACCCATTGGCCCTTGAATTCCTTGGACTCCTTGTGAGCCTGTGTCCCCGGTTGGACCAGGTACCCCTTGTATTCCTTGTGGGCCTTGATCTCCTGTTGCTCCTGTTATACCTTGAGGTCCTATGGCCCCTTGTATACCTTGCGGACCTTGATCTCCAGTTGCCCCCGTTATCCCTTGAATCCCCTGAACCCCTTGGATTCCTTGTTCACCAGTTACTCCTGTCGGACCAGGAATACCTTGAATACCTTGCGGACCTTCTGGACCCGTTGGTCCAATTGGCCCTTGAACCCCTTGTATTCCTTGCAGGCCCTGTGCTCCTGTTTCTCCTGTACTTCCAGTAGGACCTGTATTTCCAGTCACTCCCGCACTTCCAGTTACTCCAGTATTTCCAGTCGCTCCCGTCGCACCTGTACTTCCACTCGGTCCACCTCCTGGCCCTGTCGCACCAGTTGCTCCAGTCGGACCTGGAGGTCCTCCAGATGGGCCAGTTATCCCTGTTGGACCTGTTATTCCAGTCGGACCACTAATCCCCTGACCAGTCGCTCCTGTTGCTCCCGTATTTCCATTCGGTCCTTGTGGGCCTTGTATCCCTTGAGTTCCTTGTATTCCTTGTGAACCTGTTGCTCCCGGTACCCCTTGCACTCCTTGAATTCCTTGAGGTCCCTCTGGCCCGGTAGCTCCAATCGGCCCCTGTAATCCCTGTATTCCCTGTATACCTTGTGCCCCAGTCGCTCCGGTTGGACCAATTGGACCTTGTAACCCTTGCACTCCTTGAGGTCCTGTCGCTCCAGTTTCTCCCTGTGGTCCCCTTAATCCTTGTGGTCCCTGCTGTCCTTCTGGTCCTGTTGCACCCATTTGTCCAGCTGGTCCTTGAATCCCTTGCACTCCTTGAGGTCCTGTCGGGCCCATCTCCCCCATCGGACCTTGAAATCCCCTTGGTCCTTGTGGGCCAGTCGGTCCTTGTGGACCGGTTGGACCAGTAATCCCAATGCCAGTAAATCCCGTTGGAACGGGGGGAAAAGTAGGTCCAATAAGATTCGGTGAAATTCTGAAATTAGAGTTTAATGAATTTTGTCTATCGCGCTCTTTCACACTTTCACCACCTACACACCATCTTTTTTACTTTAAACAAACCTCTTCTTCTTAATATGTATTTACAAAAACAATCTCAAAGACTATTTTTATTTTAAATAATAAAAACTCCCTTAATTCCTTAAGGGAGTCCAGCAACTGAATCCATATTATCTGTATTAGGGACAGCTTGCGATATACTCGACAAATTTGCACCTTGCCCCATATTTGTTCCCGTTACAGTACCAGCAGGGGTACCTCGTGTATAGGTTGTCGTCACCGAATCTCCCGGTTGTAAACAAAGCTTCGTCTCCGTCCCTATTACTGTAACAACGTCAATCCAAGTGCACCCCATTGAACCACTATACGATTTCGAAGCAGTAAATGAAGTATCACTCAAATTATCCCCTGTAAATATATTCCCAGTATTATTAACGATAATAAATTCTTTAATACGTGCAGGCATACTTACACTCTACCTTTCCTTTATGAACCTAATGTACGTGTACTCGTCGCTAATGGCGGAAGAAACACTGATGTTCTAATCACAGCTTCTGGCTGTCGTTTCCCATTTAAAAAAACAGCCGCACTCGATCCTCCAGCACCAGCATATATTTTTGCCACAGCTAAAGGTGCGATATTATAACAGTCGCCGACATTAACAGCTCCTGTATTATTAATAATTTTTACTTTACGCATGTTAATTCCCATTTCGCCTCCCCCTTTTGTATACTGTATGCAAAAGAAAAAAACTTGAAACAGACTCGTTTCAAGTTTTCGCAGCTACTTATTTAGTTTCGCCTTCATATTGAAGCATACCGCCAACCATATTCACCGTTTTAAATCCTTGCTCATTTAAATAATGGCATACATTTTCACTACGCATTCCCGAACGGCAAATAAAGATATATTCATTCTCTTTCTCAAAGAAATCTGCTTTATTTGGAATATCGCCCATTTTAATATGTACAGCTTCTGGAATTTTCCCTGCCGCTACTTCTTCATCTTCCCTTACATCTACTAAAAATAATGTTTCTCCATTTTCTAAACGCTCTTGCACTTCTTCTGTAGTAATTGTTTTTACTTCTGTCATATGTAGTTCCTCCTTATATACAATAAAACCTTCAGTTTCTTCTTTAAACAATCATTTCTCATCAATTTTAGCACGCGAAGGAAGGAACGCAAAGAATGGAACATTTATTTCTCAATTTTCCAGCAAAACTTATTCTTTACAAACATAACTGACGCATTGTATCCTCAATATACTTGTTTGATGAAAGGAGCCAGTTAAAATGACACTTTTTCTTTTCATTATGGGCATCATTTTCTTAGTTTCTGCAGTTATTGCTCTTAGTATGAAAAATAATAAAAAGATAAAATCCCCTCAAGAAATGTCATTCTTATTTCTATTACTTAGTATAGCTTTCTTCGGCTTATCAATCGCTACATATATTTTCCGTCTGCAAATCATGTAAAAAAAGGTGCCTACTATAAATCATGCACCTTTCCACATTAATTATTTCCTACACAAAACTAGATACTTTCCGGTTTAAAAACTCATAAATTTTCTTTTCAAATAAATGAACATCTAACGCTCCTGCCATATGCCCATTTATACTTTCTATCTCATATACTTCTGCGTACTTCCCTTGCTTTTGCAAAATATCTACCATTTTATAATTGTAACGAGGCGGCTGAAGTAAATCTTGTTTGCATGGAATCATGAGTACATTCGCTTCAACCTTAGAAAGAGCCTCTTCTAAGGTTGAAAATCCATGTGCAATATCATGTAATAAGACCGCTTTCGCAGTATACATCCATGAATTTGCATCTACTAAATCTATACTTTTACATGTCACTTTATTTATTTCTTTCTCAAATGATGTTAATGCAGAAAATTGTTGATAAGGTGCCATTTCTATACTGTTCCGCGGGAATGCCATTTCATAAAAATGTTCATCGAACGCGTTCATAAACATCATTCGATTCGCTAAATGAAGCCCCTTCGTTGGTTGTTCCTCTCCGTACTTTCCACCTTTCCAATTTGGATCAAGCTGAATTGCTTCAATCGCATTTTGCGCTACATTTCCCGACGTTATAATTGGATTTTGTGGATTCGTAATAACTCCAATCATTCGCTGCACCATATGAGGATAGTGGACAGCCCATTGCTGCGCAATCATCCCACCTACCGATGGGCCCATTACAGCATGTAGCCTAGCAATCCCCATATCTTTTATTAACTCATATTGCATACGTGCTACATCTAAAAATGTGAAAACTGGAAAATCCATCGCATACTCAAAACCAGTCATCGGATTTATCGATTTTGGTCCCGTTGTAATCACGTAGGGGTTCTTCACCTGTACATTACAAAGGTTATCAGTGCATATAACGAAATATTTATTTGTATCAATTGCTTTTCCAGGTCCAATTAATCCATCCCACCAACCAGCTTCCTCATCATGCTCTGTATATTTTCCTGCCGCATGACTTGTTGCACTAAAATAGTGACAAACCAAAATTGCATTTGATCTTGCTCTATTTAAAGTGCCATACGTCTCATACCCCATTTGAACAGGAATTTCCCTACCATTTTCAAACACAAACTCTTTTAAAACAAACTTCTCCTTTTTTACAATTTGCACAGACTCGCCTTCTTCCCGTCATATTATAAACTCCTTACTAAAGGATTTTTTCTACGGAAAGCATTCTCCTTCTTCTTTTCATAAATAAATGAATAATATACAAAAATAGCCACAAAATAGCACTATATTACAAGATCAAAGAGGGCATACATATGATTTGGAATTGGTTACGTAAGAAAAAAAACTCAAATACAGCAGATGCAAAAGAGACAAATGACTCGGAACAACAGCCTAACGAACAAGAGAACAATAACAAAAAGCAGACTAGAAGCATGAAACAGAGTAAAGATGAGAATAACCAACAAAAAAATACGGAACAAACTGAGGAGCCTTCTAAGCAAGACGAGGCTTCTCAAAACAAACAACAAGATGCTAAGCAAGACGAGGTTTCTCAAAACAAGCAGCAAGATTCCAAACAAGACAAGCCTTCTCAAAACAAGCAGCAAGATTCTAAGCAAGACAATTCTTCTCAAAACAAACAGCAAGGTTCTAAGCAAGATGAGGCTTCTCAAAACAAGCAGCAAGATTCTAAGCAAGACAAGGCTTCTCAAAACAAACAGCAAGGTTCTAAGCAAGACGAAGCTTCTCAAAACAAGCAGCAAGATTCTAAGCAAGACAAGGCTTCTCAAAACAAACAGCAAGATTCTAAGCAAGACAAGGCTTCTCAAAACAAACAGCAAGATTCTAAGCAAGATAATTCTTCTCAAAACAAACAGCAAGGTTCTAAGCAAGACGAGGTTTCTCAAAACAAACAGCAAGATTCTAAGCAAGACAATTCTTCTCAAGATAAGCAGCAAAGCTCTGGAAGTAACAGCATTTATGATTTTAGTAAGCCAAAAAAGGACCGCATTCATTCTCTACAAGACTTAATAACGAAGCTAAAAAAGTCTAGTGATTTTGTTAATTACCATACATCTGATGATGAAACGATGCCTTATTGGATTTCTTACTATCGCCCTTCACTTGATGGGGAGAAATTACAAAAATATTTAATGCCTACTCTTTTAGAACGACCTTGCGCTTCACTAGAAGAACTGAAAGAACATATTCCGATGAGTGGTATTACAATTACGAACGACTTACAAAAAATTGAGGACATGGTTTTAAAGGGACATGCGATTATTCAATTGAACCAACAAGATCAAAAATGTATGCTTGCAAACATTGCAATTGATAATTATCGTGCACCAACTCCTCCATTAAACGAATCAACCGTTATCGGGCCACAAGAAGGATTCGTAGAAGATATTGATACGAATATTAATTTAGTACGAAAACGTCTTCCTGTTTTAGATTTACACACAAAAGAGATGATTATCGGTGAATTTTCAAAAACAAAAGTTGTCATGATGTATTTAGACAACCTAGCTGAAAAAGATAATGTAGATTTTCTAGAGGAATCATTACGCGCTCTTGAATATGATCAAATTAATGATAGTGCTTATATACAAGAATTAATGGGTGAAAAGTCAATTTTCCCTCTCTATATAAATACAGAACGCACTGATAGGGTCACAAAAGCACTTATTGATGGGAAAATCGCTATTTTTGTTGATGGTTCTCCGAGTGTCCTATTAACACCTGTATCATATTTCGATTTTTTCATTTCGCCAGAAGACTATAACGTTTCTTGGCTGTACGCTACATTCTCAAGAATTTTAAGATTGATCGCTGTTCTATTCTCAATTTGTGCAACTCCATTATACGTTGCAGTTTTGAATTATCATTATGAATTAGTTCCGAGTGACTTACTTGAAACATTGATTTTATCAAGGGCTCAAGTACCATTCCCCCCTTTAATAGAAGCACTTTTCTTGGAACTTGCGATTGATTTATTAAGAGAAGCTGGCGCGCGATTACCTATGAAGGTCGGACAAACGCTCGGTATTGTAGGCGGTATCGTAATCGGGCAAGCGTCCGTGCAAGCTGGTTTAACGAGTAATATTTTATTAATTATCGTTGCCTTATCAGCGTTAGCTTCCTTTATTACGCCCATTTATAAAATGGGTAACGCCGTTCGTTTACTGCGTTTCCCATTTCTCGCCTTTGCAGAAATAGGCGGTCTATTTGGCATCTCTCTTGGATTTATCTTTTTATTTACCCATCTTTTCAGACTAACTTCTTTACGTAAACCGTACGCGCTTTTTTATCCAACTAGACAACAATCAATGAAAGATTCATGGATTCGTTTTCCATTAACGATGATTGATACAAGAGATGTACAAGCGAGACCACAGCATGTGAAAAAGTCAGCAAAAGGAATTTCAACAAAACATAGATCGGATTTTGATGATTAAGAAATGAGGTGCATTGATGAGTAAAGTTCAAGAAAAATATCAAATATCTCCTATCTTTGTTTTCTTCTTAATTCACAGTGCACAGTTTGGTGCTGGTGTTCTCGGATTCGCTCGAATCATTGCAAAGGCAGCTGGATACGACGGCTGGATGGGAGTTTTAATTACAGGAATCGGTATCCATATTCTTATATGGATGATGTATTTCTTATTAAAAGAAACAAACGGAAATTTAATTGATTTACATCGGCAAACATTTGGGAAATGGCTAGGAAACGGCATTAGTATCATCTTTATGGCTTATTTTTTTATTGTAAGTATTTCTGTAGTTAGAACATATGTCGAAATTATTCAAGTATGGATGTTTCCTAGTGCATCCACCTGGATGCTCACATTCTTTTTATGCTTAATAAGTTATTACATTATTTCATCAGGCTTCCGCGTCATTACAGGCATTTGCGTCATTTCTGTTGGCGGGACCTTAGGATATCTTTTTCTAAGTCTTTTTATTTTGAAATTCGCACATTGGGATAATTTACTTCCGATGTTTTCACATTCTTTTACCGATATTTTGAAAGCGGCCAAACTATCTATTTATAGTATGACAGGGTTTGAAATTTTTCTTATGGTTTATCCGTTTGTTAAAGAGCCAGAGAAGTCCCATAAATTCGCACAATATGGGGCATTATTCTCTAACTGCTTATATTTGTTTAGTACTATTCTCGCTTTTACTTTCTTTAGTGAAGAACAACTACTCAAAACAATTTGGTCTCAACTTTCAATGACACAAGTTATTAAGCTTCCTTTTATAGAGCGACTTGAGTATATTGCTATTTCCGCTTATGCTCTCGTTATTGTTACGAGCTTTATTCTACCTTTATGGGCCGCTACTAGAGGAACTCATGAAATCTTTCGTGTTAAGCAACGTGGTATTTTAATCGCCTTTATGCTTATCACCTTAGTTGTTTCACAACTTTTAACGAACAGGCATGATATTAATGATTTTATTAGCAATACATCTAAAGTTAGTTTTTGGCTTATATATGTATACATCCCAATTCTATTTATTATTGTGTGGGTGAAAAGAAAATGGAAAAAACCAAAAGAAAATTAATACTTCTTATTTGCATCAGTATCTTCAGTCTAACTGGTTGCTTACAAAAAAATATTATTGATGATGTTCAACTCATTCAAGGAACTGTCTTCGATACAGCAAAAGATAATAAAGTAAAAGTTACATTTGTTTGTCCTATACAAAAAAAGGGCAATAAAGTTCAAGTTTATGAGGGAACAGGAAACGCAGTAAAACAAGTAAAGGCAGATACATCTTTAGAATCTTCGCAACCGTTCGCAAGCGGTCAAATGCGTGTTGCCTTATTCACAACAAAGGTTGCTAAAAAAGGATTATCCACCTCCTTTGACACATTAATTCGTGATGTGAATATTGGTAATTCACTGTATGTGGGACTATTAGAAGGAAGTGGTACTGAACTATTTAAAGGAAAATACAGTACATCTTATAATGTTGCAATTTATATAAAAAAAATGTTAGAACATAATATGGAAACCGGCCCTTTACCAACTGACAATTTATATTTAGGTGCTTTTCGGTACTACCGTGAAGGACAAGATTCTTATATGCCTATCCTGAAAAAACATGGAGATAAAATAAAAATTACTGGTATCGGTCTCTTAAAAAAGGATAAGTTAGTTGGAACAATCAAGTACCAAGATATGTTTGTTTTCAAAGGACTACTAGAAAAGCACCGCTTAGACTCACATGAATTTAAAACCAATCCTGGCTATGCAATGATTAATAATATCCGTTCCGTCCCTACCTACGAAGTAAACATAAAAAACGGAAAACCTTCTTTCTATATTCATGTGAAAATGGAAGCTCGTATTCAGGAGCTCTCTAGAAAATTTAATTTAGAAAACAAAAAAAATACAACAAAAATAGCTAAGTCAGTCGAAAAGCAATTAGACGTGAAAGCTACAAAACTTATTAAACAATTTAAATCTCTAAATGTTGATCCTCTTGGACTGGGGGCAAAATATAGACAACATTATCGCTCATTCAAATTAGAAGAGTGGCGAAGAATGTATAAAGATGTTCCAATTCAAGTGAAATATACTGTCAACATTACAAATTCTGGTGTAATTGAATGATAATGATTGAACTCCTCTCTCCAGCATGATACAACGGAAAGAGGAGTTTTTATTTTTAAATAGAGAAAAGGGATATTTACGGGGGAGCTTATGTCTAAAAAATTAGTAAAACCTATTTTAAATGGTATTTTATTTCTCGGCGTCTTTTTATTTGCTCATACATACTTAAAAAATGTTTCTTTCACACGTTATTTACTTGTAGTTATACCAATGCTACTCATCGGAATGTTTGGCATCGATCTTATTTTATCCGTTTTAATTAAGAAAGAAGAATAACGAGCGAACATCTTATTTCTCATAAGATGTTCTTTTTATTTAATAACTACCTTATGTTACAATAAAGTGAAACTTTAATCAGTGGGGATTTTGTCCATTCCCCGCTGATTATTAGCCTTCACCAATCGGGCTTTTACGGGCAGTTATCTCCCACCTCGCTTCCTCGCATTTGCGACTTTTGAGGTGGGAGTCTTACTGCCCGTTAATGCGGGATAAAATTCGGCATAACGTAAGAAAGGATGAAACAACATGACAAACGAAAAAGGTTTAGATAAAGGATACGAACTTGTTGCAAAAATGCATGAAGAATTCGGACATCCTGTGACAAGTACTCCAACAAAACTAACAGAAGAGCGTGCAAAAATTCGTGCTAGCTTTATGCAAGAAGAGCTAGAAGAATTTCTAGAAGCAACAACTGTTGAAGATCAATATGATGCACTTATTGACCTTATTTACTTTGCATTCGGAACGTTTGCAGAAATGGGCGTACGTCCAGATAAAGGATTCGAAATTGTAAACAATGCTAACATGGCAAAACTATTCCCTGATGGAAAGCCTCGATTCCGCGAGGGCGATGGCAAAATCATGAAACCAGAAGGATGGCAAGCACCGGAACCACAACTTCGTGCGGAAATTGAACGCCAACGTCAAGAGGCGGAAAAAAACTGCTAGGATCTCCTAGCAGTTTTTTATTATGTCTTTTTTCCTTTGGCCTATTAATGACCCACGTGTCCCGCGTGTCCAGCTGCTCCTGCAGTACCAGCTGCTGCTCCTGCTGCCGTTCCTGCTCCAATTCCACCTGCCCAAGGCTGTTGTTGCTGCTGATACTGTTGGTATTGTTGTTGACCTTGATGCTGTTGTTGACCTTGATGATGCTGTTGACCTTGATGATGCTGTTGGCCTTGATGATGCTGTTGGCCTTGATGATGCTGTTGGCCTTGGTGATGGTGTTGACCTTGGTGATGATGTTGACCTTGGTGATGATGTTGACCTTGGTGATGATGTTGGCCTTGGTGATGATGTTGACCTTGATGAGTTTGATAAAGGACAGCCTGCGGGTGAATTTGATGATGACCTTGGTGATGTACTTGTTGCTGATGATGGCCGTGGTGTTGGTGTTGACCGTGGTGTTGATGATGGCCTTGGTGTTGATGATGACCGTGGTGTTGATGATGACCTTGGTGACCATGATGATGACTTTGATGAGTTTGATAAAGGACAGCCTGCGGATGAATTTGATGATGACCATGATGATGTACTTGTTGTTGATGATGGCCATGATGCTGATGATGGCCGTGTTGTTGATGATGACCGTGATGGCCGTGATGCTCATGATGTACATGCTGACCGTGATGGCCGTGATGCTCATGATGTACATGCTGACCGTGATGACCGTGATGCACATGCTGACCGTGAACACCTTGAGGGACGCCGCCGATTCCACCAGCTACAACACCAACGCCAGGTACAGGAAATCCTGTTTGTACGCCTCCAACGAAAGATGGGAATGTAGTTGGCATGCCTACAGGAACTCCACCCTGTGCTCCCCCTACAAATGTTGGGAAGCCTGTTTGTGCTCCGGTTACCGACGTTGGAAACCCTCCCATTCCCCCTTGAAAGCCTGGTTGTGCTCCAGCTACTGATGTTGGAAATCCTCCCATTCCCCCCGGAAAGCCTGTTTGCGCTCCAGCTACTGATGTTGGAAATCCTCCCATTCCCCCTTGAAAGCCTCCTCCTGCTCCTCCCATCCACATTGGGATTTCTCCATATCCTTGCTGTCCAGCGCCCCCCATTAACATCATCTGTGCATAACCGTCTTCCTCACCTACCATAAAGCCATGCGGTGCATTATTATCCATTCCTTTCATTACTTTCACCTCTTCTTCTCATTTAGCCTACCTTTTTTATCATATTTTCTATAGAAGAATAGGTGTTTGTCTATATGGGAATTCCGCGCTTTTTTATTTGTTCTCCATTCGTGTCAAAAATAATTAACTGATTATTCATTCTAAAAGAAGGGCGTTGTATTGATGATCATAACGAAGGCTGAAATAACTGATTTAGATTCAATCGGAGATATAGATGTCGCTGTAATCGGAGACGATAGTAGACGAAATTATATTAAACACGCTATTGATGAAGGAAACTGCATAATTGCAAAAGAGGACAATTCCATTTCTGGTTTTCTAACATACGATACAAATTTCTTTGGTTCTACTTTCCTCTCATTAATCATTGTTTCGCCAACGAAAAGAAGACAAGGTCATGCAAGCTCATTAATCTCATATATGTTAAGGCATTCTCCTACTCAAAAAATATTTTCTTCAACGAACGAATCGAATACAAATATGCAAAAAGTTTTTAAAGCGAATGGATTTATGCGTAGTGGAATGATCGAAAACTTAGATGAAGGTGATCCTGAGATTATTTTTCACATAAAAAAGCTCAGAGCATAAACGCTCTGAGCTTTTATTAATAATTAATTAGTTTGCAACAACGTTAACAAGTTTACCAGGAACGACAATTACTTTACGAACTGTTTTTCCTTCAATTTGTTCTTTGATTTCCTCAAGTGCAAGTTGTTCCATTTCTTCTTTTGATGCGTCTTTACTCATTGTTAATTTTGCACGAACTTTGCCCATGATTTGAACAACGATTTCAACTTCATCTTCTACAAGTTTAGACTCATCAAATGTTGGCCAGCTTGCATATGTGATTGTTTCATTGTATCCAAGCTTGCTCCAAAGTTCTTCCCCGATATGAGGTGCAACTGGTGCAATCATTTTCACGAAACCTTCTACATATTCTTTCGGAAGTGTCTCAGCTTTGTATGCATCGTTGATGAATACCATCATTTGAGAAATCGCTGTGTTGAAGCGAAGCTCTGCATAGTCTTCTGTTACTTTCTTCACTGTTTGGTGGTAAGCTTTTTCAAGCTCTTTATTTGGTGCATCAGTGATTTTCTCACTTAATTCACCATTATCTTGAATGAATAGGCGCCATACACGGTCTAGGAAACGACGAGCTCCGTCAAGACCATTTTCAGACCAAGCGATTGAAGCATCTAATGGTCCCATGAACATTTCGTATAGACGAAGTGTATCTGCACCGTGGCTTGCTACAATATCATCAGGATTTACAACGTTACCTTTTGATTTACTCATTTTCTCGTTATTTTCACCTAAGATCATACCTTGGTTGAACAATTGTTGGAACGGTTCTTTCGTTGGAACTACACCGATATCATATAATACTTTATGCCAGAAACGAGCATACAGTAAGTGAAGTACAGCGTGCTCTGCTCCGCCGATATAAATATCAACTGGAAGCCATTGTTTTACTTTTTCAGGATCTACAAGTGCTTCGTTATTGTTTGGATCGATGTAGCGTAGGTAGTACCAGCAGCTACCAGCCCATTGTGGCATTGTATTTGTTTCACGACGACCTTTTTTACCAGTTTCAGGATCAACAACATTTACCCACTCTTCAATATTTGCAAGTGGTGACTCACCTGTACCTGAAGGGCGAATATTCTCTGTTTTTGGAAGAACTAATGGTAATTCTTCTTCTTTCACAGCTGTCATTGTGCCATCTTCCCAATGGATTACTGGAATTGGCTCACCCCAGTAACGTTGACGGCTAAATAACCAGTCACGTAGACGGTACGTTACTTTTTGATTTCCTGCACTTGTTACTTCAAGCCATTCAATCATTTTCACAATTGCTTCTTCTTTATTTAATCCATCAAGGAATGCTGAGTTTACGTGTGCACCATCACCTGTGTACACTTCTTTCGTAATATCTCCGCCTTTTACAACTTCTTTCATTGGAAGATTGAATACTGATGCGAATTCATAATCACGCTCATCGTGAGCTGGAACTGCCATTACAGCACCTGTTCCGTAAGTTGCAAGAACGTAATCAGCGATCCAGATTGGTAATTTCTCACCGTTTACTGGGTTAACTGCGTAAGCACCAGTGAATACACCAGTTTTCTCTTTCGCAAGTTCTGTACGCTCTAAATCGCTCTTCATTTTAACAGAGTTAATG
Organism: Bacillus sp. TH25; assembly: GCF_016650935.1. Lineage (NCBI taxonomy): Bacteria > Bacillati > Bacillota > Bacilli > Caryophanales > Bacillaceae > Bacillus > Bacillus sp. TH25. The sequence continues at coordinate 143,427 of NZ_JAEKEU010000039.1, read as the reverse complement.
TAAGCTTCTACAGCTTCTTTTTGATCTGCTGTTGTAATTTCTGCAACAAGTGCATGTTCCGGAGCAAGTACACAGTATGTTGCACCAAATAGTGTATCAGGACGCGTTGTGAAAACTGTGAACTTCTCATCTGTACCCTCGATGTTGAAGTGTACTTCTGCACCTTCAGAACGACCGATCCAGTTACGTTGCATGTCTTTTAAGCTTTCTGGCCAATTAAGCTCATCTAGATCTTCTAATAGACGATCTCCGTAAGCTGTAATTTTTAACATCCACTGTCTCATCGGACGACGCTCAACTGGATGTCCACCACGCTCACTCTTACCGTCAATGATTTCTTCGTTTGCAAGTACTGTACCAAGTGCTGGGCACCAGTTTACAGGTACTTCATCAACGTAAGCTAAACCTTTTTCAAATAGTTTTAGGAAGATCCATTGTGTCCACTTGTAGTAGGTTGGATCTGTTGTATTTACTTCACGATCCCAATCGTAAGAGAAGCCTAATGCTTTAATTTGATTACGGAACGTATTAATATTAAGCTCTGTAAATTCTGCCGGGCTGTTTCCAGTATCAAGTGCATATTGCTCTGCTGGAAGACCGAATGCATCCCATCCCATTGGATGAAGAACGTTATATCCTTGCATACGCTTCATACGAGATAAAATATCTGTCGCTGTATAACCTTCTGGATGACCTACGTGTAAGCCTGCACCTGATGGATATGGGAACATATCTAGCGCATAAAATTTTGGTTTTTCTGTCTCATCTGGCGTACGGAATGTTTTATTCTCTTCCCAATGACCTTGCCACTTCTTCTCAATTTCTTGATGATTAAAGCTCATGAGATACCCTCCTTGAAATTCTATTTATTTTCACCGCCCAAAATACAAAAAACCTCTCATCCCTAGAAAGGGACGAGAGGTTATAGATTCCCGCGGTACCACCCTAAATTAATGTAATAAATACATTCGCTTAGATCCGTAACGTGGATTAACGGCAATTGCTACTAATGATTTCACAACTGCAACTCAAAGGCGAGTTCATAACGAAACGTGGATTGACTTGCACCGACCGTCAACTCTCTAAACCAGCTTCTATTACTACTACTCCTTCTCACTGTTATTACAAATATGAGTTAATTAAATATATTCTAAAACATGTTGCATGTTCCGTCAAACTAAACTGCAATTTTTTCTTCAACTGTTTCTTCTACTTTTACTCGTCTATCATAAATACTCGTTGCTATAAGCGCTACTACAAGCATTACCATGATCGCAATAAACAATACTTCCATATTGTATAAGTCAACAATCGCTCCGCCAACGACCGGTCCGAACATTTTCCCTACAGTCGCTGCGCTATTTACAACACCTTGATAAAATCCTAACTTATCTTTCGGTGCAAGTATATTTGCAATGGTCGGAACTGCTGGCCATACGAATAATTCACCAATTGTTAATGTCACCATCGCAACGAGGAACATCGTAAATTGCTGTGCTTGACTTAACACAATGAATGACGCCGCAAAAATGATAATTCCAATCATAATTTGTTGCTTTAAAGAACGCTTCATCCAGCGAATTAGCATACTAACGAGCGGCTGCGCACAAACAATCATCGCTCCGTTTATCGTCCATAATAAACTATAGTGACGAAGGCTAATATTTAATTCTTGCATATGCGTTGCAATTGCACCTTGCCACTGTACGTATGTAACCCAGCATAAAGCATATGCTACACACACAATAAGAAGTGCTTTGAATCCAGGTGTAAGCGTCCACCCTTTTTTCGTTTCGATTTCCTTTTGCACTCCTGGCTCTTTTTTGTCTTCCATACCACGGAATCCAATAAAAGCAATTAAGAAAAAAACAAAGTATAAAATAAAGTTCGCTAAGAAAATATAATCAAAACGATACGATGCAACTAAACCACCACATGCCGTTCCAATTGCAATACCGACGTTTTGTCCAACATACATCGCATTAAACGCTCGTCTTCCGCCTTCTGGCCAAACCGTACCAACCATCGCATACATCGATGGGAAGACCATTCCAGAACCGAAGCCGATTAATGCTAACCACACAACATATAACGGCCATCCGTGGAAGAACACAAGACCTAAAATCGATACGAGTGTAATGACAATCCCTACTAAAATTGATTTATAACCGCCCCATTTATCAAATAAAACACCGCCGAGCAAGTTTCCGATTACACCAGTAAGCGAGTTGATCATTAATACCATTCCGGCCACTGATAAAGATTTCCCTAAACTATCATGTAAGTAAATTGTATTAAAAGGCCATAAAAAAGAAGCACCCGTGACATTAATAATCATCCCAGCTACTAATAGCCATACTTTTCTTGGCATAGTCTCCCCTCCTATTCTCTTTTTTTTCGTTCATATATATAACAGTAAAATTGTAGTCGTTTTTAAATAGGAAGGCAACTGATTAATAGTTGATGAAATTCAGATAATAGCACAAAGACGATTAGAATGTATTCTAATCGTCTTTGTAAAATATTAATCTATAAATAATGGAATCGTTCCCTCGCGAAAGGTTATCCAACTTCCTTTTTACGTTTTACACTTTCTTTAGCACTCCATTTAAATATTTTGTCTAGTAGAGAGTATATTCTCCCAGACTCCTTCGTTAATAATGGTCCTAGCGACGCCAATATTAAAACATATAAAGCTGAGAATGGTTTAATCGTTGCCATTAAGCCACCCGCTATTCCGAGATTCGCGACAATAATGGAAAATTCCCCACGTGATATAAGTGTTAAACCGATATTTGTAGAAGCCTTATGCGATAACCCGGCTTTACGCCCTGCAATCATTCCAGCTGTAAAATTACCGATGAGAGTAATGAAAACTGCTCCTAATGCCAACCATACTGCTCCTCCAAGCGAAAACGGATCTATACTTAAACCGAAGCTGAAGAAAAATATAGCTCCAAAGAAATCACGAAACGGAACGACGAGATGCTCGATTCGATCACTATGCTCTGTTTCTGAAAAGACGAGTCCTAACAATAAAGCCCCAATCGCTTCCGCAACATGAATTGTTTCTGAAAATCCTGCTACAAAGAATAAAATAGCGAATATTACGATAATAAAAATTTCGTTTGACGAAATATCTAATACTTTATTTAGGAACGGCGTAGCTTTTCTAGCGATTACAAAGAATAGTAACATATATCCTACTGCGATTAACACGGATGTAAGAGCACCTACAAATGACGTTGCACCTCCGAGTACTAATCCTGAAACAACTGACAAATATACAGCTAAAAAGATATCATCAAACATAATGATTCCTAAAATTAGCTCAGTCTCTTTATTACCAGATCTTCTTAAATCAACAATTACTTTTGCAACAATTGCACTCGAGGAAATTGTTATGATCCCTGCAATAATTAATGTTTCTAATAAGGGGAAACCCATTATATATCCATAAAGCAAACCTAATATGAAATTAAGCGATATATGAACACTCCCCCCAAAAGCAATCGACTTTCCTGATTTAATTAATTTCTTTATTGAGAATTCTAAACCTAAATAGAATAGGAGGAATATAACGCCAACACGGCCGAGGAAGGAAATAACTTCTCCGCTCTCAATAAACCTTAAATCGATAAGCCCTAAATCTGGGGCATGAGGCCCCACTAGCATACCGAGTATAATGAGAAACGGAATAATCGAAAACTTTAACTTTGCAGCGAGGATTGCTGCAAAAGCTACTAATACTAACGCAGTTCCAACTTCAAAGACTAAAGTATCCATCGATTATGAGTCACCTCCCGCTGAAAGCAACTCATTAATAATTCTCTTCACTTCATGTCTTTCACCCGATAATACGAGCATATCGCCAGCTTCAATGATAGAATCTGGACCTGGATTGAAAAATTTCTTCATATTCTTTTTCAAAATAGCAATGATTGTTACGTTATATGTTTTTCTAACACTTAAACTACCAATTGTTTTCTGAACCACTGGTGCGTTATTTTCTATTTTAAACCACTCAATTGATAATCCTTCAAAAGCCATCTCAATCGTGTCTAACGCTTGTGGCCTATAGACCATACCGCCTAATATAGCAGCAATTTGTCTCGCTTCAGAATCGCGAAGAGAAATGCTTGAAATACTCTCATCATGATCGGCATCAAAATGATACATTTCCCTTCTTCCATCATCGTGAATAACAATAACCATTTTTTCATTACCTTTTGTTATCACTTCAAATTTACATCCAATGCCTGGTAGTTCACTCTCTCTAATGTTCATATTCCCGCCTCCTAATTTTTTTAGTTACGGCTCTTTCCTTTTACAAATCTACATCAATCTCTGTTTTAAACTTTTCATCTTTTGATATCCCTAAATACTTGAGCGTTTCTGATGGGGTCGCGTGATGAAAATGTTTTTGCAACAGCGCAATCGCTATTCCTCTTTTGTACGCGTGAAATCCAAATGTTTTTCTCATTGAGTTCGTTCCAATCTTTCCAAGAATTCCAACTGCTTCCGCAGCGTTATGAATCACACGATAAGCTTGTTGACGCGTAATTGAATTTGTCGTTTTATTAGATTGAAATACGTAGTTTTCTCTTTGAACATCAATAGATTGTACGTACGCTAAAAGCGCTTCTTTTACTTTTGTATTTAAATAAATATCTTGTTTAAACTTTTCATCTTTCACAGGAAGAGAATAAAACTCTTTAACAGTTCCATCTTCATTTAATACATCTTCAAATTTAATACTCAGTAGTTCAGTAATTTTTAAACCTGTGTTAATTCCAATGACAAATAAAAGATAATCTCGCTGTGAATGCTCTTTTAAATATTTTTTCATAGCCTCAATTTGGCTTATATTTTTTAATGCCTCTACAACTTCCATACATGTATTCTCCTCATCTTATGAACGGTAATTTTCTCATCATGTTGTCCATTTTACCTTATCATGCTATGGGAATTCCATGTATTATCCATTTCCTTTTAAATTTTTTACGCTATACAATTGGAGCGATATACTTTAATGCACCTAAAAATTCTGGATATTTATGATTTGGAAACTTACTATTGTAAAAATACGTTGCGGTTAGAAAAATAACGAGGGATAAAAATGAAAATAGTAAAACTTCTTTGGACCTTAGCGCTATACCTATAACTTCAAATAAAGATCCATCTTCTTTCTGCAAGTTAGATTCCTCCTTTCAGTTCCTGCTACTTTATACATTCAGTTTATGTTACTTAATTACATTCTATAACACAATTAAGTAACATATCAACGTTTTTTATTATTTTTTCTGAAAATAACGAAAATACCGAGCACCCTCTGCTCGGTATTTTTCGTTATTAATCTTCTTTCGGAAGAACAATTCCTTTATATAATTGAACTGTAATGAAGTAGTAAATCGCATAAATGACTACGAAAATTACAATCGGTACCCAAATACGGAAATACGGATCAACTAAAATGAAACCGAAAATATTCATACCAACTAATACGTGAGCAATACCCACAATTGCCGGGAATAGGAATACTAAGAATAACTCTTTATAAATAGATTTTGTTAATAATTCACGGCGCACACCGATTTTACGAAGCATTTGATAACGCGTAATATCTTTTGATGCACCAGACAGAATTTTAAACATTAAGCAACTCGCCATCATCGCTAAGAAAGCAATTCCAAGGAAGAAGCCCATAAACACTGTTCCACTCGCAACACCGTAGAACATATCGTAAGCTTGATATTTACTGTTCATTCTTTCAGCCGTTACATTTTTATATTTATCTAGCTGCAACTCGTCAAGTTTTTTCCATTCTTTTGTGTATGTTAAAAAGTCATCTGTTTTTCCGATAAATGCTATACCTTCTTTACCATTTATCCCATCGTACATTTTTTGATCCACAATTTTAATTGCATGATCTTCGTATATATAATATGGCTGGATTGTACTAAAAGCATCAACCCATTCTCCTGGAAGTTCTTTAGCGTTCGCATCTTTTTCATTCATTTCTCTAGAAACTGCACCTACTGGTAGTTCCTCTGAAACTTTTTTCGTATTTACTAAATCCTTCATCGATTCCATATTTGCCATATCTTTTACTAAAGGACGATTGTTCTCTAAATCTTCTTTTACATAGTAAACGTATTTATCGTCAACTTTGTAACGATATTCATTTTTCTCTTTAAATGGAATACCATCTAAAATTTTCTTCTCTTCAGCTGTAGGATTATGAACAACTGAATCATATATTACTAAACCATCGACCATTTTTATAACGTTATTTTTAAACGCCATACCACCTGAAATTGCACCAGCTCCAAGAGCAACTAACATTGCTACTGTCGCAAGCACTTTCGTTAAACTATTAATACGGAAGTTTAATTGTGCAAATGTAAAAGCGTTAAGTCCTTTTTCACTACGTTTTTTATTACTTTTTAACTTTTTAATAATAACTGGAAGAAGCGATCCAAACAGCATGTAAGTACCAGCTGTTGTTGTAATTAATGCTATTATAATTCCCATTTCTTTTAGTTTGTCCATATAAATCATTGATGCATAGCCAATGCCTAATAAAATAACCGCAAGAAATGCAACTAAACCTGTCATTTTTCCTTTTACTGCAACACGTTCTGTTTGTGCATCTGCATGTACAAGTTGCAGTACAGAAATACGCGATAACTTAATACTGTTCATAATTGCTGATAATACAAATAGTGCAAAGAAGAAGATGCAAGTAACAGTCATAGATGGCAGATAAAATGCTTTATAGCCTTCACCCGCAAATTCGAGTTGTTTCATTAATAACTGACCGACACCTTCCGCAAGTCCTACACCAACTGTAAGTCCAATCGCAAGAGACGCAGCACCTAATACGATTGTTTCAATAAACATAAGTAATGTAACTTTATGCTTTTTTGCTCCTAACATCATATACATACCAAACTCTTTTTGACGAAGCGATAGTAAGAAAGAGTTCGCATATAAAATGTAGAAGAACGTTATAATTGCTAATAAAAATGAACCTGCTTGGAATACAAATCCGATAGACTTAATCACTGAATTAGATTCGATAAACGCTTTATTCAGAGCTAACGTTTGGAACATATAAAAAATTGAAATCGACATGACAAGACCGACAAGTAAGACGATATAATCTTTCAGCTTACTTTTTAGCCCTGACATGGAAAGTTTGAATAACATGCCAAAGTCTCCTTTCTTACGCTTTTTGTGTGCCTAAGTCTGCAAGCACATCTAAAATTTCTTTATAAAACTCTTCACGTGTACCACCGCGATGAATTTCTTTATATAGCTCACCATCTTGAATGAATAAAATACGCTGACAGTAACTTGCACTATATGGATCGTGAGTAACCATCATAATAGATACGCCTTGTTCTTCATTTAAGTTTGTCATCGCATCAAGTAAACTTGCTGCATTTTTAGAATCAAGAGCTCCTGTTGGCTCGTCCCCTAAAATAATTGCAGGCTCATGCACTAAAGCGCGCGCTGCTGCTGAACGCTGTTTCTGTCCACCAGATACTTCAGTTGGATACTTTTGAAGTATCTCTGAAATTCCTAACATATCCGCTACTTTCTCTACTTTCGGACCAATATTACGTGACGAGACACCTTGAAGTGAAAGTGGAAGTGCAATGTTCTCATAAATAGATAAGTTCTCTAATAAGTTGAAGTCTTGGAAGATGAATCCTAACTTTTGTGAGCGGAAATCAGAAAGCTCACCTTGCTTCATTTTCGTAATATCCGTTCCTGCAATTTCAACAACGCCACCTGTCGCCTTATCAAGCGTTGAAATTACATTTAACAATGTCGTTTTACCAGAACCAGAAGGTCCCATAATCCCAACAAACTCACCCTCTTGAATTGAGAATGACACACCCTTTAACGCATGTGATTGGTTCTCACCTTTTTTACCGTACACTTTTTGAACGTTTTTCACGTCTACAACTGGTTTCGTCATATATATCCTCCTACACTTGTTTTTCCATTACCTATTTTGCGCCTTTTAGGGGTAAACTGCTATTTGTTAACATTACAATTACCTTACACTTTTGTAATATAAAAAAGGAGAGCTTGTAAGGTTGGCTTTTTTCCTTTTAATCTTAGTGACACATTAAGTCGGTGAATGCAATTATATTAGCGATTTTCAAATATATCGACCGTAACACCAAATATATCAGCGATTTTCAAAATATATCGATTTACCGACAAAAACTGACAATAAAAAATGGGCTATTCCACAAGCGGAACAGCCCATTTCTATCTTTATTTCTTTAAAGGTGTTACCGTCCAATACGTAACAACTCGCCAAATCCATTCTAATGGACCCATTTTAAAGATTTTCATCCAAATCACACTAAACACAATTTGAATTGCGTAAATTGCAATACATACATATAACGTCTGCATGTACGTTAAGTTTCCTGCAAAGTTAAATACACTGCCTGCAATTAAAATCATTGCAGTTTGTCCGATATAATTTGTTAAAGCCATACGGCCGTAGTATTTCAATGGTGCTAACAATGTTTGAACTGATTTTAATTGAAGTAGTAAAATTAATGCTCCAACATAGAAAGCTGAAATGATTGTTCCAACTGTAATACCAATTTTTAAAAATTGGCTTGCAGCATCCATTGTTCCATCTTCGTTCTCCATTATCCCATTTATAAATGGCTCAGCAGGAACGTGCCCATATTGATACCATAAAGCTATCACACTTAAAACAAACATAACTCCTGTAAAAATAGCGACTTGCTTTATTTTCGCTGAAAGATTTTCAAATACTTTGTACTGTCCTGCAGCAAGACCTAATAAAATTAAACCTACAGGTAATAATTCCTTAGCTGCCATAATACTAAAAGTCACTGTAAGAATAAGACCGATTACTAAATTTATTTGCTTCTTCACTTTATAAAACGGCAAAGTGACTAATCCACAAACTGCGTATAATGCTAGTGCTTCCCCCGGCTGAAACATTTGATGAATCAAACCAAAAATAAATAGTGCAACTAAACGACGTAAAAATAGAACATATCCATTTTTCCCTTTCGCAATCGCTCTTGTGATGAAGATATAGAATCCTACTCCAAATAAGAATGAAAAGATTGAGAAGAAACGACCTTCTACAAATAAGTATAGAAACCTTTGATAACTTGCATCCACTGTATTAGGGTCTGGAACTTTAATATTAAGTAACGCCAAAATATTTACTAAAATAATCCCCAGTAATGCGAAGCCACGAATGTAATCTAACTCATCAATGCGTTTGTTTGTAATATTGTTCCCCATAATGCAACTCCTTGTCCTAAATTAAATCCTCCCTTACTCTACTGGAAAAGTAAGCCTACAACTATCGGAAAACCTTACAGAAATCTTACATTATTGTCATATAGTAAAATGTAAAATCAGTGTGGAAGCAGTCCATCTCGCACTAATCGGACGTTTGCAGAGCAAAATAAAACCAGGTCATATTGCGACCTGGTTTACTCTGATTGCTTCGATTTTTGAGGTTGTCCTTTTTTACTATTACGCTGTTTCACTTGAACAACCGGATCAAGTTCATTTGAAAATTCAGCGTTATGTCCATTTTGTGTTTTTTGCTCTGGATTATTTTGATCTGAACGTTTCGCCATTACATTCACTCCTTATTAGTGCGGTGTAATAATCATTTGATGTTGCAATTGGCGAATTGCCATACGTGCTCTATTTAACTGCTCACGCTGCTCATCATTCGCATGTTGCTGCATAGTTTGTAAGTCGTTATATGCTTGTTCTAATTGTAACTGAGCATCCGAATATTCCATCGTATTGTAATGCTCTTGTCTCATGCCTTGGTCTAATTGTTCTTTCGCATATTCCACCGCTTGTTCTGCCTGTGTAATATACTCTTCAAGTGATTGACGCTCTGCCATAATTGTCCCTCCTTGCTTCAATTCCCCTTTAGTGTGTCCCTTCCATATGAACCTTATGAGTATGTTATAATGGATTTTGTTTCATTTTGACTCGTCTTAGGAGGGAAAGTAATGAAGGTTCAAAACCCTTTTCCATATACAAACGACAATAAACGTTATCATACATGGAATTACCACTTACGAAATGAATTTGGTGAAAAAATCTTTAAAGTTTCATTAGATGCTGGCTTCGATTGCCCGAACCGTGACGGTACGGTTGCTTACGGTGGTTGCACGTTTTGTAGTGCTGCTGGATCTGGTGACTTCGCTGGTGATCGCCGCGATGATGTTATAACGCAGTATCATGAAATGAAAGAAAAAATGCGCTCAAAGTGGAAAGATGGAAAATGTATCGCTTATTTCCAGGCGTATACAAATACACATGCACCACTTGAAGTGTTAAAAGAAAAATTCGAACCGCTTCTAGCAGAAAAAGACGTTGTCGGTCTTTCTATCGCAACTCGTCCAGATTGTTTACCAGACGATGTCGTTGAATATTTAGCGGACTTAAATAAACGTACGTACCTTTGGGTTGAACTCGGACTACAAACTGTTCATGAACGTACTGCAAATCTTATTAATCGCGCTCACGATTATCCATCTTATGTGGAAGGCGTAAATAAATTACGCAAACATGGCATTAGAGTTTGCTCTCATATTATTAACGGTCTTCCCCTTGAAGATTACGACATGATGATGGAAACAACTCGTGAAGTAGCAAAACTTGACGTACAAGGAATTAAAATTCATTTACTTCATTTATTAAAAGGTACGCCAATGGTGAAGCAATATGAAAAAGGTCAATTAGAATTCCTTTCTCTTGAAGATTACGTAAGTCTCGTTGTTGACCAACTTGAAATTATTCCTGAAGATGTAATTGTGCACCGCATCACAGGTGACGGTCCACCTGATTTAATAATCGGTCCAATGTGGAGCTTAAATAAATGGGAAGTATTAAATTCCATCGATGCAGAATTTGTACGCCGCGGAAGCTGGCAAGGAAAATATGCAAATGAGGAGAAACAAAAATGAAATTAGAACGTGTATTACCGTTTGCTCGCTCGCTGCTGCAAACGGCTGTTAAAGAAGGCGATTACGCTGTAGATGCAACGCTTGGCAATGGACATGACACTTGCTTCCTAGCTGAAATCATTGGAGATAACGGCAAAGTATTTGGATTTGATATTCAAAAAGAAGCAATCGAAAGTTCTACTATCCGCCTAAAGGAAAAAGAACTTTTTGAACGTACTGTTTTAGTTCACGATAGTCACGATACACTTTTATCCGTATTACCTAAAGATGCAAAGGGAAAAGTAACAGGAGCAATCTTCAACTTAGGTTACCTTCCTGGTGGTGACAAGCATATCGTTACAAAACCGAACTCAACAATCTCGGCGATCGAACAACTACTAGAAGTAATGGCACCAGAAGGTATCATCATCCTTGTTATTTATCACGGTCATCCAGAAGGACAAGTAGAACGCGACGCTGTGCTCAAATTTGCAGAAGAACTAGATCAAAAACAAGCTCACGTACTGCGATATGGATTTATTAACCAACAAAATAATCCGCCGTTTATTGTGGCGATTGAGAAACGATAATATATCAACGATTTTGCCGATATATCGATTGTTCGACAAAATATATCAAAAAAAGACGTGCATTCATTGCACGTCTTTTTCTTATCCTCCTATATAATGGATGTATACAATATTTGAAGAAAGAAGGATAGAACTTTGCTAGTAGAACTAAGGGGAATTCAAAAGAAGTATGGCAAATCACTTATACTAGACAACATCGATTTATCCATTCCAGAAGGAGAAGCACTCGCTATTATTGGTGGGAACGGGACTGGAAAAAGTACTTTACTCAAAATAATTGCAGGCTTTATTCCACCTACGGCAGGGACACTTCAAAGAAAAGAACATATACAAATCGGTTATGTCCCTGAACATTTTCCTGAAGGAATTCGTTTTACATTAGAGGATTATTTATATCATCTCGGCCACATTCACGGTTTATCAACAAAATATTTAAGAAATAAAATTCCGATGCTCCTTGAATCTTTTCATCTACATCATGCAAAGCATTACGTTGTACGAAACTTTTCAAAAGGTATGAAACAAAAAACAGGCATTATGCAAGCATTACTTACGGACGTCCATTTATTAATTCTAGATGAACCTCTTTCTGGGCTCGATCCTAACTCTCAGCAAGAATTAGAGCATACTTTACTCTCATTAAAACAACAAGGCATATCTATACTCTTCACATGTCACGAAAAACAACTACTAGAAAACTTCGCCGATAGAATTGTGACATTAGCAAATCATACAATTGCGGAAGATACCTCTGTGCAAAAATCAACAGAACAGGTCTATATTGAGGCAATTGTTCACGAAACATTTTCATCTATAGAACTACAAAAGCAATCAGGATTTATACAAGTTACACACAATTCAAATCAAAACCTCATTCAATTACAAATCGAAAAGGAATATACAAACGAAATGCTTCAGTTTTTATTACATAAAAAAGCATCTATCACACTGCTACAGCCTAATTTTTAAATCGAAAGAAGGTTTATTATGTTTGCGCTTATTCGTTACCATTTTCTCGACTACACAAAATCGTATAAGTACATTCCTCCTATTGCGATGTACTGCATAAGCTTACTTTTTGTATATACATATAAACCAACTCCCATTGTACCGACATACTTAGAAACAGCACTCGCACTTTATTTATTATCTGCCTGGATTACAGTCACAATTTTTCATACTGAAGATCCTGTACAAGAACAAATCACTATTTCACATACAAATAATATTTCGGCATTATACGTTGGTAAATATATTACGGCTCTTCTTATTTGTACTGTTTTATCTTTTATATCCGTAATCTATCCAATTATTTTGCAAATGTTTAATGAAAAAATGACAGCTTCTTTATTTCTAGTCGGATTTCTCGCTCACATGTCTTTATCTATACTAGGAATTTCAATCGCAACATTATTTACTAGAAATATTATTCAAAAAGCAAGCACCGCTTGGCTTAGTCTTACATTTATATTACTTATGACGATTGCCTCAATCCGGTTAAAAAAAGAGTTACTATGGTTTTTACCACCTGTCGAAAGCTTTATAATGCTTGGACAATACAAATATAATATACTTACTCATACTCTATGGCTTACAGCTTGGGCTATCGTATATTCATTTTTATTACTTACTTTATTTCTTTTTCTCGTTCGCAGAAAACGTTTTTGATTACATATTAAAGGGGACTAAACAATGATTGGAATACTAGCAGGAATGGGTCCAAAATCAACCGGACCATTCGTCGATACAGTTGTAGCAGGGTGCCAAACAATATATGGAGCAAAGCATGATATGGACTTTCCTCATATGATGATTTATTCGTGCCCAACACCGTTTTACATGGATCGCCCTATTGATCACGAGGCGATGAAAAAAGCGATTATTGAAGGAGCACAAAAACTTGAAAGTACTGGTGTAGACTTTATCGCTATGCCTTGCAATACAGCGCATCTTTATTTCGAGGAATTACAGCGTTCTATTACCATTCCTATTTTGAATATAGTCGATGAGACGTTAAAAGCAATTCCTGAAAATACAAAAACAGTCGCTCTTCTTGCAACAGAAGCGACTGTTCAAGCAGGTATTTATCAAGATGGGATTGCAAAACGTAATATAGAGTACGTTCATAATGAACAATGGCAAGAAATGATTAATCAAATTATTTCTTGTATTAAATGCGGAGAAATTGAGGAAGCTCGCAAATTATGGAGTCTGCTCGTTTTACAGTTAAAAGACGAAGTAGATACCGCTATTATCGCATGTACCGATTTGAATGTCGTGGTGAGTGAGGACTTTGTTGATTCCGCTCAATGTCTTGCGAAAGCAGTTGTTAGGATGTATGCATCAAATATAAGAAGGTCTTCATAAACATAGAACACATCCCTTTTGAAATGTGTTTTGTGTTTGATAAAAATCCCCAAAACTTTTAACTTTTTTCACAATTTTTTCAAAGTAATCACACTTAATCTCGCTATATTAAATAAGTAGTTTATTCATATAGGGAAGGTTAGGGGAACTGAAGTATGAAACAAAATCGTTCGCTTCATTACATTTTTTGGCGTTGGCATTTTTATGCTGGGCTTTTTATTACGCCGCTTCTTATTACTTTGTCACTGAGCGGAATTGGGTATTTATTTCGGGAAGAAGTTGAGGATTTTATCTATAAAGATTTATATTTTGGGAAGAGCGCCCAAACAGAAACGATTTCGATGTCTGAGTCTATTTCATTAACAGCGAAAAAATATCCGCATTATAGTGTGGCGAAAATTAGTGAGTTTAATGGGGATTATAATACGAGACTTACAATCGCAAATGAATATACAGGAACGCAGAAATATGTTTATTTAGACAGCAACAACCAAATTGTTGGGGATCAAAATGCAGATGAAACGTTCGCAAATATTATGCGAGAATTACATAGTTCCCTCTTAGTAGGCGGTACTGTCGTCAACTATTTAGTAGAACTTGCGGCGTGCTGGACAATCTTTTTAATTGTGACTGGGTTGTATATGAGTATACGCCAATTTAAAAACACACCAGCATCCAATAAGCGAGAAAAAGCAAAACGACGTCATTCTATTATCGGCATTATATTTACAATTCCTCTCGTTCTGCTAGTCGCATCTGGGTTGCCATGGTCAGGATTTATGGGCAACCAAATTTATAAAATTGCAGCGTCAAATGAATCGCTCGGATATCCAAAATTGTATATGGCTCCTCCTGAATCAAAGGTAAAAGAATTACCATGGGCAACAAGAAAGGAAGCTCCTCCTGAATCTAATTCAAATGAGCCAAAAGCCATTTCAGTTGATGAATTACAAAAAGGAATTGAAATAAAGAAGCCATATGTTATCTCACTACCTACTGATCCGAAAGGTGTATTCACTGTTTCGAAATCAAGTGGTTCTGGTATTACGGGCATGCACGTGGCACCAAATGAAGAAATAACAGCTTACTTTGATCAATATAGCGGTGAACTGATTTCAAAAACGGACTATCGTGATTATGGATTATTTGCACAATGGTTCACTTACGGTATCCCGCTTCACGAAGGACATTTATTCGGATGGCCTAATAAAATATTATGCTTACTAACGACATTATCTTTATTACTTCTCATTTATTACGGAGTGAAAATGTGGCTAGCAAGAAAACCGAAAGGAAAATTAGCTGCACCTCCTAAACAAAGAGATAAGAAAAGCACATTCGTTTTCATTATCATGATGGTGATACTGGGCGCTGTCATGCCTTTATTCGGACTATCTGTTTTAGTTATTTTCGCAATTGAACTTCTCATATACGTATTTTCAAAAATACGATCATAATAAAAAAACCACTCTATTTGAGTGGTTTTCTTCATCACTGCGCCATTTTCTTTCGGTACATCTTCCCGTTCCAGTAGAAGAATCGTGAAGTGAGGCCTCCGTATTTCACAATGCGCCGTGCCATTTTGTGCATATTCTTTTGTGCTGATACTTTTTGGTCTGATAAATAAATACCAAGTAATCCTCGGCTTATTAAACGATGAAACTTCGCATGAGGCAAATCACCAATGCTCTTCTCTGCTTCTTCTACAAAATGTTTCATACGATCTAATATAGCTTGCTCGTTTTCATAATAACTACAGAAATTCAAATCCCCGCCTATACGATCTTCTTCTTGATCGATGAAATAATCAAGTAAGATGTGAAGTCCTTGAACGTAAGGAAAGTATCCTTGTCTAATTTTCGCAATATCTTCATCATGTAATTCATCATGAAATGCATATGCTACAAGACAGAAAATTCCAAGCGTAGAACCTGCACATGCTGAAAACTCAAACCAACTCATCTGTGGTAAGTTTTCTTTATGCGCTTCAAACCATGTTTTCAGGCGTGGTTCTCTTTCTTCTAATTTCACGTGTTTATGAATTTGCAAATCACAATAATAACAAGCAAGCTCATGAAGAACAGGAGCAATTTTGTCATAGTGCTTCGTTTTCTTTAAAACATCTTGGCATGTTTCAACAAGTTCGTCTAAATAACCACCATCATCTTGATCATCACGGTAACGATAATAGTTACCGCCACCTTCCACTTCAGGACTTAATGCCATTACCATCGACTCATGAAGAGCCGCAAAGTCTTTCGGATCAAGTGATGTACTACGATCACATAAATTATCTAAATAGTCGCTAATCGTTTGATAAGCTACGATAAAACGAATACATTCCTCTCGGTGTTCATTTGCGAGCAGCGCTAAAATGCCACCGCCCTCGCAATGAAACGTTTTATTTTCAATACTTGCGATCGCTTGACTATGAAGCTCGTCATTCGGAATATGGTAGGCACGCTCTTTCCACACCGCTAGCTCATGGTGTACAACCGGAAACACATCACGGTATACTTTGGCCATGAGCGTTATGGGATTACTCGGTACGTTCACTTCTTCCTTCATCTCCTCTATTCAATGTACAAATAATGATTTATTTGTTTGTTTCTACTATATTATTGACACGTATTTCAGTAAATGACTGAATATAATTCAAAATTTCATCACGCTCATACTCATTTAATAACTCATGATAACAATTAGGCCATTCCTTATATGCCTTATCACTCATCTTAACATTATCAAACCATGTACGGACACGTGTTTTATCTACAAGTTTATCCTCACATGCCTGCATTAGCAAGAGCGGAACATCTGGAAAATCATCTATTTTCTCATGAGCAATCTCGATAGACTTAATTAATTCACTATACCAACGCACTGATACTTTGCGCAAGAACAATGAATCATTCTCCATCGCGTCTCTCACTTCATGATTACGAGTTGACATTTCTACAGTAAGATTTGTTGCAAATTGCAATTTCGGGGCAACGACATTTAATATTTTCGAAGCAACACGAAGCGGAGCGGAAGGTGCAGCTAATACTCCTAAACAAGGCGAGCTTAGTACAATCCCATCTATGTCCTCTCTTTTCGTTTCTTGCATCATACGAATAACGACAAGTCCTCCCATACTATGACCAAATAAAAAAATAGGCAATCTATATTTTCTTGCTTCTTTCACCCATAACTTTATTTCCTTTATGTATTCATCAAATGAGTCGATATGTCCTCTATTTCTTGAAGTTGTTCCGTGTGCTGGAAGATCTCCCATAACGACGTGATAACCGATATGATTCCACATTTCTGCAACTGCTTCATAACGCCCATGATATTCCATAGCACCATGCACTATAATAATGACGGCTTTCGCTTCCTCCGCTTCATAGTTCCACATACGAAACTCCCCCATTTCACTCTTTTTCATAATTTGATACACTAAAACTAGTCTCTAGGAAAGGAAGGCTTTACATGATATATCCTTACAAAGAAAAAAATCCGAAAATTGCGAGTAGTGCTTTTATCGCTGACTACGTTACCATTACAGGCGATGTGACAATTGGCGAAGAATCTAGCATTTGGTTTAATACAGTCATCCGCGGTGATGTATCACCAACGATAATTGGAAATAGAGTAAATGTACAAGATCAATGTACACTTCACCAAAGCCCCCAGTATCCTCTTATTTTAGAAGATGATGTTACCGTTGGGCATCAAGTTATTTTACATAGCTGCAAAATTGAAAAAGATGCTTTAATCGGAATGGGATCTATCATATTAGATGGCGCTGAAATTGGTGAAGGAGCTTTCATCGGTGCTGGTAGTCTCGTTTCACAAGGAAAGAAAATCCCTCCTAATACGTTAGCTTTCGGTCGCCCTGCGAAGGTCATTCGCGAATTAACAGAAGAAGACCGTAAAGATATGGAACGTATCCGCACACAATACGTTGAAAAAGGACAATATTATAAATCGTTACAAAAGTGATTTTATCGCTGCCATAAGACTGGCAGCTTTTTTTACCCCGCTATTTGTGGGCAGTAAAACTCCCACCTCAAAATTCGGATGGAGCAAAGAAGTTAAGTGGGAGTCGGGCTGCCCGTAAACGCCCGATTGGTGAAGGCTAATAATCAGTGGGGGATGAACAAAACCCCCACTGATTATAGTTTCACTTTATGAAAAAATCTAACTTTTTCTTTACAAAACCTTATTATCCCCTCAATAAAATCTTATTAAAATAGAAGTTAATAACTCCATATATATGTAAATGAGGGAGGAAAAATCTCATGAAGGTCAGTGGACTATATAAAATAGAATGTTACATCTTCAAAGGAATTAATCGCTACTTTGATCAAAAAACATTAAACATCTTTTTCAGCAATATTACCCATATCGGTGGTGCAAGTTTTTCCATTGCACTTACCCTATTCTTTTTAATTTTCGCAACAGGGAATTTGCATCAAGCTGCAATTGCAACTGCTATTTCTTTGACAATTAGCCATATTCCTGTGCAAATATTAAAAAGATGGTATCCACGAAAACGCCCTTATTTAACAATTCAGGATGCGAAATATCCAGTTCATCCATTAAAAGATCATTCTTTTCCATCCGGACATACAACGGCTGTTTTCTCTGTCCTCATTCCATTTATTTGCTATAATCCAAACTTGCTTGCTTTTCTATTACCGTTAGCGCTATGCGTCGGTATTTCCCGTATTTATTTAGGGCTTCATTATCCGTCAGATGTATTTGTAGGCATGTGCCTTGGCACTTGCTCTGGCATCATCTCTTTTTATCAATTCATCCCACTTTTCACATAAAGGAGCGATATGATGAGAGTCGCCATATTTACCGATACATTTACACCACAAGTCAACGGTGTGGCGAAAACTTTGGAACGTTTAACTAAATATTTTCAAAGAGAAAATATCGCCTATTCTGTTTTCGCCCCTCAGCATACGGCAGAAGATAACTTCGTAGCGAATGTGAACAAAATGAGAAGTATCCCGTTAACAATATTATATCCAGAATGTCGCTTTTCTTTTCCTACTCCGCGTATTAAACGGGAACTTCTTGCCTTTAAACCTGATATCATTCACATTGCCACACCTTTCAACATGGGACTTTGTGGATTGTATTATGCAAAAAAGTTGAACATCCCTGTTGTCGGTTCTTATCATACTGATTTCGACGCCTATTTACGCTATTACAAAATCGAATTCCTCTCTAACATGCTATGGAACTATTTAAGTTGGTTTCATAGTCATATGCAAAAAAACTTTGTTCCTTCTCCTGAAACATTACATCAATTAAAGAAAAAAGGATTTCAGGCCCTCTATATTTGGGGACGTGGTGTAGATTGCACTCTCTTTCATCCAACTTACAATAAAGACCTATTCCGAAAAAAATATAATATTACAGCGAAATATATTCTTTCCTACGTCGGACGCCTTGCTCCTGAAAAAGATATCGACACCCTTCAAACACTTATTCAAACGACGAACAAAGAACGTGACGATATTCATTGGCTCATCGCTGGAGATGGACCTCTCGCAAAGGGCCTGCATGAAAATGTTCCAAAAACAAATGTAACCTTTACTGGATATTTACAAGGTAAAGATTTAGCTGAAGTCTATGCTTCCTCCGATCTAATGGTATTTCCATCTACTACTGAAACATTTGGGAACGTCGTGCTGGAGTCACTCGCATGTGGTACACCTGTTATTGGTGCGAATAGTGGAGGGGTTAAAAATATTATTACAGATGGAAAAACAGGTTTTCTTTGTGAACCTAAAAATGCTAACTCATTTTTGTCATCTATTTATGAATTGTTAAATAATGAAGAAATGCGTAAACAAATGAGCCAAGATACTCACTCTTACGCTACTACACAAAGCTGGGATGAAATTTTCAGTGATTTACTCATTCATTATGATGATGTGATTCAAAGTCGAAAAGCGGAAATGCTAGCTTAAACGCAGCTTATGTATCATCAATTTACAAGTGAAATTTCTATATTATATAAAATATAAAAAGAGAGGTCATCCTTCGTAGCATGACCTCTCTTTTTCTTACGCTTTTATTTAACGTCTAAGTTGTTACATAGATATAATGAATAACATTTGAACTTATTTTTCTTTACCTTTTGTCTGCGCCGCATCGAACGTCCAGTTCAATTTCAATGTATCTCCTTGGAATACGTTTTGATCTTCTCCATTATCTTCAAATATGAATTTCACATAGAAAGTGTCATCCTTGCCTGGAGCAAGTCCGTTTCCTTCCCAGTTTACAACACCTTTTTCTACAAGATCAGGAAAGTTGCCATCAGCAGTAGCTTGTTTCAATTCAGACAAAGTAGTTTCCCATACAGGAACTGTGTTCTTGTCTATGTTCCATAAAAACTCCACTTTGACATGATCACCGAAATCAGCATTTCCATTATCACCTTTTGCATCTGTTACAGTGTAATCAGTAAGAAGATGAACGTCCTTAATTTTCAAAGTACCGCTGTTGATTAAGTGGAAATCGCGTTCTATTTGATCACCTGGTTTGATTTTGTCAACATCGATGATAACTTGTGGATCAATGCTCAAATCTAACGTACCAGCCGCAAATGTGTTTTCTGATACTTCTTTATCACTGAAGTACGCAAACGTTCCGCCTCCGATTAAAGATAAACCAAGAACTGCAGATGCAACACCCATACCAAGTTTTTTCTTAAGACTCATTTTAATAATCCCCCTATTTTTATAATATTTAAACCAGCCAAAAGCTGATAAGCCCATATGAGGTAAAACGAATTGTTTCCTTATTTGATGCCTTTTAGATAGCCAATAAGTTCTTAATAAAGAACTTATTGTTTTATTCAAGAGCGACTATCGATATTTTCAGAAGATGAAATTCCCCCCTATTTTATCAACAACCACTCCTAGGTCACCTTATTTTTATCCCGCTTTTTGTAGGCAGTAAACGTCCGATTGGTGAAGGCTAATAATCCGTGGGGGATGAACAAAACCCCCACGGATTATAGTTTCACTTTATTTCTTCGGTTCTAGACCGATCTGACGTAAGAAATCTGCCAGTCCTTTTTTGCCAATTGTTTCTTTTGGCTTAACTACTTCTGGAACACCGACTTCTTTTTGCAAGAAGTTTTTCTCAATGAAGCGGACATCTTTCTCGTCTACGACACCGTCTTGGTTGATGTCTTGCGGCAAGATAGATGCATCTTTCTTACCGTATACATCAACTACACTTTGCATATCGCGAATGTCAATCAATCTATCACCATTCACATCCCCCGCAAGATTTGTAGCACGTAATCTAACATGTTGCCCGCGCATCTCACCGTTTACAGAATATCCAGGAATGAATTTCTGCATCGCTTTGAGATGTCCCCGAACATCGAAAACAACTGTATATGCTTCATTAGAAGCTGGGATACCCTTAATCGTGTATTCCCCTCTACTATCAATTGTTCCCTGATATTTTTTACCTTTTGGGGACATTGCATATACTTGGGCACCGATTTTTGAATAATCACCTTTTGACAAACTACCGTCATTTCTCAAAAATGCTTCCGGCCCGATATAACCCTGCACTCTCGAATGCGTTGGAATGATGTTAAAGCTTTCCGGACCGACATAAGGAATGGCAGTAGCAGCTGTTTGTCCCGCTTTCATATAAGACGCCTGATTCACCTGAAATCCGGTAGCATTATCGTAATATGCATCACTTACTACTTTGAACGTGACATCAAGAAAAGGCATATCCCCGTCCATACCGTTGAATGCATTCCCTTTCATAGATGCGCCAACTTTCACCGTATTAGTGTTAGTTCCTTCTGTCACCACAGGTTCTTGCAACGATACCTCCAGGCCCTTTTCCTTTGCATACTCGTTTGCCGCATTGTTCAGCTTCACATTCTCAAACTTAAACAAATCGTTATTGAACCCTACTTGGAATTCTCCAGATACAAGCTGCTTTACATTATTGAGGCTAAGTGTCATCGTAACTGTATCGTCAATTTTCACGTCTTTCTTATCGTAACTAGAAGTCGTATATTCCGTACCTTCTTTTACGAAAACATAGTTTTGTTTACCAACTGCCGTCGCGATATCAGACGTAGTCAAAGTCAAATTTAAAGGTTTTTTTGCAATGTCGCTTTCCTCAATACCGAATTTTACATCTCCGTTTGCTTGTATTGGGAAGTACCCATTTATGAACCCAGAGTTTGCAGAGTACCCCATTTCGTTAGACGATTGATCGTAGTTCAACCCTTTGGATTTTAATAGATCCACTGTTGCATCCTTAGCTGTTCCATGCAGCCATACTGCTTTTTGTCCATCCTCTACTGTAAACATGGAGTCATTAACCTCAATTACACCCGGTTTTTTATCCATGTTCACTTCCGGTGCTGTATTGTCCACGATAAGCGGATTATCTGCAACATATGATTTCCCTTCCTCATCGTGCGCAATAAATTCCAATATATAATCGCCTGCTGGAAGCTTCACAGGAAGATCGCCAATTGGCTTAGAAGGATCGTTTGTAAATGGATAGACAGTACCACTGAATGCATTCATAAGATAAGTTTCTATATCTATCAGTAATTTACTAGTGTTCGCTGTTCCTATAAAACCTACAGCTTTCCCTGTTTTGCTGTCCTTAACAAGCACATCGATTGTTTGCATCTGACTATTCAACTTTATTATTCCGTGAACAAAAGGGTATAAACCTTGCCAAAAAGGCGTTGTATTTGTTACGGATGGTGCACTTGTCTTTACATATTCAAATCCCTTTTCCGTCACCATGACAGCAAATGGAATTTGATACGTTTCGGACGGATTGTTCGCATTCGTTACATGAATATATCCTTCGTATCTGCCTTTCGCTGCACTAGCAGGAATCGTAATTTTTGGCTGCAGTTCCTGTAACTTTCCACTTGCCACTGTAAGAGATGCAGGCACCTCAACTTGTATACCGTTCTTTACTGCATCTTGAATACCTGTACGCTCACCGTGATACTCCACTTCTACTTTAAAGGATTTTTCTTCTTTACTGTTGTTCTGGACAGCCACTTTTTTGCTCGCTTCAATCGGTTTATCCCCTTGCTTAACATGTCTACCAAACACGATGGAACCTGTTTGTTCGTCAATTTCGACAACTTTTCCATTCTCGACATTTTGTGTTTTATCTAATACTTTAATGGATGTGTCCGTATGAACAGCTTGATACGCATCAATGCGCCCCGCACCCACTTCGTATACGGAATTTTGGCCGTTCAAATCATCGGATGTATTCATAAGAGCCGCTTTTACATCGAAAGGTGTGTATTCTGGATGCTGCTGCAGGATCAATGCTGCTGTACCCGCTACATGAGGAGACGCCATAGAAGTACCAGACAAGCGTACATATGCATTGCCGTAATTTATACCGTCCTGCGGATCATTGATATATTCTGGTGCAGTAGAGAAAACCGACACACCAGGAGCGACTACATCCGGCTTAATGTCATAATTTCCGTTTACCGGTCCGCGTGAGCTGAAATCAGCTAAGTGATCACCTTCCGTTTTTGTATTGCCCAGCGTTTCGAATTTGAAAGATACTTCTCCTAGCGCCTTTAACCGTTCGCCATCCGCTTTTGACAGGCGGAAAGATGGAATAAGACCTACCCCCTCACCTAAGTAGGCAAATATTTGGCCGTCAGCATTGTTATATACGATAACCGCTTTTGCTCCAGCATTTTTTGCATTTTTAATTTTTTCATCAAACGTAATTTCTCCGCGCTGAATTAACGCAATTTTTCCGTTAAGATCTTTCCCCGTAAAATCAGCTGGTTTACCAAGTCCCGCAAATACAATCGGTAACGATTGTCCTTGTAGATCTTCTAACTTATCAGGAAAATCTTTTCCTAATAGCTGCATATTTTCAAATTTTTCGTTAGATACACTTGCGCTGAATGTAGGAATAGACATGGCAGCATCACTTGCCCCTACTGAAATACCAAGAGCTGCCGTTCCAGGGGAACCGAGCGTCTTTTCGTTTGGTCCATTGTTTCCTGCGGCAACAACTGTCGCTACTCCTGAAAGCATGGCGTTATTTACTGCGACAGAAGTAGCATATAGCGGATCATTCGTCTGCGCGCCTAGCGACATGTTGATGACATCCATACCATCTGCAATTGCTTTATCCATCCCAGCAAGGATTCCCGCTGTATTTCCTCCGCCCCATGGTCCTAGGACTCTGTAAGCATATAAATCTACATCAGGTGCCACACCTTTTACAGCGTAATCGGCATTGTTTTTCTTTTGAGCTGCGATTGTCCCCGCTACATGTGTACCATGGTTTGTATAGTACACTAACCCTGGATACTCTGGCTTACCAGCTTTTATCCAATCCTCGTACGTTGTTTCCATCGGATTTGCATCGTTATCTACAAAATCATATCCGCCTTTATAAGCATCTTTTAAATCTGGATGATTATAGTCAACACCTGTATCAAGAACGCCGACTTTAATCCCTTTACCTGTAATATTTTCTGCATGAAGCTTGTCCACACCAATTTGCGGAATGCTGTCTGCCATTTTTGGCTGGATTTCTTTTTGTGTTTCTACTGGAGGTTCTACTTTTACCTCGTAATCTTTAAAGACACGGTTTACTACTCCAGATTGGATTAACTCCTGCACAGCCACACCAGGTACTGTCATCGCTACACCGTTAATTGCATTCTTATATTCACGTGTGATTTCCATTTTTTTCGTATCATAAGTACCAGCATCCTTCTTCGATTTTAAAGATTCGACATGTTGCTTAAACACTTTATGTTCTTCATCCACTTTTGCTTGCGCAGTAGTAGCTGCTATTTTCTTCCCTTTCGCTGCTTGTTTCATCACTTCAATTTTTGCTGGAGCTTGATTGAATTCCACGATAACGTTAACTAATTTAGGACTATTAGTATCAATATCAGGTGAAATCGTAAAATTAGGACTTACATCTAACTGTTCCAACGCCTTTCTTTGCTCTGAAGACAGATTCATTAGTACCTGTTCCGCATTATCAACTGGCTTCAGTTCAACCACGCTTTCTGCCAATACATTATACGGAATACCTTGTGACAATAGCATACCTACAGCTAACGTTCCTGTAAGAACCCTCCCAAATTTTCCTCTCTTCATACAAGTTCCCCCATCTAAATTTATTTGTATCTGTAGTCATTGCATAACATAAATTTCCGAAGCTATTAGGCTACAACTCTACTTTCTTATCTTATTAAATTAAAACTTTTCTGAAAATTATCAAAAAGTAATATTTTTTTAGTTATTAGTTCTATACCGTATAGTACAAAAGAACTACCCCGCGCTTTATTATTTTGAGTAAAATAATAAAGTGCGGGGTAGTTCTTTTAAATGATTTTTATTTAAGAAAATGGAACAAGCTGATTTCGCACGGCATATATGACTGCTTGTGAACGGCTTTTCACATTTAGTTTTCTGAAAATTTTATTAATATGGATTTTAACTGTCTTGTCACTGATATATAGAGCTTCAGCAATTTCCTTATTGCTAAGACCTTTAGCCAATTCAAACAGTATTTCTTTTTCACGCTCTGTTAGTTCATTTTCATTTGATTCTGATTTCGTTTGCTGATGATATGTAATCAACTTTTTAGTCATACGCGGATGAATCACAGAATCTCCTTGTAATACCATTCGGATTGCCGCCACTACCTGATCGGATGATGAATCCTTCAGTAAATAACCGTCTGCACCTGCCCGAAGAGCAGCCATCAAGTATTCATCATGTTCATACATAGTTAATACGAGAACACGGCAGCTCGGATACTGATCTTTCACGAGTGATGTAGCCTCAATACCATTTTTCCCCGGCAAATTAATATCCATTAAAATACAATCAGGCCTACACTCTTCCACTTTTTTTACTACTTCATCCCCGGAAACAGCCTCTCCAACTACTCGCATATCAGATTCGAGTTCCAATATACTTCGAATTCCATCACGCAAAACAGTATGATCATCCACTACTAATATTCGAATCATGATACTCCTCCCCCATTTCTGAATCTGGAATTAACAATGTGATTTCTGTACCTTTTCCTGCTGAACTATCAATCTGAAGGACAGCCCCTAGCTGTTCAGCCTGTTCATTCATATGTAATATACCATAATGCGGCTCATGCTTTGCTTTAATCATAGATTCAAAAAGAGAAAAGCCAATTCCGTTATCCTTTACCTTTAAAAGTACATGTTCCCGTTGATAGCTTAATAAAATGTCAACTTTATCTGCCTTTGCATGCTTTATAATGTTCTGCAAGCTCTCCTGTAAAGTATCGAAAATAACTCGTTCTTTCGTAAAACTAAGTTTTCGAGAACGGCCTCTTTCATGATATGTAATGGCTAGACCATATTCTTGTTTTAAGGATTGAACTTTATTTATAATTGCTTGTTTTAGTCCTAATCTTTGTGTTGGATATGGCTTTAAAGCATAAATAGAATAACGAACTTCACTTAAACTCTTCCGTAATTTTTTTATGCTTGTATCTACCACTTGCTGCATGTCCTTTGGTCGATCTGCATATTTTTTCTGAGCCGACTCCATCTGAAATATCACTCCGGCCAATGCTTGTGCGATTCCATCGTGGATTTCACGAGCAATTCGATTTCGTTCTTCTAAAATCGTTCTTTTTTCCTGTTCAGAGATGAGTGTCCGCGTTTTAAGCAAGCTACCTAACTGATTAGCAAACGTAGCTAAAGTTTGTACATCTTCAGTAATAAAACTCGCACTCCTGCTTTTCCCTGCCACAAACATTCCAACTAATTCATGATTTACCTTAAGAGGTAAATATACAAGAGAGCGCATAGTCTTTTCAAACACTTCATCTCCCGGAGCCATACCTGTTTTCCAATCAGTAACAACAACAGTTTCGGATATCTCTTCAAACTCCTTATACAGGTCAGAATAATTAGAAATATCACGACGTACTTTTCCATCCTTTAATAAAAGTGTCCAGTTCTCTTCATCTTTCGCCCATAAAACATATGCCTGTATTCCTAGAAATCCTTTCAGTGATTGTTTCATCTGCTGTAAGTTGCCAGCAGATAGTCCACGACTTAATTCCGTCGTAATGGAAAAAAGCTTATACAATCGTTCTTTTTCCACCCGTATTTGTCTAACGAAAGAGCTAATGATACAGATTGCCACAAGCGGGAAAAAGAAGAACAGAACCATAATTTCATCCATCACTCCGCGATATCGGTAATCTAAAATATGTATAAGTGAAGAATAAAATAAACAAAAACTCAAACTCAAGAGTACTAACATATTCTTTTTACGCCACTCTTCTAGCGGATAGGGCTGAGGAAGAAGTATGATTAAAAGATCGTAAAATAAACCGTTAAAAAGGCAAAGGAATGCGCTGAATAAAAACAAAATTATGAATTTTTCACATAAAACTGAAAGATTCATTCCAGAAATAAAAAGAGAGAAACATTCACCGGAAAGCCATTCTGCTAATACGATACTAAGAGCAAGTTGCGCACAATTAAATACTGTCCTTTGCATAGATAAGCGGCGAAACAATTGGATACATAACATCACACCCACACACGAAACAACAGTTATATGCATTCCAAACTGCCAATTCATTGTATAAATAAGTGTAAGGCTGAGTGTGATTCCCCCTCTCCAAATGCGGATAGGAAAATACTCAGTAATTCCCATAAACATAATTAACAACAAAAGCAGTATAAGATGGGAAGGCATTTCACTTAAAAATAAGGAAATAATAACAGCAATTAAACCAAGAAAAGAGATAGAATAAATATAAAAACTAGCTACTTGCTCTCTCATAGAAGTAAAATCTATCTTTTTCAAAACGATCCCTCCCTCAAAAAATTTATCCCGCTATTTACGGGCAGTAAGACTCCCACCTCAAAAGTCAGGTGGGAGCCCTGCTGCCCGTAAACGCCCGATTGGTGAAGGCTAATAATCAGTAGGGAATGAACAAAACCCCAACTGATTATAGTTTCACTTTATTATCATCATTATCTACTAAAAAACCGGCACTGGCAAAATGAGAATGTTCTCATTAGCCAATCACCGGCTGTGCGCTGTCCCTTAGAAGGGATGACACAATATTAGTATAAAACAGGCCTCTCTATTCCGCTACCCATCAAATGTTATAATTGTAAATATATTCTATGTCTATCATATAGAACTAAAGATGTATATGAATCAATTTCATAATTGGTTTTTACCGGTAGAAGATACTACTTTAAATCCAAGTTGTTCATATATTTTCAGTAATTCACTCTCCATTATATATTTTCTTCTTCCACATTCATTTTCTATTCTGTAATTGACTATATTCTTCTTTTGTATTTACATTAAGAAATAACCCCTTCGACAGCTGTGATTCTTCTGCCGTAATATACTGCGTTTTACAATGAGATAATAGCCCCTGCATACTTCTCTTATCTTCTTTTAATAACCGCTCTATTTTTTCTTTTGCTCGGTGATGATACAATGCTAACAGTGGTTGTTTCCGCCCCTCCACCAATGGAACAATTGCTTCATACGCTTCATCTACTCGTTCTATAAATGCCATCGCCCATTCTTTCGAAACATTTGGTGTATCACACGGTGCAACGATATACCAATCTGCATCTACGAATTCCATGCCTGTTAATAAACCAGCAAGCGGACCCTTTCCTTTATACATCGCAATATCTTCTACAACTGGTACATGCAATATATGCAAGAGATCATTAGTAATCGCTGGATTGCTAATTACAACAACGTCTGTAACAACCTCTTTCAATGCCTCTATACTATACTCAATAAATGTTTTCCCGCGCCAAGTTGCCAATGCTTTCGGTTCTCCGAAACGACTAGACTGTCCACCAGCTAATACAATTCCTGCAATTTTCATTGACGATGCAGCTCAAATGTAATATGACCTAATTCCGGTAAAATTAACTTATTCATCGCAAGACGAACCGCTCCGCTAGACCCTGGCATCGAAAAGACAACTTTACGCCCGATTGTACCGCCGATTGCTCTACTTAACATCGCACTACTTCCGATATCTTCTAAGTAACTTATCATACGGAACAACTCACCAAATCCAACAATTTCTTTATCTAATAACACTGACACTGCCTCAATCGTTACATCACGTTTCGTAATACCAGTTCCGCCATTCGTTAACACGACATCAACATCTTTCCTATGATAACCTGCTAACACTGCTTGCTGAATACTTTCTTTATCATCTTTCACAATTTCATAAGAGGTCACTTTATGTCCTGCTTCTATTAATAATGCATGTAACAATTGACCACTCTTATCCGTCTCTTCCGTACGTGTATCTGAGATCGTTACAATCTTACAACGTACTTCTTTCGGTGCTTGTTTTTTATGTTCCATTACACTCATTCTTCATCTTTCCTTTCTTAAAAGCTTTTCTTCATTTTATCATACATACCTTTACACAATTCTGTATGAAGCCACCGATACGTCATGATACAATATAAGTATTAGCACCCACAAAAAGGAATTTAAATAGGTATACTATTTCCATTTCTTATACTCCTAGCTTTCACATCATTAGCTACTATTTATCTCTTCTTATGTTCTCTACATAATAGGTTTAAATTTAGTTTTAAAATTTACAATACAAAACAATTCGGAGGTTCCCACACTATGGAACTTTATAAAAAATTAACAACAACATTCATTCTCTTATTTGTTGCTTCCATCACTGTCGGCTTTTCCTTAAAAGGTGCGATTCCATACGCTACATTAGTGAGTATTATATTCGCAACGCTATTTTTACTGAGCAGTGCTTTTTGCGCAGGAAAAGCACGCCAACTGAAAGGGTGACCGTCTATGTTCCGTAAGAAACCAATCCTTTGTAAATCATGTGAAAAGGAAATACAAACGTATGAAAAAGCGTGGATTCATATGCCATTTCCCGCAAGTGGTATGACAAATATGAAGAAGTATATTGAGCTAGACGGGGAAGTTTATTGTAGTTCTTGCATTCAAGTAGTAAATAAAGTGAAACTTTAATCAGTGGGGATTTTGTTCTTCCCCACTGATTATTAGCCTTCACCAATCGGGCTTTTACGGGCAGTTAGCCTCCTACCTAACTTTTTTGCTTTACAGCCGAATTTTGAGGTGGGAGGCTTACTGCCCGTTAATACGGGATAAAACCAAATAAAAAAAGCTTTGCGCTCACCGCGCAAAGCTTTTTTTCATATATTATAGACCAGCTTGCTCTTTTAAAGTAGCTGCTTTGTCTGTACGTTCCCATGTAAGATCTACATCAGTACGTCCGAAGTGGCCGTAAGCTGCTGTTTGTTTGTAAATTGGGCGACGTAAGTCTAGCATTTTAATAATACCAGCTGGGCGAAGATCGAAGTTGTTACGAACTAGTTCTACTAATACGTCTTCAGATACTTTACCAGTGCCTAATGTATCAACTGAAATTGATACTGGTTGTGCTACGCCAATTGCGTATGCAAGTTGTACTTCTGCTTTGTCAGCAAGACCAGCTGCTACGATGTTTTTCGCAACATAACGAGCTGCATATGCTGCAGAACGGTCAACTTTCGTTGCATCTTTACCAGAGAATGCACCACCGCCATGGCGAGCATATCCACCGTAAGTATCAACGATAATTTTACGCCCTGTTAAACCAGCATCACCTTGTGGTCCACCAATTACGAAGCGGCCAGTTGGGTTAATGAAGAATTTCGTTTCTCCATCCATTAATTCTGCTGGAACTACAGCTTTAATTACGTGCTCTTTTAAATCGCGATCGATTTCTTCCCACGTAACATCTGGATGATGTTGTGTAGAAATTACAATTGTATCCACACGTACAGGTTTACCATTTTCATCATACTCAACTGTAACTTGCGTTTTTCCATCCGGACGTAAGTATGATAATGTGTCATCTTTACGTACTTCAGTTAAACGACGAGCTAATTTGTGAGCAAGCGAGATTGGAAGTGGCATTAATTCTTGTGTTTCATTACATGCGAAGCCAAACATTAAACCTTGGTCTCCCGCACCAATTGCCTCAATCTCAGCGTCAGTCATTTGACCTTCGCGTGCTTCTAGTGCTTGGTCAACACCCATAGCGATGTCAGCAGATTGCTCATCGATAGATGTTAAAACTGCACAAGTTTCTGCATCGAATCCGTATTTTGCGCGTGTGTAACCAATGCCTTGAATTGTTTCACGAACGATTTTTGGAATATCTACGTAAGTAGAAGTCGTAATTTCCCCCGCTACCAATACTAAACCAGTTGTTACAGTTGTTTCACAAGCCACACGTGCATTTGCGTCCTTTGCTAAGATCGCATCTAAAATTGAATCAGAAATTTGGTCACAAATTTTATCTGGATGTCCTTCAGTTACAGACTCAGATGTGAACAGATGACGTTTTTTTGTCATGTGGTAAACCTCCCTACAGTAATTGTATATATTGTACGGAACTCATCCTTAATTTGCCACAAACTGCGACATACATTTATTCTCCCACACAAGCATACAGAAAAACCTTTCCTACTTAACATAGAGGAAAGGTTTAATTTGCTACTTGCATACTGCTTTTTGCCCTTTGCTCTTATCGTTCGAGACCGTTAGCCTCGCACAGGTTTTAGCACCTATTCACCTGTATTTACCACTACAAGTGAGGTTGCTGGGCTTCATCGGGCCTGTCCCTCCGCCAGCTCGGGATAAGAGAGTATCCGTCCCAACCTATACTAAAGAAATGATATTCATTTGTCAATTAATATTCACATTTTCCTGAAAGTTTTTCTCAATACCCATAGAATGAAATATTAATAGGGAAATGATACATTCACACAAACAAAAATAAATAAATAGTATACATTATTTATATAATTGTGTTATACTATTGATGGGGATTACGAGAAATATTTCATTAAATGAAAAGGATGGTATATAAATATGAGTACTGTGAATGTCCAAATTGGTTTACATGAATTATTGAACGGAAGCAATGCACAGATTCAATTAAGTGTTCCGCAATTAGTGGAAAAAGTATTAATGCGAAACGAAGGGAAATTAACTTCTACTGGTGCCGTTTCTGCTTCAACAGGAAAATACACAGGACGTTCTCCTAAGGATAAATTTATTGTGAAGGAAGCATCGGTTGCTGACAAAATTGCTTGGGGAGCCGTGAACCAACCGATCTCTGAAGAACATTTTAATAAATTATATATAAAAGTTTTAGAATACTTAAAAGAAAAAGAAGAGTTATTCATCTTCAAAGGATTTGCTGGCGCTGATCGCAACTATCGCCTACCAATTCAAGTTGTTAACGAATATGCATGGCATAATTTGTTCGTACATCAATTATTTATTCGTCCAAATGAAGAAGAATTAGCAACTCACGAATCAGAGTTCACAATTGTTTCTGCACCAAACTTCAAAGCAGATCCAGCAATTGACGGTACAAATTCTGAAGCATTCATTATGGTTTCATTCGAAAAACGTATCGTACTAATCGGTGGTACAGAATACGCTGGAGAAATGAAAAAATCAATCTTCTCTATTATGAACTTCTTACTACCTGAACAAGACATTCTTTCTATGCACTGCTCTTCAAACGTAGGCGAAGAAGGCGACGTAGCACTATTCTTCGGTTTATCTGGAACAGGCAAAACAACATTATCTGCTGATCCAAACCGTAAATTAATCGGTGACGATGAGCACGGTTGGTCTGATAACGGCGTATTCAATATTGAAGGCGGTTGCTATGCAAAATGTGTAAACCTTTCTCATGAGAAAGAGCCACAAATCTTCGATGCAATCAAATTTGGTTCAGTTTTAGAAAACGTTGTCATTGATGGTCAAACACGCATCGCTGACTATAACGATACTACTTTAACAGAAAATACACGTGCTGCATACCCTATGCATGCGATTGACAATATCGTACTGCCAAGTGTTGCAGGACACCCAAATACAATTATTTTCTTAACTGCTGACGCATCTGGCGTATTGCCTCCAATCAGTAAGTTATCAAAAGAGCAAGCTATGTACCATTTCTTAAGCGGTTACACTAGTAAACTAGCAGGAACAGAGCGCGGTGTTACATCTCCGCAAGCTACATTCTCTACTTGCTTCGGTTCACCGTTCTTACCGCTTGATGCATCTCGTTATGCTGAAATGCTTGGTGAAAAAATCGAGAAACATGATGCGAAAGTATTCTTAGTAAACACTGGCTGGACTGGTGGCGAATACGGCGTTGGTAAACGTATGAACTTAGGTTACACTCGTGCAATGATTCAAGCAGCACTAAGCGGTGAACTTGCTAAAGCTGAAACTGCAAAACACGACATCTTTGGCCTTGAAGTACCTCGTCATGTTCCAGGTGTACCTGATGAAGTATTAATGCCTGAACAAACTTGGGCTGATAAAGATGCTTACAAAGCGAAAGCAATTGAGCTTGCAAACGAATTTAAAGAAAACTTCAAAAAATTCGATAGCGTTTCTGAAGCTATTATTAACTTAGGCGGTCCAATCGCTTAATTACAAATTTTCTGTTGGAATAACCCTTTTACTCATATGAATAAGTGTCGTGTAACCGTAAAGTTCCGCGTACTCACCGACAAAACCCAATGCGGCTTAACGGTTACACACACTTACATAAAAAAGAAGCTTACGTTTTCCGCGTAAGCTTCTTTCTATATATTCTTTAATTTACCCACATACAAACCACGGCTTCGAACATATAAACTATTTTCCCACTCACTACATCCTTCTGGTTTCACACCGCATGGGACTAAAAAAGGATCTGACCGCTTCTATCCATCGCCAGATCCTCTATTCCATCTAAAAAGAAGCTTTTTATCTTTTTCAGCCCTTTGTTAATTCTTCTTCATCCTTCATACTATAATACCCTAAATTAATAACGATTAAGAAATAACCACCCAGAATACCTACTGCAAATGCCCACATTACCATATGATGCTCGATTTCGTACATAATAATAGCACCCAAAATTGCAGCTGCAAAGCGATTAAACATACCAAGCGTCGGCGCTTTCGTCTTCTTTACTATACTATCTCCAAGCTTTTCGATACGCCTTCCTAAAATCCAAACACAATACATGCTTACAATAAGTCCAATTCCTGCACCTAGAAAATGTGCTGAAAACGGTGTTAACATCCAGCCTAATAACAGAATACCTAGTAGATAATACGATTGAATTTTAAACGACCTTAATGACATACTAATCATATTGTACTCCCCTTCAATAGTTTTTATCTATCCAACCAAAGCTATATAACTCATTTCTTTCGAGTCCATGCTACTTAAAATTCATTTCACTCAAATTTAAAAAACATAAACAGTATGTTTATGTTTTTTAAATGCTTTTAGGAAATAATATTATACAAGATTTATAATATAGAATCCCTCATAAATGTGACGTTTTTCAAAACATTTTCGTCCAATTATGAAAAAATTGATATCAATCTATGAACATACGGATATGATGTAATAAACACATAAATAAAGGGGGCGTCTAATGATTTATTTTTTAATGGCTCTCATTCATCTCATTGTTCCTGCACTTATTGGACTTTCATTATATTGGTACATGAAAAAACATAGTATTTTCTATGCTGTCCTCGGTGTTCTTCTTCCAGGTATTATTCTTATTACACTCTTCCGTATTCCATTTTTAAACTTAATTCCACTTATTACTGCTATCTTGTTTCTCATCTTCTTACCAAAAATAAAAAAATAGGAAAGCAGATCATAGGTAATCTGTTTTCCTATTTTGATATAGGTTCGTGTACGGTAGAGTGCGCTTCTATTTTCTCCGATTTCACAAACCATAGACCGAAGAAAATGATAATTCCACCGATTATTTGTTGAAACGATACATATTCATTTGCCCATATAGCTGCAAATAAAACCGCTACAAGCGGTGTAATATACATATATACCATCGTGTGCGACGCACCTATTTTTTGTACACCAACATACCACATGACTAAACCGAATACTGTTACAAAGAAAACAGAATATAGTAAAGCAAATAGTGTCATTCCGTGTGTAATGTGAAATGGCATGACAAATACATGTGGACCACTTAACAATAAGAGCGGAATCGCTCCAACTAATGTCGACCATGCAGTAACACGTAATGCTGAGTATTTTTTAATAAGCGGCCCTGCTAAAACGGGATAAAGTCCCCAACATATTGATGTAATAAGTCCAATCCCATTTCCGTAGAAAGAACTAGCGAGTGAATGCCCCGCTACTAAAACTAATGTAGCACCAATAAAGGCAATCATGGAACCAACTAACTTTCGAGAAGAAAATTTTTCTTGTTTCAAGAAAATCGCAAATAAAGTTGTAAAAATAGGTGAAATAGATATGAGTAAAGAAGCATTTGTAGCGGATGTGTATTTTACAGTTTCCATAAATAACGTTTGATACAGTACAATACCTACAACGCTAACGATGATTAATCTTGGTATATCTTTTCGCTCCATATAAAGTGACTTTTCGATAAAGAACGTAAGTAATAACAGTAGTGGTGCTGCTGTCATCATTCGAACTGCAGTAAACTCAATTGCTGTAAATTCTAAAAGTCCATATTTCGCAATCGTATAGTTAATCCCCCAAATAATAACGACACTTAAAATTAATAACTCAATTCCCCATCTTTTCATGCGCAACCCCCTCCGCAAAGAGAATTATACAGAAAATTCAACTATATGTACATTTCATTATGTGAAAAAATCCATAAGAAAAAGGAGCATATTATATACTCCTTCTCTCTTCATTATACTCGAACATGTAACTTCATATTCGGATTATAAAACTGGCTTGGGCTCTTCAGCTGGAAAGTCCCTCCAACTTCATGCCAATCAACTGTTAATTTATCATCCATAAATACAAGCTTTGTGCGATCTGCAATAAAGTTTAGTACGCTTGATTCGATATCTACATCGCGCTCATCTTTCTCTGAAACGGCTACTAAATCAATAATCCCGCTCATAACACAACCGCAACCTTCATTATCATAAAATAACTTTATATATTTCGTTTCACTTGGAATCGTATCCATAATCTTTTTATATGCTGCTTCTGTTACAGTAACGTACATGCGTGAATCTACATCCTCTCTTCTCGTATCATTTATATATTGTACCACCATTTTTCTCGAATCTTATATGCAGAAAATTAAGACTACTATAAAATATATGTGATAAAGTGAAACTTTAATCAGGGAGGTATCCATCCCCCTCTGATTATTAGCCCTCGCCAATCAGGCTTTTACGGGCAGCCCGACTCCCACCTAACTTCTTTGTCCCAGCTTAATTTGGAGGTGGGAGTCTTACTACCTGCTAACGCGGGATAAATCAATTTAAAAAAACATCACTTTTGATTAAGTGATGTTTTCTATTTATCTCTTACACTATCATTAAATCGGCAACATAATCTCAACAGTCGTTCCAACTCCAACTTCACTTTCAAAGTTCAATTTACCGTGGTGATCTTTAATAATTTTTTCCGTAACTACTAATCCTAAGCCTGTTCCAGTTTCTTTCGTTGTGTAAAAAGCTTCATTTAGCTTCGGAATTTTATCTTTCGGAATGCCGCATCCCTCATCTATAATTTGAACAATGATCACATCTTCCACTATAACTTTTACAGTAATAGTTCCGCCAACTGACATTGCTTCAATCGCATTTTTTATTAAATTAAAAAATACTTGTTTCAATCGTTTTTCCTCACATGTAATTGATGGTATATCTTTACTATAAATAGCATGCATTTTTATCCCTTGTTCTAAAGCTGGCTTTTCCATAACCCTGATAACATAAGAGATGATTTCTTTAATATTATGCGTTTCGGATTCTACCGATTTAGATTTCTCAAACCCATTTAGTTCTGTAGCAATTGTATGAATTCGCTCTACTTCCTGTCTCATAATTTCACTATAAATTTTATCTTCTGGATATTTTTTCGCTTGCTTATTCACAAGTTTTTTCAATTTTTCTAACGGTCTTCTAATCTTATCGCCAATTACTGTCGCCATTTTCCCAACCATTGCCAATTTCTCTACATTTCGTATTTCTTTATCCATCATTTCAAGTGTACGAACGTAAGATTGGAATCTTAAAAATATAATCCAACATATAATAACAAACACGCTATATAATGCTATTGGGATAAGAACAATAAGGGATTGAACAACGAATCCCATAAGTGCATATTTTCCAACAATAGTTCCGGCAACTAACCAAAAGTACCTCTTATTCACAAATATCGGTGCAAATAAAATAAAGAATCCTTCTACTATATTCCCGCCATCAAATTCTGCATCACTTCCGTAATAAATAATGAAGTTATGAATAAAATCCAATATATTATAGCCAATTAAAATAATATACTTCACAATATACGGCTTTTTCCATTTCATAAAATAAAATCCTATAAAGAATAATCCAACCATCAAACTATATAGCCATAAACCTAATCCTTCTCCAAAAGCATCTGCTAGTTTTTGATTTTTATCTGATAAAAGGACAATAACTTTTTCAGCAAAATCATACGCAAAAAATATAACGAAGAATAAGCTTAAAAATATTATTAATGCCTTTATCTCTTCTTTTTCAAATATATTGCCTTTTTCCATATGATAACTCCTTTAACAACACCTCTTAATCTTGTGTCACATTGCGCTCACATTTTTTCGGGAGCAGTATTTCTACTCTCGTTCCTTTCTTTACTTCACTAGAAATGTGTAATTCTCCAAGATGCTCTGTCACAATTCGCTCTGCTACCGTAAGACCTAATCCAATTCTATCTTGCTTCGTTGTATAAAAAGCATCCTTAACTCGTCCTAAATTATCCTTTTTTATCCCAAAACCACTATCTACTATACTTACTATTACATAATCTCTTTTTTTATTTTCAACTTGTATTTTTAATGTTCCGCCATGTTCCATTGCCTCTAAAGCATTTTTAATAACATACAAAAATACTCCTTTTAATTTTCGTTTATCACATTCAATTTCACTTCTATTTTGCTCTTCATTAAAGGTGCAATTTATATTTAACTCATTCATTTTTCCGCGCATGTTTTCTACCGCTTGTACTAAAACATCACTTACAATGTGTTTTTCATAAACAGAAGGTTTACATGCAGCAACCTCCATTAATTCACTAATCATGTTATTCATATTTTCGATTTCGAGAATCATTTGTTCATATGTTGCATCTTTTTCGTGTTTCTCTTTTTGTAATTGCGTAAACCCTTTTAATGAAGCAAGTGGGTTTTTAATTTCATGTCCGACTGTTGCTGCCATTTTTCCGATAACCGCCAATTTTTGTGACTGACTTGCCTCTGCAATACGTCCCTTTACTGCTGAAAGATATTGTAAAAATCGATTTAAAATAATAAATGACACGAAAAGTAACACCATATTTATAACAAGAGACATAAACAGGTTAAGTTCTCCAAATACAAATAGGTATATCATATATTTCCCTATAAGGAATGGCGCTAAAACAAATAAATATCTTTTACTCAAAAAGATCGGTACGAAGAAAATGAAAGTATATTCAATTACATTCCCTTCATCAAATGCTATTGTATTATGAAAAGCATACCATCCAATATTAAAAGTCTCTGCGATCATGTATGCAAATAAATATGTATATTTAACTAAATATGCTTTCTCTCTCTCAAATAAGTAAACACTAATACCTAATATAGCCATAATATATGCAAGCTTCCATATCCCTTTATGCCAATTTCCTAAAGGCATTGTATCTTCTAATATAATCGCGTATGCAACCTCGTATACAATTAAAATAACATGTATTACCCATAAGAAAATCTTAGCGTTTTTCTTTTCTTCTTTAGCTGATAGAAAACTCTCTTCCACTTCAACACCCCTTCAAAAGAATACCATTTATTATAATAAATGATTTTCATAGACAAACAAAGATAAATTGAACAAATGAGGAAAATCAATCCATAGATAATATACTTCCCCACACCATATGTAAGCATAAAAACCATGAACAATAATACGTATAATATGGGAGGTGCTTTATATGGACGGTCGTGAAAATAAGAAGATAGAACAGTTACAATCCTTTACGAAAAACAATGAAGGAAAAGAGATGACAACGAATACGGGTGTCAAAATTTCAAATGATGAAAACTCTTTAACCGCCGGCGATCGTGGTCCTACACTTTTAGAAGATTTCCTGATGCGAGAAAAACTCGCTCATTTTGACCGTGAACGAATTCCTGAAAGAGTCGTTCATGCCCGCGGTTACGGAGCACATGGTGTTTTTGAGCTATATGATTCTTTAGAAGACTTAACAATGGCTCATTTTTTACAAGACCCATCTAAAAAGACACCTATTTTTATTCGTTTTTCTGAAGTTGCTGGATCAAAAGGTGCAAATGAAACGAACCGAGATGTACGAGGATTCGCTGTTAAGTTTTATACAGAGGAAGGAAATTTCGATTTAGTGGGTAATAACATTCCGATTTTCTTCATTCAAGATGGTATTAAATTTCCGGATCTTATTCATGCTCTTAAACCAGAGCCACATAATGAGATTCCCCAAGGACAAACAGCACACGATACTTTTTGGGACTTTATCGCCAATAATCAAGAATCAGCTGCGATGATGATGTGGATTATGTCGGATCGCACAATTCCGAGAAGTTTTCGAATGATGCAAGGGTTCGGCGTTCATACATTTCGTTTAGTTAATAAACATGGGAAGTCACGATTCGTAAAATTCCACTGGAAGCCAAAGCTTGGCGTTCACTCGTTAATTTGGGATGAAGCTCAAAAACTAGGCGGCGCTGATCCAGATTATCATCGCCGTGATTTATGGGAAAATATTAATGCCGGAAACTATCCTGAGTACGAACTTGGCGTTCAAATTTTAGAAGAAGAGGATGAATTTAAATACGATTTCGATATATTAGATGCAACAAAAATTTGGCCGGAAGAAGACTTCCCTGTTAAGATCATCGGAAAAATGACGTTAAACCGAAACGTTGATAACGTATTTGCGGAAACAGAACAAGTCGCACTGCACCCTGGAAGCATCGTCCGCGGTATCGATTTTACAAATGATCCTCTCTTACAAGGTAGACTATTTTCTTATACAGATACACAATTAGCACGCGTCGGTACAAACTATCAAGAGTTACCGATTAATCGTCCGGTATGTCCTTTTCATAACAATCAAAGAGATGGTGCGTCTAAATATATAATTGATAAAGGAAAAGTCGCTTACCATAATAACTCTTTAGCTAATAACTCTCCCTTTACTGTACCTGGTACGAAAGGCGGTTTCGTTACATATCCTTCTACTGTTTCTGGACATAAAACAAGAGAAACAGCCGCTAGTTTTAAAGACCATTTCTCACAAGCCCGTTTATTTTGGAATAGTATGAGCCACGTCGAAAAAATCCATATTATGCAGGCCTTTTCCTTTGAATTAGGAAAAGTAAAAAGTAAATCAGTTCGCCAACAAGTCGTAGGTATGATTGGTCATATAAGTACAGAATTAGCTACTTTAGTAGCTGAAGCAGTCGGGGCAACAGTACCAAATGTTCAAGAATCAAATGTTACAAAATCCTCACCAGCACTAAGTATGGAACATACAACATTCAGCCCAAATACATTACGAGTAGGCGTCATTGTCGCAAACGGATATGACGGTCAAAACGCACAATATATTATAAATCAATTCAAACAAGCCGGTCTTCAGCCCGTTATTATTTCCGAACGATTAGGTTTTGTGCAAGGCTCTCAAAATGGACAGTGGGAAGTGAATGATACTTTCTTAACAGGATCACCACTTCTTTATGATGGGCTACTTCTTATTGGCGGAAATATTAATGATCATTTTCTTAACAAGGCAAGTTCATTCGTCGTAGAATCGTATAATCACTTTAAGCCAATTGGCGCTTTCCAAAATGGAACTA
This sequence comes from Bacillus sp. TH25, assembly GCF_016650935.1. Taxonomy (NCBI): domain Bacteria; kingdom Bacillati; phylum Bacillota; class Bacilli; order Caryophanales; family Bacillaceae; genus Bacillus; species Bacillus sp. TH25. The sequence goes on along the minus strand of NZ_JAEKEU010000039.1, from coordinate 102,434 downwards.
CTATTGTTCAATCTTTAAACATCGAAGGAAAACCTGGCGTTATAACAGAACAAAATCCTACCTTACTTGCGAATGAATTTATTCAGGCAATGACAAAACAGCGATTTTGGGAAAGAGCCTATTAAAATACATGAGGAGGATACGTCATGTTCGTTACAGTGGAAAAAGATGTACACATTTTTGTGCAAGATATGAACCCAGGTCCTGACAGTAAAACTGTTTTCTTTGTACACGGCTGGCCTTTAAATCACCAAATGTTTCAATATCAATTCAATGTTTTACCACAGCACGGTTTTCGCTGCGTCGCTATGGACATTCGCGGAAACGGGCAATCTGATAAACCATGGACTGGTTACACTTATGATCGTTTAGCTGATGATATCGCAATTGTATTAGAAGCATTTCAAATAGAAAATGCTACGTTAGTCGGCTTCTCAGTCGGTGGCGCTCTCTCTATTCGGTATATGTCACGATATAATGGGCGTCGTATTTCCAAACTTGCATTAGTGGATGCTGTCTCTCCTTCTTTCGTGAAAAACCAAGAATCCCCTTACGGCGTACCGAAAGAACAAGCAGATGCTCTGATTGCTCAAATGTATGCAAATTTGCCTAAATTTCTTAATGATGTATCTTTATCATTTTTTAATAGAAACTTAGGGGCTGCCACGTTAGAATGGTTTTCTTATCTCGGTATGCAATCCGCTTCTTATGCTCTCATCAAAATTTTGCAAGCCGCTGCAAACGAAGACGTAACGAAAGACTTAAGTAAAATTAACGTCCCAACAAAAATATTCCACGGTGTTCACGACCAACTCATCCCTTATAAAAGTGCTGAGCTAACAAAAGAGCGAATTAAAAACTCTGAACTACATCCTCTTACAAATAGTGGCCACGGCTCTCCAATCGATCAAGCGGATGAATTAAATAAGGGACTAATAAAATTTTTAAATTCATAGTTCCTTTACAGTAAAAAAAGAATTTGCCCTTACGGCAAATTCTTTTTTCTTAACTACCTTTTGCACGAGCAAATTCCACATATGACTTATTCTTCTCTTCCATTAAAAATAAAACGATAATGCGGAAAAAATGAAGAGTTGGAACAATTGTCATACAAAGAATAGATAAAAAATAAACACGCTCATCGTTAAACGCATAAATACTAACAACTCGAAATCCTGTCTGTTTATAAATCCATACAACAAATAATTGCAAACTAAAAATTAATAACAAATCTGGAACTGATTCTATTAAAATTAAACAAATTATCCAATTATATACTAAACGAAAAATTCACATACTTCTCACAAATCAATCAATAAAACGACTCTATTTTAATTTATACTAAATGTACAAGTAATACTCCCTAAACCTAGCTTGTCTGGTTATCCTGTTAAATACTATGAAAAAAGAACTTGTATCGTATACAAGTTCTTTTTTGTCGCCTATTTAAATAATATATCCTTACTATATTGCTTTCCGATGAGTAAGTCATATTGAATAAACTCATATTGCTTTAACATTTCTTTTTGTTTTTCTGTTAAACTTTTTATTACTTCTCCGTCTTTTCCTATCTTCAATTCATCACGAAGTACGGGAATTTCTTCATATAACTTCGATAAAAATTGATAGAACGGTACCTTATTTAATCCAGCATAATCAAAGACAAGATTTGAAAAATAAATTGGACTTACTAATCCTAAATTGTCATTTGGCATATCAAAATTTGCATACATTAATAACGGCGTTTGCGCCATCGCTAATCGTTCACTTGGCGTTTTTTCATTTGTTATATAACCAGTCTCTTTATAAAGAGATTTATTTGTTCCTAGTGATGGGAGATGGTCCCCAAAGAATACTAATAATGTAGGTCTATCTAAATTATCTAGCTCCTCTATTAAATATTGAAGAGCTTCATCTGAACGTCTTAAACCTTCTGTATAAGTCTCTAATTCAGCCTTCGATTCTTCATTTTCTAAACCACTAATCTCTATTTGATTTTCGCCAAATCTTCCTTCTGTAAATGGAAAATGATTTTGCATTGTAACCGCATGAACAAACGTAGGTTTCTTTTGCTTTTCTAATTCAGCTATTATCTCTTTACTCATAGATAAATCGCTAATATAATCTCCATCAACTTCTACATTTTCCATCGTATCTTGTGCATTAAACTTATCAAACCCTAACACTTTATATACATCATCCCGTTTAAAGAATGAGCGACCGAACGAATGAATTGCACTTGTATAATACCCTTCTTTTTTCAACGCTCGAGGAATAGATGGAATTTCTACCTTATTTGTAACGACTTGCTGATATGGTATAGATCCAGGTTTTAACAAACTCATTGAATAACTCGTTAACGCCTCAAATTCAACGTTTGCAGTATTTCCTCCAAATGCAGGAGAAATAGTTTGTCCACCAGGAAAACTTTCTATATAATGATGCAAATTTGGTAAAGGATCTTCACTAAAGGAAAGATTCGTTAATTTCGTTGGATCCCAAAACGACTCACTCATTACAAAAATAATATTCGGTTTCTCTTTTTGTTTCTGCGCCCCTATGTTGCTACTATATTGTTTCTTTATATCGTTTGCTATTTGAAGCATATTTTCTTTTGAATAATCTTTCGGCTTTTCAATGACTGTCGTATCTAAATTACTTATAAAGCCTAGCACAAAACCATTCGAAGCATAATTTTCATTTTGATCCCACAAAACGAACTCTATACCCGACTTTTGAAACCATTTATTCATAAACGTATTCGTAAAATTACCATACACATATAAAATAACAACAGATCCTACTATAAATAGAACTCGTACGCCTACATGAACTTTTACATTTTGAATATACTTCCTCACATACATACCCGCCAAAATACAGACAACAACACTTACAATAACGAGAAGAATATAACCCCAACTAAAATAATCCATCACCATTGGTATAACAGATTGCATATGTCCAATCTGTGTAAAATCAGAAGGATATAGTGGGTCTCCCCTAAAAACAATTTTGAAGTGATTTACAATAGCCAAAATGATTAGCAAAATGCTTGTCAAAATAGTACTCAAAAAAACTTTCCCAAGCACGTTATACACCAAAACATATATCGCATAAATTATAATTAAACTAAATATAAACTGTGCGTTATAATTGTAAATCCAATTCAGTGTATTTACGAGATTCATATTATTTTGCGTGAAAATAAAAAGCAAAGTAACCACATGCGCTACTAAAAACATTCTAATATAAATCCTAATAATACGTTTAAATTTATTAACAATATCTTTATTCAAATGCGCAACATACAATAGTACAATCCACATCAAAATTGTCATTATACTTAAGACAATTTTTTGATTTAACATATCTTTCATCGTATCTAAACTAAAATATTTTAAAATCAAGAAAAGTGTGGGTATTACATATAGGGTTACTAGGCCACTTAACATCGCTGAAATTAATATACTTCTTCTTGGCTGATGAAATGAAAAATTACACCTCAATTCATTCCCTCTTTTCTGTTTATTAATTTCACCCCGCACCGTAAAAACAGTTTCTATTAAGATAACATACTTCATGCATTTCGTCTTCACACTGGATTCTACTATAACTGTAGTTTCTTAATTCTCCCTTAATCAACAGTTAATTTTTAGAATACCAACTATTCATTCTTAAAAAACTAAATTCCTTCATTCCACTTTATGATATAATAACTATGTTTTGGAAAACCTTAATACTAATAGGGTTTTATCATGAAAATACGAAAGAAACAATAAAAAAGGAGATGCTCATTTTTGCTAAATAAGTTTAAAAATCTACCTAAAGCGGTATATGCAATTTTGGCGCTTTCTTTCCTACTGCACGTTTTTTGTCTAGTAAAACAGCCAGGATTAGATGGAGAGTTAGTCAAAGTAACATATGGCGCAAATGATGCCTTTAACTATTCGTTAACAGCCGAACAATTATTAAAACATGGTGTATTTGGCTATGTTTATTTAGAACCTAGTGAAGTGCCTGGAAAAAATGCATACATCACACCAGGTCAGCCGCTATTATTAGCTGGCGCCATGATTATTTCTGATGTTACATCACTTCCGTACTATTACGTAGCAACTGTCATTAATATGATACTGAACCTTTGCACAGTGTTATTAGTATTCTTAATAGGAAAAGAGTTATTTGAAAAGAATATTTATGGAATTGTTGCGAGTATTTTATATGCTATTTATCCAAGTAACTATACATACTTCCGTACATTACTAACAGAAGTTCCTTCCATATTCTTATTATCGTTAAGCGTGTATGTATTTGTTCTTGCATGGAAATACAATAAAACAAAATTCCATATATGGTTTGGAATTGTTGTTGCTATTTTACTTATGTTCCGTCCAAACCCAGCTCCAATGATGCTTATTCCTGTTCTTGTCGTCTTGTTCACATATGGATTTAAAGACTCCATTCGAATTGGATTGTTATGGCTCATTGGTCCGTTCCTTATTATCGGTGCCTGGGTTGTTCGTAACTATTTAGCATTCAATCAATTTATCTTATTCTCAACGCAAGGTGCAGACCCATTAATTGCCGGTGCAGATCCGTTTAACAAAATTGGCTATGAAAATGTAGTTAATCAAATGAAAGCCCAGGGCTTAGATGATAAAGAGGCATACGCAAAAGATTTAATCAAAAATGGATTTAAAACGGACTTCACATATTGGTTCTCTTGGTTCACTGTCGGTAAAACAATTGAATTATTCAAAACAGCTCCTGCTGTAGACCAATACCGTATTCATAACTTTATACAAATGTGTCATAGAGTCTTTATCATCGGTACATTCTTGAGCAGTTTCTGCTTCATGCTAAATTCATTTAAGCATAAGCGCGTTATGATGCTAGTAGCAAGTTCTGTTATTTACATCATCTTCTCAAACTTATTCTTAGCAATTAATCGCTACGGATTTTTCATTAACCCTCTTATGTGCTTAATTCTTGCATATGGGTTAGTTTACACTGTGCAGAAGCTTCCATTTTTCCGCACTAGCCAAGCATAATAAAAAAGAGGTCGTCCAAAAATGGACGACCTCTTTTTTTATTTATCCAACACTTTGAACACGGCCAATTTGTCCATCTTGTAATCGGACTTTAATTCCGTACGTATGTGTTTCCGTGTTTGTTAAAATATCTTTCACAACACCGCTCACTGTTTTACTATAATCTTTATCTAATTGAATAACCACATGTGAACCAACCGAAATTTGTGATCTTGTCGGTTTCCCACCTGTTGCTTCTGTTGTTTTTTCTTGTTTCTGTGTTCTCTCTTGTTGTGCCGACTGCTGTTGCTGAGCCTTCTGCTCTTCTTGCTTACGTTTCTCTTCCTCTACTCTTTGCTGCTCTTCTTGCTTACGTTTTTCTTCCTCTACTCTTTGCTGCTCTTCCTGCTTACGTTTTTCTTCCTCTACTCTTTGCTGCTCTTCTTGCTTACGCTTTTCTTCCTCTGCCCTTTGCTGCTCTTCTTGCTTACGCTTTTCTTCCTCTGCCCTTTGTTGCTCTTCTTGCTTACGTTTTTCTTCTTCTACTTTTTGCTGCTCTTCTTGCTTACGTTTTTCTTCCTCTGCTTTTTGCTGCTCTTCTATCTTCTTACCTTCTTCAACTTTCTTCTCATCTATTTTCTGTTCTTCCGCTGCTTTCAGCTTTTCCTCTTCATCTTTACAAGCTGTTAAAACAACTACACATAAGCCCGTAAGTAAAAATAATAATAATTTTTTTAACATTAAAAAATCCTCCTATATATACATTACAAATAATGACCTTTAATAGAATAACAAATATGTATAAACCCCTTTGTCGTAATTTGTCGTATACATTGGATTTTCCATGTAACACTACATGCTCCAAATAGAGAAGAACCTGTCATGTGACAGGTTCTTCTCGTTATTTATTAGGATACGATGATTAGCATGTTTACTATACAAGAGGAAGCATCCATATTTTCCATATGATACTTACGATTACTATAAGTACAAAATCAAACAAATCTAATCTCGGACCCTTTTTCATAGTCATGTCTAGCCACATATGAATCCATTTCCCTTAAGCAATAAGATGAGAAATTCAAACACAAAATTCCTCCCTATTTTTGAAGTGTTCTTTCTACTATATGGTTCTTCAAAACCCATTCCTCAAACTGAGCACTTCCAAACTCCCAGCTCAAATCACGAGCATGTACAGAAAAAACGTAATAACCAGCATATTCGTCCATAAACCGACCTGTCTCTATCTCCTCTTTCTGAAGACCGTATACTCCAAAATTAAAATACACATCCCACACGTCTTCATGCTTCCTCTTATAAGCAATCGATTCCATATCACATTCAGTTCCGAAATAATCAAGATGTAAATGTACGCTATCATCGTATTCGTAATCCATTTTATCACCCCTTATATTTGTACTTCTTTATTACCCGAAAAATTCCTGCTATCTATACTCACATATGGGCACTTACCCACATATTATGCTTGTAGATTGACTTCTAGGAGGTGTCATATAGTGAAAAAATTAATTACCGTTTTTTGCATCACGTTACTAGCTGTTTTCACATTCGCTGCTTGTAGTAGTACAAAGGAAAGTACGAAAGAACAAGCTCAAAAAATTCGCGTTGGCGAAGTTACACACTCTCTTTTCTACGCACCATTATATGTTGGAATTGAAAAAGGATTTTTTAAAGATGAAGGCTTAAATATTGACTTACAAACAACAGCTGGCGGAGATAAAACGATGACCACCCTTTTATCTGGCGGAATTGATATTGCTCTCGTTGGTTCAGAAACGTCTATTTATGTTCATCAACAAGGAGCAAAAGATCCTGTCATTAATTTTGCGCAGCTTACACAAACAGATGGCACATTTTTAGTTTCCCGTAAAAAATTAGACTCTTTTAATTGGAACGACGTAAAAGGCGTTACGTTTTTAGGACAGCGTAAAGGCGGCATGCCGCAAATGGTTGGTGAATACGTTTTAAAGAAAAATGGCATTGACCCTCGCAAAGATACGAACTTAATTCAAAATATCGAGTTTGCTAATATTGCAAATGCCTTTGCATCTGGTACGGGAGAATTTGTACAGCTCTTTGAACCGACTGCAAGTATACTTGAAAAAGAAGGAAAAGGTTATATCGTCGCGTCTTTCGGAGCTGAATCTGGTACTGTCCCTTATACAACGTTTATGGCAAAAGAAAGTTTCTTAAAGAAAGATAAAGCTGCTGCAGAAAAATTCACGCGCGCACTATATAAAGCGCAGCAATGGGTTGATACACATAGTCCAGAAGAGATTGCCGATGCCGTTTCACCACTATTTAAAGACACTTCAAAAGACATTTCAGTAAAAGTAATTGAACGCTACAAAAAACAACATTCATATGCGACAAATCCATTATTAGATGAGGTAGAATGGAAACAACTCCAAACGATTATGAAAGAATCTGGTGAATTACAAAAAGAAGTTCCACATGAAGCGCTCGTCAATACAAAAATTGCCGAAAGCGTTATTAAGAAATAGAGGCGAAGTGTATGAGCTTTTTACAAATACGTAACGTTTCTCACTGCTTTTTTGCAAAAGAAAATGCCAAACTTATTCTTGAAGATATGAGTTTGCAAGTAGAAGAAGGCGAATTTATTTCAATCCTTGGTCCAAGTGGTTGCGGAAAAACAACGCTCCTCTCCATCATCGCAGGTCTACTCGATCCAATTGAAGGTATCGTATTTTTAGATGGTGAACCGATTACAACTAAGACCCCCTCTATGGGCTATATGCTCCAGCAAGATTACTTGTTTCCGTGGAAAACAATTGAAGAAAATATTATGCTCGGACTTCATATTCGGAAGGTTTATGATGAAAATACGAAAGAACATACATTAAAGCTTTTAAAACAAGTCGGCCTATATGATATAGAACAGCAATACCCTCGTGAACTATCCGGTGGTATGCGCCAACGTGCTGCACTCGTTCGAACATTAGCGACCGACCCAAAAATTTTATTGTTAGATGAACCATTTTCCGCTCTTGATTATCAAACAAAGTTAAAACTAGAAGATCTCGTCTTCACATTACTACGTAACTATAAGAAAACATCCCTACTTGTGACACATGATATTGAAGAAGCAATTGCGATGAGTGATCGTATTTATTTGCTGCAGGCGAACCCTGGAAAAATCGCAAAAACATTCATCGTCCCAGAAAGTATCCGTTCCTTATCGCCGTTAGAAGCACGCCACCACCATGACTTCCCATCCCTCTTCCAAGAAATATGGAAGGAGTTGGAACGACTTGGATAATATAAAACAACTACATGAACAGTTTCGAAAAAAAGAAAGACAACATGCATGGTTAGCTCGCTCTTTACAACTTGTACTTCTTGTTCTTTTCTTTGCACTATGGGAAATAGCGAGTAAAAAAGAATGGATTGATCCTTTACTCTTTAGCTCTCCTTCAAGTATTTGGGATCTCTTTTTAACGAAATGGATTGACGGTTCACTTTGGGTCCACATATGGACGACATTACTTGAAACAGGAGTAGGCTTCATTCTCGGAACTGTACTTGGAGCTATTATTGCTACTCTCCTTTGGTGGATGCCACTTTTGGCCCGCGTACTTGATCCTTATCTCGTCGTCCTAAATGCAATGCCAAAAGTTGCACTCGGTCCAATCATCATTGTTATTTTCGGTCCAAATATTTCATCCTCTATCGCAATGGGGGTAATCATCTCTATCATCATTACCATTCTCGTTATTTACAGCGCATTTCAAGAAGTCGATTCCAACTATATTAAGGTCATGGACACATTTGGCGCAAATAAATGGCAATGCTATAAGCACGTTATTCTCCCTTCATCTTTCCCTGCAATTATTTCAACGTTAAAAGTGAATGTTGGCTTATCATGGGTCGGTGTTATTTTCGGGGAACTCCTCGTTTCTAAACAAGGGCTTGGCTATTTAATTAGCTACGGATTCCAAGTCTTTAACTTCACACTCGTCTTACTCAGTGTATTGCTCACTTGTGTCCTCGCAACTCTTATGTATGTATTTGTCGAGGCATTTGAAAAACTCCTTATTGGAAAACGAAAAAAAAGCTGACTTAGAGCGATACGCTAGAGTCAGCTTCTTTCTTCTACCTTTTATCACACATTTTCGAATCATCTGTAACATTCCCATTAGCAACCGTAACTGTATGGAAACAATCTTTCACACGCACCGTAACGACATTATCTTTTCGATCAATAATATGATAATCATTAAACTCTTTATTTAATGCACTACGAATTTGCTCCCCTTCAAAAATCGGAAAACCGTGAGACATTACCCAAATGAGACCAGCAACAGCAAGAATCGTTTTCATACGTTTCATTACCTCCTCGAGAGTAAACTTATAGCCCCTATACTATGCGCATTATAATTGTGTCTAATTTGTGACGTTTTTATACTAATTCTATTTTAATGATTAAGTTCCTTCTTCTTTTTTAAAAAAGACAGAATTTTCAATTTTATCAACTTGAAGAAACGCAAAGAACTACAATTCTTCACGTTTTCCCTTGGCTAAAATATATCGAACACATAATTCGCATTAGTGTCCACTTGGTTGTTCCATCGTTTTCGACACATCATATAACCCAGCTAACACTTCCGCTCTCATTTTTACAAGCTCGGAGAATTGATAGAAGAAGGCAATTTTTTTATATTTTAATTCTGTTCCTTCTTTCACCTTTTTTGAATCTTGTAAAATAAACGCTGTAAATGTATCCGCAATATCCTCTGCTACATTTGTCGTCCCATACAGTGAAACAAACTCACCATGCTTTTCCTTAAAAAATTCAATTTGAGCTTCTTCGCTTTCTTCCACTTTCTTTTCTGTCCACTCCTGGTCAATTGGTTTCCAGAAAGAATTATAAAATTGATTTATATAAGAGCTCTCCTTCGCACATCCTTCTTGTAAGAAAAGAGATTTACATTTATTTTGGTATGATAAAATATCCTTATCTTCTTCAAAAGCCTTTAAGTACTTTTCATTTACTGGTATTTGTTTATGTCCCAGCGTCAATACGTGAGCCGTCTCATGTATTAATGTTTTCATCACTTGATCGATATTTACTGCAGAATCAAGCGTATCTAAACTAATGGTCCACTCTTTCGGATACTCCATACTTGGCATAACATGAGCCACAATTCCATCGTATCCATCTGTTACCATATCAAACTCTTTTATGTCAGTGCGATACTTAGCAGGAATAAGCGTGCTATACATCTCCCATAACGATTCATGATAATCCCTATCTTGACGTTGCTTTAATACTTCTTCTTTCGCGTCCTTCTCCTCCGCAAAAGCCTTATTCAATCGTTTGCGATCTAGTTTATCGAAATAAGGATCTACAATTTCATCACCATCAATATAATAAGAAGCTAAAAAGAAATAATTTTCATCATCCTTTTTTTTCATTTCTGCTTCTTTCATATCGTTACTTGAATGTCCTTCTAAATCATAATCCTCTAGTACTTCAAGTTCTGAAAGTCCATCTATCTTTTTATATACTTTTTGAAGTGTTTTATCACCTATTTGTGTGCATTCTTCTGTCGTTTCGCACACATCTTTTTTCTCTCTTTTCGAAGTTTGCTCCGACATATCACATCCAGCTACTAAGCCCGTTGAAATCATAAAACACACTAACTTGCCATATAGTTTCTTCATACGCACCTCCATTATTCCATTCTACAAAAATATCATAATCATTTTTTAACGAATATGCGATAATTAATTATAAAAACTGTATGGAGATTTCCCATGATTCGAGCAATCTTATTTGACTTAGATGGAACACTATTAGATCGTCGCCAATCTCTAGAGCAATTTATTCGTGATCAATATAATCGCTTCGCCTTTCATTTGATAAACATAGAAAAATTCGAGTATTGCTCTCGTTTTCTTGAACTCGACAATAATGGTTACACGTGGAAAGATAAGGTATATTCCACTCTCCTTTGCGAATACAACATTACCACTTTAACGCAAGAGCAACTGCTACACGACTACATTACAAACTTCCAACATCATTGTATTCCTTTCCAAAACATGCATGAACTACTTCAACAATTAAAACAGCGAAACATTAAAATTGGTATTATTACAAACGGCTTTACTAAATTTCAGATGAGCAACCTTCGAGCACTAAACATACATACGTATACAAGCACGATTCTTGTTTCAGAAGCGGAAGGAATTAAAAAGCCTCACCCTGAGATTTTCGAACGGGCTTTACAAAAGCTAAACGTAAAAGCAGAAGAATGCCTTTACGTTGGAGACCATCCAGAAAATGATGTGCTTGGTTCTGAACAAGTAGGGATTCTTGGCGTTTGGAAGAGAGATTCATTTTGGGGTGACTTTGAACATTCACGTGTCGTGGATGATTTATTAGAGGTGCTTTCGTTTTTAGGGGCGGAGGTAAAAACAATACAATAGTAAATAAATTATATCAGCGATTTTTGAAATATATCGATTTACCAACAAAAAGAGGAGGCCGTTGTTCAAAAACGCCTCCTCTTCCTTTATTATTCATAAACTGTAAACTGCGGTTTACTCGGATGATCTTTAACTAGCGCATCATCTGGAAACTTTGAAACTTTTTTATATAAAGCAATGTCACCGATACAACCTGCTGTTAGTAGAATCCCTAAAAATGAGAGTGGCTCCAGACTCATAGCTAATCCCAATACAATTGGTAAAATTCCAGTTGGTAAAAACGGAAGCATTAACACTGTCTTCATTTGCTTTACTGTAATCACCTGTTTAGAATGAGCATATGCAGCACCTAATTTCCAATTGACGCCCCATTTTAGTTCACTCCACGGAACACCTCCGATATAACGAAATCCAATTAAATGTATTGCCTCATGAATACAAACGAGGATAATCATTCCAATAATCAAAAGAAACATAATCGGCAATGTAATTTCAATTTGAAACTCGCCTGAAAAAAGCGCATGTAAATAACCAATTCCAATCGCCAGAGCGAATATTATAAAAAATGAATAAATATTTAATTTAACCATTGAAACAGAGACAGTTGTTTCTTTTCTGTTATCCACCTTTTCACCTCCTAAAATGTAAATATACCTTTATAAAATTGTATAATATACCTAAAACAATATGAAGATATATTTACATTCATTCTTACACATAAAAAAGAAACCGGCCACTTTACTTCGTAAAACAGCCGATTTCTTCTATATGTTTCATCGTACGCGCTAATACATCATCGCGCATAATAAAGCTAAATTTTCTATCAGTTTTAATATTATCAGGAATGTCTTTTAATAAAACAGACCCTTTCGTTTCTTCGTAATGCGTATGTTGCTCTACCGCACTAATTGTTGCAAAATAAATGTTTTTAATGATTATTTTGTCTTTTCCGGATACTTTGTATTGCCCTAAGTAAGTTAAATCAGAAACTATGCCGCCGGTTTCCTCATGAACTTCTCGAACTGCCGCTTCTTCCGGTGTTTCCCCGAGTTCTACTTTACCACCTGGAAATTCAAGACCACGGCGTAAATGATGCGTTAATAACCATTGATCCCCGTACCGGCATACAACCCAAACATGCTTTGGCTCAGGAGAAAATGGGTAACGTTCAAACGATAATTGTACAGTGTTGTGGTAATAATCTTTAAATTTGTACATGCCATTACTCCCCTATTGATGATTACAAGTTTTTCCTACCACAAATTGTAGCATATTCTCGCTTTTCTGCATAATATTATCCAATTACAATCCATTGATTATTCCCATTTGTGCGACTAATTCTTTCGTTTCATGATTCCCTAGATCATAAATCATTTTATATGCTTTTTGTAGTTGTTCATCATATCGATCATTATTCGAATCGTGATGATACTCAACGAATGGAACGTGGGAGCGTACATACGAACCTAAGTCCTCTTCATACGCTTGATCAAAATACTCTCTTAACTCCGTAATCTCTTCGTCATTTGCATAAATTTCAAAATTATACGTATCCGCCGTCTTCACTTGCGAAATTTGACCATTTCCAACTGATATATAATATGTTTTTTTATTCTCCATGTAACACCCTTCTTTCATCCTTTTAATTTCTATTGTTTTCATCAATTACAAAATTATGTAAAATAAAGAAAAGGAGGGATTTCATGCTCAAAATATTAATTATCGGCATTATAATCGTACTGATCGTATTAGTACTCTCCGTCATGACGATTAATAAAGGCTACGCATATAAACATTCTGTTGATAAGCCCGAAGATAACCCTTACTCGAAAAATAATAAGGAGGAATCATAGTATGCTTCGTATACTTCGCATCGCAATCGCACTCACTGTGATAATTATGTCGGCAATTGGGCTCTATACAGGTCAAAATAACTTTCTACCACTTTCACAATTTCTATTAGGAGCTTTAATGTTTCTCATCGCAATTGAGCAAATAAAAAAGAAGGATTCAGGAACCGGATTTATTTGCATTGTTGCTGGAGCATTCTCTTGGATTGTTCTCATCATTACCTACATAAAATAGAAGGAGGGTTCTTTATGTTAAAAGGAGTTCGAATTACTTTTTCACTTATCGCTTTATCTATAGCAATCTATAGTTTTATTGCTGGAAATAGAGGAATTATGCCTTATATGTTTATCTTTTTAGGCGGTATGGCTTTCATTGTAAGTATAGAGGAAATGATGGAACATAAAAAAGTAAGTAGTACGCTCGCTTTTTTAGTCGGTGCAGCAGTTTTATATCTAGGTATCTCAGAAATACTTCGTTAATTTGTCTATTTAAAGGAGGATTATATGTTAAAAAACATTCGAATTATAATAGCTACTATTGCCCTCATTCTCGCTCTACTTAACCTCTTTGCAAACCTCCCTATGCTTTTACCATTCGTATTTATCCTTTTAAGTATTATGTTTATCCTTTTTGGAATTGATGAAATAAAAGAGCAGCAAAAAGCAAAAGCATTTGTTTATTTTCTCGGTTCTGTCTTTATTTTATATGTTGGAGTGTCTAGTATACTTTCATAAAAGAAGAGCAAGTTTTCTCTTAACAAAATAAAAAAACTGCCCTTTCACAGGCAGTTTTTCATTCTTATCCAAATACTTTCTCAAGTTCATCTTTATCTTGGCTTAACCAGAAGTTCATTAAGCGTTGTGCTCCTTCTAAGTCGTGAAGCTTCGCTTGGCCACATTGTGTTTCATTTGCAGCTGGAATTTCTGTAATTTGAACCGCATCTTTTAATGTTAGTTCTAATAAATCAATGATTTCTCGAACCGTCGGTGTTCCGCTTACTACAAGATAATATCCTGTTTGGCAACCCATTGGTGAAATATCGATAATATCAAAATGCGGATAACGATCAATATATTTACGTAAATTAAATGCTAATAAATGTTCTAACGTATGAATAACATCTGGTTTCATTGCTTGTTTATTCGGTTGGCAGAAACGAATATCAAATTTATTTACAATACCGTCACTACCTACATTGTGGACTCCGCAATGTCTTACATAAGGCGCCTTTACAATCGTATGGTCTAATTCAAAGCTTTCTACTGATGGCATACAACATCTCTCCCGCTTTTAATTTAATTCCGTTATATCCAATATGATATAACGGAAATCGACATTAGTAAAGAATTATGTACTGTCGTGCTATAATACTTTAAGACTATGCTGAAAAGGAGACCATTATGAAACAGATTTTTATCGGTATTATACGCTTTTATCAAAAGTTCATTTCTCCGATGACACCGCCAACGTGCCGCTTTCATCCGACTTGCTCTCATTATGGATTAGAAGCGTTTCAAAAACACGGTGCCTTCAAAGGATTTTGGCTTACATGTAAGCGTATATTAAAATGTCACCCTTTCCATCCGGGAGGATTTGATCCTGTCCCAGATAAAAAGGATGACAAAGTAAATTCTTAATTGTCGTAACCATTCACAACTAAATCTAATTTTCCTGTATCAGGATCTATAACAAGACCGTGAACAGGTACTTCTTCCGGAAGTAACGGATGGTTGCGAAGTATTGACACACTATGTTCTACACTTTCTTCTACACTAGAGAACCCTTGTAGGAATCTTTCTAAATCGATTCCAGAATAACGAAGTGTATCTAATTTCTCTTCTGTTACGCCGCGCTCTTTCATTTTTTCAATTGTACTGCTTGCTTGAATTTTTGCCATACCACAATCATGATGACCGACAACACATACTTCATCAGCTCCAAGCTCATATACAGCGACTAAAATACTACGCATAATACTTCCGAATGGATGTGAAATAACAGCGCCTGCTACTTTAATAATTTTTACATCACCGTTACGCATATTCATAGCTTTCGGTAATAATTCAACAAGACGAGTATCCATACAAGAGATAATTACCATTTTTTTATTTGGAAATTTTCCTGTTTCATACTCTTCGTATTTTTTCTCTTCAACGAATTTTTCATTGTATTGTAAAATCTCTTCTAATGACTTCATAGTAAAGAACCCTCTTTTCTCTCATTTACATTACATATGTAGTGTACCAAAATTTGAAAAACTCAAAAAGGATATTGCTTTATAGTAAAAATAGGATATTTTCAGATAATCGACATAATTCTTTCAAAATATACACACACCTTTGTAACAAGTCTCACATACTTTAAACGTTTTTTCACTATAAACTGATTGTAGATAATGTAAAAAAGGAGTGAATATTTATTATGTCCGACGTTCTGTTACTAAGTCGTTTTCAATTTGCAATTACTATTTTTTATCACTTTTTATTTGTACCTTTGACAATCGGACTTGTTATTTTAGTAGCATGTATGGAAACTCAATACGCCCGCACATTGAATCCAACATACCGCAAAATGGCAAATTTCTGGGGAAAACTTTTTACAATTAACTTCGTAATGGGGATTATAACTGGGATTACGATGGAATTCCAATTTGGAACAAACTGGTCTGAGTACTCCAAATATATGGGGGATATTTTCGGATCACCTCTCGCAATCGAAGCACTCGTTGCCTTCTTCTTAGAATCTACTTTCATGGGAATATGGTTATTCGGTAAAGACAAAATCTCACCAAAGTTCCGTGCTTTCTGTATGTGGATGGTTGCACTTGGAACAAATATTTCTGCCCTTTGGATTATTACTGCAAACGGCTTTATGCAAAATCCTGTTGGCTATGTAGTACGTAACGGCCGCGCTGAATTAAATGATTTCTGGGCTCTTGTTACAAATCCATATGCATGGAATATGTTCTTCCATACTGTAATTGGTTGTTATATTGTCGGTGCTTTCTTCGTTATGGCAATTAGTGCATATCACTTACTACGTAAAAATGAAGTGGAATTCTTCAAAAAATCATTTAAGTTTGGTTTAATGTTAGGGTTATTCGCCGCAACTATTACACCGTTTATGGGACATCAATCCGGTGTATCAGCAGCTAAGTATCAACCAGCAAAAGGAGCTGCAATGGAAGCTGTTTGGGAAACTGGAAAAGGACAAGGCTTCTCAATCATTCAAATTCCTGATGTGAAAAATGAAAAGAACTTTGAATTCCTTACTATTCCAAAACTCGGAAGTTTCTTCTATACAAACTCATTTGATGGAGAAATTGTTGGTTTAAAAGATATTCCGAAAGATGAACGCCCAAATGTTAACCTCGTGTATTATAGCTTCCGCTTAATGGTTGCACTTGGCATGTTCTTTATGGCATTAACTTGGTTCGGTTTCTATTTAAACCGAAAAGGAAAACTAGAAAACTCAAAACGTTATTTAAAAATTACAATGTGGTCTGTCTTACTTCCGTATATCGCAATTAACGCTGGCTGGATTGTTGCTGAAGTAGGTCGTCAACCGTGGACAGTTTATAAACTAATGCGTACAGCAGAATCCGTGTCACCTATATCAGTTCCACAAATTTGGTTCTCATTAATTAGTTTAATATTGTTCTACACTTTACTCTTAATTGCAGACGTATACTTAATGCTGAAGTTCGCGAAAAAAGGACCCGCTGCATTAGAAGAGCCTGCTACTGAAGGAGGTACAGCTCATGTCTCATGATATGCTTGCAATCATCTGGTTCGGTTTATGGGGCGTAATTTGGACAGTTTACTTCATTCTTGATGGATACGCACTCGGTAACGGAATGATTTTCCCATTCGTTGCGAAAGACCGACAAGAACGAAATCAATTACAAGAAGCTATCGGCCCGTTCTGGGGTGGTAATGAAGTATGGTTAATTACAGCTGGTGGTGCAACATTTGCTGCCTTTCCAGTCACATATGCAAATATGTTTAGCTACCTATATACACCACTATTTTTAGTATTACTTGCACTATTTGCTCGTGCCGCTGGACTTGAATTTATGCATAAAGACGATTCACCAATTTGGCAAAAAACTTGTAAATGGGCATTTACAATTGGTAGTTTCCTAATCGCCTTCTTATTCGGCGTTACATTCGCTAACCTATATTACGGGCTGCAAATCGGAAAAGATGGTTATGAAGGAACTTTACTTAGCTTACTAAACCATTATGGTATTTTAGGTGGTCTTTTCTTCACTGCTATATTCGTCGTATCTGGTGCCCTTTGGATTATGATTAAAACAACTGGCGAAGTATCTGATCGTGCTTATAAAATCGCAAGACCATTTTCAATGGCAGCTGCTATCATTTTAGCTATTTTCTACGTAGCAACTGCAAATCGTACAAATTTATTCCAAAACTTCACGGAATATCCTGTACTATTCATTCTTCCAGTACTTGCAATGTTAATGAGTGTACTCACACTTATTATGGTGTACAAACATAAAATCGGCCTTGCATTCACATTCGTTTGCTTAACAATCGCAATGTTTATGACAACCGGTTTTGCAGGTATGTTCCCGAGAATGTTACCATCACGTATTAACGACGCATACAGTACAACGTTATATAACGCAGCTGGTAGTGAATTAAACTTAAAAATTATGTTCTTCGTTGCAATCGTCATGGTACCAATCGTTATTGGATATCAGCTTTGGAGCTACAGCATATTTAAAAATAAAATTCATAAAGACTCTGCTAAAGGATATCACTAAAATGAAAAAGACACTTCGCTTGGTCTTATCCCCGTCAAGTAGACAGCTTTAAAAAAAGACTAAGCAGCCATTGAGATTCGATATTCAATCGGAGCTCGATGATTGAGTCGTTTTTGGAATCGTTTGTAGTTATAATGATAGATGTATGTTTCAATTGCTTGAATCAATTCTTCTTTTGTTTGATAATAATTGAGATAAAACATTTCAGATTTAAAATGAGAAAAGAATGATTCAATACAAGCATTGTCATGGCAGTTTCCTTTGCGAGAGTGGCTGCCGATGGCACCTAGCTGTTGAAGCGTACGATGATAAGCATGAGATGTGTATTGGAATCCTTGATCCGAGTGGATGATGGTTCCATACACATCTCTTTTTTTTGTTGCTAAATCAAGTGTATCGAGAACAAGTTGTAGATCATTGCGATGTGAGAGTTTCCAGGCAACAATTTCATTATTGTAAATGTCTTGGACGACCGATAAATAGAGAAAATTATCTTTGAATGGCAAGTAAGTGATGTCTGTAACAAATACCTCATTTTGTTTGCGATTTTGGAATTGGCGTTCTACTACATTTGGGAAAATCTTTGAGGATTTCCCTTTAAAAAAGCGACGCTTTTTACGGATGATCGATTGAATTTGAAGCTCTTGCATAAGTCTACATACTTTTTTGTGATTCACTAAAAAGCCCTCTTCTTGTAAGGCAATTGTCATACGAGGATAGCCATATTCCTTGTGTTTTATGTGAATCGCTTGAATTTGTTCACGCAGTGTATCATCCTTTGAAAAACGTAATTTTCTTTGCGTACGTGTTGAACGCCATTTATAGTAGCTAGAACGATTTAACTGAGCAATGACGACAAGCCAGATTACTTTGTATCGAGAACGTAGTTCTTCAATAATCTCGTACTTCGTCGTTTGAGCAAGGACACCTCCTACAGATTTGGATACTGCTTTTTTAAGTACGCCACCTGTGCCTTGTAGTATTCCAACTCTTCTTCCATACTATCGAATTTCGTACGAGGACGACCTTTCAAGGGATTTTTGAGGCCCTTATTACCACTACTTTTTCCCCGTGAGTCTGAAATACCGCCTGTTTCTTGATATTTCCTAACCCACTCTATTAATTGTGTTCTACTTTTAAGTCCATATTTCTTCGCTATAGCTGATTGACTACCCTCACCGTTTAAAAAACTTTCTACAGCTTGTATCTTTAATTCATTTGAATAAGTTTGAAATGTAGACCCTTTTTTAGCCATAATAAAATCCCCTCCAAGTAGAAGTGTAACATCCATGTTTGTTCATGGTCTTTTTACACTGTCTACCTTAAGGGGATAATATCAGCTTGAAGTGTCTTTTTTTACGTATGATTTTTGATAAGATGTTACATTTATAATCTAACAACTATGATAAAGAAGAATCACTAACAGCTCACAACTAAATTGTATCACAGGGCAAACACATCAATTTATGCAATTTTACATATGAAAATTATAACGTAGATTGAATTACTTGGTCATACACATCGTTATCCGTTACATCTGCCGTACTAATACCACTGAATGTCCTCACATTTAATCCCGTATTTGAAGATCCCGATCCATTATAAGCTTTCGTTTTTTCAATTGGATGTACGTTATATTTATCACCTAAGTTAATTGTCCCGTTACAGTTCTCAATAATAACCCCTTCCACAATAGCTGGCATTTTATCACCTACTTTCATTTCGTTACTCCCATTCTATGAGAATCGCCTAAAAAAATAGCATGTGTGAATAAGAAAAAAGCACTCAGGCTGAGTGCTTTTTTCTTATTTACCGCTCTTCTTTCTCTCACAAGCAATTCCATCGCCATCACGATCTAAATGCTTACCGTAATACGGACTATCTCTTGTAATATCGTAAACTCCAGCATCATTTGCTTCTTTACAGTTAGCAAAGCGTTTTGATTCTGGCTTTTGTTCCGGCTTCACCTCTGGTTGTGGTTGTTCTTGTCTTGCTCCTGGTCTTTCTTCAAGTGGTAATGTCGCGTTATATAAGAACTGAACATATTGCTCACGACTTACATGCATTCTAGGTGCGAATTTACCATCACCAGTTCCAGCTGTAATATAATTTGATTTAACTGCAGTAATCGCAGGATTCGCCCATCCATTTCTATCTACATCCGGAAAATTATGATCCCCTCTAATTTGCAATTGAAACCCTTTTGTTAAAATTTGTGCCATTTCATCGCGAGTTAACGAATCTTTCGGCCTAAAGTTCCCTGTGTCATCTCCAGCGAATACACCGATCTCTGTTAAAGCAAGAATCTCTTTTTTAAACTGAGTCGAACGATCAGTAACATCTTTATAAGGATTATTATACTGTTCTTTTACTGCTGGCTTTAATTGACGGAACATAAGGGCTGCAACTTGCTCACGAGTTACATCATCACCAAATCCAAAAATCCCATTTCCATATCCAGCAACAATGTTTTTATTTGCTAAATCCATAATTGCCTTATAAGCCCAATGATTGTTTGGTACATCTTTAAACTGAGTACTTGCCTGCGCTGTCCCGATTGAAGTAAATGCTGTAGTTGCAACAATTGCACCTGTTAAAAGTAATTTTTTAAATCCCATACTTAAGTCTCCTTCTCTTTTCCATAATAACCATTTAACAATATAACAAATTATATAACTCCATTTTGTCATATTCTGTCGAATACAAAAAAGAACCCCGAAGGATTCTTTTTTGCTAAGCACAAATGGCAATTTTGGAGACAGTTGACTTTTTCAAAAATTTATTAGGGGTAATATTTTGAAAAAGAAAGCCTTTCATATGTAACTTAACATCACTGGAATATATAGTAAATTGATAATGTTTATACGGAAGATTGCTAATGTTTAGTATAGATATTTTCCACTATATCAACAGCGATAACTATCTACACTAAACAACAAAAAGGCGCCTTTTAAAAAGACGCCCTTTCCCCTGTTTATATAAACCCCATCCGCTTTTCGTAAACACACACTAGAAAACAGAATCATGAATTGTTACAAGATTGTTAGGTGCAAAAAGAGTAGAGGCTAATGTTTGTATACAATTCTGCTTTATAGCATGTATCCACAATTTATATTTTAATCCTCTTTCATTAAAAAGGAACAAAATATGCAAAATTACATATTTCAAAGAAAAAGACACTCTACAGAGTGCCCTCTAAACCATTTTACTTTTAACATATCACTTTGAATATATTTTACCATATTTAACTATATCGGTTGTTGAGAAAATTCAAAATCGTTATTTTTTTATCAACATCTTCAAAATCATGTAATATTAAGGATGCAATAAAACATTATAAAAATTGAGGTGTATTATATTTATGTATTTTGGAATTATTCCTCTTATATTGTTTATTATTTTTCTTATCTCTTACTTAAAAGATCCACGGAAAATAATAAATGGCTTTTTATTTAATGCCTTTTTCTGTTCATTTCTATTCTTTTGTGCTATAGCCTCATATGCGTCTGGTAATAACAATTTACATTTTATCGTTCTTATTCCTATACTAGCGTTAATTGTAATGATACCTTTTGCTATAGTCGCTTTAATGTTTGGACTATTTCTTAATGCAAAAATTTTAATGCAGAGAGAAGGACGACGCTTCACAAATTCTTTAACTTTAATCGCAGCTTTAGGGATTTTATTCTTTATAATGCTCTCTATCATAAATCCAGCAAGTTTATTCTCTGCACATTTTCAATTTATTTTTGCTGCGATTTCTCTTATAACTATGTATTTCTTTATACATTTATCTAACTTCTTAAGCGCTTATTTTCTATACCAATTCAATAGACCGAGACGTAATCAAGATTTCATCATCGTTCTTGGTAGCGGCTTAATTAATGATAAAGTACCACCTTTACTTGCAAGTCGTATTAATAAAGCAATCGACTTTTATTGGAAACAAGCAGCTGTTACTACACCGCCGACAATCATTTTCTCTGGCGGACAAGGTCCAGATGAGGGCCTTCCTGAAGCAGAAGCAATGCAAAAGTATGCTGTTGAAAAAGGAATTCCACCTGAACATACAGTGCAAGAAAATCGCTCTGTAAACACATATCAAAATATGTCGTTCTCTAAAGAAATTATGGATTCTTTAAAACCTGAAGGTAAGTATAGAAGTATCTTTACAACGAACAACTTCCATCTTTTCCGCGCTGGTATATATGCAAGACAAGCGGGTCTTAATAGCCAAGGAATTGGATCAAAAACTGCATTTTATTACTGGCCTAATGCAATGATTCGCGAATATGTTGCAATCGTCGTTATGGGACGTAAACGACATATGAAAGTGTGCGGAACTATTTTAGGTTTCGCTTTATTCCTAACGGTCCTTAGTTTTATTGTTTCTTAACATTCTCCCATCCTTTCATAAGGATGGGATTTCCTATACCCATTTCAAAAATATTTTAAAGATAATATGGTGATAATATTCCCTGCATACATCCATTAAAGGAGAATTTTTTCAGATTAAATGTTAAAATAAAATTTAGGTGTGAATGATGTAACAAACAAGAAACTAGTTTGAAACGAGGAAATTACATGGAGAAAATTATGAAAAACAAGCCCAATAAGCTAAAAATTGCTTCAAAAGCTTTGATGATTATTATTGGGGCATTTATCACAGCGTACGGATTAGAAGCCGTATTAATTCCAAATAACGTATCAGACGGTGGTGTAACTGGTTTAAGTATCGTTAGTTCAAGATTATTCGGGTTACCATTAGGAGCTCTAATCGCAGTTATTAACATTCCTTTCGTTTGGTTAGGATATAAGCAAATCGGTAAAAGCTTTGCGATTTATTCCATTATCGGGATTGCTTCACTAGCAATAGGTACCGTTGTCATGCACGGAGTACCAACAATTATTGAGGGCGATACACTTTTAATTACTGTTGTTGGTGGTATTATTATCGGTTTTGGTATGGGACTAGCATTACGTAATGGTGGGGCATTAGATGGAATCGATATGCTAGCCGTATTACTTTCTCGAAAGTTACCATTTGGAACAAGTGATCTTATCTTATTCTTAAATATGTTTGTCTTTATTTTTGTCTCAACAGTATTCGGTCTTCAAGGAGCTATCCTTTCGGCAATTGCTTACTTTATCGCTTCGAAAGTGATTCATATCGTTGAAGTTGGCTTAAGTGGCTCGAAAGCATTTAAAATCATCACAAAAGAGCCTGAATTAATGGTAGAAACAATTCGCGATCGTTTAGGCCGAAGCGCAACGTATAACGAAGTATATGGTGGTTATTCAAGAGAGCAATTCAAAGAAATCTCTTGTGTAATTAACCGTTTAGAAGAAAGTAAAATGAAAGAACTTATTAATGAAATCGATCCAAATGCCTTTATTACAGTTTATGACGTAGCAGAAGTAAAAGGCGGTAACTTTAAGAAACGTGATATTCATTAATCGTTATGAAAAAAGAGGGTGTGCCAAAATATTGGCACACCCTCTTTTTATTATGAAGTTGGTAAATCGATATTCCTTTTCGAATCGTTGATATATTTTGAGTTATGATGGATATAATTGAAAAATCGTTGATATATTGTAAGTTGTGATAGATATAATCGAAAAACCGTTGATATATTTTACTCCCCCCATCTTCCCCCGCTTTTAATCCAATCGACGTACTTTTGAAAGGCGTTCACTTCATGTTGAAAGCGAAGCGGAATATATAGAAAGAGAGTACATGTACATAGTATCCATAGAATACCAACTACAAAGTGAAATTTCATCGTTGTACTAATAAACAAACTGAGGAATAATACGAGGAACATGATTAAACTAAATCTTTTATACATAGTCATAATATTCCCTCCTTATTCATTAATTGTACCAGCTGCAAGGAATTAATTACCATAATAAAAAGACCGAAAAGCAAATTTCACTTTTCGGTCTCTATACTATCTTCTCTTCATAATTTTCCCTGAACCGCCAACCCTCGTTTTCGGGGGAGACGTATTCTTTGGCGGAGTTTTAATGGATGATTTCGGCTTCACATCAGATCCGCTCGATCCATCTGGCGTTTTCGTAATTTTCCCTTTGCTTCCGGTAGAAGGTGGAGGCGTCGTATTACTTCCTTTTTCAGTAATACTTCCCTTATCACCTACTGATGATTTCGGATCTACATTATCTCCTCGCTTAATGATAGATCCTTTCCCTTCCTTCGTAATTGGAGGCGGGGTTTTCTTTTCTTCTTTCGTAGGTGGTCTTTCCGGGATAACCGGTTTATGATTTTGTCTATCGTTATATCCGCGATAATCACCGTATGATGATTTCCGTGAACCGAATATATCGTTTAATATACTCCCCATAATATATCCTTGTAAGAAGGATGGTTGGTAATTTTGACGAACAAATTCTTCATTACTTATTTCAATTAGCGTATCAGATGGTTTCTCTTTATCCTTTTGAAGATTATACATTTTATCAGAATAAACGAGGAACATTTGATTTTCGTCTTCTTTAGATGCTTGCTTCGGTTTCCTTTCGGCTATAAGTTCCTTTGCGACTTCAGGAACTGACCGATTGGCGGCCCTATACACGTAAGATTCTTGTTTACCTTCTTTTGCGACAGACTCAAGCGGATAACGGTCTTGAATTGACTTCGCTTGACCACTTTGACAGCCTGATAAAGCATAACCAGCAATAACAAGTAATGTAACGATAGCAAGTATAGGGATTACGAACGATTTAATCATGGTAAACAATCGGTTTGACATGATTACGCCCCCCTTATGTTGCTCTTATAATTTGTACATCAGCAGGAATAATTACTTCTCCCTCATACATCATTGTGCGACCATTTTGCCATTCAACACGTAATAATTTGCGGTTATCAGATTGGAATTCCCATACGTACTGTTCTTCTGAAGCAGCGAATGGTGTTTTCCCCATAACAACAACACGTCCATTATATTGTTCTTCCATATGATACTCTATATCATCCATTTCAATCGTCGTCGGAATTTCATCGATTGAATCTAAACGACCATCAATCGGTGTATACAATTTGTAATACGTATTTTCACGGTCTTCGATTTTCAAATAACGAATATCTTTCCCGTCCTGCAGGGTTAAAATAATCTCCTTGCGAGAATGCATGCTCGTTTTCCCAGTTAATTCGTACATGACTAACGAGACTTCAATCATATCGCCAGGAGCCAACGTTAAAAGACTCTTTTCTGGCTTCGGCGGTTCCGGACTCTTCATTATATTTTTAATACGTTTAAATAAACTCACAATCTACCCCTCCTTTTCTCTTTATAAACAAGCACCTAAAATAAGTGCACCAACGATATGTAATGAACCAGCTAACAACGCATGTGCTACGCTGCCTTCTTTCGTTCCTTCTTCTAAATCTAAACCAGACATTTTCTTTAACACGAACTCAATGAACATTTCTACAATTAATAAAATAACGAATGAAACTGCTGAGGCAAGAAGCGCTTGCCATAAGTCATTCGCTTTCGTTATAGATTGAGATAAAATGTACCCTTGCGCAAATAATTTCATAACGAAACGCGTTGTCACTGCTGTATTTCCATTTTTCATTTCTTTTAAATCATTGTATTTTGTAAAAATCGAATCAACCCACATAATTGCAAATAAAAGTACCGCACTCGCTCCAGTCCATACAAGCATAGCTAAAACATTCGTCCACGTCATTGCAAAACCTCCTCTAAAAGGTAATAGAAAACCGACATGAATTCTCTTCAGACATGTCGGCTTCTTTGTCTATTCTATATTATTTCTCATACTGCTTCATAATACGAGCTAATTCATCGTCAACAGCAGAATTTTTGTTTAAGCTTGCGAATTCATCGTCTAATGACTTTTCTTTCTTGTAAATTTCACCGCTTGCTTCTGCTTCAGCCTCTAATTGAAGAGCTTTCTCTTCCATACGGCTTAAACCAGCTTTTGCTGTATTTGAGTCAAATCCAGACATCGCCTGATTAATATTCTTTTGTGCTTTCGCTGCATTTACACGTGCAACAAGTGTTTCACGTTTATTTTTCAGCTCTGTTAATTGCTTACGCATTTCTTCTAGCTTAAGACGAAGGTTATCAGCAGCTGCTTTGTTTTGCTCATAGCTCGCTTTATACTCATTCATCTTTTGCTCTGCATTTTGTTTTTCTTCTAAAGCACGGCGCGCAAGATCTAAGTTGCTAGCTTGAACAGCCATATGAGCTTGCTCTTCACGTTTTTTCACAAGTGCTTCTTGCTCTTCAAATAATATTTTGAATTTCTTCTCAAGCGCGATTTGAGCCGCTACACTTTTCTCAGCTTCTTGTACATCCGCTTGCATATCGCGTAAATATTGATCCGTCATCTTAACTGGATCTTCAGCTTTTTCAATTAATGAATACACATTCGACATTGTTAAATCTCTTAATCGTTTAAATACAGACATCCAAATTCCTCCTATGATATACCTCATATTTCAAATTCACTACTTGGAAATTTAAAAATCTCCCTTTACAGTAAGAATATTCATTTTTATAACCTATGTGTTCATTATAACAAAACTAAGATGTCCTTACATGTTATTTCCAAAATACAACTAATATAATATGACATTCCAGATATAATATTGTATTCCTACTATATCCTTATTATTTCTGCCTCCAAAATTAACTTATTTTTGCGCAATTTCACTAAATTACATAAGTGTAATGTTACTGTAAGCTAACTCGATAGTTACGTTTCAACATTTCTTATACACTAATACCAGCGGCAACGAAAAAACAAAAAAGCTTCTCAACATGTAAGAACTAATACAAAAACTATATTTACTATAAAACATATAAAAAGGAGAAATCATCATGAAAAAATTAGTAGGAATCGGATTAGCAGCAGCAATTTCATTTGGAGCATTATCAGGTTGTTCTTTATTAGGAGAAAAAGCGAACGGCTTTGTATTATACGGAACAGAAGAGCAAGTTCAGCAAATTGCAGATAAAAATAAAAAAGAAGTAAAAGAAAAAGATGTATACAAAATGAAACTTACAACGCTAGAAGATAAAAAAGTTCTTGTAATGGATAAGAAAACTGGCGAGGAACTCGTTAAGAAAGAATTACTACAAAAAGTTGATGAAAAAGACGACACGAAATCACTTGATAAATTACCAGCTGTAACAGCAGAACAAGGCGTGTTATTCGCAAAAAATAAAATAGAGAATGCTACAATTGATGGCGCGAAATTAAAATATGAAGGTAACACAATTATCGGTAGTGGCCGTGCATATGCAGATATGTTCGCGATTGTTGATGATGCAACTTACGGCAATGTAAAAGGTGAAGAAAAATCTGTGGGTGTATTAAAATTTGATAAAGACCCTAGTAAAGAATTCCCTGGAAAAAATGGTGTAGAAGGAGCACAACTTGTAAAAATTAAGAAATAATAAAAAAGCTTTGCGAAATTCGCAAAGCTTTTTTCTACTTGTGAGCAATTTGCTCCATATCTGGACTACAAGTTTGCGACTGACATGACTTATTTAAAGAGCATGCTGCGCACTTTCCTTTTTTACTTCTCTTTACAAAATTAACTAACGTATATGCTGCATAACCAAAAATGATAGCTCCAATTATAATATTGACCATCACCCTAATACATCTCCTTCTAGAATCCGAGTAAGGATCCAACTTGGTATATAATGAGCGTTAATACATAAGCAACCACGAGCGGATAAACGACAGAGAAAACGGTCCATTTCACCGATCCAGTTTCACGTTTAATAACAGCTACTGTCGCTAAGCACGGAACATATAATAAAACAAAGAACATAAATGCATATGCTGATAGCGCAGTATAATGTGCTCCCATTACATTTCCTAGCACATCTTCTTTAACCGCATAAATAATTGCCATTGTAGAAACGACAACTTCTTTCGCTAAAAATCCTGTTAGAAGGGATGCCCCAGCTTGCCACGTTCCAAAACCGAGCGGTGCAAATAGTGGTGCGATAAATCCACCAATCATCGCTAAGAAACTGTCTCCCATATCAACACCAAATCCTGATGGACCTGCATAGTTTAATAACCAAATGACAACAGAACCACCGAAGATGAATGTACCTGCTTTACGAACAAAACCTTTACCTTTCTCCCACGTGCTGAGCCATAACGTTTTCGCTTGTGGCACACGGTAAGGCGGTAGTTCTATTACAAAAATAGATTTTTCTGCTTTTAAAATAGTAAGTGACATAATTTTTGTAACAAGTAACGCAAGAACAATACCTGCAATGTATAAAGAGAACACAACAGTTGCCTGACTATTAGGGAAGAAAACTCCCGCAAATAGTGCATATACAGGTAAACGTGCTGAACAAGACATAAATGGTGTTACAAGAACTGTAAGTAATCTTTCTTTTTCTTGTTCAATCGTTCTCGCAGCCATAATACCTGGAACGTTACATCCAAAGCCGATAATCATCGGAATGAACGCTTTTCCGTTTAAACCGAAAAACTCCATAATTCTATCCATAACAACTGCAATTCGTGCCATATATCCCGAGTCTTCTAATAATGAAATGAAAAAGAATAGTGCAAAGATTTGTGGAACGAATACTAATACCGCACCAACGCCGGCAATAATCCCTTCTGTAACGAGTGCTTGAATAAAGTCAGAAGCGCCAACACTTGTGAGCCCAGCTGTAACCCAATCAGTAAGTTGTCCGCCAAAAAATCCATCGAGCATATCAGATAAAGGTGTACCAATCCACGTAAACGTAACCTGAAAAATAAAAAACATAACTGCTAAAAAGATTGGAAGTCCTAAAATTTTATGTGTAATTAACCTATCAATTTTTTCTGAAAAAGGAATTTTTCCTTCTTTCTCATGTTGCATAACATTTGTTTTTAACTTTTCAATATACGCTTCACGAGTCTTGTAAATGTGCTCCTCTAACGTACAATCAAGTTTTCCACCTAAACGAGATCGAATGGCTATAAGTTCCTTATAAATTGGTAATGCTTTCATTTCTTTTTCTACTACTTCGTTATTGCTTAAAAATTGAAGGGCTAACCATCTCGGATGCTCATAATTCGCTGTCTCTAAAAGAGCGATTACCTCTCCAATCCCTTCATCCATTTGTACACCATATGAAATAATGAATGGCTTTTTCTCTTTTTGTTTCTCTTCATGAAGAGTAGTAAGTAATTCTTCACAGCCTTTTCCAGTTCTTGCGATGACAGGAACGACTGTTACACCTAATATTTCTGATAACCGTTTTACATTAATCACAATTCCTCTTTGCTTTGCCACATCAATCATATTTAAACCAATTGAAACGGGCTTACCAAATTCAAGTAATTGCAATGTTAAATGCATATTTCGCTCAAATTGAGAAGAATCCACTATATTTAACATATGATGAAATTCATCTGTTAGTAGAAAATTCGTAACGACACCTTCATCACGTGAAACTGGATTCAAATCATAAACGCCTGGTAAATCAATTAATGTTCCTTGCTTATCTTTTAATTTACCAACCTTCTTTTCTACTGTTACACCACTCCAGTTTCCTACATATTCATAAGAACCGGTAAGTGCATTAAATAATGATGTTTTCCCTGTATTCGGATTCCCTAGCAAAGCTACCTTATTCACGCTAATTCCACCTTTATCATTTTCGCGTCACAATGACGAATACTAATTAATTGTCCACGACACTCCAATGTACAAGGACCTTTAAACATCGCTTTCTGTTTCAGGCGAAGTTCGCTTCCTTCCGCAAGACCGAAAGCAGCCAGTCTACGCTTTAATAACTGATCTAACGACTGAATACTTTTTACTAACACTTTCTCGCCAATTTTAATATCTACTAAGCTCATAACCTTCCCCCTCAGAAGAGAATGATAATTATTTTCAAAAAAATTATATCATACTCTATTTCTCTTGTACTATACCCTTTTGCTTCATATTTATTAACATTTCGCTACAATTCTATTTCAATAATTGTCATACGGTATTCATTTGCCATTCTCATCCATTTCGCTTACAATGAACAATAGCAAATAAAGAATCTCGTTATCACAGGGGGAGCCTTACCGCTGAGAGGGAACACTTCGTTCCGACCCTTAGAACCTGTTAGTTAATGCTATCGCAGGGATTGTGCAAACGTCCGAAATACATACCTCTTTTTTATTTACGTATTTCGTATCCTCCTATGATAATGTTCTTTTTTTGCGTCACTTGGATTTAGGGGGAGACAACATGCGTAACACTAATTTACAAGCGATGATCGAATCTGCAATTCTTGCAGCCTTCGCCTTGGTTATCGACATTTTACCACTTTCAATCAAAATATCAGCAACAGGCGGTTCTATATCATTCGCTATGATTCCTATTTTTATTATCGCATACCGCTGGGGCTTCAAAATGGCTTTCTTAGGAGGCTTAATTTGGGGATTATTACAAATTGTCGTTGGAGATGCGATTATCGTAACACCAATTCAAGTAATAATTGAATACTTCGTTGCTTTCGCGTTCATTGGATTTGCTGGTTTATTCTATCGTCCCATTCAAAAAGCACTTTTAACATCTAATGAGAATAGCAACGAACAATCAAACTTAGGTAGCCGTAAAAATAAACCTTCAACAAAACAAAACCAAGGAAAGAAAGTAATTGGATACATTATCCTTGCTACATTTATTGGCAGTCTAGCTCGTTACTTCTGTCACTTTATCGCCGGCATTATTTTCTGGGGACAATATGCACCAAAAGGTCAATCAGCTTTCCTATATTCTTTAATATTTAATGGTAGTACCATGATTGGTTCATATATTATATGTACAATTTTACTTATATTTTTATTTACAACTTCACCACGCTTATTCAAAAGCATCAGTGCTTATCAAATGAATACACAAAAAAAGGGCGCTTAATTAGCGCTCTTTTTTTCATATCGTAATATCAATAATAAATACAATAAATGCACAAAAGAAAATAAATACCATCACACCTAGTAAATTGCTATTCATGGCTAATCTACTCCTTACATAACCTCTTTTTCTAACCAGATTATATCTCTTAAAAATAAAGATTAGGTAAAGATAATATGAAAATAACTTAAAAAAAAGCGTAGCATGTATGATCTACGCTTTTTTCGGTAAGTAGAAGTAAAATAACACCCCATCTTCTGTATTCTTTACTCCATATTCAACATCGTGTAGTTCTAAAATATTCTTTGAAATGGCAAGCCCAAGCCCCGTTCCACCTTGTGAACGATGACGCGCTGCATCCACGCGATAAAAACGATCCCAAATTTTATCTAATTGCTCTTCTTCAATGTGAGTACCTTTATTTTCAATACACACTTTTATACGATCCTTCTCATCTACTGTAGAAATAATGATATCCTCTTTATTTGGTGTATAACGTATGGCATTCGTAATGAAGTTCACGATAACTTGTTCAATCCGACTTTGGTTTGCAATCACTTCAAATGAACGTATATTTTTATGAACACGAAGTTCTTTTTTCTCTATCTCCACAGAAAGGTATTCACATATATCTTCAATTGCTGTATCAATATAAAATGAATCTTTTTTCATTTTATATGTACCAGATTCAAATTTAGCTAACTCAAGCATATCCAAAATTAACGTATCCATTTTGTCTACTTCTCGTTCCATTGCTTGAAAATAGTACTCTTTTTTATGTTCAGCTACCCCATCTTTTAAAATAGAAATACAGCTTTTCATAATACTTAACGGTGTTTTTAATTCATGTGAAACACCAGAAATGAATTCTTTTCGCGTCTTTTCTAACTTTCTTTCTTTTTCAATATCTTGTTCTAACTGTCCAATATGTGAATGTAGTTTATTAGATAATGTATTAATATTTTGCGATAAATCACCAATTTCATCTTTTGAAGTAATCGGAATTTTTTCTGTGAAATCCAAATGAGCTATTTTCTTCGTTGTATCATTTATTTTTAGTAACGGTTTTGCAATTTGTTTTGAATAATAGAAAGAAGCTAGAAAAATAAGAATGACTACAAACGCAACAATGTAAATGTAATAATCTTGCACCATTTGAACAGCCTCATCGACAGGCTGTAAAGAAGCCATCGCGTATATGTATGTCACCGATCCATCTTTTTCTTTTATTGGTTTGATTAATAATTTATATTTTATATCATTTTTTTCATAGTCCATTGTTTGTGTTGCATATTGTATTTGATTGCTTTCTTTTAGTAATAAATCAGCTTGAAATTCTTTTATATTATCCAAAAATAAATTATTTTTATAAATTGGGTTTACAGGCCCTTTTACATCGGGGAACTGTACTTTCGTAACACGTCCTACTATGGGAGCATCTAATTCCTGAGCAGCTTGCTCCTGAACGGCCGGCTTCTTTTCCTTAACAACTTGTTCCTCAGCTGCTTTCTTTTTCTCCTGATCTAATTTAATCATTTTCTCATTAAATGCTTTTTCTAACGGTTTATTAGATCCACTTAAATTTTGCTTACCTAACGAGAAAGAGAATGGAATAAAACTTTCTTCTTTTCTCACTCCAGAAAAATAAATTTCTTGTCCTGAAAACTTCTCTGATAATTTATTATCAATCTCCTCTATATTGACGAGATTACCTAAGGGAATCTTGAATATTTGTTGTCCAAAGCTCTTTTGTTGCCTACGGTCTATCGTTACTTCAAAATAAAAATCATCCACATGTTTTAAATTCCCATTCTGATCTAATATCGTAATCCACGTATTATTTTCTCTTAAAAAATCTTGCTCCAGTTTCTGAACTTCTTCTGCACTTCCTGCATAATTTAAATAGTTCTTTGCAAAGGAATTTAAGTTCATTTTAATATCTTCCACTTTTCGATTCGCATAATATTGTTTGAAAAATATTGTTTGCCCAATAAATATCGTCGCTAAAATCAACATACATAGAGCTGTTGTAAGGGTAAATAATTTAAGTACAATCCCTTTTCTCATATGTTCCCCTCGAATTTATAACCGGTTCGCACTACAGTTGTAATGCACTTTGCTTTCTCTCCTAATTTATTTCGCAAATTACGAATATGACTATTTACTGTGCGATCATCCCCAGCAAACTCATATCCCCAAATCCTTGAAATGAGTTGCTCTCTCGTTAAAACAATCCCCTGATTTTTCATGAAATACACTAATATTTCAAACTCTGTATGTGTTAAACTAATGTCTGCCTCATCAACAGTAACAGTACGTGACGGGAAATGGACATGAATGCCGTGAATTGATAACGTATCATCTTCATTCTCTAAAGGTTTCTTCGATGCTTTTCTACTTTCCAACAACCTTTTCGCTCTTGCTAATAAAATTGGCGGACTATACGGCTTCGTCACATAGTCATCTGCCCCAAGTTCAAAGCCAAGTAACGTATCATCTTCATCTACACGCGCCGTCAACATAATAATAGGAACCTCGGACGTCTTACGGATTCTTCGGCAAACAGACCATCCATCGAGTTCTGGCAACATAATATCTAGAATAACTAAATCAACCTCTTCTTCTTCAAATACAACTAAGGCTTCTTTCCCATCTCTTGCTTCAAACACTATATATTGTTCACTCAAAAAATAATCTTTTAATATTTCACGCAAAATATCTTCATCTTCAACAATCAAAATGTTTTTTGACATAATCTATGTCTCCCCCTCTCGCTTTCAAAAACTACAATTTCATTTTGAATAACTACCAGTTAACTTCGCTTCAATAATATATCGATCCGGTGCATCCCCTATATAATCAAATGGATAGCAAGTCGTCAGTGTTAATGTTGGTTCTTCTTTTTTTATAATAACAGTACGATCATCCGCATGGGTAATCCATGTCTTTTGAATTTCATATGTGTAAGTTTTATTATCATACTCTAAAATAAGAGTATCCTTTTCTTTTAACTCTCCTAAATCTGTAAATACAGTATCTCGATGCCCACTCAGTACAGTATGTCCTCCTCCAGATGGAGTTGTCGTTAAATCGCTAACAAACATACCAACTCCTTTTTTCAAAGTTGCATCATTCGCTCCCCAATATATAGAAAACTTCTTCTTTATTTTCGGTATATTTAACATCGCTACCTTTTCTCCTTCTTTATGCTCGGTTTGAGAAGAAGGTACTTGGGACGTTACTGGTGTTTCATGTGAAAGTTGATTATCTTGTATATTTTTAAGGCTCTTTATTTCTTCTTTCGTTAATTCTTGAGCAGAGCTTTTTCCTTTATACCATTCCACAGCGTAATACGATCCCATGAATAGCCCTATGGCCATCAATATGATACCGATATAATTGAGTAACTTCACGTTCCATCCCTCCATGCAAAAAATGGTAGGAATAACCTACCATTTTTAATATATGAAATTATCCCATTCTTTATAGGAAAATATTTTATTTATGCCTTAACTTTATTACGACGATTCAAACCAAATAATGTCCCTATCCCTACAAGACATGCACTTAGCGCCATCATTGCTACATTATTTGATGCTGTATTTGGTAATTTTTCACCTTGTACAACTGGCTTCGCTACTTCCTTTTTCGCTGCATCATTCTTTTGCCCGGCCTTAATTGCTGCTTCTTTTTTTGCAAGAGCTTCCTTTTCTTGTACTTGTGGTGTTACTTCTTTTTTCGCTGTATCATTCGTTTGCCCAGCTTTTATCGCTTCCTCTTTTTTAGCCATATCACCTTTTTCTTGTACTTGTGCTGCTTGCTTTTTCTCTTCTTCATTTTTTTGCTGTATCTTAATTGCTTCTTCTTTTTTAGCTTTATCTTGTTGCACTTGCGCTGCTTCTTCCTTTGTTACCGTTCCAGTATCTGCACTTGCTACTGAAGAATATCCTACTGTTAAAAGTGCCATTGCACAGATTGGTAATAGCTTCTTTTTCATTTTATCTCTCCTCTTATACGTTTTACATCACTTCGCATCGGATGTATCACTAGAATAAACAAGAGATATAAATATAAGATGCAGATGAAATATATTTCATTTAAAGATTTCATTGTAGAAAAATAAAAAACATCGCAATATATACGATGTTTTTTTGGTGCGTGTCTCAATATTTACATGTTACTTTCTCGTGTTTCAGAAGTAGAGCGGGCCGGAGCGATAACTAGTTGTCTCGGCTCAGTTTTCTTGAAGTGATTTTTGACGTTACACTTACGACGTTGAACAACCCATGCTTTAATAGGATTTGTTAAAATAACTCTTTGCTCTTCGTTAGGGGCCTCTTCTTCCAATCTACAACTTTCGCTCCATTTACGCCATTTCATTGTAAATTTAGAAGAAGAATGATCGTCTTCTCGATCAAACAAGTGCAAAAAATCCATTTCTCCAGCTAGCATTACGGTGTTACTAGTCGCTAAAAAAGAAAAGGTTGTCCAACGTTTCTCCATGCCCTCCTACTCCTTCTTCACATATAGAGTGCCTAAAACTTAATTTACCTAAAATCTGCTTTCCTTTTACCTTACACCCCTAGTTTATCCAAAATGCTATTATGCAACTATCGATTTTTCTTACAACTACCTTACATTTTTGTAAGAAAAAAACCTTCACTCTATATAATGAAGGTTTCTCACTTTTTATCTATATGATTTTTCATATTATCAACTCCAGCTTCTTGAAGCTGTGATATCATGCCATGGGAAATTGCGCCTAATACTAAAGTCATTCCAATTAGTGAAATGCGAATTGCAGGTACATCAATTATGTAAGCCAACATACCAAGAACAATTGTTAAAAGCAATGCTTTTATAAATGTTACACTTGTATACTGTTTCTTTTTCATCATAATCACCCTTTATGGAAGCGTTTTCTTAATATAATCAGTATATCATATCATCTGACTATTTTGTGGGGATTTCTGTAAAAACCTTATGTCTTCTTTGACTTTTTTCTTTCTATCCTTTACAGTCGAAATGTTCACAAGTTTTACACTGTAGGAGGATTCAAATGAAAATTGAAATAAAAGACACTTTAATTTCTGAAGAACAATTACAAGAAAAAGTAAAAGAACTAGCGCTCCAAATCGAACGTGATTTTGAAGGAGAAGAAATCGTTGTAATCGCTGTATTAAAAGGATCTTTCGTATTCGCTGCTGATTTAATTCGTCACATTAAAAACGAAGTAACAATCGACTTTATCTCTGCATCTAGCTACGGAAATCAAACAGAAACAACTGGAAAAGTGAAACTATTAAAAGATATCGATGTAAACATTACTGGAAAAAACGTAATTGTCGTAGAAGACATTATCGATTCTGGTCTAACACTTCACTTCTTAAAAGATCACTTCTTCATGCATAAACCAAAAGCATTGAAATTCTGTACGTTACTTGATAAACCAGAGCGCCGTAAAGTGGACTTAAAAGCTGAATATGTTGGCTTCCAAATTCCAGACGAATTTATCGTTGGCTACGGTATCGACTGCGCAGAAAAATATCGTAACTTACCATTTATCGCTTCAGTTGTAACGGAATAATAAAATAAAGTGAAACTTTAATCAGTGGGATTTTTGTCCATCCCCAATGATTATTGGCCCGCAAATAGCGGGATCAAATAAGCTTCCATGCATTATTGGTGGAAGTTTTATTTCTATCGTAATTTATAAAAACAAAGGGAGAGATGAAGAATGACAAAGACAAAATTTGGAAAAGTACTCCTCATCGTAAATCCGAAAGCAGGGCAAGGCGATTTACATACGAACTTAACAAAAATCGTACCACCACTTGCCGCAGCTTTTCCTGACTTACATATCCTTCATACGAAAAAACAAGGTGATGCAACAAAATATTGTCAGGAGTTTGCTAGTAAAGTAGATTTAATTATCGTCTTCGGTGGTGACGGAACTGTATTTGAATGCACAAACGGCTTAGCCCCTCTTGAAACTAGACCTACACTTGCAATTATTCCAGGCGGAACTTGCAACGACTTCTCTCGCACACTCGGCGTTCCGCAAAATATTGCAGAAGCAGCAAAACTCATTACAAAAGGACATATAAAACCAATCGATGTCGCAAAAGCAAACGGACAACACTTCTTAAACTTCTGGGGCATTGGACTCGTATCTGAAGTATCAAACAATATTGATGCAGAAGAGAAAGCAAAGCTTGGTAAAATTGGTTACTATTTAAGCACAATTCGAACTGTAAAAAATGCTGAAACATTCCCAGTAAAAATCACTTACGACGGACAAGTATATGAAGACGAAGCTGTCCTTGTTATGGTTGGAAACGGTGAATATCTCGGCGGTATTCCTTCCTTTATTCCGAACGTAAAATGCGACGACGGAACACTTGATATTTTTGTCGTTAAATCAACAGGCATTCAGGCATTTAAAGATTATATAGGAAAAAAATTATTTGAAGACTCAAATGAAAATGACATCTTCCACGTAAAAGCGAAATCCATTCATATTGAAACAGAAGAAGAAAAAGAAGTAGATACAGATGGAGAAAGTTCGCTCCATACACCATGCCATATTGAACTATTACAAGGACACTTTACGATGATTTATAATCCTAATGTTGTGTAATAAAAAAAACGAGTGATATCACTCGTTTTTTCTCTTCTAATCTAATTATGTCGTTGTATAATTTCTTGTATTTCTTTAACTCTCTCTAAAGTAATTCCATTTCTTTGTTCCAGCGCAAGAGGATGATCAGTCGGTTCTAATTCGATGAACGGAGCCATTCCAACTTCTCTTATATGTATATTTGTCTTTAAATTTAGTGTTTCTGAATAAACTGGTATTTCTACAGATAACCAGCCAAAATAAGGATCACTATTTTCTCGTCCTCTTTCATCCCACTTTTCTAGTACTTTATCATAACTTTCTTTACTAAGTGATACCCACACAGTCCAGATAAAACTTTCATGGTAATCAATTATAGGAAGCTCTAAACATCCCCTAATAAAGTAATGTTCATCGTCCATTACGCAAAGATCTGATGTTAAATGGAAGCGTCCCTCTCTTTCATGAGGCTCTACCTCGTAATAATATGGTGCTTCACTTCCGTAACATAAAGGAAGTGTAAAGCGGTTCATTTGTATCTTTTCTCCGGACTTTCTTCTTCTTTTCATCTATTATGAGTTCTCCTATCCTTTAAATTTCATTCACACTCAAAATCCATCCAATTTTTCCAATGTGTATTAGAATCCTTATTCACAATAACACTTGGATCTTTCTTCTCTATTGCAGCAGCTACTGATTGGAAGAATTCATTTTCACTTACTTTCTCGTCTTCAACATG
This sequence comes from Bacillus sp. TH25, assembly GCF_016650935.1. Classification (NCBI taxonomy): domain Bacteria; kingdom Bacillati; phylum Bacillota; class Bacilli; order Caryophanales; family Bacillaceae; genus Bacillus; species Bacillus sp. TH25. Next base: position 63,995 of record NZ_JAEKEU010000039.1, on the reverse strand, counting down.
TTTCCACTCTTCCGTTTCATACACTACTTCCCAATCGCCTTTTAAACCTACCTCTGCTAAAATTTCTTCTTTATTCCACCATACTAATTTTCTAGCTTCGTCATTAGTAGCAAGCATACGCATGAAATATGTTGGATAAGACTCTGTCGTTTGTACTTCTATTCCATTATTCACATAATCTTCTTCTGTAAATTGATATTCAAAATGATGATCACGAATTTTCAAACTGCCGTTATGAATATCCGGTATAAATTCACCTTCATCATCAAATAATTCATAATCTCCATCATTTAATTGCAACATACCATCATCACCAATTGAATGATTAATTCTATCACCATATATTTGAATATCATTAAATACACCTAATGAACCTACACCAACAAATTGAAACACCATTAACCAATCTTTATTATCTTTAAAGAAAAGAGAGAATTTCACTTGTGAAACATCCATATTTTCATTATCTAAGGCAGGAAATTCATATTTACTTTGCTTTTTATCTAATAACTTTAAAATATCTTTTTGCATACGTATCACCTTTTTCTCAATATAAATAAAAATTTCCTTTCATTTTCACTAGAGTATAACATAGACATACTTGCCTTTCACTTTCTAATAATACTACTAACAAAATAGCAGAAGGGCCTGTTTGCATGCCCTATTTCTTTTTAGATACAATGAAGGAAAGTAGCAACCTGATACAAGGGAGAGGAAAAGCTGTGTTCAACCAACAGTTAGTTAATTTACGCATTAATTTTGCATTTAAACAATTGTTTGTTACGAATGGTAGTGAAGATATTCTACTTGCATTTTTAAATGCTAGATGAGCACTTAACTAAAACATTGGAGGATATTGCTATGAACCGAAATCCTATTTTACAAAAAGCAATAAACAAATGGGAACGTATGAGTCAAGATTCATCTTTCCGACAAGCCTATGACGCGAGGGAGAAAGTGTTAATGGATGAGGCTGCAAAATTCGCCCACGCAGAGCAAGAAGGAATAAAAAGAGGAATAGAACAAGGCATTAAAAAAGGTATTGAACAGGGCATTGAAAAAGGCATTGAAAAAGGTCGAAAAGAAGGGGTTCAACAAGTAAAAACACAAATGATTAAAGATATGTATGAACTTGGTATGCCACTTGAAACGATTGCTAAAGCAAGTAAATTAAGTGTGCATGAGGTTGAGCGTATTTTAGGACATAAATAGTGATAAAAAAGAGTTTGAATTACTTCAAGCTCTTTAAATGTACTTAAAACTTGAAGAAATCCACTACTGTGTAAACAAAGAATTACCGTCAATAAACCTTTTAGCACAAATAAAGTGTGTGAAATTTCAACTACTACTGGATATACTCCTCAATTACTCGTATTAAATCTATTTTAATTCAGTTCTCTTAAATTTTTTTGGACAGTATACTCATTCGCGTTCAACGATGATTTATAATCCTATGCTTGTATAATCACTATTTTATTATAATTTTAATAATTACTAACCTTCGCATTTTTTAAGAAAATACAGTATAATGAATAACTAAAAGGTTGTTAACAAAAACGTTAACAACCTTTTTTGTTTTTTCTAAAAAACTTTTCAATTTAAAGGAGCGATCACATGTATTGGAGAAAAAATGATAAACCTGTAGAAGAACCAGAAGCAATTGCTGTGTGGGAATGCGAAGCAGACGACTGCCTTGGATGGATGCGTAAAAACTTTTCTTTAGAAGATAAGCCACAATGTCCGTTGTGTAAAGGTGACATGAAAAGCAGCGAACGATTACTACAGAAGTTATAATACCTTTCCCTCTTTATCTTTTATATACTGAAAAGATAGAGGATTTTATTTCTCCTTATCTACAGTACAAGTTGCTTCCTAATTATAAATAATGAAAGAAGCAGCTATTACGTAGAATAGCTGCTTCTTTCAATCTATAACTTCTTCATCGCTATAAATTCCATATAATATTCCCCTAAATTTATCTCTATTCATCATTCCCCTTACTCACTACATACTAGACTTCTTTCGGAAGAACAATTTTTTTATACAATTGAACTGTAATGAAATAATAAAACACATAAATGACTAAGAAAATAATAATCGGCAGCCAAATACGGAAATATGGATTATCTATTAAGAACGAGAACATGCTCATTCCGACTAATACGTGCATTATACCTACGATCGCTGGAAACAAGAAAACTAAAAGTAACTCTTTATAAATTGATTTCGTTAATAGCTCATAACGCACACCAATTTTACGAAGCATTTGATAGCGAATAACATCTTTTGAAGCACCAGAAAGAATTTTAAACATTAAACAGCTTGCCAGCATCGCTAAGAAAGCTATGCCTAAGAAAAATCCCATAAATACTGTTCCACTGTAAGTACTGTAATATCCTTCATATAGCATATATTTACTCAAAAGATGTACTTCTTTCATATCTTTATATCTAGCTAGCTCTAATTCATCGATTTTTTTCCATTCTTCTTTATACGTTATAAAATTGTCCGTTTTCCCCAGTATTATAATTTCTTCTTTACCTTGTATCCCGTCATACATCTTTTGATCTACAATTTGTATCTTTTGACTAGGATTCATATATGTCTTTTGAAGAGACCTTAAAACATTTCCCCACTCTTCTGGAATTACATTGGTATTATCCTCATTTTTTTCTTGCCTATGGCTTAAAACGGCTCCGACAATTAGCTCCCTCGAAACAGGAACGAATCGGCTACTATTCTCGTCTTTTCCAGTACGTGTTAGCGGACGGTTTCTTTCTAAATCTTCTTTCAATTGATAAATAAACTGCTCATCTAATTTGTATCGATATTCATTCTTTTCTTTAAATGTAATACTATCTAATATTTTCTTTTCTTCTGCTGTGGGATTTTTAATTTCGACATCATAGTATTCTGCACTCTCCACCATATTTGTGACATTATTTTTTAACGCCATACCACTGGAGATTGCACCCGCACCGAGAGCCACTAACATAGCAACTGTCGCTAATACTTTCGTTAAACTATTAATAGAAAAACTTAACTGTGCAAACGTAAACGCATTGATTCCTTTTTCACTACGATTTTTATTCGCTTTTAGTTTGTTAATAATAATGGGAAGGAATGATGCAAATAGCATGTAAGTTCCTAATGTGACTGTAATTGTAGCAATGATAAATCCTGATTCCTTTAACTCTTTCATATAAATCATCGAAGCATAACCAACTGCTAATAAAATAATTGATAAAAGTGCTACTATATTCGTTAGTTTTCCTTTAATAGGCGTACGCTCTGTATGACTATTGGAGTGAACGAGTTGTAATAGCGAATTACGCACTAGTTTCATACCATTCATAATTGCGGACAACATAAATAATGCAATGAAAAAGATGAAAGTAACAATAATTGATGGTACATAAAATGCATGATAACCACCGCCAGTAAATTCTAGTTCCTTCATTAGCAAATGGCCAACACCTTGCGCCAAGATTATACCGACTATCACACCTACTATAAGAGATACTATTCCTAATACAATTGTTTCAATAAACATAAGCAATGTAATTTTATGCTTTTTTGCCCCTAATACCATATACATACCAAATTCTTTTTGCCGAAGTGATAATAAAAATGAATTGGCGTATAAAATATAAAATAATGTAATGAAACCTAATAAAAATGATCCTGTTTGGAAGACTGAAAAAATTCCATCCATGGAATTCCCTTCGATAAACGTTTTATTTAACGCTAACGTTTGAAACATATAAAAAATTGAAATAGACATAATAAGCCCAACTAATAAGACCATATAGTCTTTTCGTTTACTTTTTAGTCCCGACATGGAAAGTTTGAATAACATGTTGAACCTTCTTTCTTATGCTTTTTGTGTGCCTAAATCTGCAAGCACATCTAAAATCTCTTTATAAAACTCTTCACGAGTACCTCTGCGATGAATTTCTTTATACAATTCTCCATCTTGGATGAATAAAATACGTCGGCAATAACTTGCGCTTAATGGATCGTGTGTAACCATCATAATTGAAACATCCTGTTCTTCATTTAAGTTGGTCATCGCCTCTAATAAACTTTTCGCATTTTTAGAATCAAGCGCTCCTGTTGGCTCATCTCCTAAAATTATTGCTGGCTCATGTACAAGTGCACGAGCCGCCGCCGAACGTTGTTTTTGTCCACCAGATACTTCGGACGGATATTTTTGAAGAATCTCTGAAATTCCTAACATCTCTGCTACCTTTTTCACATTTAATCCAATTCTTTTCGAATGAACACCTTGCAGAGAAAGCGGTAATGCAATGTTTTCATAGATTGATAAATTTTCAAGTAAGTTAAAATCTTGAAAGATAAACCCTAGTTTCTCTGAGCGAAAATCAGATAATTCCCCTTGCTTCATTTTCGTAATATCTGTTCCAGCAATTTCAACAATTCCACCTGTCGCTTTATCTAATGTAGAAATTACATTCAATAATGTTGTTTTCCCTGAGCCAGATGGTCCCATAATTCCAACGAATTCACCCTCTTGAATCGAGAACGATACATTCTTTAGTGCATGTGATTGACTCTCATCTTTTCTACCGTATACCTTTTGTACATTCTTTACCTCTACAACTGATGCTGTCATTTATATCCTCCTACACTTCTTTTCCAATTTTTGTTTTCCTTACATATTTTCCGAGCATTTCTTAACCCATTTCTAAGTATAGATAGCATTTCTTAATAAATAGCAGCGGATATTCTTAATATTTCTTTAAGAATATGAAAAAGCCCCAAAGCTAGTAGCTTGGGACTTTTGGTTTCTATATTCTATTTTTGAGTAAGAAATAAAGACTTTATTTCTCCTCTTTAATCTTAATTTTTGCTTGTTTCTGAAGAGCTGCATCTTCCATTTTATCTATAGATTTATGAACTGATTTTACTTCTTCTCGTGCTTTTCCAAAAGCTTCTTTTTCTTTGTTCCATACTTTTTCTTATTCCTCTTAATCTTACTCTACCTAAAAAAAGTGATATTCATCTCTTCTTCACTTTTAATAGACACTATTCTTTGCTACCCTTTAGGTTCTACTAAAATGACATCTTCTAAATCATATAAATTCGCCTTTGGTTTTGCATAAATAATATGTGCAAGGCCATATTTATCCGGCTCTTGATCTATTACCTCCGCTACTTCAAGACCAGGTGGTATTTTCCGGCTCAATTCAGAGGTAATAATGCTATCACCTATTTTTATTTCTTTCGCTTTATCTGATGGAATATTATCAATTCGAAGAGCTTGTTTTTCCTTATCATACCCTGTAACAAATCCTAAAATGGATGAGTTATTTTGGAAGGTGATTGCTAAACGATTTGTTCTTTCATCTTTCGTAATTAATTTCACAATAGATGTAAATTGATCTACACTCTCTACCTTTCCAATGAGACCACTCACCGTCATAACAGCCATATCAACCTTTACACCATGTTGTACCCCTCTATTAAGAGCGATTTTTCCATACCAATCTTCTGCTACACGCCTTACTACTGTAGCTTGAATTAAATTATATTTTCCTTGTTCCTTTAATTCTCTCGTCTTGTTGATAAGCTTAGTAAGGTTTTCTTTCTCCTCACTTAACATTTGCACTTTACTCTTTAACGATTCTTGGTTCTCGATTTTTTCTTGCAATAATTGATTCTCTTTATATACTTTATAAATGTCTTCTATATTGTTAACAATATTTTGTACATGCCTATTATTCGTACATACATACATCATCAATAAAACAAAAAGAATAATTGAAAGAAATAATAATATTTTCCTCTTAGAAACCTGCATAATCATCCTGTTACTCCTTACCATTTTTTATCTACACAATATAGAATACTAGTAGTTGTATACAGAAGAAATGTAGTTTAGATAAAGTTCAGATAATCTTTATCTTCTTTATAAAAATTTTAGAAATTATCATATACTGCCATTACATTTGAAGCTTGATCGTTACTTTATCTATTGAATTCAACTTATCATTTCTATAACTAGACATGCTTTATTGTTACTTTTTCTTTTGCTTTAGCGGGTATTTCGTCACCTTGTATTTCTTCCCATTTCATACCATAAGTCCCTTTAGATTTAATCTTTAAATGTGCTCCTATTCGTAAATGTTTTGAAGAAGTCATCATAATTTTTTGTTCTTTCCCAGATTCATCATATCCTTTAAATTTATAGTTCCATCTACCAAAACCATTACTTTTGGCTTCATACTCCCCATCACTGTCGACAACAGCATAATAAATATCTTCTTTAATAAACGGATTGAGTTGATCTACAATCGGTCCACCTTTCACTATAAGTAATGTAACTCCAACTATAACCAATATCATAAACGCACTTAATTTTTTCATATAACTTTCGATTCTCCACTTCTCTGTTTTATTAGTCAATGTCCCCCTGAATGATGGAATAAGACTCCCTCTAAATCAATAGCAACACTATCACTCATTCTTCCCTAATTAGAAGGTAACCGATATTTTTAATGCCCTTCTAATTAAATTGGCAATAAGATAATAAATTGAATAACCCCATTTTCATATTCCGCTCGAATTTCTCCTTTGTGCAATTCAACAATGCTTTTTGCAATTGCAAGCCCCAAGCCTGAACCTTCTACAGCTCTACTTCTCGATTGATCTTTTTTATAAAAACGCTCAAACAAATTCTCCAATTCTGTTTTTGTAAATTCTTCACTATGATTCGCTATAGAAATTTTGATATGCTGTTCTTCTCTTTGAAGTGAAACTTGAATTTCTGCTTTATCTATACTGTATTTAATTGCATTTATTAAGAGGTTTTCAAACACACGCACCATTTTTTCCGAGTCCACAACGGCATATATACGATCTTCCTGAAATTTTTTCACGAATGAAAGATTATGTTCCTCCGCTTGTGGTACTAGCTCTTCTATTAACTGATCAAGTAGTTCATTCATACACACTTCTTGTGAATCTAACACCATATTTTCATCTGTTAGTTTTGTATACTCAAACAAATCCTCTATTAACATCTTCAACTGCTCTGATTTTGAAAAAGCAATTTTTATATACTCATCATGCTGTTCTTTATTTTCATATTTCGCATCACCTAGTAAGCGTAAATACCCCATAATAGAAGTAAGTGGTGTTCTTAAATCATGTGATACATTTGTAATCAATTCACTTTTTTGTTTCTCTATTTGTTTTTCTTTTTCTATATTAGCCAAAAGCTTTTCTGCCATTTGATTAATATTTGAAGTTAATACACCTATTTCATCTTGACCTGCCTGTTTGATTTTGTATTGTAAGTTCCCTTTCGAAAACTCTCTTACTCCTTCTGCCATTGCTTCAATCTGATTCATCTTCCTTTTCGTTATATAAAAGAAAGAAAGTAGAAAAGTAATAAAACCTAGTAAAGATGGGAATGGACTACTACCGTTCACTACATACTTTACATTTCCTTGTGGTATACCACTTGCAATGATATACATATTTTTCGTATTAACAGTAACTGGATAAAAGGTTGTAAACTCCTTACGCTTTTGTTCAGCTCTATCTTGAATTAAATTCTGTGCCTCTACATATCGTACTTGATCCATTTTAAAATCCATTACATTACGCATCGTCTCATGAAGATTAATCTGTTCTTCCGGTGCTCCCTTTGTTTTATAAACCACTTTCCCATTCTCATCTATTATTAAAACCTTCAATTGATTTTGATGATTCAATTGATCAAGCAGTTCTTGTATATTAATTTCCTTACCCTCTTCTGTCATACTTTCAACAAGCCTTTGTGTCTGTCCATCAATGGCTTCCATACCTGATGCATAATCAATGATAGAAATTTTATTCGTATCCTCGAAAAAGGAAGATGAAGACCACCCTACTAATACACCAAGTAATGTACAGAAAGTAAATGTAGTAATTAGCTGTACACGTATACTCTTTTGCAAATAACTAACTGTTTTACCTATCATTTTTTTTAAAACTTGATTCATCCATATTATCGGTTCAAATATCTTTCTCAATCTTGTAGCCAACTCCCCATATTGTTTTAATGTAACGAGGCTTCCTTGGAATTGCCTCTATCTTTTCACGTATTTTCCGAATATGTACCATCACAGTATTATCGGATTGGAAAGCTTGCTCTTTCCATACTCTTTCATAAATTTGCTCTGCATTTAATACCATTCCTTGATTTCGTGCAAGCAATTCTAATACCTCAAACTCTCTCGGTGTCAATTTCACCTCTTCATTTGCAATAATGACCTGCCGGGTTGCTATATTTATCTTTATATCTCCAACTTCAAATACATTTTCATCTTTTACACTTGCCCCGCTCATTTTCATATATCTCCGAAGTTGTGATTTAATACGAGCAATGAGTTCAAGTGGATTAAATGGTTTTGCTACGTAATCGTCTGCTCCAGTTGTTAACCCTAAAATCTTGTCCATATCTTGCGTTTTTGCCGACAGCATAATAATGGGCATTTCCGCTATTTCTCTCACTTTCATACACATATGAATACCATCTATTTTCGGCATCATAATATCAAGTACAATTAGATGCACGTCTCTTTTCCTTACTATTTCTAACCCCTCTTCACCATCTCTAGCTTGTAATACTTCGTAACCTTCATTCTTCAAATAGATGGCGATAAGTTTTCTAATTTCCTTCTCATCGTCCACGATAAGTATCGTTCCTTTACTCACAAAATCTCCTCCAGCATCATTTACCAAACTATGAATGTTGCTTTATTTCACTCACTACCGCATTCTTCTTATGCATATACACATAAGAAATACTAGAAACTATGATAACGATGCCACCAAAATATATACCATACTCGGTCACAAGGGTTACTATCATTTCTATATGCTTTCCAAATATAGAGCCTAGCACAAAGTAAACTAACGTCCAAATAAATCCTGTTACATATGAATAAATCGCATACGTTTTAAATGACATGTTATTCATTCCTACTAAATACGGTACGATATGTCTCACAACGGGGATAAAATAACTTATTACTAATGCATAATGACCATATTTCCCTACTATCTCTTGTGATTTTAAAAGGTACTTCGCCTTCTTCTTTTTCATCAATTTTTCAAGCACTCTTATGCCAAATATTTTCCCTAGTATGTAACCTAAAGAAAGCCCAGATACAACGCCTAAATATGTTAATAAAAACGCAGGAATGACACTTAATACGCCTAATGAAGATACAAATCCACCACTCATTACAATCATTTCATCTGGAATCGGCATACCGATAATACCAAGCCATAAACAAAAAAATAGTGCCCAATAACCATACTGCTCAATGTATGATATTAATTCATGTAGCTCCATTATGCATATGCTCCCCTTAGCTCTTTTTTACAGCTAAAGACGTAGGCTGGCGGGAAATTAAACCAAACTTTTTCTAGTGTAATTTCAGGGAAGAAATGCTGTATAAATCCTTTTTTTACAAGTGAATATTGAAATGTAATGAATTCACCACTCTCATGTATCGCTTCCATTGCGTTGTTTAAAATGCGTTTTGAAACCTCTTCTGGTAAAGATGTGAAAGGCAATCCTGATAAGACGTAATCAATGCATTCTATATTGAGCTCTTCCATATACGTCTTTATATTTTCAGCTGAACCATGTACAACAATGACATTCTGCTCATCTTTAAATTTTCTCTTTAGCTCTTTGAAAAACACTTCATTAATTTCGATAAGAAGAAACATTGTCTCCTTCTTCTTTCGCTTCATAATTTCTTTCGTAAAGACTCCTGTACCAGGACCTAATTCCACAATGCACTTCGCTCTATTAAAATCAATTACATCTACCATTTTCTTTGCTAATATTTTTGAACTTGGCGCAATCGCACCAGTATGTTTCGGGTGTTTAATAAATTCATGTAAGAATGTTATGAGTTGCATGTAAATCTCTCCCCATTCGTTCAATAGTTTTTAACTTGTGTTTAAGTATAACTATCGTTTCTTAATAAAAATTGAGGAGATTTCTTAAGATTTTATGAAGAAATCAAAAAACAGCTACCGCTTATAGCGATAGCTGCCCCTTTATTACTTCGCGCTCACAATCTTATAATAAGAACGAACTGTTAAGAAGTAATATCCGATATAAATGACACCGTATACTCCGATACTAATTAGGAGCGGAATCATAATTTCAAACGGTAGTATGTTCCCTAAACCTTTTAATGCAAACAAGCTGTGTAGAATTCCGATTACTAACGGAATCGCAAAGATAAAGCTTACTTGTTTTGCGATAGCTTTTTTCATTTCCTGTTTCGTTACCCCGACTTTACGAAGTACAACATAACGCTCACGATCAGCATTTGCTTCTGTTAATTGTTTAAAGTAAATGATAGAACCTGTTGCTAGTAAGAATACAAGTCCTAAGAACATTCCGATGAACATCATTAGTCCAGTTGCTTCAAGTCCCATATGGAAACCAGTATAGAAGTCTCTAAATGGTGGTGCCATTTCTGATTCACCAGCTGGCATCACTTTTGTTAATTTTTCTGTTAATACTTTACTGTTTCTTTCATCTTTTACATCAATATTTTTCACAACACGTGTTCCAAATGCTTGCTTCGCTTGTTCATACATTTCATCTGGAACGACAACAACTAATTCACCTAAGTTCGTAATTGCATTATTATTTGCACCTTGGATCGTCAATGTCTTCGTTTCATTTCCAATTTGGAATACCGCTTTATTTCCTTTATATTCAGGGCTAAACTCATACCCTTCAATATAAGAACTATCATATATAAAGGCTTCACCGGCAGCTATATTCACTGTTTCTACATCGATTTTTTTAGCAAGTTTATTAAATTCAGATTGAGATATAAATTGATATTTCTCTGAGATACTGTAGTTCATATTAAAGATGAAATCGACTTTAACTCCTTCAAACTTTCCTTTTACAGGAACCATCTCAGCTTCAAATTGATCTTTTACAGGATGATTCTCTTTTTCCTCAGCAAAAATCGCATTTACTTTCTTATCTAGTTCTGCATCTTTCTTCTCATAAGAGTAGCTGTATGGTGCAACTGCTTTTGATTGTGTAAATGTATTGTAATACATCGTAACTGACGTACCAACCGCTGTTAATGTTACCGCACTTAAAATAGAAATTGTCGCAAGTGACTTTGCATTCCCTTTAATACGATATAGTAGCTGTGACGTCGTTACCATATTCATACCGTTATAAAACGATGATTTATTATTTCTTGCACGTTTCAATACGAATACAGTAAAGAACATAAATAGTAAGTACGTACCTAATACTGTCGCAAGTAAAATATAAAGTGCAACTGCCATAAAGTTTGCATACATAATTGCCTTCATAAACATTAACGCTAAGAAATAACCTGAACCGATTAAGAAAACTGAAATTAATGCCATAATGACAGATCCTTTTGGCATTGCTTCTCCTTCACGTTCTGCGCGGAAAAGTTCAATTAACTTAAAGCGATAAATTAAACGATACCCTTGGAGTGATGTATATAAAATAATCACAAAGAAAATAATTGCTGTATCAATAATGGCAGCCATCGGTACTTCAAAATGAACGTTTAAGTTTAATCCCATCATACTTACTAATAACTCAAGGAATAATTTTGAAAGGACACTACCAATCGCAATCCCGATTACTAATGACATTAATCCCATTAACATATTTTCATAAAAGAGCATTTTACCAATTTGTCTTTTACGAATACCTAATAAAGAATATAAGCCAACTTCTTTTTTACGTTTACGTGTAAAGAATCCGTTCGAATATATAATGAACACTGCTACGAAAATGATAAGCATCACACTGGAAACTTGAAACGCACCGCTAATCTTTTTAGAGGCTTCCGCTGCTTTTTCCATTTGTGAATTATATTGCAGTGCTTTAAATGTAAAGTAAATGACGATACTAAAAATCATAGATGCAAAATATACAAAGTAGTCTTTAAAGTTCCGCTGTATGTTGCGGAGGGCAATGCTAGATAAGGTCATCAGCCATACCTCCAGAAATGGAAGACATTACGTCAACGACTTTTTGGAAGAACTGTTTACGTGTTGATTCACCGCGGTGCAATTCTTTATATAACTCACCATCTTTAATGAAAATAACTCGTTTACAATAACTCGCCGCAAATGCATCATGCGTTACCATTAAAATTGTAGAGTTATCATATTCATTTAACGACTTCATACTTTCTAATAAATCTGTCGCTGATTTAGAATCAAGTGCTCCAGTCGGCTCGTCCCCAAATATCATACTAGGACTTGTAACGATCGCACGCGATGCTGCGCAGCGCTGCTTCTGCCCACCAGATACTTGATATGGGAACTGACTTAAAATATGATCAATACCGAATTTCTTTGAGATTTCAAGAACGCGGCGATCAATCTCATTCGCTTTCACCTTCGATAACGCAAGAGGTAACGCAATGTTTTCTTTTACCGTTAACGTATCTAATAAGTTATAATCTTGGAAGATGAAACCTAAATGATCACGGCGGAACAACGCCAGCTTATCATCATTCATCTTCACGATATCTTTTCCATCAATTAAAATCTCACCGTCCGTCGCATTATCAATTGTAGAAAGGACATTTAAAAGAGTCGTCTTCCCAGAACCAGAAGGCCCCATAATTCCAACGAACTCCCCTTCTTTTACTTGTAAGTTAATACCTTTTAAAGCTGCAAATTTATTCCCACCTGTGTCATACACTTTTTCAATATTTTTTGCTTCTAACACTGTTTTCATCTCGACATCCCTCATTTCTTCTATTCTCTATTTTCAACTATATACACTCTCTACTCTTGCCACTATCGATGTTTCTTACACAAACATGACAGTTATGTAAGGCACATAAGTAAAGACATAAAAATTTAACCTACTGAATGAAAGTACTTTGTTACTATAGCATTGGGATATCATGCCATCCATTCATTCTCCTTACAGGAACATTACATTTTTGTAAGGTTAAAAATGCACCCTACAAAGTTGTGCATGAAATGTCGGATGGAGCTATTTCATTCCTGCTATTCTAATTGCAAGGGAGGTCATATAATGGATTCACTTAAAAACATGAATGCGGCAATGCGCTATATTGAAGACAACCTTACACACGAAATTAATTTTAAAGAAGTCGCCAAAATAGCTTTCTGCTCCGAATATCATTTCAAAAGAATGTTTTCTTTTTTAGCTGGCATATCACTATCAGAATATATTCGCTGTAGACGCCTTACTCTCGCTGCCTTTGAACTAAAAAACAGCAATATAAAAGTCATTGATGTCGCTATAAAATATGGCTACAATTCACCAGATTCATTTGCTCGTGCATTTCAAAATTTGCACGGCATAACACCTTCAGAAGCTCGGAATAGTAGTCATTCTTTGAAAGCTTATTCACCGATGACCTTCCAACTATCCATTCAAGGAGGAACTGAAATGAACTATCGAATTGAAGAAAAAGACTCATTTCGAATTATAGGTATTACAAAACGAGTACCAATCGTTTTCAATGGTGTAAATGAAGAAATTGCTTCTATGTGGAAAAGTTTAAACCCAGAGTCTATTCAAACATTAAAGTCCCTTTCAAACATTGAACCTACTGAAATTATTAGTGCTTCTACTAATTTTTCTGAAGGAAGAATGGAGGAAAAAGGAGAACTTGATCACTATATTGGAGTAGCCACAACAAAGGATTGTCCAGAGCAGTTTAAACAGCTTGAAGTTGCTGCTTCAACATGGGCTATATTCGAAGCTGTCGGTCCATTTCCTGATGCATTACAAAATGTGTGGGGGCGTATTTATTCTGAATGGTTCCCTTCTTCGAACTATGAACTAGCGGAAGGCCCAGAAATTTTATGGAATGAAAGTAAAGAGGTGTCCTCACCGAATTTCAGAAGCGAAATATGGGTACCTGTTTTGAAAAAGTAATATAAGGGTCTAAACCTTTTCAAAATAAAGAAGCTGCTCTTCCCTCTTTAAAGGAAAAGCAGCTTTTTATTTTATCCCGCTATTTGTGGGCAGTAAGACTCCCACCTCAAAATTCAGCAAATGCGAGGAAGTTAGGTGGGAGATAACTGCCCGTAAACGCCCGATTGGTGAGGGCTAATAATCAGTGGGGGATGGACAAAACCCCCACTGATTAAAGTTTCACTTTATACTTCTTCTCGACTCATTCTTATACAAGAAAATAGTAATAATCGTAAGTACTATAACAACTCCAAAAGTAAACACTCTGTAATTCGAGATCGTAGCAGTACCGATTAACAAAGCAGGTATAACAGCCATAATTAATCCACCAAACATACCGACAAACGATCCTACACTTTGCTTTACTACTTGAGTTTCTGATACCCAGTCATAATAACCAAATCGATTATTAATAAAAATTCCCCATACTGCCGAAAATAATGAATATGTTATCGGTGTTATTACGATTAAAATAGAACTCCAAACATCTAGTTTTAACCCTATTATCAGTAGTACGGCACTAATAAGTGATGCAGGTATACTTAATGAAAGATTCATAAGAATTTTACTGTCATAAATCATCTTTGGCGCTATAGGCAACGACTTAATAATCCATACATTTTTCCCTTCTAATGACAATGACACACATGTTGTACACGTCATCGAAATCGCTGCTGCAATAGCAAATGGCGCAACCTTTTGCAACAGGGTCTCAATTCCAGGGTACGCTATTAATTGACTTGGTCCTACTACAACTATAGCTAGCGAGAAAGCTATCGCCATCACGACTCCCATTCCACTATTTATGACATACACTGTAGAAGAGAAGAAACGTTTCAGCTCTTTTTTATACAATGCGACCAATACACTTTCTTTTCTCATGCTATGAATCTCATAATTTGAAAGCATATGATAAGTGGTAATCTCTGTATTTATTTGCTTATATTTTAACGAAAGTATTTTTACAAAAAGATAATACCAAATAACTGATATCCCAACGAATAGGATGAAAGCTACAATATCAGCATGAACAATTGCTTTTTGAAACATGTTAGCTAGTGGATACACTTTAGTTAATTGCTCCGAAACAATTGCACCAATCCCGTTCATATCATTAAGGCTATATTGAGCATTTCCGTTTTTTAGCATAAAGAAACCGAATGTAATAATTACTATGAAACTTAAAATCGTAGTTATTTTATTCGTATTTTTAAATTTAGAAGCGATTGCCGTAATCGCAGCTCCAAAGACCGCTGCGATTGTTGTTGGAATTAAAGATGCTATAAACATACTGATGAACCACATAAAGTAGAAAGAAACTGATGGCTTCTCATGTATGCCATAAACAACTCCCATTGGTAGCATGATTATGATTGAAAAGATCGTATTCAGCAAATATAAATACAAAAACCTACTTGTAATAACAGTACTTACACGAATCGGTAATGACATTAAAAGGTCGTAGTCCTTAAAAGCAAAAATCTCTCCGTTTGCCTTAAATATAGTGAAAAACAACGTCAATACACTGCTAATAACTAATGCATAAACTGGGATAATTTCACTTATTCCCAAGCTCACCAACCCATATGCTGAGGCACCACAATATAGCATTAACATGACACCCACCAAGGCAATAGACACTGACAACAAAATCTTATTCTGCTTCTTCTTTTTATCTTTTTCGTATTTAAAAGTATTTAAACCAAGCTGTGTTATCAAGCGGATTTTTAAAAGATCTAGACTACTAATATTCATTAGCAAGCTCCTTCATAAAGAGCTCTTCCAATGAACCTTCCTTTATTAAAGAATTCACTTCCCCTGAAAGTGCTAATTTCCCTCTATTAATCATCGCTATTTTATTACATAACTTCTCCGCCACATCTAAAACATGCGTAGAAAAGAAAATCGCACTTCCCTTTTCACAAAGCTCCTTCATAATACCTTTCAACACTACAGCAGCCTTTGGATCAAGACCAACGAAAGGTTCATCTAAAACTAATAATTTCGGTTTATGTAAAACCGCCGATATAATCGCTACTTTTTGTTTCATACCGTGTGAATAAGAAGAAATTAAGTCTCCTAAGTAAGGTGTAATCTCAAAGGCATCCCCATACTTCTGTATCTGTTCTTCCCGATCCTTCGCAGACACTTTAAACACGTCAGCAACAAAGTTCAAATATTGAATTCCTGTCAATTGCTCATATAAATCTGGATTATCAGGAATATACGCCATTACTCTTTTACATGCAATCGGATCCTTTTTTACTGAATGTCCATCAACAAAAATTTCACCCTCTTCAAAATCTATAACTCCTACTAACGACTTAATCGTGGTGCTTTTCCCCGCACCGTTATGTCCAATAAATCCAAAGATATCTCCTGCTTGAACAGTAATATTTAACTGATCTACTGCTTTTTTTCCACCTTTGTATGTCTTACTAAAATTTATAATTTCTAACATGTGATTTCCCCCAAACTATCCTTTTTAACTGAATTTTCAGACCTAAAAGCAAAAAATTTACTCAGCGAGCTTTTTCATTATCCCCACTGAGTATTTAAATCTCTTAACACATAGAAACTATAAAATTTGACTAATACAGCTCACAATTGCATTTCTTTTTTATAAACTACATATGAATATATCATCGTACCAACAACCAGTACAACGACAACGCTTAACAAACAAATCATCTTCCACATTCCCGGAAGAAACGAGGAAAATATGATTACAATACCACCAATCATCATAATCTTTGATCCTATCCTATGCGTTTTTCTCCATACATTTTCACTACTTAAAGTCCATGGTGTCTTAATACCTATGAAGAAATTTGGTTTACATTGCTGCATATAATTGCCGAGTACAACGAAAAGGATACCGACCATTATGTTCACAACAATTCCAATTGGAACGTTATATCCTAAACCATTTGCTAGTGTCATCATATTAATAGTAAATAAGAAAAATAAAATTGCTCCATTTATCCTTCCAAGTGCTTTAGGAAATTTTTTATAGTTATCGTACTTCGGATCGATCTTAGGTAATACAGTCACTAATACATATATAAAAAGCATAATTGCTACATCAAAAATCATCATTCCCATTTTTGACATATATCCATCTACTTCACCAGCAATGTTCCAATGACTCGGAACTTCTTCTGGCAAATGTGGCCAAGCAAACGCCCATGCAATACAAGTTATAAGAATTAATATAATTGCGATAAGATGCTTCCTCATTTCCCCTCTTCCCCCTTATTCGTAAACGTAAACACCCAAGTCAATAAATCCTGAAATACAGTTGTGTTCAAAGAATACACAACGAATTGCCCTTTCTTTTCATCTTGAATAAGTTCAGCATTTTTAAGCGCACTTAAATGATGTGAAATACTTGGCTTTGTCATATTGAACTGTTCAGCAATCTCACCAGCAGTTAAATCGCCTTCTTTTAATAAATCTAAAATTTTTCGCCTTGTTGGGTCTGCTAATGCTTTGAATGCTTGGTTCAATGTCTTTCTTCCTTTCGATAATTAGACATTTAGATATTTATCTAAATGTTAAAATAATTTCAGTTAATTGTCAATTATATATACGGCCCTTATTACTTTTTCCACTTTTGACCTATACTGTTTACTAGCTTATATTTCAACATAATGAAAAGACGTGAAACACATGGTACACTATAGCTACAATTGTTTTCTTGAGGAGGAATATACATATGTATAAAATTTTAATCGTTGAAGACGATCCAAATATTTCATCATTACTGCAATCTCACATTCAAAAATACGGCTATGATGCTGTTGTTGCAGAGAACTTCGATGATATTATGGAATCGTTTAATGCCGTGAAACCACATCTTGTTTTACTTGATGTAAACTTACCGAAATTTGATGGATTCTACTGGTGCCGTCAAATTCGTCATGAATCTACTTGTCCGATTATTTTCATTTCAGCACGTGCTGGTGAAATGGAGCAAATTATGGCGATTGAAAGCGGTGCGGACGATTATATTACGAAACCGTTCCACTACGACGTTGTAATGGCGAAAATCAAAGGTCAATTACGCCGTATTTACGGTGATTATGCACCAAATATTTCTGAACGTATCGTTGAGGTTGAAGGACTAAAACTATTCCCTGAGCGTCCAGAAATTCATTTTGGAGCTGAGCAAGTTCTTTTAACAAAGAAAGAAGCTATTTTAGCAGAAATGCTATTATCTAAATTCCCACGTACAGCGAGCCGTGAAGATTTACTAGCCGCTCTTTGGGATGACGAAAGCTTCGTTGAGGAAAATACATTAAACGTAAACATCACGCGTCTTCGTAAAAAGTTCAATGAGCTTGGTATTGAAAATGCTATTGAAACAGTACGTGGACTTGGGTATCGTTTTAACGCAACTTGGAGTGAATAAACATGAAGCTATTTTTACGTGATCATTTTGCATTTTTCCTACTATATGTATTAAACTTCGGAATCATTTTCGTTCTTTATGATGCAGTAGACGGATTTCAAAATAATAAGTTTTACTTCATCGTTTTAAGCTTATACTTATTCATCTGTTTCCTCGCTTATCGTTACGTTCGTAACCGTAGAATGTACCACAGATTAAGTGAACCACCAGAGAAAATGGAAGATGCGTTTATTGAAAGAGCGACTGCTCCTATGCCCCACAGTGTAAACGAGCTCGTTCGTACGCAATATCGCCTATTCCAAAAAGACCTACAAACATTCGAAGTAAAACAGCAAGAACACCAATTATTTATTAACCATTGGGTACATCAAATGAAAACGCCTGTTTCTGTTATGCAACTTATGGTGCTTGAAATGGAAGATGAACATTTAATCCCGCAATTTAAAAAAGAGTTAGAGCGACTAAATCAAGGACTCGATATGGCTTTATACATGGCAAGATTGAACAACTTCCATGAAGACTTCCATGTTGAGACTGTTTCATTAAAAGATGCTGTAACAAAAAATATTAACGGATTAAAAGAACTATTCATTCGAAACGGAGTCTTCCCCGTTTTAGAAGTTCATTCAGATTTAAAAGTTGCTTCTGATGCGAAATGGCTAAAGTTCATTATCTATCAGTTAATGACAAATGCAGTTCGCTACTCTGGTGAGCGCGGAAAGAAAGTTTTCTTATCAGCTTATCGCAATGGTAAAGATATTATTTTGGAAGTTCGTGACGAAGGCGTTGGTATTCCGCAAGAAGATATTCGAAGAGTATTTGAACCTTTTTACACTGGAAAAAACGGTCGTGCATTCGGAGAATCTACTGGTATGGGACTTTATATTGTAAGTAAAATTTGTGATTATTTAGGTCACTCTGTGAAACTAGACTCTGAAGTTGGTAAAGGAACGACGATTAAAATCATCTTCCACAACGCTGCCAATAACCAAGCTGAAAACACGGAGAAGGTGACCGAAGCATGACCATAACATATGCTAGCAAAATGTATGAGAATTTACTCTCATACATTTTTTGCAATAAAACTACATATTTGCCTTCTAACGGGAGGTACATATTATGACATTTTGGCAGTTTGCATTTAAAAATGTAACACGTAATTCCAAAGCTTATTTCGCTTATTTCGTAAGCAGTTCCTTTTCCATTGCTGTTTTCTTTTCGTTTGCTGTTTATTTATTTCATCCGAAATTACAAAACTCCAATATGATCTCTGAAGTTTCAGGGTTAATGATATTTTCAGAAGTTGTTATTGTTTTGTTCTCGTTCTTTTTTTTACTCTATTCAATCGGATCGTTTTTAAAGGTTCGTAAAAAGCAATTTGGGATTTTAACTGTTTTAGGTATATCAAAAAAGCAATTACATCGACTCGTTTTCACTGAAAATATGCTAATTGGTATTTTATCTATCTTTTTCGGGATGCAATTTGGTTTTGTATTTTCACAGTTTTTCTTATTAGTTACAGCGAAAATTACACACCTACCAGGGATATATTTATATTTGCCTACGAGTGCTTTCATTTTAACAACAATTGTTTTTCTTGGTCTTTTTATCGTTGTATCTACATTTACACCGATGCTCATTCGAACGAAAAAATCAGTACATCTCTTAAAAGCAAATGGCGG
Organism: Bacillus sp. TH25; assembly: GCF_016650935.1. NCBI lineage: Bacteria > Bacillati > Bacillota > Bacilli > Caryophanales > Bacillaceae > Bacillus > Bacillus sp. TH25. The sequence continues at coordinate 43,882 of NZ_JAEKEU010000039.1, read as the reverse complement.
AAAACAAAAAGAACGAAAGCCATCCATACTCATTTCTCTATTTGGTGCTATATGTTTAATAGGTGGCTACGCTTTAGCGAGCAAACCAATATATTTCGTATCAATAAGCCCACAAATAGGAATAGTTTATATGCTTTCAAGTATTTTCGTCATTCCGGCACTCGTTTCAATCGGAACGTATTTCTTCTTTTCGCAAATTAGTTTCTTGCTCATTCACCTGTTGAAAAAGAGACGGAATTTTTATATGAAGCGTATTAATATGCTCTGGATTTCTGATTTAGCTAGCCGCATTCGATCAAATATTAATATGCTTTTCGTTGTGGCAATGCTATCTACAATTGCTTTTACGATGATTACATTTTTATATGGGTTCGGGAAATTTATGAAACTTGATGTTGAACGAAATTCACCATTCGCATTTTCATATTTCTCATTTGATGAGAATCCATTTACTTCCCAGCACTTAAATTGGCTAGAAAAACAATTAGAAGATGGGCAATTCTCTTACGACAAAATTAAAGTAGATTTATACGCTACGCCTGTAGAAGCGAAAAATAATACAGAAATTTATTATGACACATATGCCATAAAGCAAAGTGACTATAATAAGCTCGCTACGTCATTACAATTACAAAAACTATTTATAAATGAGAATGAAACATATGTATTATCTAGAGCAGCATATGTCCCACTATTTACTTCACTCGATCCAAATTACAATAGAACACATATTACACTCGCTAATACAAATTATAAGCTACAAATAAAAGGGATCAAAATAGATAATACCCTCCCGTCTACTTTTGCTTATGAAACATTAGTATTATCTGATTCTGTCGTTAACAATTTGCCAACTAACACTAAACATGTGACAGTCTATAATTACAACGTAGAAAACTGGGAGAATACATATGCTATTGCTGATGAGTTTGTAAAACGAGCAGATAAAGACCGCGCGAGTATCAAGCACGAAGGATCTCTCGTTCGTATTTTTGAATCAGGCAACTCTTTATACAGAATCAAATCCGGAAGTGCTTCCTACTTCCTCATTGGTACATTCCTTGGGATCATTTTCTTTATTGGAGCTGGTAGTGTACTGTACTTCCGTATGTATACAGATTTAACAAACGAGCAAGAAAAATATGCAACGATTACGAAGATTGGCTTAACAGAATCAGAAATGAAGCGTTCAGCGACCATTCAACTTGGAATCTTATTTTTCGTTCCATACATTATGGCTTCTATTCATACGATGTTTGCGACAAAGATGTTGCAAGATATTATTAACTTATCATTGTTCGCTGAAATTACGGTTGTACTTGTGATTTTTGGAACGGTTGAGATTATCTTTTTCCTATTAATTCGTTCACTTTATATGCAAAAATTATCGCAACATATTAAGTTTTAAATAAGAAAAAGGTGAGCTTTATGAAAAGAGTATGCGGAAAAATCCCCCATGCTCCTTTCACATTAACTCTATTAGGAGGTCTAGGCGCATGACATTTTGGCAGTTTGCATTTAAAAACGTGACGCGGAACGCCAGAGCTTATTTCGCCTATTTTATAAGCAGTGCGTTTTCCATTGCAATTTTCTTCTCGTTTGCAGTTTATTTATTTCATCCTAAATTGCATATGACAGGCGTGAATGCTGCTCTGAACATATTAATGACAATCTCAGAAGTTGTCATTGTATTCTTTTCATTTTTCTTTTTACTATATTCAATCGGTACTTTCTTAAAAGTACGAAAAAAACAGTTCGGGATTTTAACAGTACTTGGCATATCTCCAAAGCAGTTAAAGAGGCTTGTATTTCTAGAAAACATGTTAATTGGTGGCCTATCCATATTTTTCGGCATTCAATTTGGCCTTGTCTTTTCACAGTTCTTTTTATTAGTTACCGCCAAAATTACGCATGTGCCTGGTTTATATTTATATTGGTGGCCTACAGGTGCTATCGTTTTAACTATAATTATCTTTCTTGGACTCTTCATTCTCGTATCATCTTTTACACCGATGCTAATCCGTACGAGAAAAGCTGTACGACTTTTAAAAGAAGGAAAACAGCAAAAAGAAAGAAAAGCATCCGTGCTTATTTCTTTATTTGGTGCGCTATGTTTAATATCCGGATACGTATTAGCAGCAAATCCGCTATATTTTATGTCGCTAGGTGACATCATTGGGCCTTTATATATCATCTCTAGTATACTTGTCATTCCGTCTCTCATTGCAGCCGGAACATACTTCTTCTTCTCACAAATTAGCTTCTTGCTCATTCGTATATTGAAAACACGAAGAAAGTTTTATATGAAACGGATTAATATGCTTTGGGTTTCTGATTTAGCAACTCGTATTCGAACGAATATTAACATGCTCTTTATTGTAGCGATGCTATCGACGCTCGCTTTTACAATGATTACATTCTTATATGGATTCGGGAAATTTACAAAGTTTGATGAAATTAGGCAAAACCCTTTCCCGTTTACTTATTTATCACATACTGAAAATACGTTAGCTGATGAGCATTTAAACTGGTTAGAGCAAAAATTTAATGAAGAACACTTTACTTATAAAAAATATAAAACGGATATATATGAAGTATCTTCAGCTGAAGATAACACGCAGCTCTATTATGCCATTAAACAAAGTGACTATAATATACTGGCTAAGGCGTTAAATTGGGAAACTCTCACAGTGAATAAAGACGAGTCTTATATATTAATTAAAGATTTAGATGCTCAAGTCATTGGAACGCTTCATAATAAGGAAAAGAAAAACACTCTTACACTTACTCAAAACTCTTTACAATTGCAGGTGAAAGACTATACAAGTTATAGCCCGTTCCCAATTGGCTTAGTACCTCAATTAATCGTACTATCTGATGAACATGTAGAAGCCTTATCAACCATTTCAAAACAAATGAGTGTATATAGCTTTAAAGTTCTAGATTGGGAAAAGGCACATAATATTGGCTCATCATTTATAACTAAAATTAACAACGACAATGCAGCGATTCAAGCAGAGCATCCACCATTCCATGCAAGTGAAGCGAGTAACTCACTATATGAAACGAAACTAAATGTATCTTCCTTTTTCTTAATCGGAACTTTCCTTGGCGTTATTTTCTTTATCGGTGCTGGCAGTGTTCTTTACTTCCGAATGTATACAGATTTAACAAATGAGCAAGAAAAGTATATAACGATTACGAAAATCGGCTTAACAGAAGCCGAGATGAAGCGTTCAGCGACAATTCAGCTTGCTATTTTATTCTTCGTCCCTTACATTATGGCATCCATCCATACGATGTTTGCGACAAAGATGCTACAAGATGTATTAAATCTCTCGTTCTTCGCTGAAATTACAGTCGTGCTTATGATTTTTGGAACGGTTGAAATTCTCTTTTTCCTTTTAATTCGTTCCTTTTATATGCAAAAATTATCACAACATATTAAGTTTTAAAAATAGAAAGGTGATTATTATGGAAGAGGTATTACACATAAAAAACGTCTCAAAAGTGTATGAAGGAAAAGTCCCTCATACTGCTTTAAAAAATATAAATTTACACGTAGATAAAGGTGAATTCGTTGCGATTATGGGACCATCCGGAAGCGGTAAATCTACATTTTTAAACGTTATCTCTACAATTGATTCCCCTACTTCTGGTGATGTCGTTATTAACGGAAAAAAACCGCACACATTTCGTAGAGAGAAGTTAGCTATTTTCCGCCGCCAAGAGTTAGGTTTTGTTTTTCAAAACTTTAACCTACTAGATACACTAACAATCGGTGAAAATATCGTACTACCTTTAACTTTAGATAATGTTCCTTTAAAAGAGATGGACGAAAAACTCGATAACATTTCAAAGAAACTTGGAATTGATCATATTTTGGACAAGCGTATTTTTGAAGTTTCTGGAGGACAAGCACAGCGTACTGCAGTAGCACGTGCCGTTATTCATCATCCGTCACTTTTACTCGCGGATGAACCAACAGGGAACTTAGATTCTAAAGCAGCTATCGATGTAATGGAACTATTTACGAAGTTAAATAAAGAAGAAGATGCAACAATTTTAATGGTTACGCACGATCCTTTTGCAGCTAGTTATTGTAACCGTGTTATTTTCATTAAAGATGGTGGGCTTTACAATGAACTACACCGCGGACTATATCGCGAGAAATTTTATCAAGAAATATTAGATGTTTTAGCATTATTAGGAGGAAGACGTGGATGACATTTTGGCAATTCGCATTTAAAAATGTCTCTCGTAATTCTAAAGCATATTTCGCCTACTTTGTAAGTAGCGCTTTTTCTATCATGGTTTTCTTTTCATTTGCTGTTTATACGTATCATCCGCGCCTACAAAATGTTCAGAGCTATCAAGAACGAGATACCCTGATGAACTTAGCTGGTTCAGCACAGTTTGTCATTGTCTTGTTCTCATTCTTCTTCCTGCTTTATTCACTTGGAACATTTTTAAATGTAAGGAAGCAACAATTCGGGGTATTAACCGTTCTTGGTATATCAAAAAAACAATTAAAGCGACTTTTATTTACTGAAAATATGATAATTGGAATACTAGCTATTTTTGTTGGTATACAAGGTGGGCTTGTGTTTTCTAACTTTTTCTTACTAGTTACTTCTAAATTAACAGGTGCGAAAGGCCTCTACTTATATTGGCCCACAAAGGCAATTATCGTTACAACATTAACTTTTATTATTTTGTTTTTCATCGTTTCTACATTTACACCGATGTTCATTCGTACTCGTAAAACAATTCGACTAATTAAAGTTACTAAAAAAGAAACGGAAGAAAAAAGACCATCAATAATAATCTCGTTGTTTGCCTTAACTTGTTTAGGACTATGCTATTATATTGCTGGTTATCCGCAAGGCTATGTAACGGAAAAAAATGTACAAAATGGATCTGTATTCTTTATCATATTATCTATTTTGCCACTCGTAGTAATCGGGACATATTTTTTCTTTTCACAAACATTTCTTCTCTTCATCTTCATTTTAAAAAAAGAAGAAAGTTTTATATGAAACAAATAAATATGTTATGGATTTCAGATTTAGTTGCTCGTACTCGTAGTAATATTAATGTACTTTTTATCGTTTCTATGTTGTCTGCACTTGCATTTACAATTATTATTGGGCTGTTTGCTGCTAATAACAATACAAAGGCATCGGTATTAGAGCGATATCCTGTCCCCTTTACGTATACATCAGAAGGTGAAAATTCCCTAGAACAAAAGCACATTACTACAATTGAAACTGAGCTTACAAATGCTAATTTTCAATACAATAAGTATAAGTTTACAGTTTTAAAAGATACAGCTTTAAAAGAAGAGATTGCGCTTATGAAAATGAGTGATTATAACTCGATTGCTAAGCAATTACAGAGACCAGAAATAGCTCTTGATTCTACACAAGTTTATATTATTTCTCGTCATTCACCAGCGCTCTTAAATCTTGTATCAAATCCATTTGCAAAACAAGATACAATTGCAATCGGATCTAATAAAAAAGAATTTCATATTAAAGGATTTATTAATAAAGGGATAGAACCATCCTTTGCATTCCCCCATTTAATTGTTGTACAAGATTATGTTTTTGACAATATGATTCCTCATATTGAAACGACCGTAATCTATAACTACTTCGTAGAAAACTGGGAAAATGCAATGGTTCCAACAAAAAATATGTTACGTGCTATTGGTGATGATGCACGTGAGTTCTACGAAAAACATAAAGAAGAGAAAGCGCAAGTTCCTTTCTACATATATACGGCTACTGATGAACTAGTTCACGGTAAAGAAGATGCAATTGCTAATTTCTTTATTTGGGCATTTCTCGGCTTTATTTTCTTTATCGGAGCAGCTAGCGTTTTATACTTCCGTATGTATAACGACTTAACGACTGAAAAACAAAAGTACATTACGATTACAAAACTCGGCTTAACAGAATCGGAAATGTTTCGTTCTGCAACGATTCAGTTAGGAATTTTATTTTTCATTCCTTATATAGTTGCTGGTATTCATACAATATTTGCGATTAAGTTTTTACAAAGCATGTTTTCTTTCTCTTTATTAAAAGAATTAATCATTATACTTACGTTGTTCGGGATTATCGAGATCATTTTCTTCTTCTTAATCCGTTCTCTGTACATTAGTAAATTATCACAGCATATTAGAACGTGAATAAAGTGAAACTTTAATCAGTGGGGGGTTTTGTCCCTCCCACTGATTATTAGTTGAACCAATTGGACTTTTACGGGCAGTTGGGTCTCTCACCTAACTTCTGTGCTTTACACCCAATTTTTAAGGTGAGAGTCTTACTGCCCGTTAATGCGGAATAAAATGGCCTTGTGCGTATTGCACAAGGCCATTTTCAATAGTTTTTAATAATTAGCAGTATCCACCATAGCCGCCGCCATATCCACCATAACCGCCGTAACCACAAGAACCGCCGCCTCCGCCGAAGCAGCTAGCACCGATGATAATTAATAAAATAAACAATACGATTAGAAGCGCAAAACCGCCTCCGCACCCACGTCTGCGGTCGCAATCATCATGTCTGTGTTCACACTTTTCGCTCATTACTCTATTCCTCCTTTAGTATCATTCATAACAAGATCGTCTTGCTCTAAATGAGGGGATTCCATTTATATTATGTTTTCAGGGCAAATAGGAAGCTTGGCACTCCTAAAAACGGGCTTGTTTCATGAAAAGAGCCCCAACACAAAAAGAGGATACCTTTAAATAGGCACCCCCTTCTTCTAAACAAACATATTAAGTAAAAGCGCAAAGCCGAATGCAATAAATGATAACAATGTCTCCAGCACCGTCCACGTTTTAAACGTTTCTTTTACTGTCAAACCTAAATACTCTTTTACAAGCCAGAATCCTGCATCATTTACGTGAGAAAACATTAATGAACCTGCACCGGTTGCAATAACGAGTAATTCTAAATTTACACCAGACATGTGCTGAATAACCGGTGAAACAATTCCAGCTGCTGTCGTTAATGCTACAGTAGCTGAACCTGTTGCAATTCGGATTAATCCCGCTACCATGAACGCTAAGACGATTGGTGATAATGAAATGTGTTCTGCCATTTGAGCGATGGCTGTTCCAACGCCGCTTTCAATTAATATTTGTTTAAATCCACCGCCTGCACCAATTATTAAAATAATGGAACCGACAGGTAGTAAACTTTCATCTGTTAATTTTTTAATCATCTTTTTATTAATTCCTTGTTTTATACCAAGCAAATAAAACGCTGCGAAACATGAAATAAGTAAAGCGATTACCGGACTTCCTACAAATACTAAAAATTCAGTTATTTTTTTCGGTAATGAAATATATGGTGCGACTACTGATAAAATCATTAAAACTACTGGCAGTAAAATAATAAAAAATGAAACTTTACGACTCGGTAAATCAGTTGATACTGTCGTAACTCGAACAAGCTCCGGTTCATTTTCAGGTATAACCCTCTTATGTACCCACTTTGCAAATACCGGTCCTGCGATAATTGCTGTTGGTAACGCGATAATTAATGAATACAATAGTACCTTTCCTAAATTCGCATTATAAATACCGATTGCTGTCATCGCACCTGGATGCGGCGGCACTAGCCCATGTACAATCGATAATCCAGCAATAACAGGTAACGCAATTAATAATATATTTTGCTTCGTCGTTTTTCGAATTGAAATAACAAGTGGTAATAAAATGACGATTCCCACTTCAAAAAACACTGGAATACCTATAACAAATCCGGCGAATAACATTGCCCAAGGTAATTTTTTCACCCCGAAGAATCGAATGAAGAAATCTGCTACTTGCATGCCAGCCCCTGAATCGGACATCATTTTCCCTAAAATTGTTCCGAGAGCCAAAATACCAACTAAATGCCCTAGTACACTACCAACACCAGTTTCATAGGCAGTAACAATTTTGGTCAAGTTCAACCCAGACATAATAGCTAAAAATAGACTAGCAACTGTTAAACTAATAAACGCATGCCATTTCCACCACGATACCCCTAAAATAACAATTGCGATCGCAATTAACGTGACGATTAATAAGTATATATCCATATCCCATTCCCCTTCGATATGAAAATTTTTTACAGAAAAAGAGGGAATTAGTCCCTCTTCATTTTTTACACATCATAATTTACAACGTAATGCTGCATTTCCGTATTGTAGTAGCCTTCACTATATTCAATTACTTCTCCAACTTCATCGTAAGAATAGCGCATACGTTTTAATAACGCTGTTCCCTCTTTTTCTCCTAACGCTTCTGCAACGAAATTAGGCGCAAATCCAACAGCGAATTCATCTCTGAAGTTTTCTAAATGTATACCACGGTCCTCGACTAGATCATAAAGCGATTGTAAGTCAAAGTCCGCTAAGTCTGTACTTGCCATTTGTGCTGAGAAATAGTGCGTATAATGAATGTACGGAGTATCATTTAAAGCATATAGGCGCTCAATACGAAAACTCTCTTTACCAAACAAACGAAATGGTACTGTTCCTTCTTCATTATGAACCACTTCTGCCTTTAGCAATTTCTTTTGTACTTTATAGCCTTCTTCCACTAACACTTCTGTAAATTTCTTTCCCTTTGAAAGCTTTGTCGCAGAAGTATTTCGAATGACTTTCGTTCCTTTACCACTTTTCTTTTCCAAATATCCTTCTTGAACGAGTTCTTTAATTGCGTTTCGCACTGTAATTTTACTCACTTTGAACTCTTCTTCTAATTGTGGTTCAGAAGGAATATTTGTATGAATGGCATAAACACCATGTAATATTCGATCACGAATAATATTTTTAATTTGTAAATATAATGGACCTCTTTTTCTCGTTACGTTCACCGTTACACCCACTACCTTTCTACATCACCTACTGATGCCGTCATTGCCCGAAGTATATCTTTCTCTGATGACATTGGCGTATCACCGACGATTGTATGTGCAAGCATTCCAGCTGCTGACGCGAATGAAACAGCTTTCTCTGGTGCAAACTCTTCTATCTCGCCATGAATAATTCCGCTCGTATAAGCATCTCCAGCACCTATTCTATCATATACAGAAAACGTAAGTGTTTTGGCAAAAGTGAACGTCCCATCTTTACATATGAATCCGCGAAGTGAGTGTGTATTATCGCTATTAATAGAACGATGTGTCCCAGCAATTGTAGCGATATTATATATTTCAGCGACTTTTGGAATAAGATCAACAAGCTGTGCTTCTCGCTCCGTCTCTTCCGTTTTCATTCCGAGAACAAACATCGCATCTTTTTCATTCATCATTACAATATCGGCAAGGCCTAGCATTTCTTCATAATGAGGTTTCGCCTGTTCATACCCATCTTCTCCCCAAAGCGATGGACGATAGTTGCAATCGAAAACGACAGTGCCTCCATTTTCTTTAACTGCCTTCGCCAAAGATTTCATATGATGGCGCACAGTATCATTCATCGCAAGGGTAATCCCGCAAAAATGAACGATATCAATTTCTTTTGCGATTTCTTCAAATTGGTACATCTCTTCACATGCCGTATTGAAACTACTTTCTAATCGGTTCGAATATGTAACGCGGCTTGCGCGTGCTCCAAATCCATTTTCTAAAAAGTACATACCAACATATTTACCGCCTCTTGAAACAAACGGTGCCTGAATGCCTAACTTTTGAATATGTGATACCGCAGCATCCCCGACAGAGTTTTCCGGTAAAGTTGAAATAAGAAAACCTTCATGCCCTAGATGAGAAAGTGCTGCTGCAACGTTCACACCTGTACCAGAAAATGAGTAATTTAAGGAGTTTGCTTGCGATAGCAATTCATACCCTGGCACTTGCAGGCGCATCATAACTTCACCGAATGCTGCAATTTTCTTACGCATATTGATCAACTAACTTCTTCACGACCGCTAGTAATTCACGAACATCTTCTGTTTTCGTATTGCCAGTTTCTTTATCAATAATAGAAGAGTACACGTGCGGGATAACTTGCTCTACGTTTGCTTCTAATGCAATACGTACAATTGTTTCAAAGTTTTCTTTATCAATTCCGCCCGTTGGCTCTAATGCAAATCCTTCTTCCGCACATGCTTTCGCAACAGCGCGATATTCTTCTTCATGCGCTAAACCTTTCATTGGGAAGTATTTCAATGAATTCCCGCCCATATCACGTACAAGTGCGATCGCTGTTTTAATTGGAACGATTGCTTTTTCTTCTCCAGCTGCACTAATTGGACCAGTAGAAATATTTACGTACCCTACTTTTCCTGTAGGTGATACTAAACTATTAATCCAGCTATCTTTTCCGCCAAGATTTGCGCGCGTTGCTCCAACTGAAGGGAACACTTGGTTAATATGACTACCTGGATAATGTTTCGCAATTTCAGCCACAACTGCCGCTTGACGATTATCTCCTGCTCCTAGTCCGATTGATACAGCGTCATCAATTTCTTTTCCGTATGCTTTCATCGCAGTTACTGCTTCTTCTACTGTCGGATAGTCTTTTGATAACACACCGACTACTACATAACCTTCTGCTGCTTCAAAAATGTCTTTCGCATTTCGGATATTGTTCGCTAATACATTTAATGCTACGCGGCCTTTATAAAAACGTTTTTGAATGTTTGTCATCTTAGTTTCCCCCTACAATTTCTCTCATTTTTTCTTCAATCACATGTATGTCATCGCCTTGAAGTGGACGTGGATCAATATCAAAGAACCCTTGTCTTACTCCGTAATCACGTGTGTAAATCGCGATTTCCCCTTCGCGTAACGCGGTCACAACATCTTTTGCAGTTTTATTTAATTCGTTCTCGTTAATATGAATACGCGCTCTAAAAATTGCTCTTCCTGCTTCATCTTGAACGATTGTTACATTTACACCGTTTAACTCTTTCAGCGGCATAAGTACTTGTAACAACTCTTTTTCTTGCTCACTCTTATCTTCTTTCACTCCGTACTCATCAAGCGCTTGAAGTAAGCCGAAAGTCGTCTCTTTCCCAACTTTCATACTTCTTCCGATGCAATGTAATTGTACTTTTAGCCATTCAATATATTTTCGTTTACCTCCGACAATACCAGAAGTAGGTCCTTCAATTGCCTTTGAACCGCTATAAATGGCTAGGTCTGAATACTTCACGTATTTTTGAATATCTTCTTCAGCTGCCGCATCGACGATAAGTGGTACGTTATTTCGCTGCGCAACTTCCCATGCTTCTTCAACAGAAATCATATTTTTTTGTACTGCATGATGGGATTTCACATATAGAATCGCTGCTGTATTTTCGCCAATTGCATCTTCAATATGCTCCGCTTTCCCTTCATTTGCGTAACCTACTTCAACGAGCTTACCACCACCTAAATAAATCATCGTTTCAACAGGAGCACCGTATTGAACGTTATGACCTTTTAACATAATCACTTCGTTTTTCGCGATTACTTCTTGATGAAGTCGTTCACTTTTACGGCGATTTCCCTCTGTAACGATACCAGCAATAGAAAGCGCAATTCCACTCGATGCTGAGTTCACAACGACCGCTGCCTCTGAATCTAAAATTCTCGCAATATGGTCTCCCGCTTTATCTACTAAATCGGCAATTTCCACATAATTTTGTCCACCATGTTTCATCGCATCCATGACTGTATTTGTCGGAGCGGATACACCTAAAATACTCATTCTACCGCTCGCATTAATAACTCTTTTTAATCCGTACTTAGCATTCAATGAATGACCCATTGATTACAACCCCTTTCGTATCAATTCTTCTTTCAGCAGTGCGCTGATCCCCTTCTGAATCAATTAACGTAATCGGTTCATCTTTCACCGTAAATAAAGTTAAGTTTGCAATATCCCCTTCTTGAATGCGGCCAAGCTCTGGTTTCTTCAGCCACTCTGCCGCATTTTTCGTCACCGCATCAATTACTTCTTCTAGCGGATAACCTAAGTAAAGGAATTTCGAAAGAACGTGAGCCATACTATACACTGGACCGTGTATACGATTCTTCCGGTAAATATCTGTACTAATTGTATTAAAGGCAATACCGTGACGCTTCGCCGCCTCTGCTACTTTAAAAGAAAAACTAGCATTACCGTGACCAACATCTAAATGCACACCGCGTTTCACTGCATCTAATAACACAGATATCGGTTTTCCTTCTTCATCAAATAAATTATTTTCTTTCCCGTTTAAGTAATGTGTAATGACATCATCTTTTTCTAAAAGAGGTACAACTTCCTCTATACGTGGAGGCGCTGAACCGATATGTACCATAATCGGCAATGATGTTTCACGAGATAAAGAGCGCGCTACGTGCAGCGGTTCAATTCCGCTATCACAAACGACACTTTTACTCATTCTCGCTTTTAATCCAACGATTACATCTTTATACTTTTCTACTGCATCTATTACTTTCTCTTTATCTATCCATTCCATATTGGATAATTCATCAATTCGTTTCAAACCGATGCGAGAAATATTTAAAAAGGCAAATAAATTCGTTTTTGCCTGCTCTCTACTTTGTACTAAATCTGCAATACGATCAGCTCCGCAGCTACCCGCATCAACAATTGTCGTTACCCCTTGCTTAACGCCAATTTCATCTACCTCATCGCCATACGGATCAAACTCTGGAAAAGCATGAACGTGTAAATCAATCCAGCCACTCGATACGTAAGTACCTAAGTAATCAAGAACCTTTCCACCCTCGCCAGCACCAGCTTTCGTCACCTGTGCGATTTTATTATTTTCAACTACAATGTCAATCTCTTCCCCGTTCACACGCTTCACATTACGTAGCACGAATCGTTCTGTCATTGTATTTCCACCCTTTTCTATAAGAAGCCATAAGAATACGCTTACATTAAAGTTTCATTTTATATCTCTTTCACATATTTAGAGTATCATGAAAAAAAAAAAAAGTAAATATAACGTTATAATGTTTAATGGTAAATAAAAAAACAATCCACAAAATGTTGATAGTACAGGAAATTATATCAATGATTCGACAAGGAATATCGATTTACCGACAAAAAACGGCAATCTATTTCTTATATGCCAAAAGACTGACCCAAAACGGACCAGCCTTTTTCTCTATTCTTGAACCGTCACAATAACCCCGTCCATATTGTTCCCCGAAATTTCATACTGCTTATTCACCGGAACATTCACGTTCATACGATCTGAAACTTTATAATAAGAAACCGTATATTTCTTACCTTCAACCTCCGTTGAAACTTCTTTTTCCTCTTTTAAGAAGTCCAAATATTCCTCTAACGTAATCTTCTTTTTTTGCATAATTGCGCTATGTGGTAAGCCGACATAACGTATGTGCCACGGCTCATATTGAATGCCCGTAATATCACTTTTATTTTTCGGATAACGTAAAACAAATCCGTGCTTCCATACGTTCTCTTCAATCCATTTTCCTTCAGGAGCTTTCTCCATTTTCTTTTGAGTAGACCCAACGTCGAGTGATAACCCTAAATTATGTTCACTATATCCTGCTGGAAGTGCATAATCAGATCCCATTTCTTTATATAATTTACTTTGTTCTTGAAAATCTCGGTAACCGCTACTCATTAAGAAATGCTGTACTCCATCTTTGCCAGCTGCATCGACAACGTTTAAAAACTTTTTTACAATATCCTTTGATAAGCGAAGATTTCTATCAAATACCACATAACCTCTTACTAATTCACTATTGTGATTTACATTTATAATGTCGGACCTAATGCTATCTTTTTTAACTGGGTAATCTTTATTAACTAATAATAGATTTCCCTTATAAATCTCTTCTTTTGTAACCTCTACCTTTTCAATATTCGCCGATTTTACCTTATTATCTTTTTCTGCAATTTTAACATCGATATCCTTTTGAAATAATGGTGATATATAAAAGCCTACACAGACTGTACATAATATAAAAAGAGAAATAAATACCCACTTTTTCATTTCTAGTTCCTCCTTAACGTAACTTACGTATAGAATAGAAAAAACTATTAAAATAAAAAGTGGGGTAAAGTTTAAATTTTTATTAAATCGCCTGATTCTCTTCTTTTGGTAATCTCACTTCAAATATCGTTCTAATTACATTACTTTCAGCAGAAATGGTACCGTTATGCTGCTCGACAATATTTTTCGCAATAAATAACCCAAGGCCTGTACTACCTTGCTGCTCTGATCTTGCCTTATCACCTGTATAAAACATATCAAATAAATATGGTAAATCCTCTTCTGGAATGCTATCTCCGTAATTAATAATTTGTACAACTACCTCTTCATGATCAATATATCCGTTCATATCAACAAAATTCCCATCATATCCGTAACGAATCGCATTCGTTAAAAGATTTTCAAAGACTCGAGCTAATAATTTCCCATCACCATTAATATGTAAGTGGGGCGCAATATTCAATCTCGCTTCTAAATCCTTTTTTTCTAATGACGGATACAATTCTTCCTCTAACTGTATAAGTAGTTCACTTATATCAATTGGTCTTTTTTCCAGCTGCAACATGCCATAATTCATTCTCGTTATTTCAAATAATTCATCAATTAAGCTTTCAAGCCTTTCCGATTTCGTAAAAGCAATTGTGGAAAAATGTTTAATTTGTTCCTTCGTCAAATTCTCATCTTTAAGAATTAAATCTAAATAACCTAAAACAGAAGTTAATGGTGTTCTTAAATCATGAGCTAAGTTAACAATGAGCTGATCCTTACTACTTTCCGCAAAGTCTCCTCGTTCAACTGCTTCTTTTAATTTCTCACTCGCTACATTTATTTCACGAGCAATATATCCAAACTCGTCATTTGATGAAACGCGAACTTGATTTGTAAAATCACCGTTCGCCAAATGATGAATCCCGTTCGAAATCTCATCAAAATATTTTAAGTATGGTCTAGTAAGGAAGAAGAAAAACATAATGGATAGAGGGATGAAGATAATTAAAAAGAAATTAATATCCCCAATTTGTCTTACCATTGAACGAAATTGGGCTAAAGGATCCTCATAACGAACTACTAGCTTATAATAAATCCGTAATCCTTCATAAAGTAAATACGTTATGCCCGCAGCAAATATCATACTTAACGCAAATAGCATAACCATCTTCGATCGAAAGCTTCTCATCTTTTTAGCCATTGAAAGTATACCCTACTCCCCACACTGTTTTTATTAACTTATTCTTTCTTTTATCTTCTCCAAGTTTTTTCCGCAAAGTACGGATATGTACCATAACTGTATTTCCACTTTCGTAATACCCTTCAGCCCATACTTGCTGAAAAATATTTTCCACACTGTACACTTTCTTCGGATGACTCGCTAATAAATATAAAATATCAAACTCTTTTGGGGTTAATTCAATTTTCTCATCGTACACATTTACCGTTCGGCGCTCAGGATCAATAACAACTCCGCCAATTTCTAAAGCAGATTTACTCTCCGCTACTTTCGGCTGATTTAACGTAAGAAATCTACGCAGTTGTGCGTTTACACGTGCAACTAATTCAATCGGTGTAAAAGGTTTCGTCATATAATCATCTGCGCCTAATACAAGACCGGTCACTTTATCAAAATCAGACGTTTTCGCACTTAAGAATATGATTGGCATATGGTGCTTCGCGCGAATTTGACGCGTCACTTCATATCCATCCATTTTCGGCATCATAATATCTAAAACCACTAAGTCGATTGGTTGAGTTTGAATAATATGCATGGCTTCTTCTCCATCAGCTGCTTTAACGACGTGGTAACCCTCTTTTTCTAAATGTATCTCAATTAAATCAGCAATTTCCGCTTCATCATCAGCTATTAAAATTGAAATGTGCTTCATTTTAGTCCCCCTACTTTATTCTGTTTTCATACGCTCGATTTTAAACTAGTCTATCCAATTTGTACAATAAGAAAAGGCTACCCGTAAGAGTAACCTTGATAAATGAAATTATATCGGCGATTTTCAAAATATATCAACTGTAATTTAAATTATATCAGCGATTTTTTAAATATATCGACTTACCAACAATTAACGACAAAATCATCCCGCTATTTGCAGGTAGTCAGTATTAATAAAAGCTCCCATTCATCGCTCAAAAATAATCCGCTGCTTTGTTATTTCTTCCAACCTGCCTCGATCTACTTCATACTCACGTTCAATACTTTGCGGTACCCTTACTTTTCCGCCTTCAAGCATCACTTCTGGTGAAATGATATCCTTCTCCCAATGTCTACTAGAAGCAGATATATCTCCAGGAATCGTAAAGTTCGGCAATGAAGCAAGCGCAACGTTTTGCGCTCGTGAAATCCCCATTTCCACCATACCGCCGCACCAAACCGGGATATTATGCTCCATACAATAATTATGGATTTGAATGGATTCTGTTAATCCGCCCACTCGCCCTGGTTTAATATTAACGATTTGGCAACTACCAAGCGTAATCGCAACACGTGCGTCTTCTAAACTATGGATGCTTTCATCTAGACAAATCGGTGTTTCAATTTTCTTTTGCAGTTGTGCATGATCAAGAAAATCATAATCCGCTAACGGTTGTTCAATCATCATCAATTGAAATTCATCTAGTCGTTTCAACTTCTCCGTATCCGCTAATGTATAAGCTGAATTTGCATCAGCCATTAACGGGATATGCGGAAACTCTTTGCGAATTTCTTTCAGTAATTCGTAATCATGTTCTGGCTTTATTTTCACTTTAAAGCGCTCGTATCCTTCTTGCGCGTACTTCTCGAGTTGTTTTAACATAACCGGAATCGTATTGATCCCAATCACAACGCCGACTTCAATTTCAGACCTATTTCCACCAAGCAATATCGCTAACGACTGCTTTTGACGATTCGCATATAAATCCCAAACAGCACCTTCAATTCCGGCCTTTGCCATTCGGTTTCTCTTTATATGTTGGAACAAAGACGGTACTTCATTCGGATGAGAGATTTCAGCTTTCAATAAATCTGGTAATAAAAAATCCTGAAGTACATGCAGCGCTGTCTTCACCGTTTCTTCCGTATACCACGGTTCAGAAAATGCAACGACTTCACCAAAACCAATGTATCCATCTGTATCTTCTAATTCAATGACGATACTTTCACGCTTTTCATAAGTCCCGTAACTTGCCGCAAACGGGATAATGAGCGGCATTTCCGTTATATAAAGTGTCGCTTTTTTTATTTCCACCTACATCTCCTCCACTAATTGTCTTAACTCTCGTCTTAACAATTTCTTCGAAGCATTTCGTGGTAATTCCTCTAAGAAACATGCTTTCTTCGGCACTTTATATTTCGCTAATTTCTCTTCGCAAAAACGAAGAATTTCTTCTTCTGTTACGTCTCCACTTTTTACAACAAAAGCAGCTGGTACTTGTCCCCAACTTTCGTCAGCCATACCGACAACACCCGCTTCTACTACCGCCGGATGAGAGAGCAATACTTCTTCAATTTGAGCTGGATATATATTTTCTCCGCCAGAAATAATTAAATCACTGCGTCGATCTAATACGTATAAAAATCCTTCCTCATCTAAATAACCGAGGTCACCAGTATGAAGCCATCCATTTCTGATCGCCTCATGCGTCGCATCTTCACGGTTAAAGTAGCCACCTGTTACGTTTGGTCCTTTTACTACAATTTCTCCTTCAGCACGGGGCAGCACAACTACACCGTCTTTTTCAATACGAAGCTGACACTGAAATAGTGGTTTTCCGGCTGATCCTACTTTCGTTAACATATAATCTGCTGATAACGTACAAATTTGCGATGATGTTTCTGTCATACCGTACGTTTGATACACAGGAATTCCTTTTTCCACACATGTTTCTAATAACGGCTTCGGTGCTGGTCCTCCCCCAAGTAACATGCATCGTAAAGAAGATGGATATATCTCTTCTCCAAGTCGTTCTAATAAATCTGTTAGCATTTTAGAAACGACAGAAATAATCGTAACGCCTCTCGTTTGAAGTGCTTTATGAATAAAATTAGCATCATATTTTGGAACGAGTAAAATGCGCATACCGTACATAATATTTTTCATTAAAAGAGATAACCCGCCAACGTGGAACATTGGCATACAAGCTAACCAACAATCATCATCACGAAGCCCTAAATTAAGCGAAGAACCGACTGCACTTGCCCAGTGGTTACCGTATGTTAAAATAACGCCTTTCGGTTTCCCTGTCGTCCCTGACGTATAAATAATTGTCATCGCTTCTTCTAAAGAGAATTCTTCTTGTATAGATGCTTCCGTCTTCGGTCCTTGCATCACTTCAGCAAATGAACATACTGGAACATTTTCCGTCTCAAACTCTTGGTCCGTCACTAAACAAACAACTTCCGCATCATCCATTTGCCAAAGTAGCTCTTCTCTTGAAAGACGCGTATTTAAAAGCACAGCTACTGCACCTATATAAGATAGGGCGTGAATAACTGTAATCATCTCCATACCATTTTTCATCAGAACAGCCACCTTTTGCGCCCGCTTCACTCCTACATGCGTGAGGTGTTCACAAACAGATACTACTTTTTCATGCAGCTGCATGAAAGTAACCTTCTCCTCTTCAATTTCAATTGCAGTGCGATCAGGTGTTAAAAATGCACGTTGCATTAACCAATTCGGCATCGTCTCCATCACTCATTCTCCTTTCATGAAAGAAAGAGACCTGATATGACATCAAGTCTCTTAGTTGTTTTGTTTCCGGTTTTGATCTCATCTAGCTACAGCGGCTAGAACAGTCGGTCGTTTCACGCCTTCCTATGAGGCAAAAAGCGCCTCTACGTCAGGAGTTCCAACGCCCTCTTGTTCTGAACGAGCCGCTTCCGCTTTTGAGACATCCAGCTACAGCGGCTAGAACAGTCGGTCGTTTCACGCCTTCCTACGAGGCAAAAAGCGCCTCTTTGTCAGGAGTTCCAACGCCCTCTTGTTCTGAACGAGCCGCTTCCGCTTTTGAGACATCCAGCTACAGCGGCTAGAATGTTCGGTGGCTTCGCTTCTTCCTACGAGGCAAAAAGCGCCTCTTTGTCAGAAGCTCCATCCCCCTCACATTCTGAGCGAGCTGCTTCCGCTTTTGGTCTCATCCAGCTGCGCCTCCTAGCCCCTTCCGTCTAAGAACCTTCCGCACGAGAAAGTAAAAAACACTTTCTGTGCGAAAGAACCTTAGCCTACGGGGCTAAACAGTCGGCTCCGCTTTTGATCACGGGAAACGAGGGAATTGACCGAAGTCCGGACTGCGTTTTTCTTTGAACGCGTCGCGGCCTTCTTTTGCTTCGTCAGTTGTGTAGTACAATAACGTTGCGTCTCCAGCTAGTTGTTGAATACCAGCTAAACCGTCTGTGTCTGCGTTGAATGCAGCTTTTAGGAAACGAAGTGCCATTGGGCTGTTTGCTAAAATTTCTTGTGACCATTGTACTGTTTCTGCTTCAAGTTCTTCTAATGGTACTACTGTGTTTACTAAGCCCATATCAAGTGCTTCTTGTGCACTATATTGACGGCATAGGTACCAAATTTCACGAGCTTTCTTATGGCCTACCATACGAGCTAAATAACCAGCTCCGTATCCACCGTCAAAGCTTCCTACTTTAGGACCTGTTTGTCCGAATACAGCGTTGTCTGCAGCGATTGTTAAGTCACATACGATATGAAGTACGTGTCCACCACCGATTGCATAACCTGCTACCATTGCGATAACCGGTTTAGGGATTGCGCGAATTAGACGTTGTAAGTCTAATACGTTTAAACGTGGGATTTGGTCGTCACCTACATAGCCACCATGACCGCGAACTTTTTGGTCGCCGCCAGAACAGAATGCACGTCCACCTTCACCTGTTAAAATGATAACGCCAACATTTGCATCATCACGAGCGTGTGCAAAAGCATTGATTAACTCCATTACCGTTTTAGGACGGAATGCATTATGTACTTCAGGGCGGTTAATCGAAATCTTTGCGATGCCATTGTATGTTGAATAAATAATATCTTCGTAATTGCCTTCTTTTACCCATTCAATAGTCATTACTATTACCTCCTTTTATATTTCTGATCTCCGCTATAAGTGCAACTTCCTTCTTGCTGAAAAAAGTATCACTGCATAGTTTTTAGAAATCCCTTTACTATTGTATCAAACTTTTCCGGTTGTTCCACATGAATTGCATGGCCAGCCCCATCAATTTTGACAAATTTCGCATGAGGGATGCATTTTTCGATATTTTTTAATAGGCGAAAGAACTTTTCATCACTTTCTCCATTCAGTAAAAGGACAGGCATTTTTAGGTTTTGCAATTCGTTCCACCATGAAGGCTGAGCCCCTGTTCCCATGCCGCGAAGACTATTTGCAAGTCCTTTTGGATTATTAGCAAGTCGTTCTTTTCGCACCGCTTCTTTTACGTTTTGCACTAAACGTTTTTGCGTTTCAAATAGCGGAATATTTTCCCACATCGATACAAAAATTCGGATGCCTTCTTGCTCAATTTTATCGGCAAGTCGTTCATCTTTTTCCTTGCGTTCTTTTCGCTCCTTTGCACTCTCAAGTCCAGCTGTACAGTTTTCTAAAAGAAGCGAACGCACATATTCTGGATATAAGCATGCCATCGTAATCGCAAGTCTACCACCCATTGAATAGCCAAGTATGTGCGCATTTTCAATATGAAGATGATCCAGTAGTTCTTTCATTTGCAATGCCACATTTTGAATATCATAATGCGTCACATCTTCAGGACTTTCCGTTTTCCCGTGTCCAACAATGTCTACTAGAATGACTTGAAACTGCTCGCTCCAAGAAGGAATAAAGGAACCCCACGTTTCCATGCTTCCCGTAAAACCATGAAGAAGTAGAAGTGGTTCCCCGCTTCCGGCTACTTCATATTCATACGATACACCTTGCAATGTTACTTTCATTTTGATTCACCTTGCAAAGATGTAGTAATAACGTCCATTGTTTTTGCCCATAGTTCACGATGTAATTTCAAGTTTTCTTCGCGATTCGTACAAATTTCCACAACGTGTAATCCATTCGTTTTCGTTCCAGTTTGTACTTCTTCTCGGAAGTTTTCCCAACCATTTACACGGCTAAATGAACCACCATACATTTTGACAACATGTTCATAATCAAGCCCAATTGGTGTTCCAAATAATGATTCGAAATGTTCCTTTTTCTCGTATTGTGGTAAGAATGAGAAAATACCTCCACCATCATTATTTACAACAACAATCGTTATATTTAACTCATGTAGTTTCGCGGCTAATAGTCCGTTTAAATCATGATAAAATGATAAATCACCGATTACTAATACGAGCGGATTACAAATAATACTCGCTCCTAAAGCTGTTGAAATGATTCCATCAATACCATTTACACCGCGGTTCGCCATTACTTGAATGTTTTTATCCGATGTGAAGAAGAATGAATCGGTATCGCGAATTGGCATACTATTACTCGCAAATAACGTTGCCCCTTCTGGTAATACACGTACAATATCCGTAATTACTTTTCCTTCAAACGCCGTTTCATATGCTTCCATCTCACGAAGCGTTTCTCTCGTTTTCTCGTTTATATGTTTCCACATTCCGAACCAATCATTATTTTTCATAACTGGCATTTTCTCTAGTAATGCTCTGCAAAATTCACTGTCACTAGCTTGTACAACTTCTGTCGCAACTAGAGCTGGATCTCTCCATTGTCCAGATTCATCAACAACGATATGAACAGCTTTCGTTTGTTTTTTGATGAACTGCGTTAATGCTTTAGAGACAGGCATTCCTCCGAAACGAATTAAAACATTCGGCTTCCACGTTTCTTTTAACAATTCATTTCGTAAAAATGTATCGTAACAATCTATAACCATCGTTTTATCATGATTACCACTACGGAGGTTAGAAAGTGGATCTGCTAAAATTGGATACCCTGTTTTCTCAGCTACTTTCATAACAACTTCTGTTATTTCTGGATGACTGCCGTCTCCACAAATAATAAGCCCCTTTTCCATATGTGAAAGGCGCCCTACAAGAGAATCTACATATTCACCCGGCATCGTCACGTTCCCTTGCTGAACTACTCCTGTATATTCACCACGCCCTTTATCCCATAAACTTTCTAATGAGAAATCCGGTATAAGCGGCTCGCGAACTGGAAAATTAAGATGAACAGGTCCTTGCGGCGCTAGAAGTGCGCTTGCTATCGTACGCTGCGTTGTCATTCGAGCGTAATGATACATTGCTTCACTCGCTTCAGGAAGTGCCATCTCTGTAAATTGCTTCACAAAAGTACCGTATAAATTAAATTGATTCATCGCCTGTGGTGCACCCACATCTCTTAATTCATGCGGTCTATCCGCTGTTAATACGATAAGCGGCACTCGTGAATGAAACGCTTCACATACAGCTGGATAATAGTTCGCTGCTGCCGTCCCTGACGTACATAATAGCGCAACAGGACGTTTTTTTGCTTTCGCAATACCGAGCGCAAAAAATCCTGCTGATCTTTCGTCTACATGTAAATATGTTTTCATTCCTTCATGTTGTTCCATTAGTAAGGCAATCGGCGTTGACCGTGAGCCAGGACTAATGACAACATCACATACATTTAGACGCGTCAGTTCGTCCACGAACGCGCCTAAATAATATGATAATGCTTCTATATGATTGTTCATCTCATTAATTCCTCCAAAGCACCAAGCATCGGTCTAAACTTCAAACTTGTTTCTTCATATTCAAGCTGCGCTACTGAATCAATTACGATACCACAGCCGGCAAATAAGGATGCCTTCTCGCCATTTAATAATCCGCAGCGAAGTGCAACCGCAAATTCACCATTTCCTTCATCATCTATAAAGCCAATTGGTGCACCATATAATCCTCTATCTAAAAGCTCTACATCACGGATTAATTTCAACGCCTCATGACGAGGTGTACCACCAAGAGCTGGTGTTGGATGTAATTCTTCTACCATCGTTAAAAGACTTGCATCACCTTTTGCTTCTACTGGCGTATATAAATGGATTAAATTTTTCGTCGTTAATAAGCCTGGGCTCTCCGGAATATTAACAGATTCGCAATGCTCACTTAGCACACCTCGAATCATGTTAACTACATAACCGTGTTCAGCCAAATTCTTTTCATCATGAAGAAGCGTCTCACCATTTTGTTTACTTTCTTCTATAGAATTGCCATGACCAATTGAACCAGCAAGGCACATCGATGTGAACTTCTCGCCTTCTTTTCGAATCAATCGCTCAGGTGTCGCCCCTAAGAAGCATGCTCCTTTATAATCAAAAGAAAATACGTAACAATCCGGTTGCCCAATGCGAAGCGCTTCTAAAACAAGAACGGAATCAATATGCTGATCCATCGTTAATTTTAGCTCCCTTGCTAATACAACCTTCTGCACGTTCCCTTGCTTCATTTCATCTTGCACTTTTCCAATCGCGTTCATCCAGCCACTCGGATCAACTTCTACTTTAGAAGTAACTGTTAATTTTGATCCTACTAGTGCACATTTACTCTCTTGTAAAATTCTCTCTTCTACAGAAATAATTTCGTTATAAAGAGTTTCTGCACAATCTTCAGCTGAAACGAACTTATTAATCGTTAACCACGCCTTTTCATTTTTTACAGTTAATAAAAATGCTGGTAGTGAAAATGTGGTATCATCAAATTCTTTCCAAAGATTCGTTTTTTCTTTTTCTTGGTCAAATGAAAATCCACCAAATAAAAGAGGACCTGTTCCAAATTCGTATCCTTCTCTTTGTACGAATGCTTTCTCTTTTACTTTATCCCACTCGTCACGAGCAGTTTGAAAGCGTTTGTGAGAAGAATTTACTATAGTGAAAACAGAGCCAATTCCAGCAAATATTACATGCTGAGCTGGGTCTGCAAAATAACATCTATTTTCGAATGCGATCCTTTTTCCTGCTGCATAAAACAGAAGTGGATCCACCCAATCTATTTGTTTTACAAAACTAACTAATGTTTTTTCATCAGTCGCATGCTTAATAGCTGTAACAAGAACTTCTTGTAAGCCTTTTCGTTTCGTTTGAATCACAATTGTCTCCCCCCTATGGGCGAAAAATAGTCATAATTACGCTTGATTTTAAGATACACCTCAAAGGAAAGGCCTGTCAACGTTTAGCATTTCTGAGAAATTCACCTTCTCTTCCTAGAAAATAAACGTTGACACTAAATGATGCTTTTTCTACACTTAATTGTGTACAATATGTGACCAAGGAGGGTTCAACATGGAAATGAACGTCGAAACGAATTCCTCTCCTACAGCGCAAAAGCCAAGTAAACAAACCGGCTGGCGCATTTGGTGGAGTTTATTACGTCCCCATACATTAACAGCAGCTTTCGTTCCTGTTTTCATCGGAACAGCTTTTGCAATGCAGGTCGGAGGTATAAATCAAATACATCTTCCTCTTTTCTTTATGATGCTTCTTGCTTGCCTTCTCATTCAAGCAGCAACGAACATGTTTAATGAATACTTTGATTATAAAAGAGGACTCGATCATGAAGGTTCAGTTGGAATCGGCGGTGCTATCGTCCGCGATGGCATTAAACCAAAAACCGTGCTTAACTTAGCATTCGGATTTTTAGGCATCGCAACGCTATTAGGTGTTTATATTTGTATGAACTCTAGCTGGTGGCTTGCTGCAATCGGTCTTGTTTGTATGGCCGTTGCTTACCTTTACACTGGTGGCCCCATTCCAATTGCGTACACACCATTTGGGGAGCTAACAGCAGGATTATTTATGGGTGTCATTATTATTGGTATTTCATTCTTTATCCAAACAGGCGCAGTAACATCAGAAGTGATTTTATTATCTATTCCAAGCTCCATTTTAATTGGTGCAATTTTACTATCTAACAATATTCGTGATTTAGATGGTGATAAAGAAAATGGTCGTAAAACGTTAGCAATTCTCGTTGGACGCGAAAGAGCCGTTGGTGTACTTGCTTCTATGTTTATCGTTGCCTACATTTGGACAATCGCTTTAATCATCGTTAACATCGTATCACCATGGATGCTTATCGTATTCTTAAGTGTACCGAAAGCATTTAAAGCGACGAAAGGCTTTATCGGCAAAAGCATTCCAATGGAAATGGTACCTGCGATGATTTCAACAGCAAAAACAAATACAATTTTCGGTCTCCTAATGGGAATCGGATTATTGCTTGGATACTTCCTATAGAAAGGAGCTGCTTATGCGGCTCCTTTTTTCATATACCGACTTCCCGGCTGAAATTCACCTCATAATTCCTACTCTCAACGCTCATACTATGTAAAGAAACTGAATTGTAGGAAGGTGGACGACTATGTTAACTCCACAACAAATAAATCAATTTAAATCTATTCTAGAAAAACAACAGCAAGAAGTTGAACAAACGATACAAACTCATGAAGATGAAAACCGTGCATCTGAACGTGATTCAGTAGGAGAATTGTCTAGCTATGACAACCATCCAGGTGATATGGCTACAGAATTGTACGAACGTGAGAAAGATTTCGGACTCATCGAATTTTGGCATAAACAGTTAGAAGATACGAAACATGCTCTGCAAAAAATTGAAGCTGGTACGTACGGAATTTGCGAAGTGTCTGGTGAGGAAATTCCATTTGAAAGATTAGAAGCAATGCCAACTGCTACAACGTGTATTCAGCACACTACAAATAAATTAGATATGCAGACGCGTCCAGTTGAAGAAGAGGTGCTAGATCCTTCGTTTCATAAGCACGACGAAGATTATTCTGTAGAGTACGATGCTGAAGATGCTTGGCAAGACGTCGCAAATTACGGAACATCAGAAACACCATCCGATTTAGAAAGACAGGATTCAAAAAACTATAATGGCATGTACGTAAATAGTGAAGAAAATGTTGGGTATGTAGAGGATTTCGAAAACTTTATCGGAACAGATATGTATGGAAAAAACCCACAAGTTTTCGCAACAGAAGAACATGAAGAATATGAACAATCGCTTGATGACTTTGAAGAACGCACCTTTAAAGGTGAATTATCTTCAGATGAGTCTGGTTCTAAAGCATAAAAAAAGCATTCCGAAATTCGGAATGCTTTTTTTCGCTAGCTAATTAGTTTTTTGTAACGTTAGCTGCTTGTGGTCCGCGGTTTCCATCAACGATTTCGAAAGAAACTTCTTGACCTTCTTCTAAAGTTTTGAAGCCGTCGCCTTGAATAGCTGAGAAATGTACGAATACGTCTTCTCCGCCTTCAACTTCGATGAAGCCAAAACCTTTTTCGCCGTTAAACCATTTAACTTTACCTGTTTGCATGTCATGTACCTCCTAAATAAAAATGAAACTATGAATCCACATGAAAAGGTGGATATAAAGGACATGAATGTATAACAAGCTTACAGCCTTTAATACAACGTGCTTTATTTCCGTACCACATTATGTAGCTCAATAGTGTTCTCACTATATCATGCTATATCAAAAACGTCAAATGAGAACACTTTCGTCCCATCTTTTTTTATAATCCTAGTATAATCATAAATTTTCATTCTATTTTTATTCAAAAATTAATAAAACTACAGTATTCTAATTTCTTTAATTTTTGTACAATATAATTAATACATATGATGAGGTGAAAAAATGCAAGCACATGAAATCGAGTATAAGTTATATGGCGATGATATGCAGTTTGTTGAAATTGAATTGGATCCAGAAGAAAGCGTTGTCGCAGAGGCTGGCGCAATGATGATGATGGAAGATCATATCGAAATGGAAACGATTTTCGGTGATGGTTCTGGACCATCTAGTGGTCTATTCGGTAAATTAATGGGCGCAGGTAAACGTCTCGTTACAGGTGAAAGTATGTTTATGACTGTATTTACAAATACAGGTCATGGCAAACGACACGTATCATTCGCCGCTCCTTATCCTGGAAAAATTATTCCTGTTGATTTAACAGAATATCAAGGAAAAGTAGTCTGCCAAAAAGATGCATTTCTTTGTGCAGCAAAAGGTGTTTCTATCGGAATCGAATTTACAAAGAAAATTGGAACTGGTTTCTTCGGTGGTGAAGGTTTCATCATGCAGAAACTTGAAGGTGACGGACTAGCTTTCATGCACGCAGGCGGAACAGTATATAAGCGCGAATTAAAACCTGGCGAGAAACTTCGCATTGATACAGGTTGTCTCGTTGCAATGACAAAAGACGTTAACTATGATGTTGAATTCGTTGGAAAAGTAAAAACAGCTCTATTTGGCGGTGAAGGTTTATTCTTCGCAACGTTAGAAGGTCCTGGAACTGTTTGGATTCAGTCCTTAACACTTAGCCGCTTAGCAGCACGCCTTACAAGCCCAGCAGCGCAAAGTACTGGTGAAGGTAGTGTATTAGGTGGACTTGGTCGCCTTTTAGATGGGAAAGAGTAAAACACTAAAAACAGATAGTCCCCTTCATAGGGAACTATCTGTTTCTTTTGGACTGTATAAATCATTTTTAATCATATAATATTCCATCACTTCATTAAGCCATAACTCTTCCTCCACTGTATAAGGAGAGGGCATTATCTTATTATATTGTTCTTCTATATCCTCTATTTCTTCACTTAAAGAATACATCGTTTCTTCTCCGACATACTTAAGGGTTGCCTTCATATGCTGATTGGCAAGCTTTTGTACTTCTGGATCATCAACATGTTTTCCAAATAGCCTTTTTACTTCTTTTGATAAGCGTACAAACTCTTTATCTAGTTCTATCATCTCTTCTTCAGGCTTATTATATAATCCATCAACCATTTCCTTCGGTATATATTCTTCCAGCCATAAGCGTTGTTCGTTTTCTTTTTGAATACTGTTAATTAGACTCATTAATATGTCACTATCTACCTGCTCTTCTTCTTCAAGACATATTATCGTTCTTTCAATTGCTGTTATCGAAACTTCAATTTGTTTTTTCTTTTCTTCAAAAGCTACTCTTTGATTTTGTAATGTTTCTTTTAAGCTTATATTCAAACTTTTCACATTGAGCATGACACGAATTTCTTCTAAACTATATCCTAATACTTTAAGACTCACTATTTTTTGGAGCGCTAATATATCTCTATCTTTATATACACGGTGTCCTGAACTCATATTTTTTTCAGGTTTAAGCAATCCAATTCCATCGTAATACTGTAGTGTCCGTATTGATGTGCCTGTTCTCTTTGAAAACTCACCAATTGAATAGCCTTCCTTTTTGCTCATCCTACACTCCTCCTAACGATATGTTTATAAAAATCATACTTCCTCACGTAACTGTAGGTTCAAGCCTTTTTTCAAAAAAGAATGAATCAAGTCCCTCACTGCATATATTGAACTATACCTTTTCTTAAGGAGGGCTTGCTTGATGCGTACTCCTTTATCCTTTGATAAAGATACTGCCATATTGTTAGCATCTTGCTGCGATCTAACGTATGAACAATATAAACAAAATGGGATTTTTGAAATACCTGATGGATTCCAATATGTACAAGGCTTTCAAGGAAAAGCGATTCAAACGATGGAATGGTTTGGGTTCATATTAGAATCTGAAGATACGATTATTGTAGCTTTTAGGGGCACACAAACAGATACAGATTGGATTATCGATTCACTCGTCAACCAAAGACCATACCCATACGCTTTAAATAGCGGAAATGTTCATAACGGCTTTCTTTCAATTTATGAATCTTGCCGGGATTCTATTATGGATATGCTCGTGTCATTACCAGCCCATAAGAAACTTCTTGCAACAGGCCATAGCTTAGGCGGTGCACTCGCTACACTACACATACTAGATGCACGTATAAATACTGCCTTCGCACAGTACGGTCTTTATACCTTTGCCTCTCCAAAAGTTGGAGATATCGCCTTTCGAAATTATTATAAACTGCAAGTAGCTAGTAGCTTTCGTTTTGTCAATTTATTCGATGTCGTTCCTCTTCTCCCTCCAAGAAATATCCATTTTAATGAGAAAGACTGGGAATATGCACACGTCCATCACAACATGACATTTACGAAAAATACAAAATCCATTACGAATAATCATTCCATTACAACATACAAAACATGTCTGACCTCTCATTTTTAACCAGTAAACAATTGGAAATTCAATATTTATATACTATAATAATCTATGAAATTACTTTCGGATGAGGGGACCTTACATGCTAAAATTTTTCTTTGCACTTTTTCTTATAATAATTTTTTCGTTTACAGGTTTCTTTACATTTTCATACTTTGCGACAGGGGAATATGACGGAACAGCTATAATATATACCGCTATCCCATTTCTTTCTTAAGCAACATAAGTAAAACGAGCTTAATCTCATTAAGCTCGTTTTATTTTTCTAAGCAAGCGTATCCCTGTTTTAAAAATAAATAAAAGCCCCTTCAACAGGGGCTTTCATCTAAAATAGTTTAACAGTATTACCAATTCCCCAAATTTCATTACTGTACTGCAAAATTGTTCGATCACTCGCAAAATGCCCAGATTGTGCAATGTTCAAAATCGACATTTCCAGCCATTTCTCCCTATTTTCATAGGCCCTTCCGACAGCTTCTTGTCTTTCAGCATATGGGCTAAAATCTCGAAGAACGAAGTATTCATCATTTTGAATAACGAGAGAATCATAAATCGCCTCAAATTCAGCTCCCGACTGTGCAAAGAAACCATTCGTTAACTGATCTACTACTTTTTTAATGTGCATATTGTGGTGATAATAGTCACTTGCACGATATCCACCGTTTTGGTAGTAATGAAGAACCTCATCCGCTGTTAAGCCGAAAATGAAGCAGGCATCATCACCGACCCGGTCTTTTATTTCAATATTAGCTCCATCTAATGTTCCGAGTGTAATTGCACCATTCATCATGAATTTCATGTTACCTGTTCCCGATGCTTCTTTACTCGCAGTTGAAATTTGTTCACTTACATCTGCCGCCGGGAATATATCTTCAGCTAAAGAAACTCGGTAGTTTTCTAGAAAGATAACTTTCATAAATTGACTTACGTACGGATCGGTATTCACTTTTCTTGCAAGCTCATTTATTAATTTAATAATTTTCTTCGCATAATAATAGCCAGGTGATGCTTTCGCTCCAAAAATAAAAGTACGCGGGTAAAATGAAAAACTAGTATCCTCTTTTAAACGGTTATACAAGTACAAAATATGAAGAACATTTAATAACTGTCGTTTATAGGCATGTAACCTTTTCACTTGCACATCAAAAATAGAATTTGGATCAATAGTGATCCCCATTTTATTATGAATGCTCTCCGCTAAAATAATCTTACGCTCTTGTTTTACCCCTGCAAGCTTTTCTTGAAAACTAGTATCATGTATGAAGTTTTGCAGTGCTTGCAGCTTAATTGGCTCTTTCTTCCATTCTTCTCCAATCGCTTCCGAAATAAGATTCGTCAGCTGTGGATTCGCCTTCATTAGCCAGCGCCTATGAGCAATTCCATTCGTTTTATTATTAAACTTATCTGGATAAAATTCATAGAACAATCGCATTTCACGCTGCTTTAAAATTTCTGTATGAATTTTCGCCACACCGTTAACGCTATGGCTACCAACAATCGCTAAATGAGCCATTTTCACAAGGTCATGCGCAATAATGGCCATGTCCTCAATACGCTTCCAATCGTACGAATAACGGTCCCAAAGCTCATGACAGAAACGTTCATTAATTTCTTCAATAATCATATAAATTCTCGGTAATAACGGTTTAAAAATGCGAATTGGCCATTTCTCAAGCGCTTCCGATAACGTCGTATGATTCGTATAGGAAATCGTCTGCGTTGTTATGTGCCAAGCTTCTTCCCATGTCAATTTTTCTTCGTCTAATAAAATACGCATAAGTTCTGGAATTGCTAGAACCGGATGTGTATCGTTTATATGAATCGCGATTTTTTCATGTAACTGACGAAGACTACCGTGTCTCTCCCTATGCATACGAACGATATTTTGCAAACTTGCTGATACGAGGAAATACTGTTGTTTTAAACGAAGTATTTTCCCCTCATCATGCGTATCATCTGGATATAAAAACTCCGATACGGCCTCTGTTTCACGCTTATATTTCAAAATATCTTTACAATTTTGCGGGAAAGGAACTGGCTCCGCATTCCAAAGCCGAAGCGTATTTACAGTACTCGTTTCATACCCTACAACTGGAACGTCATATGGTACTGCCATAATAACTTCTGCATTTGTATGCCTGAACTCTAAACGTCCATCAATTTCTAGTGGTTCAACGTTTCCAAAATAACTTACTTCTACGGCTTGGTCATACCTTCTTACTTCCCAAACGTTTTCATGAAGAAGCCACTGTTCTGGAAATTCTACTTGATAGCCATCAACAATTTTTTGATCAAACAGACCATGCTTATAACGAATACCACAGCCATGTCCTGGTAAGTTTAAAGAAGCGAGTGAATCGAGGAAACAGGCTGCTAAACGTCCAAGTCCGCCGTTACCAAGGCCAGCATCTGCTTCAATCTCTTCTAACTCGTGCAAAGAAATTCCAAGTTCAAAAAGTCCTTTTTCACATACATCTCGAATGCCTAAATTTAATATGTTACTGCCTAGTAAACGCCCAAGTAAAAATTCAATGGATAAATAATACATTTGTTTTTGATCTCCAGAACGATAACTTTCATTCGTTGCAATCCATTGACTATTCATATACTCACGTACCATATGACCGAGCGTATTATACTGATCACGAGTTGTAGAATCTTTGAAACTTTTCCCATACATCGTTTCTAATTTTTCTAGAAAAGCGGATTTGAAGCTTTCAACATGAGTAAACATTTTTTCACCACCTCAATGTTATTCCATGAGACTTTTATACAATTTCTTGTATGCAAGAGCAGATTTCCCCCAGCTATAATCTTCAGTCATCGCTTGCTTTACAAGCTTATCCCATACCGGTTTATCTTGATAAAACTCAATTGCACGAAGAATCGTATGTAACATGTCATGCGCATTAAAATTCGTAAAGCTAAAGCCATTCCCAATTCCAGTTTCCTCATCGTAAGAATGTACAGTATCATTTAATCCGCCTGTTTCTCTTACAATTGGAATCGTGCCATATGCTAGCGCAATAAGTTGTCCAAGTCCACACGGTTCAAACAGCGATGGCATTAAAAACAAATCGCTTCCCGCGTACACTTGGTGCGCTAACGCTTCATTAAATCCAATATATACTTTTACCTTTTCTGGATATTCGTATGCCATCCATTCAAAGAACTGCTCGTATTCAGAATCGCCTGATCCCAAAATAATACATTGTACATCTTCTTCCATTATTTCACGGAATACAGTACGTACTAGATCAAGCCCCTTTTGCTTCGTCAATCGTGTTACCATCGAAATAACTGGTGTATCTTCTTTTTCTGGTAAACCAAAATAACGCTGCAATGCGCGTTTATTTTCACTCTTTTCCTCTAATGACTCTGCACTATACTGAGCCGTAATATATGGATCTGTTTCTGGATTATATACACTCGTATCAATTCCATTTACAATGCCACTAAGCTTATCGTTATGCTTTCGTAGCAATCCATCTAACTTCTCACCGAAAAACTCATATTGAATCTCTTCTTTATATGTCGGGCTAACCGCTGTAATTTGGTCAGATGCGATAATACCGCCTTTCATAAAGTTCACGTTTCCATAAAACTCAAGCTGTTCACTATGAAAATATTCATGACCAAGCTCCAGTAAGTCGTACATCACTTCAGGAGGAAATACACCTTGGAACTGCAAGTTATGAATCGTATATACCGTTTTAATATGCTCATATAACGGGTTATCTTGATACTTTTCACGAAGTAAGAAATTAACCATAGCTGTATGCCAATCATGGCTATGAAGAACATCTACTTCGAAATCAAGATGCGGAATACACTCTAAAACTGCTTTTGAAAAATAAGAAAAACGCTCCCCATCATCATAATGGCCATATAGAGAATCTCTCTTAAAATAATATTCATTATCTATTAAGTAATACGTAATCCCGTCCTGCTCACCTTTTAAAATCCCGCAATATTGATTTCTCCATCCAAGGGGAACGCTAATTACTTTATGAAGCGTACATCCTTCTCTTAACTCTTTCGGGATAAGACTGTAGTTTGGAAGTATAATGCGAACATTCATTCCTAATTTTTTTAATTCTTTTGGAAGCGCTCCTGCTACATCAGCTAGACCTCCGGATTTAATAAACGGTACACATTCTGATACTGCAAATAAAATATTCACCTGTTGTTCCACTGCACGAAAAGCGTATACATCATAAATCGCTCTTCTTACAGCTTCCTCCCTTCAAGTTTTCATATAGAGTAAAACCTTAATTAGTGGGGGGTTTCTAAATCCCCCACTAATTATGCACCTGCTATTTACGAATAACTGTTGATTGTACTATTTTGTACACTACCTTTTTCTACAACATATGGCTCATCGGCATTTCCTTTTAACACTACGCCGTCGCCAATTTTCACATCTTTATCGATAATAACACCGTCTATTATGCAATTATCTCCAATTTGGCTCTTTTGCATAATAATACTATTACGAACAATTGAACCTTTTCCAATTTTAACAGAACGGGAGACAACACTATTTTCTACTTCACCCTCAATAATACTGCCGTTTGCAATCATCGTATTTTTTACTACTGCACCCTTCATATAACGAGTTGGTGGCTCATCTTTTACTTTCGTAAAGATTGGTGCTTCTTTCTTAAATAATTGCTTCCAAATAGAAGGCTGCAAAATTTCTAGGCTATGTTTATAGTAACTTTCAATAGAATCAATAATAGCTACATATCCTGTATGTTCGTACGTAGTAATATGCAGTGATTTCCCGCTCTTTTCTCTCACTACATCAAATAAACTGTATTGCTCCACATCTTTATATGTCTCAAATAAGTCTAGCAATAATTGTTTCTTTAACACATATGTTTGAAGCGAAACCCCTTCATGACAAACTTCAGTAATATCTGCAGACGTATGTATATGTCGCTCTAACACCGCTTGAAAGTTTAACGCTGTTACAAGATGGCTATTCGTAATAACAACATATTCTTCTCTGCTTCTTAGAAAATAATCAATATGTCTTCTAAAATGTGCAAAAGATCCAAATTCGTCATGATCACATTGGCAGTTCGGTGGGAATAAAAACAGTCCATCACGCTTTCTATCTAAATCCCACTGTTTTCCTGAACCGACATGATCCATTAAAGAACGATTTTTATGACTTGTAAAAACCGCCACGCTATGAATATTAGAATTCACCATATTTGAAAGCATGAAATCAATGAGGCGGTAACGGCCTCCAAACGGTAACGCCGCTAATGAACGATGCCCTGTTACTTTCTTTAAGGAAGGAAAACTTCCCGTTGCATTAATAATTCCTAACATTTTTTCTCCCATTCATTTCATCCCCCTTTTCTATTTTCCTTCAGCAATTAGTACTACATCATCAACATTTTTTTCTGGACGAATTATTGTTCCATCTTCAATAACCATTTCCGATCCAACGATCGCTCTTTCAATCACAACGTTTTTACCAATCTTTGCCCCCGGCATAACGACAGAATCGATTACCATACTACCTTCTTCCACCGTCACTCCTTGGAATAAAACAGAATGCTTCACGTCCCCTTCAATGACGCACCCTTCATTAATAAGTGACTCTTCTACTTTTGCCTGTTCTGCAATATATTGAGGCGGCTCGTTTGGATTTACAGAATAAATGCGCCAATTACGATCGTTCAAGTTCAACGATGTTTCATCGCGAAGTAAATCCATATTCGCTTCCCATAAGCTTTTCACTGTTCCAACATCTTTCCAATATCCTTCAAACGGATACGCCATCAACTTCTTCCCTTCATCTAATAAAAGCGGAAGTACATCTTTTCCGAAGTCATTACTAGATTCAGGGTTTCTTGCATCCATCTCTAAATATTCTTTTAAAATAGCCCAGTTAAAAATATAAATTCCCATTGATGCAAGATTACTTCTTGGAAATTGCGGTTTCTCCTCAAATTCAACAACTTCCATCTCTTCATTTGTATTCATGATGCCAAAGCGACTTGCTTCATCCCACGGCACTTCAATAACAGAAATCGAAACGTCCGCTTCTTTCTCAATATGGTAATCTAGCATTTTGCTGTAATCCATTTTATAAATATGATCGCCTGATAAAATAAGGACATATTCTGGTTCATACTGACTTAAATAGTTTAAGTTTTGATAAATAGCACTTGCCGTACCTGTATACCACTTCACACCTGAAGACTCCGCATAAGGAGGTAACACAGTGACTCCACCGTTTACACGATCAAGATCCCAAGCATTTCCG
The DNA here is from genome assembly GCF_016650935.1 of Bacillus sp. TH25. Classification (NCBI taxonomy): domain Bacteria; kingdom Bacillati; phylum Bacillota; class Bacilli; order Caryophanales; family Bacillaceae; genus Bacillus; species Bacillus sp. TH25. The sequence goes on along the minus strand of NZ_JAEKEU010000039.1, from coordinate 8,515 downwards.
ATTCCAATATAATTATGAAGTTCTAACGGTTGATATTGTGTTAAAATCCCCAACGTTTCAATACCGGAGTTTGCACAGTTACTTAACGTAAAATCAATAATGCGATATTTACCACCAAATGGAACAGCTGGCTTGGCTAAATTTTTTGTTAATGCACTTAAACGACTACCTTTTCCCCCTGCTAGTAACATTGCTACGCACTTTTGTTTTTGAGCCATCTTGTTTTTTGCTCCCCTTTCTCGTCTTCACTGGTCGTAATATGGATACGCCAAATGGTGGAATTGTAATTTCTACATGTGCCGCTTGATTATGATATGGCTCTAGAATCGTCTTGAGACGTTTCTTATTAACTTGCCCCGATCCGCCATATTGCGCCGAATCACTGTTTAAAATTTCGTTATAGTACTCGAAATCTGGTACACCTACTTTATAGTTTTCATATGTAGCTTTCGTAAAATTACATACGACAACTAACGCATCTTCCTGCTTATCCCCTTGGCGGATAAACGAGAAAATACTTTGCTCATTATTATTAGCATCAATCCACTGAAATCCTTCAGGCGAGTGATCTAACTGCCAAAGTGGTTTTGAGCGCTTATACAATGCTATGAGCTCTTTAAAGTAATCATGCATATTACGATGCATTTCAAAATCATGTAAATTCCAATCTAAATCTTCAAGGTCTTTCCACTCATCAAATTGCCCGAATTCTCCACCCATAAAGAGTAATTTCTTACCTGGATGAGTAAAGAAATATCCATATAATAAACGAAGCTGAGCAAACTTATCCCAGTAATCTCCCGGCATTTTATTTAATAACGACTTTTTCCCATGAACGACTTCATCATGAGAAAGCGGCAATATGAAGTTTTCAGAGTGAGCATATATTAAAGAGAATGTCATTTTCTCATGAATGTATTTCCGGTACTCTGGCGCACATTCCATATATTTCAGCACGTCATTCATCCAACCCATATTCCATTTATAATTGAATCCAAGTCCACCCTCGTATGTTGGAGCTGTTACAAGTGGCCAAGCTGTTGAATCTTCCGCTGTCATAAGAAACTCTTCATCTTCTGCAAACACGGCTTCATTTAACTCTCGTAAGAAAGAAACGGCGTGTTCATTACTTTGCTCTTTTCCTTCTTTATTCCAGTACAGCATATTCGCAACTGCATCTACCCTGAAACCATCAATATGGAAATGCCTCATCCAAAATAACGCATTTGAAATTAAGAAATTACGTACTTCTCTCTTCCCTAAATCAAAATTAACAGTTCCCCATACCAGGTTTTCTTGTACGTCTCTATCTTTATATTCATAAGTCGGTGTCCCATCAAACAAATATAAACCGTGAGCATCTTTACAAAAATGCCCCGGCACCCAATCTAAAATGACACCGATTCCATATTTATGACATTCATCGACAAAATACATCAAATCATGTGGCGTGCCGAATCTACTTGTCGCTGCATAATATCCTGTTCCTTGATATCCCCAAGAACGGTCATAGGGATGCTCAACAAGCGGCATAATTTCAATATGTGTAAATTGATGTTCCACCACATACGGAATGAGCTCCTCGGCCATTTCTCTGTAAGAATACAGAGCGCCATCCTCTTTCTTTTTCCAAGAACCGAAATGTAATTCATAAACTGTCATCGCTTCTTTATAAATCGATTTTTTCTTTCTCTTACGAATCCAGTTTTTATCATTCCATTCATATCCCTCTATATCAAAAACTACAGATGCCGTATTTGGTCTTACTTCTGCATATACTGCATAAGGATCCGCCTTTAAAATAATGTCACCGTCCATCGTTTCAATCGCATACTTATATATATCATTCTCTTCAATATGCGGTACAAACAAGGACCAAATCCCCTCTTCTGTCACTTGTAGCATCTTATGTTGCTCATAATCCCATTCATTAAAATCCCCAACAACACTCATTGCTTTCGCATGAGGAGCCCATACTGTGAATCGTACACCTCGCATCCCATCCTCCGTCACAATATGTGCCCCAAAGATGTTATAACTGTCATAGTACTTTTCTGTATGAAACTCATCTCGTTTCACTTCTTCACAATTTATTACATCCAATATGTTCACCTCACTAAGATGACAGAAATTTTTTACTCTTTATCATTTCTGCGAAAAACTTAAATATCCTTGTTATTTTTTAAAAAATATTCGTTTTTTTCTTAAATTTCACTTAAAATGTTTACATTTATCGTGTAAAATATCGAATTTTGACGAATATTCATTGTAAACGCTTCATTTCCCTTACTATTTCTCGCCCTTCATTGTTGCTCAATATTTATTTTATTGGTTTCTCTCCATTTTTCACGCTATTTCTCACGTAAAATACAAGCGAAATAATCTATTGTTTAAAAATATTTCTCAACATTTTTCGTCACAAATTTTATCATTTCCCGACGAAAACTCCCACCTCAAGGAATAGGTAGGACATGGTCTAATGAGTATGCAGGAGATGAATGGCGTTTAGGAAAAATTGCCACAAGGTTAACTCCTAAAGAATAAAGTGAAATTCTGCTCGCAAATAGTGGGATAACGCACAAAAGCACTCTATTCGAAAATAGAGTGCTTTTTTCTATAAATGACCCTTATCCAGCAAAAGGGGTATATTGGGGATATACAAGGGAAACCGGAAAGGAATTTATATTAATTTATATTAACTCAGAGGTAGGAAGCAGTTTCCCGCCTCTGAATTATTAGCAGTTATTATAGTACTGGTGCCATTGTTTCTTTTAATACTTTTACAGAATGAGCGAACTTCACTTTTTCTTCTTCGTTTAATTCAAGTTCTACGATTTCACGTACACCTTCGCGGTTAATAACAGCTGGAACACCTACGTAAGCATCTTTCTCACCATATTGACCTTCAAGGTATGCAGATACAGTTAATACGCTGTTCTCGTTGCTTAAGATCGCTTTAGTTACACGAAGTAGTGACATACCGATTCCGTAGTAAGTTGCGCCTTTACGTTCAATAATGTGGTAAGCTGCATCGCGTACATTTTCAAAGATTTTATCTAAATCTTCTTGGTTATACTGTTCGTTGTTCGCTAAGATTGTTTCTAGTTTTTGTACACCTACAGTAGCGTGGCTCCATACTGGAAGTTCAGTGTCACCATGCTCACCAACGATGTAAGCATGAACGTTACGTGGATCTACATCTAAGTAGTCACCTAACATGTAACGGAAACGAGCAGAGTCTAAAGTAGTACCAGAACCGATTACGCGCTCTTTCGGTAAACCAGATTCTTTCCAAGTTACGTAAGTTAAAATATCAACTGGGTTAGTTGCGATTAAGAAGATTCCATCGAATCCGCTATCCATAATACCGCGAACAATTTGTTTAAAGATTTTTGTATTTTTCTCAACTAAGTCTAAACGAGTTTCGCCTGGCTTTTGTGGTAATCCAGCAGTGATAACTACTAAATCTGCATCTTTACAATCTGCATAGCTACCGCTCCAAACTTTTGTTGGTGCTGGAGAGAATGGTACCGCATGGCTTAAGTCCATTGCTTCTCCTTCTGCTTTTGCTTCATTAACATCTACTAGTACGAATTCTTCAGCTACACCTTGGTTGATCATTGAGTAAGCGTAACTGCAACCTACAGCTCCTGTTCCTACTAATACTACGCGATTGATACCTTTTTTCATGTTAATTTCCCCTTTCAATTGTTTACATCTATTTTTTATTATTGTTTAAGTAATTAATTAAAATACTAATTTAATGTTGTTTAACTTCTTTACATACATATTGTAGCACGGATTATTGTGAATTCCTTCACAAATTATGACCTATTTGTGAATTTTTTCACATAGAGTGTAAAATGATTAGATCAAGTGTGGAATCAATACCAATGAAGATGTTTTATAAAGATTGTGAATCGAAATAAACAAGTTTAATTACCACTTTAAAAATATTTTTACCCCTCTCCATTTTTAGCAACGTACAGATAATATCGTTTCATCAATAGAAGAAATAAAAGAGTAGCCTCAAACTACTCCTCATGCGGTAACACACTATATAAACGAAGCTGGGCATTTCTTCCCTGATGCCCTAGCATATGGGAATCTATTCTACAAACCATTTTCCAAGATACAAGTAAGCAAAACGTAACATATTAAACTTCCAGCTGATCTACTATGAGAAGAATAAATACAACAACAATATCTACCCCAGCTAAAATACCAAAGTAAAATCCCTCAACGTTGAAGAAAAATGCAACTGGTGGAAACAATATTGTTTCTACTCCAAATAGAATAACTACTACACCTACTCTTCTTGCTAACACCCTTTCATTCTTTGGATGGAATACAGTATTATATCCAAAGAATGAAAGGTGTTCTTTCTTTTTCAATATATTACTTCCTATCCATATAAATAAACAGCCTGCTAATGCGAAAGGAGCAAATAAATTAACATGCGCTGTATCACCTCCATTTTAACAATTACTGTATATCAATTTTAAAAATATCCGTTAAGATCATGCATTCATTTCTAACACCAAACCATTCAATATAAGTGATAGGCTATGTAAAGCTTTAGACAACTGTGCCTCGGCATCTTCAGAATTCGCAATCCAACAAGCGAGGTCCACTAATCCCCCATTTATGAGCCGTGCTAAAGCTTCACAGTCTGTTTTTTCAATAATATGCTCCTGCATCAATTGCAGAAGCATATTACCCATTGTTGCTAAACATTGTGATTGCGATGATTGATAATAGCTAGTTCCTAATACTGCTGGTGCATCCCGAAGTACGATTCTCTGAATTTCTGGATCAAGTGCCATCGTTAAATAAGCTCGACAGCGCCCAACAAATCCTTCCCAATTTCCTTCCGCCTCATCTGATACTTTCCGTAATTTATTATCCATTTCCATATCAATTTCTTTTACAACTGCTTCTAGCAATCCTTTTTTATCGCCAAAATGATGATAAATTGCACCACGCGTTAAACCGACAGATGCAGTAAAATCATCCATAGATGTGTTTACATATCCAACTGTACCGAAAGCCTCTCTTGCTGCACTCAGCAATTTAGCGCGTGTTTCAATGATCATTTCTGCTCTTGTTTTTTTAACCATCTTTTCCTCCTACTTCTATTCATTCCCTTTATTCAAAATGAATCCCATTATAGTATCGTTCTCTATATAAAAGAATAACTCCTTTTAACGTTAGCTCCCCATCCAGAGATAAAATATTTCAATTGACATACGCACCGTATGTTAATATGATATTGGCATACGGTGCGTATGTCAATTTTTTCCAGCTTACAAAATAATATAACTTCTTACTTATACCCTAAATTGACTCACTGTCCCTTTTTATAGAAGGTATTAACGACACAGAGGAGGAGTTACAAGAATGAAGAATGTATATGTAAACGTCAAATACTTTGGTGATTATTATGTTTAATTCTTACCGTGAGATTTTCAGTGCTTCTGGTACAAAAGGATTCTCATTAGCAGGCTTTATAGCTCGGATGCCCATATCAATGATGGGGATTGGTATTGTTACAATGTTATCTCAGTTACGTGGTGACTATTGGCTTGCCGGAGCCGTTGCAGCCACCTTCACATTATCATCAGCTTTACTAGCTCCTCATATTTCTCGTATGGCTGATCAATTAGGGCAATCTCGTATACTTCTTCCGACTACAGGTATCAGTGTTTTCTTTACGATTCTCTTACTTCTATGTACGAAATATGAGGCTCCTTATTGGACGCTATTTCTATCCGCCTTATGTGCGGGTTGTATGCCAAACATGTCGGCCATGGTACGTGCACGTTGGACTAAACTATACCGTGGATCTCATAAATTGCATACAGCATTTTCCTTCGAATCGGTCGTCGATGAAATTTGCTTCATCATTGGTCCTGTATTATCCGTCAGTTTAAGTGTTATGTTCTTCCCAGAAGCAGGGCCACTTTTATCATGTGTTTTTCTTACAATCGGGGTATGCCTATTCACCATGCAAAAAAGCACAGAACCACATGTACATCCCCACGACATTACAAACAAAGGAACAGTATTTAAAATTGGTACATTACGAGTGCTTGTATTCACACTCATCGCTATAGGTACTATATTTGGCACAATAGATGTAGTTAGTGTGGCTTTTGCTGAGCATCAAGGAAACACAGTAGCTGCTAGCTTTGTGCTTTCCGTCTATGCAATCGGTTCATGCCTGGCAGGTCTTATTTTCGGCACTCTTAAACTCAGTACTCCACCATATAAACAATTTTTAATAGCAGTCACACTATCAATGGTAACAATGCTGCCACTAGTTTTCGTAAACACTATTGCTTGGCTAGTAGTTATTGTTTTCTTTGCAGGCTTATCTGTTGCCCCTACTATGATTATTACTATGGGACTGGTGGAAAAAATCGTACCTGAATCAAAAATAACCGAAGGAATGACCTGGGCAATTACAGGACTTGGTATTGGAGTCTCTCTAGGATCAGCGGTAGCTGGTTTAGTTATTGATACCTTTGGAGCTCGCGCAGGATTTAGTGTGGCTATTATTGCAGGAGGCCTTGCCTTAATTATTGCACTTTTAGGATACAAAACTCTCCACTCCGCATATAGTCATGCTGTTATGAAACCGGATGGGCATTCAGCAGAAAGTTAAAACATATTCAAAAAATGGGATTACCTCTTCTTATGTATAAGAAGAGGTAATCCCATTTAAATTAATATAACTTTTTTGTATCGTATCTTGAACGATATTCTCTGCTTCTGCTGGTGTTATTCCAATTTTAAGCAAATATCTATAAATACTTTTTGATGTTTCTATAATGACCTTTTCATACTCCATCGCTCTCTCCTTTCTATTAGTTAGACGGTTCAAATAGAAAAAAGTATACAAAAATCTATAAAAAAAAGCAGACTATCAAAAGTCCACTTTTATACAACAAAAAAGAGATAGCAGATTATGCTATCTCTTTTATTATGACCCGTACGGGATTCGAACCCGTGTTACCGCCGTGAAAGGGCGGTGTCTTAACCACTTGACCAACGGGCCAAAATCTGGCAGAGAAGAAGGGATTCGAACCCTCGCACCGCGTTCGCGATCTACTCCCTTAGCAGGGGAGCCCCTTGAGCCACTTGGGTACTTCTCTATAATATGGCTCCGCAGGTAGGACTCGAACCTACGACCGATCGGTTAACAGCCGATAGCTCTACCACTGAGCTACTGCGGAATAATTATGGTGGGCCTAAATGGACTCGAACCATCGACCTCACGCTTATCAGGCGTGCGCTCTAACCAGCTGAGCTATAGGCCCATAAAAAGCGGGTGAAGAGAATCGAACTCTCGACCAGAGCTTGGAAGGCTCTTGTTTTACCACTAAACTACACCCGCATTAAATTAAAAATGGTGAGCCATGAAGGATTCGAACCTTCGACCCTCTGATTAAAAGTCAGATGCTCTACCAACTGAGCTAATGGCTCATTTTGAAAGTGGTGCCGGCTAGAGGACTTGAACCCCCAACCTACTGATTACAAGTCAGTTGCTCTACCAATTGAGCTAAGCCGGCTTGCGATTTCAAAATGGTGGCTCGGGACGGAATCGAACCGCCGACACGAGGATTTTCAGTCCTCTGCTCTACCGACTGAGCTACCGAGCCTTTATGTAAAAAAATGGCGGTCCCGACCGGGGTCGAACCGGCGATCTCCTGCGTGACAGGCAGGCATGTTAACCACTACACCACGGGACCATTTGGTTGCGGGGACAGGATTTGAACCTGCGACCTTCGGGTTATGAGCCCGACGAGCTACCGTACTGCTCCACCCCGCGATGATATAATATTTAATTTAGAAAAAATGGAGGAGGTAGAGGGATTCGAACCCCCGCGCGACTCTCGCCGCCTGTCGGTTTTCAAGACCGATCCCTTCAGCCGAACTTGGGTATACCTCCGAGATATGAACTTTGAGTGGTGGACCTTGTAGGACTCGAACCTACGACCGGACGGTTATGAGCCGTCTGCTCTAACCAGCTGAGCTAAAGGTCCTTTATGGTAGCGGCGGAGGGGATCGAACCCCCGACCTCACGGGTATGAACCGTACGCTCTAGCCAGCTGAGCTACACCGCCATAAGTTATATTCAAATAAGTGGAGCCTAGCGGGATCGAACCGCTGACCTCCTGCGTGCAAGGCAGGCGCTCTCCCAGCTGAGCTAAGGCCCCATATTTTGAAAATATCGGGAAGACAGGATTTGAACCTGCGACCCCCTGGTCCCAAACCAGGTGCTCTACCAAGCTGAGCCACTTCCCGTTAATAAAAAACGCGCCCGAGAGGAGTCGAACCCCTAACCTCTTGATCCGTAGTCAAACGCTCTATCCAATTGAGCTACGGGCGCATATGGTGCCGAGGGCGGGGGTCGAACCCGCACGGTGGTCACCCACCGCAGGATTTTAAGTCCTGTGCGTCTGCCTGTTCCGCCACCCCGGCATGTCATACTGAAAATTGGAGCGGAAGA